>NZ_FPKR01000021.1 GCF_900119825.1 Chitinimonas taiwanensis DSM 18899 | reverse complement strand
CTAGTTATCCAGCGTGTTGAAGCTCCCATTGCCGGTTAATCTCCAAGCCTCGCGGGGACTTCTCTGGCCAACCCGGTTCGGGAATGAGCTCAACTGTATTATCAGGATAAATATGCACACCCAAATAAGTCATATTATCGGCAGGCATTTTAAGTATCGGCTGATTGATGGCCTTAACCGTTTCTCCGTTCCCAGGCATCCCCTTCGGACCGTCCAACCTCCATGTTACCGTTTGCGGCCCCAAGGGCACCTCAACACCCGTCATCAGCCCGCCCGCACCACGATGCGGTTGCCCCCCTGCATCACCAATGAATTTACCGTTCAAGTACACATCAAGTATTGGCCGATCAAGATAACTATATAGATTGACATCTAAGAGCAAAGCTTCTGTGTTTTTCATTGCATTACCATCAGCATTAATCCCATCGTGAACTGGCGAACACGTCACCAATGCAAAAAGGCAAAACATGACGAGCAGAGATGACTTATTCATATACATATCCTATTTATAAATTGGGCTCAAGTCTTCACACACAAGAGTAGATTGTCATAAACATCAATATTACACCACCTGCTAGTTATCCAGCGTGTTGGAGCTCCCATTGCCGGTTGATCTCCAAGCCTCGCGGGGACTTCTCTGGCCAGCCAGGTTCGGGAATGAGCTCAACTGTATTATCAGGATAAATATGCACCCCCAAATAGGTCATATTATCAGCAGGCTTTTTAAGTATCGGCTGATTGATGGCCTTAACCGTTTCACCATTTCCAGGCATCCCCTCTGGACCGTCTAGCCGCCAGGTTACCGCTTGTGGCCCCAAGGGCACCTCAACGCCAGTTATTAGCCCTCCTGCACCCCGATGAGGCTGGCCACTTGCCACGCCTATATGCTTCCCATTTAGGTACACCTCAGAGATCGGCCGATCAAGATAGCTATGTAAGTTAACGTCAAAATATAAGACTTCTGCATTTTTTATTGCATTACGTTGATTATCGATCCCATCATGAACTGGCGAACAAGCCACCGATGCGAACAGGCAAGACATGACGAGTAGAGATAATTTTTCATATACATATCCATTCAGAAAATAGGCTCAAGTCTTCACACACAAGAGTACATTGTCAGAAACCTCAAGATTCCGCCACCTGCCAATTACCCAGCTTGTGTAAGCCCCACTGCCGATTGATCTCCAAGCCTCGGCTAATTTCTGCGGGCAACCCGACTCCGGAATGAGCTTAACCTTACTATCAGGGCAAATATGCACTCCCAGATAGGTCATACTATCAGCAGGCATTTTAAGTATCAGCGAATTGATAGCGCCTGATAAGGAATAGCGGCTAGACGTGCTCGTAGCCATGTTCAGTTACGGTGTCCTACGCGTGCGCAGCGATTGCTGCGTTAGCTCGAAGCGTCGCAGGCTCTGCTCGAAGGCGGGCGGATCGACGTTGAGGTCTTCCGGTGCGGTTGCGCGATCGAAGCTGCGCAGGTTCAGCGAAATGAAGGGCAAGACTTGGGAATGATCCCAGCCGCGTGTGCCGGCATAGACGCTATAGCCATGGACGCCTGCCGTGGTGTAGATGCCACCGATGACGCCTGAGCGAGCACCGATATGCGTACTCTTGGGTCCCAGGGTCTTGAGTTTGCGGCCGTAGCCATTACTCATCAGGCCCGCCACGGTGGAGCGAGCAGTCGCCTCAAGCAAGGGTTCATTCGGATTGAAATTGCGCTCGCCTTCTATCGCGGTGCCTAGTGTGTAAATCACGCCGGGGCTGTCGGTGAAGCGATAGGACACCTCGGCGCTGAAATGCCCTTTGCCATCATCGCGGATGAAGCCATGCGGAATACACAGACCAAGCTGCTTGGGCACCTGATACAGCGGTCGATATTCAAAGCGCGAGAGCAAGTCTTTGAACGCAGCCAGACGTTCCTCAAAGCGCGCTTCGCCTTCGCCGCCCGTCGACATGAACTGGAATGCAAAGCCCTCGCGCAGCACAAAGGCATAGAGGGTGGGCCCAGCGATGTAGCCGGTGCTGTCGGGTAGGCCCCAGTCGGTCGGGTGCCAGTCTTTGTCGAGATTACGCTTGCGGCGGGCGTAGTCCTCCACCTCTTTTTCTACCTCAAGAATGGTCTTCTTATACTCTGCGGATCTTTGCGGGTCCGACTTCAAGTCTGGGGTTTGAAGATCGTCCGCCAAGCCGTGTGCATAGTTGCGGGACTTTCGAATGTTCTCGTCGAAATCCTGAAGTGCAATGCTCTTGTCCGTTCTGACGGAATCCTGCATTTCCAGAATCGTCTCGGGCGTCGCCTCAGCGGCCACAACGATCGCGACATTTGCCAAATGGATCATGTCTTGCCCGCCACGCAGGATGCGTGAGAAGCCAAGAATCTCTTTGTTGGTGCGGGCCCGTTTGGGCAAGCCCCATTCGAACCTAGGCTGACTGGGTAACTCAAAGACCAGTCTCCCCAAGCATTCCGAACGCGCATCAGCGGGACGCAGGTAGGCCGGATGATAGGCCGAGGCGATCTCCTGTTCGCCCCGCGCCGCTGCGGGAGGTGGATTCTGTGCGCCGCTGGGTTGGCAGGCGGCCAGCCCACATACCAATACGGCGAGCCAGTTGCGGCAGTTGAGGGCTGAGGTCATGCCATCGATTCTTTCGCTGAACTGTGTTCGTTCGCAGCCAGCGCCGTGTCGGACGCCAGAACGTCAACGGCCGCGATGGTCGCGACATGGCGCTTGGAGAACAGATTGTCTTCGCCACGGGTCCATTCGGTTGGCAGCGCAACGATGAAGCCTTGCACACCTTGTGGGGCGGCGACCGGTGCGGAGGCATGTGGTGCTGCGGCTCACGAGTTGGACACCTCCTTGTGCTCTAGGGCGCGCCAGAAATGCGTCAAGAACACGAACGGATTAAAGGTCTTGCGGTTCTTTAGGCTGGATTTAGGAACGAGCTTCGGCGTGTGGGCTGTAACAGACGAATCACAGCCCAAGCAGAGCCATTACAGGGGCAACACGAAGTCAAAAACGGCTTAGCTCGTAAGCTGCGCCAGTCGACGTCATCACAGCCAAACGCACAGCAGACTCACTATGGGGGATTCTGCCCAATAATCTCAGCAACGCACCCACAACCCGGGCGTCTGCGGGGATTTCCCGCTCTCGCCACCTGAACAGATACGCTATCGCGCGCGTCAATGCCACGACCTATCGGTTCTAGCCCCACGTGTCTAGAACACTCAACACGTGAAGACACGGCAAATTCGCTCGACTTCACCTACGGAGAATAGGCTAATCCTCTTAGCCCAAGGTCTCCCGGATGTCTGCACTATTGATACGAGCGGTTGAAGTTTAGGCGCGCATTGCAAGCCTTTGCATTTTCCCCAGATAGAGCACTCATAAAGTCACAGTGCGCCGCCACATATTCCCGCCACTCAATGACATCATTGTCGAGCGCAGCCAGCTTTTCAATTAACTGAGCCCTTTCAATACCGATTCGACCAAGTGCAATTATTGAGCTATAGAACTTCTCATCTGACAACACACTAGCAAGCTGCTGCACTTCCAACTTCCGATCCAAAGTAATGCGATAGAGACAGCGCGAATACTCCAGGCCCGCCTCCGCACCCATGCCATTTTCCTTCCTCACAGAAAGACAAAATTTATCTCTAAAGTGTATCCACTTCCTCTGCACATTTCGCAAGTCAATCTGATTTTCACCATTCAACCTAGCCATCGCAGATTTATATTCATAATTCAAAGCTTTATCAGCAAGAACTCTCTTTTTCTCCAGACAGGCGAGAATATCCGAATTCCTGCTGGACTCACAACCAATCAATACTTCATCCGCAGCCGCGGGAAATTGAATTACACAGAAAGCAACTATGAAAATTACTCCCAACATTCGCATTTCAGCCCTTTCTCAAAAAACAATGCCTCTTCCTCACGCCTTGTAATCAAGCCCCCCTGCCCCGTATTCTCCCAAAGGCGCTTCATAGATCTTAATCTAGAGGGAATCTGTTCTACATTACCACTCTTAAAATCGTTTTGTATTTCCAACATCTCCTTTCGCCGATCCTTTTCACTTACCTCATTCCCTCTATTAACCACCAAGGACAAAAGGGCACCCTGACAGTGCGGATGCAGCTTTACGGCCTCAGGGTATACATCAACGACCTGCTTAGCATAAGTCTTTTTCATCCTAGCAGCCAACTTGAGTGCATTCTCCTCTGATATTTCAATATCGCCAACATCATCCAATGACTTACGAGCATCTTCCTTTTTCTTCCCGGCAACACCTACGAATTTTTCAATATCAACATCCGAATAAATCCCATTAAGATCCTGTCTTATTTTTTGAGTTGTTTGATGACCAAGATCATAGCCATACCCAATAGTAATTCCACTCGCGGTATTTCCAGATGGAACATAAGGATTCTTCATGTATCTCTCAGTTGCCAGCATCCACGACATGGTCTCAGATGATGGACGATATACCGTCTCTTCATCTAGAACTAACTCTAAGTACGGAACACTGCACTCAGCCGAGCAGCGGCTTTTAAAATTGGAGATTAAGCCGACGGCATGCCAGTAATAAAAGGTACTGGTACCAAGAAAATCTCTTATGGAACCCAACTGAGCTAAAAATGCCAATTCCTTAATTCGCTGCTTCTCTACTCGCCAATCAGCCTTCCCCTCCATCATCAAGGCGTCAAGCTCATCCCACTTGCTCATATCCCCGCCCCACTCACTTTCGTATCGCACAATCAGCCGACCAATACGGTCCGCCAACCAAGGAAGCGAAAGGGCGCGCTTGAATTCCTGTCGAGTCAAAACACCATCCGCCACACCCTGCTTGTCGATAGCTTGACGCACCTTGCTGAGCAAGGGGCCGCCGTCCACGTTGTCTGCGCGCTGTTTGAAGTTGGGCGCCTCCGCGCCCGTCGCGCCGCCCAGATGATGAACATCACGCGCCATTAGGTCGGCCGGGCGACTGGTTTCCTCTACGAGCTCGAACCCGGCCCAATCCCACGGCGACTTCCACACCACCTTTGCTTGGTCACGCTCACAGATCCAGCCGACGCGGTTCAGCCTCCACCACTGTCGTCCATTGGCATCCAGCGCTCTGTCGATGGCGGGTATTTTCTCCAGATCCGCTTTGGTCAGAACCCGCGATGTGTTGATCGTGCTTGGGCCGGGTTGACTCAGTTGCAAGGGGAATTTGTCCCATTTCTGGCGCACGCCAGCTTTGCTGCCCAAGTCGCTGCGCTGGACCCAGAATGCGTCGCCGCTAGGCAACATGACCTCCCTGCGCGCGTAGCCCAGACGCTTGGCTTCGGCTTCATTCGTGGTCACTTGGCTATCGGCGGCCCCCACAAATCGTCCGGTAAAGGTGACACGCTGACCCTGGTATTGATACGTTTTGGTAGATGCCTGGTAAGCGCCTAATCCACTTCGGGGAACGATAGTGGGGACGAGCAGCTTCGCCTTCGCCCAGCGCCCTGATTTTGGGCTGTCACTGCTGGGTGATATCTGCATACCGTCAGGAATGCTGCCAGTAGCGGGAATGGGCTCATACACTTGCGCACCAACATCAATCAGCAGTCGATTGCGCTGTTTTGGATCAAGCAAGGCGGCTCTTGCCCGACTCCTTGCCAGGAAGGCAGGCAAATCAGCACCGGTAAACACCTCCAGATGTACCAGTGGGCGGGGACCTCTGGCAGGAATGGGATATATATCATCAAAATTCTGGTAATTGCCCATATGTCCCATCAGCGCCCCTGCGGCAACCGGTATGGGTGTAGGTAGCACATAAACTGCCCCAACCGCCGCAGCATCAGGCTCGGGAATGGCATCCAACTCGGCCTTGAAAACGTAGCCAATGGGGGTGCTGTCAGGCACTTTCCCGCCCTCGGCCCCCGAGACAACCGACGCTAACTCATTGAAGGCGGGTCGCTTTGGAGATGCTGCACCCAGTTTGACAACCGCCCCCGTCGGAAGCAGGCCCGCCGCCTCATGTGCAGCGTTCCGGATTCGCAAGCCAGTCTTTCCCGGCGCCAGCGCTGGCTCCTTGTCCTTTGCCTTGGCCCCCACGGCATAAGTAACTGCTGGACCACCCCAGTATTTTGGGCGCTTCAGATGGGGTGCAGAGTCGTAGCCGGCTTTGTCCAGCAGATGCATATATAAGCTGAAAAACACCAGTACATCATCAGCAGGTGGAGGTGCAGCCGCTTCGCTTGACGCATTACCAGGCGGCGACGGAGGCGGTGGCAACACCAATTTGTGCCTCACCAGTACAAACCCGGTCGAGTATGCGGCTTTGCCGCCACCACTCGGGTATTGAACTTCCGGATAGCGTGCGTCCAAACGGTAGGCCACCACCTCACCATCGGCGATACAACGTATACCGTCGTCTTGCTTCAGGGCAGCCGAAGTGCCGGCACCGAAGTGCACACCGCCATGCCAGAGACCATTGGCGCCAATCGGGAAAAATCCATCCTCGCTACCGGCCAAAGCAGCATAAAAGGCATTGGGATCGGTAATCTCTTTGCCATTTGCGGCGGGAAAAGGGAAAAGCCATTTCTTGATCATTTATGCGTCTGCCGTCTTGATTATGTGAGAGCTATGGCTATATTGCTGCACGGCTGCGCTAGCCAGAAAAGTCGATCCTGCGCCTGCGCTTCAACTCACTAGCAGCAAACCTTGGTAGCACCGCATCTATTTTCGCCGCCCCCACAAAGCTCTTCCTACTCGCCTTGACGGTGATGGTCCCCGGACACGCCACCGTAATCCCACCATCCAGCGTGATACTCGCCCCGCCCGCCGTCTGGATCACGATCGTCTTGGCTGCCGCCAGCGTGGTGTCCGCCTTGGCCGATTCCAAGGTCAGCTTGCCCTTCGCGGCCAGGTTCATCGGGCCGGCGTGGGCTTGGATCAGCAGGTCGCCTTCGCCGGTGATCGCGCTCAGGCCTTGGCCCTGGTCCTTGTCGCCTTCAGCCAGGCCGCCGGTGAAGCTGATCGCCTGGTTGGCATCCAGGCGCAGCTGATGGCCGGTGAGCAGGTTCAGGTGGCCGCCGGCCAGCCAGTTCTGGGTTTCGCCGGTCAGGAAGAAGGCGTCCTGGCTGGCGGCAAGGATGCCGCCACGCGCGGCGAGCAGCAGCAGCGGG
>NZ_FPKR01000018.1 GCF_900119825.1 Chitinimonas taiwanensis DSM 18899 | reverse complement strand
GGCAGCGCAAACCCAAAGCCGCGGTTTTAATCCATTCTGACCAGGGTTCACAGTACGGCAGCGATGACTGGCGTCGTTTCTGTGCCGCCAATAGGCTCGAACCCAGCATGAGTCGGCGAGGGAACTGCTGGGACAATGCGGTCGCTGAATCTTTCTTCAGTAGCCTGAAAAAGGAACGTATCCGTAAGCGTATCTACAAAACGCGTGAATTGGCTCGCGCCGATGTATTTGACTATATCGAAGCGTTTTACAACCGTGTCCGCCGTCATAGCCATCTTGGCGGCGTCAGTCCCGAGGCCTTTGAACTAGCCGCGGCGTGAGGCTGGAGGTTGTCTACCGTTTCCGGGACAGTCCAAAGTGGCGGCAAAGGATGAGTTCATCGGCATCAAGAACACGACCCGTGACGACCAGCTGGCGGCGCACCGGGTGCCACCGCAGATGATGGGCATCATCCCGAACAACACGGGCGGCTTTGGGGATGTGGCCAAGGCAGCGGAAGTGTTCGTGCGCAATGAGCTGACCCACCTGCAGAACCGCATGCGCGAGGTGAACGACTGGGCCGGTATGACAATCGTGGACTTCGAGCCCTATACCCTGGCGGGGATGGGCACGGCGTAGCCGAGCCTGCGCCAATGACCAAGCCGCCCCACCGGGCGGCTTTTTTTCGCGCGAGACTCTACTGCGCTTCTATGTCCGTCTCGAATTCGCTCAATCTCTCTATGATCTCCGGCCACCCTTGGTACTTCTTCAGTAGCGCGTTCAACTGGCGATCTGTACCTGTACAGAGCTTTTTGAGATTCGCCTGAACCTCTCGCTGTCGTTTCTCATCACCGTTCTCACCGATCTCACCGCGGAAGTGGTCACAGCCTTCACGCTTCGCAATGAAGCGCTGAACCTCTTTGGGGAATACAACATCTCCCGAAGCCAACACCACACTTGCCAATGCCCACATGAACAGTAAAGGCAGGTATCTCATCATGTTTAGCGCCCGTCAGTAGACCAATGTGGTTTGTCGACGCCTGAACCGTTGTACTTGATGACGTTGTAGCCTGCGCCGACTTTATGTAGCGTCTCGTTCATTCCAGTCCTCGGCGACGTAGCGATCTCTACTATCTCACCTTTCACATCGGTGATTGATAGCGTACCGCTCCAAGAGATGTTCATATCGATAGCGTTACCTTGGATATGCCGTGAATTCAAGGCCGGGGCTAAGCCAACAAGTCCCTGCATTCCATAACCGCTAACCATTGCCTTGGCGGCCTTAATAGACTCGGACTCTGAGTACTTCCCGTCAGCATCCGAATGATCCCACTTGATGTCCACACCCGCCATTTTTGGGATGTTGTCGGCCTTTGCCTTGCCCTTGGTAATCTTAAAGCACCAATGCATCAGATACGCTCGTTCTTTGGGTCGCCGGGTTGCCGCAATCGTGACGGCAGCGCCTGCGGCTTTTAATGCTGCGATAAACGAGGTGACGTTTTCCTTAAACGGGGATTCCAGATCATCAAGGCTCGTACTTGTAGGAAAGCGGCTAATCCATTGAGCACCACTTAATTCACTAGTCGTTTCAACAGTTGCAGGTGTCCGGTCCGCAGTTGGCGTAAGCGTCACTTGCAGGGTCGTTGTCATAGTATGGAGCCTCAATGGTGGCGGTTAGGGCGGAATCTGCTGAAACTGTCTGCGTCAAGCCGTTGTCATCCGTGTAACCCAGCGACGTCTTGCCGTTAGAAAGCGTGATCTTGTATCGAATCTGTCTTAATGGCTGCCCTGTTTGCTTATCCTGGACCAAGAAATGCATATCGTACTGATGTGCCTGCTCGTCTCGTGATTCGCGAGCATCCGATCCACCGTCCCCTACTGGCGGTGAGGACTTGCTAGTGGTTGGAGCTGGTACAGACCGATAGACATTGCCAGCTGCAACATGAACCAGTAGCAGGGTTTGGGAACCGATCAATGTTGCACCGCATGCTGTTTTGTGACCGTGTACAGCAACGGGCTGAGTACTGAAAATCGTATCCACTACCCCCTCAATGATGGGGAATGTGCCTTTACATTTCGGGCAGGAAACCATGTCGCCGACACGGGCAATAGGCTTCCCATCAACGTTAGTCGACATGTCACCGCCAATGACTCGCCCGCCATGGTCCGTTGCATCACCCAGTACTATTACTGGGCGGCCCATTTGCTCACCTCTGCCTTCATGTGCTCTGTCCTACTCCATTGCCTTTCCACGCAATCTGCATCCATTGTTCTCACCTACTCTTGTTCCTCTATGCTTCGCGACAAGCACGTAGCCGCCGGTCATGGTGACCGGTTAACCGCTTCGATGCAATGGATTGGGCGTAGGGACAGTCGGTAGTCCGCAGAGCCACAAAACATCAGGGAACCCCTGCTGGCACCGCTGGCGCGCGCTCGTATCCCCGCCACGCCCGCCTGCTTCATAGAGCGCATTTTATGCACCTGCATAAATGCAGCCCATGCCGCACCAATACAGGCGATGAAGCCATATATCTGGGCCACGGAATTTATGCACATTTATGCACTCTAGATAAGCAGTCATACTTCGGCGCAAGGTCGGGCCATCCCTATGCCGTCCAAGGAGCTGAAGTGGTACGCTTGTAAACTGAAATGAGAAAGTGCCGGTGTAGTCATAAGTGCGACAAGGACAGAGAGAGAATCTTATCAGTCTGTTTATTAATGGCTTTTTCTTGACACCCCCTTAACCACAGAAGCGAGCGGCCGACATTCCATCGGATCACTTGTCCGAGGTCTGCCTTGTTTTACGCCATGTCTTCACTACGCCTATTACTTATCACCCTGCTACTGGCCGCCAGCAGCCCGCTGCTGGCCAGCATCCATATCGGCCAGCTGGCGCCCGGCTTCGTGCTGCAGGATCAGCATGGCCAGAGCCGCAGTAGCGAGCAATTCCGCAGCAAGTGGTTGGTGCTGTATTTCTACCCGAAGGCCGCTACGCCAGGTTGTACCGAGGAGGCCTGCAGCTTCCGCGATGAGATCGTACTGCTGCGCGCACTAGGGGCCGATGTGGTCGGCATCAGCACCGACTCACCTGCCGCGATCCGCGAGTTCGGTCGCAAGCATCAGCTGCCGTTTACCCTGCTGGCCGACCCGGACGGCAAAACCGCTGAGCGTTACGGGGCACTGCTCAATCTGGGCATCATGAAGTTCGCCAAGCGACACAGCTTCCTGATCGATCCGTCGGGGCGCATCATGCGCCGCTACACCGACCTCGATACCAAGGACTATGCCAAGACCGTGCTGGCCGACCTGCGCGCGCTCAGCAAGGGAAGCTAAAGCATGCAAATGGAAATCAGCGTACCCGCCCTGCTCTTCCCGGCCATTTCCTTGCTCTTGCTGGCTTATACCAATCGTTTTCTTGGGCTATCCAGCGTGATCCGCAAGCTGCATGAGGACTATCAGCGCGCACCCGACGCCAAGATTCTGCGCCAGATTGCCAATCTGCGCCGCCGCGTAGCTCTAATCCGTGGCATGCAGGCCGCGGGCGCCAGCGCGATGTTTCTATGCGTGCTGTGCATGTTCCTGATTTTCTTCGGCCTGCAATCTGGTGCGCATATTGTATTCAGCGTCAGCCTGGCGGCGATGCTGATCTCGCTGGCGATATCGCTCAGTGAAATACGCATGTCCAGCGATGCCTTGAACATCCTGCTGGCTGATATGGAAGAGGATTTGGCCCGTCACGAGGCGCATTAAGCACAGATTCAGCTTCGGCCACTTAAGCTGCCCGGCCTTAACATGACAATGGCTTAATCTGCGCTAGGCAAATGCCAATGCAGGCTAGAATAAACACATGGAAAAACTAGGCCATTACCGGATTCAAGACACCTTGGGTGAAGGTGCGATGGGGGTCGTCTATCGTGCGGTGGACGAACGCCTGGATCGCACCGTTGCCCTGAAGGTATTGCGCCTGCACCTGAACCCTGCCGAACGCAGCGAGTACGCGGCGCGTCTTCAGCAGGAAGCGCGCTCGGCAGCACGCCTGAATCACGCCGGCATCATCACCATGTATGACTGCGGCGATGAAAACGGCCATGCCTATCTGGCCATGGAGTATGTGGAGGGCAAGCCGCTACAGTCGCTGCTCGACCAAGGCATACGCCTACCACTGAACCGGGTCCTCAAGCTGGCCGACCAGCTGTTCGCCGCCCTCGCGTACGCGCATGAACACGATGTCGTGCATCGCGATATCAAGCCGGCCAATCTGATGCTCAAGGCCGACGGCCGGCTCAAGATCACCGACTTCGGGATTGCCCAACTACCGGCCAGTGAACTGACCCGCACCGGCACCATTGTGGGTTCGCCGCGCCATATGGCACCCGAGCAGATCGAGGGTAAGAAGCTGGATGGCCGTGCCGATCTGTTTGCGGCCGGCATCGTGCTGTATGAGGTACTGACCGGCAAGCGCCCCTTCGATGGCGACCATATGGCCAGCATCGCCTACAAGATCCTGCATGAAGACCCGGTACCGATTCAATCGCTGAACCCGAATGTACCGGATGCGCTAGCGGCCCTGGTGATGCGCTGCCTGGAAAAAGACCCCGCAGCGCGCTTTGCCACGGTGCGCGAAGCCCGCAATGCACTTCGCGATCTGAGTCTAAGCAAACCGGATACCTCGAATGGCGAAGTCGCTACGACCAAGCACAGCGAACCACCGCCCAAGCCTGCCGCCAACGAAGCCAAGTCGCGCCTGCCAGTCATGGCCGCCGCAATGGCCGGCGTAGCCCTGATCGGCATCGCCGCGGCCTGGTTTGGCCAGGAGCGTGAACCCGCCGCACTATCGATTGCTACGCCCAGCAGCACACCTGCCGTTGTCGAAGCCCCCGTCCCTCCGCCAGCCCCCGCTCCAGCGCTACAGCCGCCCCCCGCGCAGCCCGAAGCCGTGCTGATGCAAGCCCCCGCATCGACCGAGCTGGTCAGCAGCAATTTACCGCCCCTGGACAATACTGGCCTGAACGCACTGGAAAGTGCACCGCCAGCAGCCGGCAATGCCGCCAGCACGTCGCAGCCGAACAGTGCAAAGAAGGTGGTCAAGCAGGCAAAGCCGAAAGCCAAGCCCGCCAGCAGCGCACCTAAACCGGAAGCCAAACCCACAGCCGAGAGCAAGCCAGCCGCCGAAGAAAAGCCCAGTGAAGCGGCCGTCCCGACCAAGCAGGAAGATGGCAGTCTGTGGAATAAGATCACCGGCTGCGATAGTGCGGGGAATTGCCCCAAACCCAAGCCGCGCCAGACCCGCGATCGCTAGGCCAGCCCGATTGCGTGCTGGCGATTGGCAAGCCGCGATCCGCTGCTAAGATAAGGGCATGACCAAAGATGCCCGCCCCCCGCTCTCGCCCCTGCCGCCACTCAATCTGGGGCTCAGCAGCACGGCCAATCGCGAATTCAAATTTACCCAGCAGGACTTTGAACGCGTCAAGAAACTGATCTACGACTATGCGGGCATTGCGCTGAACGACAGCAAGCACGATATGGTCTACGGCCGCCTGGCCAAGCGTCTGCGCGCGCACAACTTCAATACCTTCCAGGAATACCTGGTCCTGCTTGAGCGCGGCAACGAGGCTGAATGGGAGGCCTTCATCAACTCCCTGACCACCAACCTGACCTCCTTCTTCCGCGAAGCCCACCACTTCCCGGTCCTGCTTGAGCATCTGCGTGCCAACAAGCCGGCGGGCACCTTGAATATCTGGTGTTCGGCAGCGTCGACCGGTGAAGAGCCCTGGTCGCTGGCGATTACCGCCGCCGAAGCCTTTGATAGCCTGCGTCCACCGGTAAAGATCATCTCGACCGACCTGGATACCAGCGTGCTCAAAACTGCCCAGGCAGGGGTTTACAGCGCCGACAAGGTAGACAAACTATCACCACAGCAGCTGAGCAAGTTCTTCAATAAGCGCGCCGACGGCCAGTTTGAGGTGAAGGCCGAGCTGCGCGAGATGATGAGCTTTCGGCGCCAGAATCTGATTGACCCGATGTGGTCGGTGCGCGGGCCATTCGATGCGATCTTCTGCCGCAATGTGATGATCTACTTCGACCGCCCGACCCAGCTGAAGATACTTGAGCGCTTTGCACCGCTGCTGAAGCCGAATGGCCTGCTGTTTGTTGGTCACTCGGAGAATCTGTATCACGCGGCCCACCTGTTCAAGCTGCAGGGCAAGACCGTCTACGCACTGGAAAAACGCTAGACCGGCTACGGCGTAGTCGTCGCCAGCCAATAAAAAAAGCGCCCCGCGGGGCGCTTTTTTATTCCCAGCCCACTTAGGGCTTACTGACCTTGTGCTGCTCCCGCAGCTTGGCCAGGTAGGCCGCCAGCTCCATCTGGGCGCTGGTGCTCGACAGGCTGCCAGTCAGTCCCTCACGCAGCGCCGGGTCCAGTGGCGCAGCCGGTGCGGCAGCAACGCGGTATACGCTAAAGCCGGCAGCACTCTCCAAGCCTGCATAGCCCGCCGCCGTATCCTTGAGCGGCAAGGCATAGATGGCGCTCAGATCGGCCTTGGCCAAACCATCCGGCTGCAGACGGCTCAGCACCTTGGGGGCGCTCCAGGCCAGGCTAGGCGCCTCGCCCTTCTGCAAGGCGGCCAGAGCCTTCTTGCCTTCTTCTATCGCCTTCGCCTTGGCGCGCTCGGCCTTCAGCTGCTCGGCAATCTTGCCCGATACCTCGGCCAGCGCCTGCACCTTGGCCGGCTCATGCTGCAGCACGCGGGCCGACAGCAGGGTACCAGCCGACAGCTCGACTGCCTCAGTATTGTGCTTCTTGTTCAGCACATCGTCGCTGAACAGCGCTTCGCGCACCTTGGCATGGTTCAGCTGCGGGTCTGCAGCCGCATCACGGGTCAGCCAATCGCTTTCACGCACGGTCAGCTTCAGGGCATCAGCCACCGGCTTCAGGCTATCGGCCTGTTGATAGACCAGATCCGAGAACTGCTCGCTGACCTGATCGAAGCGCTTCTGGGCTGCTTCCAGCTTCAGACGCTGCTCGACTACCGGCTTCACTTCCTCAAAGGACTTGGCGCGAATATCTTCGAGCTGCAGCACGTGGTAGCCATACTCGGTCTCCACCACATCGCTGATCTGGCCCTTGGCCAGCTTGAAGGCCACTTCGTCGAAAGCCTTGACCATGGCACCACGGCCAAAGTAACCAAGATCGCCACCCTGCTGGGCAGAACCCGGATCCTGCGACTTCTGCTTGGCCAGCTCGGCGAAGCTGGCCGGATTCTGTTTGACCCGGGCCAGAATGGCTTCCGCGCTCTTCTTGGCCGCGGCACGTTCAGCTGCCGGCGCCTTGGCATCCGCACTGATCAGGATATGACGCACCTTGCGCTCTTCCGGTGCCAGCTCGGCCTTATTCGCATCGAAATAGGCGCGTACTTTGTCGGCCTCGATAGTCTGGCTAGCAGCCAGCTCCTCGCGCGACAGCACGACATAGGCGACCTTGACTCGCTCCGGCAAGCGGTAGCTTGCCTGGTTCGCATCGTAATACGCCTTGATATCGGCTTCGCTCACGGTCACCTGCGCCGCATAAGCTGCCGGAATGAACTGATAGCTGGCGACTTCACGCGACTGCGCCAAGCTGTCCACCAAACGGTTGCTAGCCAGACTGGAACTGAAACCGCTATTGCCCAGCGCGCCGGCCAGCAACTGCAGCCCCAGGTCCTCACGCATGCGCGCTTCGAACTGATCCACCGTCATCTGGCGCGCAGCCAACAGGCTCTTGTAGCGCTCCAGATTGAACTGACCATTCTCTTTGAAGGCATCAATGCCCATGATCTGTTCGCGCAACTGGGCATCGCTGGCCAGCACATGGAGGCTTTTGGCCTCGCTAAGCAGCACCTGGCGCTGAATCAATTCCTGCAGCAGCTGTGCCTTGGCTGCGTCAGCCAGGGGTTGACCACCGCTGGCATTGGCCAGATCTCGCTCGGTGATCTTCACACCATCCACCTCGGCCAGATGCGGCTCACCAGCCGTGGCGCTATAACCGGCCACACCGCCGCCAACCAAGAGTCCGATACCAACCAGGCCGAGCGCAACGGCCACCAAGGTTCGATTGTTCTGTACGAATTCAAACATCGGAAACACATCTCCGCGCCACAGGAGGCGCTTGGGTGGATAAGCCAAAAAGGCAATAAAAAAGGGTGAACTGTAAAGTTCACCCTTTTTTGTCTGGCGGAGCGGACGGGACTCGAACCCGCGACCCCCGGCGTGACAGGCCGGTATTCTAACCAACTGAACTACCGCTCCAGATTCGGCACTACGCCCGAGTGAGTGGCTATTAAAGCAATCGAATCGGTCGTTGTAAAACTTGGTGGGTGGTGACGGGGTCGAACCGCCGACATTCTGCGTGTAAGGCAGACGCTCTACCGACTGAGCTAACCACCCATTCTCTCAATGCATGACTGCTTTGGAGCTGGAACCGATTCAAATTTGCTGAACCGGAAAGACCGCTACTTTAAGCATCTTTTAGCAATTTGCCAACAAGAAATTGAGCTTTTTTTGCACCGCGTGGGCCTGGGTGAGCCCCGACTCAACAACAATGGCAGCCCCCCCCACCCGAAACTTACTTACCTGGGTCTCCTATCGCCAGATGAAGCGAGTACACACAAGTCAGCTTCACTGGGGCGGATAACAAGGTCAGCTATCTCTGCGCCATATGCAAAGCCGCACAGGACTCCGCTTTGCGGGGTACTGTGCGGCTCGTTTCATGGCGGACGGCTTAATGCTTGGTCAGCACTGGCGCACCAGACGTTGCGGCTGGCGCCGCCTCGGCCACCACCTCGGCATCCGCTGCGCGCGGTACCGGTTGGCGCTCCAATGCCAAGCTCAGCACTTGATCAATCCATTTGACCGGGTGGATTTCCATCTTCTGCTTGATATTGTCTGGAATCTCGACCAAGTCCTTGGTATTGCCATCCGGGATCAGCACATGCTTAATGCCACCACGATGCGCGGCCAACAGCTTCTCCTTCAAGCCACCAATCGGCAGCACCTCGCCACGCAGGGTGATCTCACCCGTCATCGCCACATCGGCACGCACCGGAATACCGGTCAGGATGGACACCATGGCGGTGGTAATCGCAATACCGGCCGATGGACCGTCTTTGGGTGTGGCGCCCTCGGGCAGGTGGATATGGATGTCGTGCTTCTGATAGAAGTCCGCATCCACCCCAAGACTGGCCGCGCGACTACGCACGACCGATAGCGCGGCCTGAATCGATTCCTGCATCACCTCGCCCAGCTTGCCGGTGGTGATCATCTTGCCCTTGCCCGGTAGCGATACCGCTTCGATGGTCAGCAACTCGCCGCCTACCTCGGTCCAGGCCAGACCAGTCACCTGACCAACCTGGTTGCTCTCCTCGGCCAGACCGTAGCTGTACTTGTGCACGCCTAGGTACTTTTCCAGGTTCTTGGCATTGACGGTCACCTTCTTCTCAGTCGGCTTGAGCAATAGCGCCTTCACCACCTTGCGGCAGATCTTGGCCACTTCGCGATCCAAGCTGCGCACACCGGCTTCACGCGTATAGAAACGCACGATATCGCGCAGCGCGCTTTCCTGGATGACCAGCTCATTTTCCTTCAGCCCATTCGCCTTCATCTGCTTGGGCACCAGGTACTTCTGGGCGATATTGACCTTTTCGTCCTCGGTGTAGCCAGCCAGGCGGATGATCTCCATCCGGTCCAGCAACGGCGCCGGGATGTTCAGCGAGTTGGCCGTGGCCACAAACATCACATCGCTGAGGTCGTACTCGACCTCAACATAGTGGTCGACAAAGGTCTGGTTCTGTTCCGGGTCGAGCACTTCAAGCAGCGCGGAAGACGGATCGCCACGGAAGTCCTGGCCCATCTTGTCCACTTCGTCGAGCAGGAAGAGCGGGTTCTTCACGCCAACCTTGCTCATGCTCTGCAGAATCTTGCCCGGCATGGAACCGATATAGGTACGGCGATGACCGCGAATCTCGGCCTCATCGCGCACGCCACCCAAGGCCATGCGAATGAATTTACGGTTGGTCGCACGGGCGATCGACTGCCCGAGCGAGGTCTTGCCCACGCCGGGTGGCCCGACCAGGCAAAGGATGGGCGCCTTGAGCTTATCGACACGCTGCTGCACGGCCAGATACTCGACGATGCGCTCCTTGACCTTCTCCAGACCGTAGTGATCCTCTTCCAGTACCGAATCGGCACCGGCCAGGTCTTGGCTGATCTTGGTCTTCTTCTTCCACGGCAGACCAATCAGGGTGTCGATATAGTTGCGCACCACGGTCGCCTCGGCCGACATCGGCGACATCATCTTCAGCTTCTTCAGCTCGGCCTCGGCCTTGGCCTTGGCTTCCTTGGGCAGACCAGCCGACTTGAGCTTCTTTTCCAGCTCATCAAGTTCGGCGCCTTCTTCGTTTTCGCCCAGCTCCTTCTGAATCGCCTTCACCTGCTCGTTCAGGTAGTACTCGCGCTGGCTCTTCTCCATCTGGCGCTTGACGCGACCCCGGATGCGCTTCTCCACCTGCAGGATGTCGAGTTCGGCTTCCAGCTGCTTGAGCAGATGTTCGAGGCGCTCGCCCACATTGAACATCTCGAGGATGTCCTGCTTTTGCTCGAGTTTGAGCGGCAGATGGGCGGCAATCGTATCGGCCAGGCGACCGGCGCGTTCAATGCCTGCCAGCGAGGTCAGCACCTCGGGCGGGATCTTCTTGTTCAGCTTCACGAACTGATCAAACTGCGCGAGCAGCGCACGGCGCATGGCTTCAGTTTCAGTATCCTCGGCCGCATCCATCGGCACCGGCTGGGCGGTGACGGTGAAGAAACCTTCATGCTCCTGGATTTCATCCACCAAGGCGCGCTGGGTACCCTCGACCAGCACCTTCACGGTGCCGTCGGGCAGCTTGAGCATCTGCAGAATGGTGGCCACGGTGCCGATATCGTACATATCGGCCGCCGATGGCTCATCCTTGGCGGCGTTCTTCTGGGCCAGCAGCAAAATCTGCTTGCCCGCTTCCATGGCAGTTTCCAGTGCGCGGATGGACTTGGGCCGGCCTACGAACAGCGGGATGACCATATAGGGAAAGACCACCACATCGCGCAAAGGCAGAAGCGGCAGGTCAATGGCATGGGGGGGTAGTTCGGCGTGCTGGGACATAGTGGCATCCAGTGCGAGAGTCGATGGCTGGAAGATGGGGCGTTGCGGGCGCATTTCAATTGCCTGCCGGATCATATTCACCGATATGACCAGCTCTAGGCAACCGCGCCAGACAAAAAAGAAACCGCCCGAAGGCGGTTTCTTTTAGGGATGAAGCACTTGCCCGATTCAGGCCGCCTGCACCTGCTGCGCATCGGCATGCACGAGAATCGGCTGACCGCCGTTTTCGATCACGTTTTCGTCGATGACCACCTTCTGCACATTCTTCTGCGAAGGCAGCTCATACATGGTCTCCAGCAGCGCGCCCTCGATGATGGAGCGCAGACCACGTGCGCCTGTCTTGCGCACCAGGGCTTTGCGCGCAATCGCAGCCAAGGCCTCAGGGCGTACTTCCAGCTCGGCACCTTCCAGCTCGAACAGCTTCTGGTACTGCTTGACCAGCGAGTTCTTCGGTTCGGTCAGGATGGTCACCAGCGCGGCTTCGTCCAGTTCGTCCAGGGTGGTCACCACCGGCAGGCGGCCGACGAACTCCGGAATCAGGCCAAACTTGATCAGATCCTCGGGTTCGGTCTCGCGCAGCGTCTTGCCCACACTCTTGCTCTCATCCTTGGAATGCACCGAGGCGCCAAAGCCGATACCGCCCTTTTGCGAACGCTGACGAATCACCTGAGCCAGGCCATCGAAGGCGCCGCCGCAAATGAACAGGATATTGGTGGTATCGACCTGCAGGAATTCCTGGTTCGGATGCTTACGACCACCCGAGGGCGGAATCGAGGCCACCGTACCTTCGATCAGCTTCAGCAGCGCTTGCTGCACACCTTCGCCCGATACATCGCGGGTGATGGACGGGTTGTCCGACTTGCGCGAAATCTTGTCGATCTCGTCCACATAGATGATGCCGCGCTGGGCTTTCTCGATATCCCAATCGCACTTTTGCAGCAACTTGGCGATGATGTTCTCCACATCCTCGCCCACATAGCCGGCCTCGGTCAGCGTGGTGGCATCGGCCATCACAAAGGGCACGTCCAACAGGCGCGCCAGGGTCTGGGCGAGCAGGGTCTTGCCCGAGCCAGTCGGCCCGATCAGCAGGATATTGGACTTGGCCAGTTCCACATCACCGGCCTTGGCAGCCGGGTTGGCCAGACGCTTGTAGTGGTTGTACACCGCTACCGCCAGCGACTTCTTGGCCTTGTCCTGGCCGATCACATACTGGTCGAGCGAGGCACGGATCTCGGCCGGCGTAGGCAGCTTGCCCGCCGCACCCGGCTTGGCTTCGCTAGCCACGGCCGAGCCGGACTGCAACTCCTCGCGGATGATGTCATTGCACAGCTCGATGCATTCATCGCAGATAAATACCTGCGGACCGGCGATCAGCTTGCGCACCTCGTGCTGGCTCTTGCCGCAGAAGGAGCAATAAAGGAGTTTTTCTTTGTCGGTCATGGCAACCTCGCCATTGCTAGGCAGCCGCCGAAGCAGCCGCGATCAGAAACTTGCAGGCCGGCACAGGGGCCGGCCCGGAAGGCTTACGCCAGCACGCCGCGCGACGTGATCACCTTGTCCACCAGACCATAGTCGGCGGCTTCCTGGGCGGTCATGAAGTTGTCACGGTCGCTATCGCGGGTGATTTCTTCCAGCGAACGACCGGTGTGCTCACTCATCAGCTTGTTCAGCCGCTCGCGCAGGCTGAGGATGTACTTGGCATGAATCTCAATATCGGTGGCCTGGCCCTGGAAACCACCCAGCGGCTGGTGA
Organism: Chitinimonas taiwanensis DSM 18899; assembly: GCF_900119825.1. Lineage (GTDB taxonomy): Bacteria > Pseudomonadota > Gammaproteobacteria > Burkholderiales > Chitinimonadaceae > Chitinimonas > Chitinimonas taiwanensis. Next base: position 53,482 of record NZ_FPKR01000018.1, on the reverse strand, counting down.
ATCATCACCGTCGAGTTCGGCAGCGCAAAGCGCTTGCCCTTGGTGCCGGCCTGCAGCAGGAAGGCACCCATGCTGGCCGCCATGCCCACACACAGCGTGGACACATCGGGCTTGATGAACTGCATGGTGTCGTAGATCGACATACCGGCCGAGATCGAACCGCCCGGGCTGTTGATGTAGAGGAAGATATCCTTGTCGGGATTTTCCGACTCCAGGAACAGCATCTGTGCCACCACCAGATTGGCGGTCGCATCATTGACCGGGCCAACCAGGAAGATCACCCGCTCCTTGAGCAGGCGGGAATAGATATCGTAGGCACGCTCACCGCGACCGCTTTGTTCGATCACCATGGGCACATAGCCCAGGCCTTGCGGTTCGATATGCGTCTTGTTCCAATCGGCTTGGTTCCAGGTGCTCATGATGTCCTGTCGATGTGCGTAAAGGATGAAGTGACCGGGAAGCAAACGGGCCCGGCCAACCTGTACCCTAAGGTGAGGCGGCCGAGCCCGTTTTCAATACTGCGAGCAGGTTTTACGCAGCTTGCTGCTGACCCATCAACTCGTCGAATGCCAGTTGCTTCTCAACGGTCTTGGCCTTGGCAAATACGAACTCAACCACATTGTCTTCCAGCGCCAGCGACTCCGGGCCTTCCAGACGATCACGGCTGGCATAGTACCATTTGACCACTTCTTCCGGATGCTCGTAGCTCTCGGCGAACTCGGTCACGATGGCCTTGACCTGTTCCGGCTTGGCTTCCAGGCCATTGGCGCGTACGACTTCAGCCAGGATCAAACCCAGGCTTACGCGGCGCTTGGCCTGCTCTTCGAACAGTTCCGGCGGCAGCGGCATGTTTTGCGGGTCGAAACCACGCTGCTTCATTTCTTCGCGCGCCTGCTCAACCAGACGGCCAATCTCGGCGCCGACCAGTGCCTTCGGCACTTCGATCGGGGTCACGTCCAGCAGAGCCGACATCACGGCTTCCTTGGCACGGGCGGTCAGGCGACGCTTGACTTCACGCTCGACATTCTTGCGAATTTCGGCTTGCAGCTTGCTCACATCGCCGTCTTCGATGCCCATGGCCTTGGCAAAATCAGCATCGACTTCCGGCAGCTTGGCAGCTGCCACATTCTTCACGGTCACGGCGAACTGGGCGGTCTTGCCGGCCACGTCCTTGCCTTGGTAATCCTCAGGGAAGGCCAGATCGAAAGTCTTGCTCTCGCCTTCCTTCATGCCCAGCACGGCATTGTCGAACTCGGGCAGCATCTGGCCTTCGCCAGCCTGGAAGGCGTAGTTGTCGCTGGAACCGCCCTGGAAGGCGACGCCATCGATAGTGCCTTTGAAGTCGACGATCACGCGATCGCCCTTCTCGGCAGCGCGCTCAACACGCTCGAACTTGGTGCGCTGCTTGCGCAGGATTTCGATGGTCTTCTCGACTTCAGCGTCGGTCACGGCCAGCACCGGACGCTCGATTTCCTTGCCAGACAGGTCGCCCAGCACGATTTCCGGGTAGACCTCAAAAGTGGCGGAGAAGGAGAAGGACTCACCCTCAGCCGGCTTGCCTTCGAAACGCGGATAACCGGCCACACGCAGCTTCTGTTCCTGCACAGCCTTGGCGAAAGCGGTTTGCACCTGCTCGCCCAGCACTTCTTCACGCACTTGCAGACCGTAATTGGCCGCCACCATCTTCATCGGCGCCTTGCCCGGACGGAAGCCCTGGATCTTGGCGGTACGCGCCACGCGCTTGAGGCGGGCGTCGACGGCGGTTTCAATGTCCGCGGCCGGAATGGCGATATCGAGACGACGCTCGAGTTGGCTCAGGGTTTCCAGTTGTGCTTGCATCTTTGTTCGATCCTGTATTGCGACTATCTATCACTAGTCAAACCGCCGGCACCTGCCGGCGACAGCGAAAACCTGGTGCGAGCGAAGAGACTCGAACTCTTACACCTTGCGGCGCTGGAACCTAAATCCAGTGCGTCTACCAATTCCGCCACGCTCGCTCTGTTCCCGCCACAGACACTGGATTCGTTGCACTTGAAAGTGAATCACGAACCATGCCGCATGCAGAGAGTCGGCGATTATAGGCGAGGCACCGGCAAAAAAACAAACCCCTCCGGCAGCTTTTGTTTCCGGCATGCCCCGGGCAGGTCGGCAAGGCGCACCAGGCTTGGCGAGCGATGATCTCGCTGTGTCATACTGGCGCGCCTGAAAACCCGGCCGCCCTTCAACCTCACCGTGTCAGCCCCATTGCCGTGACTACGCTGCGTCTCTTTCTTGCCGAATCCGCCCTGCCCGCCACGCCCAACACCGAGGTGAACTGGCGCCTGCTGGATGGTCCGCATCTGCGCGCTGGTCGCAGCGAGCTGGCCAACCTGCCGCAGGCCGAACGGATCGAGCTGTTTCTGCCCCCTGCCCGCGTGCTGCGCGCCGCGGTTGTCCTGCCGGCCGGCGCTGGCAAGCAGGCGCGCAAGCTGTTGCCCTTCGCGCTCGATCAGGTTCTGCTGGGGGAGCCGAGCGAGCAGCACCTCGCCTATAAGCTGATCAAAGATCAATGCCGCGTTGCCGCCGTGCAGCGCGAGATGCTGGCCGAAACCCTGAATACGCTGAGCCAGGTCGGCAAGCGCCCGCGCGCCTGCTGGGCCGCCGATGCGCTGGTGGCCGCCGATGGCGGCACGCTGTTGTGGTGCGGCAATGGCTGGGCGCGCCGCCTCGGCGATACCGCACAGTGGTTCGATGCCAGCAGCCCCGCCACACCGCCGTCCTTGCTGCTAGCCAGCGTAACGGGGGAGGCGCCACTGTCGTTGGCCATCTGCCCCGAAGCAGCTGAGCAGCTCGACCTCGCCGCCTGGCAGGCCGCACTGGGCAGCGACACCCTATTGCTGAATCACGATCCACTCGCAGCTGCCGTGCATGCTGACGCCATCGATCTGCTGCAGGGCGAGTTCGCCAGCGGGCCGCAGATGGATATCGACTGGAGCCGCTTGAAGCCTGCCGCCTGGCTGGCTGGCAGCGCTTTGGCACTGGCGGCACTCGGCTGGTTCGGCCAATGGTGGTCGTGGCAGAGCGAAGAGCGCGCGCTCAAGCAGGCCATGAATAGCGCCTTCAGCGCCGCTTTCCCTGGCGAGCCGCTGGTGGACGCCCAACTGCAGCTGCAATCCAAACTCAAGGGCGGCCAGCAACAGCAAGCAGCAGTCAGCGATGCCGCGATTGCCAAGCTGCTGGAGCTGGCGCCGCGCTTTGGCACCAGCGGCGAGATCAAGCTGCTGGCCTTCGACTATCTGGATGGGCGCATCAGCGCCGAATACCGTGCCACACCCGAGCAGATTGCCGGCCTGATCCAGAGCCTGCAGAGCCTGGGCAAGGTTGAGACCAGCACCAGCGCACCCGACCGCGTGCGCCTGACCCTGACCCCGCAGTAAACCGATATGAACGCTACCCTCGCCCCCTTGCTCGACTATTGGCAACAGCGCAATAGCCGCGAAAAACTGATCCTGTTGCTGGGCGGTGCCGTGCTGGCCATCGCGCTTATCTATGCATTGCTGATCGAGCCGGTGGCCACCAGCCGCACCCGCCTGGAGAAAAGCCTGCCCGCCCTGCGCGCCGATATGGCACGTTTCCAGCGCGATCTGGCCCAGGCCACGGGCAAGACCCAGGCCGCCAGCAAGCCCGATATGGCCTCCCTGATGGCCAGCACCGGCCTGCCAGCCAGTGCGCTGAAGCAGCAGAGCGACAAGCAGGCCAGCCTGCAGGCGCAAGGCATGGCCTGGCCCGCATTGACCAAGCTGCTGGCCGATGCACAGGCACAGGGCTGGTCGCTGAAGCAGCTGCAGGTGCGCGGCAGCGAGGCCAGCGGCATGGTGGATGCAACTGTGGAGTGGCAACGATGAAGCGCCTGTCTTGGCCGTGGTGGCTGGCACTGGTGCTGCTAATTATCGTGTTCGCCCTGATCCGCCTGCCGGCCAGCATGGTGGGCAGCGTGATCAGTGCGCAAAGCGCGGGCAAGTTCAGCCTGGCGGGCGCACAGGGCAGCATCTGGCAGGGCTCGGCCCAGCCGGTACTGGATGGTGAGGCGCTGGCCGAGCAGCTGAGCTGGCAGTGGCGGCCGAAGGACCTGCTGCAAGCGCGCCTGGGCTACGATATTCGCCTGGATGCCGGACAAGCGGCGCTCAGCCTGGGCTTGGGCGAGATCAGCCTGCGCCAGTTCGACCTGGCTTTGGCTGCCGCGCCATTGTTCAAGCTCAGCGAGAAAACCCGCAACTACGGTCTGAGCGGCCAGCTACGCCTGAGCGGCCAGGAAATTCATTTGCGCGGCGGCAAACCAGAAGGCCAACTGAGCCTGGACTGGCTGGGTGCCGGCTCCAGCCTGGCACCCGCCGTGCGCCCGCTCGGCGATTACCGTTTGAACGCACTACCAGCGGGTAGCGGCTGGCAGTTGCAGCTGAGCACCCTGAGCGGCCAGCTACAGCTGAACGGCAATGGCAACTGGCAGGCTGCCCAGGGCCTGCAGGCCGAAGTGGCGCTGCAGGCGGCGCCCGGCGCCGCCAGCGCGCTCGCCCCCTTTCTGAGCCAGGTCGGTGCCGGCGCCCCCGAGGCGGAACGGCGCCTGCGCTTCTCGCTGCGCTAGGCAAATCGCCGCGAAACGGTGCGGCCGGGTAAAATGCATGCTTTCGCATTCCTGACCCGGCCCATCATGACCGTTCGCACCCGCTTCGCTCCCTCCCCTACTGGCCTGCTGCATATCGGCGGCGTCCGTACCGCGCTGTTCAGCTGGGCCTATGCCCGCAAGAATCAGGGCGTGTTCGTGCTGCGCATCGAAGACACCGATCTGGAGCGCTCCACGCCCGAATCGGTGCAGGCGATCCTGGATGGCATGCAGTGGGTAGGCCTTGCGCATGACGAAGGTCCGTTCTATCAGATGCAGCGCATGGACCGTTACAAGGTCGTGCTGCAGGAAATGCTCGCCCAAGGCAGCGCCTACTACTGCTACACCAGCAAGGAAGAGCTCGACCAAATGCGCGCGGACGCCGAAGCACGTGGTGAGAAGCCGCGCTACGACCGCCGTTGGCGCCCCGAGCGCGGCAAGACCCTGCCGGCCGTGCCCGAGGGCGTGCAGCCGGTGGTGCGCTTCCGCAACCCGGTCGACGGCGTGGTGGCCTGGGATGATGCGGTCAAGGGCCGCATCGAGATTGCCAATAGCGAGCTGGATGACCTGATCATCGCCCGCCCGGATGGCACGCCCACCTATAACTTCTGCGTGGTGGTGGACGACTGGGACATGGGCATCACCCATGTGATCCGTGGCGACGACCATGTGAACAACACCCCGCGCCAGATCAATATCCTGGCCGCCCTGGGTGCGCCGCTGCCCGTGTACGGCCACCTGCCGATGATTCTGAATGCCGATGGTCAGAAGATGAGCAAGCGCCGCGATGCGGTCAGCGTGGTCGATTACAGCCAGCAAGGTATCCTGCCTGAAGCTCTGCTTAACTACCTGGCTCGCCTCGGCTGGGGGCATGGCGACGATGAGTTCTTCACGCTCGAGCAGTTTGTCGAATGGTTCGACCTGAAGAATGTCAGCCCCAGCCCCTCGCGTTTCGACCGCGAGAAGATGCTGTGGATCAATCAGCAGCATATGAAGGCGGCCGACAATGCGCGCCTGGCCGCACTGACCGAGCCCTTCCTGAGCAAGCTCGGCTGCGATACCCAGCAAGGCCCCGCCTTGGTGGACGTAATCGCCCTGCTCAAGGAGCGCGTCACCAATCTGGTCGATCTGGCCGCGCAAGCCAGCTATTTCTTCCGCCACGATGCCGCACCGGCCGAACTGGCTGCCCAGCACCTGGGCGAAGAAGCGCGCGCACGCCTGGCACGCTTCAAGACCGTGCTGGCCGACACAGCCTGGGACGCCCCGGCCCTGTCCGCCGCCATCAAGGCCTTCGTGGCCAGCGAGGGCGTGAAGATGCCGCTGGTGGGCATGCCGCTGCGCGCCGCATTGTGCGGCACCACCCAGACACCATCGGTGGATCTGGTGCTGCATCTGCTCGGCAAGGAAGAAGTGCTCAAGCGCCTGGACCATATCGAGGCCTGAGCCCGCACTAGCGATGAAAAAAGCCACCCTGGGGTGGCTTTTTTCATCGCCGCAAGGTCCTGCTAGCGCAAGCACCAAACGTGATACACGCCATCCTTGAGCACCGAGCCCTCCAGCTCCTTCTCAAAGCCGGGAAACAGCGTGGTCCATTCCTGCATGGCGCGCATATAGCTGAGCCACGGCCCATCATCCGCGCCGAAGTTCTCGCCGGGCATCACGATGGGAATGCCGGGTGGATAGGGAATCACCCCGACTGCGGCGGTGCGGCCGGCCAGCTGGTGCAGGGGCAAGAGCTCGGCCTTGCCGGCCATCAGTTGCTGAAACGCCCGGCGCGGCAGAACCTGCGGCTCGGGCAGCTGGCTGAAGGCAGCCGACTGCCATTGATCCATGCGATTACTCTTCATGGCAGCGAACATCTGCTCAGCGAGGTCGCGCAGGCCCAGCTTGGCATAGCGACCCGGATGGGCGCGCACCAGCTCAGGCAGCTCCACCGAGAGCAGCGCATTGCGGTCGTACTGGCGCTTGAAGTCGAGCAGCACATTGATCAGGGTGGCCCACTTGCCCTTGGTCACCCCCATGCTGAAAAGGCAGAGCACCATGAAATCGGTGGTGCGCGAGGGGATGATGCCGCGCTGGTGCAGGAAGGCCGTCAGCACATCAGCCGGTATGCCGTGCTCAAGCAGCTCGCCATCCTCACCCATGCCCGGGCAGACGATGCCGGCCTTGATCGGATCGAGCAGACACCAATCGTCCTCGAGCTGATCGAAGCCGTGCCAGACCTCGCCCGGCTTGAGCAGCCAGCAATTGGGGTCGCTGGCCAGTAATTCGCGCGGCGCATCGGCAAACGCCACCATGCGGCCCGTCTCGGGCTCATACACCTCGGGCGCATTCCAGGGCGAGAAGAACCAGTCGCCTTTGGCGGCAAACTCGCGCTGGGCGCGCGCCAGCGCCTGGCGAAAGTCGACCGCCTCCTCGATCACCTCCTGGGTCAGACTCTGGCCGCGCGGGCCATCCATCATCGCCGCACCGATCTCGTTCGAGGCAATGATCGCGTACAGCGGTGAGGTGGACGCCTGCAACATATACGACTCATTGAAGCGCGTATGTTCGATGGGCTGGCGACCGTTGCGGATATGGATGTAGGAGGCCTGCGACAAGGCGGCCAGCAGCTTGTGGGTGGAATGGGTGGCGAATACGGTCGGACCGTCGGCCGGATGCTCGGCCGGGTCGCCGCGCATCGCGTAGCGGTCGCGGTAGATGGGATTGAAGCGCGCATAGCCATACCACGCCTCATCGAAGTGAATGCGGTCCACACTCTGGGCGAGCAGATCCTGCGCACGCGCCGCGTCGATGCACATGCCGTCGTAGGTACAGTTGGTGATCACCGCATAGCTCGCGCTATCGCCGGCGGCCAGATGACGCAGCGGATGCTGGTCGAGCTTGGCGCGGATGGCTGCGGCGCTGAGCTGGTTGGGCGGCAGCGGGCCGATGATGCCGTAGCGGTTGCGAGTCGGCATCAGAAAGACCGGTATGCCGCCGGCCATCACCAGACCCTGCTCAATCGACTTGTGGCAGTTGCGATCACATAGCGCGAACTCGCCGTCGCTGACCACCGCTGCCATGATGGCGCGATTCGAGCCCGAAGTGCCATTGAGCACTGAATAGCTGCGGTGCGCACCAAACACGCGCGCCGCATAGGCCTCGGCCTCGCCAATCGGCCCGCTATGTTCAAGCAGCGAACCGAGCGAGCCGCGCTCGATGCCCGAGTCGACCCGGAACAGGTTCTCGCCGAAGAAATCGAAGAACTCGCGCCCCACTGCGGTCTTGGTGAAGGCGATGCCGCCTTGGTGGCCCGGCGCCGCCCATGAATATTCATGCACATTGCGTGCGTAATCGATCATGGCCTGGGTGAACGGCGGCAAGAGCTCGTCCAGATACTGGCGTATCGCCACCTCGGCGCGCCCGGCCACGAAGGACGCGGTGTCTTCACGCATCCAGACAAACTCGCTGGCCAGCTCCATCGCCTCCACAGTTAGCGAATGGCCCAGCGCGTGTTCGGCCATCAGAAAGATCGGCACGTGCATATTGCGCTGGCGTATCTCGCGCAGCAGCGCCAGCGCCTGGGCGTGCGAGTCGCGATCATTGCTGCCCAGCGTCCAGTCGACAAAGAAGCAATGGATGCCCGCATCCGACACCACGGCCGAATGCGCATCGGCGAAGCTGGCCGCCTCCAGCACATCCAGATTGCGCCCCGCCAGCTCCGTCAGCAGATTGCGTATCGCCCGGCAATCGGTGGTGCCGGACAGGGCCAGATCATCATCGACGATCAGCACGCGCCGCTTCATCCATTTATTGCTGCTCTCCAGCATGCTGCCTCCACGCTTTGCACCAGATAAATTGGTCCGGACCAAGTCCGCTAGTCCCACGCTGCATCATGCGCAGCGACGCGGCAAATGACCAGCCGTAGATAGCAGCGCACCCAGCGAGGCCGGACCAGCAATTGCGTGCGAACACGCTATGCTTTTGAAACAGCGAGTTTTCCAGCCAGGCAATCCCAAGCGGGCGCGCTTTTCCGGTAAAATTCGCCCCCTCTTTCCAGCTCAACCGACCGGTTTGCACCTCATGCCCACCCTTCTCAAGCTGCGCGGCGGCCTCGCTCTCTCCGCCTTCCGTATCGAAAAACTGCTGCAAGGCCTGCAAGCGGCCGGCATCCACGGCCTCGCGCCCTATGCCGAGTTCTGGCATTTCGCCGAAGTGGACGGCGCGCTGAGCGCCGACGAGGAAGCTAAGCTGGGCAAGATCCTCACCTATGAAAACCCGGCCGAACCCGCGCGTGCTCTGGGCAGCATGATTCTGATCACACCACGTGTCGGTACGATTTCGCCCTGGTCGTCCAAGGCCAGCGATATCGCCCATCTGTGCGGCCTGGGCCAGATAAGCCGCATCGAGCGCGGCATGGCCCTGTATGCCGGGCGCGATTTGAACGCGACCGAGCTGGCCAAGCTGGCCGAACTGGCCCACGACCGGATGACGGAAACGGTGTGGGCCAGCTTCGACGGCATCGAAGCGCTGTTCAGCCATGCCGACCCGCAACCGCTGGCCAGCGTGGACATCCTCGGCGGCGGCAAGCCGGCGCTGGAAACGGCCAATCGCGAGATGGGCCTCGCGCTGTCGGTGGACGAGATCGACTACCTGGTGGAGAACTTCCAGAAGCTTGGACGCAACCCGCACGATATCGAGCTGATGATGTTCGCCCAGGCCAATTCCGAACATTGCCGCCACAAGATCTTCAATGCCGATTTCATCGTGGATGGCGAAGCGCAGGAAAAATCGCTGTTCGGCATGATCCGCGATACTCATAAGGCCCACCCGGAAGGCACGGTGGTTGCCTACTCGGATAACTCCTCGGTCATCGAGGGCGCCGACATCGCGCGCTTCTTCCCGCAGCCGGGCAGCCAGACCTATGCCTACCAGCAGCGCCCCACCCATATCCTGATGAAGGTGGAAACCCATAACCACCCGACCGCGATTGCCCCGTTTGCCGGTGCAGCCACCGGTTCGGGCGGTGAGATCCGCGACGAAGGCGCGACCGGGCGTGGCTCCAAGCCCAAGGCTGGTCTGGCTGGCTTTACCGTGTCCAACCTGAATATCCCCGGCTACAAGCAGCCCTGGGAAGTGTTCTCCGACAGCCAGCTCGAATACGGTCGCCCCGGCCGCATCGTGTCGCCGCTGCAGATCATGCTGGACGGCCCGATCGGTGCCGCTGCCTTCAATAACGAATTCGGCCGCCCGAATCTGACCGGCTACTTCCGTACCTTCGAAGAGAAGGTGGCCGGCGAGATGCGCGGCTATCACAAGCCGATCATGATCGCCGGTGGTCTGGGCAATATCGACGCCGACCATGTCGGCAAGCACGATATTCCGGCCGGCGCGCTGATCATTGTGCTCGGCGGCCCCGGCATGCTGATCGGCCTCGGTGGCGGCGCAGCGTCGTCGATGGATACCGGCGCCAATGCAGCGGATCTCGACTTCGACTCGGTGCAGCGCGGCAACCCGGAAATCGAACGACGCGCCCAGGAAGTGATCGACCGCTGCTGGCAGCTGGGTGACAAGAACCCGATCCTGAGCATTCACGATGTGGGCGCGGGCGGTCTGTCGAATGCCCTGCCTGAACTCGTGCACGGCTCGGATCGTGGCGCCCAGTTCAAGCTGCGCGACATCCATATCGAAGAAAAGGGCATGTCGCCCATGCAGATCTGGTGCAACGAATCGCAAGAGCGCTATGTGCTGGCGATTCCGGCCAGCGCGCTGCCCACCTTCAAGGCGATTGCCGAGCGCGAGCGCTGCCCGTTTGCCGTGGTGGGTGCCGCCACGCTTGAGCAACAGCTGGAAGTGGCCGATGCCCACTTCGGCAACAAGCCGGTAGATATGCCGATGGATGTGCTCTTGGGCAAGCCGCCCAAGATGAGCCGCGATGTGCAGCGCCTGCAGCGCGAGATTCCGATGTTCGATTCGAGCTCGCTCGATCTGCACGATGCGACCTACCGCGTGCTGCGTCTGCCGGCCGTGGCCGACAAGCGCTTCCTGATCACCATTGGCGACCGCTCCGTGGGCGGTGTGACTGTGCGCGACCAGTTGGTCGGTCCCTGGCAGATTCCGGTCGCCGACGTGGCCGTGACCACCATGGGCTTCAATACCTACCAGGGCGAAGCGATGGCCATGGGCGAGCGTACGCCGCTCGCGCTGATCTCGGCGCCGGCTTCGGGCCGTATGGCGATTGGCGAGGCGCTGACCAATCTGGCCGCTGCCCCGATTGCCAAGCTCGGCGACGTCAAGCTGTCGGCCAACTGGATGGCCGCCGCTGGCCACGCCGGTGAAGATGCCAATCTGTACGACACGGTGAAGGCGGTGCGTGATCTGTCGATTGCACTCGGCATCAGCATCCCGGTCGGCAAGGACAGCCTGTCGATGAAGACGGTGTGGCAGGACGGCCAGGAAGACAAGGCCGTGGTCGCACCGCTGTCGCTGATCGTATCGGCCTTCGCGCCGGTCACCGATGCGCGCAAGACACTGACCCCGCAGCTGAAGACCGACCAGGGTGATACCGACCTGATCCTGATCGACCTGGGCAATGGCAAATGCCGCCTGTCCGGCTCGGCTCTGGCCCAGGTTTACAAGCAGGTGGGCAACCACGCACCCGATCTGGAAGACGGCGTGGCGCTGGGTAATTTCTTCAAGGTGGTGCAGCAGCTGAATGCCGACGGCAAGCTGCTTGCTTATCACGACCGCGGCGACGGTGGCCTGTTGGTGACCATTGCCGAGATGATGTTCGCCGGCCATACAGGCGTGACCCTGGACGTGGACGAGCTGTGCATCGAGCGCCGCCGCGCCGAGCGCGAACTGGGCGAGATCACCCCGGAATCGGTGGCACGCGCCGACAATGGTCGCCTGATGGGTGTGTTGTTCAACGAAGAACTGGGCGCCGTGCTGCAGGTGCGCCGCAGCGATACCAATGCGGTGATGGCCGCCTTCTTCGCCGCCGGCATCCGTAGCCAACTGCATATCATCGGCACGCTGAACGACGACGACCGCCTGAAGATCAAGAAGCGCAACCGTCTGGTGTTCAACGAGACCCGAATCGAGCTGCAGAAGGCCTGGTCCGAGACCAGCTGGCAGCTGCAGCGCCTGCGCGACAACCCGGCCTGCGCCGACAGCGAATACGCACTGATCGAGGACAAGCATGCGCGCGGTCTGTATGCCGAGCTGAGCTTCGACCCGAGCGAGAATGTGGCCGCGCCCTATATCGCCAAGGGCGCACAGCCCAAGATCGCCATCCTGCGCGAGCAGGGCGTGAACGGCCAGATCGAGATGGCCGCCGCCTTCGACCGCGCCGGCTTTGGCGCCGTGGATGTGCATATGTCCGACATCCTGTCCGGCCGCGTGTCGCTGCAGGACTTCCAGGGCTTTGCCGCCTGCGGTGGCTTCAGCTACGGCGACGTACTGGGTGCTGGTGAAGGCTGGGCCAAGTCCATCCTGTTCAATGCCCGTGCACGCGACGAGTTCGAAGCCTTCTTCCAGCGCGCTGACAGCTTTGCGCTGGGCGTGTGCAACGGCTGCCAGATGATGTCGAATCTGTCCGAGATCATCCCTGGTGCCGCCGCCTGGCCGAAGTTCCGTCGCAATGCCTCCGAGCAGTTCGAGGCGCGCCTCGTGATGGCCGAAATCACTCAGAACCCCTCGCTGTTCTTCGCGGGCATGCAGGGCTCCAAACTGCCCGTGGTGGTATCGCATGGTGAAGGCCGCGCCGTATTCGGCAGCGAAGCCGACCGCAAGGCCGTGCTGACCGCGCTGCGCTATGTAGACGACCGTGGCCTGCCCACCGAGGTCTACCCGCTCAACCCGAACGGTTCGCCCGACGGTGTGGCCGGCGTGACCACGGCCGATGGCCGCTTCAGCATCATGATGCCGCACCCGGAACGCACCTTCCGCACCGTGAACCTGAGCTGGCACCCGGAAAACTGGGGCGAGGACAGCGCCTGGATGCGCATGTTCCGCAATGCCCGCCAGTGGCTGGGTTGATGGCTGAGCTGCGGCAGCCCGCATGCTGAGCGTGGCCTGGTGGCGCCAATGGGGCCCGGTGGTGGCCCTGTGGTGCCTGGTGATTGCCGGCTTCTATACCGGCATAGACTGGCTGCTGCAGCGTCAGGCCATGCCCAACCGGGTGGAGAACCTAAGCGGGGAGGTGCTGCAGCTGCAGCGCGCGCGCGATGGCCACTACCGGCTGGAAGGCCTGATCAATGGCCAGCGCGTGCGCCTGATGCTCGATACCGGCGCCAGCGGCGTGGCCCTGGATAGCCGCCTGGCCGCCCAGCTCGGTCTGCCGCAAGGCCCGGCCATGGCACTCTCCACCGCCAACGGCACGGTACAGGGCTACGCCACCCGCATTGCCGAGCTGCGCCTTGGCGATATCGTGCTACGCGATATCCGCGCCAGCGTCGCACCGAATTTTGGCGACCCCGAGGAAGTGCTGCTTGGCATGAGCGCCCTCAAACATCTGGATCTGAGCATGCGCGGCGACACGCTGACCTTAAGCGTGCCACGCGACACACCGTGAGTCTGCCCGAACAAGCCCTTTCCCTGCTGCAGTCGATCTTCGGCTACGAGCACTTCCGTGGCCGCCAGGCCGAGATCGTTGCCCATGTGGCCGGCGGCGGCGATGCGCTGGTGCTGATGCCCACCGGCGGCGGCAAATCGCTGTGCTTCCAAATCCCGGCCCTCTTGCGCGACGGTTGCGCGGTGGTGGTCTCGCCGCTGATCGCGCTGATGCAGGACCAGGTGGAAGGCCTGCACCAGCTCGGCATCGACGCAGCCTTCCTCAATTCCACCCAGACCCTGGACGAGACGCGTGAAGTCGAGCGGCGCTTCATGGCCGGCACGCTCAAGCTCTTGTATGTGGCGCCCGAACGCCTGCTCACGCCGCGCTTTCTCGGCCTCCTGGAAAGCGGGCCGGTCTCGCTGTTCGCCATTGATGAAGCGCACTGCGTGAGCCAATGGGGGCACGACTTCCGCCCCGAGTACATTGGCCTGTCGCTGCTGCATGAACGCTTCCCGCAGGTGCCGCGCATCGCGCTGACCGCCACCGCCGACGCTGCCACGCGCGCCGAGATCGTGCAGCGCCTGGCCCTCGAAGACGCGGCCCAGTTCGTCTCCAGCTTCGACCGCCCGAATATCCGCTACCGCATCGTCGAGAAGGACAATGCGCGCAAGCAGCTGCTGGCCTTTATCGAGCGCGAACACGAGGGCGACGCCGGCATCGTCTACTGCCTGAGTCGCAAGCGGGTCGAGGACACCGCCCAGTTCCTGTGCGACAACGGCATTGCCGCCCTGCCCTATCACGCCGGCATGGCCGCCGAGCTGCGCGCGCGCAACCAGCAGCGCTTCCTGCGCGAAGACGGCATCGTGATGGTGGCCACCATTGCCTTTGGCATGGGCATAGACAAACCCGATGTGCGCTTTGTCGCCCATATCGACCTGCCCAAGAGCCTGGAAGGCTATTACCAGGAAACCGGCCGCGCCGGCCGCGATGGCCTGCCCAGCAGCGCCTGGCTGGCCTATGGCCTGAACGATGTGATGCAGCTGAAGGAAATGATCGAAGGTGGTCAGGCCCCCGGGGCGCAGAAGCAGGTGGAGCGCCAGAAGCTGAACGCCATGCTGGGCCTGGCGGAAACCGTGGCCTGCCGGCGCCAGGTCATCCTCAACTACTTCGGCGAAGCCTCGCAGCCCTGCGGCAATTGCGACAACTGCCTGACCCCGCCCAAGACCTGGGACGCCACCGAGGCGGCGCGCAAGGCGCTCAGCTGCGTGTTCCGCACCGGCCAACGCTTTGGGGCCGGGCATATCATCGACGTACTACTTGGCAAGTCCACCGACAAGGTCAAGCAGCACTTCCACGACCAGGTCAGTACCTTCGGCATCGGCAGCGATCTGTCCGAAGCCGGCTGGCGCTCGGTGCTGCGTCAGCTGCTGGCGGCCGGCTTCCTGCAAACCGAGCCCGAGTTCGGCGGCCTGCAGCTGACCGACACCGCCCGCCCGCTGCTGCGCGGCGAACTGGCCCTGCACCTGCGCGGCCTGCCCGAGAAAACCCGTGATAAGCGCGGCAGCGACAAGAAACGCAGCCCCGCCAGCCTCGACATCGCCCCGGCCGACGAGGCGCTCTGGCAAGCCCTACGCAGCAAACGCCGCGCCCTGGCGGACGAGCAGGGCGTACCCGCCTACCTGATCTTCACCGACGCCACCCTGAAAGCCATGCTGGACGCTCGTCCGAGCAGCCTGGACGAGATGGCGCATATCTCGGGGGTGGGGGCGCAGAAGCTGGAGCGGTATGGGGACGCATTTTTGGGTGTGTTGAATGTTTGATTTGCATTAGGCGCCATATGCCATTCCCTGAGGACGTTTCCCCCGAAGACAAACACAAGCTACGGCAGTTCTACCGAGTATTGCTGTCCTACGCCGACTTCAAGCACGCGCACCAAGTCGCTCATCACATCATCGATACCAAGCTGCATGAAAGATATCAGGGTGATACGACAGTGTTGCTACAAGCACTAAACTGCTCGATGGTCTTGGCCTATTGCAGGCCTTTTTCTGGAAACGCCGGCAAACGTGGGGAGTCGATCCCAGATCTACCGGCTCGGTATCTTCGAGTACTCTCCGAGCGGGAACGCGAGATTCATGAGGTAGTTCTGTTTGATCGCAATAAATATCTGGCGCACACCGATGCAGATGCCTCAGCAATCGATCCAGTGCGCTTGCAGATCGACAGCTCGCGTGAAGTGCTGATTCCGCTGCTCGAAGACAGACTTGCTCCTCTCGATGAAGAGGCAACTCGGCATCTGCTATCGGCCTCATTAAAACTACTGCACAAACTAGCAGCAGAGCGACAGGCCTCGGAGCCGGCACTCATGAAGTACTTCAGAGTTGCGGGACCCGACCAACTGTTCGGCGAACCAGAGTGACGCATAAACACCCACTCAAGCGGGCTCGCTAGGGCATGTGCTAGAACGTCCCCACGGCGTAGGCGGCATAGCTCCAAGCAGTAGGCTGGATCACGCCATACTTCTGAGTTCACACATGTGCGTGAGCAGCATTCGACGCGATTCGCTGCGTTCAAGGTGCCCTACGAATTTGCAACACAAACGCCGGCACTGACCATTCTACGGAGTGCCCATCTGCCCTCGGTACTCGCCGAGCAGCACAGAAGCTCGCGGGGTAGTCCGGGGCAAGCTGTTTGAGCCGGCCGGAACGGGCGGCGAGTTCTTGCCCCGGCCGCGAGGTTCGCGCAGCGCAGGGAACCCGGCGCAGCCGGGCGAGACCGCGGGCGCGCCTTTCTTTGCTGACTTTCTTTGGCAAGACAAAGAAAGTCAGGCGGCTGCGGGACGCCCCCCGCACCCAAACCGTGCGCAGCACGGATCATGCGGCGCAAGCCGCTAAACAGACACGCCCGGTGGGCAAAGTTGCCCACCCTACCGGGCTGCCCCCTCGGTTTGACCACGGCCTGCTCGCCCAGGCTACCAGCTGCCCACCGCTCCACTCCCTTCCCCCAAACGCCCACGCAGGAAGTCGATGAAGGCGCGCACCTTGACCGGTGGGTAGCGGCCGGCCGGGTAGACGGCGTAGATGCCGGCGCCTGGTAGCTGCCAGTCGGGCAGCAGGGCCAGCAGGCGGCCGTCGGCCAGCTCCTCGCGCACCATATAGTCGGGCAGTACCGTGCAGCCCACGCCGGCACGCGCGCATTCGCGCACCACGTTGGCGCTGTTTACGCGCATAGCGGCGCGTGCGCGTACCGTGGCGCGGCGGCCGTCCGGGTGGGTGAAATGCCAGGTCAGCGGCGAGGCCAGCACGGTCAGCGCGACCCAGGGCTGACCGTTCAGCTGCTCGGGCGCGCTGGGCCGGCCCATGCGTGCGAACAGGCCGGGCGCCGCCACCGGCACCTGAGCGAAGCCACCCAGCTTGACCGCGCGCAGGCTGGAATCGCGCAGGATGCCGCCACGTACCGCCACATCGATGCCCTCGGCCAGGAGGTCGAGCTTGATATCGCTGGCGATCAGTTCCACTTCCAGGCGCGGATGCTGGGCGGCGAAGTCGGCCAGCAGGCTGCCCAGCACCCCATCGCTATACGAGGCGCCGGCCGTGATGCGCAAGCGCCCCTCCAGCTCGCCCGCGCTGCCCAGGCGCGCCAAGGCACCTTGCAAGCCGGCTAGCAATGGCGCGCTATCGGCATACAGCTGCTGGCCGGCCTCGGTGGCGGCCACACGGCGCGTGCTGCGCGTGAACAGCGCATGGCCCAGCTCGGCCTCCAGGCGTGCCACTTGCAGGCTGACCTGCGACTTGGTGATGCCCAGGCGTTCGGCCGCGGCGGTGAAACCGCCCGCCTCCACCACGGCGGTAAAGACCTGCAGACGGTTCAAATCGGTCTGGCGCATGGCATTGTTCTCGATAAAGCAATAATGAATTCTGCTTTAGCGCGTTTATCCGATCAATTGGCGCAGGCATGATGCGCACAACTTGATACGGAATACCGCCATGCCCCTGCCATTAACCCTCTTGTTCGATCCGCTCTGCGGCTGGTGCTACGGCGCCCATCCCGCCCTGGCTGCCGTCGATGCGGCGCTGGCGCCGGCCTGGACGCTGCTGCCCACCGGCCTATTTGCCCAGCCCCAGGCGATGACGGCCCAGAAGGCCGCTTATTTCTGGCAGAACGACCAGCGCATTGCCGAGCTGACCGGCCAGGTGTTCAGCCCCGCTTACCGCGAACAGGTGCTGGCCGATCTGGCCACGCCTTTCGACTCCACCCTGGCCACCCAGGCCTGGCTGCATATCGTCGCCGCGCAACCGTCGGCGGGCCTGCAGGCGCTGCATCGCATTCAGGCGCTGCGCTATGTGGATGGCGAGGCGTACACGCCCGCGTCGCTGGGCCGCATCGCGGCCGCCTTGGGCCTGGATGCCTCGGCCTTCCAGCAAGCGCTGCAAGGCGGCTGGCCCGCGCAAGCCGAAGCCCTGCTCGGCCAGGCTAGGCAGCTCATGCACGCGCATGGCCTGAATGGCGTACCCAGCCTGCTCTGCCAGGGCCGGCCCGTGTCCAGCCATCTGCTCTACCAGCCCGTACAGCTGGTCGACTATCTGCAGCAACAACACTGAACCCACATCCCACTAAGGAGACCCCTATGAAAATCGCCCTGATTGGTGCCACCGGCTTTGTTGGCAGCGCCCTGCTCGCCGAAGCCCTGCAACGTGGCCACAGCGTGACTGCCCTACACCGCAACCCGGCCAAGCTGCCGGCCCAAGCTGGTCTGACTGTCGTGCAGGCCGATGTTTACGATGCCGCCCAGGTGGCCGCCGCCGTAGCCGGTGCCGAGGTGGTGATCAGTGCCTTCAACCCTGGTTGGGACAAGGCCGATATCCATGATCTGTTCCTCAAGGGGCAGGACGCCATCGTGGCCGGCGTGAAGGCGGCCGGCGTAAAGCGCTTTATCACCGTGGGTGGCGCAGGCAGCCTGTATGTGGCGCCGGGCGTGCAGCTGGTCGATACGCCGGACTTCCCGGCCGAATGGAAGCAGGGGGCGCTGGCCGCACGTAAGGCGCTTACGCGCATCCGTGGCGAAGCCGCGCTGGACTGGACCTTCGTCTCCCCGCCGGTCTTCCTGGCGCCGGGCGAGCGTAGCGGACAGTACCAGCTGGGCGGCGAGGAAGTGCCGTTCAAGGGCGAAGCGCCGGCCGGTATCTCGGTAGCCGACTTGGCGGTGGCGATTGTCGACGAGGCCGAGCAGGCCAAGCATGTGAAGGCGCGCTTTACTGCCTTCAGCGCCTAAGTCCCGCCAGTACGCTTTATCGGCGGCGCCCACGCGTCGGCCCCCTCGCCACGGCCGCCTTGCACGCGCCGTGGCGCGATTGATTGCCTGTAGGAAAGTCCCCCCATGTCCGCACGCCTTCCCCTGCCCGGCTGGCTGATTCTGCTCGGCGCGCTGACCGCCGTCGGTCCGCTGTCCATCGATATGTATCTGCCCAGCTTTCCGGCCCTGGAGCTGGCGCTTGGCCGCGGTGCCGAGCTGACGCTGGCCTGTTTTTTCATTGGCCTCGCGCTCGGTCAGCTGTTCTATGGCCCGCTCAGCGACCGCTTCGGGCGTAAGCCGCCGCTGTATGTGGGGGTGGCGCTGTATCTGCTGGCCTCGCTGGCCTGCGCGCTGGCGGTGAATATCGAGCAGCTGGCCGCCCTGCGCCTGCTGCAGGGCCTGGGCGGCTGTGCCGGCATGGTGCTTGGCCGCGCCATCGTGCGCGACCGCTGCGATGCACGCAGCGCCGCACAGGCTTTTTCTCTGCTGATGCTGGTGATGGGCCTGGCACCGATTCTGGCGCCGCTGCTCGGTGGCTGGCTGCTACTGCTAGCCGACTGGCGTGCCATCTTCGCCTTCCAGGCGCTGTTCGGCCTGGCCTGTCTGCTGGCTGTGCACTGGAGCCTGGCGGAAAGCCACGTCCAGCGCGGCGCGGCGCCGCTCGCGCTGGGCAGCATCTTGCGCGGCTATGGCGCGCTGCTGCGCGAACGGCATTTCCTCGCGCCCACCCTGGCCGGCGGCATGGCGCAGGCAGGCATGTTTGCCTATATCGCCGGCTCGCCCAGCGTGCTGATTGCGCAATATGGCATCTCGCCCCAGCACTATGGCTGGGTATTCGGCGCCAATGCACTGGGGCTGATTACCGCCAGCCAGCTGAATGCCCGCCAGCTGGCACGCCATGCGCCGGCCTGGCTGCTGCAGCGCGCGCTATGGGCGCCAGCTCTGGCTGGAGTGGGCCTGCTGCTGATCAGCCTGCTCTGGCAGGGCCAGCCACCGCTGTGGCTGCTATTGCCCGGCCTGTTCGGCTTTGTGGCCAGCCTCGGTTATATCGGCCCGAATGCGGCCGCCAGTGCGCTCGCCGGCCAGGGCGAGCGCGCGGGCAGTGCCTCGGCCTTGCTCGGCGCGCTGCAGTTTGCCCTGGCTACGCTGGCCGGGCTGGCCATGGCACTCGGGCATGGCGGCGGCAGCCTGCCGCTAGCTGCGGCCATGGCCGTGTGCGGGCTGGGCGCGCTGCTGGCCCTACGCTTACAGCCGCGTGCCGAGGCGGCGCCTCAGCCCGCCTGAAGCCAGCGCGCGGAAACGGCTTTCGCCCCGGCCCTCGCGCAGTCTAGAGTGGTAGGACTTGCTACCGCCCGACTGCGGCGGCAAACCCGGGGTGGAGAGAGCAATGTGGCGCGCGCTGTATATATGGCTGGGACTGGTGCTGCTCTGCAGCGCACAGGCGGCCGAGCGCCTGCGCTTGGCCAGTGGCGACTGGCCACCCTATGCGGGCCGCCAGCTGCCATACGAGGGCAGCGCCAGCCGCATCATCCGCGCAGCGCTGGCCGAGCAGGGCATCGTGGTGGAATTCGTCTACCTGTCCTGGCCGCGTGGCTTGGAAATGGCGCGGCGCGGCCATCTGGACGGCACCATTCTGTGGACCCCGACACCCGAGCGGGCGGTCGATTTCCTGTTTTCCGACCCGGTGCTGCACAGTGAGGTGATGCTGCTGTATCGCCAGGACAGCCCGCTGTACGGCAAGCCACCGCGCGCCCCGCAGGGCTACCAGATCGGCCTGCCACATGGCTACAACTATGGTGAGATCCCGCTGCTGCAGACGCTGCTGCAGCAATCGGGCCGGCCGGCGGTCAAGATCGCCGACGATGGGCAGGGCATCAAGGCCTTGGTGCAGGAACGCATCGATCTGTATCCGATCGACCGCCATGTCGGGCGCTGGCTGCTGACCAAGCTGGGTAAGCCGGCCGAGGTGGTGCAGGCACTCGAGCCACCCTTGCGCACCGAGCCGCTTAGCGTGCTGCTCTACCGCCACAAAGCCGGCGCCAGCAGCCTGCAGGCGGCGCTGAATGCCGGCCTGGAAAAACTGCGTAGCAGCGGCCAGCTGGAAGCCTGGCTACACGAGGCCGATACGGCCGTCGGCCCCTGAGGCGCGCCAACAAGGCCTTGCGGCATTCGGCAGCGCCGGCCTAGTAGACATCGCGCCGGTAGCGGCCGGCCGCCAGCAAGGCATCCATCCCCTCCTCACCCAGCGCGGCCGTCAGCTCGGCCTGCACGGCCGGCGCCATGCCCTGGGCGCTGCCGCACACATACACGGCCGCTCCGTCGGCAATCCAGTCCAATAGCCGCGCACGCTCAGCCTGCAGCACATGCTGCACATAGCGGCAGCTGCCACCATCGCGCGAGAACACCGCATCCAGATGGCTGAGCTGGCCTGCAGCCTGCCAGGCTTGCAGCTCAGCCTGAAAGTAGAAATCGTGGGCGGCATTGCGCTCGCCAAAGATCAGCCAGTTGCGCCCCTGGCCGTGCGCCGCGCGTGCCTGCAGATGCGCGCGCAGGCTGGCGAGGCCGGTGCCATTACCGATCAGGATCAGCGGCCTGTCCTCATTCGCATCGAGCTGGAAGCTGCGATTCGGGCGGATGCGCAAGGCCAGCTCGGCACCTTCGGGCAGGTATTCGGTTAACCAGCCCGAACCGAGACCCAACCGACCATCGGCATTGCGGGTCTGACGTACCAGCAAATCGAGCGCGCCGCTGGCGGGTATCGACGCAATCGAGTATTCGCGGTGTGGCAAACGCGGCAGGGCATCGCGCAGGGCGGCGGGCGAAAGACGGCGCAGCGCCTGTAGCTCATCTGCCCGTTCGGGCAGCAAGCGGTCGGCGAGCGCCAGCTGCCAGTCCGGGTGCGCGGCCAGGCCGGCGGCCGACAGAAAGGCGCCGATACGTTCCGGAGCATTGCGCGGCCCGATCTCGGCGATATCGCCGGCCTGCCAGCTCGGCCCGTCTTCCAGCGCCTGCAGGCGCAGATGGAAGGTGGGCGCGGCGCAACCGGCCGGGTTCAGGCAGCGGCGTGTCAGCAGCTGCCAGCGCTGGTAGTCGGGCGTGCGCCAGTCGGCCATGGTCTGCCCGCCAGCCAGCGCGCTTAGCTCGTACTGCCAGTGGCGCAGCGCGGCCGGGTCGAGCTTGTCCACCTCCACCGTATCGAACAGCGCCTGGGCACCGCTATGCCGCAGCCAATCGTCAAGCTGGCGGCCAAATGCGCAGAACTGCGCATAGCTGCGGTCGCCCAGGGCCAGCAGCGCGTAGTGCAGGCCAGCGAGTTCGGCGCGCGCCGCCATAGCCTGGCGCAGGAAGGCATGCGCGCTATCGGGCGCATCACCCTCGCCGGTGGTGCTGACGATAAACAGCGCGCGTGGGTAGCGCAGCAAAGTCGGCAGGTCGAGCCGATCCAGGCTGCAGCAGTGCACGGCCTGGCCAGCCGTCTGCAGCGCATCCGCGCTGTGCTGGGCCAGCTGTTCGGCCTGGCCGGTCTGGCTCGCGTACACGATCAGGAGCGGTGCCTGTGCGTCGGCCAAGGTGGGCAGACGTGCGGCCAGGCTGCGCTGGCGATGCCGCCAGGCGGTCCAGGCACAGAACAGCAGGTAGGCAAGAATCAGCAGCGAAGCGGCAAGCGGGCGGGCCATGGATACGGTCGACAGAAGGAGAATGAGGCGGGACTTAGTCCTGCAGCCGCGCCAGGGCGCTACTCAGGTGTTCGCGCAGGCCATCGGCGCAGCGTTCGATGATTAAAGCAGCGAGCTGATAGCGCTCGGCATAGGCGAGGCCGGCCTCGACGCCGAGTACGCTGATTGCGGTCGCATGCGCATCGGCCAGCATGCAGCGCGGATGCAGCACGCTGACCGAGGCCGGCGCGGCCAGCAGCGGCTCGCCGCTGCGCGGGTCCAGCGTGTGCGCATAGTCACGCCCGGCATGCTGGAAGTGGCGCAGATAATCGCCCGAGGTAGCCATGGCCAGGCCATGCAGGGCCACCACGGTATCGGCCAGCTGGCTGCCCGGCGGCTGAGCCAGCACCACCCACCAGGGCTGAGCGTCGGGCTTTACACCCAGGCCGGATAACTCGCCGCCCACTTCGACTAGCGCACTGCTGATCCCCAGGCCGCGCAGATAGTCGAGCACCGCATCCACCGCATAACCCTTGGCGATGCCGGAAAAGTCGAGCTGCAGCCCACCGGGCTGGCGCACGCGCCGCTCGGCCGCCTGCAGCTCAAGGCGCTGCCAGCCCGAGCAGGCCTGCGCCGCCACCACCTCCTGCGCGTTGGGCGGCACTTGGCGCGGGCCAGGTGGTCCGAAGCCCCAGAGATTGACCAGTGCGCCGACCGTGGGGTCGAAGGCACCGTCGCTGGCACGTGCCACCGCCAGGCCCGCCTGCAGCACGGCAAAGCAGGCTTCGGGCAGCGTATGCCAGCTGCCGGCTGGCGCGCGGTTGAAGCGGCTGAGCGCGGAATCGCTTGCCCAGTGGCTCATCTCGGCCACCACCTGGTCGAGCACGCGCTGGATGCCGGCCTGCAGGGCCGGGCGCGAGCGCTCGGCCACGCCGGCCAGCTTGACCACCCAATGGGTGCCCATACTCAGGCCGTCGAGCTGCATGGGCTCACCCTGGCGTGGCCGGGCCTGCAGGGCACCCAGCTCAACCGGAATCAGCACCCGGCGCGCGGCCACCGCAGTGGACATTACTGCGGCGCCACTTCCACCGTAGCGGTGTAAGCCAGGCTACGTTGCTTGGCCGCCTTGACGGTGACCTTATCGTCCTTGATGTCGGCATCGATCCAGTACAGACCCGCCTGCGGCCAGTTCACCGTGACCTTGCCTTCGCGGTCGGTCTTGAGCTTGATCTCTTCGAGCTTGTTGCGGTAACGAGTCTGGCTACGGATCAGCACGACTTCGACGCCCTCGGTCGGCTTGCCATCGACCAGGAACTGAAACACGGCCGGCTCGCCCGATACCAGATCGGCTGGATGGGTGATGGCCTGCATTTCCAAGCCCTTGCCGGTCGGCTTGATCGGCGTGGGGGCGCCAACGGTGACGAAGGTTTCCAGACGGCTGGCTGATTCATTGACCTGCAGATCGGTGGCGTCCTGCGGCACTTCCTTGGCAAAAGCTTCGGCCGTGCCCATCCAGCGCTTGGGCTGACCATCGACCTTCCAGCTGGCGCGCACGCCGCTGCGTACCAGTTCCATGCGGTAGGTGCCCTTCTGCTCCAGCTTCACATCAAAGCTCGAACGCAGCTCGCCCTTGAACACATTGACCGGCGCCACCTTATTGCCATCCGGGGCCAGCACCACCAGCTGTTCCACACCTAGCGGACGGTGGTTGAGATTGAAGGGGTCGCTGGAGGCGGCCGCATCGACGGTCACGTACTGGAAGGAGGACAGCACGGTGCTGGATGGCTGCAGCCAGGCGCTATGGGCATGGGCGACGGCCGGCAGAGCCAAGGCAGTAAGCAGGGCAAGGGTGTGACGCACGGGCATGGGATATCTCCGAAAGAATGGGGGCGGATCAGGGCTTGAGTTCGAGCTGGATGGCGCCCAGCTCGCTGCTGCCGGCGGCGCTCAGGCGCTGGGCCTTCTTGCTCGGCCAGCTGAAGGGCAGCTTGACCACTTCACGGCCGCCCGATTCGCGCGCGGCTTCGATCACCAGCCGGTATTCACCGGCCGGCAGCTTGGCCAGCGGTGCCTTGCCTTCCACGAAGCTCAGTGTGTGTTCACCAGCCGGCTTGGTCGCGCCCGAGACACCATCCAAGGGCATCTGCAGCTCGCGGCCGCTCTTACGCCACCAGGTACGCAAGTCCTTCAGCCACTTGCTGCCTGCGCCCTCGGCACCCTTGGTGCGCAGGTCATACAGCACGGCCAGATTGGCGGCCACGTTCTGGTCGAGTTGCTCGACCCACACCGCCACATAGGGGCGGTGGTATTCGGCCACATTCAGACGTGGCAGCTCAAAGGTCAGATTCATTTCCGCCGCCTGGCCATGGCTGCTGAACAAGCCAGCCACCACGGCCGGCAGCGCGGCCGGCATCCAATTACGCATCGCGATTTCCTTTAACTCAGTGAATAAACAGCAGCGCCAACACCACCGGCAGCACCAGGCCCAGCCCTACCATCGGCCAAGTGGCCGGGCGTTGGCCGGCGTGGATTTGCAGCAAGAACAGACCAGTCAGCGAGAACAGCAGCGCCGAGACGGCAAACAGATCGAGAAACCAGCTCCAGGCCGTACCGGTGTGGCGACCCTTGTGCAGATCATTCAGATAAGCGACCCAACCGCGCTGGGTCAGCTCATAGGTCAGCTCACCGCTCGCGCGATCTATGCTCAGCCAGGCATCGCCGCCCGGGCGAGGTAGCGACAGATAGATTTCCTCTTCCGACCATTCCGCCGGCTTGTCCGCGGCCTGCACGGCCAGCTCCGCAGCCAGCCAGTCGGCCAGTGCGCCGGGCAGCGGCTGCTTGTCTGTACTCGGGTTCTGGCTGAGCAGGCGCTGCAGCGGCTCGGGCAGCTCACGGGTCTCGGTCTTCACCTCGGGTTTGGCTTCGATCAGGCTGGCGTTGTTCAGGGTCAGGCCGGTGATGGCGAACAACAGCATGCCCATCAGGCAGGCAGCCGAGCTGATCCAATGCCAGCGATGCAGATGTTTGAGCCAGAAGGCGCGACGTTGTGGGTTGGCTTGCTTGGGCATGCAGTATCTAGTGCTGCGCCGGGCTTCGCGGCCCCGGCAATATTCAAATGCGAATTACACGCATTCTCTCACAAGAATTGCAGTGCGCAGCCCGGCGGGCCGCGGTGCAACGGGAATTTACAATTCAGTCCATTGGCGCAATAGATTGTGATAATGGCCGGTCAGGCCCAAAACCTGCGCGGTATCGCCAATCTGGCCACGCAGCGCCTGGATATGGCTGTCCAGCTCGAACAACATGCCGCGCCGCGCATCGTCGCGCACCATGCTCTGGGTCCAGAAAAACGAGCAGATGCGTGCGCCACAGGTGACCGGCTCAACCCGGTGCAGGCTGGTGGACGGATAGAGAATCAGGTCGCCGGCCGGCAGCTTCACTTCATGCGTGCCATAGGTATCCATGACCACCAGTTCGCCACCCTCGTATTCGTCCGGGTCGGTCAGGAATAGCGTGGTCGAGACATCGGTGCGCAGACTGAGGCTGGTACCGGGAATGCTGCGGATCGCGCCATCCACATGCAGGCCATAGTGCTCACCGCCTTCATAGCAGTTGAACAAGGGCGGCACGCTACGCAGCGGCAGGGCAGCCGACATGAACAGCGGATGGGCATACAGCGCCTTCAGAATCACCTCGCCGAGTTGGCGACCCAAGGGTGACAGCTCGGGCAGCTGGCGGTTGCGTTTGACCTGGGCACCTTGCGCACCCACTGTGGCGCGCCCATCGGTCCAGTCAGCCTCGGCCAGCAACTGGCGGAATTCGGCCACCTGGGCGCGGCTCAGTACTTCGGGAATATGTAACAGCATGCAAATCATCCTTCACGACAGTGCATCGGGGCCTGGGCGCCACCGCACAAAAAGCCCCTTCCGGCAGGAAGGGGCTTAGGCACAGACAAGGCGTGCTTAGAACAGGAAGTTGCCGCTCAGGCGCACCGAACGCGGTGCGCCCGGCAGATAGCGGGCACCGCTATTGTTCAGGCTGGCCACGTATTCCTTGTCAGCCAGGTTGAACACATTCAGTTGCAGGGTGGTGTTCTTGTTCAGCTCGTAAGCGGCCATCGCATCCAGCACCCAGTAGTCGGGCACATTGACGATGCCATTGGTCCCGGCAGCCACCGTAGTGCTATTGGTACGGCGCACCGAATCGATATAACGTGCGCCACCGGCCAAGGTCAGGCCGAAGGGCAGCTTGTAGCTGTTCCAGGTGGTGAAGGTCAGGCGCGGCGACCATTGCACCACACCACCATCGGTCGGGTTGTTACCCCCGGTCGAACCACGGGTGATCTTCGGGTCCATATAAGCGAGGCCGGTGCTGATTTGCCAGTTCTTGGTCACGATGCCGGTGGCGTTCAGCTCCACACCGCGAACGCGGCGCGTACCAACCTGCAAGGTGGTGCCATCGTTCAGGGTGGCGAACTCGTTCTTGTTCTCGCTCTCGTAAATGGCCGCCGTCAATGCCAGCTTGTCGCCCATCACATCCCACTTGGTACCCAGTTCGATATTGCGGCCCTTTTGCGGGTCGACATTTGGGTTGTTGGCGTTATTGGCGCTATTGCTCAGCGAGAAGTTGGCGCTGCCCGGTGGCAGTTGCGAAGTCGCGTAAGAGATATACACGCTGCTCTTTTCGGTGGGCTTGTACAGCGCGCCAACCTTGAGACTGAGCAGATTGTCCGAATCCTCGATATTGCTGGACAACAGGGTGCCGACCGGAATGTTCTGCGGCGTGCTGGTGCCCTGCACGGTCGTGGTGCTGGTCACGGTGTTGTAGTGCTCGAAGCGCAGGCCGCCATTGAGCTGGAAGCGCTCGTTCAGCTTCAGGGTATCGAACACATACAGCGCGGTGGTATTGGTCTCACCCTTGGTGCGGCCACCGGTGTAGACCAGCGGCTGGAACACATCGTTGACGCTAGGCGCATACAGATTGGCGGCAACTTGCGTGCTGCCGGTTGGAATAGCGCGCGTCTTGCTGTCCTGCATTTCATGGGTGACTTCCAGACCAGCGCTCAGCGTGTGCTTAATGCTGCCAGTAGCGAATTCGGCGTTCAGATTGGTCTGGTTGGTCAACACCAGGTTTTCCTGATCACGCCCTTGGCGGTTGCGCGTGGCGGTCCATAAGGCCGGATTGGCATTGGTGGCAGTAATCCCATTGGTGCCGGTCATCGCATACAGCTGGTTCGACTTGCCGAAGCGCGAGGTGTTGCGCAGGGTCACACCCTGGGCGAAATCATGCTCGACGCGGGCAGTGAACATATCGGCACGCACCTTGTTGTGATCGCTGAGCGAGCCGTAGAAATTGCTGGTATCCACCTTGGGCGCGCTGCGGGCCGCGGCCGAGGCATTGTCGAAGCCTTCCAGGCCAATGGTGGGCAGGCCGCCGTCCGGACGCGCATCCTGCTGCATGTGCAGCAGGTAGAAGTAGGCGCGGGTCGGGCTATTCAGGCCGAAAGCCACCGAGGGCGCCACGCCCCAGACATCGTTCTCGACATGGTCGCGACCATCCACGCCGCTATCCTGTTTCATCACATTCAGGCGGAAGGCCGCGCCCTCCAGAGGCAGGCTGCGGTTCACATCGGCGGTCACGCGCTTGTAATCGCCGCTACCCACGGTCACGCTGGCGCCGAGCAGATTGTCGCGGCTGGGCAGCTTGCTGCTCATATTCACATAGCCGGAGGCGGCGCCACGGCCGTTATCGGCACCGGCCGGGCCCTTGGCGATTTCCACCTGCTCGGTATTGAAGGTATCGCGGCTGATGCCACCGAGATCGCGGATGCCGTCGACGAAGATGCTGCCCTGGGTATCGAAACCGCGCATAAAGATCGAATCGCCGGTGGCGGTATTGCCGTTCTCGCCCAGCAGCATGGTGATGCCCGGCGTGTTGCGCAGCGCATCGGACAGCGTGGTGGCGGCCTGTTCCTGCAGCAGCTCCTTCTTCACCACGGTAATGGTTTGTGGCGTATCCACCAGCGGTTGGGTCAGCTTGGGCGAGCTGGCCTTGTCGGCCTTATAGGTCGGCGCAATGCCGTCCGCCTCCACCTTCACGGCCGGCAGTACCGGGCCATCCGCCTGTTCCGCGGCCAGTGCCATACCAGCCGGCATGGCCAGCATCAGCGCCGAGGCCAGCGCCGATGTCTTCAGGCGGCCTGCATCGCTGTGCTTTTTACTGGTGATATACGCCATCTTGCATTACTCCCTCGTTGGTTAGTCTGAGCGGACTGCCGGCCCCACTGCGTGGGCTTGGCCTGTCCTGAAATTCCATGCTGGCAGCGTCTGCCTAGCGTCTGTTCCGGCCATCCGAATGGCAGGGGCAAAAAAAACCGGCCCCATGTGGGGCCGGGAATCCGTACTGGGTGGTGACTCACGCATCGCCTAATGCGGTTGAGGAACGCAGCAAGGCTTTGCATCTACCCGACCAACAGAGGCCATTCGCTTCCCGATCGCAACCGCCGATGCTGACTGAGCAGATGGACAAATCTTATCGATAACGATTCGCATTTGCAAACTGTATTTACATTTATTTCTGCATGGCATGCAAATCAACCACGCTGGCCCGTGAATCCGGCCGGCCCAGGCGCTCATGGCATAATTAGGCCATGGTTGCTCCTACCCGCCCCCTCGCCGTCTCGGTTGCCGAAGCCGCCGACCCGCAAGCCTGGCTTGCTCGTCTGAGCGATCGCTTCACCGCCGAGGAAATGACCCAGCTCGCTGCGGCGATGGACTGGGCGCAGACCCTGTACGCCGGCCGGCGCTACGAACCGATCGGTGCGCCGGTCTTCCCTCATGCGGTGGCTGCGGCCAGCATCGTGGCCGACCTGCGCCTGTCGGCCGATACCGTGATCGCCGCCCTGCTGTTCTGTGCGCCCGACTACCTGCCCGATGCGCATGCCCAGATCGAGGCGCGCTTTGGCCAGACCGTGGCCAAGCTGGTCGATGGCATCAGCAAGGTGCGCAAGATGGCGGCGCTCAGCCGCGTGGAAGCCAGCCGCAAGGAAGACGCCCAGCAGCAGATCGAGACCGTGCGCAAGATGTTGCTGGCCATGGTGGAAGACATCCGCGTCGTACTGGTCAAGCTGGCTTGGCGTACCCAGACCATGCATTACCTGGCCAAGTGCGAGGAAAGCGTGCGCGTGCCGATTGCGCGCGAAACGCTGGATATCTTCGCCCCGCTGGCCAACCGCCTCGGGGTCTGGCAGATCAAATGGGAACTCGAGGACCTCGGCTTTCGCCATCTGGAGCCGCTCACTTACAAGAAGATCGCCAGCCTGCTGGATGAAAAGCGCGTCGACCGCGAGAACTTCATCGCCGATTCGATTAGCACGCTGCGCGAGGAACTACTCAAGCAGGGCATCAAGGCCGACCTGATGGGGCGGCCAAAACACATCTTCAGTATCTGGAAGAAGATGAAGCAGAAGCGGCTGAACTTCAGTGAGATGTACGATATCCGCGCGATCCGGGTGCTGGTGAACAGTATTCCTGAGTGCTACACCGCGCTTGGGGTCGTGCATAACCTGTGGCAGCCGATTCCGGGCGAGTTCGACGATTACATCAGTCACCCGAAGGGCAATTTCTACCGCAGCCTGCACACGGTGGTGATGGGACCGAACGATAAGGCGCTCGAGGTGCAGATCCGCACCTTCGAGATGCACGAACATGCCGAGTACGGCGTGGCCGCGCACTGGCGGTATAAGGAAGGCGGCTCGGGCGACGCACGCTACGAGGAAAAGATCGCCTGGCTGCGCCAGCTCCTAGACTGGCGCGACGATATGAGCCAGCAGAGCACGGTGGCCGAAGCGTTTCAGGCAGAACAGTTCGACGACAGCGTGTATGCACTGACGCCTGCCGGACGCGTGATCGTGCTGCCGCAGGGCTCGACGCCAGTCGATTTTGCCTATCACCTGCATACCGATCTTGGCCACCGCTGCCGCGGCGCCAAGGTGGATGGACATATCGTGCCCCTGGGCACTGCGCTGCAGACCGGCCAGCGTGTCGAAATCATCGCCGCCAAGGAAGGCGGGCCTAGCCTCGACTGGCTGCACCAGGGCTATCTGAAAAGCCACCGTGCGATCACCAAGGTGCGCCACTGGGTGCGCCAGCAGAATCTGGACGTGGCCATCGAAGCCGGCCGCGCGATTCTGGACCGAGAACTGGCGCGCGCCGGCGGCCACCCGAATCTGGACGAACTGGCCGATAGGCTCGGTTTCAAGCAGCTGAACGATCTGCTTGCCGCGGTCGGACAGAACGAGGTGACCTCGCGCGACCTGGCGATTGCACTGGCACCCGCGCCCATCGAAGCCCCGGTCGAAGCGGGCGATATCATCAAGCGTGCACGCGCCGACACCCATGGCGAAGGCATCCTGATCGAGGGCGTAGACAAGCTGATGACCATGCTGGCCAAGTGCTGCAAGCCGGTGCCACCCGATGCGGTGATCGGCTTCGTCACCAAGGGGCGCGGCATCAGCATCCATCGGCGCGACTGCGCCACGCTCAAGCGCCTATCGGCCAATGCCCCCGAACGGCTGATCACCGCCGATTGGGGCGAGAAACTGACCGGCGCGCTGCACGGCCAGGTATTCGCCGCCGATGTGGAGGTGGAGGCGCACGACCGCCCCAGCCTGCTGCGCGATATCTCCGACCTGTTCTCGCGCGACAAGATCAATGTGACTGCCGCGCAGACCCTGACCCGTAACCAGATCGCCCGCATGCGCTTCACGCTGGAAATCCGCGATGCGCAGACCCTGCGCCGCGTGATGGACCATGTGCAGCATGTGCCAGGCGTCATCGGCGTGACCCGCCGCT
The DNA here is from genome assembly GCF_900119825.1 of Chitinimonas taiwanensis DSM 18899. Lineage (GTDB taxonomy): Bacteria > Pseudomonadota > Gammaproteobacteria > Burkholderiales > Chitinimonadaceae > Chitinimonas > Chitinimonas taiwanensis. Next base: position 22,503 of record NZ_FPKR01000018.1, on the reverse strand, counting down.
AAGCCCTCCTCGCATACCGGAAACCACCATGATCCATAACGACGTACTGCGCAGCATCCGCTACATCCTCGATATCAGCGATGCGCGCATGGCCGACATCATCAAGCTGGGCGGCCTGGATGCCGACAAGTTCGATGTGATCGCCTATCTGAAACGCGACGAGGAACCCGGCTATCTGGACTGCCCGGACGAGGTGATCGCCCACTTCCTAGACGGCCTGGTCGTGCACAAGCGCGGCCGCGACGAGAGCCGCCCGCAGCCGCCCATCGAGCTGCCCGTGTACAACAACACGGTGCTGAAGAAGCTGCGCGTGGCGTTCGAGCTGCGCGAGGAAGACATCCTGGCCATCATCGAGCAGGCCGGCTTCCAGGTCAGCAAACCCGAGCTGAGCGCGCTGTTCCGTAAGCCCGATCACAAGAACTACCGGCGCTGCGGCGACCAGTTCCTGCGTAACTTCCTCAAGGGCCTGACCCTGCGCCTGCGGCCGGAAACCCGCTGAGGCATCTCATTTGGCTTACGGCTGACAATAAAAAACCCGGCCGAAGCCGGGTTTTTTATTGTCAGCCAACGCTTAGTCGCGCTCGCCGCCAAAGGCCATCAGCAGGTTCAGCAAGCTGGTGAACAGATTGTAGATGTCGAGGTAGAGCGCCAGGGTGGCGGTCACATAATTGGTCTCGCCACCGTTCACGATGCGGCTCACATCCACCAGGATAAAGGCCGAGAAGATCAGCACGGCCACCGCCGAGATGGTCAGGCTCAGGGCCGGAATCTGGAAGAAGATGTTCGCCAAACTAGCCACGATCAACAGGATCAGGCCGATGAACAGGAACTTGCCCATGAAGGAAAAGTCCTTCTTGCTCACCGTAGCCAGGGTAGCCAGCGCGAAGAAGATGGTCGCCGTACCACCCGCCGCCATCCCGATCAGCTGAGCACCGTTGCTGAACTGCATGGCCACCTGCAGATACTGCGACAGCCACAGGCCCATGAAGCCGGTGTAGGCGAGCAACAGCAGCACGCCGGTCGCGCTGTGCTTGGTCTTCTCGATGGCATAGAAAGCACCGAAGCTGACGGCCAGGAAGACGATGAGGCCCATCCAGCCACCGACCATGAACTTCATGCTCATGCCAAGCCAGGCACCGATCGCGGTCGGGATCATCGACAGGGCCAACAACATATAGGTATTGCGCAGCACCTTGTTGCGGCTGGTAGCGAGATCGGCACCGCCGTAACCAGTACTCACGGTTTGCCATTGCGATTGCATGGACGACTCCTCAGAGGGTTTTAGATAGTGCGTGAGATTAAGCGAACGGCACAAAGTTTCAAGCCCCCGCACCCAGGATGGCAAAAATCGCCCGCTTGCAGTACCATCGCGGCCGCTAAGTGGAAGCGTGGCCGAGTGGTTTAAGGCAGCGGTCTTGAAAACCGTCGTAGGTGAGAGCCTACCGTGAGTTCGAATCTCACCGCTTCCGCCAGCGCAGCCAGCCTCCAGTCATGGGGGCTTTTTTCATTTCTGCACCCTTGGCAGCCGTCATGGGCTCAGCGCTGGAAGTGTTCGATGGCGCGGGTCAGTTGCTGATTGGTCTGCTGCAGATCCTGGGTCGCCTGCTGCATCTGGCGCATGCTGTGCAGATTGGCTTGGTTGTCCTGCTTGATCTGCAGGATGGCGGCCGCCAACTGCTGCACGCCGCTTAGCTGCTGCAGCGCGCTACTGGCGATCTGCTGCGCGGCCTCGGCATTGCTGTGCGCTTCACTGGCCATGCGCGCCAGCGCTTCCCCGGCCACACCTACCCGGTTCACCCCGATGTGGACAGCCGCGCTGCTCTGTTCGGTGGCCTGTAGCAAGGCGGAAATGGTGGGGGGGATATCCAGCAGGATGCGGCGGACTTCGCTGACCGCCTGCTTGGATTGGCCGGCCAAGGTCTTCATCTCCTGCGCCACCGCCACGAAACCACCGCCCTGCTCGCCAGCATGCGCGGCTTCCACGCTGGCATTGACAGCCAGAATGGCCGCCTGCTCGGCCAAGGCATTGACCACACTGATGATGGCGCTGATATCCAGGCTGCGCTCGGTCAGCTCGGCGATGCGCTCACCCACCAGATGCATGCGTTGCTGGATCTCAGCCATCGCCTGCGCGGTATCGGCCACCGCCTTCCGGCCATCCTGGGCCACCTCGGCCGCGCCGCTCGAATTGTGCGAGACCTCGGCCATGCGCTGCGCGGTGATTTCGCTGCTCTGGCGTAGCTCCGCAATCGTGGTGGCCAGCTGGGTAATCGCCACCGCCGTCTCATCGGTGGCCTGGCTGACCTGTTGGGCACCGCTGGACACCGTACCGACCACGCCGGCCATCAGCTGCTTGCCCTGCTGCAAGCTCCCCACCACCGCCTGCAGATTTTCCACCATATTGCGCAGGGCCAGGCCCAGCTCGTCCTGTGTCGAGCTGAGCGGCGGCGCTACACGCAGATCGCCAGTGGCAATCTGGCTAGCCAGGCTAGCCTTGCTACGCAGGGAGCTGGCCATGCTGGCGAAGGCCTCGCGCAGCTGGCCCAACTCGTCGCGGCGTGGCTGGCTCGACAGCCTGGGGGCCAGATTACCAGCAGCGATCAGGCTCGCGGCCTGCGTGAGCTCAGCCAAGGGGCCGACGATATTGCGTCCCACCGCCCAAGCCGCCAGCAGCATGGCCATCAGGGCGGCGGGAATGCCGTAGCGCAGTACCGCCAGGGCGAGATTGGCCCTTTGCAGCTGCGCCTGATCGCGCTGCTGTAATAGGCGCTGCTCCTCGGCGCCCATATCCGTCATCACCACGCGGATGCGATCCATCCATTGCTTACCACGGTCGGACTGCACCACGGCCTGGGCCGCTGCCAAGCCCTGGGTGCGGCGCAGCGCAATGGTGTCGCGCAGCTCGCTCAGCTTACTGTTCAGGGCGTGCTGCAAAGCTTGCTGACGCTGCTGCTGTGCCGGGTTATCACGGGTCAGTTCGGCCAGCGCACGCAGGGCCGAAGGCAGGTCGCGCAGCGCCTGCTGATACGGGGCCAGATAGCTGTCCCGCCCAGTCAGCAGATAACCACGCTGGCCGGTTTCCGCATCCTTGAGCAGGGTATGAATCTGGTCGAGCTGGTGCAGCACGGCGAAAGTGTGTTCCTTCCAGCGCGCTGCCTCGAGTAGCCCGCTGAGGCTGCGCTGCGCGATCAGGCCCACCGACAGCAAGGCCAGTGCCACGATCAGATATCCCAGGCCGATTTTCCTGCCTACGGTCCAGTGCATGCCCATCCTCCCCTGCCCGCCTCGGGGCACCGGCAGTCTTTATATATTCAATCGCTTGCCAGATAAGGGCCGGCAGGCCGCTTCGGCATGTCCTAATCTAGATCGAAATGCGGAAGTTGGCAGCCGGATAGCAAGGGTTGCCTGCCCGTTCACCCATTCGATCGTGGGAGGAAGCCATGGCCAAGGTATATAGCGTGCTGCCGTTCGAGCTGGGTGGCCTGCGCTTTGCCCTGCCCGCTGCGCATGTCCTGCGCGTACTGCCCACCCTGCCCCACCAACCGCTGCCTGCCGCGCCTGCGGTAATCCGCGGCCTGGCCCTGTTGCAAGGGCAGCTGGTACCCGTCATCGATCTGGCCCGTCGCCTTGGCCTGCCTACGCCGGCCTTTGGGCTGTGGTCGCACTGCATTTGGCTACGCAGTACGCAGCGCGAGCTATTGCTGCCGGTGGAACGCAGCGCGCCGGTGCGCGAGCTGGCAGGCGAGCTGCATGCGCTGGATAGACTGCAGGCAAGCGATAGTCCGCTGGCCGGCGTCTTGCAAGCCGAAGACGGACTATTGCTGCTTCATGACGTGGAGGCGCTACTGAGCGCCGTAGACGAGCAGGCCTTGGCACAGGCACTGGCCCAACATGCACAGCACTGAACAGCGCCCCCTGTCGCCCGTCCGCCTGCAAGCGCTGGCCGAGCAGATCGGCCAAGCGTTGGGGCTGGACTTCCAGGCCGGGCAACTGGCGCGCCTGCAAGCCGCGCTCTGGCAGGCCGACCAAGGCGGCTACGCACTGCCGGCCGAGCCAGCTGCGCTCAGTAGTGCACAATTGGCCGAGCTCTGCCCCTATCTGGTGGTGGGCGAAACCTATTTCCAACGCGACCCAAGCACCTGGCAAGAGATTGGCCAGCAATTGCTGCTACCGCTGCTTGAGCAGCGCGCACAGCAGGGCGAGCGGCGGCTGCGCCTGTGGAGCGCAGCCTGCTGCAGCGGCGAGGAAGCCTATACCCTGCTGTTTCTGCTCGATGAGCTGCTTGGCGCAGCGCTGGATGACTGGCAGATCGAGCTGCTGGGCAGCGATCTGAACCCCGCCTTCATTGCCCAGGCACGCGCCGGCCGCTATGGCCCGTATGCGTTTCGCCAGAGCAGCCCCGGCTGGCGCGAGCGCTACTTCGTGGCCGAGGGGCCGTACTGGCGGGTAGCACCGCGCTGGCGCTCGCGCATCCGCTTTGCTGTCCACAATCTGGCCGATGCAGCGCCCAGCCCAGCACCAGCTGGCTTCGATCTGATCCTGTGCCGCAATGTCCTGATGTACCTGACCCCGGAGGCGATACGCAACAGCCTTGCGCGGCTGCAGGCCCAGCTGCAGCCTGAGGGCAGCCTGCTACTGAGCGCGGCCGAGGCCGGCCTGGCGGTCAATGCCGGCTACAGCGGCCAGATGCTCGGGCTCGCTTACCGTATCGCTGCGCCCGGCGCGCCGGCACAGACTGCGCCGCTACTGCCTACGGCAGCGCCAGTCCGCCCCATTCCACGCCGCCAGGCCGCTGCGCCACCAGTGTTGCGCAGCGCACCCCAAGCTGTGGCCCTGCCCGCTGGGCAGCCTGCCCGTCCCGACCCGCTGCAAGGCGCCCAGCAACTGGCCGATCAGGGCCGCTGGTGCGAGGCGGAGGCCTGTTGCCGCCTCGCGCTGCAACGCAATCCTTGCGATGGCATGGCCTACTGGCTGCTGGCCCTGGTGCATGACGGCAGTAATCAACTCGAGGCCGCGCTGCACGACCTGCACAAGCTCAGCTATCTGGAACCGGACTGGCCACTTACCCCCTATCTGGAAGCCCAGATCCAGCTGCGCCGCAGCCAGCCGGCCCAGGCACGCCGTGCCCAGGCGCGCTGCCTGCAGCTGCTGGACCGGCTTGAGGACAGCAGCCTGATTACCCACGGCGATGGCCTGAATGCCCATCAGCTGCGCCGGCTTTGCCAGGCCCTGGAGACCGACACCCGATGATGCGCGACGAGCAAGCGCACTGGCAGGCCCTGCATGCGCAGATCGACCAGCTGGCGCAGCAACTGGCCCAGGCCGATAGCCTGAGCGCCGAGCAGGTGGCCGCCACCCTGGCCAGCCGCGCCCGGCAATGGGCGGCCGCGCCGCCGGTCGCGGCCACCGATCTGCTGTCCGTGCTGGTCTTTGGTCTGGGAGAGCACCGTTATGCGTTCGCCCTCGAGCATGTTGACGAGGTGCTGCCGCTGCGCCAGCTGACCGTGCTGCCCGGAACGCCGCCCTTTGTACGCGGCATTGCCAATGTGCGCGGGCGCATCCTGGCGGTGCTCGATCTGGCCTGCATCCTGGAGCGGCCACCGGCCGGGCTGGCCGAGCGCACCTATCTGCTGGTGCTGCAAAGCGCCGAGATGGAATTCGGCCTGCTGGTTGACCGCGTTCTTGGCGTGCAGCAGCTGGCGCGCAGCGCCATCCAGACCCAGCAAGCCGGGCTGAGCGGCCTCGCACGCCAGCTGATCATCGGCATCAGCCCCGAGCAATGGACAGTGCTGGACGGCGCGCGCCTATTGGCTGAACCCAGTCTGTGCATCGAAGACCGTGACTAAGAGGACTGACTATGTGGTGGTTGAACCTGCGTACCCATACCAAGCTGCTGCTGTCCTTTGCGCTGGTCCTGCTCGGCTTTGCCAGCCTGCTCTACCTTGCGCAGAGCAGCTTGGCGCGCGTGCGCGACAACGACCAGATCACCCGCGAACTCAATAGCAGCCTGCTTGGCTTCAAGCAGATCCGCTTTCATGTGCACGACTCGCGCTCCGAGGTGCTGAATGCGCTGCTGGTGAAGGCGCCCGAGCGGGCAGAAGCGATGCTGCAACAGTTCAAGCCGCTCAACGATATGGATGCCGCCGCACTGGATGGGCTGCAGCGCCATACGGCAGCCGACCCAGTGCTGCGCGAGCTGGTCACCGAAGTCAGCCGTATCTGGCATGAGCTGGTAGTGGCGCGCGACCAGCAGATCATCCCGCTGCTGGCCGCTGGCAAGTTCGAGGAGGCGCGCATACTGGCCACCAGCGAGCAGCGCCAGCGCATCCTGCGCCTGGGTGAGCTGGCCAGCCGGCTCGACCAGCTGGTCGCGCAGCGCCTGCAGCTACTGGAGCAGGAGAACGCGCGCCTGGTCGAGCAGCAGCTGAAACGCTTCTTCCTGCTTGGCGGTGTGCTGATTGCGCTGGCCGTGCTGCTCAGCCTGTTGCTCAGCCACAATCTGGCCCGGCCGCTTGGCGCACTGACCGCCTATGCACGCCAGATCAGCCAAGGCACCCTGCCCGAGCACATTGCCTTCACCGAGCGCCGTGACGAAGTCGGTGTGCTGGCCCAGGCATTTGCCCGCCTGGGCGAATATATGCAATCGCTCTCGCGCCAGGCGGAGCGCTTGGCACAGGGCGATCTGAGCCAGGCCGTTGCGCCACGCTCGAATCAGGATCTGCTCGGTCATTCCTTCGTACGCATGGTCGACAATTTGAGCCAGCTGACCCAGGAGATGCAGGAAGGCATCGTGGTGATCGCCAGCGCCAGTGAGGAAATTCTGAGCACGGCCGGCCAGGTGGCGGGCGGCGCGCAGGAAAGCGCGAGCGCGATCACTGAGATCGCCACCACCATCGAGGAGGTCAAGCAGACTGCGCGCATGGCCCAGCAAAGGGCTGGCGAGGTGAACGAGGCGGCCGGGCGCAACCGCGATATCGCCCAGTCCGGCCTGAATGCGGTCGCGCAATCCTTGGGCAGCATGAGCCAGGTGCGCGAGCAGATGCATGCGATGGCGGAGAGCATCCTGCGCCTGGGCGAGCAGAGCCAGGCCATCAGCGAGATCGTAGCCACGGTGAACGAGCTAGCCGAGCAGTCGAATCTGCTCGGCGTGAATGCTTCGATCGAGGCGGGCAAGGCCGGCGAGGCCGGCAAGGGCTTTGCCGTGGTAGCGCTGGAGGTGAAGGCGCTGGCCGAACAGTCCAAGCAGGCCACCGCCCAGGTACGCAGCATCCTCGGCGATGTGCAACGCGCAATGACCCGCGCCGCCATGGCTGCCGAGCAGGGCAGCAAGGCGGTCGAGCTGGGCTTCGAGCATGCGCGTAGCAGCGACGAGGCGATGCGCATGCTGGCCGACAGCCTCGCGCAGTCGGGCGAAATGGCCGCACAGATTGCCGCCACCAGCCAGCAGCAGCTGGCCGGCATGGACCAGGTGGCCAGCGCCATCGGCAGCCTGCGTCAGACCAGCCAGGATAATGCCGCCGGCGCGCGCCAGGTCGATCAGTCCGCCCGTGATCTGCACGGCCTGGGTGGGCGGCTCAAACGCCTGGCCACCCAGTTCAAGCTGCCCGAGCGCCAGCGCGCCTAAGTGACCGCCATGCCGCTAGATCGCCAGGCCCTGATGCAAAGACTGCTGGCCAGCTTCCAGGAGGAAGCCGCCGAGCGGCTGGCCGTGCTGGACAGCGAGCTGCCGACCTGGCAGCGCGGTGCGCCCACGCCAGCCAGTGTGGAAACCGTCTTCCGCGAGGTGCATAGCTTGAAGGGCGCGGCGCGGGCGGTCGGCCTGCTCGAGATCGAGCAGATCTGCCATGCCTGGGAAGCCTGTCTGCTGGCCCTGCGCCAGGGCGAGGCGACCTTCCGGCCCGAGCAGGCCGCGCAGTTCCTGCAGACCTTGCAGCTGCTCAAGCGCGCCCATGGCGGCGACACACTGCCGCCCGAGCAAGTCAAGCAGGCCTGTGCCGCCTTGACCTTGGCTGCGGCGACGCCGCCCACCGCAAGCCAGGCGCCCCCGGCCACGCCAGCAACCCAGCGGCCGACCGCAAGGCCGCGCGGCCAGACCGTGCGGGTACGCGCCGAACAGTTCGAACAGTTCGCCTACCACAGCGAGGCCCTGCGGCAGGCGCGCCTGCAGATGGCTGAGCTGAACCGGCGCAGCCAGCGCCTGCAGGCCGATTTCCAACGCCTGTGGCAACGACGCCTACGCCACGAAGGTCTGCTAGGCCGCCTGCGCCAGCAACTGGATGCGGGCCAGACAGCCGACCCGGCTGCGCTTCGCCAGTTGCTGGACTGGCAGGACTGGAGCCAGGATCTGCTGAACGAGATGCATGGCCAGAGCCAGACGCTGCGCCAGTCCAGCGGCCAGCTCAACCACGAGCTAGGCAATCTGAGCGAGGCGCATACGCGCAGCGTGGATGCGCTCCTGCAACTGCCCTGTCGCAGCCTGCTGGACGAGCTGCCCGCCCTGGTCAGCGATCTGGCCGCACAGACCGGCAAGCAGGCCAGCTTGAGCCTGCCCGATACCGAGCTGCGGGTGGACAAGCGCGTGCTGGATGCGCTGCGCACGCCGCTGCTGCACCTGCTGCGCAATGCCATCGACCACGGCATCGAGATGCCACTCGAGCGCCGGCAGGCAGGCAAGCCGGCCGAGGGCAGGCTGAGCATTGAGTTGAGCCAGCACTCGGCCAGCCACTTCACGCTGCTGCTGGAGGACGACGGCGCCGGTATCGACACTGCACGCGTACAAGCCCGCGCTGAGCAAAGCGGTCTTTTACCGGCACAGGATGGCCCACTACCCAGCGCCCAGCTGCTACCGCTGATCTTTGCCGCCGGCCTATCCACGCGCCAGTCGGCCAGCGTGCTGTCCGGCCGCGGCGAAGGCCTGGCCATCGTGCGCGCGGCGCTCGAGCAACTGGGCGGCGATATCGATGTGGCGTCCACGCCGGGGCAAGGCTGCCGCTTCATCCTGCACCTGCCGCTCAACCGCTCGAGCTTTCGTGTGGTGCTGGTGCAGGTGGGCGAACACCGCTTCGCAGTGCCGGCCAATGCGGTGCGGCGCAATCTGCGCCTACCGGCCAGCGCGCTGCAGCAGCGCGAGGGCGATAGCACGCTGCAGTTTGATGGTCTGTACCTGCCGGTGCGCCAGCTGGCGGAGGTGTTGGCGGTGGATGCGCCGCCGCCCAGCGGCACGCAGCGCCAGCTCTTTCTGCTGGGCGAAGGCATGCAGCAGATCGCCGTGGAGGTCGACCAGCTGCTCGGCGACCAGGAGATCACCCTGCGCGCCCTGGGCAAGCCGCTGCGCCGGCTACGCAATCTGCTTGGCGCCACCGTGCTCGGTGATGGCAGCGTGGTGCCGGTGCTGCACCCGCAAGACCTGTATCGCAGCTGCCTGCAGCGCCGTGCAAATGGCCAGCCTACGGCTGTGGCGCGCGCCCCCTCAGCGCGCCGCCAGGCACGCATCCTGGTAGTGGACGACTCATTCACCGCGCGCGGCCTGCTGCGCGCGCTACTGGAAACCGCGGGCTATGCCGTACAAACCGCCAATGACGGCCTGGAAGCCTGGAACGCGCTACGCCAAGGCCAGTTCGACCTGCTGGTCTCCGATATCGAGATGCCGCGCCTGGATGGTTTCGCACTGACCGAGAAGCTGCGCCGCGACCCGGCCCTGGCTGCGCTGCCGGTGGTGCTGATCACCGCCCTGCATCGCGATGAGGATCGCGCGCGCGGCCTGGAGGTAGGCGCCAATGCCTACCTGGTCAAGGGCGGGCTGGAAACCGACACCGTGCTAAGCGCGGTGCAGCGCCTGCTCTAGGGCGAGGCGGATCAAGCCAGTGATTGCGCCTGGGCGCGGGCGGCGCGGCTGGCATAGAACGGCAGCAGCATTGACTCATTGCTGCCCATAAGCACCCGGTTTAGCCGGGTGTTAAACGGAAGGCTGAGGGCTCGCCTTGATCAGCACTTCCCCAGGAGGTCATACCATGCATGTCCTGCTTGTCGATGATTCGCCGGTTAGCCGCCTGCTGTTGCGCGCCCTGCTGGAGGCTGACGGCTTCCGGGTCAGCGAGGTGGGCAGCGGCCAGGCTGCGCTCGATCAGCTCGAACAGCTGCAGCCCGATCTGATCAGCATGGACCTGCATATGCCCGGCATCGATGGTCTGGAAACCACGCGGCGCATCATGCACCGCCGCCCCACCCCGATTGCCATCGTCACCGCGGCCCTGAATGCATCGGCCGCCCAGCTGGCCATGCAGGCCCTGGCGGCCGGTGCACTGATGGTAATCGACAAGCCGGTCAGCCCCAGCGACCCGCACTTCCTGGCCCGGGCCGGCTGGCTGCTCAGTGCGCTGCGCCAGCTCGCACAGACCCTGGTGCGCCGGCCGGGCCAGCCGAGCACGTCCGAACGGGCGGATGGCCAGCTGAGCAGCTGGCAGCGGCGCCCGTTCAAGCTGGTTGCCATCGGCGCCTCGGCCGGCGGGCCAGCCGCGCTGGCAGAGTTCCTGAGCTGCCTGGCACCTGACTGCCCCTGGCCCATCCTGCTCGTGCAGCACATCAGCCCCGGCTTCAGCGATAGCTTGCGCGACTGGCTGGCCAGCCACACACGCTTGACAGTGCAGCTGGCCCAGGCCGGCGAGGTGATCCGGCCGGGGCAGCTCTATCTGGCGCCCGATGCCTACCATCTGCGTCTGGACGCCGAGCTGGGCGTGGACCTCGACGATGCGCCGCCACAGCGTTTCCAGCGCCCTTCCATCGATGTGCTGTTCGACAGCTTGGCCGATAGCGTGCACGGCGAGGCCATCGCCATCCTGCTGTCCGGCATGGGCAGCGATGGTGCCCAGGGCCTGGCCCATTTGAAGGCACTCGGCGCGCTGACCCTGGTGCAGGCACCCGACAGCGCCGTGGTGGACGGCATGCCGCGCGCCGCGCTGGCGCTGGATGCCGCCTGCCTGAGCCAGACACCGGCCGCACTGGCCGACAGCCTGAACCAATTGATGCGTGTCGCTGCCACTGAGTCAGCCGCCCCGACCCGCCACTAAACGACCAGCCCGACAGGAGCATCGCCCCATGCTAAGAGGCTTCGATATCTTGATTGTGGAAGACAGCCGCACCCAGGCCGAGCAGCTGCAGCTGCTGCTGGAAAGCCATGGCTGCCTGGTACGCATCGCCGCCAATGGACACGAGGCCATCGAGCTGGTCCGCCAACGCCCGCCCGCCGTCATCGTTTCCGATGTGGTCATGCCCAAGATGGATGGCTATGCGCTGTGCCGCCATCTGAAGATGGACCCGCAGACCAGCGCGATCCCGGTCATCCTGGTCACCCATCTGGCCGACCCACGCGATGTGCTGCGTGGCCTGGCTTGCGGCGCCGATAACTTCATCCTCAAGCCCTATGACGAGAAATACCTGATCTCGCGCCTGCGCTATCTGCTGGTGAACACCGAGCTGCGCGGTAGCGAGCGGGTGGCGGTCGGTGTCGAGGTGGTGCTGGAGGGCGAGCGCCATTTCATTACCGCCGCGCGCCAGCAGATCCTCGACCTGCTGATCTCCACCTACGAGCAGGGCGTACGGCTGAATAGCCAGCTGCATGCCAAACATGCCGAGCTAACCGAATCGCATGGCCTGCTGGACAGCCTGTTCCGCTTTTCGGCCGATATGAGCGAGACCCGCTCCGAGCAGCAGCTGATCGATACCGCGCTGCGCTCGGTCCAGCACTTTCCGCGCAGCCGTGCGGCCTGGCTGCTGCTGGTTGACCCACAACAACCGGACCGGCTGCAGCTGGCTGGCACGCTGGGCGACCTGGCTCCCGAGCGGCTGCAGCAAGCGGCCGACAGCGCTTGCGCCTGCCAGCATGCGATCCGCAACGACAGCCTGCAGCAGGCCTTCAATGTAGGCAGCTGCGCCGCGCTGGATGGCGGTCTGCAACATGCGGTGGCGCCGCTGTGGCTGGGTGGCGAGCTGATCGGCGTGTTGAATCTGCTGCGCGACGATGGCGGCGCCTGGCCAGAAGCCGAGCTGCACACGCTGACCGCGGTAGGCCAGCAGCTGGCCATTGCCCTGACGCGTAGCCGGATGTTCGAGCGCCTGGAGGCGCTGGTACAGGAACGCACGCGCGCGCTGCGGGTGGAAATGGCCGAGCGCGAACGCGCCGAAGTCGCGCTACGTCATAGCGAGGCGCTGATACTGAAGGTGCTCGAGACCCTGCCGGTCGGGGTATGGGTGACGGACAAGCGTGGTGCCGTGCTGCTACACAACCCGGAAGCCCTGCGCATCTGGGGCGGTGGCGCCCCCTTCCTCAGCCAGTCGGGCGAGGCCGCGCTGAGCCAGGCTGGCCAGGCAGCCGTGCAGGCGCTGCGCAATACGGTGGCGCGGGTGTTGGACGTGGGCGAAGTGGTGCTGGGCGAACCGATCCATATCGAGGCCCTGGATGGTAGCGCGCGCAGCCTGCTCAACTCGGCCCTGCCGCTGACCGATGAGCGCAAGCGCATCCAGGGTGCCATCGTGGTAGCCCAGGACATCACCGCCCAGCAGGTCATCGATCTGGAGCTGCGCATCCGCAACCGCGCCATCGAGGCGAGCGTGAATGCCATCGTGATCACCGACAACCGCCAGCCCGACAATCCCATCATCTATGTGAACCAGGCTTTCGAGCGCATCACCGGCTATCGGCGCGAAGCGGTGATGGGGCGTAACTGCCGCTTTCTGCAACATGAGGACCAGGATCAACCTGCGCTGAGCAGCATACGACTAGCCCTGCAGCTGGGCCAGGAAGGCAAGGCGCTGCTGCGCAATTACCGCAAGGACGGCTCGATGTTCTGGAACGAGCTACGCGTGACGCCCACCCTGGACAGCCAGGGCGGCATCAGCCATTTCGTCGGTGTGCTCAACGATGTGACCGAGGCCAAGCGCTATCAGGATGAGCTCGAACACCAGGCCAATTTCGACACCCTGACCACCCTGCCCAACCGCAATCTGCTCATGGACCGCATCCAGCAAGCCATCGTGCAGGCGAGCCGGCGCAATGAACGCTTTGCGCTGGCTTTCATGGACCTCGACAACTTCAAATATGTGAACGACAGCCTTGGTCATTCGGTTGGCGATGCGCTGCTGGTGGAGGTTGCCCAGCGCATCCGTGCCTGTGTGCGCGAGTACGACACGCTGGCGCGCCTGGGTGGCGACGAATTCGTGCTGCTGCTGCCCGAAACCCGCCAGGAGGAGGAGGTCGAGGCCACGCTGCGGCGCATGAACGAGCAGCTGGCCAAGCCGATCAGCCTGGCCGGCCAGCTCGAGCTGTATATCTCGGCCAGCATGGGCTACTGCTTCTACCCGAGCGATGGCAGTGACGCGGACGCGCTGCTGCGCAATGCCGACACCGCCATGTACAAGGCCAAGGAACAGGGCAAGAGCCAGATCAGCCGCTTCGAGCTGACCATGAATGACACGGTGCAGCGGCGTGTATCGCTGGAGCGTGATCTGCGCCGCGCGATTGCCCAGCAGGAGCTGGTGATGTTCTACCAGCCCCAGCTCGATCTGCGGGCCAATATGCTATGTGGCTTCGAGGCCCTGATACGCTGGCGCCAGACCGATGGGCGCATCATCTCGCCCTTGGAATTCATCCCGGTGGCGGAGGAATCCGGCCTGATCCGCGATATCGACCGCTATGTAATCGAGGCGGTATTCGCCCAGGTGGCCAGCTGGCGCCAGGCTGGCCACGACCCGGGCGAGGTGGCGCTGAATGTCTCGAGCTATAGCCTGCAGGAATACGCCATCGTCGATCACATCATCGCCGCTCAGGCCCGCCATGGCATTCCGGCGGCCAGCATCAAGCTGGAAGTGACCGAGGGCGTGCTGATGAAGCATGTCGAACTGGCCCAACGCATCATGCGCGACTTGAAGGCGGCCGGATTTAAGTGGTCGATCGATGATTTCGGCACCGGCTACTCCTCGCTCGGCTATCTGCGCAAATACCCGTTTGATCAGCTGAAGATAGACCGCAGCTTTATCGAGGATGTGCATCTGAAGCCGGAAAACGCCTCGGTCACCCGCGCCATCATCAGCATGGCTCACTCGCTCGGCATCGCGGTGATTGCGGAAGGGGTGGAGACCGCCGAACAGATGGGTTTTCTGCTCCAGGCCGGCTGCACCCAGATTCAGGGCTATTTCTACTCACCACCACTGCCGGCCGACAGCAGCATGCAGCTGATGCTCAATAACGGCATGCTGTCGCTACCGCGCATGGCCCTGAACCGCAATCCGCGCACCATCCTGATGGTCGATGCCACCCCCGCCAACCACACCTATCTGCTGCGCGATCTGCACCGCGAGGGCTATCACATCCTGAACGCTGACTGCGCCGAGGATGCCTTCAATATCCTGGCCATCAACGAGGTGGGCGTGGTGCTGGCCGACCAGCGCCTGCCCGGCACCAGCGGGGCAGAATTTCTGCGCCAGGTGAAGATCTTGCACCCCAATACCGTGCGCATCGCCATGAGTAGCTACACCGATGTGGAATCCATCCTGCAGGCCATCAACGAGGGGGCGATCTTCCGCTTTATCACCAAGCCTTGGCAGCCCGAACCGCTGCGCGAGCAGCTGCGCGATGCCTTCAAGCAGTTTGCGTTGAACGAGCAGGCCTGAGGCAGCCAGCCATACGACGCGCTGCGTATGGCGGATGCTAGCGCGGCTCGCCCTGCATCTGTGCCGCGCGGGCCAGTAACAGCGCGCGTTCACGCGCATTGCGCGCCAGGGCGGCGGCACGTTCGAACTCCTGGCGTGCCTCGGGCAGGCGATCGAGCTTGGTGAGCAGATCGCCGCGCACGGCAGGTAGCAGGTGGTAGTGGGCCAAGCCCGGTTCCAGAAGCAGGCCGTCGACGATTTCCAGCGCGGCAGCTGGGCCAAAAGCCATGCCCACCGCCACCGCACGGTTCAGGCTCACCACCGGCGAAGGGCTGAGCTGGGCCAGCGCATCGTAGCGCGCCACGATCTGCGCCCAATCGGTCTCCGCCACCGTGGCGGCGCGCGCGTGGCAGGCGGCAATGCCGGCCTGCAAGGCATAGGGGCCGAGCGGCCCGGGTAAGGCCTCAGCGCAGGCCAAGGCCGCCAGGCCACGGCGAATCAGCAATCTATCCCAGCGGCTGCGGTCCTGTTCGAGCAGCAGCACCGGCTCGCCGCTGGCCGACAGGCGCGCGGCAAAGCGCGAGGCCTGGATCTCCATCAGCGCCAACAGGCCATGCACCTCGGCCTGCTGCGGCAACAGCTGGGCCAGCAGGCGGCCCAGGCGCAGAGCCTCCTCGGACAGGGCTGGCCGCATCCAGTCCGATCCGCTGGTGGCGGCATAGCCTTCGTTGAACATCAGGTAGATGACCTCCAGCACCGAGTCGAGCCGCGCCAGCAGCTCGGCACCGCGGGGCACCTCGTACGGCACCTGGGCGGCCGCCAGGCTGCGCTTAGCCCGTACGATGCGCTGGGCGATGGTCGGCTCGGGCTTCAGATAGGCGCGCGCAATCTCCTCGGTGGTCAGGCCGCCCATCAGGCGCAGGGTCAGTGCGCTGCGTGCCTCGGCCGGCAGCAGCGGGTGGCAGGCGGTAAAGATCAGCCGCAGCAAGTCATCGCCGATCTCCTCATCCAGCGCCGCGTCGACCTGTTCCTGCTGCGCTTCGGCATGCAGCGCATGCTGGAAATCCCAGTCCAGGCCGATGGTGGCGGCCTTGCTGTCCACCAGCTGGGCATGGCGCAGATGGTCGAGTGCACGGCGCTTGGCGGCCGTCATCAACCAGGCACCCGGCTTATCGGGCAGGCCTTCGTGCGGCCAGTGCTCGAGTGCGGCCAGCAGCGCATCCTGGGCCAGGTCTTCGGCCAGGCCTACATCGCGCACCATGCGCGCCACCCGGCCGATGACCTTGGCGGCCTCGATATGCCAGATGGCGACGATGTTACGGCGCAGCTGTTCCTGCGCCGCGCTGCTGACCGCCCCGCTCATGCCGCGTCCTGGCCCGCCATATACGCCAGTTCCCAGATATGTCCATCCAGGTCCTGGAAACCATGCGCATACATGAAGCCGTGATCCTCGGCATCCTTGTACACGCTGCCGCCGGCCGCCAGCGCCGCCGCGACTTTCTGGTCAACCTCGGCACGGCTGTCCACGGCCAGGCAGATCAGCACTTCGGAGCAGGTCTTGGCATCGGCCACTGGCTTGGGCGTGAAGCTCTGAAAGCGCTCGCGGGTCAGCAGCATGGTGAACAGGTTCTCGCCCATCACCATGCAGGCGGCGTGCTCGTCGGTCCACTCGGCATTGAAGCTAAAACCCAGTGCGCGAAAGAAAGCCATGCTGCGCGGCAGATCGGCCACCGGCAGATTGAGGAAGATTTGCTTGGCCATGCCTATTTCCTTTCCAAAGCCACCAGCGTGCGAAAGCCGCCGTAGGCCATACGTTTGCAATCGAAGGGGGCGGGCTGATCGGGCTGCATCATCGGCGCCATGCGCGGGTCGGCCATCACGGCCGCGTTGATGCGCTCGCGCTCGGCGCGTGAGGGGTAGACGATCCAGGCCATCACCACGGTCTCGTCCGGACCCGACTGCGCCGATTGCAGAAAGGACACGGTGCCCTCACCCTGCAAGTCGTCGCCCAGGCACTCGTAGTAAGCGAGCGCACCATGCGACATCCACACCTCGCCAGCCAGGTTAGCCATCTGCTGGTATTCGGCCAGCTTGTCCTTGGGCAGCGGAATCAGAAAGCCATCCACATACTGTTCCATCGTCTTGCTCCTTGTTAAGGCATCAACGGACATGGCAAGGCGCGCATTCACGCACCTCGACCGTGGCCCAGCCTGCCGCTGGGCAACGCTCGGCCAGGGCAATCGCCTGTTCACGGGTCGCCACATCGATCAGGAAGAAGCCGCCTATCATTTCCTTGGCCTCGGCAAACGGGCCATCCAGCAGCTGCACCTTGCCGGCCGGTGCGCGTACACGCACCGCCTGCTCATCGCCGCGCAGCGATTCGGCGCGCAGCAGCACGCCGTCCGCCTCCAGCCCGGCAGCAAAGGTCATCATCTGGTCGTAGGCGCGCAGCGCCTCGGCTTCGTTGCGCTGCGCACGCTGGCCGCGCGGTTCCATCACCATCAGTAGATAAGCCATAGGTCCTCCTAATTCGCACTGAACGCGCTGCGGGCGGCGAGCTGCATCTCGTCGGCCGTCATATCGCGCAGATGGGTCGCCAGCGACCACTGGTGGCCGAAGGGATCTTCGAGCCGGCCATAGCGGTCGCCCCAGAACATATCGGTGGCCGGCATGGTCAGCTTGGCGCCGGCCTCCACCGCCGCAGCCAGGGTGTCATCCACATCCGCCACATACAGATGCAGCGTGACCGCACCCGAACTGCCCGCCTGCGGCCCCAGTGCCCCCATTTCCGGGCACTCATCGGCCAGCATCAGATGGCCCTCGGCCAGCTTGAGCATGGCGTGCATGAGCTTGCCGTCCGGCCCGGGCAGGCGCATCAACTCGGTGGCGCCGAAAATGCGGCAATAGAAGCCAATCGCCGCGTCGGCATCGCGACAGATCAGATAGGGCGTGGGGCCGGCCAGGCCGGTGGGAATGGCGGGTACTTGGATCATGATGTCCTCCTGGGTAAGTGTTTATGTCACGCGCTACTTGGCGCGCTTATCACTACGACGTTGGGGCTGGGGGCAAATCGACAGACAAGGAAACATTTTTTTAGGTGCTCGCCCCCAGTTCGCGCAAGCGCGCAATGGCGGCACTGGGCGGAAAATCATCCAGGCCACGCAATGGCCGCACTTCGATCTCCGCCACCAAGCCCTCGCCACGCGGATTGGGAAAGCGCTGCGACCAGGCCAGCGCGTCTTCCACCGAGCGCGCCTGAATCAGGGTATAGCCCGCCACCAGCTGTTCGGCCTGGGCAAACGGTCCCCGCACCAACTCGCAACCCTGTTCTCCATAGCGCACACGCCAACCCTCAGCGCTCGGCCACAGCCCCGCCCCATCCAACAAGGCCCCGGCCCGGGCCAGCTCCTCATGAAAACGCGTCATGCGCGCAATCAGCGCTTCGTCGGGCAAAGCCCCCGCCTCGTACTCGGGATTGGCTTTCACAATAATCAGAAATCGCATCGCCTAGCCTCCAAATGGCGACCGCGCGAAATACGCGGCCTTCACAGCTACAACGGGCGATGCCTTGCAGATTCGACACGATGCGGAAAAGAAAATGGCGCAGCTTGCGGGCTGCGCCATCTGAGGGGGCTAGCAGACTAGCCAGAGCGGAAACTCATCACGCCACTTAAGTGGCCGAGGAGGCGGCGACATTGCCGCGCAAACCAATCAACCAGGTAGCCAACCCGCTCACCATCATCGCCAGCACACTACCCACCATCGTGCGCACTGCATAGCGATCAGGCGCGGCCTGCGCAAAGAAGCCGAGCTGAGAGGCCAGATGTAAGGCAATAAGCGCTGCAATCACAGCCATGCAGACCAAGGACGACTGTCCCGGCACAGCCAGCCGAGGCTGCAACAAAGGCAGCACGAAACCGTAGGCCAGCACGAACAGCGCAACATGCATCAGGAAGGCCAACACATACGCAATATTGGCCATCCCCGATACGGTCGCCCCCTGCCCGCTAGCTGGCGCAAATAGCAAGACCAAACCTACGCCGAGAAACGGACCGGCAAGCGCGCCGACAAGCCAGCGTGGGATAGATTTCATACGGTTGTTCCTCGCCCTGATAGCGCCATCAGGTGATCTAGGCGGGTAATGATGTCCGATATCAGGCACTCACTGCACTACAGAACGCCGCTTTACGCTTACAGCAATCGTTTCTGCCATTTTCAGCAAGGTTTCTTTGCTCACCGGTTCAATGCCTTTTGCCTTGGCTAGTGCTGCATGCCGAAGCACATATAAGAACAGGTCCGGCTTGTCTTCTTTTGAATCAGGATCACCACGGACTGCAACGGTATAGCCATAGTCGACTGAACCATCCGGATGGGTGAATTCGACGAAAGCAGCTTTACCCTCGTAGCCGGCCAGATTGATGTTGCGTCCAGGAGGGAACCAAACTGAGCGGTAGCTGCCGCCATCCCTGCCAAATGGCGCCCAGAAATCATTGAGCTTATAACTGGGCGTGTAGGTTTCAGGCCGTCGTTGTGTTGATGGCTCAATATGCTCAGCAGTTCTGTCCTCAAGAAAAATGGTCACATCTGGATGTTGCTGCAGTCGGTAGGTCATCGCAATCCGTCGGAAAACTTCACCGTCATCGTCACGTATAAACGCATAGGGCAAGCAGACGCCGGATTCGGATGGCACTGTCATGGGCGGACGAGCGCGCAAACCCGATAAGAGACGCTGGAAATTCCGCTCTCGCTCTACCGATAAATCCACCCCAGGCCTGTCCACTGCCGACCAATAGGCCAGGCTATCCCCAGCCCGGAGTATGGCCGTGTGGTAATTGTCGCTGCGCCATGCGAGTCCTTCCCGCTCGTTTAATGGCAAGGCCACGAAGGGCCGCCGGTGCTTCTTGTGGTAAGCCTGGCCATGCTTTTTAAGCGTACCTGCATTATCCAGCGCCTTAAGGCGCTCGGCGTCGTTCATCGGGAGCGAGATTAGCAGCGCACCCGCGTAGGCCGAGTGAGAACGGTAAACCGGGGTACCATCCGAGAAGCCATTTGGGTCGTGATAGTCCCAATTTTGGCGATTAACATCTAGTTCTCTAATAAGCTCTTTGGGAAACACGGCGGCAACGTCTGCCTTGCTAGGCAAGCTCAATTGCATACGTCCTACACAGTCTGTGATCCAGTATGGCGGAACATTAGGCGCTTCGCCAGCGCGAGCCATGGTAGATAGTAGAGTGATGAGGGAGGCGGACAATAGCCAAAGAGAAAGGGCAGGCTGCGGTCTTCGCGTAGCACGGTTGCACAGCGTAGATTTCATGTATCGGTTCGTGACATCGCCAGAAGTTTTCAATTCATAACGCGGTAAATATATTTCACTTTACCACCGGGCGTCGCTTTACGCTTGCAGCGATCGTTTCAGCCAATTTCAGTAACTCATCCTTGCTAATTGGCTCTATATC
Organism: Chitinimonas taiwanensis DSM 18899; assembly: GCF_900119825.1. Taxonomy (GTDB): domain Bacteria; phylum Pseudomonadota; class Gammaproteobacteria; order Burkholderiales; family Chitinimonadaceae; genus Chitinimonas; species Chitinimonas taiwanensis. The sequence continues at coordinate 2,404 of NZ_FPKR01000018.1, read as the reverse complement.
TCTGACCTTTGCAGCATCGGCATAGCGCATCACAGAAAAAAACAAATCCGGGGTATCTTCTGTCGCATCTGGATTGCCACGAACAGCAATTGTATAGCCATAATCTAACGATCCATCTGCACGGGTTATCTCCACAAAGGCAGCTTTGCCTTTGTAACCCGTCAGAGATACATCGCGCCCAGCCGGGAACCAGACAGACTTGTAACTTTTCTCCCGCGCCGCATATTGACTCCAAAAATCATTCAACTTATAACTCGCAGAATATGTTTCTGGTCGTCGCAATGATGGTGGCTCTATTGGATCAGCATTTCTATCTATTAGCCGAACGATAACATCAGGATGTTCCTTCAAGCGATACACCGTAGCAATCGAACGGTACACCGCATCATCATCGCGAATAAATGCATACGGCAGACAAACACCAGGTTCGGTAGGGGATGTCATCAAGGGACGGGACCGTAAACCTGACGCTATCTTTTGATAACGCTGAATGCGCAGACTCTGGTCTTCAGGCTCTCCCCGAGTCTGCCAAAATACTACGCTCTGACCCACTTCAAAGATTGCCTTTTGGAAACTCTCCCCACTCCAAGCCAATCTAGCTCTATCTTTCTTTTCAATCTCGTAGAATGGCTTGTGATGCTTCTTTAGATATATCCCATTCTGCCTCTTCATTCCTGAAGCGTTAATCCAAATCTGGGACAGTTCACGCTCATCCGCGGGTAGAGAAATCTGGAGTTCACCGGCATAGTCAAAGGATGACCATCCATACTCAGACCCATCCTCAAAACCGTACGGAATGTGATAATCCCAATTTCGGCGATTCACATCAAGCTTTCTAATAAGCTCTTTGGGAAACATGGCGGCAATATCAACATTATTGGGTAAACTAAGCTGCATCCTACCAACGCAATCGTTACGCCAATCTAGTGGGAGGTGGGATTCATCTCCAGCATACGCAGTACAAATTGATGGAAATACAATTCCAAACCAAAGATAAAGAATCCGCAGCCTCATCCCACAGAGCTCCTTATAATTTCAAGATAATCATTCAAGCTGTCGCCAGACTTAAGTGACAAATGCTCGAACAGCACCTTATTATCTGCAACTAGCGCCGCGGGGCACCGAATATGGATATATTCGGTCATAATCGTTGCACTTGTAGGTTGAATCTACAAATGAATAACATCGCGGCCACCTGCTCACGAGACTGATCACCATTTGGCACATGGCACAGGGCACTCATCGTGACCTGTGCCTGCTTATTGGCCATGTTTAAGCTCCCATTGCCGGTTTATCTCCAAGCCTCGCGGGGATTTTTCTGGCCAACCCGGTTCGGGAATGAGCTCAACTGTATTATCAGGATAAATATGCACCCCCAAATAGGTCATATTATCGGCAGGCATTTTAAGTATCGGCTGATTGATGGCCTTAACTTTTTCTCCGTTTCCTGGCATACCCTCTGGACCACCTAACCGCCAGGTTACCGTTTGTGGTCCCAAGGGCACCTCAACGCCGGTCATCAGTCCTCCCGCACCACGATGCGGTTGCCCCCCTGCATCACCAATGAATTTACCGTTCAAGTACACATCAAATATTGGCCGTTCAAGATAGCTGTATAGATTAATATCAAAGAGCATGGCCTCTGCGTTTTTCATTACATTATCTTCAGCATTAAGCCCATCGTTAACTGGTGAGCAGGCCATCAAAGAAAACAAGCACAACATGATGTGTAGCGATAAATTTTTCATACACAGTCCCATTCAGGAATGAGGCTCAAGGCCTCACACGCAACCGTACATTGTCAGCAACATCAAGATTAAACTGCTTGCCAACTATTCAGCGTGTTGGAGCTCCCATTGCCGATTGATCTCCAAGCCTCGCGGGGATTTTTCTGGCCAACTCGGTTCGGGAATGAGCTCAACTGTATTATCAGGATAAATATGCACCCCCAAATAGGTCATATTATCAGCAGGCATTTTAAGTATCGGCTGATTGATAGCCTTAACTGTTTCCCCAATTCCAGGCATCCCCTCTGGACCGTCTAGCCGCCAGGTTACCGTTTGTGGCCCCAAGGGCACCTCAACACCCGTCATCAGCCCGCCCGCACCACGATGCGGTTGCCCCCCTGCATCACCAATGAATTTACCGTTCAAGTACACATCAAATATTGGACGCTCAAGATAGCTATATAAATTGACATCAAAGAGCAAGGCTTCTGCTTTTTTCATTGCATTGCCTTCAGCATTAATCCCATCGTGAACTGGCGAACAAGCCGGCAATGCGAAAAGGCAAAACATGACGAGCAGAGATAACTTTTTCATATACATATCCTATTCAGACATTTGGTTCAAGTCTTCACACATACGATTAGATTGTCATAAATATCAAGATTACACCACCTGCT
>NZ_FPKR01000029.1 GCF_900119825.1 Chitinimonas taiwanensis DSM 18899 | reverse complement strand
TCGGTGGTGCCGCTAGGGAAAATGGTCGAACGCGTGCCCTTGGCCGCGGCCCTGGGGCGGGTCACCTTTACGGAAGTGCTGGCTGTAGACAATGTGCCTAATTGGCCGCGCGCCAAAGCGTATGGCTATGCCATCTGTAGCGCAGATACGCAGCAAGCCACCCCGCGCCAGCCCTGGCAACCTAGCTGGGTTTTTGAGCGGGATATGCCCGTCAAACCGAACTGGAATCAGGAACCCTTTGATTTTGCGCTGCCGCCAGGGCACGTGATCCATATCGACGAGGGTGACCCACTGCCCCTCGGGGCAGATACCGTGCTGCCCGCCTTCAGGCCGGAATTGCGCGCCTACTTCAGCAATGCTTCGAGGCTGAAGATCAAGCGCCCCATCCCGCCAGGCTGGTTCACCACCCCAGTGGGCGAGGACTACCCAGCAGGGGCGCCGTTGCTACCAGCAGGCATACGACTAAGGCCCGAACACATCAGCCTGCTATTGCGCGCTGGCCTGCGCGAAGTCGAGGTGGTCAAGCGGCCCAGGGTGGCGATTGTCTATGCCGGCCATCAGCTGAATACGGCCAGCGAAGCGCTGACCCTGCCCTTGCAACTCATGCTGCAACAGCTCGGGCATGCCCAGGTCCCCGTGCTGCATGTACCCACCGGAGCGCACGATCACCACCGCCAGGCCGAGGCGCAGTGGCTGAAAGAATACGACTTGTTTCTGAACGTGGCGCCCAATGGCGGATTCAAACGTCACATAAGTAGTTTGTCATTTGCAAAGCGTGTACTGGCGGCAGACGCGGGGAGGTCAGAAGGCATCCAGATGGGTGACTCCGACCCGCGCAGCGAGACCATTGAAGTCCCATTCGATCGCACCACGCCACAGGGACGCGAAATCGGTGTCGACTATTACGAGGACCATGCGGTCTACCTGAGCCTAGACAAACACACGCCGGATAGCCTGCTGCTACTGGAGATCGTGCTGCCGCATTTACTCGATGCCATGGAGCACACCGACTACCACGGCCGCGACTGGCAGACCCTGCCTTGCGCACTCCCTTTTACACGTCTTGGTCAATGGCGCTGCAATGT
>NZ_FPKR01000020.1 GCF_900119825.1 Chitinimonas taiwanensis DSM 18899 | reverse complement strand
CCGACCCGCTGCTGCTGCTCGCCGCGCGTGGCGGCATCCTTGCCGCCAGCCAGGACGCCTTCTTCCTGACCGGCGAAACCCAGAACTGGCTGGCCGGCGGCCACCTGAACCTGCTCACCGGCCATCAGCTGCGCCTGGATGCCAACCAGGCGATCAGCTTCACCGGCGGCCTGGCTGAAGGCGACAAGGACCAGGGCCAAGGCCTGAGCGCGATCACCGGCGAAGGCGACCTGCTGATCCAAGCCCACGCCGGCCCGATGAACCTGGCCGCGAAGGGCAAGTTGACGTTGGAATCGGCCAAGGCGGACACCACGCTGGCGGCAGCCAAGACGATCGTGATCCAGACGGCGGGCGGCGCGAGCATCACGCTGGATGGTGGGATCACGGTGGCGTGTCCGGGGACGATTACGGTGAAGGCGAGTAGGAAGAGCTTTGTGGGGGCGGCCAACATGACATTTCCGCTGCCTCGCTGGGCGGCCAGTGATCTTCGTTTACCCTGTGCACTGGCGGCATCTGCGCGTAGTGCTGCCTTCATCCCTTTGAGCTAGTCATATGGCCGAGTCTCTCAGCGTTTCTGTCAAAACAGCGGCCGAACTAGTCCATTGGCTTCAAACGAAGTCTGTCGAGGGCGGTAGCTCCATAGCGACCGCAAAACTCCGTCTATTTGTGCTGGTTGATTGCACCCAGGTGCCGAACTGGGCTGAGTTTGAACAAAAGCTCCATGAGCAAAATATCTCGAAGCTGCGCAAGCTCTACGATGATCTCGGCGGCCTGGAGATCGCCAAGACAGGCCCTTGGTTGCTTGAGGTGCCAGACAAGGAGACCGCATTACATTTTCTTGCACAGCAAGCGCTTGAGCATGAGGCATTCAGCTTCCTGCTGGGAGATTGCAGTCTTGCCGAGCTGGATGAGCATTTGCGGGCAATTCGCGAGGTTGCCATGCCCAATGGAAGCGCCGCGTTATTTCGATTTCACGATCCTCACGTTACGGGTGCGCTATGGCCAATACTGACGCCGGCTCAGCGCTTACGCATTATTGGGCCTGTGCGTCGGTGGGCCGTTCTCAGTCCTTGCGGTCTGATGCAAGAGATTGAAAGGCACAAGACTGCCGTATTAAACGGATCGCTCAAGTTCAGTCAGGCTATCGTGACTGCACTGGATAATGCTTTGTTTCCCTGGGCGGTTGCAGATCAGGTGCGTGAAATCGATTCAACCCTGTTGAGTGGGTTAACCGCATGTGCACGCTGGAAGCTAATTACAGAGCGCATCGCCAAGGCACAAGAACTCGGCCTGACAGTGCGTTCCGATCTTGCTTTGTACTGCGCATTGAGTCTGCAGCTACCCGCTAATTTTGAAGCTACCTCGCCATTCGCCAGTGCCCTGGAGCGTGCCCGCACAGGAAAAACCAGTTTTGGCCTGGCACTCGATCAAGTGAGTTCAGATGAGTGGCAGAAAGTAGATGAAATGAGCATTGGAGACAAACAATGAATTACCGTGGTGGGAATTCCCGAATTGAATCGGCCTTGTTTGCTTGGCTGCCTTTAATTGCATTCGCCTTACTTGTATGTGGCTGTAAGGCGGAACCGAGGATGGTGGGTGGAATGAGTGGAGTGGCATTCAACTATTCTCAAGAATCTTTTTCATTTGTAAAAGTAAATGGGGAAACTATTGCCACGGGACTTCGTAAGGCAAAAATTGGTGATGTCGAAGGAGGAGGTAGTATATGTTGTATCGCATTACCGTTAGGTGCTGAGACTGCAGAAGTGACCCTGATTCCCTCAAAAGGCGAACCATTTACCGTAATCGCTTCGGTGGAGAAATGGTGGCCAGACCTCGCGGGAAATGCAATCGTACATGTCCTTCCTGGGCGTAAGGTTGTTATTGCTGTCGGTTCTGTTAATATATTTCCTAGACAGGACTTGATGAATTCGAGAATCAACGAGCTGGGGCTAAAAAAAGAGCATGAGTATACCGGACCAATGAATACAGGCCCACTAGCTCGCGCTGATGGAGTGAAATAGCCATGTCAAATACCATCACGCCAAAAATAAAATCTGTCGAGAATATGGTGAAGCGTGCTCGCGCAAAAACCAATGACAAGAGTTTGCCAGCCTGCCCGACTTGTCATGTGAAACTCTGGATCAGCTTCTTTTTCGATGGAACTGGAAATCATAGGAGGCGCGATTTTCCTAATAAGCATTCAAATGTAGCAGCACTTTTTGATGCGCATTTGGAAGAACAGCAGAGTGGGATAATTCGTCACTATTACGAAGGGCTTGGGACTCCATTTGAATTTTCTGAAAGATACGAAAAGCGCCTAGTGGTCAGCGGGCGGCATATTCATGAAGTTGAGGATGTTGGTTATAAAGAAGAGGGGGAAAGCGGGCTGGGATTGGCATTTGCTGATGGCATCACGGAAAGATTGGAAAAAGCGACATTCGAATTCATGCGCGACATTGACGATTGGAAAGAACAGCGACGTGTCGATGAAATTAATCTTGCTGCCTTTGGTTTCTCTCGCGGTGCAACAGAAGCAAGAGCATTCATTCACTGGATTGCGGGCTGCAGCAAGGTTACCCGTGATGGCGCTCGACTGCGGTATAACGGCATCCCCCTAAATATCAAGTTTCTTGGTCTATTTGATACGGTCGAATCGGTAGGCATGGCGGCGGATAACAAGCTGCCAGAATTGATCAAGACGACAATTCCTTCATATGTGGAGAAGTGCAGCCATATCGTGGCCGCCCATGAATTACGTCATGCATTCCCATTAACCGTGGGTGATGGGAAAGCGCGCCACATTGTTTATCCTGGAGCGCATGCAGATATTGGCGGTGGTTATGACGCAGTCCAACAAGGCCGCCCGAACACACTGGCCCGAATAGCTTTACTACAAATGCTGGACGAGGCCCGTGGCGCTGGATTGAAAATGATGTCATTGGGCGAGCTTCAGGCATCAGATGATTGGAAAAAACTCTATAGTCCATCATTCAATGTGCCTGATACGGCCTTACGCACGCTGAATAATTACATGGCCGTTACCAAACCCTCCGGAACGATCCCTAGTCATTTCGAGGCACACACTAAGCAGTATTGGGCATGGATAGATTCCGGCATGGCCAAGGCAGACGTCGAAGCAAAGATTAAAACATCCACTAATGCAGAGGATTTGAAGGCACTACGTCGAATGGCATTTCTGCTGTCGATACTTGCAAGAACACCACGCGGTAAAGGCGCAAAAATTGAACCACCCGATCGCAAGATGATTTCACCTGCAGTAGGCGATATGTTCTCAACCTATGTGCATGATTCCTTCGAGCATTTCTCTGTTTCAGGAGGTACTTTGCAGACGGATATGACTAATGCGAACTACTATACGATTCGGCCTGTACTTAGCCCTACTGCTTGAGCGGCGCAGATAGTCCTATAGCTACACCTGCTACAGCCCGAAATTGCGCTTTGATAGCGTTGAAACGGAACCTTTGGCAGGCTCACCCGGTGCCGCAGAAGAAGACAAACCGCCGGTACCGCCCGTCCTGGATAAACAGGCTGTCTCGCCCACTGTGCCAAGCACGGCAACGGGAAGTCCGCCCAGAACTGAACCGGTCAAGCGCCCACCTGTTCCTGGTCGTACCAAGGAGGGCCTGCCACTAATCAAGTTTGTGGATGCCAATGTCGATTGGCTGAAACGCAAGGTGCTTCCTGTACTCAATATGTGGACCTGGGCCGATTTCTCCGCAGTGGCCGCGGCGGGTGTCGCGCACAAACTCGGCACCACAGCAGGAAAAAACCTGCGAAAGCCGTACAGGCTGGTGTAATGATTGGAAAAAAAAGCGCGGGCCTGCGCCTGAAAGATACGCAAAGCACGCCTGTCCAATCTGGTGAAAAGCTCGATGATGCCGGCCTTGTTAAGCTAAAGGCACTGATCGATTTCGCAGAAGCCCAAGTACTACTGGACTACAAAGCAACCTTCCCCAAGGCTAGAGGTTTAAGTGCCACGGTGCGCAGTGCATATACAGAGCAGGAAAGTCCAAAATTTGTCAGTAAGGAAGCGTCGGCGTTCAAAGGCAGGTGCTTGGCTTACGTAAAAATTGCGCTTTGGAAATCAGGCTATGCAAACAACATTACGGGCACGGAAAACGCCAAGGATAGTGGTCCTGACTGGGTGAAGTTTGGTTTTAAGGATGTGACGAATAGTCTGCCTCAGGTTGAGGTGGACTATGGAATTTGTTTTACTGCTGATGAGGCAAAACTGAAGAAGCAACACGCCAACCTCAAACAGAAAAAAATGGATGGCAGGATTTCGCCTGTAGAATATCTGGAAAGAGTATCGAAACTTCCCCCAGAGCCAGCAGGTCGGGGAATTACCCACGTTCAAGCAAACTTGATGTATACCCTGCCGGGTGACGTCATCGTTTACGAACAAGTAAAACCCACTGATACGTCTGCCGCCGGACATATTGATATACGCACTTATCATGGTTTCGTCAGCGATGCGGCTTGGGGAATTATGCCTGCGCTAGGCGGAACTGGCCGAGGTTCAAAGCGCTACCGAGTAACCGGGGTATATCGGAAATCAAGCGATACTTTGGCCTGGGCTAGAGTCCAGGCATTTTTACGTATTATCCGAGAACATGAAGCGAAGGGATTTAAAGATCCTTATCACGCTTTACGCTTTGATCCGAAAGAGCGCTCTAATCCATTTGTGACGTTCTCAAATTTTTCTGATCACCCGCATTCAATCAATAAAATTGACAAACCAGCAGGAGCATATCAAATAAAGCCTGATACATGGAAGCGTGTAACGGAACAGCTTACTGGTTGGTCGAAAGAATTTAGCCCAGAAGGACAAGATCGCGCCGCGTTGTTATTGTTGCAGATCAGGAACGAAACAAGGCCGGATGGAGCAATGTCTAAAACCGCACTCGGTTATATTTTGGAAGAGAAGATTGAGGATGCAGCAATTAAAACCAAATTACACAACGAGTGGGCATTTTTACCGGGAGGCGGGAAACAATCTCAAATCAATATGTCTGATCTCAAGTCAAAATTTGCTAAGTATGTGCAGGAGCATGCTAAATGAGAGAGTTGTTTTTATTGTGGATATTCATTTGGATGACGCCAGCCTTGGCAACTCAGCCTAGTGATGTAGATCGCACAGAGGCAGAGTCGATTGTACAGAAGTTCCAGCGTATTCCTCATAGATATTTTTTTTGCCTGAATGATGATTGGAGTGAGGGAGGAGGGGAGAAAGAGGCGCTTGAGGTTGAGCGCATTTTTTCGCCATTTTTCGAGAAAATGGTATTGGGTAATTTCCTTTGGTCGCAATGCAGTTCCAAGCGTGTACCGGAGGCTGGAAAAGGATATGGTTTCTATTACGACTTTAGATTTGGCCTGGAAGAGGCAAGTGTCAAGCGGGAATCTGATTTGCAAGCCAAGAATATTCGCGTGGGGAAATTAAAAAAATACTCAAATTATGGGGTTTTTTCGGTGCGCGTGGTATTTGATACGCCGCACAATAAAAACCTAGTAACTGACTACTATTTAAAGAAAAAAGAAGGGCGATGGGTCATTCATGAAATTGTGCCGCATGGCATTCCGGATGGCCCAGATGATAGCCGCATGTATCAAAGTGACGGTGTCCTCACGGAAATGCTCGATGCCTATATAGAGGCGGTCAGGAATAGCAAAGCTGCCGTGATGCACAAATAGTCGCTGGCTACCAACGCGGATAGTGCACGTCATAATGCGCGCCGCCGCCCCCGCGCGTGGCATGCAGTTCACCTCGCGCCCTGGCCACGCGGTCTGGGTCGGCTTATTCAATAGCGACATCGACCGCCCGCTGTTCATCGAAAGCCAGTAACTCGGTGTGGTCGAAGGCGCCATTGCGTATCACGGAGGGCTGCGTTGATTTTGCGCCTAAAAAGGAAGGGGCCAAGACTCCCGCACGTGAGCAAAAAAGACGATGAGCACAACCGAACAGTTTCTGAATCAACGCGATATCGACGGCTTTGTCAGCGATCTCAAAGAGTGGCCTAACTGCGCCTGGGGCGATGACGAGCAGTATTTGGGCGTTACACCGTACACGACGTTCTATTTCCACTTCCCGGAAGGGAAGCATATGGACGCCTCGCTGGCCATGGTCGACATCCATGAGGAATGGGAGGCTATCCTTGGCAAGCCTTACACCATCGCCACCCATCCTGATTCGGAGCGACCGCACCCGTACGGTTCCAAGCGTCTTCCTGACTTGCGTTTATTCGCTCAAGAGAAGCGCAAAGACGTCATGAAGAGCTCGTTCAATTTCAATTTCACCGACGAGAAAAATCACACATCCTCTCCAGCCACGGCGTCTTACTTCTGGCGTAACACAGTCTGGAGTCCGGATGAGCAAAAGTTTTCCTATATCCAGCTTTATTACCGCTGGAGCTGGTGGCTAGAGAATCAGAGCGTCTGGCGGGCGTTCGTCCTGCGCGTGACCGAGCGCTTGCGCGCAGTTCAGGTCTATAGCGGATTCTCCATGGCTCTACCGCTCGCATTCGGCAGCGACTACGAGATTGGCGCTTGGGAGCGGGTGCTGGCGGATCGTTTTTACGGCCTGGATATGGACCATCCCTTCTGGATGAAGCACGGCCTCAATCACGGCATTGCACAACCGCTATCTGGCGGCCTGCGCCCGACGACCTGGGGCACCTTTGTGGAGCAGCGCTGGGAAGCCAAGCTGGGCATGAGCCTGGATGAGCTGCAGGCCAAGCTACCCACCGGTGTGCGCTCGCACCGTCTTAGCCACGGTCTTTGGCTGGAGATTGGTGAGCAGCCCAGCTTGCTGGCGGTTGAAGACGGGATTCCGGCCGCGCATATCGCGCTTAATCAGCTGCTCAAGCCGATCCGCTACGAGAATTTGTCCATCAACAGCATGGGCGAATGGGATGGCGACCCCAATGAACGCTTCAACGACGATGACACCAAACGCTGGATACGCCGTTTCGACGTGGATGGCGACTGGCCGACCCCTGAAGTTCGTTTCTTGCAGACGCCACCTGCGCAAACCAGCGCAAGCGACAAGCAACTGCGCCTGTTGCCTGGCCACCCCGCCCCGCGCTCTGGCCATTGGTATACGCCGGCGCTGAAGGGTGAAGCCGGACTGTGCAGGCTACAGGAAGGTGAAGCGGCTCCTGCTACCACTGAGAGCGAGTGGGGGGCAGTGATCTGGTATTTGCTGGAAGCTAAGTGAGTTTGGCTAAACAAACACCCTGCTATGGCGTAATGGTCGGTATATGAAGCCAACCTTAGTACTGCTGCCTGGCATGGATGGAACAGGCGAACTATTCAGGCCACTGATTGCCGCTTTGGGTGATAGCGTTGATGTCATTCCCGTGCGTTACCCCGCAGCTGAATTGCTGGGCTACGCGGCCTTGATAGCGCGGGTTCGTTCTCTCTTACCTAAGCACAAGCCCTTTCTGCTCTTGGGCGAATCATTTTCTGGTCCGATTGCCGTGTCACTCGCAGCAGACAGCCCTCCTCAGCTCAAAGGACTGATCCTGTGCGCCAGTTTTGTGCGCAACCCCAGGCCTATGCTTGCAGGTGTACGGCAGCTGGTCGCACACATGCCGATGCCTCCTATCCCGAAGCAGGTGGTGGCGCCGCTACTACTCGGTGGGTTCTCGACACCTGAGCTCCGTCTGGCGCTAAACAGTGCTATCGCACAATTACCACCAGCAACACTCCGTGAGCGCCTTTCTGCCGTACTGTCGGTGGATGCAACCGAGCAGCTCACCCAAGTCAAGGTTCCTTGTCTTTACCTGCGGGCAATGCATGATCGATTAGTCACTAAGGCCGCAGCAGAGCTGATCTTACGCATCAAGCCTGATACGGTACGCATGGACATACCTGGCCCACATTGCTTGCTACAAGCCATGCCCCACTTAGCTGCAGCTGAAATCTCGCGTTTCATAGCGTTTGCATTGGCACCAGCGAACCACCAATTAGGTTGATAAAAGCCAAGGTTGGGAAGCGACGGTTAGCGATGCAGTGAAGGCTGCGCTCCGGCGTGGGGACTTGCTGCAGAAGCGACATCAGTTGATGGCGGATTGGTCGGCCCAGTGTCGCTGAACAGGGTGCGGCTATCTTTCTTTCAAGGAAACACCCTAAAGGCTGTTCATGGGAATAACAACTCAAAGGTTGTTATTGCAAAAACACCCTAATGGCTGTAAATAAAAGAAAGCATGACGCTTGTACCAATCAACGCCAGGGTCCGAGATGGATTACCAGATCAACACGCTCAGCCAGCTTAAAGCCACCCTTGTCGCAGCCAGGAAGCGTCTGCAGCTGCGTCAGATTGATGTGGCCGAGCGCATGGGCATCACCCAGCAATCTTATGCCAAGCTGGAAGCCAACCCGGCGTCAGCCAGCCTAGAGCGCTTGTATAGCGTGCTGCAAATTCTGCAGGTCGATCTGGTCTTGCGCATCGCCAGCGAGGGCGGCCCTTCCACGCCCACCGAATCGACCAGCGCCGCCACGAAGCAAGAGGCGTGGTAACCATGGCCAGGTCCGCACTACGCAGCTTGGCAATCTGGATGAATGGCGAACGCGTTGGCCAGTGGCAGCACCTGCGAGGAAAGGACGTGCTGACCTACGACGCAAGCTGGCTTAACCATGCGCAAGGAAGGCCTCTATCGCTCAGCCTACCCTTTCTGCCTGGCAATGCACCGCATAGCGGCCCGCTGGTCACCAGCTACTTCGACAACCTGCTACCCGACAGCGAGGCCATACGGCGCCGTATTGCTACCCGCTATCAAACTTCAGGCCTGGAACCGTTTGCCCTGCTGTCTGCCATCGGCCGTGACTGCGTCGGTGCCATCCAACTGCTACCAGAAGGCGAACAGCCGGACGACATCTACCAAATCCGTGGCGAAGCACTGCAGGAGGCGGATATCGCGCACATCCTGCGCGAAACCATCACCGGCAGCCCTTGGCCTGCCAAGGCTGGGGCTAGCGATGCCTTGCGCTTGTCCATTGCCGGCGCGCAAGAAAAAACCGCGCTGCTATGGCATCAGGGAAGTTGGCAACGCCCCTTGGGCAGCACGCCCACCACCCATATCTTCAAGCTACCCATGGGGCTGGTCGGCGGCATGCAGGCCGATATGCGCACATCGGTGGAAAATGAATGGTTGTGCTCAAAGCTCATCGCCGCATTTGGCTTGGCCATTGCCGACTGTGATATTGCTAGTTTTGAGGACCAGAAAGCACTGATTGTCCGCCGCTTCGACCGTCGCCCAGCTTCCGATGGCCGCTGGCTAGTACGTCTGCCACAAGAAGATATGTGCCAAGCGACCGGCACACCGCCCCACTTGAAATACCAAAGCGATGGCGGCCCAGGCATCAGCGACATCATGGGCTTGCTAGCCAAGAGCGCAACTGCCAGCGAAGATCGTGCGGCCTTCTTCAAAGCCCAAATACTGTTCTGGCTGCTGGCCGCGACCGACGGACATGCCAAGAACTTCAGCATTACCCACCAGCCCCAAAATCAGTTCCGCGCCACCCCGCTTTACGACGTGCTATCAGCGCATCCCATCATCGGCAGCGGCAAAAACCAGTTAGCGCGGCAGGATGCCGCACTTGCGATGGCGGTGCGCGGATCTAGCAACTACTACAAGCTGGATCGCATTCAACGACGCCACTGGATCAAGCACGCCAACGCCTGCGGCTTGAGCAAAGCAGAGGCCGAACACATAGTGCAGGACCTCCTAGACACCACCCCAAAGGTGCTCGACCAGCTTGCGGCGCAGCTACCCGCCAGCTTCCCGGCCGACCTGGCCGACGCCATCCTGAGCGGTGTGCGCCGCCAGCGAGACCGGCTGGCGGCCATGCCTGGTGCTTAGTCAGCGCTTGAACGCCCCACAGGTCATTCGTTCACCTATGCACTTCGTTCACGATACGTGAACGGCATCACAACATTCGCCACGGCCGGGACTCCTGTAGTACTCACTGATCAAGCGCCTCCATCCCTCCAAGCCTCTCATTGCCAACCCCGCATTACCCCGGACCTGCGTCCGACTCTGTGGGTTGATACAGATATAAGGCGCTGCGTGCACCCCACATCCTTGGCACCACAATTGCTGGCAATGACAGATTTCTCACCACCTATTTGCGGAAGCACGCGAGCAACTTGGGGGGCGATGCATTCCTAAGCCTCAGATGAGGCCATCAGCTGATTCAATCGGATGAGCGCATCCGCAACGACGCGCCCTTGCTCCGCGATGTTCTGGATAATTTGACCCGGTGTGCGCTCATCCACCACCGCGACAGCGTTGGGATTGACCGCCTTCAGGTCAAACACCGCCGCATCGATAGCGGCAGCCTCAGCTTCGAGGTCGCGCGCCGCTTTTTCCTTCTCGCGGATGTCAGCCTCCAAGGCCTCAATCTCGCTTTCGTCAGCCTTGTCTTTCTTCAGTTGCTTGAGGCGTTCTTTCAGGTCGACGACTGCTGCTTTGATCTCAGCAGCCTTGTCCAGCAGCGGTTGCATCTCCTCGCGCGCCTTGGCACGGCGAGCGGCGAAGTCAATCGTCCAGGAATACCGGCTTGCGCCTTCGGCTTGGCCGTGGTGTTGCAGCATGCGGGCGTAACTGGGGAAAAGACTGCCTGCGTTTTCTTCATCGCTCTGCCAGTCTGCCATGAGGATGGCGGGCAGCGCATCATCAGCCAGCATTTCGCCATCCTTGCCAAAGCCGAAGTGCGCCAACGTCAGCGGCGTTTTCTTGCCCACCTTCACCCATGACAGGTCGTAGTACCAGATGTGTTCGGTTTTCTTGCCCTTGGTGAAGAACAGCAAATTGGTCTTCACACCCGCGCCTGCGGTGGAGAAAACACCCCCTGGCAAACTGACGATGGCCCAGAGATCGCATTCATCGGTGAGCTTGCGCTTGGTTTCGACGAAGGCGCTCTCGTTGGTGCGGAACAGCAAGCCCTCATCCAGCACGATGGCACAAGTTCCTCCCGGCGCCAGTTCGGACAGGATGTCCTGCACAAACAGCACTTGGGTGGAACCTGTTTCAAACGCGAAGTTCTTCTGCGCATCGCGTCCCTCTTTACCGCCAAACGGCGGATTAGTCAGGATCACATCGAACTGCGCGGGTGCGTGCTGGAACAATTCGGCGTAGGTGGCGCGGCGCGTTAGCGAATTGCCATGCCACAGATTAGGCTGATCGATGCCATGCAGCACCAGATTGGCCAGCGCAATTGGGAATACCAGGTTCTCTTTCTCGCGACCGAAAAACGTATCGTGTTTGAGTTTCTCAATGTCGGTCGATGCGGGGGTCTTGCCCAGCTTGCGCTCGATGTGCTCATAGGCCACGGCCAAGAAGCCGCCCGTGCCACAGCAAGGGTCGTACACCGTTTTGCCCAGTGATGGATTCACGGTATGCACCATGGCGCGTATCACCTCGCGCGGGGTGAAAAACTGCCCACCGTCGGAGTTCTTCTCTCCCATCTTCAACAGCAAATCTTCATACACTTGCGACAGCGTGAAGAAGTGCTGGTCGTCGATGTGGTCGATGCTGATTTCGTGCACACGGTCGAGAATGTCGCGCAGGTTGGCCTCGTCATCCACACGCACCCGCTCAACTGCCGTCATGATGCGGCCGATGATGCGTTGCTTGGCAGTTGCCCAACTGTGCGGCAAGCCGGTTTGCGGGTTCATGTCCAAGCTGTGCAGGTGTGGCAGCAAATCTTTATTGATGAAATCAAACAGCCGGCCATCGCCAGCAGCAAACAGTTCCTGCCGCTTCCAGCCTTGCAGTTTGCCCTCCGGGGTGTGGGGATGCTCGGGCTTGTCGGACCACGGTGCGGCCCAATCCTGCCAGCGATAAGGGCTACGCAGGGCCGGCACAAAATCCGCGCCCAGCACCTCAGCCTGTTCTGCCGCGCGCGCTTCCTGTGCATCTAGAATGCGCAGGAACAAAATCCAGGTCAGTTCCGGCACGTATTGCAAGGCGCTCGTGCAGTTGGAGCGGCGCATCACATCGCAGATGCTTTTTACGAAGGCCGAGAGCGATTGGGTGGACGCAATGGCCTTGGGGGCCTTTTCGGTTTTTTTGGGGCGGGCCATGTTCAGTTCTCGAAGGCTAGTGCCAGGATGCGCTGCGGGAGGGCATCCAGATCGCGCAGTTGTTGTTCCAGCGCGGCGCGCAGGGCATCGGCTTCGGCCAGTTGTTGTTTTAGATGGGCGACGATGCGGCGTTGGTCGTCAATGTCAGGAGCGCACAGATGGAACGATCCCAGTTGCGGCATGTAGATTGTTTTGTGTGTCGCGCCCGTGGCGATTTCACGCAAATCCTTGCGTGAACAAATCAGCGCGTGCATTAAGAATTCCGGCTCTAGGTCATGGCCACACACCCAGTTCGCGAAGTCCTGACTGGTCGACATCGGCCTGGCCATGATGCAGACGAAACCGACCGACGCAGTGCGCGAGTAGCACACCGTGCCGCGCGGCAGGATGCGTGCAGACGAATTCGCGATACCTTCGGCATTGGTTCGCAATTGAGTGCTCTCGACCCAACTGCCATCCAGTGCCCGAATCTCTGTTAGTGAAATCCACGAGACCTCGCCGCCCCACCAATCGGGACGATGGCGGCTTGGTGTATGGCCACTTTCCAGCTGGGCAATGTCGGTCAGTTTGTGCCATCTCCAGCCATCTGGCGCATCCTCGAAATGTGGTGGCACTGCGACTGGAACAACAGAATGGAATGCCTCGCGATAGATCGCGGTACGCAACGCATCAGCATCCCGCAACTGCACCTGCGCCGCCTGCCGCGCGGTTTTCACTTCGGCCAGTTGGGCTTTCAGCCGGGCGGCGATTTGGCGTTGTTCTTCAATCGTTTCTGGTAACCAGATTTCCTGCTGATATGCATCCTCTCGATTCAAACCAGGAACGCCACTTGCCTTATTCAAATCAGCCAAGTTCAGATATTTGAGACTATAGGCAAGCCAATCCAAGTCGCAGTCTGAACACGTTTTGTCGATGAAATAGGTTGTGTCAATCGGCCAGCAGGCATCGCTGGAGATGTGCACTTCACCAATCGATCCTTTGCGGCCAATAACTATGGTTTTGCCCTGAGTGAAACTGGCGGTGTGACTACCAACAGGACCATTAGACCCATAGACGGGAAACTGGCCTGGATCACGCGTTTTTTCTGGCAGGCTCTTGCCATATTCAAAGCGACAAATGTCACCGACTTCGACTAGCTTCATACCCCAAACAACCTCATCTTCGCGTCCTGCATCACCTGCGTGGGCGCGCCCAAAACACGCAGCGCGTTAATCCCGCCCGCCAGTTTGATTTCCGGTACATCCCACAGGGCGCTGCTTTCCAGTGCCTCGGTGCCATCCAGCGCAAACTGATGGCCCAAGCCCTTGAGCACGATGGCCGATTTGGCGTCCATATCTGCAAACCACGCGGCATTGGTGTTTAGGTACTCCGTGCCGCGCTGTGGCCGGGTCAGCGCACGGGCGTGGTACCCGTGTTTGCCGAAAAAGTCATAGAGGTCGAAGTCGTTCATCTGTTCGGCATCGCGGATCACCTCGGGGCTGAGGTGGTCGCCCAGTAGGTGGTCGATAAGCTGGCGACGCTTTTTCGCTTCCACCCACAGGGCGCGGAAGTCATCCAGGTTTTGAGCCTCCGCGAGCACGCGAGTGATGACCTCACGCCGATATTCATCCACCGGTATCGGCGTGGCCACACCACCCCGGTTAACGAGAATGAAACGGCCCTGGCCGTTGACGACCACCTTTTGCCCACCCATGACCGGCACCACCGGGCCTTCGTCATTGCCGTCGTCGTCATCATCGCCGCCGGCTTCGCCACCACCGCCGCCACCGCCAGAGCGGGGCGGGTTGGTGATGAAGTCCACGCCGAACAGGTCGGTCACACCGGTGTAGTCGTAGAGCCAGAATTTGTACTTCTGCGTCTCTTCGTGGATGCGGGTGCCGCGCCCGACCATCTGGTAGAACCTGATAGCTGATTGCAGGTAGCGGAAGAACACCACACTGTTCAGGCGTTCGATGTCCACGCCGGCTTCGAGCAGATCCACCGTGCAAGCAATGAAGGCGCGCTCGCCACTGCCCCGCATGATTTCGATCTTGTCCGAGCCAGCGCTGCCTGTGCACTTGAATGCGTAGTCATCCTTGCGAGGCTTGTTGTTCTCTTTGCACCAGCGGGCGTAGAGGTTATTCATCTGCATGGCCACGCGGTCAGCGTGAAGGTCGCGGGTGCAGAAGATGATGACCTTTTGTTCGGGCCCGCCGTTGTCGCACAAGAGCTGGAACAGGTCCTCACACATCTTGGGCGTGCGCAGGTCGATGAACAGTTCGTCGTCGAAATCCTTGCCGGTGTATTCGGCTTTGGTCAGGTCTTCCTCGGTCAGCGGTTTACCGGTTTTGATGTCCCGTACACCGGCTTTGAGAATTTCCTCGCGGGTGAAAACACGGGCGTCGACGTTGGCCTTGCGCTTGATGATTTCGCAGGCGGCGAGATAGCCATCTTCTTGCGCCTGCGCCAGCGTGTATTCGTACACCGGCTCGCCAAAGTATTCGACGTTGTGCGCGGTGATGGCATCGTCCGCTGCGATGGCGGTCTCCATGTCCTTGGATTTCTTTTCGTGCTTGGGCGGCTTCAGCTTACGCGGCGTGGCCGTCAGGCCGATGTGGATCGCATTGGGATTACGCGTCAGCACTTGCGACCATTTACCCCAAGCCGAACGGTGGCATTCGTCGATGATGATGACGCTGAAGGCATCTTCGCCGTAATGATCGGTGAGGAAACTACCGTTACCGTCTTCGTCGATACCGAGTGTGTGATAGGTGGCGATGTGAATGCGCGCATTTGCGGCGGCGTTCTGGCCGCGCACGGTTTCCACGATGCGGGCATTGCCGCCAAACGCGGCCTTGAGCTTGGTGTAAGCCTGCTCGCGCAGTTCGTCGCGGTCACACAGAAACAGCGCGGGCTTGGGCAACAGCCCCGCCTGTGCCATGCGCCACAGCAGGTTGGTGGCAATGATAGTTTTGCCTGCGCCGGTAGCTAGCGTGAGTAGCACCCGCGCCGCATTGCCGGCCTGCCGTTCGAGGATGATTTTCTCGAAGGCGGCGCGGATAGCAGCGTCTTGGTAGTAGCGAGAGGCTGACCAAGCTGGGCTGTCGGCCTGAAACAGCAGGGCAGCTTCAGGCGAATTCAGATTGATGCCCTTGTCCTTGGCGTAGCGCGTGCACAGGTCGGTGTGTGGCGGGAAATCTTCTAGTGGATGCGGGCCAGTCTGGATGCCACTGGGCTTGTCGTAGTCCCCATAAAGATGACCATTGCTGGCAAACACATACTGCACATCAAAGCGCGTGCAGTCCGCGTAACCTTTGGCTTGCTCCATACCTTTGAGCGGGTCGGCATCCGAACGCTTGGCTTCCAACACTGCGACAGGTAGCGGCTTGGGCATGTCACCGACCTGTACGCACAGCAAGTAATCGGTTCGGCCGCTGCGCTTGCTGCGACGACCCTTCGGTCCGGTGGGCTCCACAGGGGCTGGCGTTTCCAAGCGGATGCGCTGCGGGTCGTCATAACCTTTCTTCCGCAACACCGGATCAATGAGATGGAAGCGTGTTTCTTCTTCGTTGAATGCCATGATTGCTTCCTAATTTGGTACTTGCTGTACTCACCGTTAGCCCAAGCACACACTCAGCGTCCAACTAGAGGCGAATTGGATTTCGTCCAGCAAATTCTGCGGCGAAAGGACTGCGCCGAGCGTATATGGCAGCACTTGAAAGATGTCAAGAGTCGAAAATGCGAGATGCAATCCTCACGCCGCTAGCCGTGTACATGCCAGCTGCGCTTTCTGCGCAAAATCCGAATCCTTGCTCGTGGTCAACCACAGCCGATTCATCGCCCGTGTCATGCCTACATACAGCACGCGCGCCTGTTCGTTGGGGTCGTGGCTGGCGTTATTGGCCAGCACCAGGCCATGGCCATAGGGCATGACCAGCTTGCCGGTATAGCGGCTATCCGGCGCTTGCAGCAGCAAGGGGTCGCGTTTGAGCAGGTCGATGGTGACGTTGATGAAGTCGCGCGCCTTGAGCAGCGGATTCACGTCTTTGACGATCTGGCCGTTGAACTCGGCCTCGATGGTGATCGGGTCAATACCGCGGATGCTTCCAATCTTCCAGTCCTTCACCTCCAGCGCCAGCAAACCGCGCTGCGGGTTCAGTACCAGGAAGTCAGGCCGCCGACGTTTCACGCCCACGGTCACGTCGTACCAGCACAGGTAGTCGTCTTCCAGCAGCTTTTCCAGGCGATAAGCAAAACGCTTCTCGCCCGAGGTCATCCGCCCCAGGCAGCTATTCAGGCTGGGTATGAGGGTGGCCATCTTCCTTCTCCCTGCAATCGCTAGCGGCTCATCTCACTGTGCGCGATGCTGACTCAGCCTCGCACATAGCGGCGTACCGTTTTTCATCTGTCCGTTCAATGCGAACGGGTCCGAGCGTATCGCAATTCGGTGATAGAGCCTACCGGCCGCGGCAACTCTCCCAATTGTCATAGTCTGCGACGCAGATTTACCTATTCACACGGCGATGTGGATTGGCTAGCGGGTGAGCCAGTGCAGGTTCAAAGGAGGATGGGGCGGCATAGCCAACTCACCCGTCCCGAGGCACAGGTTTGTACGGTCCTTACGTTGTCACTTTTCGGGAATGTATACCTGCCGCACGAAGGGAAATGCAGGCCTCAAAGGGCAAGCCCTATTTCATAACAAGGGCTTACCTTAGAGTTTGGTAGGCTTGCTAAACGTCATTCCAAGGCCAAGCCCTGCACAGCAATGCGGCAGGGAATGTTACGTTTTGTTACGGTCAGGGCCGTTTACTCGGCAGCGGTTTCGGCGCTGCACACTCGCACCAGAGCGGATTTGCCGTCACCGGTTGATCCGTATCCGGTTCAACCGCTCCCGATACCACTACCGTTGCAAAGGGGCGACGCCCCTTCGCGACCCACGGGCCGCTACCCCTGCGCCCGCCTTGCGGGCTAACGCGCAAACCCATGTCTCTCATCCTGGTGCTTCATCTCCCTAGGCATGGCGCTGATCACCCCGACAGGTGCAATCAGAGTAGCGAGCGCGGCTGCCAGCTCCCTGACAACCGCGCTCCGCTCACCAAAGCGGAATTGCCGTCGCCGGTTGATCCGTGTCCGGTTCAACCGCACCCGATATCGCCACCGTTGCAAAGGGGCGGCGCCCCTTCGCGGCCCACGGGCCGCTACCCCTACGCCCGCCTTGCGGGCTAACGCACAAAACCATGCCTCTCATCTTGGTGCTTCACCTCCTTAGGCATGGCGCTGATCACCCCGACAGGGGCATCTTGCAGGGGCGCATCAGGGTGGCCCGCGCAGCTGCCAGCTCCCTGCCAAACAAGCGCTAACACCAGCCCACTCCCTACACAGCGTTAGGCGCTTGTCGACACCGCCGCGAGCGTGGCCTGTTTTTCGGCTTCGGCTCGGGGTTCACTGGTCGCGTCATGATCTGCACAAAGCGGCTTGGTGGCTTGCGCTGCTGCTTTGGCGCATCCAGGCCTAAGCAGACCAGTAGCGGCGCAACCTTGGGCGCTATCGCGGCCGTCAGCAGTGATCGCGCAGTCGGTTCCGCCATGCGTTCCGGATGCGCCGCCAAGGCGTCCACCACACGCTCCGCTGCCTCCTCCCGCTGCATCGGCGTCAGCTGGGCCTGCTGGCGAGGCTGGCGAAAGCCAAAGCGCCGGCTGACCTGCAGGAAATACTGCTGCTGCATGCTACGCAGGCGGGTACGGTCACCTATCAGCGCGCTACCGCACAGCTTGCCCTCCTTCACCGGAACCAGCAGCACATGCAGATGGGGCTGCGACTCATCCAGATGCAGCACCGCCGACAGGATCGGCACCCCAAACCACGCCTCCAGAAAGGCCAGGCTGTCCTCGGCAAATCGTGTCAGATCAAAATCCGCCCGAAGATCACCAGGCAGCGAGATCAGCACCTCCAAGAAGCGCAGGTGATGCTTCTGCGGCTTGGCCACTGATTGCTCGCGCCGTAATGCGCGCTCCAGCGCCATCACCTCGCTGGCAACGGCTGGCCCGCGCAGTACCTGGTTGAGGTGAGAACGGGTCGGGTCGATATGGCGCCGGCCGGGACGGTCGGCCGGAATCTCACGCAGATTGTGCCGCACAGCCGCGAGCATCTTGCGCACCTTGATGCCGTCGATGGCGAGATAGACCGGCTTCATACTGCACCGCCTTCCAGGCCGAGGAAGCGGCGGATATCTGCCACCCGCCAACGCGTGCAGCGGGTGGACAAGCGCACAGGTTGCGGAAAGCTGGCCTCCAGCTTGGCGCGGCGCCAGATGGTGGACACACCCGTACCCAGCAGGGCGGCGAAGGTTTGCACACTGACCAAGGCGGTATCGGGCAGGTGGTCGAACTGTTGCAGGCTATTGCGCATCACGTCGTCTCGGGTTGTTGAAAACGACGCACATTCAATACAGCCCCAACCCCTCGAAATAGCACCCCAAAACTCCGGAAATCATTTTGTCCGTGATTCGCGAAGATCGATCTGGGCCGCAGCAGGGGGCGCGACGCATTTCATCCCCATTTAGGCAGGGGGAAAGCAGCTGGCGAACTGCCGAGGGATATCGGTCAGATACAGGGCTTCGATAGTGTCCCAGTAGGCCTTGCGCGCCGAGCAGGGCCTGCCACCCGGCCAGGTGTAACCCGCCAGAGCTAAGGTCGGCCTGGGCGGCAAATAGCCGAGGAGAGGCGGTGCAGCAGGCTTCGATACGGGTCAGGAGGCCAATCAGATCCTGCTTGCAGCCTGGCATGCAGGCCGTGTTCCAGGACTGCGGATCCACGGCCCTCAGCCCGGCCATCAGGGCGACCACCCGTTCCACACTTTTGTGGCGTGAGCGGGGGGCGTCCCACTCTCTTCTCAAGGGTCTGCGCTGTCGCTGTCGCTGCGGTAGGTGCTGGTACGGCGCCGTGCAACCCACTCACGTCGAGCCCCGTGCTCAGTTGCGCCACCGCATCGACAAACAAACGGTTGAGCTTGAAATGAGCCCCCAGAAGCGGCGCCAGTTGCTGGAACCAATGCAACCACCCCTGTGGGGTATCGACCTCACGTCCCGCTTGCTGAGCCCGATGTCTTAGCAGGTCTGCTTGTGCGAGCAGGAGGCTGGGTTGGGCATAGGCGGGTAGACCGCCACCATGCGCCCAAAACACCGGATGCAAGCCGCAGGCGAGATAGCACGCACTGTCTCGATCCAAGGTACCTGGCTGGAGCCAGTCCGCAAAGACGATGCCATTAGGCAGGCCATGTCGGATGTGCAGGAACAGGTTCTCCAACTGCGCTTCGGTCAGCTCATCGGCATCCGCATCGACTTCTGCTGAAGACTTATCGGCCCCGTACGTGGCGGAGCCGGGACAAGGATCCCGCAGCAGAGGGCCGAGGGTCAGATAGGACGCAGTGGTTTCGTGTGACATGGCATTCCTTTGCAGATCAAGAAATGCCATTGTGTGTGCGGTGGTCTCAGGCTGCACTGACGCGCGGAATGGCCGGCCTGGTCGGCG
Source organism: Chitinimonas taiwanensis DSM 18899 (assembly GCF_900119825.1). Lineage (GTDB taxonomy): Bacteria > Pseudomonadota > Gammaproteobacteria > Burkholderiales > Chitinimonadaceae > Chitinimonas > Chitinimonas taiwanensis. The sequence continues at coordinate 3,557 of NZ_FPKR01000020.1, read as the reverse complement.
TGTTGCACCATGTCGTCTCAGTACAGCCTAATGCGTACTCGGCTTGCCTGGCCAAGCCTGGCGGCGATTCGAATGTCGCCTAGCGCGACGCAAAACATGGGTAGAAACGTGGGTAGAGAAATTAGAAAAACAAAAAAGCCCTGAATAATCAGGGCTTTAATGGGGTCGAGTGGCGGAGAGGGTGGGATTCGAACCCACGGATACGTTGCCGCATCGCCTGATTTCGAGTCAGGTACATTCGACCACTCTGCCACCTCTCCGTCTCGAAGGCGCGCATTGTGTCCATGTCGCGCGCACTTGTCAATCAAACTTCATTCGATGGTTTCGACGAGGGCTCGTGGCACAATCATGCCAAGTTCATAAGTTCGACCGGGGATTCCTGCGCATGTGGAAAGGCTTGATGTGTTTTGCACTGCTCGGCCTGAGCGCCTGCATGCCGGAGCGCGCTGCGCCGACGGCCAAGGCGGTTCCCTTGCTGGCGGAATCCGGCGAACTGGTGGTACTGATCCGCAATGGCAGCAGCAGCTTCTATATCGATGCCGAGGGTAAGTACGCCGGCCTCGATTACGATCTGGTGACGCGTTTTGCGCATGAACTGGGGGTGAAAGTACGCTTCGTGGTGGCACCGCGTCTGGGTGGCATGCCCGAGCGACTCAGTCAGCAGGAGGCGCATCTGGGGGTGGGCATGACCCGTCAGCCCAGCAAGCAGATCACCTTCGGCCCAGCTTACCTTGCGCTGCAGCCGGTGCTGGTTTACCGCAGTGCAGAACGCAAGCCACGCAGCCTTGACGATCTGGGCGAGGGCGTCCTGATGGTTTCCAGCCTGTTCGCTGCCAGCATGAAGGCGCAACAGGCGCAGCACCCCCACTTGCGCTGGCATGAAGCCGAACACCTGGATGCCGAGGAGCTGATCGAAAAGGTGGAAAGCGGGCTGATCGATTATGCGATCGTCAATGCGCATGGGGCGGCCATGGCACAGAACTTTCATCCTGGAGTAGAGATGGCGTTCAAGGTCGGCCAACCGCAGCCCTTCGCTTGGGCCTGGCCCGACAATGCCCCGTCCGGCTTTACCGAACAGGTCACACAGTTCTTTGCTCGTATCGAGAAAGACGGCACGCTGGCGCGCCTGCTCGACCGCTATTTCGGGCATAGCAAGCGCCTGCAGCCGATAGACGCCACCACTTTTCTCAGTCGCCGAGTCAGCGTGCTACCACGCTTTCGCGACCTATTCATCGAGGCCGAAGCACGCCACGGCATTGATTGGCGCCTCTTGGCCGCGCTCTCCTATCAGGAATCCCACTGGGATCCGTTCGCCACCAGCTCCTTCGGGGTACGCGGCTTGATGATGCTGACCAATGACACGGCGGACCGGCTCGGCGTGAGCGACCGGCTAGACCCCGAGCAGAGCATCATGGGCGGGGCGAAATATATAGGCCTGCTCAAGGACAGCCTGCCGGCACGCATCACCGAACCCGACCGTACCTGGATTGCCCTGGCCGGCTACAACATCGGCATGGCGCATCTGGAAGACGCCCGTATTCTGGCCGCGCGGCAGAAAAAGAACCCCGATAGCTGGACAGATCTGAAGACCGTCATCCCGCTACTACGCAATTACGAATACTTCAGTACGGTAAAATACGGATTCGCGCGCGGCGGAGAGACGGTAATTTTCGTCGAGAATGTACGCAGCTATTACGACATACTGGTGCGCTTCGAGGCAGCGGTGAAACCGATGTTCCCGCCCTTTAACGAACAGGTGAAGGTCAGCAATCCAGAGAATGTGCCCTTGGGCATCGATGCCAAGGTCAAGGCGGCGCAGAATGGTGCCCAGCGGGCTGAACTGGCGCCCCCGCCGGGAATCGAACCCAGAACTGCCCCTTAGGAGGGGGCCGTTATATCCATTTAACTACAGGGGCGGCGCAATCAGCTTAAGTGGTTGATTTTCAGTTGCCACAAGGGTTTCGTGGCTATTTCTGGTGCTTTGCCCCTAGCTGATTTCGGGGTATTTTGGCTTATTTTGAGGTATTTCGTAAGCCTAGGTGCTACGCTGTAGCACCCTGCAACACCGGAAAAGTGCTACAAGTAGCACCCCCTGAAAAGTGGCGACGATTATACCCATCGAGAGTGGCGACGGTTCAAAAAAATGGCGCGCCACAGTCCGTAAGAAGCGCAACGGCAAGCTGATTCTGAATCGGTCCAAAACGTTCAGCTCCAAGAAGCTAGCCGAGCAGTGGGCTACCAAGCTCGAGGCTCAGCTGCAGGACGACGAGGGGATTTCGGCGGTGCTTGCGCAGGCCAGCTTATCCGGCCAAACCTTGGCAGACGTCATTCACAAGCACGTCGCCTACTTCCACCAGCTCAAGCCCTTCGGCGAAACCAAGCGGTACACCTATAAAGTGCTGGCCGAGGCCGACTTTGCTCAGAAGCCACTACACCAGCTGACTAGCGCCGACATACTGGCCTGGTTCACCGATCGGCGCGTTCGGCTTAAATCCACGCCAGCCACCCTACTCCAGTATTTCGGCAATCTGCGCCAGGTGCTACAGCTGGCCAAGCCAACCTTTGGCGTATCACTTTCCGTAGCACTCATTGACGATATCCGGCCCACGCTGAAGGCTGGCAACATGATCGGCCAGGGTGTTGAACGTGATCGGCGCCTAAAGCCCGGTGAGTACCGGACCCTTCTGGCTTGGTTTCGAAAGTACGACGCAACTCGAGCCAAGCACCTCAAGATGGCAGATTTGTTCCGCTTCTTGGTGCGCATGCCTTTGCGACTTGGCGAAGCGTGCCGCATTAGCTGGTCTGAGCTAGATACGAAGAAACGCACCGCAATGATTCGTGATCGTAAGGACCCAAAAAACAAGCTAGGGAATGATCAACTGGTGCCGATTCTTGGTCGCGCCTGGCGCATCATTCAAGATCTGCCGCGATCGTCTGATGAGGACCGCATCTTTCCTTACCGTGAAGAGTCGGTCTCGATCTTGTTTGCAAAAGCCTGCGAGGCCTGCGGCATAGAAAACCTACACCTTCACGACCTACGGCACGAAGCCACGAGCAGGCTGTTTGAACGTGGCTATGCCGTACAAGAAGTAGCACTGGTGACCGGCCATAAGTCGTGGGACATGCTTAGGCGCTACACGCAGATTAGGCCGGAAAGCCTACACAGATAGCGAATCAATATGGACTGCCCCGGGTCTGGTAGACATCCGCAGCTTATGATTGGACTGCCCCGGGTCTGGTAGACATCCGCAGCTTATGATTTGAGCATAGGAGGATGTCCATGAGCAGTCAGCGTTATTCACCCGAATTTAAGGAAGAAGCCGTCAAGCAAGTGACCGAGCGCGGCTATGGGGTCGCCGAAGTTGCGGCTCGACTTGGCGTTTCCGGACACAGCCTGTACAAGTGGATTCGGGCGGTAACGCCCGACAATAGCGAGAAACAAGCAGCGGACCTGATTGAGGCCAAATCAGAAATCCTGCGCTTGCGCGCCCAGTTGCGCCGTACGGAAGAAGAGCGCGACATCCTAAAAAAAGCCGCGCGGTACTTTGCCAGGGAGT
>NZ_FPKR01000016.1 GCF_900119825.1 Chitinimonas taiwanensis DSM 18899 | reverse complement strand
TCAGCAGCAGAGAGGCGAACTATACGCAGCCACACGAATCGCGTCAACACCTCCAAACAACAAATTCCACAGAACACCCCCACAAAACGCATAAGTGCCTGATTATTAATTAGCACCGCACCAAAGAATTTTTACGCACCACCGCGCAAAACTGCGCAGCACTTCGCCTACCCCTACTCCCAGGCACGATCAGACAGCGCCAAACACCCACAACACCATGCAAACACCCCAAAGGGGCGTTCATATAAGTTACAGAAGCATGTTTGAGGGTGCGCGCCCCGCTACACTTAAGGCATTACCCAGCGAAAGTCTTTGCCACGCGGTATGCCAGACGTGTCGCCTCATCAATCAGGCGATGGATATGCGGCGGGAACTGGGGAAGCGATAGATATAGCGCAGCGATGCCCATGCCCAGGGTTAGCGGAAAACCCACAGCGAACACATTGAACTGCGGTGCCGCACGCGACATGACACCAATAGATAAGTTGGTAATCAATAGAGCACCCAGCACCGGCAAGGACAGCAGCACACCCAGCACGAATATCTGGCCGGCCGCATCAACCAGCAGCTTGAAGCCCGCCGGTTTGATGGGTTCTGCGGAGATCGGCAGCAAGGCAAAGCTATGCACAATTGTTTCAATGACCACCAAGTGGCCATTCATGGCCAGAAACAATAGCAGCGTCAGCAGGCTAGTGAATTGCGCAACCACCGCGGTATTGGTGCCATGTTGCGGATCATAGAAGCTGGCAAAACCAAGGCCCATCTGCAGACCAGCCAAGTGGCCGGCCATTTCGACCGAGGCAAAAACCAGCCGCATCGTGAAACCGATCGCGACACCAATCAGAATCTGCTGGACCAGGATAAGCACACCCAAGGGGGATACCACCGCAATATCGGGCAGCGGTGGTAGCGAGGGCGCCACAAGGAGGGTCAGCATCAAGGCCAAGCCCAGCCTGACCCGACCAGGAATAGTGCGGCTGGAGAAGAAAGGGTCGGTAGCAAAGATGCCCAGGATGCGAAACAAGGGCCAGGCCAGCAGACTCAGCCAGGCCTCGATTTGCGCATCGGTGACATTGAACAAGATGGACTCCCTAGCCAATCATGCTGGGGATGGCCTGATACAGGCGCACCGTATAGTCCATCAACAGGGAAAGCATCCAAGGCCCCGCCAAGACTGCAACTAGGAAGGTGACCAGCAGCTTGGGGATAAAGGACAGCGTCGCTTCGTTAATCTGAGTGGCGGCCTGAAACACGCTAATCAGCAAGCCGATCACCAAACCGGCCAGCAGCATTGGACCACCAACCAGGATCATGACTTCGAAAGCGCGCTGAATAACCGTAATAACCATCTCTGGCGACATAAGCAGCCTCGCTACACGTAAAAGCTCTGTACCAGCGAGCCAATTAGCAAAGTCCAGCCATCCACCAATACAAACAGAATAATCTTGAATGGCAGAGAGATCGTCACCGGACTGACCATCATCATACCCATGGCCATCAACACGCTAGCGACCACCATATCGATGATCAGAAACGGAATCATGACTAGGAAAGCGATCTGAAAAGCCGTTTTCAGCTCGCTGGTCACGAAAGCCGGCACCAGCACCTTCAGGCTGATGTCTTCCGGTCCTGCCGGGCGGGCGCTTTGGGAAATCTCTACAAAGAAAGCCAAGTCCTTTTGACGTGTCTGCTTGAGCATGAACTGCTTGAGTGGCTGGGCAGCGCGCTCCACAGCCTGATTAAAGCTGATCTGATCCTGACTATAGGGCTGGTAAGCCTCAACCCAGATCTTGTCCAGCACCGGCGACATAACAAAAACGGTGAGAAACAGCGACAGGCCAACGATGACCTGATTGGGCGGCGCCTGCATCGTGCCCAGGGACTGACGCAGCAAGGACAACACAATCACGATGCGCGTGAAGGCGGTCATCATGAGCAGAACCGCCGGCAAGAAGGTCAGACTGGTCAAAAAGAGCAGCGTTTGCAGCGTCAGGGAATAGCTCTGCCCTGCCCCGCTAGGCTGGCTGGTCAGCAAAGGCAAGCCGGGATCAGCCGCCAGGGCAGGCAGGGCCAAGGCCGCCACGCCAATCATTATCGTGCGGCGCTTCATGGCGCATCCACCGGTGTGGCGTGCGCGCCTGCCTCATCGCTGGATTTACGCAGCCTGAGCGCCGCGGCCAAACGCTCTGCAAATGGATTCGTCTGTACGGAGGTGATATCTGCCTTCTCCGGCTTAGCCAAGGTATGTAGCGTGGACACCTGGGCCGAAGTCACCCCGAGTACCAGCCAGGTATCGGCCAGCTCAACCACCACCACACGCTCTTTCTGACCAACCATCACTCCACCCACCACACGTAGCTGAGCGGCACCGGCAAAGTGACCGGGGCTTAAGCGGCGCATCAACCACGCCGCCAGGAAAATGGCTGCAATCACCAAGCCCAGGGCAAGGAAAACCTGCAGGAAGGAGCTCAAACCTGGGCCGGCGGTCAGCGAACCCGGCGCAACCGGTGTCACCGGCTCAGCGGCAGCAATATAAACAGAAGCCGCCGCAAAAAGGGCGGCGGCTCGGTAGTTAGCAATACTCATTCGTGGGATCAATGGTTTCGCGTTGGCAAGCATCTATTTATGCAGGCGGCGGATACGTTCAGCCGGGGTAATGATGTCAGTCAGCCGGATGCCGAACTTGTCGTTCACCACCACCACCTCGCCCTGGGCGATCAACGTGCCGTTCACCAGCACATCCATCGGCTCACCAGCCAAGCCATCCAGCTCGACCACCGAGCCCTGAGCCAGCTGCAACAGGCTGCGGATGGCGATCTTGGTTCGCCCCAGCTCCACGGTCATGGTGACCGGGATATCCATGATCATGTCGATGCTGGACGGGCCGGACGGCTTTTCCGGCTGTGCGTCGAAGCGGCGGAAGATATCGGCCGGAGCGACATTCTGTGCGCTCGCCGCCGGGGCTGCGGCAGCCGCAGCCTCCATGACCGCCGCTTCAGCTGTCTGCTGCTCAGCGAGGGCGGCAGCCCAGTCGTCTAGGCCCTGCTCTTCTTCATTGCTCATCGTTCAGTCCCTCCAGGGGCTCCTCATCGAGTGACAAGCTCTCCGGCGTTGTCAGGAGCCGCTCAACCTTCAGCGCATATTGGCCGTGCAGAATACCATAGTGCCCTTCCAGCAAAGGCACGCCATCCACCTCAGCCACGATGGTTTCAGGGATATCGATGCCGATCACATCACCGGCCTTCAGCTCCAGAATATCTCCCAGCGTGATCTTGGCCGTACCCAGATTGGCGATCAGATCCACATCGGAGTTCTGGATTTCGCGCGACAGCAGCTTGACCCAACGATTATCCGACTCCATACGGTCAGCCTGCATCGAGCTATACAGCAGGTCGCGCAGTGGTTCGATCATCGAGTAGGGGAAGCAGACGTGGAAATCGCCGCCGCCCGAACCGAGCTCAATCTTGAAGGTGAAAGCCACCACCACTTCGGTCGGCGTGGCGATATTGGCGAACTGAGTGTTCATCTCCGAGCGCACATAGCTGAACTCAGTCTTGAACACCGGCTCCCAAGACTTGCGGTACTCCTCCATCACCACTTCCAACAGACGCTGAATGATGCGCTGCTCGGTGGGGGTGAAGTCGCGGCCTTCCACGCGCACGTGGTAGCGACCATCGGAGCCAAACATATTGTCGACCACCAGGAACACGAGGTCCGGGTCGAAGATAAACAAGCCGGTGCCGCGCAGCGGCTTCATGTGAATCAGGTTCAGGTTGGTCGGCACGACCAGATTGCGGATGAATTCGCTGTATTTCTGCACCCGTACCGGCCCGACCGAAATCTCGGCCGAGCGGCGCATGAAGTTGAACAGGCCGATGCGCAGATTGCGCGCGAAACGCTCGTTGATGACTTCGAGCGTCGGCATACGGCCGCGCACGATACGTTCCTGGCGACCGATGTCGTAGGCACGAATGGCCGAGGAGTCGAGCCCCTCATCGGCGTCCTCGTCCTCACCGGTAACGCCGCGCAGGAGAGCATCAACCTCTTCCTGGGAAAGTATATCGTCGGCCATGATCGTGCCCCGCCCTGCTCACTACTGCTGAATAAATCTACTGAACGATAAAGGTCTTGAATTCGACGCTCATTACGCCGTCCTCATCATCCTTGGCATCCAGTACCTTGTTGATGGTCTGCTTGAGCTCGGCCATCAATGCCACCTTGCCTTCCAGTGTGGCCAGTTCTTCCTGCTTTTTCGAGCTCAGCAGCAGATTGACCTGGCTGCTGATGCGCGGCAGATAGCTCTTGACCACTTCCTTCTGCGCCTCGTCGGCCACCTGCACATGAATCTCGGTCTGCAGCACCGTGCCCCCTTGCAGGTTCACGGTATAGGTATCGAGCTTGTCGAACACCGGCGGCGCACCCGCCTCGGTCTTCTTTTTCTCTTTCTTCTTGGCCGCCTTCTTGTCGCTGGCGGGTTCCTCGGCATGTGCCTCGGTCGTGGCCGCCGGCTCACCAAAATTCTGGTTGGCCGAAATCGTCATAAACAGCCAGGTTGCAAAAGCACCACCCACCACAATCACCAACACCAGCAAGGCGATGACCACATACAGGATCACATTCTTCTTTGCCTTGGGCGCGGCGGCATTCGGCTCAGCTGCGGGCGCGGGTTTCTTGGCCTCTGCCATAAGAAATCATCCTTTTTGAAAGCGTCTTGATCTAAACGAGCGGTGCGCGCACAGCTGCCGCACCTTGCCGCGTTATAAAGCAATCCCGCCACAGGAACAAGCATGGGTGCGGGTTTCACGCTTTCCAGCCACCAACTTCGCTCAAACGAATAAATTCACATTACCCGGCAAGGCGCTCATCGCCCGAGTGCGCCAGGCCGGTACCGCCGGCACCTCCTCCGCCTGCGCGGCGCTCTGGCGCGCAAAACCAGGCTGGCCCGGCTCGCCCTGCCCTGGCTGCTGGCCCGGCTCATTGCGCGCCTGCACATTGACCTGGCCAAGCTGAATACCGCTTTCCGCCAGCATTTCCTGCAAACGCGGCATCGAGTTCTGCAGCGCTTCCCTGACCGGGGCATGGGCTGCCACGAAGGTCAGGCTGGCCTGATCCTGGTTCAGGCTGAGCTTCACCTCCAGTGGGCCGAGATTAGGCGGATTCAGCTGCATCTCCACTTCCTGCTGCTGATTGCTGACCATCATCACCACCTTATGACCAACCGCGCGGTCCCAGGCAGTACTGCCTACCGGCTGATTGACTGCATACAGCGCCTTGTTCGACTCGCTGACCGGGTTACGGGCTTGCGGCTGAGTACCAAGCTGGCCGAGTTGCTGCGTCACCCTTGCGTCGGGCTGCATGCTCTGCTCAAGCTGGCTGGCAAATGCGGTATCGCTGGCACGCTGGCCGGCCGCACTCGTCTCCAGCGGTAGTCCCTGCCGGTCGGCGGCAAGTTTGGCCGCCAGGTCACTTGCGCTGGCTGCCTTGTCGGCCTTTTGATCCAGCAAGCTCTTGGCCAGGCCCGCGTGCTGCAGGAGCGGATTCTCGCCCGCCTCCGCCTTGGCCTGCTCCGCATCCAGCCCCTGGTCGACGAAGTTACGCAACTGGGCCAGCAGTGCGGCATTGCCGGCCTGCGCCGCCTGTGCCTGCTCTGCAGCCGCGCGCTCAGCTTCAGCACTGGCCGACTGTCCGTCCTCGCCAGGCTGAGCAGCATCACCTGCCTTGCCGGGCTCAGTCGCTTCGCCTGTACTGCCGGATTCCGCTACCGCAGGGGTGCTGGGCTCCGCCGATTCGGCCGGCTTGGCGCCATCCGTGGCGGGGGCTGTTTCATTCTGGCGGGTCTGAATCTGCTGATTGAGCGAGGCACTGAAGTCCGCCTCGCCCTCGCTGGGGCGGCCGCCGGCCTTGGCCGGTGCCGCGCTCAGGGCGGCGATCAGATTGTTATTGCTGGAGGCGACGGCCATGACTGTCATCCTTGAGTAAGTCGTCTTGCCCGGCTTGATGCGGGGCTCGAACAACAATTAGCAAGGACAATGCCAAGAGGAGCCGTTAATGATGACCGCGTCGATGCATATTGCTGGCCCATTCATCCGCCATGCTCTGCTCACGGCGCGCTTCACGCTGCCCCTCGCGCTCCTCATGACGCGCCTGCAGCATCTCGTAAGCCTTCACATCCTGCTCACGTTCACGCCAAGCCTGTTTGGCTGCCTCCACCTGCGCCTCGGCACGAACCAGCTCCTGTGCCTGCTGCTCCACCGCCACATCGAGCTTGGCCAGAAAGAGCTGGAAGTCATTCCACTGGTGAATGCGCATGCCACGGCTGGCGGTGTCGGTCAGGCGCTGGCGATACTCGGCACGGTATTGCTCGATCTGCTCGCATCGCTCTCGCACCTGCTGCATGCGGTTGATGGCCACGCTGATCAGACGTGCCGCTTCTTCGCGCTTGTCGATGGCCAGCTCAAGCAAGAATGCGAATTGAAAAGGCTTGGCCATATGCACAACTCAAGAATGGAGGGGAAGCATCAAGCCGACGATAGCTCAGCCTGGAAACAGACCAGCTAGGCGCATTCTAGCCCCCTGGTAGGACTCGCGCTCGAAGATGCCCTGCTGCAAAAAGGCCTCCATGGCCGGCATGCGCTGAATCGCCTCGTCCAGCAGCGGGTCCGAGCCGCGCACATAGGCGCCTACATTAATCAGGTCGCGGCTGCGCTGATAGCGCGAGTACAGCTGCTTGAAGCGGCGTACCTGGTCGTATTCCTGCGGGGCGATGATGTCGGTCATCACCCGGCTGATCGACTGTTCGATATCGATGGCGGGATAGTGGCCCGCATCGGCAAGGTGACGGCTGAGCACGATATGTCCATCCAGAATCGCACGGGCATTGTCGGCAATCGGATCCTGCTGATCGTCACCTTCGGACAAGACCGTATAGAAAGCGGTAATCGAGCCACCACCTTCACGCCCATTGCCAGCCCGCTCCACCAGTGCCGGCAACTTAGCAAACACCGAGGGCGGGTAGCCCTTGGTGGCCGGCGGCTCGCCAATCGCCAGGGCGATCTCACGCTGCGCCATTGCATAGCGGGTCAATGAATCCATGATCAACAGCACATTCAGGCCCTGATCGCGATAATGCTCGGCAATCGCGGTTGCATAGGCGGCGCCATGCAGACGTAGCAGCGGCGGCGTATCGGCCGGCGCAGCGACCACCACCGAGCGGCGCAGGCCCTCTTCGCCGAGAATATTCTCGATGAAATCCTTGACCTCGCGGCCACGTTCTCCGATCAACCCCACCACCACCACATCGGCCGTGGTGTAGCGGGCCATCATGCCCAGCAACACGCTCTTGCCCACGCCAGAACCGGCAAACAGGCCCAGACGCTGGCCGCGCCCCACCGTCAGCAGCGCATTGATTGCGCGCACTCCCACGTCCAGCACATCGTGCACCGGTACGCGGTCGAGTGGATTGAAGGGACGCGAGAACAGCGGCACATGGCTTTCCACCTGTACGTCGCCCAGTCTATCCAAGGGCCGACCCAGACCATCCAGCACGCGTCCGAGCAGCTTGGGGCCGACTCCGACCTGGCGACCGCGGTCTTCCACGCGCCGGCTGGGCGACAGGCTGCTGTCGAAGCGCGGCACCCGATTGCTGAAATCCTCATAGGCGACCACCTGGGCACCAGGCTCCAGCCCATACACTTCGGCCACCGGCATCAGGAACAGCTTGCCGCCATTGAAGCCAACCACTTCAGCTTCCACGCTATGCCCATTCGGCAACACGATATGGCAGGAGGAACCAACCGGCAGCTTGATGCCGACGGCTTCCATCACCAGGCCAGCGACCCGCGTCAAGCGGCCGCGCGGCAGCCAGGTCGCGGCGCTGCGCGCTCGCTCAGCGCAAGCCTTGGCATAGCGCTGCCAGCGTGCCAGCGCGTCTTCGGCAGGTAGCTCAGACGACGGAGGCATCGTCATCAAGGCTGATCTCCCCGCGCCCCAGCGCCTCAACAATACGCTGCCAGCGCGAGGCCAAGGTCAGATCGAGATCCAGATTGGCGCTGCTGATCTTGCAACCACCGCGACTGATATCCGCATTCGGTTCCAGCCGCCATTGACCGGACACCGTCTCATTGACCAGCATGGCTTGCACCAAGGCCAGATCATCGGGATGCAGTTCCAGACGCAGATTGCCGTGCAATTCAGGCAGGCTGTTCAAGGCATCGCGGATCAGCGCCAGAATGCGCTCAGGCTCGGCAGCCAGGGTGGTGCGTAGCATCTGGCGCGCTACAGCCAGCGCAATTTCCAGAATGGGCTGAGCCATTTCGGCTTCATAAGCCTGTCGGGCTTGCTCGAGCCCGGCCAGCAAGGTCTGGAACTGTTCAACCTCAAGCTGCGCCGCTGCACGGCCATGGGTCTGGCCGGTTTCCAGGCCGGCAGCGTAGCCGGCCTCGCGCCCCGCCGCGTCGCCCGCCGCACGTCCAGCCTCCAGGCCCTCGGCATAGCCAGCCTGATAAGCCTCCTGGTGCGCTGCGCTACGCAGGGCGGCCAGCGTCTCTTCTTCCGATGGCGGCGGCACTTCCACCGCCGCCTCGGGCAGCACGGCCGACTCGCCACTGACTACCTCGGCCAGCAGCGCGGCCATATCCTGTTCAGGTGGCAGCTCTGCCACCTCTGCAGTCGGCAGCACCGGCTCGGGCGCGTAACGCTCGATATGCGGACGCTGCACCGAGCTGCCGCTGAACTGGTCAACCTGCCAGGGCGCCAACTCCAGCTCCGGCAGTTCTTCGCGCCGGATGATCTTCTTGCTGCCCCAAGCCTTCATGGCGATTCTGCCTCTTACTCAACAAAGCCTTCGCCACCGCTCTTGGCGATGGCGATCTGGCCTTCGTCCGCCAGGCGCCGCACGACCTTGAGAATCTCGCGCTGCTCGGCCTCCACCTCGGAAACCTTGACCGCGCCCTTGGCCTCGAAGTCGTCGCGCAGCATCTCGGCCGCACGTTGCGACATATTCTTGAAAATCTTGTTGCGCAGCACCTCGCTGGTGCCCTTCATGGCGATGATCAGCGCATCGGACGACACTTCGCGCAGCAGCATCTGGATGCCGCGGTCGTCCACATCGATCAGGTTCTCGAAGGTGAACATCTTGTCCTGGATGCGCTGCGCGAGCTCCGGGTCGTATTCGCGGATCGCATTGAGTGCCGACGCTTCGACCACCCCACCCATGAAGTTGAGGATTTCTGCCGCCATGCCTTCGCCGCCCATGGCCGACTTCTTGACCCGGTCGGCACCGGACAGCAGCTGGGTCAGCACATCGTTCAGCTCACGCAAGGCGGTCGGCTGCACGCCTTCCAGCGTGGCAATACGCAGCAGCACGTCGTTACGCAGGCGCTCGACGAACTGATTGAGAATTTCCGAAACCTGGTCGGGCTCGAGATGAACGAGGATGGTGGCAATGATCTGCGGGTGCTCGTTCTTGATCAGCTCGGCCACCGCGACCGAATCCATCCACTTGAGCGCCTCGATGCCGGTATTGTCGCCGCCCTGCAGGATACGATCGAGCAGATTGGCGGCCTTGTCCGAACCGAGTGCCTTGGTCAGCACCGAGCGGATGTATTCGTCTGCTGCGCCGAAGTTGGCGCGGTTCTGCGTCGAGGCCAGGAACTCGCCCACCACTTCCTCGACCTGTTCGCGCGTCACATTGTCCATGCTGGCCATGGCCAGACCGATCTTCTGCACCTCTTTCGGGCCCAGATATTTGAACACCTCGACTGCAGCCTCCTCGCCGAGACTCATCAGCAAGATGGCACTGCGGCGGATGGCTTCTTCATTACTGGCCATGCAGGCTCCTAGCGGCTGCGGGCAGGCTGCCCGGCTTGCTTGACCCAGCCACGCAGCACCTGGGCTGCGCCGCTGGGATTATCCTTGACCACCCGGCGAGCTGCTTCGAGCAGACCAGCCAGGCGCGGGGTAGGGGGAGATTTCGGGTCGGCAAACACGGTCTGACCCTGGGTGCTTACTGCGTCTTCTGATCAGCCGGGTCGGCCGTCAGCCACTCGCGGATGATGGTGGCGACCATGCGCGGATCCTCCTGCGCCATTTCCTTGGCGCGCTGAATCAGCTCGCTGAAGGCCGCCAGATGCGCGCCCGCTTCGGCTTCGGCCACCACCTCAGCCTCCACCTCCGACTGGGCAAGCTCTTCGGCCGTCAGCGCAACACCACCCTCCTGCCCCGCCAAGGCCGCGCGCTGCTCGCGGCCCGGCCGGATCACATCACGCAAGATGGGGCGCAGCACCCCGAACAGCAGATAGGCCAGCACCAGCGCAATCAGGATGACCTTGAGGATCAGCGGCAGGTTGTTGATCAGATACTCGGTCAGCTTCTCCAGGAAGGATTTGCCGGCCACTTCCAGCAGGCGGTCGGCAAAGGCCGCATTGACCACTTTGACCGAATCACCACGCTCCTTGTTGTAACCGACCGCCTCCTGAACCAGATTGGTGATCTGGTTGATCTCAGCCTGGGTCAGCGGCACCGACTTGATACCACCATCGGACTGCGGCACGCGCTTGAAGTTGACCACGACGGCGGCATTCACCCGCTTGAGCACCCCGACCTGCTGCTTGACGTGCTCGACCTTCTTGTCGACCTCGTAATTGCGGGTCATGTCCTTGCGCGACGTGGTCGCGCCCGGCTCGGTCACCGCCACGCCAGGCGGATTGGGCAAGGTAATCGGCGCACTGGCAGCCCCGGGTGGCTGATTGGACAGCGCCCCAGGCACGCCCACGGCTTGCGCTGCAGCAGTGCCGGTACCTTCCGAGCTTTGCTCACTGCGAATCGCCGAAGCATTCGGCGGGGAGTTCGGGCCGAAGGTCTCGGAGGCCTGCTCGACCTCAGAGAAATCCATCTGCACGGTGACTTCAGCCTTGACGTTGTCGGTACCGACAATCGGCTCGAGAATTTTTTGGATGCGTCCGGCCAGCAAGGCCTCCTGTTGCTGGACCAGGGCCATCTGACGCTGATTGAGCGAACCATTGCCGCCATTGAGCAGGTCGGGCATGTTGGACAGCAGATTGCCGTCCTGGTCGACCACTGTGACATTCTTGATCGGCAGATCAGGCACGCTACTGGAGACCAGGTGGATGATGCCGGCAATCTGCGAACCATCGAGCGCACGGCCTGGGTGCAAGGTCAGTAGCACCGAGGCAGTCGGCTTTTGCTGCTCGCGCAGGAAGACAGTCTGCTTGGGCATGGCCAGATGCACGCGCGCCGAGGCCACGGCCGACAGTGACTCGATCGACTGAGCAAGCTCGCCCTCTACCGCGCGCTGGTAATTGACCTGCTCACCAAACTGGCTGATGCCGAATTTCTGGTTGTCGAGCAGCTCGAAACCGACCGCGCCGCCCTTGGGCAGGCCCTGCGAGGCCAGCTGCAGACGTGCGTTGTGCACAAGCTCAGCCGGCACGGAAATGACGCCACCCGGCTCAAGCTTGTAGGGAATATTCAGCTGCTGCAGGGACTGGATGATCTGCCCGCCGTCCTTGTCGGAGACATTGGCGAACAGAATCTTGTAACCAGGATCGCGCGCCCAGAGCACGCTAATGACAACAGCCGCCATCAAGGCGGCCGCGACAATAATGATCAGGAGCTTGCGCGGATTGGGGAGTTGATTGAAGCGCTGGATGAGGTTAGGACGCTCACCGGCCACTGCTTCTCGATTTTCAACGGCTAGGACCGCGTCATCCATATATCAGGCGATATCACACCTGCATGTTCATAACTTCCTGGTATGCGGACACCAGCTTGTTACGAACCTGCACCATAGTCTGAAAAGACAGACTCGCCTTTTGCAGCGAGACCATCACGTCTTGCAGGTTGGCATTGGGGTCGCCCATTTCGAACGCCTGTTGCTTTGCCTGCGAATCTTGCTGCATCTGGCTGACCTGGTCGAGCGACGATTTAAGTACCGACGCAAAATCCGACCCTTCCGGCAAGGCTTCTGCGGCAGACGAGTTCTGTCCAGCCGCCTTGGCGGACATGGCCTTCAACTCACCCAGCAGATTGTCTATCCCTTGCACACTCATGATGCACCTCGAAACTACGTGAAATTGTATGTGGCTCGCTTAAACAATAGCAAGCAATTGGCAGGCCATCGCCCTTATTCCTCTTGCCAGCCCTCTTCCCGGTACTGCTGCAGCTTGTAACGCAGGGTCCGTTCGCTCATGCCCAGCTGCTCGGAAGCCAACTTGCGCACCCCGCCGGCCGCTTTCAGCGTATCTAAAATATGCTGACGCTCCAAGGACTTGATGTCCGTCACTGCCGGCGCGGATGGCACAGGCGGCGACTGCGGGGCCGCATGGGCGGCAAACGGCTGACTTTGCAACACACCCGGCAAGACCGAGGCGGCAATTTTTGCCGCAGACGGCAAATCTTGCCGGCGCAAAGACGGCAAAAACAGATGCTCAGGCGCGATCTCATCTCCCGGCGCGAGGATCAAGGCCCTTTGCATGACATTTTCCAGTTCGCGGATATTGCCCTCCCAACGATGCGCGGTCAGCGCCTGCGCGGCAGCCGCGCTGATGGCTGGCACACGCCGCTTGCCCGAAGCAGCATGCCTGGAAAGCATGGCGCGTGCCAGGTGCACAACATCGTCGGCGCGTTCGCGCAAAGCCGGCAACATCAGGGGAAATACATTGAGGCGGTAATACAGGTCTTCGCGAAAACGCCCCTCGTTCACTTCCTGCGGCATATCGCGGTTGGAGGTCGACAGGACACGGATATCGATGGGGATGGGCTTCTTGCCGCCCACGCGCTCGACCTCCCGCTCCTGCAAAACGCGCAGTAGCTTGGCCTGCAGTTCAAGTGGCATCTCGGAAATTTCATCCAGCAACAGCGTGCCACCATCAGCCTGCTCGAACTTGCCGATATGCTGGGTGGCCGCCCCGGTGAACGCGCCCTTCTCGTGGCCAAATAGCGTGGACTCCAGCAACTGCTCGGGAATCGCCGCGCAGTTGATCGCCACGAAGGGCCCATTCGCCCGCGCGGAATGGCGGTGGATATACCGCGCCAGCACTTCCTTACCGGTGCCGCTCTCCCCAGTGATCATCACCGCAGCATCGGACTGGGCCACCCGCTGCGCCATATCCAGCAAGCGCAACATGCCCGGGTCCTCGGCGATCACCGCCTCATCATCCACAGCCGGCAGCATGTACTTGGCTACACTGGCCAACAGGTCATCCGGTTCAAAGGGCTTGGGCAGATAATGCGCGGCACCCGCATGCAAGGCGGCAACCGCCTTCTCGATCACGCCATAGGCGGTCATCAAGACCACCGGGATATGCGGATACTCGGACTTGATACGACGCAGTAGGGTTTCGCCGTCCATGGGCTGCATCTGCACATCCGACAGCACCAGACCCACCTTATGGGCCTGCAAGACCAGCAAGCCCGACTCGCCATCCTCGGCGCACAGCACCTGATAACCGGCCAGCTCCAGCGTGTCGAGCAAAGCCTCGCGCAGGTCGTTATCGTCTTCCACGATCAAAATCGGTAATGCAGGCATCGGGCTCAATCACTCAAATTTCAAAATGGACGCCCATCCATATCAGATGGGCTCGGCAGATTTTGGCGGCGCACCGCGCAGACAGGCAAGAACCCGGCCAGGCAGCTCATCTAGCGGCAGCACCTCGTCCACACCGCCCAGCGCAATCGCTTCCTTGGGCATGCCGAATACCACGCAGCTGGCCTCATCCTGGGCAAAGGTGCGTGCGCCGGCGCGCTTCATTTCCAGCAGGCCGGCCGCCCCATCGCGCCCCATGCCGGTCAGGATCACGCCGATAGCATGCCGGCCGGCATTGTTTGCCGCCGAGCGAAACAACACATCCACAGAAGGACGATGACGATTGACCGGCTGCGCACGCGACAGCTCGCACACATAGCGGCCACCAAGCAGGCCGAGCATCAGGTGGGAGTGACCAGGAGCGATGTAGACATGCCCGGCGCGCAACAGCTCTTGGTGCTCCGCCTCCTTGACCCTGACCCGGCACAGGCTATCCAAGCGAGCGGCAAACGGCGCAGTGAAGAGCTCGGGCATATGCTGGGCGATCAAGATGGGGGGCGCATTGGCCGGCATGGGCAGCAGAAAGTGCTTGAGCGCCTCGGTACCACCAGTCGAGGCGCCAACGATGATCAGCGGCTCGGCCGGACCTCGCGCCAGCCCAGCAGATGCCGCCAGCACGACATCCGCACTCAGGCTGGGCGGGATATCCATTGGCGCAGCCACGCGCGGGGCCTTCGGGCTTGTCGGGCTAGACATGCGCTGGCTCCGGCAAATAGCAGGCCTCGACCGTGTTACCACTGCCATAGAAGCGCAGCGACACGCATAGCGCACGCACCAGAGCAATGCCGCGCCCGCTCGGCCGCTGGGCATCCAGCCCATCCAGCCTAGTCAGATCGAAGCCCTTACCTGAGTCGACCACCCGGATCAGCAACATATTGCGCCCGCCCAGATCGTGGCCGGACAGCTCGATATCGATACGCCCCGATTTCAGCTGCGTTAGACGGCGCAGCCGCTCCTGCAGATATTGATCCATACCGTCCGCGTCGTTCTTCAGGGCGGAGGATAGTTCCAGTAGGCCATGATCGAGCGCATTCACGAACAGCTCGGTCAGCACCAGGAAAATATCGGCGCGCGCCTGGGCCAGCGGTGGCAGCTGTGCGACGAAGGCCATGATATGCGGCACGGTGTGCAAGTGGCGCAGCTCGTCCGGCCCCAGCGACAGCGCATAGCGCCAGTCGGCATCGGCCAGGCTGGGCAGCTCACTGACATCGGGCGCAATCGGCAGCGGACGACTGGCGCGCGGATCGAGGTCGACAATGGCCAGCGACACGTCGTCATGGCAGCGTGCACCGTCCAGAAAGGCTGTCAGCGCCGCCACCGTACGATCACGTGCCAGCGCTGGCGGCTGACCTGCGCAGGCCAGCGCCAAGCGCGCAGTCCCAAAGGCCTCGCCGAGTTGATTGCGCGCTTCGAGCAGGCCATCCGAGCACAGCACCAGATTGGCACGCTGCTGATAGGCGAAACGCTCGGTCTTCAGGCTCAGCTCGCTGAGCGGCAGAATGCCGAGCGGCAGATGCTGGGACGGCCAGCGCTTGAGCAATTCACCACGCTCGCCGAACAGGCGCAGGTCAGGGATGCCGCCATTCCAGACTTCGATGCGCTGCTTGGCAAAATCCACTGCCACAAAGGCCAGGGCGACAAACCGGCCAGCCGGTAGCACCTGGCGCACCTTGCGATGCATCTCAAGCAGGATGTCGCCGAGCGAGAAACCGCGCTCGCTCATCGCGTAAAAGGGTTGGGTCAGGGGCAGCACATTCAGCGCAGCAGTCAGGCCGTGACCAATGCCATCGGCCAGCATCAGATGCAACACCCCACCAGGTGTACGTGCGGCGGCGATTAGGTCACCAGACAGGCTTTCCGCCGGGGCAATCCAGCTATGCAGCTGCGGGTCGGACAACCGCTCACGGCTGACCAGTTGCTCCATCAGGTGGCGAGCAACACGCTTTTCTTCCTCGGCATGGTCGTAATACTCGGCCAGCTTGGCAGCCTGTTCGCGCACCTGCCGATTCAGTGCCACCGTGCGCTCGATCGCCTTGATCTTGGCTTCCAGCATGCGCAGATTGACCGGCTTGAGCAGGTAGTCGTCCGCGCCGGTCTCCATTGCATCGGCCAGCTTGCTGACTTCCTCGACCGCCGTCACCAGTACGATGGGCACCCAGCGCGCACCGGCCGCGGCCTTGATGCGACAACCAGCCTCCGGCCCATCCAGGCGCGGCATCAGCATGTCCATCAGGACCATATCGGGCTGCTCACTGATATAGCGCTCGACAGCCTCCAGACCGTCGCTCGCCAGAATCAGCTCATGCCCCAAAGACTCGACGAAGCGCCCTATCATCAGGCGTACTACTTCAGCATCGTCGGCAAGCAGAACTTTCATGAAAGGCCCGAGGCCAGCTCAGCGGATAGTGAAAATCTTGCCGAAACAGGCGATTTCCAGCACCTGTCGCACCGTATCACGGCAATTGACCAGGGCCAGCGTCTTACCCGCTGAGGCCGCCTTTTCCTTCAACAGCAACAACATGCCTAGGGCCGAGCTGTCCAGATAGTCGACTTGCTGGAAATCCACCAGCACTTCACGCACCGCATCAGCGGCCAGCACCTCATCGGAGGCCTGGCGGAAATCGCGGTGGGCACTGAAATCAAATTGGCCGGACAGCACCAGGCGGCCGGTCTGGCCAGAAATTTCGACGATGGCGGTCATAGGAGTTTCAACTGCTTTCTATGGATCGGAAGGGTAAGTGGCGTACCGCTTACCAAGATAGGGAGCTATTCCTTGGCTGGCAACAGTATCGTGAAGCAAGCACCCTGGCCGGGCTCCGAACTGACCGTAATCTGCCCGCCATAGGCCGTGATCAGATTGCGAACGATGGCCAGACCAAGACCGGTACCCTCTTTGCGCGTGGTGAAGAAGGGCTCGAACAGCCGCTCACGCACATTGTCCGGCATGCCGCAGCCGCTGTCGCGCACTTGCAGTCGCCAGGACGCGCCTTCGGCTTGCAGGCTCAGACCAATCTCATCGCCCGGGCGGGTGGCTTGCAAGGCGTTCTCCAGCAGATTGATCAGCGCTCCGGTCAACTCCTTGCGATTGGCATCAATCCAGACCGCCTGCGTCGGCAAGTCTAGCTGCCAGTGCCGCTCGCCCGCCACGTCCTGAGGTTGCACCGTCTGCAGCGCCTCCTCCATGACCGAGCATAGCTCGACCGCTTCCAGTACCGCCTGTTGGCCACGGACAAACTGCAGCATGTTCTGGATCAGAGTTTCCAGATGGCGCAGGCGCGCCAAGGACTTCTGACCGAACTTGATTCGCTCGGCCTCGCCCAGGCCGGGCTTGGCCAGATTGGCGGTATACAGCAGCGCAGTAGCCAGCGGAGTACGCAGCTGGTGCGCCAGCCCGGCGGCCATTTCACCCATCTCGGCCAGGCGTTTGTGCTGTTCCAACTGCAAGCGCAGACGCCAGCTCTCGCTCAAATCGTGAATCAGCAGAATACGCTCACCACTGCTGAGCTGATTACTAACAATGCTCAGCCGCTTCTCTTGCCCAGCCAGGCTATACAGCCAATCCCCCTCCACCGAGGTGGGCTGCAGCTCGGGCTCGATTTCCGCCTGCCAATCAATGCCGACCAGATCGCGCTCGAGAATCTGCACCGCGGCCGGATTCAGGGTCACCACATGCCCATCGGCATCCAGCTCAACTACCCCACCAGGCAAGGCTGCCAGCAAGGTTTCCAAGCGACCGGACAGTGCGGCTTTTTCCTCAAACTGCTGGCGCAGCGCGCCATTGGCCACTGCCAATTCATCCGTCAGCGAGCTGACTTTCTGTTCGAGCTCCTGGTAGGACTCGACCAGTTGACGCGATGCTTCGGTGAACAGCGAGAACGCCTGCTCCAGTTCCGCACGATCGATCTTGTCATCCGGCTTGCCGGTTTGCGCGCTAAGAGCAGCCAAGGCGGTTTCCTTGTTGATGTGTAGGATTTGGATTATAAAAGCTCGGGGCAGGAAAGGCTGCAAAGCAGCGCCTAGCTTGCATTCCAGCAGACTGAATCCGATAAAGAAGGCAAGACGAACGGTGCAAAGCGCATGCCGGGCTGTCTGCCCAAATCGGCCTAGGGTAGAATATTCGAGTTAACTGAAATTCTCGGCTGACCAGCCGCACTGGCGGACAGCCAGATTTAGATAGATACCCACCCCTCGCGGAGTCGAAACTGTGTCCGACTTGCTCAAAAAAATCGACGCGCGCACCAAGCTCGCCGGTACCAATAAGCTGGAAATCCTCCTCTTCACACTAGGCTTGGACCAACGCTCAAACCGCCGGGAAAACTTCGGTATCAATGTGTTCAAGGTGCGCGAGGTCATGCGCACACCAGAGATCACCCAAGCCCCGGAAATGCCCGATGCCGTGGAGGGCATGGTCAGCTTGCGCGGCAATCTGATTCCGGTCATCGACCTCGCGAAGTACGTCGGCGTGCAAACCAATAGCCGCCCGGAAATCATGATCGTGTCGGAATACAACGGTCATACCCAGGGCTTCCTGGTCGAGGCCGTTGACACCATCCTGCGCCTTGATTGGTCGCAGATGCGCGTCCCTCCGGAAATTCTCAATAACAATATGCGCGGTCTGGTCACCGCGGTCACCGAGCTCGATTCCGGCAAGCTGGTGATGATGCTGGACGTGGAGAAGGTGCTGGCGGAAACCAATGTGGTCGATGATTCGGCTGATTTCCGCGCCATCCAGCCGCAGAGTGATCTGGTCGGCAAGACCGTGTTCTACGCCGATGACTCGGCAGTGGCGCGCAAACAGATCCAGCGCACCTTGGATGCGCTGGAGCTCAGCTATGTGGAAACCATCAATGGCAAGCGCGCCTGGGACGAGCTGCAGCGCATCGCCATTCAGGCTGACGCAGCCGGCAAGCCGGTACGTGACTTCGTGCAGATGATTCTGACCGACGTGGAAATGCCTGAGATGGATGGCTACATGCTGACCAAGTCGGTGAAGAGCGACCCGCGTTTCGCTGGCATCCCCATCCTCATGCATTCCTCGCTGTCCGGCATGTCGAACCAGAAGCTCGGGCAATCGGTCGGGGTCGATGCCTATGTTGCCAAATTCGAACCGCACAAGCTGACTGAGGCGGTTGTGAATATGCTGCGTAGCACCATGCAGCCCACCAAGTAAGACCAGCCAAGCGCACGAGGGAATTTTTCGATGTCTACCGCCAACTCTACTCTGCTAGACAGTGTCGATGCCCGGACCAAGCTGGCCGGCTCGAACAAGATGGAAATCCTGCTGTTCTCGCTCGGCACGCGCGAAACCTTCGGCATCAATGTATTCAAGGTGCGCGAAGTCTCGCAAACCCCCAAGATCACTAAGACGCCCAATATGCCGGTTGGCGTGGAAGGCGTGATCTCCCTGCGGGGCAATATCATTCCAGTGATCTCGCTGGCCAAGTTCGTCAACCCGAACGAGGACCGTCCGCAGGCCGAAGAAACCATGATCGTCACCGAGTTCTCCAAGCACACACAGGGCTTTCTGGTGCACTCGGTGGACCGCATCATCCGCGTGGACTGGAACAAGGTGCGCGCGCCGGAAAATATGCTGGCCGGCGATCAGGCCTTGATCACCGCCATCACCGAACTGGAAGACGGCAAGCTGGTTTCGATTCTCGACGTGGAACAGATTCTCGCCACGGTGATCGGCGAAACCTTTGTGCCGGACATCCCCTCGGTGAACGTCGACCAGGAGAAATTCATGTTCTTCGTCGATGACTCGATGGTGGCGCGCAAGGAAATCATCAGCGTGCTCGACAAGCTGAGCGTCAAATACCATCAGGCCAATAATGGCGCCGAGGCCTGGGATAAGCTGCAGAACATTGCCAACCGCTATCAGCACGACGGGGAGCCGCTCAGCCAGTTCCTGAAGCTGATTCTGGTAGATGCCGAAATGCCGGAAATGGACGGCTATGTGCTAACCAAGCACATCAAGTCCGACAGCCGTTTCCAGGGCATTCCCGTCGTCATGCACTCCTCGCTATCATCCAATGCCAACCGGGCAATGGGCAGCAGCGTGGGCGTCGACGCCTATGTCGCCAAGTTCGACCCCTTCGTGCTGGCCGAAACCATTTCCCCTTTCCTGCAAAGTTGATTTACACGACCCGCGGCTAGCCGCGCGCCCGTTTGCCAACGGGATTCATGGAGCAAGACATGACGGACAAAAATATGCGTTTCTTGGTGGTTGACGATTTCTCCACGATGCGTCGCATCGTGCGCAATCTGCTCAAGGAGCTGGGTTACAGCAATGTGGAAGAAGCCGAAGACGGCCAGGTGGCGCTACATAAGCTCAAGTCCACCAGCTTCGACTTTGTCGTTTCGGACTGGAATATGCCGAATATGACCGGGATTGAGTTGCTCAAGGCCGTGCGCGGTGATGCCACCCTGAAACACCTGCCCTTCCTGATGATTACCGCGGAAGCGAAAAAGGAAAATATCATCGAAGCCGCGCAGGCGGGTGCCAGCGGCTATATCGTGAAGCCTTTCACGGCCGCGACCCTGGATGAAAAGCTGGCCAAAATCTTCCAGACCCTCAATAAGTAAAACAGGAGTCCAACGTGAGCGATCAAGCTATCAACAGCGGTGACTCCGACGAACTGCAGGCGCTTTTTGACAGCATCGTCAGCGCATCGAGCAGCAGCGAAGCGGCACCCGCCAGCGCAGCCGCCCCGAGCCCAGCCCCAGCTGCTGCGCCCGCCAGCGCCCCCGCCATCAACCTGGATGCCCTGCACGAACCAGCACGCTCGATGTTCGCTAGCATTGGCCAACTGACACGCAAGGTGCATGACGCACTGCGCGAGATGGGCTACGACAAGTCGCTGGAGAAGGCCGCCGCGGCCATTCCCGACGCACGTGACCGTCTGTCCTATATCGCCACCCTGACCGAACAGGCTGCCAATCGCACCCTGAATGCCGTCGATGTGGCCCAACCGCTGCAGAACCAGATCGAATCCGAGTCACAAGCGCTGGCCGACCAGTGGGATAAGCTGTTTGCCAATCAGCTCTCGGTGGAGGAGTTCAAGCAGCTGGCCAGCAAGACGCGCGATCATCTGCGTCAGAGCAGTGACCATGCACGCGCTACCAATGAGCAGCTGCTGGAAATCATGATGGCACAGGACTTCCAGGATCTGACCGGCCAGGTGATCAAGAAGGTGGTCGAGATGGCCAAGGAGATGGAAGGTGGGCTGCTGGAGTTCCTGGTGCAGTTTTCTCCATCTGGTGCCATCAAGCCGCCGGCAGCGGCCGATCTGGACGACAGCCTGCTCAATGGTCCGGTTTATAACGCCGAAGGCCGTTCCGATGTGGTAACAAACCAAGAGCAAGTTGATGATCTGCTTGCCAGCCTTGGATTCTGAACCTGGCGCCTAAGGCCAAAAGGACGAAGCTATGAGCGACTTTGCCGGCATGGAAGACTTGCTCCAGGATTTTCTGACCGAATCCTCCGAGTTGCTTTCTGATGTGGACAACAAGCTGGTCGAGCTGGAAAAGCGACCAGAAGACAAGCATCTGCTCAATGACATTTTCCGCGGCTTCCATACCATCAAGGGTGGCGCGGGCTTTTTGAATGTCGATGCGCTGATCAATCTCTGCCATCGCACGGAAAACCTGTTCGACAAGCTGCGCAATGGCCAGCTGAAGCTCACCCCTGAGCTGATGGACGTGATTCTGGCGGCGACCGGCGTCGTGCGCGATATGTTCGGCGCGATGGGCCAGGCACGGCAGCCAGCGGCTGCGGACCCAAGCCTGCTTGCGCAATTGGATGCCGCACTGGAGGGCAAGGCCGTGGCAGCTGCAGCGCCTACGCCGGCGCCGAGTCCTGCACCTAGCCAGCCAGCACCGGCTGTAGCGGGCTCAGAGCCAGACTGGCAGCTGTTGCATCAGGCCGTCACCGGACAAGCGCCCAAGGCCAGTACCAGTAAGCCCACTGCGCCGCCGGTGCCGGTTGCACCGGCCGTGCCCACTCAGCCGGCTCACCCCCCCCTTCCCGCTGCTGAGCCCGTGGCTCGCGCAGCCGCACCGGCAGCCAAGGCGCCGGCAGCAAGCCAGCAATTGGCTACGCAGGAAACCACCATCCGGATCGACACCAATCGGCTTGATCAGGTGCTCAATCTGTCAGGCGAGATCGGTCTGACGAAGAACCGCTTGACCACGCTGCGTACCGATATCCTGAGCGGCAAGACCGATGGTGCCACCTTGAAGGCACTCGACGAGGCGATCGGCCAGCTCGACCTGCTGGTGGGTGATCTGCAAAACGCCGTCATGAAGACGCGCATGCAGCCGATTGGTCGCTTGTTCCAGAAGTACCCGCGCTTGGCGCGCGACTTGGCACGTCAGCTGGGCAAGGATGTCGAGCTAGTGATCAGCGGAGAGGAAACCGAGCTGGACAAGACCATGCTCGAAGACCTCAACGATCCGCTCGTGCACCTGGTGCGCAACGCCGTCGACCATGGCGTGGAAACCATTGAGGACCGCATCGCCATTGGCAAGCCGGCCAAGAGCATCGTGCAGCTGTCCGCCACCCAGGTAGGCGACCATATCCTGCTGGAGATCATCGACGACGGTAAGGGCATGCGCCCGGACGTGTTGCGCCGCAAGGCAGTCGAAAAAGGCCTGATCGATCTGGAAACGGCCAATAGCATGGATGACAAGCAAGCGCTGCAGCTGGTGTTTTTGCCAGGTTTCTCCACCAAGGATCAGATCTCTAGCGTCTCTGGGCGCGGTGTCGGTATGGATGTGGTGAAGACCAATATCCAGAAACTGAATGGCCGCATCGACATCCAATCCGTGGTCGGCGAAGGCACACGCTTCTCGATATCGCTGCCGCTGACTCTGGCCATCCTGCCGGTATTGGTGGTGCGCGTATGCGACCAACCGTTTGCGGTACCGCTGGCCATGGTGCGCGAAATCATTCCGATTCGCCCCGAGCATATCCAGGAAGTTTCCGGCCGTGCGACCATTGTCGTACGCGACGAGATTCTGTCGGTGCGCTCACTGGCCAGATTGATAGGCTGGGAAGAAACCCAGACGCCACAATTTGGCGTCTTGATGCAGGCGGCGGAGAACTCCTTCATCCTGGCCATCGATAGCTTCATCGGCCGCGATGATGTAGTGATCAAGCCGTTGCAGAATATCCGCCCGCGCGGCATTGCCGGTGCTACCCTATCTGGCGATGGCTCAGTGGTGCTGGTATTGGATATGGAGAGCATGCTGGACGACACGCAGAACTCCGATCACTCCGCCATCAAGACGACGCAGTTCCTTGAAATGCTCACCCACAAGGCTTGAGCGACAAATTGCCAATCACGGCGGCGGTTTGCATAATCAACCCCGCCGTTCCAAAACCCCATTTGCTTGCGTGCTTCGCGAGGCTACATGCAGAACAACGCTTTTATCGGCCGCCAACCCATTCTGAACCGCCAACAGCAGATCATTGGCTATGAGCTGCTGTTCCGGCTCGACCAAAATTCGCTGACGGCTGATTTTTCCAGTGATATGCAGGCCGGCACCAATATTCTGGTCAACACCCTGTCGAATATGGGCGCGGACTGGCTGGTCGGCAGCAAGATGGCCTTCGTCAACGTGGCCACCTCGATGCTGGAAAGTAATTTCCTCGAGCTGCTGCACCCACAGCGCGTCGTGTTGGAAATCGTCGAATCGGTGAACGCCACGCCGGAATTGCTGGCGCGCGCCAAGGAATTGCGCGCCCAGGGCTTCGGTATTGCGCTGGACGATTTCACCTACACCCCGCAAACCGCGCCTTTCCTGGAATTCGCCAACTATGTGAAGCTGGATATCCAGCAGCTGGGTCTCGATAACGTCAAGACGCTGTCCAAGGAGCTGCGCAAGTTCCCCGTGCTGCAGGTGGCGGAAAAAGTCGAGACCAAGGAGGAATTCAAGTTCTGCCTGGATGTGGGTCTCGACTGCTTCCAGGGCTATTACTTTGCCCATCCGGAAACGCTGTCGGCCAAGGTGATCAACCCGGCTTACGCAAATATTCTCGGCCTGCTTAATATGCTGCGTAATAACGCCGAGATCAGCGATATCGAGAATGCGCTCAAACGTGATGTGGCGCTGTCCTTCAAGCTGCTGCGCTATATCAACTCGGCAGGTTTTGGCCTGTCCTGCGAAATCCATTCCTTCCGCCACGCGGTCACCATCCTTGGCTACCAGAAGCTGTATCGCTGGCTAACCCTGCTGCTGGTGACCGCCAGCTCTGACGCCGGCACCCCGCCGGCCCTGATGAAGACGGCAGTTACCCGTGGTCGTCTGGTCGAACTGCTGGGTAGCCATCTGCTCGACGGTACCGATCGCGACAATCTGTTCATCGTCGGCGTGTTCTCCTTGCTGGATGTGATGCTGGACATGCCGATGGAGAAGATTCTGGAAACCCTGCTGCTGCCCGACTCGGTATCGGAAGCGCTGCTGTCGCGGGTTGGCATGTATGGCCCCTTCCTGGAGCTGGCAGAAGCCTGCGAAGACCCGGATATGACCGATGTGCCACGCCTGTGCGAACAGCTGCAGCTGACCCCGGAAATGCTGAACAAAGCACATGTTTCAGCACTGGCTTGGGTGGAAGAGCTGGGCGTATAAAGCCAGTGGCGATCATCGTCATAGCAATAAAAAACGCCGCATCAAATGCGGCGTTTTTTATTGCCTAACCCTTCCACGTTCACGCTCAGCCTGCCAGCGCCCAATCGATCTCCGTCTTACCGCGCTCACGCAGAAAGCGATTGGCCGCGGAGAAGTGGCCACAGCCGATAAAGCCACGATAAGCCGATAGCGGCGACGGGTGCACCGAGCGTAATACGCAATGGCGCTGGGCGTCGATCAGGTCGGCCTTGGACTCGGCATAGCTGCCCCACAGCATAAACACCAAGCCATCCTGCTCCTGCGCCAGTTTGGCAATCAAGGCATCAGTAAACTTCTCCCAGCCGCGCTTGCGGTGCGAGCCAGCCCGCTCGGCCTCGACGGTCAGCACGCTATTGAGCAGCAAGACGCCCTGCTCGGCCCAGGCGCTCAGATTGCCATGCTGCGGCGGGGCATGACCCAAATCCCGGGCAATCTCCTTGAAGATATTGCGCAGGGAAGGGGGCGGCACCACGCCAAATGGCACTGAGAAGCTCAGGCCATGCGCCTGCCCTGCTCCGTGATACGGATCCTGCCCCAGGATCACCACCTTGACCTGTGCGGGTTGCAGGCCAGCTAGTGCGGCATATCTGGCCGAAGGTGGCGGAAAGATGGTTTTGCCGGCCGCCAGTTCCGCAGCCAGAAAGTCTTGCAGCTGTTGCCAATAGGGCTGGTGGGTTTCAGCAGCCAACCAATCACACCAGCCACCCGGCAGTTCATTCTTCATGTGCATGCTTGCGTTCAAAAATCTCGCGCCTGTGGCGCCGGAAAATGGTTTTGTCCAACCAGTCCTGCAGCTCGTCGTCACCCAGTCTGAAATGCGCTTCCAACTGCCAGCCCCCGGCAGGCAATTGTTCGGCAGCGGTAATCTGGGCCGGCAGTAGCAGGGGCTGTGGGATGCGTGGCGAGAGGTACAGCGCCAGCGTACCCTGCTGTCCGATCGGCAGCGCCTGATCGCTACACCAGCTGGCACTGTCGCCACTCAAGCTGACCGGGCACACTTGGGGCAAGGGTCCATCGCGCAGCAACAACTGGCCCAGCAGGTGCAGGGACAGATCCACGCGCGCCTCCATGGCCTGCCAGCGTTGCAATTCGGCGCTGTCTTCCTCGTCATAGTGCGGCGGTGCCGCCTCCAGCAGGGCCAGCACCCGCAAGAGCAACACGCCGTCGGTGCCGGCCGGCCCGGCTTGCGGATGCCAGACCAGCGGCAGATCTGCATGAATCTTGATGGCAGTGGGCATGGGGAAGACTCCGTTTCGGCGCGATTATACGCTTCAGACCTTGGCGAGCCGCGACCGTGCCATGAGCCGGACTGCCGGCTGAACCTCGCGCACGCAAGATTGACAATAAACAGAGCAAATTACGCACCTGCCTCGTATTGCGCCAGCGCAATGCCCGAGGGATGCGCAGGCGAGTAGAATGGGCGCCCCTAAGGGCTAGCTTGCTCACTCCTACCTGTAAAACACCATCATGTCCGCTGCGCTATTCACCCCAGAAGAACTGGCTTCCTTTGAACGCGATGGCTTCTTCGTCGCCCGCGGCCTGGCCGATACCGAACTGCGCGAGCGCATCCTGGCGGTAAGCCAGGCCCAGCTCGCCCAGGCCATTGAGCCTATCGAGTATGAAGCGGACACGCGTTACCCGGGCGCACCCAGCTCGCGCGAGGCGGCGGGTGGGCGCACCGCGCGGCGGCTGTTACAGGTATTCCAGCGCGACCAGGCTTATCGCGACTGGGCAACGCAGGCCAATCTGACCGCTAGGCTGCGCCAGCTGCTGGGCAGCGAACAGATTGCCCTGACCCAGGCGCATCACAATAGCCTGATGACCAAGCAGCCAGCCTTCTCGAGCGAGACGCATTGGCATCGCGATATCCGCTACTGGAATTTTGCCGACAGCCAGCTGGTTTCGGTATGGCTGGCCCTGGGGGAAGAACGGCGCGACAACGGCTGCCTGGGCTTTCTGCCCGGTAGCCACAAGATCGACTTCAGCCCGGAGCGTTTTGAGAATCGTGCTTTCCTGCGCCCCGATTTGCCCGAGAACCAGGCGCTGATTGCGCGTGCGGTCTTCCCCGAACTGCAGCCGGGCGATGTGGTGTTCTTTCATGCGCTGACCTTCCATGCCGCCGGCTGGAACCGCACCGACCAAACCAAGTACTCGCTGGTTTTCAGCTACCACCGCCAGGACAACCTGCCTCAGCCTGGGTCGCGCAGCGCCAGCCTGCCCTCGATAATCCTGGGCTGAACGCACCGGCCAGCTGCCGGACAGTTCAGACCGCTGTAACGGCACAGTGCGCCCCTTGCATCGACAGGCGTCACTGCCCAGCAGGTGGGCAGCGGGCTAAGGTGTCCACTCACCTTAGCCTTGGGGCCGCCCATGCCGAACCTTGCCCTCTATCTGCTTGCCACCCTGATCTGGGGCTCGACCTGGCTGGCGATCACCTTTCAGTACGGTGTCACCGCAGCCAGCGCCTCGGTCGCCTATCGTTTCCTGCTCGCCGGATTACTGATCCTGCTCTGGTGTATAGCCAAGCGCGAGCGCCTGCGCCTGAGCCGGCGCGAGTGGGCCGGGGTGGCGGGGCAAGGCAGCCTAATGTTCGGCATCAGCTATATGCTGGTCTACGAGGCCGAGTTGCATATCGCGTCCGGCCTGATGGCGGTGCTCAATTCCAGCATGGTGGTATTCAACCTGCTCGGCATGCGGCTGGTATTTGGCAAGGCTGTGGATGGCAAGTCGCTGCTGGGCGCAGGCCTGGGCGTGCTCGGCATCGTGCTGGTGTTCTGGCCAGAGCTGAACACCGTGCACGGTAGCTCGGCTTGGCTGGGCATCCTCTGCGGGCTCGGCGCCGCGCTACTGGCCTCAGCCGGCAATATCGTCGCCCAGCATAATCGCCATCTGGGCACGCCATTGCTGCCCAGCATAGGCTACGGCATGGTGATCGGTGGCAGCCTGGCCCTGCTGTACACGCTGCTATCCGGCCAGTCGCTCGCCTTCGATACCCGCCCGGCCTATCTCGCCTCGCTGCTTTATCTGGCCGTATTCGGCTCGGTACTGGCCTTCGCCGCCTACCTGACCTTGCTCGGCCGCATCGGCGCCGGTCGTGCCGGCTATGTGGCGGTGGTGGTACCCATCATCGCCCTGCTGCTCTCAGGCTGGTTCGAGGGCTTCGTCTGGCAGGTGCATACGGTGTTGGGCATAGCCTGCGCCGTAGCCGGCAATATCATCATGCTGGCCGACCTGGGCAATTGGGGTCGCCGGCTCGGTCTGGTCAGCTCAAGCCGCTGACTGGCGC
Organism: Chitinimonas taiwanensis DSM 18899; assembly: GCF_900119825.1. Lineage (GTDB taxonomy): Bacteria > Pseudomonadota > Gammaproteobacteria > Burkholderiales > Chitinimonadaceae > Chitinimonas > Chitinimonas taiwanensis. The sequence goes on along the minus strand of NZ_FPKR01000016.1, from coordinate 69,749 downwards.
ACGCGTTCGTACAGGCAGATGGCCGCCGCTGCACCCACATTCAGCGATTCCAGCCCGGCCCGCATCGGAATGCGAACGCGCAGATTGGCCAGCGCCAGGACTTCGGCCGACACCCCCTGCCCTTCGCTGCCCATGACCAGGGCCAGGCTGCCGCATAGATCGGCCGCATACAAGGAGATGCTGCCATCCAGCGCGGTTACGGCCCGCTGGCCAGCAAAAGCCTGTAGCAAATCGGGCAGCGCCGCACGCTCAATCAGCGGCAGCATGAAATGGGCGCCCATGCCGGCGCGCAGCACCTTGGGCGAGTAGACATCGGCACAGGCGGCCGAAAGCCAGACCTGCTCGACCCCGGCTGCTGCTGCGGTACGCAGGATGGCGCCGACATTGCCCGGATCCTGCACCCCATCCAGGGCGAGCACCAGACCGGCACGCAGCGGTTCAGGCGGCGCAGGAATCGGCCAGACGGCCAGCAGGCCACTGCTCGATTCGAGCTCACTCAGCTCGACAAACAGACTGTCGGCCACGTAGACCGTGCTAACGCTCAACCTAGCAATCAGCGCCGTGATCTCCGGCTTGTGTGCGGCCCCCTGCGCCACCAGCACCTTGTGTGGCACTTGACCGGCATCCAGAGCGGCCGCAAGCAGATGTGGGCCATCCAGAAGGCTCAAGCCGCTCTTCAGGCGTTCGCGCCGATTGCTGGCCAGTTTGCTGCAAGTCTTGATCAGAGGGTTTTGACGGGACTGAATGACGTCCATGGGGAGATAACCTGGTGAGACGGCAGGGCCAAGCAGCCCTGCCCGAGTATGCGCGACACCCTAGTGGCCAAGGGCCAGACGCTTGGCCTGCTGGGTCAGCGCCTGGCCGGCCATCAGGCAGACCTGCTTGAAAGCGGTGTACTGCGCCTCGCTGATGGTTGCACCGTGGTTGTCGGCGTAGAAGATGCCTACCGGCTTATCTTCCACGAATAGCGACATGGCGAGGAAATCGCCGTCGCCTACCGCCAGGCGCAAGCCGCGCGGCAGCAGTGCTTCGAACTGGCTGCGGTTGGCTTGATTCAACCAGACCGACTGCGGCTTGAGCATCAGCTTGGTAAACAGATGCGGCATGCTTAGTTCGACCTGGAAGCTGCGCAAGGGGTCATCATCGCTGGCGCCAACCACATAGCGCGCCTTGAGCAGATTCTGCCCGGCCAGCAAGAGGCCGAACACAATGCGCTTCAGACCGATGGCATCGGCCTGGGCACGTATGCTCAAGCCCATGATCTGGTTGAAGGAAGCACCGCTCTGGCCGGCATGCTGCAATTCGCGCAGGATGTCCTGCAAGCTTGGCGTCTCGGTCTTGGCTGGCTTGGGCGGTGCCTTGACGGCCGGCTTAGGCCATTCACCCGGCAACATGGGCAACCAGCGCGCCGGGGCGAATATCTGCGGGTAGGGCCAGTCATCGCACGCGAAATGCAGCAGGCTGCGGCAGACCAGCGCCCACACCTCGAACTGCGGCATGGCCAGGGCCTGGGTAGCCAGCTGTACCTCATCGGCCACCCCGGTCTGCCACCAGCCAAGCTGCAGATGATCGGCCAGACGCAAGGCCGACTGATGCAGCATGGTGCGCTGGCTGGCTGCGCTGCTCTCATCCAGCAGGCTATTGAAGGCTTCCGGCAAGCGCCAGCGGGCAAACAGCGGGAAGGTCACGCTGGCTATGTCCACCGCCGGGGCTGGCGTTTCCAGGCCGGCGTCCAGATGACGCAGGAGCAACGGCAGATCAGCCAATAGCGCCGTCACATAGATCTCGTCCAGGCGCGAGTCATAGCGCAGCAGGCCGAACTCACGTGCCAGGCGCGCGGCCAGGCGTGCGGTGGCGATATGGCGCAACAGGGAAAAATAGCGCGCCTGCTGCTTGGGCAGCAGCAAGGACTCCACCGTGGGCAGCTGGCTGAACTGGTTGACGAAGGCTTCCAGGCCCATCAAGAGAATCACATTCTCAATCGACACCACATCGGCCGCCATGCTGGTGCGGCGACGCTGGTTGATATGGCGCAAGGCGTGGGCGGTCAGCAACGGGTCGCGCAGCACCAGCTCGACAACTTGGTCGACACGAGCGGCCTCGGTGCGGCCGATATAGGCAGTCAGGGCGCTCTTGGTCGACTGCAGGATGGGCAGGGCACGCTGCGCCCAGAGCTCCAGCCAGGCCTCATTATTCGGCGCGGGCTGAGCGGCATTACTTGCTGCGGTCACGGCATTCGCCATAGGTATAGCCTTGCGCCCTTCCAGTCATTGAGTTCGATCACCTGGTCGGCTGGCTGGCCGGGAATGGTGAAGGTATTACTGATCAGCAGGCTGCCGCTGCGCATTTCGCGCCGGGCTTTCTCCCACAGTGCGGGCATGGCAGCCGGCGAGAGAAAGGCATACACAGCGTCGTACTCCGCCAGCGGGGTGCGCATCAGATCGCCACGCCACAGCTTTAGCGCTGACCCACTACCCGCCAGACGCAACTTAGCCAGCCAGTAGGGTAGGCAGGCATGCTCGACACCCGCCAATTGCAAATCCTTGCGCCTGACTAAGTAGCGCAGCACGGTGCCCGTGCCGGCGCCCAGATCCAGCAGGCGCGCGCCCTGCGGCAGCACTTGCTCCAGCGCCTGCAGGGCAGCCTGATTACTCAGGTAAAGCGGCACGCGGCTACGGTCGACACGCCCGAACAGCAAGAGCGCCAACACAAACAGCAGCAGATACCACCATGGCGACAGCCCCCACTGCAGCGCCAGGACCAGCGTGGGCACGAAGAGCAGGTGGATCAACCACCACCAGCGCGGCTGCCGCGCCAGTATGCTCAGGCTGGCGGCTAGCAAGGCCTGCAAGGGCCACCACCAGGCCGCTTGCAGGCCCAGCACATTCAGCAGGCCCAAGGCCAAGGCAGCTGCAGCCAGCTGCACGACCAGCGCCAGCAGCGCAGGCCTCACGGCTGGCCGGCAGCCGGGCCTGCGGCCGCGCTGATGGCCGAGGCGGCCGTTGCCGCGTCGTCGACCTGCTCCATATCACCGGCGGCCTTGCCCGCCAGCTTCATGATGTTCTCTTCCGCCTGCTTGTTCAGCACGATGATGCTGATGCGCCGGTTGACTGGATTGGCAGGGTTCTCGGTGTCGAAAGGCACCGAGTCGGCCAAGCCGACGACGCGCAATATCTTCTGGCCGGCTAGGCCGCCGGAGATCAACTGGCGGCGCGAGGAGTTGGCGCGGTCAGCCGACAGCTCCCAGTTGCTGAAATTCGCATCGCCACCGGCAAAGCCGGCCGAATCGGTGTGGCCGGACAAGGAAAGTCGATTCGGCACCTCGTTCAGGATGAGGGCAATTTCCTTGAGGATGTCAGCCGCATAGCCTTCCATCTGCTCACTACCGCTCTTGAACATCGGCCGATTCTGCTGATCGACGATCTGCACGCGCAGCCCCTCTGGGGTGATATCGAGCAGGATCTGATCCTTGTACTGGGCCAGCTTGCCGGAGGCGGAGTTCTTCAGCGCCTCTTCCAGCTTCTTCTTCAGGCCATCCAGCACCTTCTTGTCGCCCTGCTCGGGGCTGCGGCGATAGGCACCCGCCTTGCGCGACAGGTCCAAGCCACCGCCCTGCAGCACGCTGGTCGAATCGCCCGCTCCCGAACCACCGGCCATCGAGACCTTGAGCGGGTTCTGAAAGTAATCGGCAATCCCACGCAGATCGCCCTTGGTGGCCGAACCAAGCAGCCACATGAGCAGGAAGAAGGCCATCATGGCCGTCACGAAGTCGGCATAGGCGATCTTCCAGGCGCCGCCATGGTGACCATGGCCGCCTTTCTTGATCTTCTTGACGATAATGGGGCGTTGCGAATCGTCGCTCATCTTGCGCTTCCTGGCTTAAGCCACACGGTCAGCCCTTCTTGTTCTTCACGTGCTCTTCCAGCTCCAGGAAGGACGGACGCATATGGCTTTCCATGGCCTTACGACCAAATTCCACCGCCACCTGCGGCGCATAGCCATTCAGGCTGGCCAGCAAGGTGACCTTGATGGTCTGGAATACGCGGGTGCCTTCATTGACCTTGGTTTCCAGCACCGTGGCCAAGGGGCCGAAGAAGCCGTAAGCCAGCCAGATACCCATGAAGGTACCGACCAGCGCGGCGCCGATCAGCTTGCCCAGCTCGGACGGCGGCAGGTGCAGCGAACCCATGGTGTGCACCACGCCCATCACCGCCGCCACGATACCGAAGGCCGGCAGGCCATCAGCCAGCTTGGCCATGAATTGCGCGGGCACCTCGGCCTCGTGGTGATGGGCCTCGATTTCCACATCCATCAGGTTTTCGATTTCGAAGGCGTTCAGATTGCCGCCCACCATCAGGCGCAGGTAGTCGCAGATGAACTCGATCACATGGTGATCCTTGGCCACCGTCGCGTATTTGGAAAACAGCGGGCTGGCATCCGGATTCTCCACATCGCCCTCGATCGACATCAGGCCTTCCTTGCGCACCTTGGACAGGATCTCGTACATGAGGGCAAACAGATCCATGTAGAAGGCCTTGCTGTAGGCGCTGCCCTTGAAGATGGAAGGGATGGCCTTCATGACCGACTTCAGCGAGGAGCCGTAGCCCGCGATCATGGCGCCAATGCCGCCGCCAAAGATGATCACGATTTCGGAGGGCTGCCAGAGCACCGCCAGGTGCCCGCCGTGCCACGCATACGCGCCGAGAATACAGACGCACATGAACACATAACCGATGATGACAAACATCTAGCCCTGCTCCCGTCGGCTTTTGCTAGCCGGTTGGCGCGCCGAAACGACGCAACGGTTGGAATATTAGTTGCCGTACAGGCGGAATGACAAATAGAAGCGAACGCTGCTGTTTACCACAAGCTGCGCTGGCCAGCACCCGCCGCAGCGCGCACTGGCGCAAAACTGCGCCTGTGGACAACACAGGGTCCATGCGCCTGCAGTGCCGCCAGATGGGCGGGCGTTGGATAGCCTTTGTGTTCTGCAAAACCATAGACAGGGAATTCCCTATCCAGGGCCAGCAGCTCATTGTCACGCGCCACTTTGGCCAGAATGGATGCGGCGGAAATCGCCGGCTCGAGCGCATCGCCCTTGACGATGGCGCGGGCCGGGCAAGGCAGGCCCTTGGGCACGCGGTTGCCATCGATTAGCGCCGCGCTGGCCGGCGTAGGCAGGCCTTGCACGGCGCGCAGCATGGCCAGCATGGTGGCCTGCAGGATATTGAGCTGATCGATCTCGGCCACATTGGCGCTGGCAATCGACCAGGCCAGCGACTTGGACTGAATCTCATCAAACAAGGCCGCGCGGCGCGGTGCGGTCAGCACCTTGGAATCAGCCAGGCCGACGATGCCATGGTCGTCGCCCAGGATGACCGCCGCGGCGAAGACCGAGCCGGCCAGCGGCCCCCTGCCCGCCTCATCCACACCGCAGACCAGCACGGTACTCATGGCCGGCCTTGCAGATAGGCGAGTACGGCGTCGGCAGCGCGCTCGGCCGCATCCTGGCGCAAGGTCGCATGCTGCTCGGTAAAGAACTCACCAAGTGCCTCGCCCAGTTTCTTGTTGTCCACATAATTGGCCAGTGCCTGGGCCAGATTGTCCGCGGTCGCCTCGTGCTGGAGCAGCTCGGGCACTACGAAGCGCCCGGCCAGCACATTCGGCAGGCCCACATAGGGCAGGCGCATCTTCTTGCGCACCATCTTGTAGGTGGTCTCGGTCAGCCGGTAGGTGATCACCATCGGGCGCTTGGCCAGCATGGCTTCCAACGTGGCGGTGCCAGAGGCGACCAGGATCACATCGGCGGCCTGCATCGCTTCCTGGGCGTGACCAAACATCAGCCGCAGCGGCAGATCGAGCGCCTTATGGGTGTAACGGGCGGTATCGAACAGATCGCGCGTTTCGCGCGTGACCAGCGGCACCAGGAAGACCGCCTGCGGATAACGCGCGTGCAGACGCCTTGCCGTTTCGATAAACAGCTCAGCATGGAAGTTGACCTCGCTGACCCGGCTGCCGGGCAGAAAGGTGAACACCAGCTGCTGCTCGCCAACCCCGATGGTTTCGCGAATCTCGCTGCGCTTGGGCGTCAGCGCCATGCTGTCGGCCAGCGGGTGGCCGACATAGGTCGCCTTGGCGCCTACGGCGTCGTACAGCGGCTTCTCGAATGGGAACAGGCACAGCACCTCGCTGGTGGCCGCCTTGATCTTGTGCACACGCTCACCGCGCCAAGCCCAGATCGATGGGCTGCAGTAGTGCACGGTAGGAATGCCGGCGTCCTTGAGCTTCTTCTCGAGGCCAAGATTGAAGTCGGGCGCGTCGATACCGATGAAGAGGTCAGGCCGCTCTGCCAAGCAGCGCTCGCGCAGGCTGGCACGAATGCCAAGCAACTCGCGCAGACGCTTGAGTACCTCGACATAGCCCATCACCGCAAGGCGGCTCATCGGGAATAGCGACTTCGCGCCAGCTGACTGCATCTTCGGGCCGGCAATGCCTGCGAAGCGTACGTCCGGGCGACGGCGCAGCACCGCCTCGATCAGGCTCGCGCCAAGCGCGTCACCGGACGATTCGCCCGCGACAATGGCAATACGGGGGCCGCGGTGGCCATCAAACAGACTGTCGTCATGGGCAGACGGCATGGGATGTTTTCTGCAGAAGATTGAAACCGCGCAACCGCCTTAGCGGATCAGGCCACGGCTGGCGGTAGGGATGAAATCGACAAAGGCCTGCAGCTCAGGGTGCGCGGCTGCACGCTCGGTGATCTGGGCCAAAGCGTCGTCCAGCGCCAGATTCTGGCGATAGATGAGCTTATAGGCGCGCTTGATCTCGAGAATCTGCTCCGCCGTAAAGCCACGACGCTTCAGGCCCTCGCTATTGATGCCAGCCGGGGCGGCACGGTTGCCAGCTGCCGTCACATAGGGCGGGATATCCTGCGCAACCGCGGCAGTAAAGGCGGTCATCGCATGCGCACCAATCTTGCAGAACTGGTGGATGGTGGTGAAACCGCCGAGGAACACATAGTCGCCCAGATGCACATGGCCGGCCACCGTGGCGTTATTGGCCAGGATGGTATGGCTACCAATGCGGCAATCGTGGGCGATATGCACATAGGCCATGATCCAGTTGTCATCGCCCAGGCTGGTGATGCCCTGGTCCTGCACCGTGCCGGTGGAGATGGTGACGAACTGATAGACGCTATTGCCGTCGCCAATCACTAGCTGGGTCGGCTCGCCCTGGTATTTCTTGTCCTGCGGCTCGCAACCAATATGGGCCGAGCCGTGAAACACATTATTGCGACCGATGCGCGTGTGGCCATCGATCACGCAGTGCGGACCAACGCGCGTACCGGCCCCGATCTCGACATGCTCGCCGATCAGGCTGAAGGGGCCGATTTCCACATCGTCGGCCAGACGTGCGCCGGGGTGCACCACGGCACTGGCATGTATGCGTGCCATATGAAGCTCCTCAGGCGGCCGGGGTGGCCGGTGCAGCATTGGTCGGCACCTGGGCGCACATCAGGTCGGCCTCGGCCACCACATTGCCGTTCACCCGTGCCACCGCCTTGTACTTCCAGATATTGCGCACGCGGCGCTCGATCTTCACCTCGATCAGCATCTGGTCGCCTGGCGTGACCTGCGACTTGAAGCGCACATTATCGATGCCGGCGAACAGGTAGAGAAAGCCGTCCTTCGGTTTGTCGCCAGTGGTGCGGAAGCTCAGCACGCCAGCAGCCTGGGCCATCGCTTCCACGATCAGCACACCGGGCATAACCGGGTACTTGGGGAAGTGGCCGACGAAGAAGGGCTCGTTGTAGGACACATTCTTCAGCGCCACCACGCGCTCGCCCGGTACGAGTTCAGTGATCCGGTCGATCAGCAGAAAGGGAAAGCGGTGCGGCAGATGATCCAGGATGCCCTGGATATCCATGGTTTCTAAGCTCTGTACTTGGGTATCGCTCATCTCATTCTCCCTGGTCGGCATCGAAGCGGCCGACTTTACGTTCAAGTTCTTTCAGGCGTGTCGCCATGCCGTCCAAGCGGCGCAGATGCGCGGCATTGGCCAGCCAGTCTTCATGGCTTTGCACCGGATACTGGCCGACATAGGTGCCAGCCTTGAGGATGGATTTGCCCACCAGCGTGCCGGCCATCACATTGACCTTATCGGCGATATCCAGATGACCGAGGATCATCGCGCTGCCGCCAAAGGTGCAATAGGCACCGATGCGGGTGGAGCCGGCCACACCGACACAGCCGGCCATGGCGGTGTGTTTACCGATATGTACGTTGTGGGCAATCTGAATCTGATTATCCAGCCTTACGCCGTCCTCCAGCACGGTATCGCCGAGCGCACCACGATCAATGGTGGTCGACGCACCGATCTCAACATCATTGCCGATCAGCACGCGGCCGATCTGGGGAATCTTGTACCAGGCCTCACCGGTCCAGGCATTGCCAAAACCGTCGGCACCGATCACCGCATTCGGGTGCACGATCACGCGCTCACCAAGCTGGCAGCTGTCGCCGACCACCACATTCGCATGCAGCCAGCTCGCCGCACCCAGTTGCACATCCGCGCCAAGCTGCACGCCGGCAGCCAGCACGCAGTCTGCACCGATACGGCTACCCTCGCCCACGCTGACAAAGGGGCCGATGGCCGCACTCGGGTCGATCTGCGCACCGGCTGCAATCACCGCACTCGGATGGATGCCTGGCGCGGGACGACGCGGCGGGTTGAGCAAGGTGGAAATCTGCGCGAAATACAGATAGGGGTTGGCCGCCACGATGCGTGGCTTATCGGTCAGTGCACGCGCTTTATCGCCCAGCACGATGGCGCCGGCGGCCGTTTCGGCCAGCTGGCGCGCGTACTTGGGATTGGCAAGAAAGGCGATCTGGGTGCTGCCTGCAGCTTCCAGCGTGGCAACCTGCTGGATCTCCACGTCTGCACCCAGCAACTCGCCGCCGAAACGGGCGATGAAATCGGACAGCCGATAGGACGGCATGGCTTACTTATCAGCCAAGGCCTTCAACACCTTTTCGGTGATGTCGAGCTTGGGATTGATGTAAACGGCTTCTTGCAGGATGGCATCGAATTTCTCGGCCGCGGCGATCTGCTGGATCGTGTTGTAAACACGTTCCTGGATGCCCGAGAGTTCTTCATTGCGGCGTACATTCAGGTCTTCGCGGAACTCGCGCTGCATACGGGTCTGGTCCTGCTGCAGCTTGATGAGTTCACGCTCCTTATTGCGGCGGTCGGTCTCGGCCATGGTCAGGCCGCCCTTGTCGAGTTCGACCTGGCGCGCGCGCGCCTGCTCGGTCACCTTCTTCAGCTCGCTCTCGCGCGCGGCGAATTCCTTTTCCAGCTTCTTGGTGGCCTTCACGGCAGGGCCAGACTCGCGCAGGATGCGGTCGAGATTGACGAAGCCGACCTTGATGTCCTGGGCCATGGCGGGCGCCAGCAAGGTGGTGGAAAGCAATAGGCTGAGCAGGCGTTTCACGATGACTACCTCTTTGTAGCGAATCAGTACTGAAAAGCAGGCTGAATCAGAAAATCTGGCCAAGCGAGAACTGGAAGCGCTCGAGTTTATCGTCGGCCTTGGCATTCAGGGGTTTGGCATAGCTGAACTTCATCGGCCCCACCGGTGCCAGCCAGCTCAGCGCCACGCCGGTCGAGTAGCGCAGGTCGTCAAGCGCAAACTTCTGCCCCTCGCCCCAGACACTACCGCCGTCCACAAAGGCGGACAAGCGCACAGATTTGTCGTTCTTCATGCCCGGCATGGGCAGCAGCAACTCCAGATTGCTGACCAGGCGGCGGTTACCGCCGAGATTATTGCCGGCCGAGTCGACACGACCCAGGCTGGAGCTCTCATAGCCACGCACCGAGCCCACGCCACCGGCGAAGAAGCTCGAGTAGAACGGCAGTGTATCGCCGCTATAGCCCTTGCCGATACCGGCTTCCACATTCCACAGGAAGGTGAAGGTCTTGTTCAGTGCCACAAACCACTGATGTTGGGCGGTCAGCTTGGCGTACTGGATATCGCCGCCAGGCAGGGCCACTTCGCCGCTGACCGTCATCAGGCGGCCACGAGTGGGGAAGAGTGCGCTGTCGCGCGTATCGCGCGCCCAGCCAGCCGTACCCAGGAAGGTCAGATTGGTATCGCCGTTCTTGTTCACGAAGTCGATATAGCGTTGCGGGCTGTTCTGGTAGACGGTGAGCTTGGAGCGCTCGCCAGTCAGGCCAAAATTGACGCTATCGTACTCAGACACTGGCACCGACCAGCGCATGCCCAGACCCACGGTATCGTTCAGATAGGCGCCGATCGAGGTGCTCGACTCGGACGCATCGTAGCTGCGCTTGTAGATATCGAAGCCACGCGACACGCCATCGGGCGTCGCATACGGGTTGGTGAAGGACAGCGCATACACACGGCTGCTCGAGCTGGTGTTCAGCTCCAGCTTCAGATATTTGCCGCTACCGAAGATATTGGCCTGAGCAATCGAGCCCGACAGCACCATGCCCTCGGACTGCGAGTAGCCGGCACCCACCTGGATATTGCCGGTCTGCTTCTCGACCACGGTCACGTTCACATCGACCTGGTCAGTGCTATCGGCCACCAGCGGAGTGTCGATATTCACTTCCGAGAAGTAGCCAAGCAGATCGAGACGCTCCTTGGAACGCTTGATCTTCCAGCCGGCAAACGGCGCGGCCTCCAGCTGACGCAGCTCGCGGCGGATCACTTCGTCGCGAGTGCGGGTGTTACCGCTGATATTCACGCGGCGCACATAGGTCTTGCGGCCCGGATCGACATAGAAGGTAAAGGCGGCCTGCGACTTTTCCTGGTTGATCTCGGGCACCGCATTGATATTGGCGAAGGCATAGCCCTCATTGGCCAGGCGGTCGGAAATCTGCTCGGTGGCCGCATTGATCTTGGCGCGCGAGAACACCTCGCCCGGCTTGATATCAACCAGCTTGGCCAGCTCCGCCTCAGGCACGATCAGGTCGCCAGCAAAGCGCACCGCGCTGACGGTGAACTGCTTACCCTCTTCCAGATTGACGGTCAGGAACATGTCCTTCTTGTCATCAGACAGCGCGACCTGCTGGGAATTGATATTGAATTCCAGGTAGCCGTTATCGAGATAGAAGGAGCGCAAGGCTTCAATGTCGGCTTGCAGCTTGGGCTTGGAATACTGATCGGACTTGGTAAACCAGGAGAACCAGCCGCCGGTATTGAGCTGGAAGCTGTCCTTGAGCTCACTTTCCTTATAGGTCTCGTTGCCGACCAGATTGATCTGCTTGATGGTGGCGACCAGGCCTTCGGAGATATCGAAGCCAATCGAGACCCGGTTGCGCTCCAGGCGGGTGACCGTGGTCTTGATCTGCACCGAATACTTGCCGCGGCTGTAGTACTGGCGCTTGAGTTCCTGCTCGGCCGAGCCAAGCACCGACTGGTCGAAGGTGCGGCTCTCGGCCAGACCATTCTCGCGCAGTGCCTTCAGCAGCTGATCGGATTCGAATTCCTTGGCGCCATTGATCTGGATCGCAGCAATCACCGGACGCTCGTCCAAGGCCACCACCAGCACGTCCTGATCGGCCTCGATGCGCACATCGCGGTAGAAGCCGGTGGCAAACAGGGCCTTGACGGCGGCCTGTGCCTTCTCGTCGTCCATCCTATCGCCGACCTTCACCGGCAGATAGTTGAAAACCGTACCGGCTTCGGTGCGCTGGATGCCTTCGACGCGGATTTCCTTGATGACAAAGGGTTCGAATGCGTAAGCGGGAGTGGCGAGGCCGAACACGGCCAGCAGGGCGAGGGAGATCGAGGTCGGTTTCATAAACAAATCTGGCGCCGCCAACAGGCGGTGACGGCACCGGTGATTGAGGATGGGATCAACAGCTGAATCAGCTGCCGACCAAGCGCGTGAGGTCGTTGAACACTGCCACAACCATCAAGGCCGCGAGGAGTCCGACGCCCACGCGCTGCCCGAGTTCCATGGCGCGCTCCGACAAGGGCCGGCCCCGCAAAATTTCGGCGAAATAATACATCAAATGACCGCCGTCCAGCACCGGCACAGGCAGCAGGTTCATCACCCCGAGACTGATGCTGATCAGGCAGAGAAACTCCAGATAGGCGCGCAGGCCATATTGCGCACTCTGGCCCGCATAATCGGCAATCGCCACTGGGCCGGACAGCTGCTTGACCGAGACATTGCCGGTCAGCATGCGCCACATCATCTTCAGGGACAGCGCCGTGGTGGTCCAGGTCTGCTGCAGCGACTGAGCGAGCGCGGAGAACACGCCGTATTGCACCGGCTTACGCAGCGACTGCATGGCCTCGATATCCACGGCCGGGGCCGCACCGATACGACCAATACGCGCCTCGCCATCCTGTACCGCCTTCGGGCGCAGCTTCACGGTCAGCGGCGCGCCATCGCGCAAGACCGTAATCTCGGTTGCCTGATCCGGGCGGGCACGAATCGCCGCCGCGAAACTAACCCAATCAGGCGTCGCCTGCTCGCCCACCTTCCAGAGTCGGTCACCAGCACGCAGGCCCGCCTGGGCCGCCGCGCCATCCGGCAGCAGCGCACCCAACTCATGCCGATAGACCGCGATGGACAGGCCGATGCGGCCAGCCAGATCGCCATCGATCCATTCCTTGTCGATCTGGGCGAAATCCAGTTCGCGATTGACCACGCCACCATTCGGGCGGCTGACTTCCACTTGCACGCGCGCCTTGGCGGCCGCGCGCTCGATCAGACTCAGGCGGGCAGCAGCCCAGCTCTCGATCTCCTCACCATCGATGCGGTTCAGCGTGTCACCAGGCAGAAAGCCCGCTTCGGCTGCCATGGTTGCCGGCGCGACGCTACCGATGCGCGGTGTCAGCACTTCCACGCCATTCAGGAAGATGGCCCAGTAGACGAGGATGGCGAGCAGGAAGTTGGCGATCGGGCCAGCCGCCACCACGGCGATGCGCTTGCCCACCGTCTGGCGATTGAAGGCGCGCGCAAGCTCCACCTCGGCGACCGGCGCTTCACGCTCATCCAGCATACGCACATAGCCGCCGAGCGGAATCGCCGCCAGCTGCCATTGCGTCTCGCCGCGCTGCCATTTGAGCAGCGGCTTGCCAAAGCCGATCGAGAAAGTCAGCACCTTGATGCCGCAACGACGCGCCACCCAGTAGTGACCAAATTCATGCACGGTGACCAGCACACCGATCGCCAGAGCGAAGGCCAGCAGGGTAATCAGGATAGACATACTCAAACCTCTCGAAGCACGGCCGCCCAAACACGGGACGGCCTAGTACACCTGCAGTAGACTGGATTGGGCGTGGTGCGTTCGTCCACTCAATGCCCGTGCTGGCTGAGCCAGCCGCGGGCAAACTCGCGCGCGCTCGCATCGGCTGCAATCAGGCTGTCCAGCGAGTCGGCATCGAAAGCGGCACTCACGCTACGCAGGGCGGCCTCATTCAGGCCTGCGATATCGGTAAAGCCGATGCGCGCATCCAGGAAGGCCGCCACCGCCTCTTCATTGGCCGCATTCAGCACAGCCGGCGCCGCACCGGCCAGGCGCAGCGCCTCGAAGGCCAGCGCCAGACAGGGAAAACGTTCGGTATCGGGTTGCTCGAAATCCAGCCGGGCAATCTGGAACAGGTCGAGCGAGGCGACCCCGGCGTCAATACGTTCAGGCCAGGCCAGGCCATAGGCGATAGGAGTACGCATATCAGGATTGCCGAGCTGAGCCAGCACCGAGCCATCCACATACTCGACCATGGAATGGATCACGCTCTGCGGATGCACGACCACCGCGATGCGCTCGGGCTGCAGATCGAACAGCCAGCGCGCCTCGATGACTTCGAGACCCTTGTTCATCAAGCTGGCGGAATCGACCGAGATCTTGCGCCCCATCGACCAGTTCGGGTGCTTGACCGCCTGCGCGGGCGTCACCTCGCGCAGCTGCTCGGCGCTGAACTGTCGGAAAGGACCACCCGAGGCCGTCAGCAGAATACGCTGCACACCTTGGGCAGGCTGATCATTGAAGGGCTGCGGCAGGCATTGATAGATCGCATTGTGCTCGCTGTCGATAGGCAGCAAGGTCGCACCACCCTCGCGCGCCGCATCCATGAACAGGCGGCCGGCCATGACCAGGGTTTCTTTATTGGCCAGCAGTACACGCTTGCCAGCGCGTGCGGCCGCCAGCGTGGGGCGCATGCCGGCCGCGCCGACAATCGCTGCCATCACGGCGTCAACTTCAGCATGGCTGGCCACATATTCCAACGCCTGCACGCCCGCTGAGGCCTCGATATCGCCTAGACCGGCCACAGCCAGCCGCTCGCGCAGCTCGGGTAGGCGGGCCGGATCGGCCAGCACCGCATGGCGCGGGCGGAACTGCGCGCACTGAGCGACCAGCTTGTCGAGCTGACCATGTGCCGACAGGGCAAAGACCTGGTAGCGATCGGGATGGCGCGCCACCACATCCAGCGTGCTAAGGCCAATGCTGCCGGTGGAGCCAAGAATGGTAAGGCGCTGAAGCGGAGAAGCCATGGGCAGGGAATCCAACAATTAGGCCAGGGCGAGTGCGTAGACGAAGAGTAGTGCGGCTGCCACCGGCGCCAGAGCCAGCAGGCTGTCGACGCGGTCGAGCACACCGCCGTGGCCGGGCAGCAGATTGCTGGAATCCTTGAGCCCCACCTGACGCTTGAGCAGCGATTCGAACAGATCGCCGACCACGCTGACCGCGGTCAGCGCCCAACCGAGCGGCAGCAACAGCCAGAGCGGCAGCTGCGACACCAAGGGTGCGCCCAACTGCTGCAGGGTGACCAGGTAGACACTGACGGCTACCAGCGCGCCATACACGCCCTCCCAGCTCTTACCGGGGCTGATGCTGGGCGCCAGCTTGCGGCGCCCGAAGGCACGGCCAGCAAAGTAGGCAGCGATATCAGCCACCCAGGCAATCGCCAACACCAGCAGCAGGACCAACGGGCCTTGTTGCATTTCACGGAAGCGGGTGACGGCGGCCAGCGCAGCCAGCAGGATCAGCCAGCCAAGCAGCGCTGACGACCATTTATGCTTGAGTGTCCATTTCTGGCGCAGCCAGAGCGGCACCGCCAACAGCCAGAACAGCAGGGCAAACGCATCCAGCAGCGGCGCCCAGCTCTTGGCCAGCGGCAACAGCAGCCAGGCGACGCCCAGCAGCACAAAAGCGGCGATGAATACACCCTGCTCGGCCCGGTCGAAACGGGCAAAGCGCGCCCATTCCCAAGCGCCAAAACTCAGTGCAAACAGGGCGAAGCCGCCCCAGACCAGGGGCGGGTCGAGAAACAGGGCCGCCAGGACCGCAGGCAGCAAGAGCAGCGCGGTCAGCACACGGGTTTTCAGCATGCGCTTTCCTTGAGCTGCTCACTGGTACGGCCAAAGCGACGTTCGCGTTGGCGGTAGGAGTCGATGGCGATCTGCAGCTGGGCACGATCGAAGTCGGGCCAGAACACATCGGTGAAGTACAGCTCGGTATAGGCGAGCTGCCAGAGCAGGAAGTTGGAGATGCGCGCCTCGCCGCCGGTGCGCACGAAGAGATCGGGCTCCGGCGCATAGGACATAGCCAGATAGGGCGTCAGTGCATCCTCATCCACCGTACCAGTGGCGAAATCGGGCCGCGCGCGCAGCAGGGCCTGGGTAGCCTGCAACACATCCCAACGACCGCCGTAGTCAGCGGCAATGGTCAGCGTCAGACCGGTATTGGCTGCAGTACGCGCCTCGGCCGCTTCGATCATACGCACGATCTCCGGCGCGAAACGATCGCGCCGACCGATCAGCTTGAGGCGAATGCCCTTCTTGTCGAGCTTGTTGACCTCACGCTCGAGCACGGTAAGGAACAAGCCCATCAGGAAGGACACCTCCTCCTGCGGCCGGCGCCAGTTTTCACTGGAGAAAGCGAACAGGGTCAGGAACTCCACCCCCAGCTCATCGCAGGCCTTGACCATTTCGCGCAGGGTTTCCACCCCCTGCTTGTGCCCGGCCACACGTGGCAGAAAACGCTTCTTGGCCCAGCGCCCGTTGCCATCCATGATCATGGCGATATGGCGCGGCACGCAGGCCACTTCAGGCACAGCCTGGGTAGAACTTTTGAACAGAGCCACGACGGTTTTCCGCTTACACCGTCAGCAGTTCTTTTTCTTTATCGGCCAGCTGCTTGTCGATCTCGGCAATCGCCTTGTCAGTCAGCTTCTGGATATCGTCGGATGCGCGGCGCTCCTCATCCTCCGACACCAGCTTGTCCTTCACGCCCTTCTTCAGCTGCTCATTCGCATCGCGACGCACATTGCGCACTGCCACGCGGCTATCTTCGGCTTCGCCACGCACCACCTTGATCAGGTCCTTACGGCGCTCTTCGGTCAACGCCGGCATCGGCACACGCACCACATCACCCATCGAGGCGGGGTTCAGACCGAGGTCGGAATCGCGGATTGCCTTTTCGATGGCAGCTGCCATCTTCTTTTCGAACGGCGACACCGATAGGGTGCGCGCATCCATCAGGCCCACGCTGGCCACTTGGTTGATCGGGGTCGGGTTGCCGTAGTAATCGACCATCACATGGTCAAGCAGACCGGCATGGGCACGGCCAGTACGGACTTTGGCCAAGTTGGCCTTCAGGTTTTCCACCGATTTCAGCATTTTCTGTTCGGCGTTCTTTTTCACGTCGGCGATCATCGCTCTCGCTCCTGCATTAATTCAATTCAGATATGAAAACGCGGACACCTTGGGAGTCCGCGCGAAATTTTTTCAGGCACGCCACCGCTATCCGCCGTGGCACGCCGCCTTGCTGTCATCAGCAAGGGCGCAAGCACACCGCTCTAGCCGACTCAGAAAAGCGTCGACGCCGGGCGGCAAGCTCAGCAGTGTACCAGCGTACCCTCGTCTTCGCCGAGTACCACGCGCTTGAGCGCACCCGCCTTGAAGATGCTGAACACACGGATATTCATGTTCTGATCGCGGCACAGCGCCAGGGCGGTCGCATCCATTACCTTCAAATTCTTGCTGATCGCCTCGTCGAAGGTCAGCTTGGAGTAGCGCACCGCATCCGGGTTCTTCTTCGGATCATCGGTGTACACGCCATCCACCTTGGTGGCCTTCATCACGATGTCGGCGTTCATTTCCATGCCGCGCAAGGCAGCGGCCGTATCGGTGGTGAAGAATGGGTTACCGGTACCGGCACCGAAGATCACTACCTTGCCCTCTTCGAGGTACTGGATGGCCTTCGGGCGGATATAGGGCTCGGCGACCTGCTGGATGGTCAGCGCCGACTGCACGCGGCTGACCAGACCTTGCTGGCGCATCGCATCCTGCAGCGCCATCGCATTCATCACGGTGGCCAGCATGCCCATATAGTCGGCCGTAGCACGATCCATCCCGGCCGCAGCCGGCGCCACACCACGGAAGATATTGCCGCCGCCAATCACGACTGCAATCTGCACACCCAACTCGGCCACTTCCTTGACCTCGGCCACGATGCGCTCGACGGTCGCGCGGTTGATCCCATAACTATCCTCGCCCATCAGCGCTTCACCCGAGAGTTTGAGGAGGATGCGTTTGTAGATGGGGGTCTGGCTCATGGAATCACCTTATATATGGGTAGAAAACAGCTTCTTTGTAGCAGCACAGCCTGGAAAAGTTCGGCCTTTCCAGACCTGGGTCGGTGCATTTCCGACCCTTACTTGCAAAACAACCGCCCGGGTCGCCCCGGACGGTTGCCTTTTACAACGGGTACAACTTAAACCTTGGCAGCAGCAGCCACTTCAGCAGCGAAGTCGACAACCTTCTTCTCAATGCCTTCGCCCACCACATACATGGTGAAGGACTTGATGCTGGCGCCATTGGCCTTCAGCAGCTGTTCGATGGTCTGCTTGTCATCCTTGACGAAAGGCTGGCTCAGCAGGGTCACTTCCTTCAGGAACTTCTGCACGGTGCCTTCGGCAATCTTGTCCCACATGGCTTCCGGCTTACCGGCTTCCTTGGCACGCTCGATGGCCACGCGACGCTCGGTGGCGATCAGCTCGGCATCCACGCCCGAGGCATCCAGCGACTTCGGCTTGCAAGCGGCGATGTGCATGGCGATATCCTTGCCCAGTGCCTCATTGCCACCAACCAGATCCACCACCACACCAATCTTGGAGCCGTGCAGATAGGTAGCCAGCAGGCCGTCGGTTTCGATGCGGGTGAAGCGACGCACGTTGATGTTCTCGCCCAGCTTGGCGATGATGGCCTTGCGCAGCTCTTCCACGGTTTCGCCGGAAGCAGTCTTCACATTGCCCAGTGCTTCCACATCGGCCGGATTGCCGGTCACGATGGCTTCGGCAGCGGCAGCAGCGAAAGCCAGGAAGCCAGCGTCCTTGCCCACGAAGTCGGTTTCGCAGTTGATTTCCGCCAGGGCGCCAACACCACCCTTGACGAAGGCAGCCACGGTACCTTCAGCGGCGGTACGGCCAGCCACCTTGGAAGCCTTGTTACCCGACTTGATGCGCAGTGCTTCTTCAGCCGCCTTCAGATCGCCATTTGCTTCAACCAGGGCCTTCTTGCAATCCATCATGCCCAGGCCGGTCATTTCGCGCAGCTCGCCAACCATCTTTGCAGTGATTTCAGCCATCTTGGTACTCCTTGATCAGTAAATTCGGTAAAGACTAAGAAAAAGGGGCTTGCGCCCCTTTTTCGGAAAATCAGATTGCAGCCGTATTAAGCAGCTTGGGCAGCAGCAGCGGCAGCAACGATTTCCTGGATAGCCTGGGCACGGCCTTCGAGGATGGCATCAGCCACACCACGAGCGTACAGACGGATCGCACGTGCCGAGTCATCGTTACCCGGGATCACGTAGTCGATGCCTTCCGGCGAGTTGTTGGTATCCACCACGCCAATGACCGGAATGCCCAGCTTCTTGGCTTCAACGATGGTGCCCTTCTGATAGCCAACGTCGACCACGAAGATAGCGTCCGGCAGGCCGTTCATATCCTTGATACCACCCAGCGAGCGCTCGAGCTTCTCGACTTCGCGGCTCAGCATCAGGGTTTCTTTCTTGGACAGGCCATTGTTGGCATCAGCCAGCGTGGCTTGCAGGTCGTTCAAACGCTTGATCGATTGCTTGACCGTCTTGTAGTTGGTCAGCATGCCACCCAGCCAGCGGTGATCAACAAACGGTGCGCCAGCGCGCAGGGCTTCTTCCTGGACGATCTCGCGAGCCTGACGCTTAGTACCAACGAACAGCACGCTGCCCTTGTTGGCGGTCAGACGACGAACATAGGTCAGTGCCTGCTCGAACATCGGCAGGGACTTTTCCAGGTTGATGATGTGGATCTTGTTGCGATGACCGAAGATGAACGGGGCCATCTTCGGGTTCCAGTAACGGGTTTGGTGGCCGAAGTGAACACCGGCTTCCAGCATTTCGCGCATGCTAACGGACATGAGATAACTCCAAGCGAGGGTTAGGGTCTTACCGCTCACGACCGACACAGCGCCCTTGATTTGGACTGCTGCACCCTGGCTCGCGTGAGCGGGAGATTTACTTCCCGGAATTGGGAAGCCCGCTATTGTAAGCCGATTAACGCTTTTTACTCAAGCAGCACCGACTTCTCGACACACTGTCCCGCGCATTGCGCGTTTCATCCACCGGGACCGGCACGGCATGAACCCGGCACGGTCGCTATAAGCTGCATTGAAACAATCAATTTAAGCGCGCAACAAACACCGATTTATACTATGGCGAACGCAAGCAGGACTGCCGGGTCGAAACCTCCCTTCGCCGGGCAACCCCGCTTTGCAACACCCTGCCTCACACCAGCGCGTACAGCGATAAAGGAAACCGTTATGTCCAAGGTCACCCACAGCAGTCTACTCATTCTCGGCTCCGGCCCGGCCGGCTACACAGCCGCCGTGTATGCCGCACGCGCCAATCGCAAGCCCCTGCTGGTCACGGGTCTGGCACAGGGCGGCCAGTTGATGACGACGACCGAAGTGGACAACTGGCCAGCCGACGCCGACGGCGTGCAAGGCCCGGAACTGATGCAGCGCTTTGAGAAGCACGCGCGCCGCTTCGGCACGGAAATCGTGTTCGACCATATCCACACCACCAAACTGCAGGAAAAGCCGATCCGCCTGATTGGCGATGCCGGCGAGTACACCTGTGACGCACTGATCATCGCCACCGGCGCCTCGGCGCAGTATCTGGGCCTGCCGTCCGAAGAAGCCTTCATGGGCCGCGGCGTGTCGGGCTGCGCGACCTGCGACGGCTTTTTCTACCGCAACCAGAAGGTTGCCGTGGTCGGCGGCGGCAATACCGCCGTGGAAGAGGCGCTTTACCTGGCCAATATCGCCAGCCATGTCACCCTTGTGCATCGCCGGGATACCTTCCGCGCCGAGAAGATCCTGATCGATCACCTGATGGAGAAGGTTGAGTCAGGCAAGATCAGCCTGCAACTGAACAGCACGCTGGACGAAGTGCTGGGCGACGATAGCGGCGTGAACGGCATCCGCGTCAAATCCACCGTGGATAGCTCGACCCAGAACCTGGAAGTGACCGGCTGCTTTATCGCCATTGGCCATAAGCCGAATACCGATATCTTTGCCGGTCAGCTGGAGATGGAAAACGGCTACATCATCACCAAGGGTGGCAATCAGGGCGGTGCCACCAGCACCAGTATTCCCGGCGTGTTTGCCGCGGGCGATGTGCAGGACCATATCTACCGCCAGGCCATCACCAGCGCCGCCACCGGCTGCCAGGCCGCACTGGATGCCGACAAGTATCTCGACACCCTGAAGTAAATAGGCCGGTCCGACTGACTGCAGTAAATCAACGGCATACTCCGGTATGCCGTTTTTGTTTTTCCGTCCACGCCTTTCGTCATCGCCATGTCGCGCCCGAAAACCCATCTTGCCAGCTTGCTCAAGCCGCTGATCAAAGCCCGCGCCATTCCTGCCAGCGCGAGCCGCACACCCAGCAAGACCAAGCCGGCACCCGACGAGCAACAGCTGCTGCGCGAGGCGATGCGCGACGTCACGCCGCTGCAGCGCGCCCTGCCCTACCCGCATCCAGGCAAGCCTACTCCGCCTTGGCCACTCAAGCAGCCAGATATCAGCGAGCAGGACAGGCAGGATTTCATGAGCGATTTCTGGCCTTGGGATGGACAGAGTGGCGACACAGCCAAGCTATTCGTACGCAGCGGCCAGAAGCTCGATACCCTGCGCAAACTCAGACGCGGCCACTGGCCCATCCAGGGCGAGCTCGATCTGCACGGCATGGATAGCGATGCCGCGCGCGCAGCGGTCGGCAGCTTTATCCTTCGTTGTGTGAATACCCGGCGGCGCTGCGTGCGCATCGTGCATGGCAAGGGCCTGGGCTCGCGGCAAGGCGAGCCGGTGCTTAAGCACAAGTTGCGCAACTGGCTGGTGCAACGCGACGAGGTGCAGGCTTTCTGCGAGCCGGAAGAACAAGCAGGTGGCGCCGGCGCCTTGCTGATTCTGCTGCGCGGCCCCAAGTCCTGAAAACAAACAGGCTCGCCAAGGCGAGCCTGTTTGCCAACATCGACGTACCAACTCAGTTATCGGTCAGCACCTTCAGATCTAGCGGGTTCGTTGCGCCGCCCGCTGCACTGCCCACGGCATACACGCTATAGATCTTGCCCGACAGCAGGGTAACATTGCCCGAGATGGCCGTGGTCGCCGTACCCGCCGCATTCACCTTCACCGCATAGTCGCCGGCATCCACTTCCAGATAACCCGTTGCGTCCTTGAAGGCCACATCGCCAGCCAGTTCCGCATCATTGGCCAACACATCAACCAGGCCAGCATCCGGCGACAGGTGCACGATGCGCAGCTTGGCCTTGCCGGCAGCCGGGGTCGCGGTCGTGTCATCCAAGACCAGAGGCTCGATGCTGGCCAGCAGATTGGCCGCAATCACGCTGTAACGCTTGCCGGCTTCCAGCGGGACGTCCGCATCAATGACCGAGGTGGCAGTGTTAGCGGCATTCACCTTGAAGTTGTAGGTCTTGGCCAGCAGGCTGAGATAGCCGGTATCGGCCGGGAAACTCACATCGCCAGCCACTTCGGCATCATCGACCAGGATATCTACCGCCGGCGCATCGGGCGAGGCATGCACCGCGCGCACCTTGGCCTGCTTGTCACTCACTTCGAACACCGGCGCGGCCGCATCGCGGGTCAGCACCAGCAGCGACACCGGGGAATTGCCCGTGCTGGCATCCACGGCCGCAGCCACTAGATTGGCACCCGCAGCCAGACTCAAGGTTCCCGAGTCATATACAACGGTGCTGCTGCCTGTCGGCGTCACCCGAACACGATAGTCACCGGCCGGCACCTGCAGGGCATCGGATACGCCCTTGAAGGCGACATTGCTCAGCGTCGCCGTGCCCAGTGCGGCGCCAGGCGCGGTCACATACACATCCACATTCGGCGCCGACGGTGCCGCATGCACGACACGCAGCTTGATATTACCGGCAGTGGGTGCCACGCCATCCTCCTCGACCACCAATGGCTCGAGGCTCGCCCCTTTGTTCGCTGCAAATACCGTGTAGTAGCGATCCTTCGTCAGCGTTGGATTCGCACTGAGAACGGTTGTGGCACTGCCCGCCACATTGACCTTGATCGCATGCGCGCCAGCCGTTGTTGTCGCAAAGCCGGTTGCCGCTTTGAAAGCCGCCCCACTGACCACAGCAGCACCATCCAGCGTCACATCTACCGCTGGCGCATCCGGCGAAGCATGGACAACGCGCACATAGGCCTTGGCCTCGGGCGGCGGATCGTCGTCATCGTTGCACGCGGAAAGCAAGAAGACCGGCGCCAGCAGCGCCAGCAATGCAGCAGCTTTTTTCATGACTATCTCCTGATCAGTTGAGCGAATGACCTACAGCGATATCGGCACTGAACAAAGTTGCGCACCGCAATTAATTCAGTATTTGTACACTACATAAAACTGTACAAATAGACAAGTTGTATAAGTCAAAAGATAAGCAACGCCATTTACATTCCGGCACGGCTGGCTTGTGGGGCGGGCGCGGAGCAAGGACAATAGCGCGCCTCGTAAAACCACCATTCCTTGGGGAGATCATTCATGTTGCTTGCCTTGCGGGTCGAGGTGGACAGCCTTGCCGCAGCCCACCATGCGCTGCCTAGCCTGCTTACCGCCCTTCAGACCACGGGCGCCGAGGCGAGCTTCTTCATCAACCTCGGCCCGGACCGCGCGGCACGCAGCGGTGGTCCGCTGTTCCAGG
Organism: Chitinimonas taiwanensis DSM 18899; assembly: GCF_900119825.1. GTDB lineage: Bacteria > Pseudomonadota > Gammaproteobacteria > Burkholderiales > Chitinimonadaceae > Chitinimonas > Chitinimonas taiwanensis. The sequence continues at coordinate 46,492 of NZ_FPKR01000016.1, read as the reverse complement.
TGGGTGAGAGCAAGCTGCAGCGCCAACTGAATCGCAAGCAGGCCGGCCCCAAGGGCATGGCACGCCTGTATGGCCTGCTAATGCCGGCGCCGCAGCTGCACAAAGAGGCCAAGCAGGCATTGCAATCGATTGCAGCAGCCGGCTTCGAGACCGGCCTGTTGGCCTGGGATAGGGTGAGCTGGGTGCGCGAGATCGCCGGCGCCAGCGAGGCCTGGGTGGAGGAGGAACTGAAGGCCGGCCTGTTCGCCTTCGAGCAGCTGTTTGGCGAGCGCGCTAAGGGCCTGGCCCTGCCGCAATGGCGCAGCAACCGGGCGGCCTTCCGGCTTGCGCAAAGGCTGGGCTTTGATTATCTGAGCGCTAGCCGTGGCAGCCGCCCGCATCTGGCCGTGGTGGAGGGCGAACCAGTCAATCTGGCGCAACTGCCCACCACCCTGCCAACGCTATCCGAGCTGATTGGCGCCGAGGGGTGCGATGAGCAGGGGGCAGTTGAACACCTGCTCAAGCTCACCCAAAGCGTGCCGCTGACCGGGCATGTGTTCACCATCCAGCTCAGCGCCGATGGCGGCAAACGCTTGCCGCTGCTGGCGCAACTGTTTGCCGCCTGGCAAGCCCAGGGCCACGAGCTGAGCAGTCTAGGCAAGCTGCACCGCTTCCAGCAGCGCGACGCCCTGCCCTGGCATGCCGTGCAACAGCAGGCCTGGCCGGGCTATCAGGGCTTGCTGACGGTGCAGGGCGCGGCTTTCCCAAATTAATTCAGCAGCTTGGCCTGCTAGTTGCTTAATCGGATGCATCACGCACCGGAGAAGCAGCATGAATGCCGCGATCAGCTTTTACCCACCCCTGCAGGCTCTGCTTGGCCTGCCGCTCAGCACCGCACAGCAACGCCTGCCCCACCCCTTGCCACTTGGCCTGCCAGAAGCTTTTCGGGCTCGCCTGGTGGAGCTGGCTGATTGCGAGTCACTGCCGGACAGCGCGTTCGAACGGCTGTACTTCGATCTGATTCTCTGCCCACAGCTGCACGCCTCGATCCGGCGCATGCAGCCCGGTGGCGTGGGTAGCAGCGATCAGCCGGCCAGCGAAGCGATCTTTCTCGACCCGCGCTTCTCCTGGTCGCGCCATCTGGACGACCGCCTAGCCCACCGTTGGCGCGAATGCCTGCTGCGCCAGGGTGATGGTGCTTATCTTGACGAGGCACTGGGCCTGCTGGCGGGATTCCGCCAATTGGCTGAGCAGCTCGATCATCAGGCCAACGCACACGATTGGCACTGAAGCGCCGACGAATCAGGTAACAAAAAGCCCGCTACTTAAGCGGGCTTTTTGCTTCGCTGCGAAATGGGACGGCCCCTACGTAAATCAGTGCAGGACGCGCGGCACCGACAGTACGAACTGAGCGACCTCGGCATCGAAAGGCAGGCCGTTATCGGCCACGAAGTGATAGCTGCCACGCATGGTGCCCACCGGTGAACCGAGCGCCACACCGCTCGTGTACTCGAAAGCCTCACCAGGTTTGAGCGTAGGCTGCTCCCCCACCACCCCCTGGCCACGCACCTCCTGCACCTTGCCATCTGCCTCGGTAATCAGCCAGTGGCGGGTCAGCAACTGGGCCGCTTCGGTGCCGGTATTCACCATGGTGACGTGATAGGCGAACACAAAGCGGGCGGCCGCCTCATCCGACTGCTCGGGCAGGAATCGGCTACTGACACTGACTGAGATTTCGTACTTGCGGGATTCGCCCATGACATTTAAATAATTTGCCGAATTGACGAATTACACGCGAATTCATGTCCAGCCACAAGCCGTGCCCGGCATCGTGGTAATAAATGCGTGATCCGAGATAGCGATTCTCAGCATGGTATTCCGTGCACCAGCTTGCAAGGCATTCGGCAGCACGGGGGCGCAATCCGTTAAAATCCGCCCATCTGCTTCCCACCGAGACCGCATCATGGCGCAACCCACCTTCCGCATCGCCCCTTCCATCCTGTCGGCCAACTTCGCCAAGCTGGGCGAGGAAGTCCAGAACGTGATCGCGGCGGGCGCCGACATCATTCACTTCGATGTGATGGACAATCACTATGTGCCGAACCTGACCATCGGCCCGCTGGTCTGCGAGGCCATCCGCCCCTGTACCGATGCGCTGATCGACGTGCATCTGATGGTCAAACCGGTCGATGCCATCATCCCGATGTTTGCCAAGGCTGGCGCCAATATCATCACCTTCCACCCGGAAGCGAGCGAGCATGTCGACCGTAGCCTGGGCCTAATCAAGGAACACGGCTGCAAGGCTGGCCTGGTGTTCAACCCCGCCACACCGCTGTCCTATCTCGACTATGTGATGGACAAGGTGGACATGATTCTGCTGATGAGCGTAAACCCGGGCTTCGGCGGGCAGAAATTCATCCCTGCCACACTAGACAAGCTGCGCGAAGCGCGCCGCCGCATCGATGCCTACACGGCCAAAACCGGCAAGGAAATCTGGCTGGAGATCGACGGCGGGGTCAAGGTCGACAATATCGCCGAGATCGCCCGCGCCGGCGCCGATACCTTTGTGGCCGGTTCCGCCATCTACAACACGCCCGACTACAAGGCGACCATAGACGCGATGCGCGCCGAGCTAGCCAAGGTTTAAGCCATGCGCTGCTATATCGTCACGGGCGCCGCGCGCGGACTGGGCTTGGGCCTGGCCCGCGCCATTACTGAGCGCGGCGGACAGCTGATCGCGCTCGGGCGCGGTGAGAGCCACGAGCTCGACGCGCTGGGCGCCGACATGCCTGGCTACCGCTTCGTGGCCATCGATCTGGCCCAGGCCGACTTGGTCAGCGAACTGGCCGAGGAAGTCTTCGGTTCCCTAGCCAGCCTGGATTGGGATGGGGTCTATCTGATCAATAACGCTGGCGTGGTCGACCCGATTGCCCCGGCGGGCCGCTATGAAGACGCTGCGCTGCTGCACTGCCTGTCGGTCAATCTGAGCGCGGCCTTGCAGCTCAGCAACGCCTTCCTGCGCCACTTCCAGCACCGACGCGGTGACAGGCGCGTGCTCAATATCAGCTCAGGGGCCGGGCGTAATCCCTATCCAAGCTGGAGCGCCTATTGCGCCAGCAAGGCCGGCCTCGACATGTACAGCCGCTGCGTGGGGCTGGAACAGGCGGCCTTAGCCGACGGCATCCGCATCGCCTCCCTCGCGCCCGGTGTGGTGGATACCGGCATGCAGGCCGATATACGCCGTGCGCACCCGGACGACTTCCCCATGCTGGCGCAGTTCCAGCGCTACAAGGCAGAGGGCGAGCTAAGCGACCCAGATCAATGCGGCCGCGAAATCCTCGATTTGCTGCACAGCGAGCACATCGGCTTCGGCGCCATCCTGAACATTCGCGACTTCCGTTAGGCCGCCATGCCCATCCAAGCCATTGCCCTCGACCTCGACGGTACCTTGCTCGACACGATTGCCGACCTCGCCAGCGCCGCGAATGCGATGCGTGCCGATTTCCAGTTGCCTGAGCTTGCGCAGGCACGCCTGGAGAGTTTTGTCGGCGGCGGCATGGCCCAGCTCGTACACCGTGCGCTGACCGATGATCGCAATGGCCAGGCGCATCCGGAGCTGCATGAAGCCGGTGTGGCCGCCTTCTGCCAGCACTATGAACGCATGCTGGCCGATACCACCCAGCCCTACCCTGGCGTACGCACCGGGTTGGACGCGCTGCAAGCGCTCGGGCTCAAACTAGCCGTGGTCACCAACAAGCCCTATCGCTTCTCGCTGCCGCTGCTCGAACGCACCGGACTCGCCCATTACTTCGATCTGGTACTGGGTGGTGACAGCCTGGCGCAGAAGAAGCCGCATCCGCTGCCGCTGCTGCACACCTGCGCGCAGTTCGGTATTGCACCGGCCACGCTGCTGATGATCGGCGACTCGCACTTTGACCGCGACGCGGCAGTGAATGCCGGCGCCCCCTGCCTGCTGCTTCGCTATGGCTATGAGGACGTGAGTGGACTCGCGTGCAACGGCCATATCGACAGCCTTGTCGAGGCGGTGGAATTCGTGAAGAATGCCGACTCCCTTTCGTAGTTTCGCTACATAGCCTTTTGACCATGACGATTTTTTCCAAGCACTGCGGGCTGACCTGGCGATGGCGCTAATCGCGTCCTCCCGGTTTTTCATTTCACCCCTCTGCCCGGAAAGCTCGCCATGACCGAACTCGAATTCGACGCGCTCGCGCGTCAAGGCTACAACCGCATCCCCGTCGTCCAGGAAGGTCTGGCCGATCTCTACACCCCGCTCTCTGTCTACCTGCGCCTTGCTGATGCGCCGTATTCCTATCTGCTGGAATCGGTGGTCGGTGGAGAACGCTTCGGTCGCTACAGCTTTATCGGCCTGCCTGCGCGCACCGTCCTGACCGTGCGCGGCAAGCGCACCGAGGTCAGCACCAACGGCCAGGTGGTGGAGACCGACGAGGGAGATCCGCTCGCCTTTATCGAAGCCTATTCGGCCCGCTTCAAGGTGCCGCCACGCCAGGACCTGCCGCGCTTTGCTGGCGGCCTAGTCGGCTATTTCGGCTACGACACCATACGGCTGATCGAGAAGAAGCTGGCCCAGTGCGAGAAGCCCGATCCGATCGGCGCACCCGATATCCAGCTGCTGCTGAGCGAAGAAATCGCCATCTTCGATAATCTGAGCGGCAAGCTATATCTGGTGGTGTACGCCGACCCGAGCCAGCCGCATGCCTTTACCCGCGCCCACTCGCGTCTGCACGAGCTACGCATGCAACTACGTGAGCCGGCGCGCCTGCCGCGCACCGAACCGACACCGACCACCACCGCCAAGTCCGAATTCGGCGAAGGTCCGTTCAAGGCAGCGGTCGAGCAGGCTAAGCAGTACATCCTGGATGGCGACATCATGCAGGTGGTGCTCAGCCAGCGCATGAGCATGCGTTTCGAGCAGTCGCCGATCACGCTGTACCGTGCGCTGCGCTCGCTCAATCCCTCGCCGTATATGTTCTATTACCAGCTCGGTGACACCCATATCGTCGGCGCCTCGCCCGAGATTCTGGTGCGCCACGAAGGCGGTGCCGTGACGGTGCGGCCGATTGCCGGCACGCGCCCGCGCGGTAAGACGCGTGAGGAAGACCTGGCGCTGGAAGCTGAGCTCTTGGCCGATCCGAAGGAAATTGCCGAGCATGTGATGCTGATGGACCTGGGCCGCAACGATATCGGCCGGGTCGCCAAGACCGGCTCGGTCAAGGTGACCGACGACCGGGTGGTCGAACGCTATTCGCATGTGATGCACATCGTGTCCAGCGTGGAAGCCGTGCTCAAGCCCGGCATGAGCAATATGGACATCCTGCGCGCCACCTTCCCGGCTGGCACGGTATCGGGCGCGCCCAAGGTACGTGCGATGCAGATCATCGACGAGTTCGAGCCGAGCAAGCGTGGCATCTACTCGGGCGCGGTCGGCTACCTAGGCTTCAATGGTGATATGGATGTGGCGATTGCGCTGCGCACCGCCGTGATCAAGGACAAGACCCTGTATGTACAGGCCGGTGCCGGCATCGTGGCCGATTCGGTGCCCGCCTCGGAATGGCAGGAAACCCAGAACAAGGCACGTGCCGTGCTGCGCGCGGCTGAGCTGGCTCAGAAGGGCCTGGACGCCTGAGCACTGGCCCGGCCGTCATCAAACGGCCGGCTTGCCATCAGGACTTGCCGGGCTGCAGCTTGCAGCCACGCAAAGCCTGTTCGCCCAGGTCCAGCATCGCCTCATCGCCCTTGCCATGAAAACGCACGCCCTGCCCCTCATAGGCCACACCCGATGCCACGGTAACCGCCGCAGCACGGTAATAGCGGCCATCAAACTCCAGCGCCACGTCCTTGCCCGGCAAGTCGACCAGGCCAAACTTCAGCTTGCCCGCGCATTCGTAGCGCCTGCTCTGCAAAGCAAGGAAACGCATGGTGCTAGCCGTGGCCGCAGTCTGACTAAGCAGCAGTTCACCGTCCTTGATCTCGGCCCGCTCGGCGCGGGCCAGTTCGGCGGTAAAACGTCCAGCCTGCCCACCCGGTGCGCAGGCCATGCGAGTCAGCGCCACCGGGCCGGCCTTGAAAGCCTTGCCATCCAGCGTGTACTTGGCGCTGCCACGGTTGCAATCGGCGGTGACGCGGATGAACTGGGCGCTGCTGAAGTCGAGCAGATAGATACCGCTGCGCGGCGCCGGCTGGCGGCCGCTGGCTGTGCTGCTATCCCCCCATACCCAGCGCGTCCCCAGCAGCTTGGGGTCGGCGGAGAACAGATCGCCGAGCACGCTCGATGGCGACGCGGTGCCCGCCGGGCCGGACTGGGAGGCGCAGCCCGCCAGTGTCAGAATGCCCAGCAATAACAGGGAAGCACGCATTATTTCCTCCGCTTGCACGGCCATGCAAAGCCGCAAAAGCCGCAGTATTTCCGCGCCGGCATGAATGCCGGCTGAACTTGGAGCCATCATGCTACTGATGATCGACAACTACGACTCGTTTACCTACAACCTGGTGCAGTACTTCGGCGAGCTGGGCCAGGAGGTGCAGGTGTATCGCAATGACGAGATCACCCTGGATGAAATCGCGGCCAAGCAGCCGCAGTATCTGGTGGTATCGCCTGGCCCCTGCTCACCGAGCGAGGCCGGCATCTCGGTGGCCGCCATCCAGCGCTTCGCCGGGCAGATCCCAATTCTGGGCGTCTGCCTTGGCCATCAGTCCATCGGCCAAGCCTTCGGCGGCAAGATCATCCACGCCAAGCAACTCATGCATGGCAAGACCTCACCGGTCCGCCACCTCAGCGTCGGCACCTTCAAGGACCTGCCCTCGCCCTTTACCGCCACGCGCTACCACTCGCTGGTCATCGAACGCGAGAGCTGCCCGGACTGCCTAGAAATTACCGCTTGGACCGACGATGGCGAGATCATGGGCGTACGCCACAAGACCCTGCCCATCGAAGGCGTGCAATTCCACCCCGAGGCCATCCTGACCGAGCACGGCCACCAGATGCTGGACAACTTCCTCAAGACCTACGCCTGATCACTCGAGCGGGGTTTGCGGTATTTTTTACCCGCCGCAAATCATCTGCACGGCTTGTTCAGTACATTATCAAATCGTAAAATTCTTTTGCTCCAACCACGTCAGTGAATTGGAGCTTTTTTATTTGCCTGCCTCAGCCAAGCGCCTTGGTAGGGGTAGCGCACTTTTTCAGCAAATCTTTAGAGAAATATTCAATGCATTTTCCCATGACGCGCGCCAGCCTCTTGCTGGCTACGATGCTTGCTCTGAGTGCCTGTGGTGGCGGCGGTGAGAGCGGCCAGACGCCGCCCCCTGTCGCGGTAACCCCATTGACCACCGTCAGCGGTATTGCTGCGGCCGGTGCGCCGCTGCAAGGCACCATCATCATCAAAGATGGCTTCAATAATCTGAAGGCCACTGGCATCAAGGCCGACGGTAGCTTTAGTTTTGACGTGAGCCAGATGAAGGCACCGTTCATGCTGCGCGCCCAGGGCGACGCCAATGGCACCAGCTATGTGCTACATGCGGCAGCAACCGATGCGGACGGCAATGGCCACTTCAATGTCACGCCGCTGAGCGAACTGATTGTCGCCCGCGCCGTCGGCCAGTCGCCTGCGCAGTTCTACGCAGCAGCCAACTTCAGCCAGCTGGGCAAGACCCAGCTCGACCAGCAGGAAGCCGCACTGCAGGCGCGTATTCAACCACTGCTGGATGCCGCCAAGGTGCCCAGCTCGGTCGATTTACGTCGCCAGGTATTCGCTGCCGATCTGACCGGGCTCGATGCCGTACTGGAAGCAGTCGAAGTCAGTATCGATGCGGACAACAAGCAGTTCACCCTGCGCAACCGCCTGAATGGCGCCACGCTCAGCGACGGCCTACGAGGCAGCCAGGGCAATAGCACCTTGAAGGCCGATGCGGACAGCAGCGAGGCGCTGGAGGCAGTGGCGGCTTCGGTGAAGCTCGCAAAGCAACACCTGAGCCTGAACGAATTCACGCAAGGCCAGGAAATTCTGGCTCTGCTTCACCCCGACTATCTGAGCTATGGGCATACCAAAGCTGATGAGGCAAAGGACCTAGAGTATTTGGCGTCCTCCACCAGCACAGATTACGACAGGAGCATCAAGCGCACGTTAATCAGCTACCAAATCCAGGGCTTCAAAGATGGCGTGCTAACCCTCGCACTTGACACTGCGCAACGGTCAAGCATGAAGGCATGGAACAACAAGGATCAACGCAGCGTTGACCTTCAATTCAAGCGCGATGCTGCGGGGAAATGGCTACTACAGGGGAATCAGTACCCGGCAGGCTTTACGTCCATTGAACCGGCTAACGCAAGCACTACTGCCTGCTTCGAAAACTGCAAGTACATGGCGATTGAGCTCTATGACTCAGTCAACAATAAGATCAAAGATGGATTTGCATATGCAGTAGTAAAAGGACCTGGCTTACCTGAAGGTGGTGTGAGGGCGACCTACACCCCGAGCAAATTCAGCGATAACAGCGGAAGCTGGGTATTCGATAAAGTGAAAACCAACTCGGCTATGAATCCTGATGGTTCATTCGACCTAAATACACACATGCTGTGGATCAAAACGGACGTTGCCAAGGCCCAGATGGGTAAGTGGCCGGTTTACGCATTGGAAGTCTTCGATAGAACTGGCAAGCTCATCTACATTGAGCGGGAAGTCCCTAGCATCCCCGTAGTGCCACGTACCTAAGCACGGTGGGTCTGCCCGTCTTTAGCCCCCCAGATTGGCAGACCCCTATGCACCCACCCATCAATCCTTCCTGGTATGCAACACGGCAATTAGCCCAAGCTACGCGCCCAAGCTGGCAGCAGGATGCGCAGCGCGATGTAGTGATCATCGGGGGCGGCCTGACCGGTGTGTCGGCGGCGCTCTATCTGGCCGAGCGTGGCGTGAGTGCCACCTTGCTGGAAGCCGAGCGCATCGGTGCGCAGGCCTCGGGACGTAATGGCGGTCAGGCCTTGCAGGGCACGGCCGCCAGCATGGATGTGGTCGAGCGCGCGCTGGGGCTCGATAAGGCACGTGCGATCTGGGGGATGAGTTGCGAGGCACTGAGCCTGCTCAAGCACAATGTGCAGCGCTTTGGTATTGCCTGCGATCTGACCGAGAACGGCTATCTGTATGCGGCCTGCCATGCTGGTCAGCAGGCGATGCTGGCCAACTGGCAGCGCTATATGGCCATGCAATTCGGCTACCAGGCATTCCAACTGCTCGACCGCCCCGCCCTTGCCGCCCACCTCGATAGCCTGGCCTATATGGCCGCGCTGTACGACCCTAACGAGGTGCATCTCGATCCGCTCGCCTATACGCTGGGCCTGGCCCAAGCGGCGGAGGCGGCCGGTGCGCAGCTGTTCGAGCAATCGCCTGTTCTGGGCTGGCAGCGCGAGGGCAACAGCTGGCGGGTGCGCACAGCCCAGGGCAGCGTGCGCTGCCAGCAGCTGCTGATTGCGGTCAATACCGCGGCCGCAACGCTATCGCCCGAGCTGGCACGCTACTTCCTGCCGGTGGATAGCTTTATCGTCGCCACCGAACCACTGGGTGCCGAGCGCGCCACCGCGTTGATGCCGAGCCGGGCCGCGGTGGCGGACAGCAACCGGGTGCTCAATTACTTTCGCCTGAGCAGCGATCACCGCCTGCTGTTTGGCGGGCGCGGCACGGGACTACCGGTGGACCGGGCCGAAAACACGCGCCAGCGCATGCTGAGCGTGTTCCCGCAGCTGGCCGATGTGGCCATTGCCCATGCCTGGGGTGGCCAGGTGGATGTACCACTGAACAAGCTGCCACATTTCGGGCGCCTGGATGAGGGCATCTACTTTGCCCAAGGCTTCTGCGGCCATGGTCTGGCGCTGACTGGCCTGGCCGGCAAGCTGGTGGCGGAAGCCATGAGCGGTCACCCCGAACGCTTCAATCTGTTTGCCGCCCTGCCACATGCGCGCCTGCCCACGCATTGGCCAGGCTTCAGCCGTGCCGCAGTCGGCCTGGGCATGGCTGGCTACCAGCTGCTGGACTGGCTGGAAGCGCGTTACCACGCCGAGTGAAACGTTTGGGCATAAGCTTGGCAAGAAAAAGCGCTTGACCAGACCTTGGGCCAGCCTTTACGGTTGCGGGCATGACCTTCCGTCAGCAAACCCTATCGCTACGACTATCCCTAGCTCGCTCATCGGGCCTGGGTTTGCTGCTGCGCACCTCGCGCACCTGATTTCCTGATCACTCCCAGTCCTGAAGAGCATCGCTACCCGCGAGGGTTGGCCACGTTCTCGCTACGCTATTTCCGCTTCACCAACCACCCAGGAGTTCACACCATGCTTCGCCTACACAGCCTACTGCTACGACTGCGCAACGGTTGCCTGGCCCTGTGTTCGCGACTGCCCGGCAGCCCTCTGTTTCCGCGCAAACAGGACGTCGCATCCACACCGATTACCCGACGAGCACGAGGCTTAGCATGTTGAAGAACCCGAATACCAAGTACCGCCCCTTTCCCGCCTTCCCGGTGGCCGAGCGCAGCTGGCCCAGCAAGACCATCACCCAGGCCCCGATCTGGATGAGCACCGATCTGCGCGATGGCAACCAGGCGCTGTTCGAACCGATGAATGCCGAGCGCAAGCTGCGCATGTTCGAGACCCTGGTGCAGATCGGCGTGAAGGAGATCGAAGTCGCCTTCCCCTCCGCCTCGCAGACCGATTTCGATTTCGTGCGTAAGCTGATCGAGGAAGATCGCATTCCTCAAGATGTGACCATCGAGGTGCTGACCCAGGCACGCGAACACCTGATCCGCCGCACGGTTGAATCGCTGATCGGCGCGCGGCGCGCCATCGTGCATGTGTACAACGCCACTGCCCGCCCCTGGCGCGAGCAGGTGTTCGGTATGAGCCTGGTCGAGGTCAAACAGCTGGCGGTCGAAGCCGTCAGCCTGATCAAGACCCTGACCGAAGCCCACCCGGAAACCGAGTGGATTCTGCAGTACAGCCCGGAAACCTTTAGCCAGACCGAGCCGGAATTCGCGCTCGAGGTGTGCAATGCGGTGATCGCCACCTGGAACCCAACCCCGAGCAAGAAACTGATCATCAACCTGCCCGCCACCGTGGAAGCGGCCACGCCGAATGTGTATGCCGACCAGGTCGAATTCATGCACCGCAAGCTCGACCGGCGCGACTGCGTGGTGCTGAGCGTGCACCCACACAATGACCGCGGCACGGCCGTGGCGGCGGCCGAACTGGGCGTGCTGGCCGGCGCCGACCGCGTGGAAGGCTGCCTGTTCGGCAATGGCGAACGCACCGGCAATGTCGACCTGGTTACGCTGGCGCTCAATCTCTACACCCAGGGCGTCGATCCCGGCCTCGATTTTTCCGACATCAATGCGGTGGCACGCACGGTGGAAGACTGCACCCAGCTGCCCATCCACCCGCGCCACCCCTATGTGGGCGACCTGGTGTTCACCGCCTTCTCCGGCTCGCATCAGGATGCGATCAAGAAGGGGCTCGCGGCTCGTCGTGACGGCGATAGCTGGGATGTGCCCTATCTGCCGATCGACCCAGCCGATGTGGGGCGCAGCTATGAATCGGTGATCCGGGTGAACAGCCAGTCGGGCAAGGGTGGCATCGCCTATTTGCTCGAAGCCCACTACGGCCTGGTCATGCCGCGCCGTCTGCAGGTGGAATTCAGCGGTGTGGTGCAGAAGCACACCGACGCCACCGGCGCCGAGGTCAGTGCCGATGAGCTGTGGCGTCTGTTTGGTCAGGAATACCTGGACGCGCAGCAGCCGATTCGTCTGCATGGCCATCATCTGCGCGAAGACGGCAATGCGCAGGGCATCGAGCTGGTAGTGGAAATCAACGGCCAGTCGCAGCGCCTGCATGGCAGCGGCAATGGTCCGATTGCCGCTGCCGCCGCCGCACTGGGCAACCCGGTCAAGGTGATGTCGTATGAAGAGCGCTCGCTCGGCCATGGCGCCGATGCGCGTGCGGTGGCCTTTGTTGAAGTCAGCGCACCCGGCATCGAGGGCAGCGTGTTCGGCGTTGGCCTGCACAGCAATATCGTGACTGCATCGATTCTGGCGCTGATCAGCGCTACCAACCGCGCCCAGGCCAACACCCCGGCCCGCGCGGATCAGCAAGCGGCATAAGCGCTTCGCAGATAAGCCGCCCGCTGCGCCCTACCCGTGCGCAGTGCGGCGGTTTTTGTCATCTGCCCTGAAGCCCAAACGGCATATGGCGCGCATCAGTCCGTACTTTGTCGGCCGCCCTTACGCGGCTAGAATCGAGCACCTTCCCCGTCCCACCTGTACAGGCCCCACCGATGATTACGCCGCAAGCCGCGCTCAACCGTCTGATCGACGGCAATGAACTGTTCTACGACGAGATGTTGTCGGTCATGCGCCAGATCATGAGCGGGGAGATGAGCCCGGTGCAGACCGCCGCCATCCTGATCGGCCTGCGCGTGAAGGTAGAAACCGTATCCGAGATCGCGGCGGCCGCCACCGTGATGCGTGAGCTGGCCAGCAAGGTCAGCGTACAGGACCGCCGTCACCTGATCGACACCTGCGGCACCGGTGGCGATGGCGCGCACACCTTCAATATCTCCACCACCGCCGCCTTCGTGGCCGCCGCCGCCGGCGCCAAGGTGGCCAAGCATGGCAACCGTGGGGTGTCGTCCAGCAGCGGTTCGGCCGATGTGCTCGAAGCGCTGGGTGTGAACTTGGCGCTGACGCCGGCTCAGGTCGGCCAGTGCATCGATGAGGTCGGCGTGGGCTTTATGTTTGCGCCCAATCACCATGGCGCAATGAAGAATGTCGGCCCGATCCGCAAGGAGCTGGGTGTGCGCACGATTTTCAATATCCTCGGTCCGCTGACCAATCCGGCCGATGCCGACAACCAGCTGATGGGCGTATTCCACCCTGACCTGGTCGGCATCCAGGCGCGTGTGCTGAAGGAGCTGGGCAGCCGCCATGTGCTGATCGTGCATGGCCGCGATGGCCTGGATGAAATCAGCCTGCTCGACACCACCCTGGTGGCCGAACTCAAGGACGGCGAGGTACATGAATATGTGTTCGATCCGCGCGAGCATGGCTTCGCCTTCTGCGAGCCGGCCGCACTCAAAGCCAGCGGCCCGCTGGAATCGAAAGCCAAGGTGGAAGCCGTGCTGGCCAACGAAGCCGGCCCCTGCCGCGATATCGTGGTGCTGAATGCCGGCGCCGCCATCTACGCAGCCGGCATCGCCCCCACCCTGGCTGAAGGCTTCGACGCCGCGCGTGCCGCCCTCGCCAGCGGTGCCGCGCGCCAGAAGCTCGACGCGCTGGTGGCCATGACCCAAACCTTCAAAGCCTGACCCATGTCCGACATCCTCAAGCAGATCCTGGCCACCAAGGCCGAAGAAGTGGCGCAAGCCCAGCAGCGCCAATCGCTGGCCGACGTACGCGCCGCCGCCGAGGCCAAGCGCGACGACCGGCGCGATTTCGTGGCCGCCCTGCGCAACAAGTACGCCGATGGCCATGCTGCGGTGATTGCCGAAATCAAAAAGGCCAGCCCCAGCAAGGGCGTGATCCGGGCTGACTTCCAGCCTGCCGCGATTGCCGCCGACTATGCCGCGCATGGCGCGGCCTGCCTGTCGGTGCTGACTGATGAGAAATACTTCCAGGGCCATGCCGATTACCTGATTGCGGCCCGCGCAGCCTGCGATCTGCCGGTGATCCGCAAGGACTTCATGATCGACGCCTACCAGGTGTACGAGGCTCGTGCGATGGGGGCGGACTGCATACTGCTGATCGTCGGCGCACTGGAAACCGCCCATATGCTGGAGCTGGAAGCGCTAGCGCATGAGCTAGGCATGGCGGTGCTGGTCGAGTCGCACGATGGGCGTGAGCTTGATGAGGCGCTCAAGCTCAAGACGCCGCTGATCGGCATCAATAACCGCAATCTGCGCACCTTCGAGGTCACGCTGCAGACCACGCTCAAGCTGCTCGACCGTATTCCGTCCGAGCGCATCGTGGTCACCGAATCGGGCATTCTGGCGCCGGCCGATGTGGAACTGATGCTGGAGCACGAGGTGTATGCATTTCTGGTCGGCGAGGCCTTTATGCGCCAGCCCTCGCCGGGCAAGGAACTGGCCAAGCTGTTCGGCTGAGCCTGACCGCTTTCGCACACAGGGCGCCCATGGGCGCCCTGTTTCATTTTTAAGACGACCGTTATCCCCAATGTTGCCATGCAACAACAGGCGGACTTTGTAACATCCGCGTCATTCTGGCTCCGTATAAAGCGCTCCGTCGCCCCACGCAATGCAGCGGGCCACGCATCAACGCAGCGACTTACAAACCAACGGAGCTTATCCAAATGCAAAAGCAACTGATCGCCCTCGCCGTCCTCGGCGCCCTGTCCGCCCCGGCTTTCGCCGCCGACAATAGCGTGACCCTGTACGGCCGCCTGGAACTGGGCGTAGAAGCCTTCGATAACGGCGATACCTCGCTGATGAAGGTGGAAGGCTACTCGTCGCGTATCGGCTTCAAGGGCGAAGAAGATCTGGGCGATGGCCTGAAAGCCATCTGGCAGATCGAAACCAAAGTCAGCCCGGATTCTGGCAGCAATGGTACCAAGCCCGAGGATAACTCCCTCACTACCCGTAATAGCTTTGTAGGCTTGAAGGGTGACTTCGGTACTATCCTGCTGGGCCGCCATGACACCCCGTTCAAGCAACTGAACAAGAACATCGATGTGATGTGGGGCAATGCCGAACAAACCGAAGTCATCACCAATGGCAAGGCTTCCGGCATCAATCTGCACACCCGCCAGAACAATGTGCTGCACTACACTTCGCCAAAATTTGCCAATGTCACCATGCGCGCTTCTTACGCACCGGATGAGGACAAGGGTACCTACACCGGCAACGCCGCTGGTTCGGAAAAGAACCGCTTCTCGGTGTCGGGCGAATACGACGATGGCACGTTCAACGTGGGCATCGGCTACGAAAACCAAGCCGATGAAGTAGCAAAGGGCAAGGACCGCACCGGTCTGAAGCTGGTGGGTGGCGCCAAGTTCGGTGACACCACGCTGGGCCTCGGCTACAGCAAGCTGGAAAACGAAGGCGCCAAGGAAGTCGATACCTATGCCCTGGCTGTTACCCACAAGATCGACAAGATCACCCTGAAGGGTAGCTTTGCGTCGGCTGACGAGTCCAAGGGCGGCGCTCAAGATGGCGTGGACATGTATGGCGTGGAAGTGGATTACGCCTTGTCCAAGCGTACTGCCGTCTACGGTCTATACACCGCCATCAAGAACGACGTAAAGGCCAAGGGCGAGTTCGTCAACGGCACCACCAAGGGCGCGCCGTCGGCCGCTGGCAAGGACCCGGCCATTCTGTCGGTTGGCGTGCGCCACAGCTTCTAAGCAAGACGAGTGGCCGGCCAGGCCTTCTCGGCTGGCCTTCTTCACAAACGGGCGCTCAGGTGCCCGTTTTGTTGTGAGTGATGCCGGGAAATCACTGTCGAAATAGCAACAAATACACAGAATATGTAGCAAATACGGGTTTTCCAGATTGCGGGAATGTGACAGTCACCGCCAGACTCCGCTTGCCTGAGTCCCGGACAGGCTCCCGAATGAAATCAATATGGAGAATTACATGCGTACTACTTTGATTGCTGCAGCCGTTCTGGGTGCTCTCTCGGCGACTGCTTTTGCTGACGGTAGCGTTCAGCTGTACGGTCAAGTGAACGTTGTCGGTATCTACAGCGACAACGGTCTGAACAATGGCACCGCCAGCACCAAGAAGCTGTCGATCGACCAGGGCAACACCCCGTCGCGCATCGGCTTCAAGGGTGAAGAAGACCTGGGCGACGGCCTGAAGGCCTGGTTCCAGATCGAAACCCGTGTCAACACCGACGACGCTGCCAACAGCGCCTTCGCCAGCCGCGAAGGCTGGGTAGGCCTGCAAGGCGATTTCGGTAAGGTCGGTCTGGGCCGCGGCAAGACCCCCTACACCAATGTTGCCGATACGTTTGACGGCCTCGTTGATGGCGCCCGCAACCTGGCCATCTACAGCCCGGATAGCGTGATCAGCAATCGTTTCGACAACGCCATCCGCTTTGACAGCGCCTCCTTCTCCGGTCTGACTTTCGCTGCCATGTACGGAACGGGTGAAACCAAGGACGATGCTGCCAAGCTCGACAACAACGACAAAGTATCGTTGGCCGTACGCTACACGGCAGGCCCGTTGTTCCTTGCCGCCGCGTACAACAATGAAACAAACGGCGTCAATCCTGACACCAAGGTCAATCCTGACAAGAAGGCTGAAAATGGCCGCGATAGCACCGGCTACCTGCTGGCCGGTACCTACACGATTGATGCGATCAAGCTCGGTCTTGGTTACCAGCGCGCAGAGAAGGAAGCCGCTGCCGTCAAGTTCAAGCGCGACTCCTTCGTGACCACCGTCAGTTACGCAATGGGCCCGACTACCCTGAAGGGCGGCGCGATCTTCGGTAGCAAGGCCAAGGTTGCCGGCGTGAGCCAGGACAACTCGCAGTTCGTGCGTTACACCATTGGTGCCAAACACGCACTGAGCAAGCGCACCGCTGCGCTGGTCGAGTTCTCGGGCGACGAAACCAAGGGCAACAACGCCGATCCGAAGGCGCTGTCCGTCGGTCTGCTGCACTCGTTCTAATCGCGTCATTCGCGTTTAGATCGCATTGCATGAAACGGGCGTGCTTCGGCACGCCCGTTTTTCATTTTTGGGGTTTAGGCGGGACTACGAAACGGGCGGCGTGGAAAAAAATGACAAGCAGCTTGCCGAGCAACTGCTCGAATTGAGACAATCGTCGGATTTCGTTTAAACACCCTGCAGTTCCCCTCGGAGATTCACCCTATGCAACGCAGCCTGCTTGCCTGCGCCGTCCTGGCCGCCTTTGCCCTGCCCACACTCGCCGATAACGGCGTGGTGGTG
Source organism: Chitinimonas taiwanensis DSM 18899 (assembly GCF_900119825.1). GTDB lineage: Bacteria > Pseudomonadota > Gammaproteobacteria > Burkholderiales > Chitinimonadaceae > Chitinimonas > Chitinimonas taiwanensis. The sequence goes on along the minus strand of NZ_FPKR01000016.1, from coordinate 29,531 downwards.
TATGGAAAAATGACCTTGGGCGTAGAAGCCGCCTCGGCCACAGGCGCCACCCTGGCCAATCAGAATATCGAACGGCGCATGCGCGTGACCGATGGGGCATCCACCCTGGGCATCCGCGGCAGCGAAGAGATCAGTGATGGTCTGAGCGCCTACTTCCAGATCGAGACCCAGATCAAGCCCGATGACAGCTGTGGTTTCGCCGGCTGTTCGACCACCGGCAAGATGAGCTCGCTGGGCCAGGTGGATGATCGCTACGCCAGCATCACTTCTCCACACACTGGCGCTTCGCGTTTCGCCAACCGCCCAAGCTTCGTCGGCCTGCGTGGCGGCTGGGGTCAGATCCAGTTCGGCCGCATGGATATGTATTACGAGAAGCATGTGCCGAACGAGCTGCACCTGCTGCGCACCGGTCTGAACACCACCGCCCTGGCCGTGCTGGGCAGCAATCAGCTGACCAATGCCGTGGCCGCCAACGATACCGTAGTCGCGCAGAAGACCTTCAATGCGGCGCTCACCCCCATCATCACCAATGCGCTGGGCGTGAACACGCCGGTCAATGCCATCATCACCAAGGCGCTGGCTGATGGCATTGGCGCAGCCTATGCCGAGGGCAAGACCCCGGCGCAGATTCTGGCTGGCGCCGCCGGTGGCGTGACCGCGCTGGTCTCGAACCCGAATATTGCAGCCGTGCTGATGCAAAATGGCCTGACCCCGCAACAAGCAGGTGCCGCCATTGGTGGCGCGCTGCAAGTCGCGGCCAGCCAGGTGTTCGCCCCTGGTACCGCGCTGAACCAGCAGGTGCTGAACCAGGCACGCGCCTACACAGTGCAGAATGGCTTCTACTTCGTCGGCCATCGCTACAACAATGTGATCCAGTACCGCACCCCGTCCATGGGCGGCCTGACTGTGCTGGGCGCCTATCACACCCGCGAGGAAAAGGGCCAGGATGGCGTGGCTTATGTGCTCGACCCCAGCTTGAGCAATGCCGGCGCCACGCGCAAGATCGACCCATGGGGCGCCGAGCTGACCCTGCACTATATGCAGAAGGGCGTGTTCGCCAGCCTGTCGCTCATGCATGACAACGACCCGTATGCGATGGGCGGTGCGCTCGATAGCGCCCAGGGCATTAAGGCTGCCTATGGCATGTACTTCACGCCCAATACCCGCGCTGGCGTGGTGTTCGAGCGCCAGATCAACAAGTACAACGCAGCACTGGGCTTTGACGACAATGTGCGCGATGCCTGGGTGATTTCCGGCAGCCACAAGTTCAGCCCGAAGATCGAAGTGATCGGCACCTATGCCGTGGCGCTGGATGCGGAAATGCACGGGGTGAAGAACCGCGAATCGGGTGCCAAGTACGCACAGCTGACCGGTATCTACACTCTGAGCGCGCGCACCAACCTCTTCCTCACCTATGCCAAGGTGGCCAACGAGGCGGAAGCCGCTTACAACTTCTATGTGAGTGGCGCCGTGCAGCCGAATGGCGATATCCAAAGCGCGCAGTTCAGCCCGCGTGGTGCGAATCCGACCAGCATCCAGCTCGGCATGAACCACAACTTCTGATCGCCTGCAGCCAGCTGCAGCACAGTGAAGCGGGGCGCTAGGGCGCCCCGTTTTTTTGCCTGCCCGCGCGCTTGCGGTAAGCTCGCGGCTTCCCCGCCTTCTCTGAGTTCGTATGCGCTCGCTTCTTCGCTCTGCCCTTTTGCTGACCCTCTTGGCCGGCTGCGCCAGCACACCCCCATCCCCGACCGATTGCCGCTGCGGCGAGGCCGCCAAGCCCGCGCCGATCAGCGCGGTCTACCAGGCGGCCAGCTGGTCCGCCCTGCCCGGCTGGCCAGCCGAAAAGCTGTCGGCCAGCTGGGCGGCCTGGTTGCAGTCGTGCAGCAAGCTGGCTAACCGTGCAGGCTGGAAAGCGCTGTGCGCCGAAGCGCGCGCGATGGGCCAGCCCGATGAGGCCACCATCCGCCAGTTCTTCGAAAGCCGCTTCCAGCCGCAGCGCATCCTCAGCAGCGAGGGCAAGGACAGCGGCCTGATCACCGGCTATTACGAGCCCCTGCTGACCGGTAGCAAGGAAGCCGCACCGGGTCGCGCACCCATCTATGCGGTGCCGGACGACCTATTGACCATCGACCTCGGTGACAACTTTCCCGAGCTGAAGGGTCAGCGTCTGCGCGGCCGCCTGGAGGGACGCAAGGTGGTGCCTTACTGGAGCCGCGCCGAGATCGATGCCGGCAAGGCACCGACACCGGGCCTGGCCCTAGTCTGGGCTGATGATCCGATTGAAGCCTTCTTTCTGCAGATCCAGGGCTCGGGCCGCGTGAAGCTTGAGGACGGCAGCCTGCTGCGGGTCGGCTATGCCGACCAGAACGGCCATCCTTACAAATCGATCGGCAAGTGGTTGATCGAGCAGGGGCAGTTGCAGCCCAACGAGGCCTCGATGCAGGGCATCCAGGCCTGGGCGCGTGCGAATCCGGCCCGCCTGCAGGAGATGCTAGAGGCGAATCCCAGCTATGTGTTCTTCCGCCAGCTGCCGAATGCCGAGGGTGGCCCGATAGGCGCGCTGAATGTGCCGCTGACCGACGAGGCCAGCGTGGCCATCGACCCGAAATTCGTACCGCTCGGCACGCCGCTGTTTCTGGCCACCACCTGGCCCAACGATAGCAAGCCGCTCAATCGCCTCGTGCACGCGCAGGATACCGGTGGCGCCATTCGCGGCCCCATCCGTGCGGACTTTTTCTGGGGTTTTGGTCACGAGGCCGGCCAGCTGGCGGGACGTATGAAACAACAAGGCCAGATCTGGATGATCTGGCCGCGTGATCTGCCCCTACCGGCCGGCAAGTAACTATCAGCGCCGGCTGGCACGCCAGTCGGCAATCGCCGGGCCAAGCAGGTTCAGATCCTGGATCACGCGCACGCTGTCGGGCAGGGTTTGCAGGCCCTGCACACCCGCGCCACCAACCCAGATCTGCACGCGTGCGGGAAGCTGGGAGGCCAGGCCCTGCAGCATATGCTGGGCATTGGCCGTGCCATACGCGCCGCTGAAGGACAGCGCGATGATGTCGACCTTGTGCGCGATTGCCGCCTCGGCGATATCGGCCAGCGGCATCTCGGTGCCGAAGGACAGTAGATCGCATTGTTCGAGGCGCAACATCACCTCCACCATCAACAGCCCCAGCCTGTGCGCCTCGTCTGGCACCGTGGTCAGCATGATGCGCGGCGGCTGGGCAAGCGGATACAGCTGGTGCACAGCCTGGCGCAAGGTGGCATGGGCGAGTTCGGCGTACAGATGCTCCTCGTGTATCGCCAGCTGGCCACGCTGCCAGGCTTGCCCGACCGCCTCATTGGTCTGGCGCAGGGTCTGGGTGATAAAGCGGCGCAGACCCTGTTCGGTCAACATCTGGCTGAACCAGCGCCGCAGCGCCTCAGCATCGCGGCGCTGCAGCAGATAGAGCGCCTCCTCACCTGGGCCACGTGCCTCGGGCAGGGCTGGTACCGGGCGCGAGCCGCCCGACTGCAGCTCACGCAGCGCGCTAACCGACATGCCCATCAGCCGCCCGGGGCGAAAACCGCGGTCGATCAGCAGGCGAATCAGCTTGAGCTTGTCCACATCGTCATGGGTATAGAGACGGTCACCCGCCTCATCGCGCTGCGGGGCGGGAAAGCCGTAGCGGCGCTCCCACATGCGCAGCAATTCCTTGGAGACGCGGGTTTCGCGCTCCACCGCACCTATCGGCAGACACAGCGCTTGCTCAGTCATATCGCCAACCTCCGCTTCAGCAATCGCAACACCCCGCCCAGTACAGGCAGGTGTTCATACAACTCTTCCGCTGCATCCCAGTAATCGCGGTGCAGGGCAATACGGCCTTGCTCATCCAGCACCATATGGCTGCCGCCGCGTATGCACATGGCACGCCCGCGCAGGCCGAACTCGAAACGCCAGACCAGGAAGGCCTGCGCCCCCTGCTCGATGCGGTTTTCCACCACGAAGCGCGGTGCCTCCAGGCTGTCGAACATATGCGCATACACACGGCGCACATTGGCGATCCCGGCCAGGTCATTGAACGGGTCCCTGAAGCGCGCGGCCGGCGCGTAGTAATCGCCGATCTGCTCGAGCGTGCTCGGGGTCAAGTGCTCGAACCAGGCAATCAGGGCATCGAAGTGGGCGCTCATAATCCAGTCGTCTTATGCAATAGCCAGAAACGCAGCCGATACGGCAGGCGCGCCAGCCAGGCCATGCGGCCGGTGAAACGTTTGGGAAAGCGGATCTCGAACTCGCCCTGCTCCAGGCCCTGCACAATGGCCTGGGCGGCCTGCTCAGGGCTGATGATTTCTGGCATGGCGAAGTCATTGCGCGCCGTCATCGGCGTGGCCACGAAACCTGGGTTGATCAGGTAGACGGCCAGCCCGCGCGGCGCGAGGTCGAAATACAGGGTCTCGGCCAGATTGATCAGCGCGGCCTTGGTGGCGCCATACACGCTGGCCTTGGGCAGGCCGGTATAGCCCGACACGCTGGCTACCAGGGCCACACCACCACGGCCTTGCGCTTGCAGCGCAGGCAGCACGCGCGTCAGGCCCTCATACACACCCAGCACGTTCAGCTCGAAGCTGCGCCGGGCCGATGCCGCATCGAGCTCCCAGGCGCGTTGCGGGTCGTAACGCGCAGCCACGAAGACCACCAGGTCCAGCCCGGCGAAGGCTGCCTGGGCAGCCTGGTGCGCAGCATCCCAGGCATTGGCATCGGCGGCATCGAAAGGCACCGCTGCAGCGCGCGGATTGCCGGCTGTCAAAGCCGCCAGCTCGGGGGCACGGCGGGCCGACAGTACCACCCGGGCTCCAGTGGCCAGCAGCTGCTGCGCGAGGGCGGCGCCGATGCCGCTCGAGGCACCGATCACCCACACGCGCTGGCTGGACCAATCCTGAATCGGGGGGTTCATGCTGGACATGATGCTTAGGTCCGCTTCTGGAAGAACAGCGTCACTTCGCCCAGGTCCACGCCGAACTTGGACATGCGCGAGCGGTTGAGCATGGTTTTGTCATCCATCAGCCACATCCAGTCATCGAAGGCGACTTCGTAGACCGTGCCGTCCACCGGCAGGCGCAGCGTGTAGGTCCAGTGCAGCGCATTGCCAGCCACCCGGCCGATCGCCTCGCCCTTCACATCGTCGGCTGTGCCACGCCAGCTGCCATCGGGCTGGCGCTTCAGCGTCCAGACGCGACGCTGCTTCTCGCCATCGTCATACACAAAGCGCTCATCCAGCGTGCCGGTATCGCCCTGCCAGCTGGCGACAATCTCGACCTTGAAGCGACGCGCCACCTCGCCATTACGTTTCTGGAACACCCCCCAGGCATCGAGGGTGCCGTTGAAGTACTGGGGCAGATCGAGCACTGGCTTTTGCTTGGCGTAGTGCTCAATATCCACACCGGCACAGGCGCTCAGCATTAGCGCGGTGAATAGCATCAGCAGGGTTTTCATGCTTGTTTCTCCAACAGGGGCGCTTCCGCCAGACGGCCGCGCCAGCCCAGCAGCAAGGCGCCACTGAGCAATTTGAGTACACAGGGCAGGCCGGCATAGACGAGAGCCAGCGCGGCGGCCGCCTGCTGCTGGCCCGGCACATAGCCAAGCCAGCTCAGTAGAGGCAGGCCCACACCGGCCGATAGCGCGAGCGCGAGCTTGCCCAGCATGGCCCACAGACCGAAGTAGCCACCGGTGTCGTGGCGATGCTCGGACGGGATCAGATCAGCCAGCAGCGCGGGCGGCAGGGCCAGATCGGCGCCGAGCGCGCCGCCCGACAGGATGCAGACCAGCGCGAACTGCCAGGTATCGCCCGGCCCGAGCAAAGCCGCCCAGCAGAAGGCGCTGGCACCGAGCAGCATGCCAAGCAGCCAGGCGCGCGCCTTGCCCAGGCGAGCCGCCAGATAGACCCAGGCTGGCAAGGCCAGCGCACCGCTGACGAAATAACTGGCCAGCAACCAGCCCGAAGCCTCGGGCGCGCGCAGCACATCGGCTACATAGAACAGCACCAGGGTGGCCGGTATCGCCACCGCGGTGGCATTGAGCAAATAGACAAGGCAGAGCCGGCGTACCGCCGGCGGAGCCAGCAGCGTGCGCCAGGGCGTGGGAGCGGCCTTGGGCGCCAGCTGCGGCGCGGGCGACCAGCCCAGGGTGGTGTACAGGGCAATGGCCAGCAGTGCGGCGAACAGCAGGCTGAACCAGGCATAGCCGGCTTGTGCGCCCAAGGCCTGCACCAGCACCACCGGCAACACCGAGGCCAACACCACGCCAAGCAAGCCGGCTCCCTCGCGCCAGGCACTGATGCGCGCACGCGCATCGACCTGGTCGCTAAGCCGGGTACCCCAGGCCAGGTAGGCGATATTCACCACGCTGTGCGCGGTGTAAACGAGCACCAGACAGAGCGCGAGCCAGGCATACAGCCAGCCTGCCGCCAGCGCGGGCGGGCTGAATAGCGCATACAGGCCTAGCGCCAGCGCCGCACTGCCCCAGCGCATCAGCCGGGGCCAGCCCTGCGGGCGATGCTGGCTGGCATCCACCCAGCGGCCCAGCCACGGGTCTTGCGCGGTATCCACGAGGCGGGCGAAGAACAGCACACTGCCCAGCATGGCCAGATCGAGACCGAGCTCGGCACCGTAGAACTGTGGCGCCGCCACATAGATGGGCAGCGCGGCCATGGCCAGCGGCAGGCCCAGGGCGGCATAGGCGCTCAGGCCGCGCGTAGTCACTGCGCTTCTCCCAGCAACTGGCGGCGCAGGCCTGGCTCGCTGGTCTTCGCGTCCAGCCAGATGGCAAAGAACCACTGGGCGAATTCCGGGTCATCAATCGCCGCCGTCAGGCGCTCGCCCGCATAGAAGCGCGCGCCCTGGCCGGGCAGATGCACGCCGGTGATGCGCTCGCCGGCCTGCACATCCACGAAGCCGCGCTGCATGTATTCAGCCCAGCGCGGAAACTGCGCCTTGGGTGCGCCAAGCTTCTCCATCTGCTCAAGGCTGGCGGCGACAATGCGTTTGGCCTGGAACTGGCGCGCATAGGTAAGCACCAGCGCATAGGGCCTGCGCGGGTCGAGCGGCTTGGCGCTGCTGAACAGCTGCGCATCGTAGAGTTTGAGCCCGAACCAGCGCATCTCGCCCGCGCCCACAGATTGGGCGCCGGGCAGCACTTCGCGCCAGCTGGCCTGAGCCAGGCCCATGCATGCACTGGCCAGCAGAGCCAGGATCAGCCTAGTGTCCATTGCCGCACCCCCGTGCGCCGCTCGCGAAAGCCGGCCTCGCAATACAGGTAATACATGCGCCACAGGCGGATGAAGGCCTCGTCAAAGCCCTCGGCACGTACGGCGTCCAGTTGCGCTTCAAAACGCAAGCGCCACTGGCGCAGGGTTTCGGCGTAATCGAGGCCGAATTCAAATTCACTGTGCACACGCAGGCCCACGCGCTGCGCCTGCTGCACGAAGCGCTCGGGGCTGGGCAGCATGCCACCCGGAAAGATGTATTGCTGGATGAAGTCGGTGCCGCTGCGATAGGCCTCGAAACGCGCATCGGCGATATCGATGGCCTGGATCACCACCTTGCCACCCGGCTTGCGCAAACGGGCCAGCATGGCGAAATAGCTTGGCCACCAGCGCTCGCCCACCGCTTCGATCATCTCGATCGAGACGATATGGTCGAACTGGCCCGCCACATCGCGGTAGTCGGTCAGCGACAGCGTGACCAGCCCATCCAGCCCAGCGCGTGCTATCCGGGCCTGGGCATAGGCGAGCTGCTCCTTGGAGAGCGTGATGCCATGTACCTTCAGGCCACGCTGGGCGGCACGCTCGGCGAAACCACCCCAGCCACAACCGACCTCAAGCACGGTCTGACCGGGCTGGGCATCCAGCTGATCGAGGATGCGGTCGTACTTGGCCCACTGCGCGGCTTCCAGATCGCCCGCGTGCTCGGGCAGAAAGATGCCGGCCGAGTAGGACATCGAGGGATCGAGCCAGAGCTGGTAGAAACCATTGCCCAGATCGTAGTGGGCGGAAATATTGCGCCGGCTGCCGCGCCGATTGTTGTCACGCAGCAGCAGGTGGGCAATGCGCTTGGCCAGCAGCGCCCACCAGTGGCCGTGCAAGGCGCGCTCCATCGCGTCCTCATTGCGCAGCGCCAGCGTGAACACGGCGAGCAGATCATTGCTGTCCACCCAACCGAGCTTATAGCTCTCGGCAAAGCCGATATCGCCCTGGCGCAGAATGACGCCGGCCGCCCGCCAATCGCGCACCTGCAGCTCGGCATGCGGCTGGGCACCCAGCTGACCAAAATGGGCAACCTGCCCCTTGGGGTCGATAAAGGTCAGCGAGCCGACTGACAGCTTCTGCAACATGCCGACGAAAAGGCGCGCCTGCAGCGGCAGATGCGCCGCCTTATAGGGCAGGGAAAGATCGGTGGATTTCATGGTTTGACCTCGACGTTGTGCGAGATTTCGTGGTGGGGTGCGGCAGGTTTGGAAAAGAAGGGCACACCCATCCACCACAGCTTGAGTGCCTGCCAGTGGATGCGCGCCACGACGCCAAAGGTGAGCAAGGGCATGCGCAGCACGGTGCGCAAGAGCAGCCCGCGCGCCATGGGCTGCGCCCGACCCCAAATCGCTGTCTTCAGCAGCGGCAAGGGCTCGCCCGGCTCGTCGTAATAATCGATGACCGCTACATGGCGTTCGCCCTCGTGGCGGACGCGGAAGCGGTACTCACCCTTCACATCACAAAAGGGTGAGACATGAAAATGCTTGCGGCACACCAGTTCGGTGCCGGCCTGGATCGGTGCGCCGCCGGGCGCGGTCAGCACATATTGATGGCGCTCGCCAAAGGTGTTGTTTACCTCGGCCAGCAGCACGCGCAGCGCGCCCGCCTCATCATGGCAATGCCAGAAGCTGACCGGCTTGAACACGAAGCCAAGCACACGCGGAAAGGTCTGCAACCACACCGCCCCACTGGGACGCTGCACGCCGGCGCGCGCCAGGCGGCTGTCGAGCCAGCTGAGCAGATCGCCCCCATCGCGTTCGGCGTGGTCGCGGCTCTGAAAGCTGACAAGGCCGGCACGGTTGTAGCCAAACAGCCGGCCGCTGGCTGCGGCGAGGCCGGCCGGGTCAGTCAAACACAGGCGCAGGAAGAACACCGGGTAGCTGAAGCGATTGTGCTTGGGCCGGCTGCGCGCATGCATGACTTGGCCAGTACACAGTTCCACCGCGCTAGTCATAGACAGGCTCCCAGGGCGGACGAATGCCGAAATCACGGGCCACTCGCAGGGCGGATTTCAGACCATCCTCGTGAAAGCCATAGCCTGACCAGGCACCGCAGAACCATGCCTGGCGATGGCCCTGGATCTCGGGCAGACGGCCTTGGGCGGCAATGGCGGCGCGATCCATGACCGGGTGCTCATAGGCGAATTCCGCGATGAGGTGCTCGGGCGCTGGCTCGGTATGCGGATTCAGCGTCACCACCACCGGGGTCTGGAAAGGCAGCTGCTGAAGCTGATTGAGCAAATAGCTGACCGCCACCGGCCGCTCGGCCGCATCGCCCGGCGCGGCCAGATAATTCCAGGCCGACCAGACCGCCTCGCGGCGCGGCAGCAGGCGGCGGTCAGTGTGCAAGAGCGCGCGGTTGGGCTGGTAGCGAAAGCCGGACAGGATGTCCTGTTCGAGCGCATCGGCATCCAGCATGGCCAGTGCGGTGGGCGCATGGCAGGCAAACACCACTGCATCGAATGCCTCTTGACCGGCCGGGCTGCTTAGCCAGACCTGGCCGTCAGCCCGTCGCACCGCGTGGACCGGCGCATTCAGGCGCGCATCAGGCAGCTGGGCGACCAGCTTGCGCACATATTCGCGCGCACCGCCCACCACGCTGCGCCACTGCGGGCGGCCTTCAATCTGCAGCAGGCGGTGGTTGAGGCAGAAGTTCAGGAAGGTCTGCGCCGGGAAGCCGAGGATATCGGCCACCGAGGACGACCAGATCGCGGCCGCCATGGGCAGCAGATACCAGTCGCGCATGGTCTGGCCGTAATGATGTGCATCGAGTAGTTCACCCAGCGTCCAACCCTGTGCGCGCGCTTCATCCAGATGAGCTTGCGCATTGCGGTTGAAGCGCAGGATGTCGGCCAGCATGCCGAGGAAGGACGGGCGCAGCAGATTGCTCTTCTGGGCAAACACGGTGGCCAGATTACTGCCCGCCCACTCGATATCGGGGTCGGCAATCGAGACGCCGAAGGACATATCACTGGGGTGAACCGCCACGCCTAGGTGTTCGAATAGGGCAATCAGGTTCGGATAGGTAAGGTCGTTGTGAACCAGGAAGCCGGTATCGACCGGATGGGTGCGCCCCTCGAGCGTGATCTCGACGGTATTGCTATGCCCGCCGAAATAGCTGCCTGCCTCGAACAGGCTTATGTGGTGCTTTTGCTGCAGCAACCAGGCACTGGAGAGGCCGGCAATGCCGGCGCCGATCACGGCAATGCGGCTGCCATCGAGCAAGGAGGTCGGATGTGCGTTCATGGCTGCACTGTAGAAGTCAGGTGAACATATGTCAATGCTTTGTCCAAGACCAAACACCGAAATTTGTTCACACAGGGCCACAGGGTAAAATGCCGGCCATGCGACTCTCCTGGGATATCTTCTGCAGCGTTATCGATAACTTCGGTGACATCGGCGTGTGCTGGCGCCTGGCGCGTCAGCTGGCAGACGAGCGCGCCGAGCCGGTCAGACTCTGGGTCGATGATCTGGCTGCATTTGCCCAGCTCGAGCGTCGTCTCGATGCGACAAGAGATGAACAAGACCTGGACGGGGTTTACATCCAGCGCTGGCAAGCCCCCTTCCCCGCTGTACAGCCGCAGGCCGTGGTGATCGAGGCCTTTGCCTGCAACCCACCCGCCGACTTTCTGGCCGCCATGGCCGCACAACGCCCGCCGCCAGTCTGGATCAATCTGGAGTACCTGTCGGCCGAAGCCTGGGTGGAGGGCTGCCATGCGCTCGGCTCACGCCACCCGCGCCTGCCACTGACCCACCATTTCTTCTTCCCCGGCTTCACGGCCAAGACGGGCGGCCTGCTGCGCGAAGCTGACCTCCTGGCCGCGCGCGATGTCTTCCAGACCCACCAAGGCGCGCAGCAGCAGTGGCTGAGCGCCCTGGGCCTGGATGCGCAGGAACAGACCCTGCCGCGCGTCTCGCTGTTCTGCTACGACAACCCGGTGCTGGCCGAGCTGCTTGCGCACTGGTCACGGGCCCAGCCACTGTGCCTGCTGGTAGCCGATGGCAAGCCGCGCCGCGCGGTGGCCGAATGGCTGGGTGAGGACTTCCCGCCCGGCAGCCATGTGCAGCGCGGTCAGCTGCGCCTGATCGCCCTGCCCTTCCTGCCCCAGTCCGATTACGACCGCCTGCTGTGGTCCTGCCAGCTCAATTTCGTCCGTGGCGAAGATTCCTTCGTGCGGGCGCAGTGGGCGGCTCGCCCCATGGTCTGGCATATCTACCCGCAGGAGGAGGACGCCCATCTGATTAAGCTCGACGCCTTCCTGGCTCGCTACACGGAAGGCCTGAGCACAGCAGACGAGGCGCTTGTGCAAGGCTTCTGGCAGGCCTGGAACCGTGGCGATGGCGAGGCCTGCGTGCGAGGGTGGCCAGCGCTATGGCAGGCACAGGCGCGGCTGGCCGAACACGCGCGCCGCTGGTCAGACGAGCTCGCGCAAGCGCCCGACCTGATGCAGGCCCTGGCAGCATTCGCCAGCGAGAAACGCCAGGCCGCCGGCTGATTCCCACCCCATCCGCCAACGAGAGCCGCCGAGGCGACGCGCGCCGAGGTGGCGGACATGGACGGCACACGGCTATAATGCCGCGTTTTATCAAACGCTTACCTCTTTCGCAGGACTTAACAGCATGAAAACCGCACAAGAACTCCGCGCCGGCAACGTCGCCATGGTTGATGGCCAGCCTATGGTCGTGATCAAGGCCGAATACAGCAAGTCGGGCCGTAACGCTTCGGTCGTGAAGATGAAGATGAAGAACCTGCTGACCGAGCAGGGCCTGGAAGCCGTCTACAAGGCCGACGAGAAGTTCGACGTGGTCGTGCTGGACAAGAAGGAATGCACCTATTCCTACTTCGCCGACCCGATGTTCGTGTTCATGGACACCGAGTTCAACCAGTACGAAGTGGAAGCCGAAAACGTCGGCGACACCGTGAACTTCATCGTTGACGGCATGGAAGACATCTGCGAAGTGGTGTTCTACGAAGGCAAGGCCATCTCGGTCGAACTGCCGACCACCATCGTGCGCGAAGTCGAGTACACCGAGCCGGCCGTGCGCGGCGACACCTCGGGCAAGGTCATGAAGCCGGCCAAGCTCAAGGGCACCACTTTCGAGCTGCCAGTGGCCGCATTCATCGAAATCGGTGACAAGATCGAAATCGATACCCGCACCATGGAATTCAAGAAGCGCGCCTAAGCCCTTCCTGCGTTCGAGAGAAAAGGCAGCCTAGGCTGCCTTTTTTCATGCCTGTGCCCAAGGCCTCAGGGCTTGGGCGCGGCCTCGCCCTGCTGTGCCGCCGCCTTCACCTGCTCGGCCGTCTTGCTGACGGCCTGGGCGGCCTTGTCCACCGCGGCCTGCGTGCTTTCTGCTGCCTTGGCAATCGCCGCCCGGGTGGCCGGTTCCGCCTCGGCAGCGGCAGCCAGCGCTTCTTCCTTAATCGCATTGATTGCCTTGTCGGCCTGCCTGTCCGCCAGCTCTCCGGCCGACTGCAGGATGCCGCCCAGGGCGGTCTTGGCATCCTGCTCGGCCAGCTGCCGGGCCTGTTCGGCCGTGGCATCGGCCGCTTCCTTCAGCTTTTGCTGGGCTTGCTCGGCGGTCTGTTTCAGTTCGGGTTCCGGCGCACAGGCGGCCAGCAGGACAGGTAGCAGCAGGGCCAGAGGGATAAGTGCAAAGCGCATGATGGTTTCCAGCGAGGTCAATGCTGCTCGGACCCGCGCAGGCCGGGAAGATTCCCCGCGCAAGGTCTGGCGTACGCTTCAACGCTGATGCGGGGCAGGCCAAGCTCACACGGCACGCTGCCGCTACGCCATCAGCCAGGGCGAGCAGTACTGCCCGCCCCAGACCAAGGGACATAGTCAGGCGGCTGGTGGCTAAGGCGCACTCGAATGCCTGGCAAGCTTGGTTACTTCGGGCCCGGCAGAAACTCAGGCGGCGGCCAGCCAGGCGGCATTCGCCAGGGTGGACTGCGCCTCGCCCACGGCAGCACCAACCAAGATGATGGCGGGGCTGCCCATGCCGGCCGCGCTAGCTTCGCTGGCCAGCTGGCCCAGGCTACTGAGCAGGCGGCGCTCGCGCGCGGTGCTCGCCCACTGCACCACGGCGGCTGGCGTGTGGGCAGGCAGATGCGCCAACAGGCCCTGGCTGATCTGAGCAATGCGGCTCATGCCCATGTAGATGACCAGGGTGGTGCCGGTGGCGGCCAGCGCCTGCCAGTTCGGCTCGCTATCGTCCTGGGCATGGGCGGTCACGAAGGTTACCCCTTGGCAGTGGTCGCGATGGGTGAGCGAGATGCCCAGACTGGCCGCGGCTGCCAGGCCCGAGCTGATGCCATTGATGATCTCGACTTCCACCCCAGCCGCGTGCAGGAAGCGGATTTCCTCACCAGCGCGGCCGAACAGCAGCACCTCACCGCCCTTCACACGCACCACACGCTTGCCCTGCAAGGCATAGCGACGCATCAGGCGCTGGATGAAATCCTGCGGGGTGGACTTGCAGCCACCGCGCTTGCCGACCTTGATCACGCGCGCCTGCGGAGCCAGGGTCACGATATCTGCATTCGCCAGCTCGTCCAGCAGCAGTATCTCGGCATTGGCCAGCGCGCGGGCGGCCTTGAGGGTCAGCAGTTCCAGATCGCCGGGGCCGGCGCCGAGCAGGGTGACTTTGGCTTGTGGCATGGTGGTTCCCTCCTTGTGTTCCGTTGTTCGATACGGTGTTTCGGGTTTGTAGGTCGGCAAAAGGCCATTTGGCGCGAATCGCTGCGCTCATGGCGCCCTACGCAGCCCACCTTTCCTTCACGCTGTTACCGCCTTGGCGCACATCTGTTTCAGTTCCGGCACGCAGGAGCCGCACACCGTGCCGCAACCGAGCGTGCTCTTGATTTCCTCCAGCTCGGCGCCGGTTTGCAGCAGGCCGCTGATCTGCGAGGCCTTCACCTGGGTGCAGTTGCACACCACCTTGTCGCGCGGCGTGGCATTGGCCAGCTTGGGCGAGAACACGGCCAGGCGCGGGCCTTGCCAGGCCTGGGCATCGATCAGGCTATTCAGCAGCGCTTCGCTGCCCTGCACATCGCCGGCGAAGACGAAGCCGCTCAGCGCGCCGTCCTGCCAGCCCGCACGCTTGAGCAGGCCGCGGCGGGCGTCGCGGTATTCCAGGACATCGGCGCCGGGCAAGAGGTCAATCAGCGTGAACAGCCGCGCCAGCCAGTCGTCCATAGCCGTCTTGGCCGCCGCCCGTATCACCAGCACATCGCGCCCTTGCAGGCTCAGCGAGGCATAGCCGCATTCGGCCAGCAACGGTTGCAGCAGGGTTTGCAGGGCCAGCACATCGGGATGCTTGCGGGCGATGACGGCGCGCCAGGGCAACTCGGCCGGCTCCACGCGCACAGCGGCGTGCTTGAGCTCGGGCTGGAAGGACTTGCCGTCCACCTTGCCGATCGAGGCCTCATTGATGCCACCGCTATTGAGGAACTGGCCATTCCAGTGCATGGCGGCAAACACGCTGCCGCTGCTCACCTCGTCGGAAATCTGCAAAGGCAGTACCAGCTGGCCGCGTTTGCTGCTCACACGCAGCAGATCTCCGGCCTTGAAGCCGCGTCGCTCGGCATCGAGCGGGTGCATGCTCAGGCTGGGTTCGGGTGTGTGGCTGAACAGCTGCGGCAGGCGGCCGGTGCGGCTCATGCCGTGCCACTGATCACGCAGGCGGCCGGTCAACAGATGGAAGGGGTAACGGGCATTGGTCGGCTCGGCCAGCGGCTTGTAGGGCGTGGCGTGGAACTTAGCCTGGCCGGAGGCGGTAGCAAACACGCCATCCGTGTAGCGGCGCGCCTGGCCATGCAGCTGGCCTTGCGGCAGCGGCCATTGCTGCGGACCGGCCTGCTCGAGCAGGGCGTAGGACAGACCGGCGATATCTAGATCGCGCCCCACAGTCAGCGCGCGGTGCTCATTGAACACGCTCTCCGGGTCGGCATAAGGGAAGAGCGTCGGCAAGCCAGGGCGCAGCAGCATTTCCATGCGGCGCGCCACTTCGGTTGCAATCCACCAGTCATGCCTGGCCTCGCCCGGTGCGGCCACGGCGGCGCGCACGCGCGAGATGCGCCGCTCGGAATTGGTCACCGTGCCCACCTTCTCGCCCCAGCTGCTGGCTGGCAGCAGCACATCGGCGTAGGCGGCGGTATCGGTGTGGGCAAACGCCTCCTGCAGCACCACGAATTCAGCCGTCTGCAAGGCCTCGCGCACCGTATTCAGATCCGGCATCGAATGGGCCGGATTGGTGCAGGCAATGAACACCGCCTTGATCTGGCCGCTTTTCAGCGCGTCGAACAAAGCCACCGCCGGCGTGCCGGGAATATCCGACAGCCGCTCCACGCCCCAGAAGCGTGCCACTTCGGCGCGGTGCTCGGGGTTCTGGATATCGCGGTGCGCGGCCAGCATGGTGGCCATGCCGCCCACTTCGCGCCCGCCCATGGCATTCGGCTGACCGGTCAGGCTGAAGGGGCCGGCACCGGGGCGGCCAATCTGCTGGCTGGCCAGGTGCAGATTGATCAGGGCCAGATTCTTGTCGGTGCCATGGGCGCTCTGGTTCAAGCCCATGCAGTACAGCGACAGGCTGGCAGGGCTACGGCCGAACAATTCGGCCGCCTGGATCAGATCGGCTTCCAGGATGCCGCAGATTTCCGCCGCCATGCGCGGGGTGTAATCGCGCACCAGCGCCTTCAGCGCGGCAAAGCCCTCGGTGTGGGCGGCGATATAGTCGGCGGCGATCAGCCCTTCCCAGATCAGGTGGTGCAGCATGCCGTTGAACAGCGCCACATCGGTGCCGGGCTGGATTTGCAGGTGCAGGTCCGCCAGCGCGGCGGTATCGGTGCGGCGCGGGTCGACCACAATCCACTTCGCGCCACGCGCTGCCTTGGCGGCTTCCAGGCGGCGGAACAGCACCGGGTGGGCATAGGCCATATTGCTGCCGGCCAGCAGCACGCAATCGGCCAGCTCCAGGTCTTCGTAGCAGGTAGGCGGGCCATCGGCACCCAGTGCCAGCTTGTAGGCCGTCACCGAGCTCGACATACACAGGCGCGAGTTGGTATCGATGTTATTGGTGCCGATCAGACCCTTGGCCAGCTTGTTGAAGACGTAGTAGTCCTCGGTCAGCAACTGGCCGGACACATAAAACGCCACCGCATCGGGGCCATGCTGCTGCACGATGCCGGCAAAGCGTGCCGCCACGGTATCCAGCGCACTATCCCAGTCGGTACGCTGGCGCTGGGCATCGCGGCTCAGGCGCAGCTCGGGGTAGAGCGCGCGGCCGGTCTGGCTCTGCGCAGTCTGCGCCAGGGTCAGGCCCTTGGTGCACAGGCGGCCGAAGTTGGCCGGATGATCGGGATCACCCTGCACGCCGATAATCTGGCCGTTTTCGCTTTCGATCAGCACACCGCAGCCAACGCCGCAGTAACAACAGGTGGATTTCGTGATCGTTTTCATTTGCCGCTCCGGCTTTGCCTGGTTTTGATGCTTGGTGCTGATGAGGTAGGCGCTTCGTCGCGCCACCATCACCCCAACCCCTCTCCCGGAGGGGGAGTGGTAGGAAGGCGGCTAAGCCGCAATCAAGCCAGACTCAAAAACACCTCGCCGTTCTCCACCTTCACCGGAAAGCGCCGCGCGCAGCCCTCGTCGGGTGCCTTGGCCTCGCCAGTGACGAGATCGATGTTCCAGCTATGCAAGGGGCAGGTCACTGTCTCGCCGTGCACGATGCCCTGGCTTAGCGGGCCGCCCTTGTGCGGGCAGCGGTCGAGCAGCGCAAAAACCGTATCGGCAGCGGTGCGGAACACCGCCAAATTGCCGGCTTCACGCTCCACGACGCGGCTGCCCAGACGGGGGATGTCTTCGACGGCACACAGGTGAACCCATGGGGTAGATGCGGACATATTCATGCTTACTCCTTCACAAAACGCTGTTTGCAGCTAAGCCCGAGCCCCTTGGCGAGGCTCCCTCGCTGCGCGAGGGCGGGGGGAGTGGGCTCAGCGAAGAATCGTTAATGTCTTGCTGCCCGCTCGCACCCGGCTGTGCCGGGTGTTGCGCTGCGCTTGGCCAACTCAGCAATGGTCAATCCGTGTTCACGCAATGACCTTCAGAGGGATGTATTCATTCTTCTGCGCACCCTTGATGCGCGCCGCCCACGGGTCGGGCAGGCCATCCAGCGAATAGAGCAGGCGCTCGTACAGGGCTTTACGATTGGCCGCGTCGTCGACCACCTTGGCCTTCACATAGTCGAGGCCCACCCGCTCGAGGTAGTGCACGGTGCGGTCGAGGTAGTAGGCTTCCTCGCGATACAGCTGCAGGAAGGCGCCGCTGTATTCCTTCACTTCCTCGGCCGTCTTCACCTTGCACAGGAACTGCGCCACCTCGGTCTTGATGCCGCCGTTGCCGCCCACATACAGCTCCCAGCCGCTATCCACCGCGATAATGCCGACGTCCTTGATGCCGGATTCGGCGCAGTTGCGCGGGCAGCCCGATACGGCCAGCTTGACCTTGTGGGGCGACCACATATTGGCCAGCATGGTTTCCAGATCGATGCCCATCTGGGTGCTGTTCTGGGTGCCGAAGCGGCAGAACTCGCTACCCACGCAGGTCTTCACGGTGCGGATCGACTTGCCATAGGCGTGGCCGGAATTCATGCCCAGGTCTTTCCAGACACTGACCAGGTCTTCCTTTTTCACCCCGAGCAAGTCGATACGCTGGCCGCCAGTGACCTTGACCATGGGCACCGCGTACTTGTCGGCTACGTCGGCAATGCGGCGCAGCTCGCTGGCATTGGTCACCCCGCCCTTCATCTGGGGAATCACCGAGAAGGTGCCGTCCTTCTGGATATTGGCGTGCACGCGTTCGTTGACGAAACGGCTTTGCGGGTCGTCGATGGCCTCGTGTGGCCAGGTGGAGATCAGGTAGTAATTGACGGCCGGCCGGCAGGTGGCGCAGCCGTTCGGGG
This sequence comes from Chitinimonas taiwanensis DSM 18899, assembly GCF_900119825.1. GTDB lineage: Bacteria > Pseudomonadota > Gammaproteobacteria > Burkholderiales > Chitinimonadaceae > Chitinimonas > Chitinimonas taiwanensis. The sequence goes on along the minus strand of NZ_FPKR01000016.1, from coordinate 11,284 downwards.
TGCGCCATTCCAGGAAGTCGTAGACATCCTTGTGGGTAAGCAGCTTGTTCTCGCGTATCGCCTGGCGCACTTCGCCGTGGTTGCGGTCGGTACAGCCGCAGATGGCGCGGGTCTTCGGCGACTCCTGGAAGTTGGAACCCAGGCAGTTCATCAGCACCTGCTCGACCAGGCCCGTGCAGGAACCGCAGGAGCTGGCCGCCTTGGTGTGCTTCTTCACGTCATCGACGGTAAACAGGCCCTTTTCCTTGATCGCCTTGACGATGGTGCCCTTACATACGCCATTGCAGCCGCACACCTCATCGCTGTCCTGCATGCTGGCGGCGCGGCTCTGGCCCTGATGGCCGGTATCGCCCAGATTGGTCTCGCCGAACATGATGTGCTCGCGCAGCTCGCCAATCGGGCGGTTTTCACGCAAGAGCTTGAAATACCAGGCGCCATCGGCGGTATCGCCATACAGGCAGGCGCCGACCAGCTTGTCGTCCTTGATCACCAGCTTCTTGTACACGCCGCCGGCCGGGTCGCTCAGCATGATCTCCTCGGTGCCTTCCCCGCCCATGAAGTCGCCAGCGCTAAACAGGTCGATGCCGGTGACCTTGAGCTTGGTGGATAGCACCGAGCCCTTGTACTGGCCGATGCCGTACTGGGCCAGATGGTTGGCGCAGACCTTGGCCTGTTCGAACAAGGGCGCCACGAGGCCGTAGGCAATGCCGCGGTGACTCACGCACTCGCCCACCGAATAGATGCGCGGGTCGAAGGTCTGCATGCCATCGCTGACCACGATGCCGCGATTGCAGTGCAGGCCGGCCGCTTCGGCCAGCTCGGTATTCGGGCGGATGCCGACCGCCATCACCACGAGGTCGGCCGGGATGGTCTCGCCATCCTTGAAGCGCAGCGCCGCCACCCGGCCGGTCTCCCCGGCCACCAGCTCAGCAGTCTGCTTCTGCAGCGCGAACTTCAGGCCGCGCTCCTCCAGCGACTTCTGCAGCAGGCGTGCCGCGGTCTCGTCCAGCTGGCGCTCCAGCAGCCAGTCGCCGATATGGATGACCGTCACATCCATGCCGCGCAGCTTGAGGCCATTGGCCGCTTCCAGGCCCAAGAGGCCACCGCCGATCACCACCGCATGCTTATAGACCTTGGCCGCCTCAATCATCTGCTCGGTGTCGTAGATATCGCGGTAGCTGATCACGCCGGGCAGATCCTTGCCCGGAATCGGCAGGATGAAGGGCTTGGAGCCAGTGGCGATCAAGAGGCGGTCGTAGGCGGCCTCGGTGCCATCCTCGGCCACCACCACGCGCTTCATGCGGTTGATCTTCACCACCTTCTTCTTTAGATGCAGGGTGATGTTGTTTTCCTCGTACCAGGAGACCGGGTTGAGGATGATCTCCTGCACGGTCTGCTCGCCGGCCAGCACCGGGCTCAGCAGGATGCGGTTGTAGTTCGGATGCGGCTCTTCGCCAAACACCGTGATGTCGTAAAGATCCGGCTGGAGCTTGAGCAGCTCTTCCAGGGTACGTACCCCGGCCATGCCGTTACCAATCATGACGAGTTTCTGTTTTTGCACGGTCTTAGCTCCGTTTAGCGGCCAACGATGAATGGGAAGCCCCGTCTGCGCGGGATGGATTTTTCTGGGGATCTGCGGCCGAACTGACCAGCAGGACAAACAACAGCAAGAGATTCAGACCAAGCGAGGCCAGCGCCAGCGCCATCCACAAGCGCCCCGGCGCGCGCTGGGCCAACGGGCTCTTGCGCGCCACGCGCAGCGGGCGCGCCTCGCCCAGTTCCAGCGCCACACGCATTTCGTCGGCGGTTTCGAAGCGCAGCGCCGGGTCGCGCGCCACGGCTTTCAGCAGCACGCTTTCCAGCCAGGCCGGAATGTCGGGCCGGTAGCGGGTGGGCGGAATCGGGTCGCCGAAATGCGGGGTCTGGAATGGCTCGATCTCGCCATAGGGGTAGCGGCGGGTCAGCGCGTGGTAGAGCGTCGCGCCGGTCGCATACAGATCGGTCTGCACGCTGGCGCGCGCGCCACCGAATTGTTCCGGGGCCAGGAAGCTTGCCGTGCCCGGCGTGGCATCACCCTCCACGGTAATGCCCGGGCAGTGCGCCACACCCAGGTCCAATAGGCGCAAGCGCCCTTCCGGATCGAGGTGCAGGTTTTCCGGCTTGATGTCGCGGTGCAGGATGTCGAGCCGGTGTAGGCCGCTCAGCGCGCGGCTCAGGCGCAGGCCGATGCGCACCGCCTCTACCGCGCTAATGCGCTCGCCGCGCGCCAGCTTGTCGCCTAGGGTCTCGCCCGGATACCAGCGCATGGCCAGCATCAGCCATTGGCGTTCCTGCGGCTCGATCAGTTCGGGCAGGTAGTGGCTGCCGACGCGCTTCATCAGCCAGCCCTCGGTCAGCAGACCCTGCGCCAGTTCTTCATCGGCGCCGGCCAGCTCGGTCAGCGTCTTCAGCACCGCGCGCTGGCCTTGTGCATCGCGCGCCAGGTAGACGAGGCTGGCGCGGCTTTCTGCCAACAGCTTTTCTACGGTGAAGCCGGCCACCTGCTGACCCGGTTTCAGGCGCGGCAATACCGCCAGGGCCGGGGCACTGGCCAATTCGTCGCGCAGGCCGCTGCCCGGCAGGGACAGCACGCGCAGCACGATGGCCGAAACATTGTCCTGCGCATTGGCCGCCAGGGCAGCGGCCACCAGCGCTTCGGCGGCGCGCTGCGGCTCGTCGTGCAGCTGCAGCAGGCGATGGACTTCCACATCGCCCAGCGCTGCCCACACCCCGTCGCACAGCAGCGTGAACACATCGCCCTCGGCCAGCTCGCCATCACGGAAGTCGAGCACCACATGCTTGTCGAGACCCACCGCGCGCTTGAGCACATGCTGAAAGCCTTCGTGCTGCCAGACATGGTCCTCACTCAGCTGCTCGAAGCGCCCGCCCTTCATGCGATACACGCGGCAATCGCCGACATGGGCCAAGGTAAAGCGCCGCCCACGTAGCACCAGCGCGCTGAGCGTGGTGGCCAGCGGCTCGCCGCTACCGGCCTGGCCGTTCAGCCACAGATTCTGGGCGCTAACGATGCGATCGATCGCATGCGCCGGCTCCCAGGTATCGGGGGTGGCGTAGTAATCAGACACCAGGCCGCGCACCGTGGCCTGAGCGGCCAGCTTGCCATCCGCCGACTGGCTGACCCCATCGGCCAGCGCCAATAGCCAACCCTTGCTGGCCTCGAAGCCGGCCGGCGGCTCGATCGCCGCCAGCGCATCTTCGTTGCGCGGCTTGGGGCCGGTATCGGTAGCGGTGCCGATGGCGAGTTGCAGCATGGCGCTTGGTTCCTTGGTGATGCGTGAGGCGTGAGGTGATAGGTGTGAGGTGTACCGGCTGTCGCGCAGCGACACTTGATCTGGTGCGGCTGCGCCGCTGAACGACACCTCACCCCTCACGCCTTACCCCTCTCATACCTTCGCGCCGGCGATATGCGCGGCACCCCAGGTGGTGCGCCAGCGTTGCTTGACCGATAGGAGGCCCACCCAGGCGAACAGGGCCAAGGCGGCGAAGATGGTCAGGCCCAGACTGTAGCCACCCGTGGCCTGCTTGGAGTAACCAAGGCCAGTCGCCAGGCAGAAGCCGCCGATGCCGCCCGCCATGCCGACGAGGCCGGTCATCACGCCGATTTCCTTGCGGAAGCGTTGCGGCACCAGCTGGAACACCGCGCCATTGCCCATGCCCAGCCACAGCATGCCGGCCACCAGCGCACCGAGCGCCATCCAGGCCTGCGACAGGTTCAGCGACACCACATACAGGCAAACGGCCGCCAGCGTGTACATGACCAGCAGCGAGCGGATGCCGCCCACCCGGTCGGCCACCGTGCCGCCAATCGGGCGCATCAGCGAGCCGGCGAACACGCACATGGCGGTGTAGAAGCCGGCCTGTACCGGGCTCAGCCCGTACTGGTCGTTGAAATAGACGGTGAGCGAGGAGGCGAGGCCGGAGAAGCCGCCGAAGGTCACGCTGTAGAAGAACATGAACCACCAGGCGTCCTTGTCCTTCAGCACGGTCAAGTACTCGCCCAGCTTCTTGGGTGGCGGGCAGTTCGGGCTGTCCTTGGCGAACACCATATAGACGATGAAGGCCAGCACGAGCGGAATCAACACCAGACCGAATACCGTGTTCCAGCCGAACATACCGGCCAGCGTGGGGGCGAACAGCGCGGCGATGGCGGTACCAGAATTCCCGGCGCCGGCAATGCCCATCGCGGCGCCCTGGTGTTCGGGCGGATACCAGCGCGAAGCCAGCGGCAGGGCCACGGCAAACGAGGCGCCGGCCACGCCGAGGAAGACCGCCAGCACCATCACCTGCGAGAAGCTGTGCACGCCCAGCAGCCAGGCCGCGGCCAGGGCGGCCATCACAATCAGCTGGCCAATCGCACCGGCTTTCTTCGGTTTCAGATGATCAACCAGCACCCCCATCACCAAACGCAGCAGCGCACCGGCCAGCAGCGGCGTGGCCACCATCAGGCCCTTCTGCGCCGGACTCAGGCCCAGATCACGCGCGATATGGATCGCCAATGGGCCAAGCAGCACCCAGACCATGAAGGCCAGGTCGAAGTACAGAAAGGCCGACAGCAGTGTCGGGGTGTGGCCTGCGCGCCAGAATGAGCGATCCATAGCTGTTTCTCCGGGAAGCTGCTGGCCCTCGCCCTGCGAGGGAGCAGAAAACAAAAACGGCGTCCGCTCTTGCCGATAAAGGCAGAGGGGACGCCGTTGTCCTGATACGGTGACGGGCTGGAAACAGGCCGGGCCCAATGCTGCCGGGCCAGTCTTGCCGTCGGGCAAGCGAGTCGTGCGACCCACTTACCGGAATACTGACCAGCACCTCATTGCACTGGTCTCGCCTTACCTACAGCAATGCGCGTGCCAAGCGGCGAGTGCCTTGATAGATCAGGGTTTACCCGAGCCGAGCCCGCCCGCAGTGGCGCCAAGCCACGCCTTTATTGCACTGCAACAGTGCAAGCAATCCGCCCATTGCACTGCGGCGGAGCGGTTGGCTTGGCGCCGGCAGATCGGGATGCCGGGGCGTGTTGACGCGCCTGGCAGCGTCTTCCCTGGTGATTGGGAGACAAGGAAAGCCCGATTGGGGGCAGGATCATGCCGTGAAGCAGGAAGGCCCTATGGCTAGCTATCGGCTAAGGCAGATACACGGCCCTCAGCCACGCTCGCCATCAAACCGACGGCGCCTGCTGGGCAATGGCCAGATAGAGCAGGATGACCGGGCTATTGAGCAGCGCAGCCAGCAGGCCTCACAGCAAAGGTATCCCCCACGAGCAGTCACCAGCGCGCTGGCGCAAGCCACGTATCAAGATGGCAGTCAGCAAGGGACAGGCGGCCATACCCAGGGCCAGGCCTAGCAATACGGGGCCTTGGATATGAGGAGCTAACGCAGGATGGCTGCTGACAAAGAAAACCAGCCAGGGCAGCAGGGACGACAGCAGGATAGGCAGCAGGGCAAGGCGAGACCGCATGGCATTCAAGCGATGGGTCGGCCGCGGCGCATGGCGCGATAGCCGACCAGCCCGCTGATGCCAAAGGCCAGCGTGATGGCCAGTGCGAGGCGGATCGGGAACAGATTGGTCAAGCCTTGTTCAGGGTGCAGCACCAGCGCCGCTAGCCCCCTGTGCAGCACGCCATCCTGAGTCAGCAGGAAGGCCAATAGAAACGCTAGCACCGCCAAGAGATTGGCCAGTTGTTGGGCGGTGAACAACGGGCAGGACTGATAGCGGCACAGCACAAAACCCACCAGCCAGGCCAGGCACACCAGGCCTATCAAGGGCAAAGCACTGGGCAGGGACAAGGCCGTATCTTCCACACTGCCAGGCAGTTTCTCACCCACTTGCCAGATGAGGTCGCTGGCCAGCAGATACAGAAACGGCAGCACAAAGGACAGCAGCAGCGTGGCAACGCGGCCAAGCCTATCCTGCACAAGCTTACTTCTCATGGTGAATTCGCCCAGGCATGGGCATCTGGCGGCATCAGCTCAGCTCGGCACATAGCGGTCGAAATAGATGCTGTGCGCCCTCCCCCAACGCTGCGCCTCCGCCTCGGCCTGCTGGACGAAATCGCGATAGCGGTAAGTACGCCCCCGCTGCGCGGGCTTGGCGCGCTCCGCCAGATATTCGCCATAGTAGGCAAATCCGCCTGCCGAGCTGAACCAGGCCAGCAGCTTGGCGCTCGATTCGGGCAGCACCTGCAGATCGCTGCTAAGGGTTGGCTTGCCCATGATGCGCCCAGTGTTATTGGTGGCGAACAGATAGAAACGGCCCTGCCGCTCCCAAACCCGGGAGCTGAAGCGCGCATCGCGGTAGAAGTAATCCGGCGGCCCCAAGCGTTCCATTAGCGTGGACTCAAGCGTGGCCGTCTTATCCGCAGTCTCGGTATGAATTTCGTAGGCTGCGATCTGCTGGACCGACTTATCGACATAGAAGCGCACATAGTTGCTGGCCAGAAAGGCGTTCGGCTTGTCCTCATTATCCAGCATGCTGCCCGAGAGCGACTGACCGCCAAACCACAGCAAACCCTCGTCCTTGGAGCGATAAACGACCCAATCAGTTAGCTCGTAATCAAGCCGATGGGTGTGCTTATCCAGAATGGCGCTGGGCGCCATGGGCAGGCTGAGCTCGGCAAGATCAAGGTCCGGGCGCTGGCAGGCAGCCAGCAGGGTGAGCAGCGTCAGCAGCAGAATCCTAGGGTATATCGTCACGTGCTTTCTCTTCGAGCTAGGTAGGCTAAGAAATCCAATACCGCCCAGCGCCCCCTAGGTCAGGGAGCGGAATAAGACGGCGTGGTACCGCTACTGGCGCACATACCGCCAAGACGGATTCGACTCCGGCAACATAGTTAAGCTCAGCACCGCCTTGCCTTGGTAGTCGATTTTCAGATGCAGGGTTTCGAAGGCGGGACGCAGGCTGCGGCCAGGGTCGAACTCCACGCTCAGCGAGCGTGTGTCGGGCGATTGAATCGCATGCCAGCTCTGCGCTACGCCACGACGCGGATAGGCAAGGCCGACGCGCTTAATCGTCTGACCCTGCCATTCGGGCTCTGCGCGTACATCAAAGCCCAACATGCCATTCCGCCCAGTCACGCCGTTACGGACCTGGCCATTGCTGAACTCGGCGCTAATCTCAGCCCCGGACCAGACCAGTCCCAAGGCACTCGACTTGATCTCAACCACCAGCAGCACAGGTCGCGCACCGGCCTCGTTATAGGGCGCCAGCACCTCGGTCGATTCGCTGATGGCGCCAAAGCGCGCGTCGGACTTTATATCGGTCTGCAAGACCACGGTCTGGTCCTGCACCGACCACTTGCCTTGCGCCTGCTGATCAACGCCGCCATAGCTGATGCCGTACTCAAATCGGCCATCGCGACTGAGCAGCAACTCCGCCCCTACCTCGCGTACCCCTTGCAGATAGTAATGACCGCTGATGGCGCGCATCGAGGGCGCCTTCACCGGCTTCGCACCGACTAGGCCGGTGGCGGCGAACGTCAGCAGCGCAAAGCAGTATTTGCTGGGGGTCATTCGGTTCGCTTTCATTATTCCCAGATCAAGCCACATCCGTGACTTCGAGCGGGTTGGTGTTGAGGCGCGGGGCCTGGAAGGCATACTGCATCCTGGTGTCGCCACTGATGCTTTCAATCATTAAACCGGATGATGTCCAATGTCTGCAATTCATTGCTTTACAGCGCCGCCAGCGCAGATAGCCCCACATCGCATACATTTCCTGATTGACGCCGCCGCGGTTCAGGAAGGTCTTGTCCCCGCGCTTGAACGCAGCAATTTCCCTGTCAAGCCGGGCCATCTCGACCTGTGTTTCCCATTGTTATAATGGGCACTTCCTTCTATCTGCACATGCAATTTATGCATTACTTTTACAGTTCATTTTGCATTTAATGCATTCGCCTCAGCGGCCTGTTTTTTTAGATTCAACCATATTTTTTTAATATCGCTCACGCGAACCAGTTGCTTTTTATTTAAATTATTTTTGACAAAGAAATAACTGTAGATAAAGCGATTATTGCTTATGCTGGAAACTGCCACATGGCAAGTTGCGGTAGGTCGATAGATTTTTCCTGACCCAATGTCACAATCAACAATTGACGCCTGAATTCTCGAATCATTCTCAAGAAGCGGCTTCATTTCATATTGAGACATTGGCGATGCGAACACCAGGCTCGATCTTTGTTCATTCATGTTTGGCAATGCGTTGACATCGACATTTCGCTCAATCACACCCATGTCACGTAGGAAATGGACATCCTCTGAGATACAAAAATCACCAACAAAACGTTTGTTCGAGGTGGCAAACACCTCCAAGCATTTTGTTTTTTCATATGCCGAATATTTTTCTGAACGAGATTCTTTTGCATGCATATACGAAGGCAAGGTTATATCGACACGTGATGCATCTAATTTAACATTGGATTCTGCGTGGGCGGTTAGAACCAATGCCAAACTCAGAATTGTTTGAATATGTAAAAATCGCATTTTACGACCCATCCATAATTATCATTTCAATCGCAATTGTTTCGGCGAGCCGCTCGTTTAATCCATTCGGCTCGCCAGTATTCCTGTTAATGCCGTTGATTGCTCTTGCCACGGCGCGAACACTTTGCCGATTTATATCGTCACCAGTAATAATAGAGTTTATTGTTCGAAAATCATTGCTAGCTGCCCCCCCCTCCCAATACCAGCCGCCTGCATCAATCGCATTAAATGGACTAACCGATAGCCTTTGTGGGTCGGGGATTGCCGGCGCTCTCGTAGGTCGTGCAGGATTCCACCAAGGTGCTTGAAATGAGTCGCTTGTAATCCAGTGCCTATACACCCAATACTTACTATAGTTTTCTCTGCCAGTGAGTTGCTTCATTCCTCGCCCACGATATTTCGGCCCATCTCCTGCCTCGATATTACCTAATCGACCTTCCAGATAAAAAAGGTAATCAGTACTCTGGGCAGGGACGTAATATCCAGCATCTTCCGGTTGAAAGCTTGGGTGCGTTGGGTTGCGTGAGTAATTTGCAGACCCTTCCACCATTAAAGAAAGAAACATTGACTCAACAGCACCCTGCCCAAAAAAATGGGTCATTCTGGCTGGGCTTAAGATTAAATACTTCCGGATTATTCTATTAATATGCTCCAGGTAAAGACCTCTTATCGAGCTAGGTGTTCTGCCCCTACCCTCGCGAGACAATGCAGTCATAGCGTACTTAGTATCAGGATATATACGCGCCAAATCGGCATTACTTAACCAACCACACCGCCTAAACGTTTCAATGAATGCTCGCGGATGAAAACACCAGGAAGCAGTCTGCAAAGCAGGCGCTGTGAAGCAAAGCGCCTCGGCATTACTGGTAAAGCCAGCAAAGCTCTCGGCGTCCAGTGCTTCTGGGTTCTCAGGTGTTACTTGCTGCAACCAGGCCCAGCGCGCTTGTAGCGACGCAGCATTCCAGTCTAAAGGGATGGCGCAGATTGTCTTACGCAGCTTTGCGTTTATTGCCGGCTCGGCCATGCGTGTCCGGCGTTCTGCCGGCGAAACATGCATGTCGCCATCAATATCTAACAGCGCTTTCACGGTGGCCGAGTCGCAGCGGCTATCCGTTGCGGCGGTATCGTCCTCGATGAACTGCCAGCCTTTCCAGTGCGGAAAATCAGCATCGCTGAATTTCCGTACAGTCATCTCCATACCTTGCGCATTGAGATTAACCCATCCCGTTTGCGTACCGGTACCTTGGGCCAGTGGAATGACGATCTGCTGCCAGTGGGGTACATCGGCAGGGTTCAGCGTTTCATGAGCCGTATTGATCACTCGTCCAAATCGTAGCAACTCGTAAACCGCGCTCATTGCAGGTCGGGTGGCAGCAGGGTAGGACTCGCTGATCTGTTTCGCCCGAGCATACAATTGATATTCATAAGCAGGATTGTTATGCCGGCCGCACTCACTCCCATCCTCGCGATAGGTGGTGGCCAACATATTCCCACGCACCTCTGCCGCCCCGTCACCGGCAGCAAAACGCATCCCAATAATGCAGGGGATTTCTGTACTGGCGGCGGGATTCAACGGAACTGGTGGGGGAAGCGGGCTTTGTCTCGTTGGCCGCGGTGGTTGAACCTGAGCAAGTGGGTTGTTATCCAGCGGACATTGATCGTAGACCGGCGTTCCTTGAGGAAGATGGAAATAGATTTCGCCAAACACAGCGTCACTGCGTCCATCGCGATGAGTAGCCAAATCACCAGTTGTCCGGCCAGCAAGCCGGCCAAGATTTTCTGTGTCGCAACGTATTTCGAAATGCATGCAATTGGGCTGTCCCTCAATATATCCAGCCTGCCCGATCTCAGCTTTTCTATGAATCGACTGTCCAGCACGCACCGAGCGCGGTATGTCGGTTAAATGCATGTAAATGGAATAGAACCGAACGCTAGTAGCTACGCCCTCGGCGGTGGCGCCTATCTCTGTGTTGTGCTCAAGCACAACGACGCCGTTGCTGGTCCAGCCGTTGTAGTTCAGTACATGTGCAGGGTCATCACTACGTGTCGCCTCTCCGGCACGAGCAAAGACAACAGTGCCGTCAGCAATCGCTCTCACGCGTAAGCGGTTCCGGTTCTCTTCCGGCGCCTCAAGATGCACGCCCCCATGCCAGCAAAGTTTGTTACCGACGGGGTACATTCCCTCGCCCCTAGCTTCGATGAGCGCGCGATTCAACCAAGCCTCATCGGTTTCATTGGCTTGGCGTGTTGGCAAAAAGGGTGGGCTTATCAGCATGATTTACATCGAAAACGAGAAACGGCGCTTGAACTTGAATTCAAGTTGGCTTTGTTGAAACTTCGGCAGATCGGCATCCAGCTTCGCCGCCCCCACAAACGACTTCTTACTCGCCTTCACCGTAATCGTCCCCGGACACGCCACCGTGATCCCACCATCCAGCGTGATGCTCGCCCCACCCGCCGTCTGGATCACGATCGTCTTGGCTGCCGCCAGCGTGGTGTCCGCCTTGGCCGATTCCAGCGTCAGCTTGCCCTTCGCGGCCAGGTTCATCGGGCCGGCGTGGGCTTGGATCAGCAGGTCGCCTTCGCCGGTGATCGCGCTCAGGCCTTGGCCCTGGTCCTTGTCACCTTCGGCCAGGCCGCCGGTGAAGCTGATCGCCTGGTTGGCATCCAGACGCAGCTGATGGCCGGTGAGCAGGTTCAGGTGGCCGCCGGCGAGCCAGTTCTGAGTTTCGCCGGTCAGGAAGAAGGCGTCCTGGCT
>NZ_FPKR01000001.1 GCF_900119825.1 Chitinimonas taiwanensis DSM 18899 | reverse complement strand
CTGGGCCATCCTGCGTTATGGGCATGACTTCACGGTGCTAGCCGACTGACGCGGCAGTCGCCAGGTCTCGGAAAAGCGGGTCTGCAGGAAAGGAAAGTGCGATGAGCGGCTAAGTACATCGAACGCGAACTGCTGGCGTTGATAGTGAAGCGGTTGGACCAGCTTGGGGTATGCCTGATTAATTCCAGGGGAATGTGGATTCCCGGCTAACGATGGAGGCCCCCAAGCGCGTCTTATATCAGGGTCCGGGTTGAATCAGCCCAACATGACCGTTTGTAGTAGTGCAGTCCTTCACCTTCTCACGCATCAGGCTGGCGGTGACGCAGCGACAGAGTGAATCAACCGTACTTTGCTATTGCAAGGGACGGGGAAGCCCTTGTAGTTCGATCTAAGCATGCCGTAGTGGGTCAGTTTGAGCGAAGTTTTTGACCGCATTCGAGCTAGTTAGCCACGTTGAACGAAGTGTTGTGGAACAAGGCCTGTGGCTAGTGAGTCACGCAATGCTGCAGGGCGAAGGTCAAGGCCGCGAACGGCGGCAAGGGGGAACCACCTGAATTCAAGGCGTCGGTTCCCCTCGAGTCCGGCGTGGGAGATTTTGGTGTTTCGAACTTTCGAATTCTCAGGTAGCGAAACAGAGTAGTAGAGACCTATCTCATGGTGCGGCTCACCGTCGAATTCGAAGAAGTTCTCTCCGATGCCAAGCAAATCATTGCATGTGACGGAGGTCGCTAGTTCCTCCATGAATTCGCGCACGATAGTATGCGCGCCTTCTTCCCCGGCCTCGACACGTCCGCCTGGAAGAGTCCAAAAGGGGTCACCTTCAAGTCGATGCAGTAGGACGTGCCCCGCTTCCAGTGCCACGGCACCGGCGCGCAGATGAAAGCGATGCGAATTGATTCGGAAGCTGATCATGCGGTATAGCATTGCGGGTAACGTGCGGCCGGAACGACGTAGGGGTGAAGGGAACCCAAAGCGCAGCTCCGGGCCATGACGTTGACCTCAAGGTTAGGCAACAGCTTTCCGATCCGCTGGATGATTGACTCCATCATTGACCGGAACTTCGGGGATAAGGAAAGGGTTTACACCTTCCAGGCACCCGACATTGAAGCCATATTCTTCCGGGTTGGAACGACGTTGATGATGAGTATAAATTCCACAAACACTACAAAAATAGTGCTTGGCAGTGTGAGTATTAAATTGATAAAGCCGGAGCTCATCCTCGCCCTGCAATATCTTAATAGCCGACAGCTTTACCGAGGCGACAACGGCTCCTTTACGGCGGCAGATTGAGCAGTCACAGCGTCTTGGATTTTCGATGCCATTTGGTAAATCCAGTTCCAGTACAACACTTCCACAATGACAAGACGCTTTATGCTTAAGGTTTATGGTTGTGTCGCCAACTTGCTTAATCATTGCATTTCCTTGAATGGCCTAACTTTTGACGTAACGGGTGCCGAAGCGCAGCGAAGGGAACCAAACTGCTTAGCAGTTTACAACCTGCTCGTTTTGAGAAGATTTCGAGAGAATCATAGGGGGTGAGCTCGTGAGTTCAAAAGGTCCCGGACTAGTCGTTTTGTATCAGTGGCGGCTGCACGCGGGTGCCGAAGAGTCATTTGTGAAGGCATGGACGCGAATTTCGGAACGCCTACTGTCCGAGCGCGGTTCACTTGGGTCTCGTCTACACCGTGGTCCGGATGGCATGTGGTACAGCTATGCGCAATGGCCCAGTTCAGATGCCAGAAAACAGGCTTTCGCACTTGAGTCTGTCGATCCTGAGGCCGAGCTCCAGATGGCCGAAGCCATCGCAGAGGGGTTTCCTGAAATCGTCCTCGAATCAGTCTCAGACGTCATGGTTCTGCCTTTCAAAAATGGAGTCTAATCCTCCGACGTCCCCCCGTAATTGAGTAGCGGCGGGACTTAGCGTCCAATCCTATTGGATTGTTGCGATCAGGTTTTCTCTAGCGATGGCTTCAAATCGTTCCCGCATGCCTGCGGTGCTGTAAAGCCTGGGGCGCGCCAAGAACTGCTTCAAGAGTGCGCGTCGCTTACGTCGGAAAAGAAAGCTCGGCACGTGACCGTATTCAGCACGAACCTGCCGCTCATATTCAGCAAAGCGCTCGGGTAACGCCCCCAGGATGGCCAGGTCGATATCGACCAGCAATTGCGCATCCCGCCCCGAAGGCTCAGCCGCATGCTGGGTCGCCATAATCAGGGCATACACGTGGTCTACCACCTGTTTCGCAGCGCCGGCGGTGAGTAGTTCCTCACGAGCCCAGTCCGCACTACGCTGCTCATTGTCGTGCCGTAGCGGCTCATAAATCGCATCGTGGAACCATAGGGCGATTTCCACTTCTGCGGGATGTTCTGCCGACTCGGCAACTTGCTGGAACAATGCCAGACATTCATCGAGGTGCTGCAGGCCATGGTAATGGCGATGCGGTTCGGCATAGCGGGCCATCAGCCTGTCAAAACAGGTAGGACTGGCCACCAAGCCAAGCCTGGACCAAGTTGCTATCCACGCTGCGTTGAAGTCGATCATGCTTGGCCTCCTTCGTTTATTGAATAGGTGTGAAGCTGCAGGCATCCGTCGTAGGAGGCGCTCACGATGCCGCCAGCAATCGGCAACGCGTCGGTCACGAAGTTCTCATGTCGCGCCATAAATACCTGTTCAGGGCCTGTGCAACGCCAGATTCGCAGCTGATTGTCTTCGCCACAACTCGCCACGTGCTTGGCGTCGAGCAAACTCAGGCGGCGAACGGCTGCGTTGTGCGCCAGGAACCGCCACACCATGGACCAATTGCCGTCCTTCTCGCACCAGCAGGCAATACCGCCCTCGATATCGCCGGTCCAGATGGCTTGTTCTACGGCTAGCAGAGTCCGGAGCGGGACATTTCCCTCAAGCACCGCTGAGCATTCAAGCGTTGCGCCATTCCATATCCGCACACAGCCATCTTCGGATGCACTGGCCCAATGCAACTGTCCCATAGCCGCCATTTGCCAGACCCAGCCACAGTGGCCTTCCAAGCAAGCCAATGGCAACCCTTGCTCATCCCAAACCTTGATCAGCGCGTCAGCGCTACAGGTCAGCAGACGACCATCCGATAGGCGTGTGACATCCAATACCGCAGCGTCGTGCGCCACGATCGATTTCTCGCAGTTCCCGTCTGCCCAGTTCCAGAGTCGAAGTGACCGGTCGCGCGATACCGAGGCCAGCCGTCGCCCCGGCAAGGCAGCCAAGCCCAGCACAGATTGGTCGTGACCGTGAAGCTGCTGGATCGCCGAGCCATGCCTATCCCAGATCCGGATGATCGCGTCACGGCCGCCGCTGGCGTACTGGCCGTGATCGAGCGCGGCGAGCGTCCAGATATAGCCGTCATGACCCGCGCTCTGTGCCCGCTGCACCTCGCCTTTGTCATTCGCCGTCTGCCGGTAGATAACGTCGCTGCGCATGACATGCTTGATGCCACCGGAAACCTGTTCTCCGGCATGCCAGATGCCATGGTCAAACAGGATCAAGCTACCGGCACGTGGCTTTACTCGGCCAATTTCCTTGGCATCCTGACCATTCGCATCACCACCCGGCCCGGCGGAATAGAACACCGTATCGCCGCCGGCGAATGCGTCGCCATCGGTCAGGTAGATCATGAAGGTAAGGCGGGAGCGTCGCGCGGCATCGCGGTGATGCACGCCATCCTGATGCAGGTTGAACTGCTGGCCGGGCTGATAGCGGCAGAACCGGAAACGCTCGTTCACGTGCTCGAGCTGCCAATTGCCTGCCTGATCGGCCAAATTCGCAGGTGCATAGGGGCGCAGCCGTTCGGTCATCTGAGCAGCGAGATTCAGATCGTCGAGCACCTGCCGGTCGTTATTGCGGTAGGACGGTGGATAGTCAGTCGCCGCATTGGCATACCCTCTCGCCTCGCTGCGGGCGATCAAGTCAGCACATTCTTCTTTCGACAGAAAATCGGGGATGACAACGCAATATCCGGCGGTGCTTGGCAGAGGATAGATGGGGGGCGCTATGAGCATGTGGCGACCTTTAATTTGGTCAATCAACCAATATAACTACACCTTATCTCCACTGAACGCTGCAATGCAAGTAATATTTGGTCAATCAACCAATAAATAGGAATACCCATGTCCAGGAAGCCCAACACGGAAGCCCGCCGCGCCGAGATCATTCGTGCGCTGCAGTCCGTCATGGCGACACACGGCTATGAGAAGGCCACCATCCAGGCAATTGCCAAGGAAGCTGGACTAGCTCCTGGATTGCTGCATTACCACTTCAAAAGCAAGCAGGAGATTCTGGTATCACTGGTCACCTCGCTTGCCGACTACGGGCAACGCCGCTTCGAGCAGATCGCGGGCAAAGCAGAATCGCCAATGGATCTGCTAAATGCCTATCTGGAAGCCCGGGTGGGACTAGGCGATGGGGCAGCAGCGGAAATCGTTGCCGCATGGGTCATGATTGGTGCAGAGGCGGTGCGCCAGGCGGAAGTCAGAGAGGTCTATCAGCGCGCCATCGCGACCGAGCTTGAGCTATTGTCGGAACTGCTGGCTAACTGCCTGCGTGAGCGGCAACGCGTTACGACAGGCTCCCGGGACTTGGCGGCAGCGCTGCTGGCCATGATGGAAGGCGCCTATCAGCTCGCGAGTGCAACCAGCGGTATCATGCCGGTGGGGTATGCTGCGCAGTCGGCGCTTCGTCATGCCATGTTGAGCATCGATGCGGCGCCGCTAGCAACCGCTTCGTGAGCTGTGCCGAGCCAGGAGAAGCGCTGTCCCAGACTATGTTGTACAGTCAGGTCGTCCAGAGGAGTCAAGTAGGTAGTTGTCCCGGACTTTACGCAATGGTAGAGCAGTGCTAACCCATTGATAGTTCTGCAGTGACTGTCCCAGACTTTATTGCCGAGGAATATGAGGACAGGGAATTAAGTTCGTTGGGCAGTCATAACGCGACTGGGCGTGCCTACCGTTGTATTGGCACGCCCGGTATGGCTTTGCCCACGATATTCCAGCGCGCTAGCGTGTGGTGGCTCAACGTACACAAGAGTTAGTCAGGCATGGAGCTCACTCGCACAAGGTGCGATAAGCCTTATGCAGTAGACCGTTCAGGACGGTTACCAGTGCGCGCCAGTTCCCTTCGTTTTCCTACTAGGCAGCGATTCGCCTACACGCTGGTTCGTCCGCATTGTTTGCGGGGCGTCTTGGAAGATTTTGGTATCGTATTCTCCTCGGGGAGTGAGACGACCTTTGCCTACAAGACCGCCTGTTCTGTACGGCCATCAGAAAAAATTTTTGGTCGCCACCTCCGAAACCACCATCCAGATCGCTTTCGTCCACTTGCTGCTTCACCGCATCGGGAAATTTTCCAAACAACTTCTAAGCCGTACCCGTCGCTTCAGCACAGACGACAGACGTCGCCATGTCGCGCCATACCTTTACAACAAACCCTTAAAAAACCCTTGCTCAGGATATCTTTCGTGATTCGCCAATCCCTTTTGGCTTCTTGCCTTGTCTTGCTGACCGCCTGCGGCGGTGGAGGTAGTGACACCAGTACCGGCGGAAGTTCGACAACACCCCCGGCACTTCGGTTTTCCTCGGATGTCGTAAGCGCCAACTATCGCGCAGGCAATGCTTCGCCAGTGACGCTGCAGGCGACAGTCAACAATCCGAAGGACTTTGCCAATGTGACGGCCGTCTACACCTACGTCGTCGACCCGAAGCAGGTGCTTCAAGGGCAAGTGGGGATTCAGACGCTGAACGCCGAATCCTACTCAGTCACGTTCTACCCATCGTCCCTGCTACAGCCTGGCCGCTATCAGGACAGCTTCCAAATCCGCCTGTGCAAGGACAGCAATTGCATCAGCGAATTCCCGGGTTCGCCGATGTCGCTGCGCTACGACTTCACGGTAACGGAAGCCGTAGCGCCGCTGGGTGCAGCCCCAACGATGCCCACCCAGGCGAGCGTACACCTCGGCGCACCGGCACCGAGCGATGTCACCGTGCAGGTCAGCGGCGATAAGCTGCAATGGACCGCCACCGCCACTGCAGCTTGGTTGAAAGTCCGGGATGGTGTGGGCACGGGCAATGGATCGTTCAGCGTCGGTTTCGTCCCCAATGGTCTTGCCGTCGGCACCTACACGGATAACGTGACCATTAGCTCCAAGGATGGTCAATCGACAAACGTCGCATTCTCGCTGACGGTACTGCCAACGAATTTTTTGATCACTTCGGGTATTCCCACCTTCAACGCCATCAACGGTGCCGACATCCCTGCGCAGACGTTGAGCTTCGAACTGGATAACCAGGTCGCCTCGCCGTGGACCGCAAGCAGCACCGCGAACTGGATGATCGCCGGCCCGCTTAGTGGAACCACGCCAGGCAGCATGACCTTGCAGCCCGACCCGAGCAAAGGCCCGCTCGCGAGTGGCGACTACGCGTCTGTCATCACCCTCAAGTCGCCGAATGTTCCGGACAAAACCTTAAGTGCTACGTTGACACTGACCAAACCAACGCTGGCCGCTTCTACTGCGGCGATCACGCTTGGCGGGGCGAAGGGACGGGATTTCAGTCCGCAGTCCTTGTCGATGACACTGAACACCGGTGAAAAGAATTGGGCGTGGGCGGTCTCTGGCATGCCGGTTGGCGTGACCCCCTCTGCGAGCAGCGGCGTGGTGAATCAGAACGGTACGGGCATAACGCTCACAGCCAACCCTGCCTTGCTTGCGAGCGGATCGAGTAGCCATGTCATTCATCTAACTGCGCAGGTCAACGGCGACGCGCTCGATACTCCGATCACCGTGAATATCAATCGCGACGACCGCAAACTGCTCGCATCTGAATACGGCATTGCCCTGTCGAGTACCCCATCAGGGGCCGTACTGTCGCGGACAATCCGAATTTCCGACAACTACGGTGGCAACGTCTCCTGGGCTGCCACCTCAAGCGCCCCATGGCTTTCAGTGACCAGCAGCGGCTCAACCGGCGCGGGCACCGCCCTGATGCTAAGCGCGAATCCAGCAACGCTGACGACCAACTCAATCAGTTACGCAACGGTTACGATCACGCCAGCAGACACAGCCGTGCTTCCCGTCTCGATTCGCGTCGGTTTGTGGAAGGGCGCTTCGGGCGCAGCAGACATGGTCAAGCTGCCGCTCACGTACGAAAAGTTGATCGCCGACAAGATCCGTCCTTACATCTATGCGCACGACGGCGGATCATCGATCGATGTCTTCAACGCATACAGCGGTGCAAAGGTAGGGACTATTCCCGGTGTCGGCGCTGCGCTCGGTGCAATGACGCCCAGTCCAGACGGCAGCACGCTGTACGTACTGGACACTGCAAACAGAAGCGCAGCGATACTCAAGCTGGATTCACTGACCGTTACCGGCACATTGCCGCTGCAGAATACCGTTGGTGCTTACACGTCCGCGCTCGCAATCATGCCAAACGGGGTCGATGTACTACTGATCGGTGACGGCACCGCTTATCGGCATGACGGTAAGTATCTGGGCAATACTGGCATAGCCGGTTGGTCAGGTTACGTAACCTTGTCCGCATCGGCGGACAGCTCGAAGGTATTTGTGCAAGATATGGGACACATTCCTGCCAGTTCAGATGCCTTCGACGTCGACTACACGGCAGTATCCGGCGGTATCTTAACGATCGCGTCCAAAGCAAGCACCTGGTACGCCGGAGGTGCCTCAAACGGCCAAGACATTGCTGTCACGTATGATGGTAGCAGCGTCTATACGGCCAGCAGTGCGCCCTACAAGTGCGCACACCTTGACTTGGTGAACCTGACGTTCCTCGGCTATCTGCCGGGCGGCGATGCCTACCCGAACAATATCGAAGTGACCTACGACGGCCGCGCCATTTGCGGCATATCCGGCCGGTATTCGAGCAGCGACTTTTGGGTACACAGCCCGAACGGTGCACTCTTGACTGGCTACAAAGTGGCCGGTTACGCCAAGGCCTTGAAAGCGCAGCAGATGGTTGTGACTGCCGACGGCATGATCGTCGCAACGCTGACGGATGATCCGCTGCTGGCGTTTGTGCTGATTGGCCCGTGATACTCGTAGCACCTCAGAAATAGTAAAGGGGCGGAGGAATCCGCCCCTGTTTGTTTTGCCTTGAATGCAGCTGTTCGGTCATCGGCTTGATGAGCCTCAGGTGGTCGAGCACCCCGCGGTCGTTATTCCTTTTTGCGCCCAGAGGCCGCAAGGCTTACCTCACTGCCATCGGCGTATTGCGCGTTTTCCAGAGCGAGAAGAGTACGCCAGCGCTGAGCAGGCCAAAAGTCACCGCCAGAGACAGTGTGGCCGGTACCTTGCCGTCAAACACGAAGTCGCCCAGGAAGATCTTCGAACCGATAAACACCAGTACCAGCGCCAGCGCGTACTTCAGGTAATGGAAGCGGTGGATGACGGCCGCCAGGGCAAAGTAGAGCGCGCGCAAGCCCAGAATGGCGAAGATGTTCGAGGTGTAGACAATGAAGGGGTCGGTGGTGATGGCGAAGATGGCCGGCACGCTATCCACGGCGAACACGAGGTCGACCAGTTCCACCATGCACAGCGCCAGAAAGAGTGGGGTCGCCCACCACACGGTTTGCGTGCTGCCTTCTGATACGGGCAGGCGGACAAAGAATTGCTGCGCATGCAGTTTGTCGGTAACGCGCAGATGGCGCTTCAGGAAACGCAATATGAGGTTATCCGCCAGATTGGTGTCGCCCTCGGGCATGAAGAGCATTTTCAGCCCGGTCAGGATCAGGAAACCGCCAAACAGGTAGAGCGTCCAGTAGTACTGGGCAACCAGCGTCGCGCCCAAGCCGATCATGATGGCGCGCAGCACGATCACCCCCAGAATGCCCCAGAACAGCACGCGGTGTTGATAGGCCCTGGGTACGGCGAAGTAGGTGAAGATCAGCGAGATGACAAATACATTGTCCAGCGACAGGCTCTTTTCAATCAAAAAGCCGGTGTAGTACTGCATGCCTGCCGTGGCGCCGAGCATATGCCAAACCCAAAGCCCGAACAGCAGGCCGGCCGCGATATAGAAGGCCGAGAGCTTCAAGCTTTGTACGGCACCGATTTCCTGATTCTTGCGATTGAGCACGCCAAGGTCGAATACCAGTAGGGCCAGCACCATCGCCAAAAAGGCGATCCACATCCAGGCTGGCTTACCCAGCCACAAGGTCAGCAGGATGTCCATTTTCTCGCTCCCTACCCTGGGCCAGCCAAAGGCCGGCCTAGGGCGTTAACATCAATTCACATGGGCGGTATGCACGCGGGTAATACGCGCAAGCGGCGGCATGTCGCTGAGTAAGCGGTCGTGCCAGCACAGCATGGCGCGCGTGATCAGCGTGCGCTCGCCGCCACTCAGGTATCGGTCGGCATCGACGACATCCAGCATGGCCCTTAGCAGCGCGAGCTGCATATCGGAGTCAGTGACCTCATCCAGCAACTGGTCCAAGACTGCGGGATCGCCGGCGATCTGCTGCATGCCCGGCCAATCGCCGTATTGCATGGCGTCGTCACACAGCTCCAGCAAGACCTGCTGAAACGCTGCCGCGCTGATGCCCAGGCGCTCCAGCACACTGCTGCGTTCCAGCGCAGCCAGCTCCGAGGCATCCAGCCCCCCATCGGCCAGCAAGGCTAGGGCAATCAGGCGACCGGCTGCCTGCACACTATTACTCGGGTAGTGACGCATGATGGCTCCTTGAATGGATTCAAACGGACCGATGGGTTGGCGCTGACGAGGTCATGGTGGCGGGCTGCCACAGGCTCGCCTCGATGTTCAGGAAGTCGCTGTCGACATGGCTGGCCAGCTGGTCGTGAGCACGTTCGATACGCCGTGCCACAAGCCGGCTTGCACGATCGACCGCACGCGAAATGGCTTGATACATATCGCCCTCCACATCCTCGATCAGCACTTCCGGGAGGTGGAAAAGCGTGATCTGGATCTGGCAGTGCTTGTCGATGCCACCGCGTGGCCCATTGATGTCCGCCAGACATACGCTAACCCGCGCAATCCGATCTCGATGGCGGCGCAGGCTGATCGCCAAGCGGTGGTTCACGTGGTAACGCAAGGCAGGGCTCAAAGTGAAGTTATGTGCCCGAATGTCGGTTTTCATGCTGTGCTCCTGACGTAATCAAGCTGGGAGAACTCAGTCTAGGGGCAAGATGAAACCAATAAAAATCGTATAAACTTTCTTAATCATTCACTTTATCGGAAGTGAAAAGTTCATGAGTGGCTTGAATTACAAGCACTTGTACTACTTCTGGATGGTCGTCAAACACGGTGGTGTGCTGCGTGCGGGCGAGCAGCTGCATGTCACGCCCCAGGCCATCAGCGGCCAGCTCAAGCTGCTCGAAGAAGCGATGGGCACCGCGCTGCTGCGTAAACGTGGTCGCGGTCTGGAACTGACGGAATCGGGCCGCCTGGCGCTCAGCTATGCGGACGAGATCTTCCACTTGGGCGAGGAATTGCAGGATGTGCTGCAGAATCACCCCGATGGCATTCCCCAGCAGTTTCGGGTTGGCATTGGCGATATGGTGCCCAAGACCGTGGCCTACCATCTGCTGCAACCCGCGTTTCACAGCCCACAGGCACTGCGGCTGATTTGCCGCGAAGGCCAGCTGATCCAGCTGCTGGGCGACCTGGCTACGCACCAACTCGATCTGGTGATTGCCGACCGTCCCCTGCCGCCCGAGAGCAATGTGCGCGCCTTCAACCACCTACTGGGCGAGAGTAGTCTGTGCATTGTGGGCACGCCCAGCTTGTGCGCACAGCTCAGTGGCGACTTTCCCCACAACTTGCAGCAGGCGCCCTTCCTGATGCCGGGAGCAGACGCCGCCATCCGCCCGCGCCTACAGGGCTGGCTGGAACGCCACCGCCTACGCGTGCGTGTGGTGGCAGAATTCGACGATGGCGCATTACTCAAGGCCTTTGGCAAAGCCGGCATGGGCTGCTTCGCCGTGCCGACGATCCTGGCGGATGAAATCTGTCACGAATATCAGCTGGCCATACTCGGCCGCATTGATGAACTCACCGAACAGTTCTATGCGATCTCGGTGGAGCGCCGGCTGACGCACCCGGCGGTACTGGCGGTCACCCAGCAGGCGCGTGCATCCTTGTTTGCCTGACCCAGCTTGGCGGCACGGTATGCAAGACCCTCCCCTCCTAGGGCCAACAAAAAACCCACCAAAGGTGGGCTTTTTGTTGGCCGTGCTTCGCGCTGGACGCGATTCAGGCTAGGTCGAAGCGATCCAGATTCATCACCTTGGTCCAGGCCGCCACGAAGTCGTGCACGAAGGTCTGCTGGGCGTCGCTGGCGGCGTAGACCTCGGCCAGTGCACGCAGCTGGGAGTTGGAGCCGAACACTAGGTCCACCACCGTGCCGGTCCACTTGAGCTGGCCGCTGGCCCGGTCGCGCCCTTCCAGCACACCCGCATTGCTGGCGGACGGCTGCCAGCGCGTGTTCATGTCCAGCAGGTTGACGAAGAAGTCATTGCTCAAGGTGCCGGGGCGCTGGGTGAAGACACCGTGCTGTGCCTGGCCGACATTCGCATTCAGCGCACGCAGGCCACCCACCAGCACGGTCATTTCCGGTGCGCTCAGAGTCAAGAGCTGGGCCTTGTCCAACAGCAGCTCGGCCGCCGCGCCTTCCAGGCCCTTGCGCAGATAGTTGCGGAAGCCATCTGCGGCCGGCTCCAGCACCGCAAACGACTCGACATCGGTCTGTGCCTGTGTGGCATCGGTACGCCCTGGCGTGAACGGCACCGTCACCGCAACGCCAGCCTGCTTGGCGGCGGCTTCCACCGCGGCGGCACCGCCCAGCACGATCAGGTCGGCCAGCGACACACGCTTGCTACCCGATTGCGCGGCATTGAAATCGCGCTGGATCGCCTCCAGCGCCTGCAGGGTCTTGGCCAGTTCAGCTGGCTGGTTCGATTCCCAATCCTTTTGCGGCGCCAGGCGGATGCGCGCACCGTTGGCGCCGCCGCGCTTGTCGCTGCCGCGGAAGGAGGCAGCCGAGGCCCAGGCCGTGCCGACCAACTGCGGAATGGACAGACCGGCAGCCAGAATCTTGGCCTTCAGCGCCGCCACGTCCTGCTCATTGATCAGCGGGTGGTCGACCGCGGGCAGCGGGTCCTGCCAGATCAGTTCTTCCTTGGGCACCAGCTTGCCCAGGTAGCGCACACGCGGGCCCATATCGCGGTGGGTGAGCTTGAACCAGGCGCGCGCGAAGGCATCGGCGAACTCGGCCGGGTTCTGGTGGAAGCGGCGCGAGATTTTCTCGTAGGCCGGGTCCATGCGCAGCGACAGGTCGGCGGTGGTCATCATCGGCGGATGCTTCTTGCTCGGGTCGTGCGCATCCGGGATCAGGTGTTCGGGTTTGCAGTTCTTCGGCGTCCACTGGTGTGCACCGGCCGGACTCTTGCTCAGTTCCCACTCATAGCCAAACAGCATGTCGAAGTAGCCGTTATCCCACCGGGTGGGGTTGGGCTTCCACGCGCCTTCGATACCGCTGGTGATCGCATCGCCGCCCTTGCCCGAGCCATAGCTGCTCAGCCAGCCCAGGCCCTGGGCTTCCAGCGGCGCAGCCTCGGGCTCCGGACCCACATGTGATGCAGGCCCCGCGCCATGCGCCTTGCCGAAGGTATGGCCACCAGCCACCAGGGCAACGGTTTCCTCGTCGTTCATAGCCATGCGCGCAAAGGTTTCACGCACATCGCGGCCCGAGGCGACCGGGTCGGGCTTGCCGTCCGGCCCCTCCGGGTTCACATAGATCAGGCCCATCTGCACGGCGGCCAGTGGGCTCTCCAGCTGGCGGTCGCCCGAGTAGCGGCTGTTTGGCTTATCGCTAGTGGCCAACCACTGGGTCTCGGCGCCCCAGTAGATATCCTCTTCCGGTGCCCAGATGTCTTCACGGCCGCCACCGAAACCAAAGGTCTTGAAGCCCATCGATTCGAGCGCGACATTGCCGGCCAGAATCATCAGATCGGCCCAACTCAGCGACCTGCCGTATTTTTGCTTGATCGGCCACAGCAGGCGGCGTGCCTTGTCGAGGTTGCCGTTATCGGGCCAGCTATTGAGCGGGGCAAAGCGCTGATTGCCGGTGCCCGCGCCGCCTCGACCATCATGGGTGCGGTAGGTACCGGCCGAGTGCCAGGCCATACGTATCATCAGGCCGCCATAATGGCCCCAGTCGGCCGGCCACCAGTCCTGCGAATCGGTCATCAGTGCGCGCAGGTCGTTGACCACGGCATCGAGGTCCAGGCGCTGGAACGCTTCGGCGTAGTTGAAGTCGGCGCCGTACGGGTTCGACTCGCGCGAGTGCTGGTGCAGTATCTTCAGATTGAGCTGATTCGGCCACCAGTCGGCATTGCTAGGGCCAGCGGCCTGAACCTGCTTGGGCGCGCCACCCGAGAATGGGCATTTTGCTTCGTTTGACATGGTTTTCTCCTTGAAAAGTTGGCACCAGATCGGCTGAGGCCAGTCTGCAATTTGGCTATCGATAGTGCAAATCAAATAAAACAATACTATTGATAGCCTTTTGCCGATTCAGATAGGGCGTGACTGCGGCCCAAGACCTGTGCCGCACCACATGCCTGGCCTGTGGCGGCCCGCATGTGGCACCCAACAATTGTTCCGCTAGCCATAAGACTAGAGCATCCACTCCAGACTGAATGCCTAGCGGAGCTGCAAAGTGAAGAAACCGTTCTACAAAATCCTGTACGTGCAGGTGCTGTTCGCCATCATTGCCGGGGTGCTGCTCGGGCATTTAGAGCCAAAGCTCGGTGTCGACCTGAAGCCGCTCGGCGATGGCTTCATCAAGCTGATCAAGATGATCATTGCGCCGGTCATCTTCTGCACCGTGGTGGCTGGCATTGCCGGCATGCAGGATATGAAGAAGATCGGTCGGGTCGGCGGTAAGGCGCTGATCTACTTCGAGATCGTGTCCACCATCGCGCTGGCCATTGGCCTCGTGGTGGCCAACCTGATCCAGCCGGGCAATGGCTTCAATGTGGATGTCAGCAAGCTGGACGCCAGCAGCGTGGCCAAGTTCACCGAGAAGGCGCAGGCGATGTCCACGGTGGAATTCCTCACCAATATCATCCCCACCACCTTTGTGGATGCGTTTGCCAAGGGCGATATCCTGCAGGTGCTGCTGATTGCCCTGCTGTTCGGCTTTGCGCTGTCAGCGCTGGGTGCACGCGGTAAGCCGGTACTGCAGGCGATTGAAAGCCTGTCCGAGGTGATCTTCGGCATGGTCAATATGATCATGAAGATCGCCCCGATCGGCGCGTTTGGCGCGATGGCCTTCACCATCGGCAAGTACGGCATCGATTCGCTGCTGCCCATGGCCAAGCTGATGGGCACCTTCTACCTGACCTGTGCGCTGTTCGTGTTGGTGGTCCTCGGTGCCATCGCCCGTGCTTGCGGCTTCTCCATCCTCAAGTTCATTGCCTATATCCGCGAAGAACTGCTGATCGTGCTGGGTACCAGTTCCTCGGAAAGCGCCCTGCCCAAGCTGATGCAGAAGCTTGAACGCATGGGCTGCGCCAAGCCGGTGGTGGGCCTGGTGGTGCCAACCGGTTATTCCTTCAATCTGGACGGCACCAATATCTATATGACCATGGCGGCGCTATTCATCGCCCAGGCCACCAATACCGACCTGACGCTAAGCCAGGAGCTGGCCATTCTGCTGGTCGCCATGCTGACCTCGAAAGGTGCTTCCGGCATTACCGGCGCCGGCTTCATCACCCTGGCGTCCACGCTGGCCGTGGTGCCTAGCGTGCCGGTGGCCGGCATGGCCCTGATCCTCGGCATCGACCGCTTTATGAGCGAATGCCGCGCGCTGACCAATATCATCGGCAATGGCGTGGCCACCGTGGTGGTGTCCAAGTGGGAGAACGCGCTCGATACCGAGCAGATGCAGGCGGCGCTGAATGGCGAGCTGCCCGCCACGCAGGAAGCCGACAGTCCGCCAGCGCCAGACGCCCTGCTGCCTGTCGCACCAGCGCGGGCCTGAGCCGGCACCGCTTGATCCCTTGTCGCCTATGGCGGCGGGCGTCTGCATCACGCAGCGCCCGCCGCCTTGTTTTTTGCTACCGGGCAAGCGCGGCCTGACTACTGGGGTGACGTCTTAAGTTCACAACAACTTACGACAGACTTACGACAGTGCTGGTCAATTTGAGAGCGATTCGCATTTTCCTGCCAAGTTTCATGACGTAATCATTTTATAGTCATGCGCCGATTGAGATAGCCATGCCTTTGTACTGGTCAGCCCGCTGGGCGGCCCCTGCAGCGGCGCCGTGCTGCCCTCGGTCACGGAGTGAAACGTATTGCCAAACCAGCACCCGGCCTGAAAGTACGCAAGCCGCGCCAGGCGCGCTGTACCGGACAAGCCGCACAGCAAAACAACACAGGGAATGATCATGAACAAGCTCTCCAGCAGCGCCTTGTCGCTTGCACTGATTGCCAGCCTTGCCGCCTGCGGTGGCGGCGAAGAAGGCCAGACTGGCCAATCCGGCGCGGATACGCCCAGCACGGGCACCACGCCGACTCCGACTCCGACTCCGACTCCGACTCCGACTCCGACTCCAACACCGACTCCAACACCGACTCCAACACCGACTCCAACACCGACTCCAACACCGACTCCAACACCGACTCCAACACCGACTCCAACACCGACGCCAACACCGACGCCAACACCGACGCCAACACCGACGCCAACACCGACGCCAACAGGCTATGCCGGCCCGGCGCAAACCAGCGCATTCGGTTTCGGTGCCAGCACCACCGGGGCTGGGATCAGCCCGGCCAAGGTAGTCACGGCGAAGACGCTGGCCGAGGCACAGGCCGCGGTGGATGAATACAAGAAGGCCGGCGGCACGGGCGGGCTCAAGCTCACCTATGCGGGTAGCTTCGACTTCACCACCATTCCCGACCCCTGCACTCAGCACAAGCTCGACGCCCAGATCCTCGAGTTCAAGGGTGAGTCCGGCAAGCCAATGAAGGACATCACCTTGATCGGTGCCGATGGTTCAGCCGGCAACTTCGGCATCCATATCGTTGGCTCGGCCGAGAACATCATCATCCGCAATATGACCATCGGCCTGCCCCCGGGCGGCGGCAGCTCGGACATCGTCGGCGTGGAAGGCAATAGCGCCGGCGCACCGAAAAACATCTGGGTTGATCACAACACCTTCTTCTCCTCGCTCAAGGAATGCGATGGCGCCGGCGATACCGAATTCGACGGCATGATCGACTTCAAGAAGGGCGCCACCCAGGTCACCGTGTCCTACAACTATCTGCACGACCATCACAAGGTCAGCCTGAACGGGTATAGCGACAGCGATACGCTTGAGCGCCTGATCACCTTCCACCACAATGTGTTCGAGAACATGGGCTCGCGCGTGCCGCTGCAGCGCGGCGGCTACGCGCACATCCTCAACAATCTGTTCAGCAATATCACCACCTCGGGCGTGAATGTGCGCATGGGCGGCTATGCGCTGGTCGAAGGCAATTACTTCGAGAACGCCAAGAACCCGGTCACCTCGCGCGACAGCAGCGCGCTCGGCTACTGGGAACTGCTGAACAATAATGTGATGAGCCCGGCCGACTTCAGCAGCTATGGCATCAAGTGGGTGGCCAGCGATTCTTCGCCCAGCAAGAACGCCGACGACTGGACCTCGACCAAGACCTTCCCGCGCGAGAAGCTCGGCTATGCCTACAACGCCCAGTCGGCCGCCTGCGTGAAGAGCGGCCTGAAAAGCGTAGCCGGTGCCGGCAAGGCGCTGGCAACCTTGAAGTGCGCGTAAACACTTAGCCCAGGCAGCAGCACGGCCCGCCATCCTCGATGGCGGGCTTTTTTCTGCCCGGTGCCAGTGGCCAAGGCGATGCAGCTCATGCCGCCCACCCCTTGCGTCTTGTAGCTTACAAAGTACTTACAAATATATTCAGCAAATCGAGAGTAATTCCTATTTGGCGTGTTAGATTTATGACGTAGTCATTTTTCATCACATCATACCCACAAGGAATTGCCATGCATCTGAACACGCACACACTGTCGCTGCTGGGCAGCGCCCTGCTGCTGGCCATCGGTAGCGGCGCAGCACAGGCCAAGGATTGGCCCAGCGGTTTTTCCAAGTGCGCCGACCAGGCCGGCACTTGCAAGATCGGCAGCGAGACCCGCCAGGTGTCGTTTGGCGCCAAGGACAAATGGGTGGTGAAGAATCTGCAAGGCAATGTGCTGTGCGATACGGCCAGCTTCGGCAGCGACCCGCTTGCCGGCCAGGCCAAGAAATGTGCGGTCGGCCCGCTGGCCAGCACGCCGGCGCCGACCCCAACGCCCACCCCGACCCCCAGCCCTAGCCCCGATGCCAGCAGCGAAGCCGCACCGGCCGGCGGCTGGGCCAGCTATGGCGCAGGCACCACGGGCGGGCGCGGTGCGGCCAGCAATGCCATCTACACGGTCAGCTCGGCCTGGCAGTTGCAGGAAGCCTTGAAGGTGAAGAGCAGCGCGCCGCGCATCATCAAGGTGTATGGCAGCATCGATATGGAATCGGCCGACAACGGCGGCAAGTTCAAGAACAGCAGCGACCAGGCCGCCCGCAACGCGCTGAGCCTGCCCAGCAACACCACCCTGATCGGCCTGGGCGATTCGGCACAGATCCGCAATGCACGCATCGTGATCCGCAATGTGGAGAACGTGATCGTACGTAATCTGCAGATCGTGAACCCCTGCGATATCGCGCCGGTATGGGACCCGAACGATGGTTCGAGCGGCAACTGGAACTCGGAATACGACGGTCTGGTGGTGGAAGGGGCCAAGCGGGTCTGGATTGACCACAATACCTTCACCGATGCGCCGGTCACCGATGATCTGGCGCCAGTGGTGAATGGCAAGACCAAGCAATGCCATGATGGCGCGCTGGACGTGAAGAAGGCCGCTGACTATGTAACCGTGTCGAACAATCTGTTCGAGCTGCACAGCAAGAACAATCTGATCGGCTCGTCCGATTCGGCCAGTGAGGATGACGGCCATCTGACCGTCACCTTCCACAACAACTACTTCCGCCATGTGGCCGAGCGCGCCCCGCGCGTGCGTTTCGGCCAGGTCCATCTGTACAACAACTACTTCGAAGGCGCGAAGTCACGCCCGGTCTATGCGCATAAATACAGCATCGGCGTCGGCTACAAGGCCAAGATCCTGTCCCAGCACAATGTGTTCGAGGTCAGCGGCGCCAGCAGCTGCAAGGACGTGATCCAGAACCCTGGCTCGTCCAGCAAGACCGGCGCCATCGTCGACAGCGGCTCACTGCTGAATGGCGTCACGCTCAAGCTGGGCGGCGACAGCGGCTGCAGCTTCAGCAGCGCCATCGGCTGGACACCGCCCTACACGGCCAAGCTGCTGCCGGCCGCCAGTGTGCGCGAGTCGGTCAAACAGAACGCCGGCGCCGGCAAGCTGCAAGTACGCTAAGCGAAGCGTGGAGCGGGGTGAGCTGACGCTCACCCCACGGCGGACAGTGTGCTTGCCTTGCATCAAGGGCGGCCTGGCCCGCGGTGCACTAAGCTGGGCAGTGCATTCCCCCGCTCAGGAGCCCGCCATGCCCGCATCTGCCCCATCGCATCCTGCCAATAGCGCCGGCGAGGAAGCGCTCGATGAAAGCGTGCTGCCTTTCCGCGGCCTGGTGCGCTACGAGCGCCAGCTGCCGATACGGCAGATTTCCTACTATCTGAGCGGCGGCCTGCTTGAAGCCGAGCACTACACCGAGCTGTTCTACACGCTGCGCAGCGCCAGCGAGACCGACATCATCTATCTGCATCTGAATTCGCCCGGCGGCGACTTCGATACCGGCCTGCAGATCATCAACAATATGCTCGCCTCCTCGGCACGCGTGGTCACCGTGCTGGAAGCGCGCGCCTACTCGATGGCCGCCTTTATCTTCCTGGCCGGCGAAGAGCGCGTGGTGCACGACAACTGCCAGCTGATGTTCCATATCTATTCGGGCAGTTTTGCCGGCAAGGGCAATGAGCAGCAGGCCCAGGTGGCAGCGCTCAGCGCCTGGTTCGAAAAGGTCATGGCACGCCTGTGTAGCCCCTTTCTATCGCCGGCCGAGATCCAGAAGATTCTCAAGGGCAGTGATATCTGGATGGATTCGGACGAGATCCGCCGCCGGCTGCACAAGCAAGGCAAGCAGCCGAAAGCGGTGCCGCGCCCGGGGCGCAAGCGCGCGGATGAAGACGCGATCTGAGGTACGCGCGCCGAGCTAGGCCTGCGAGTCCGGCGCGAGGGCGGCAATCTGCGCCAGCAGGGCGGCGCGATTCTGTTCGAGCAGCGCTTGCGAGAGTTCGGGCGCATCCACCGCGCGGGCCAGCATCAGGGTACCAATCAGACTCGCATACAGCTGCATGGCCAGAGCCGGGTCGGCGCCTGCCGGCAGCGCCTGGGTCAACTTATCCAGCATGGCCTGGATGCCGCTGGTCACCGCGCTACGCACCGCTGGCGCGGCACGCGCCAGCTCCGGCCCCAGCGCGGCAATCGCACAGCCCTGCCCGGCCGCATCGCGGTGCGCAGGCGATAGATAGTGCGAAATCAGCTCGGCCAGACCGCGTTGCGGGTCCGCCGCCGTCAGTGCATCCCAGTAGGCCGCGCTTTGCGCCAGCGCTTCACTACAGGCCGCCGCCATCAGGCCCTCCTTGCTGCCGAACTGGCCGCTGAAACCACCATGGGTCAAACCGGCCGATTTCATGATGTCGGCCACGCCTATGCCGGCAAAGCCGCGTTCCCGGTAAAGCTGCGCGGCCAGCTTGACCACCCGCTCGCGATTGGCCGCCGCCTGTTCCCTGCTGACACGCATTGTCCTGCTCCGTTTGATGATGCTTGACATTTTAAATGATGATCGTCATATAATTCAATCATGACGTTCGTCATTTAACTGAAAAGGAATCGCACCATGTCGACTCAGCCAAATGCCATTGCCCAGGGCAGCGCCCTGATTACCAGTGCCTCGAGCGGCATCGGTGCCATCTATGCCGACCGCCTGGCCAGCCAAGGATACGATCTGATCCTGGTGGCGCGCGCTGGCGAGCGCTTGCAGGCATTGGCCGAGCAGCTGCGTAGCCAGTACGGCGTGCAAGTAGACAGCCTGGCGGCCGACCTGACTGTGCCGGCCGAGCTGCACGCCGTCGAGCAGCGCCTGCGCAGCGATACGCGCATCAGCATGCTGGTCAACAATGCCGGCATGGCCGATAGCGGCAAGCTGGCCGAGGCCGATCTGGCCCGGGTGGACAGCATGCTGCAGCTCAATATCCTGGCCCTGACCCGGCTGGCCGCGGCGGCGGCGGCCAACTTCAGCACGCAAGGGCGCGGTACGCTGATCAATATCGGCTCGGTGGTCGCGCTGGCGCCGGAAATGTTCAATGCCGCCTATAGCGCCAGCAAGGCCTATGTGCTGAGCCTGTCGCAAAGCCTGCAGCAGGAGCTGGCCGCCAGCGGCGTGCGCGTACAGGCCGTGCTGCCCGGCATCACCCGCACGGCGATCTGGGAACGCAGCGGGCATAGCCTGGATGCGCTGCCCGCGCAGATGGTGATGGCCGCCGAGGAAATGGTCGATGCCGCACTGGCCGGCCTGGCGCAGGGCGAAAGCGTCACCCTGCCCTCGCTGCCGGATAGCGCCGACTGGCAAGCATTCCTGGCCGCCCGCCAGCAGCTGGGGCCGAATCTGTCGCACCGCCACGCCGCTGCGCGCTTTGGCGTGACGCGGCAGTAAGGCCTTCGCCCTACTCGGCCAGCCGGTTCAGAATCGGGCAATCTGGCCGATGGTCGCCGCAACAGGCTTCGGCCAGCTCGGCCAGGGTCGCGCGCATTTCATTTAGCGCCTGGATCTTGACATCCAGCTCATCCAGATGGGTCTGGGCCAGTTGTTTAACCTCGGCGCTGGCGCGCGCCTTGTCTTGCCAGAGCGAGAGCAACACGCGGATCTGTTCAAGCGAGAAGCCCAGCTCGCGCGCGCGGCGGATAAAACGCAGCAGATGCACATCGCGCTCGCCATACAGGCGGTAGCCGGCGCTGCTGCGCGCGCCATTCGGTATCAGCGCAATGCTTTCATAATGGCGGATCATCTTGGCGCTGACGCCCGAGGCCTCAGCCAGTTTGCCGATATTCATGGCGGTACTCCCCGTCGTTTCAGGCCGGCGCGCGCCGGCCGGCAGGAGGGCATAGGGACGAATCATATTCATCCCCTTGCACCCGGCCGCCAGCGGCGCAGCAGTAGCGCGTTGCCAACCACACTCACACTGGAGAAGGCCATCGCTGCCCCGGCCAGCATCGGGTTGAGCAGGCCAAAGGCGGCCAGTGGAATGCCGATCAGGTTGTAGATAAAGGCCCAGAACAGGTTCTGGCGGATTTTCGCGTAGCTGCGACGCGAGATCGCCAGCGCGTCGGCCACCAGACCCACCTCACCGCGCATCAGCGTGATACCGGCCGCGTGCATAGCCACATCGCTGCCATCGCCCATGGCAATGCCCACATCGGCCGCCGCCAGCGCCGGCGCATCATTGATGCCATCGCCCACCATGCCCACCCGGCGCCCCTCGGCGCGCAGGCGCTGGATTTCCGCCGCCTTGTCGGCCGGCAGCACATTGGCGATGACCCGATCTATGCCCAGGGCCTGGCCAGCCGCTGTGGCCGCACCGAGGTTATCGCCACTCAGCAGCACGGTGCGCACCCCGAGTGCCTGCAGGCGCGTGATGCCGGCGCGGGCCGAGGGCTTGAGTTCATCGCCAAAGCTAAGCATGGCCATCGCCACCGATGCGCCTTCGGCCCACAACCAGGACACGCTACGCCCAGCCGCTTCGGCCGCCGCAGCCTGCTCGGCCAGCGCGCCCATGCTGACGCCCTGCTCTTCCAGCAGACGGCGGTTGCCCAGTAGATAGCTTTGACCCGCTACGGTAGCAGCCACGCCGCGACCGGGCAGCGCACGCTGGGCGCTGGCGGCCGGCAGGGGCAGGCTCTTGGCCTGGGCGCTGGCCAGCACCGCGCGCGCCAACGGGTGCTGGCTACCCTGCTGCAAGGCGGCGGCCACAGCCAGCGCCTCCACCTGCTGGCCGGGCTGCACGGCCAGCGCATGCAGGCTGGGCTTGCCCACCGTCAGCGTGCCGGTCTTGTCGAACACGATGGTGTCGAGGCCATGCGCATGTTCAAGCGCCGCCGCGTCCTTGATCAGGATGCCGTGGCGCGCCGCCACGCCAGTACCGGCCATGATGGCGGTAGGTGTAGCCAGGCCCAGCGCACACGGGCAGGCAATCACCAGCACGGCCACCGCATGCAGAATCGCCGTCTCAATCGGCGCCCCTACCAGCCACCAGCCCAGCAGCGTCAGCAAGGCCAGGCCCAGCACCACCGGCACGAACACTGCGCTGACCTTGTCGACCAGGCGCTGTATCGGTGCCTTGGCGGCCTGGGCGTCCTCGACCAGGCGGATGATGCGCGCCAGCATGGTCTCCGCGCCCAGCGCGGCGGTACGCACCAGCAGCAAGCCTTCGCCATTGATGGCGCCGGTGGCCACCCGATCGCCCGGCTGCACCGGCACCGGCAGGCTTTCCCCGGTCAGTAGCGCGGCATCGATCTGGCTCAGGCCCTCGATCACCTCGCCGTCCACCGCCACCCGCTCGCCCGGTCGCACCACCACCACATCCCCGAGCTGCACCATCTCGATGGCTAACTCCACCTCGCCTTCGGCACGGCGCACCCGCGCCGTGGCCGGGCGCAGCGCCTGCAGCGCACGAATCGCCGCCGTGGTCTGTTGCTTGGCGCGCGCTTCCAGCCATTTACCCAGCAGCACCAGGCTGATCACCACCGCACCGGCCTCGAAGTAAAGGTGCAACATGCCGGCGTGGCCGGCATGGGCCCACAGCTGGTAAACACTCAGCCCGTAAGCAGCGCTGGTCCCCAAGGCCACCAGCAGGTCCATATTGCCGCTGCCGGACTTCAGTGCCGCCCAGCCGGCGCGGTAGAAGCGCGCGCCCAGCCAGAACTGCACCGGCGTGGCCAGCGCCCATTGCCAGACGCCGGGCAGCATCCAGTGCAGGCCGAACGGTTCGAGCAACATGGGTAGCAAAAGCGGCAGCGACAGCAGCATGGCCAGAGCGGCCGGCCACCAACCGGGCAGCACTCGCTGGCTGGCCTCGGGCGCGGTCTGCGGCAGGCTGGCCTGGAAACCCGCCTGCTGCACCGCCAGCACCAGGCTGGCCAGCGCGGTGCCGCTCAGCACCCGCACACGCGCCTGTTCGCTGGCCAGGTTCACTGTGGCTGCCAATACCCCGGGCACGCGCGACAGCACTTTTTCCAGGCGGCTCACACAGCTGGCGCAGGTCATACCACCGATTGCCAGCACGATCTCCTGGCTGCCCAGCTGGTAGCCGGCCCCGCTGATCGCCTGCTCGACCGCCAGCAAATCCAGCCGACCCTCGCTTTCCACGCTGGCGGTTTCGCTGGCCAGGTTGACCGACACGGCACGCACGCCGGCCACGCGCGCGAGTACTTTTTCGACACGGCCCACACAGCTCGCGCAGCTCATACCCTGAATCGGCAGCTGGATGGCGGTGGACGAAGATGGGGTGGTGGACATGATGGTTTCCTCTGGCACTAGCACAGGGCCAGTCTGATCCTTTCCATCATGGCAAGGTCAAGCGTCTTGTGCACGTCGCATGCACGCCGCTTGGCGTGGGCTCAGAAATAACGCCGGTAGCGCTGCTCGATACGGGCGACGCTGCCATCCTTGCGCATCTGGGCCAGCGCGCGGTTGAAGCGCTCGCGCAGGGCCGGGTCGCGGAAGGCTACCGAATAGGCAATCGGCTCGAACAACGGGTGGAAGGTGACTGGCTGGCGCGCATCCACCTCGCCATGCACAAGCTGGCGGTAGTAGTTGAAGATCAGCTTGTCGGCGATCACCACATCCACCTGGCCTGAATACAGCAGCTTGTTCTGGGCGATCTGCTGGCCGGCCTCGCTATAGCGCGGATGGTTACGCGTGAGCTCGGCGAAGGCCGGGCCGAGTTCCTGATGCGCATTCTGGAAAGCCACCAGCGAATACGGGTGCAGATCGGACACTTTGGCGAGCTTGATGGCGCGCGCGCTGAGCGTGATCGCATAGTCGTGGTAGCGCACCACCGGTTCGGAATAATGGGCATCCAGACCGCTGGCCGGGTTCTGGGTCATGGCCGCATCCACGACGCGGCGTTGCAGCATGGTGCCAATCTGCCCGTAGGCCACATATTGCGGCTGCATGCGGTAGCCGCTACGGCGCAGCGCCTCGGCCACGATGTCGTACTCGAGTCCACCATGCTGTTCGCGGATCACATAGGGCGGCAGGAACAGGCCGACCGCCACGCGCAGCGTGGGCAGCTCGGCCGCCAGGGCAGGCAGACAGGCAAGCAGCAGGCACCAGGTACGCATGGTCAAAAGGGTAGCCGGCGGGTCAGTATCTGCCAGAACATCAGCCAGTCACCGAGCAGGCTGTAGTACGGATGGCGGAAAGTGGCCGGGCGGTTCTTTTCGAACAGGAAATGACCGAGCCAGGCAAAGCCGTAACCGATCAGCGGCAGCAACCAGAGCAACTGCCAGCGCGCACTGAACACGGCCGAGCCCAGCACCAGCAGCACCAGGCTGCTGCCGACGAAATGCAGGCGCCGGCAGATCGGGTTGCGGTGTTCGCTCAGATAATAGGGATAGAAAGCGCGAAAGCTCGCGTAGTGCATGCAGGCCTCCCAACGACGGGCGCCGCGATGGCGGCAAGGGCTTTATGTTAGGCCCTGCGTGACGGTGCTGTCACAATCGCGCGCCATGATGCGCTGGCCACCCGGCCAAGCCGCTTGCCCTGGCACTGCCGGGCCGGCAAGCTAGCGCCCCGCTGCACTAATTCCGCCGCCACCGCGGCACCTAGCCAGATAGAAAGTCCGCATGAGCGATTCCGCCAAAGAAAGCCCGTTCAAGGGCAAGACCGGCTTGCGCCGCCTGCTCAACGCCACCGGCTATTCCTTCGATGGCCTGCGCGCCGCCTGGCAGCACGAGGCCGCCTTCCGGCAGATCTGCCTCTTGGCCCTGGCCGGCATCGTGCTGGCGCTGTACCTGCCGCTGCCCGCCTGGGGACGCGGCCTGATCATCTTCGCCCACCTGCTCGGCATCGTGGTCGAGCTGATCAATTCCGCCATCGAGGCCAGCGTCGACCATACCTCGCTCGAGCGTCACCCACTGGCCAAGCGCGCCAAGGACCTGGGCAGCGCCGCCCAGCTGGCCAGCCTGGTGAATATGGCCAGCATCTGGGCCATCGTGCTGTTCAATCACGGCTAGGCCGCGCCAAGCCTTCATCCCCGGCCCACCCGCGTGGTGGGCGCTGTCCTGGCTAGCCGGCCTCGCCCGCCTTCAGGCGCAGATGCGCGCGCACCGACAGGTGCACCACGGCCGCACCCAAGAGCACCGGCATAAAGAAGCCGACCACTGGGACTAGCATCAGCGCCGACATCAGCACACCCAGCAGCGCCATGCGCAGGCGATTGGCCTTGATCACCTGGCGGCGTTCGGCATCGCTGGCCACGTCCTCCAGGGCATCATTGATCAGGCTGCGCACGTTCAGGTAACTGGCCAGCACAAAGAACAAGGCGCCGCCCAGCACCGGCACGATCAGGCAGAGCAGACCACCGAACACGAAGGTGCTGGTCGTACCCAGCCAGTCACGCAGACCGGCGCGAAAGCTCGCATCGGCACCCCGTTCAACCCCGGGGTAGCGCCGCAGCACGCGTGTCTGAATGCGCGTCATCAGCATCAGTTCGAGCAGGATGCGCACGCTAAGCATGACCAGCAGCAGATAGCCGCCCACCAGCACGAACACGGTGAAGATAGGCCCGAACTGGATGGCCAGCAGCCAGGGGGCGTAGGCGCTAGCAATGTTGCCCATGGCCGCCACCGAACCACCCACAGCGGGGGCAGCCGGCATCAGGGTAAACACGATGCCGGCGGCAATCGCCGTGGCCACCACCTGCGCCCCTAGCCAGATCGGCTCCCACCAGATTACCAGCACCGCCAGCCAGAACAGGCTGGCCAAGAGGCCAGTGCCCAGCGACAGAAAGGCCAGCTTGGGGTGGGCCGCATCGCGCAGCGCCAGGCCCAGGCAGACGAAGGTTTCGCGCACATCATCCAGCTTGCGGGCTAGCCAACCAGGGCTGGGGCGAACGTGGTGCAACATGGTTTTCCTCAGAATCTTTATCGGTATGGTGAGCAGCCAGCCCGCAACGGGGCCGGCCATGCGACCGGCATACAACCGCAGCCAGCCTGGTCCGTCAATGGTTTAAAGCACGCGTGCGGCGATTGTGGCCGGCGCCCAGGCTGCGTAGCATCGCCGCCCATTCCCCATCCAGCCCGAAGCCATGCGCGCCCTCCTCGACGATCTGCCCTACTGCACCCTCGTGATCCTGCTGATCAATCTCGGCCTGTTCGGCGCCCAGATCGCCTCGGGTGTCAGCCTGACCGAGCCCTTGAATATCGACATCATCCGCTGGGGCGGCAATGTGGCGCCGCTGACCTTGAGCGGCGAATGGTGGCGGCTGCTTAGCAGCATGTTCCTGCACATCGGCGTGCTGCATCTGCTGTTCAATATGTTCATGCTCTGGTCCTGGGGGCCGGCCATCGAGCGCTATTTCGGCCGCGCCAACTTCCTGCTCATCTATCTGGGCAGCGGCCTGGCCGCCAGCCTGAGCAGCGCGCTCTGGCATGGTCTGCACCGCGTGCCGGGCAAACAGGGCCTGTTCGGCTATACCCCAGCCCACCTCGATCTGGTGATCAGCGCCGGCGCCTCGGGCGCGCTGATGGGCATGGCCGCGGCGCTGATGGCCGCCCACTGGCTGAGCGCGCTCGAGCAGAACGTGCCGGAAATGGAAGACATCCACACCGGCTCGCTGGTCGGCATGGTGGCGCTGAATCTGGTGTTCGGCTTCGTGATGCCGGGCATCGACAATGCCTGCCATCTGGGTGGTGCGGCCTTTGGCCTGCTGCTCGGCTCGGCCCTGGCCTTCTCGCTGCTGCAGCCGCCAGAGCGGCGCTGGGCAATACAGCTCGGTCTGCCGCTTGGCCTGGCCGTGCTGGCCTGGCTGAGCTGGCCGGCCAAGAGCCAGGACCCAGAGTTGCTCGATCTACGCGCGCAGATCATTGAACTGATGCGCGAGACGGATGCCGCGCCCAAGTAAGACGCCTGCCCTGAATGCACACAACCCGCCAGGAAGCGGCGGGCTGTGTGGTGACTAGGCCGGTCTGGCGCCTAGCTATCGAGCAGGCCGTTCAGGCCATGCTTGCTCAGCAGCTGCTGGAACACACCCTTCTGTTTGACCGCGGCAATCGCCTTGCTGAAGCGCTCGGCCAGCTTGCCATTGCCCTTCTTCACCGCCACCGCCACACCTTCGCCCAGCAGCGCGCACGGCGCGCAGGCTTTGTCGCGTCCGTCGAAGCTGCGCCCGACAAAGGCGAAGCCCTTGCCCTGCGGCAGGTCGAGGAAGCCCTTCTGCAGCTGCACAGTATTGCCAAAGGTGTAGTCGGCGCGACCGTTGCCCAGTTCGAGCAAGGCATCGTTGGCATCCACATAGGTCAGGATGGTGGCCACGCTGCCATACTGCTGCTGGATAAACGCTTCCTGCGGCGTGCTCTTCTGCACCGCGATGGTCTTGCCCTTCAAGGCCGCCGGGCTGATATCGGCCGCCACGCCCGACTTGGCCACGAAGCGGTTCTGCATGAAGTAGTAAGGCTGGCTGAAGTCGAGCGAGGTCTTGCGCTTCTCGGTGATATTCATCGAGGTGACCAGCGCATCAGTCTTACCCACCTGCAGCTGCGGAATCAGGCTGTCCCAGGGCTGGTTGCTGATCACGCACTTGGCCTTCATCTCGGCGCAGATCGCATTCGCGAGGTCGATCTCGAAGCCAACCAGCTTGCCATCGGGCGCGACCGATTCGAATGGCGGGTAGGTCGCATCGGTGGCGATGCGCACGGTATCGGCGCCAAAACCGCTCAAGGACGCGGCCAACAGGGCGGGAACCAGCAACAGCTTTGCTTTCATCTTGCTTCTCCTGAAACTTGGATAGGTGGCGTGGAGCAGAACGGACGGTGCTGCGGACCCTTGGGGGCCTCTGTACACAGGCGGGTCGCACTAGGCGCCCCGCCTTGGGGAGTTCGGTCGCTGGCCATGGCTAGCTGGCCAGGCGGCGGTGTTGCAAGGCAGGCAGGCGCGCGCGCAGCTCGGCCTGGCGTTGCAGATCAAGCTCGGCCAGCACCACGCCAGGCCCATCGGCGCGGCAGGCCAGCACCTCGCCCCAGGGGTCGACGATCAGGCTATGGCCAAAGGTGCGCTTATTGCCCGGGTGCAGACCACACTGGCCGGCGCCAATCACGAAGGCGAGGTTTTCCACCGCGCGGCTGCGCAGCAGCAATTCCCAGTGCGCCTGGCCGGTGGTATGGGTGAAAGCGGCCGGTGCCGTGATCAGGCTGGGTGCCGGGCCCTGGCGGTACAGCTCGGGAAAGCGCAGGTCGTAGCAGACCGACAGGCGTAACGGCCCCCAGGGCGTGGCAGCAGTGGCGACCGCGGCGCCGGGCGACATGGTGTCGGCCTCGGCATAGCGCATATCGTCGGCGTCGTAGCCGAACAGGTGCATCTTGTCGTAACGCGTCGCGCAGGCGCCGCTCGGGTCGAACAAGACGCTGCTGTTATACATCTTGCCCGGCTCCGCCCCAGCCAGCGGCACGGTGCCGCCCAATAGCCAAATGCCATGCTCGCGTGCCAGGTCGGCCAACAGCTGCTGGATGCGTCCACGGCCGAAGTCCTCGGCCAGCGCCACCCGCTCGCGCTCGTCCGCCGGCATCAGGTAGAAGTATTCGGGCAGCGCCACCAGCTCGGCACCCTGGCGCGCGGCTTCGCCGACCAGATAGCCGGCCTGGGCCAGGTTTTCGTTCAGATCGGCGCCGCTATGCATCTGGATGGCGGCGGCGGTCAGGGTGCGGGGCTGGGTCATCAGGGCGCTCGGTAGTGGGACAAGGGCACTAGCTTAATGCGATCACAGCCGGCACAGCCGCTCGGCGCCACGGCGCAGCGTATCCTCATCCTTGCTGAAGGACAGCCGGATCAGGCCGTGGTCGGTGCCATCGCTATAGAAGGCCGATACCGGAATGGTGGCCACCTGCTGCTCGCGAATCAGCTGCTGCACGAAGTCGCTATCGCTGGCGGCGCTGATGGCCGAGTAATCGGCCAGCACAAAAAAGCCGCCATGGCTGGGCAGGAGCTTGAGGCGCGAGGGCTTGAGCGCCGCGATCAGCACGTCGCGCTTCTTCTGGTAGAAGTCAACCAGGCCGAGGTAATGCTGTGGCGTGCGCAGCATCTCGACCAAGCCGTACTGCATCGGGGTATCGGCGGCGAACATGGCGAACTGGTGCACCTTGCGGATCTCGTCCATCAGCACGCGCGGCGCCAGACAATAGCCGACGCGCCAGCCGGTGACATGAAAGGTCTTGCCGAAGGAGCCGACCACCACGCCACGCTCGGCCAGGGCCGGGTAGCGGCTGATCGAGCGATGCGGCTGGCCATCGAACACCACATGCTCGTACACCTCGTCGCTGAGGATGACGATGCCGGTATTGGCGGTCAGCCGGCTCAGCTCGGCGATATCGTGCTCGCTGAGCACCATGCCGCTCGGGTTATGCGGGCTATTGAGCACGATCATGCGCGTGCGCGGCGTGATGCGCGCGGCGACCTCATCCCAGGGAATCGCGAAGCTCGGCGGCGCCAGCTTGATCGCCACGGCGCGTGCGCCCTGCAGTTCTATCATCGGCACATAGCTGTCAAAGCTCGGCTCGAACACGATCACCTCGTCGCCGGCATGCACCAGCGCAGTGATGGCGGAAAACAGCCCCTCGCTGGCGCTGGCCATCACGGTTACTTCCTCGCCCACCTCGTAGTCATGCCCGTACAGCGCAGCGGCCTTGGCGGCAATCGCCTCGCGCAGCGCGGGCAGGCCGGTCATCGGCGCGTACTGGTTGTGGCCGGCCAGCATGGCGGCATGGGTGGCGGCAATCAGCTCGGGCGCACAGGGGAAGTTGGGCGCACCCTGCGACAGATTGATGGCCTGATGTTCGGCCGCCAGGGCCCCGATCACACTGAAGATGGTGGTACCGACATGGGGCAGCTTGGACGGCGGGGGCGTGAAGCGGGGCATGGCGCATCTCCGGTGACGTTTTTATTGCGTGCTGATTAAGCGCGCCTTGTGCCACGGGCGACAAACGAATTATCGTCACTACATGAATGAGCTTTTCTCATGCATGAGGACGCCATGACCACGCGCACGATGCCCTTGTACGGTCTGCAGATTTTCGCGGTGGCTGCACACCACCTGAGCTTCACCCTGGCCGCGCGCGAGCTGTGCCTGACCCAGGGCGCGGTCAGCAAGCAGATTGCCCAGCTGGAAGCCCAGCTTGGCTACCCGCTGTTCCGCCGCGAAGTGCGCAAGCTGAGCCTGAGCGCCCAGGGCGAGGCGCTGCTGCCCTATGTGGGCCGTGCGCTCGGCACGCTGGAAAAAGGCCTCGCCGCCGCGCGCGAGGCACGCAACCGCCTGCGCCTGAAAGCGCCCAGCTGCGCCTCGCGCTGGCTATTGCGCCAGCTGCAGGCCTTCAGCCAGGTCCATCCCGATATCGAGGTCGAGCTGACCAGCTTGCACGACCACGGCATCGACTTCGGCAAGGAACCGTTCGACCTCGCCATCACCTATGGCGCCCATATCCCGCCCGGCGGTCGCCTGCTGTTCGAGGAACAACTGACCCCCGTCTGCTCCCCTGCCCTGCTACGCCGCAGCGGCAAGCCCCTGGCCTGCCCGGCCGACCTGGCCGGTTTCACCCTCTTGCACCCCACGCGCGACCGCCAGGACTGGCAGCAATGGCTGCACGCCGCCAACGCCGACACGGTCAACCCGGCCTCTGGCCAGTTGTTCGACACCCTGGACCAGGCGATGAACGCGGCCCTGCAGGGTTTCGGCGTCTCGCTGGGCGATGTGACCTTGCTGGAGGAAGAACTGGCCGAAGGGGCGTTGCTGGCACCGATGGGGCCGGTGTTGGCGACGGGGAAGTGTTATGCGGTGGTGGTGCCGGGGGAGGGAAAGGTGGTGGAGGCGGTGGGGGTGTTTGCTCACTGGCTGGAAGGACCCAAACCAAGTACCGAACCCAGATTTATTAGGACCTCAATGCGAAGCCTATGATTGATCTCCATATGAACGTGCCAGACTATAGTCCCCATCAAATCAATAATTTATGAATATGCGATACCTAATTACACTGTGCATACCGTTCTCGCTCCAGGTAGCGGCGATCGATCTCAACGATGCGTTCAAAGCTGAGTACATTCCCAAGCACTGGAAATTGGTTTCCCACACAGAGGGGGATCTGAACAATGATAAAAAAATTGACCTAGTGCTTACCTTAATAGCGGATCGGCTAAGAAATTATGTCCCGCATCCAGAGCATCAAGGTCGCACGCTCAATCTCAATCCACGTGCCATTCTGATCTTATTCAAGCAAGATAAGGGATACCAGAAAGCACTGATGGCAGAACGATTTCTGCCCACCAAAGATGACCCAGACAATACTTGCCTACAGGATCCACTTGACGAAGATGCCATTAAGATAAAGAACAATATTCTTCACATTCGCTTGAATTATTGGTTAAGTTGCGGCAGCTATGCCGTTAACAACGACGAGTTCAATTTCCGCTATCAAAACGGCGGATTCCGATTAATCGGAAAAGAATCGCGCAGCTTCATGCGCAATAGCGGTGACATTACCGAGGCGAGCACGAACTATCTTAGCGGCATGAGAAAAACCGTGACTGGGCTCAATGAATTCGAGAACAGCGACCCCAAAACAACATGGGAGAAGCTTGGGCATCTTGAAAATTTCTATTTACACACCATGAATAGCAACAGCTGCTTTCTTGCAACGAAACCTCCCAAATGGTGCAATTGAATATTTGCAATACATGCCGAAGGAAACGCAAAGCCATCTGGCCTCAGCGAACATGCAGCCGATTAAATGCAACCCTGTTTAACCAATAATGGAATATCTCACCCATGCGGAATTTAACTCTATTTACTTGCTTAGCCACCGGACTAATAATTCATACAAATGCCGTTGCAGAGAACTATGTTTTCTATAATGAACAAGCTCTTGCAAAGATTTCTGACACAGGCGAAGTTTCACAACTCGATTTAGGCATTTGGGATTCTGAAAGGGAAGAGTACGTGATTAATCCCGAGCTAAAGGAGAAAATTACCGCACTTTGGTACTATTCGGATGGCAACGCTCCATCTCAAAGCGATGGTGAAAATTATTGAGGATTATGCGGGTTGCGATAAGAGCCAAGTAGGGTGGGCAACTTGTTGCCCACCGGGTTTATCTGTTTAGCGGCTAACGCCGCGAACTCCACGCTACGCGTGGTTTAGGGCGGGAGTGCGTCCCGCAGCCGCCTTACTTTTCTTGTCTTGCCATACCCCTTCGGGGCACAAGAGAAAAGTAAGCAAAAGAAGGCGCGCCCGCGGTCTCGCCGGCCTTTGGCCGGTTCCCTGCGCTGCGCGAAGCTCGCGGCCGGGGCAAGAACTCGCCGCCCGTTCCGGCCGGCTCAAACAGCTTGCCCCGGAAAGCCCCGCGAGCTTCTGTGCTGCTCGGCGAGTACCGAGGGCATTGGGCGCTCCGTAGAACGGGCGGTGCTTGGGCATTGGCGCCGCAAAAATCTGGTGTTGTTTTGCCCCTCTCCCACCGGGAGAGGGGTTGGGGT
Source organism: Chitinimonas taiwanensis DSM 18899 (assembly GCF_900119825.1). GTDB lineage: Bacteria > Pseudomonadota > Gammaproteobacteria > Burkholderiales > Chitinimonadaceae > Chitinimonas > Chitinimonas taiwanensis. Next base: position 414,221 of record NZ_FPKR01000001.1, on the reverse strand, counting down.
GAGGGTGCCGCGAGTTGCGATGCGCTGGAGGCGGACTGCAAACAAAGCACGGACACCTCGTCCATGGTCACAACAAATCAAAGCAGGTGGAGCTGCGCCCTTTGCCCTCTAAGCCGCCGAAGCTTGGGGGCTTTGGCGGGGGCCGTCGGCGGCAGCTGTTTGAGCCCGCGTAGCGGGCGAGTTCTGCCGCCGCCCGCCACAGTGCCCAAGCGCAGGGCAGTCGCGTAGCGACCGGCTTAGCGGGCGCGCCTTCTTTTGCTTACTTTTCTCTTGTGCCCCGAAGGGGTATGGCAAGACAAAGAAAGTCAGGCGGCTGCGGGACGAACCCCCGCCCTAAACCACGCGCAGCGTGGGATTCGCGGCAAAGCCGCTAAAAAACCAAACCGGTGGGCAACACGTTGCCCACCCTAGCTAGCGAAACATCAGTGCAGCGGGCACCCGTGCTGTCAGCCCAGGCAGGCGCCTCACCCACCTACCCCCGCGCATGCTGCTTCCTGATCCGCTTGATCTCATACATCTGCGCATCCGCCAGCCGGATCGCCTCGTCCGGGTCGAGCTGGTCGGCTTGCAGGGCCACTACACCCACGCTGGCACCTTGGTAGTCGAAGGCCTGGGTGTCCAGCGTGTACAGGCCGCGCGTGGCCAGGAAGGTGCGTTCCTGCAGGCACTGGACAGCCTGAAAGGCGGCCCCGCTGCGTATCGTCGCGCCAACCAACTCGGCGTCGGCCTCCAGGATGGGGCCGGGGCAGAGCAGCAGGAATTCGTCGCCGCCCAGCCGGCCCACGAGGTCCGAACCGCGCAGGTCGGCGCTCAGGCGCTGGGCGACCTGCTGCAGGAAAAGATCGCCCTGCTGGTGGCCATAGCGGTCGTTGATGGCCTTGAAGCCATCCAGGTCAATCAGGCCAATCAGCACGCAGCAACGTTCGCGCCGGCCGCGTGCTAGCAGACGCTGCAGCTCATCCATCAGCGCGCGCCGGTTGGGCAGGCCGGTCAGCGGGTCGCTCAGCGCATAGCTGCGTAGCTGGCGATTGGCCGCCTGCAGGTCGGCCACCAGCTGCTCGCGTTCGATAAAGCTGGCCACCAGACTGGAGAACAGCTGCAGGACGGACAGTGCGGCCGCATTCACCGACTGCTGACTGGCGCTGGCGGCGCACAGCGTACCGAGCAGCTCACCATCCGAGCCGCGTACCGGGGCGCTGACATAGGTCTGGATACCCAGTGCGCGCGCGGCTTCGGAATCGCCCCAGCAGTTGGGTACATCGCTCGTGCACATGCGCCCCTCGTCCAGCGCGCGCTTGCACAGGGTGTCGGACCAGGGCACGGACAGGCCTTCGGGTATCTGCATCCCACCGGTATTGCGCGCATAGCGGATATGCTGCACATTACGCTGGAGGTCGATTTCGGTCAGATAGGTCGATTCGAGGCCCGTGGCCGCACCGAGCATCTCCAGCAGCGGGCGGGTAATCTGCTCGATCGATTTGGCGCCGGGCAAGGCATACGACAGCTGAGCAAGAATAGGGTCCAAGAGAAGGTCTCGCAGCGGTAGTCGACAGGGATGGCTTCCATTTTAGATGGCCGCAGCCGCTAGTGGCAGCTGGGAATTCCACGTCGCGCCCTGATATCTGAGCGAGCAAGGCCCGCATCCAAACCCTACCGAAGGAGTGCCCCGTGTCCTGTTACCGCCTGGCCCAGCTCAATATCGCCACCTTGAAAGCCCCGCTCGATTCGCCGCTGCTGGCCGACTTCGTAGCCAATCTGGATCGCATCAATCGGCTGGCCGAGCAATCGCCCGGCTTTGAATGGCGGCTGCAGGACGAGGGTGGCGATGCCACGGACTTGCGGCCGTTTGGCGATCAGGTGGTGGTCAATATGTCGGTGTGGCGCGATGTGCAGGCGCTCAGCGATTACGCCTTCAAGAGCGCGCACGTCGAGATCATGCGCCGGCGGCGCGAGTGGTTCGAACGCATGGGTGAGGCCTATGCCGTGCTGTGGTGGGTGCCGCACGGCCACCAGCCCAGCCTGAGCGAGGCGGCCGAGCGTCTGGCCCTGCTGCAAACGCATGGCCCGAGTGCGCAGGCCTTCACGTTCAAACACGCCTTTCCCCCACCCGATGCCGCACCCGCGCAAGCAGCTGGGCCGTCGGCCGAGCAGCCGAGCGATACCTGCCCGGCTGACTAAAGCCGCCTAGCCGCGTGCCAGGCGGCCAAGCTTGGCGATCGCGGCATCCAGCGTGTCTTCGCGCTTGGCAAAGCAGAAGCGCACCAAGCCGTGGTCGCGTCCATCGGCATAGAAGGCCGATACCGGGATGCTGGCCACGCCGTATTCGCGCGTCAGCCATTCGGCAAAGGCCAGCTCGCCCAGATCGGGGCGGATGGCGCGGTAATCGGCCAGCTGGAAATAGGTGCCGGCACTGGGCAGCAGCCGGAAGCCCGCCGCCTCTAGGCCCGGGGCCAGGCGGTCGCGCTTGGCCTGGTAAAAGCCGGCCAGGCCCTGCCAGTGGGTGGGTTCGGCCAGGTGCTGGGCCAGCGCGGCCTGCATGGGGGTGGACACCGAGAACACCAGGTATTGGTGCAGCTTGCGAAATTCCGCCGTCAGCTCGGGCGTAGCCACGCAATAACCGATCTTCCAGCCAGTGGCATGGAAGGTCTTGCCGAACGAGTACACGGCAAAGCTGCGCGCACGCAGGCCGGCATGGCTGAGCACGCTGGCGTGCTGGCGGCCATCAAACACCAGGTGCTCGTACACCTCGTCGCTGAGCACCAGCAAATCATGCCGTTCGGCAATCGCGGCCAGCGCATCGAGGTCGGCGCGACTGAACACGCTGGTGGCCGGGTTATTCGGGTTGTTGACGATGATCAGGCGCGTGCGCGGCGTGATGGCGGCCGCCACGGCATCCCAATCCACCGCAAAGCTGGGCGGCGCCAAGGCCACGCGCACCGGCAGCGCGCCCTGAGCCACGATGGCCGGGGCGTAGCTGTCGTAGGCCGGCTCCAGAATCAGCGCTTCATCGCCCGCACGCAGCACGGCGGCAATCGCCGTGTACAGCGCCTGGGTGGCACCGGCCGTTACGGTGATCTCGCTATTCGCGTCCACCGCCAGGCCATAGGCACTGGCGAACTTGGCGGCAATCGCCGCACGCAAGGCCGGCAGGCCGGGCATGGGCGCGTACTGATTGTGACCCGCCGCCATGGCCTGGGTCACGCCAGCCTGCAAATCAGCATCCACGGCAAAGTCGGGAAAGCCCTGCGAGAGATTGATCGCGCCGGTTTCCTGCGCCAGCGCGCTCATGCGGCTGAAGATGGTCAGACCGAGGTCGGGAAATTTGGATTGGAGGGGCATGGTGGGCGCCGCGTTGAGGACGATGGCGCCATCCTGCCGTGTGGCGGTACGGGCGGCAAATAGCCTATCGGTATGTCAATGTAACTGGGCCGCTCGCGCCGCGCTGGCCCGACCGGCCCACTACCGAGCCAGGAGGAAAGCCGTCATGAGCGAGGAAGACAAACCCAAGCCGGCCAGCAGTGGGCTGAGCCGTTTCAAGCTGCTGGTGGAAATCATCATCGCCATTGCCGCGGCCTATAGCGCCTGGCAGGTGTCTGCGGTCGATACGATCAAGAAGAATGTCGATACCGTGCTGGCCCAGCGCCAGGATGAGCGCGATGAGCGCAAGCAGCTGGTGGACCTGCATCTGACGGTTTACAAGGAGGTGGTCGACGCGCTGAAGGCCGAGGAGCGTGTGCGCGCCGACCATGTGGCCGCGGCTCAGTCCCTGGTCACCAGCCTGCTGCGCGATGACCCGCAGCTGCAGGAGCAACTGATCAGCGCGCTCAGCCAGCGTGCCGCCAACCAGGAACAGAAGCAGCAGCTGGTCAGCCAGGCGCAGGCCTACCGCGTGGTAGCGGCCGAGAGCCAGGAGCTGGCGGCGCGCGCCGAAAAGACCGATGCCGCCCCGCGCCAGACCAGCCCGCAAGCACCGGGTGGCTGGGACGAGGCCAAGGCCCTGGCCCTATTGCAGCGCTGGGATATCGATGTGTTCTATTGCCAGGGCCGCCCGACAGAGCAGGCGCTGGCCCAACAGGCGGCGACGGCCCTGAAAGCCCACAGCGGGGTATTCGACCGCGTACGCCTGCGCGAGCTGAAGGCCGAGGTGAACCGCCTGCCCGGCTATAACATCGTCGGCTACAAGATTGCCGCCACGCCGGATGAGGAGGCGCAAGCCAATGCGCTGCGCTTTCTGCTCCAACGGGCCGTGCCGGTCACACTGGACAACCGCCCGGTCGGCCAGCGCACCAATTACTACCTGTCGGTGTTCTTCTGCGGCCAAGCCTAGACCAGCCGCAGCAAACAAAAACGCCCCGCATTAGCGGGGCGTTTCATGTGAAACAGCGGCGGTGGCTTACTTCACCACGGCAGCCAGTTCACCCTTCTTGTACAGATCGGACATCTTTTCCAGGCTGATCGGCTTGATCTTGCTGGCCTGGCCGGCCGAACCGAAGGCTTCGAAGCGCAGCTTGCAGATATCCTTGGCCGCCACGGTGGCTTCCTTGAGGAATTTACGCGGGTCGAATTCGCTCTTCTGGGTGGCCAGAAAGCGGCGGGTCGCACCGGTCATGGCCAGGCGGATATCGGTATCGATATTGATCTTGCGCACGCCGTACTTGATGCCAGTGACGATCTCTTCCACCGGCACGCCGTAGGTTTCCTTCATCTCGCCGCCATACTGGCGAATGATCTCCAGCCATTCCTGCGGTACGCTGCTGCTGCCGTGCATGACCAAATGGGTGTTCGGAATGCGCGCGTGGATCTGCTTGATGCGCTCGATGGCCAGGATATCGCCAGTGGGCTTGCGAGTGAACTTGTAAGCGCCGTGGCTGGTGCCGATGGCAATCGCCAGTGCATCGACCTGGGTCTTCTTCACGAAGTCAGCCGCTTCATCCGGGTCGGTCAAGAGCTGGTCGTGGCTGAGCACGCCCTCAGCGCCGTGGCCGTCTTCCTTCTCGCCCATGCCGCTTTCCAGGCTGCCCAGACAGCCAAGCTCACCTTCCACGCTCACGCCGATCGCGTGGGCCATTTCGACCACCTTGCGCGTCACATCCACGTTGTACTCGTAGCTGGACGGGGTCTTGGCGTCTTCCATCAGCGAGCCATCCATCATCACGCTGGAAAAACCCGAGCGCATGGCCTGGATGCACACGGCCGGCGAAGCACCGTGGTCCTGGTGCATGACCACCGGAATATGCGGATACGCCTCGGTAGCGGCCAGGATCAGGTGGCGCAGGAAGGCTTCGCCCGCGTACTTACGCGCACCGGCCGAGCCTTGCATGATCACCGGGCTATTGCATTCGTCGGCGGCCTGCATGATGGCCAGCACCTGCTCCAGATTGTTCACATTGAAGGCCGGCAGACCGTAGCCGTTCTCGGCAGCGTGATCGAGCAACTGGCGCATCGAAACGAGGGACATTGCAAAACTCCGTAAGGCGGTTGATTTGGGCGGATTTTAGCAGCCTTGTAGTGTCGTAATCACGACTACATTTTTGCACTACGCCGCTTGCGCCAACCGCGCCGGATCAACAAGCCGGCCGGCACGATCAGCAGCATCCAGGGCAGCACGACCACCACGAAGGACAGCAGCGCAGCCAGACTCTGCGCGAGCTGGTAGCCAAGCTGCTGCCAGGTATCACGCAAGGGGGCGAGCGCACTGCGCTCGATCGCGCTACGCGGCGCATGGATGCGCAGCTCGATCTTCACCTTCTCGGTCTGCTGCGCGAGCAGCTTGCGTTGCTCCTGCCAGCTGTCGAGCTGGCTCTGGGTTTCGGTCAACGCCTTCTGCACTTCCAGCACATCGGCCAGCTTGGCGCCGCGCTCGTTCATCAGTACGCGCAGGCGGTCGCGCGCCTCGCTAAGATTCTTCAGGCGCGCCTCGACATCAATCACCTCGGCACTCTTGTCTTCGCTATCGGTGCGGGTATTGACCAGCTCGCCACCCTTGGCCAGCAGGGCGAACAGGGCCGGCACCTGTGCGGGCGGCAGGCGCAGCGACAGGCTGGCCGCCGGCGCCTGCAGATCGCTGCGGCTGAGCTCCGCACTGATCAGGTCGGCGCCCATGCTCAGTGCCTGCTGCTGCACCTCGCGCCACAGCGGCTCGACCTGCTCGGCCGGCGTCTCCACTTCCAGACTATGGCTGATGGCCAGATAACGCCGACTGGCCTGCTCGCCGCCCTCGGCCAGCTTGGCTTCCGCCATCGGGGCATCGGCAGCGGGGGCGGCAGCGGCGTAAGCGGCCGACTCGGCGCCCGCATCACGCTGCCCGCACGCCACCAGCAGGCTGCAGACCAGCAGGGGCAAGAATGCGCGGGCGCGCATATCAGGCGCGCTGCGCCAGGATGTCCACGGCTGGCAGGGTCTTGCCTTCGAGGAACTCGAGGAAGGCGCCGCCGCCGGTGGAGATGTAGCCGACCTGCTCGGTGACGCCGTACTTGGCCACCGCAGCCAGGGTGTCGCCACCGCCGGCAATGCTGAAAGCGGGGCTGGCGGCAATCGCGCGCGCCAGCGCCTCGGTGCCCTTGCCGAACTGGTCGAACTCGAACACGCCGACCGGGCCGTTCCAGACGATGGTGCCGGCCTTGGCCACCACCTCGGCCAGCTGCGCGGCCGAATCGGGACCAATATCGAAAATCATGTCGCTTTCGGTAACAGCCGACAGCGGCTTGACCACGGCCGCTTCATTGGCGTCGAACTTCTGGCCTACCACCACATCGGTCGGTAGCGGCACATCGCCGCCCCGTGCGCGGATCTTGGCGATCACGGCGCGCGCCTGTTCGACCAGATCGGCTTCGGCCAGCGACTTGCCGATCTGCTTGCCCTCGGCCAAGAGGAAGGTATTGGCGATGCCACCACCGACGATCAGCTGGTCGACCTTGTCGGCCAGCGATTCGAGAATGGTCAGCTTGGTCGACACCTTGGAGCCGGCCACAATGGCCACCAGCGGACGTGCCGGCTGGGCCAGCGCCTTGCCCAGTGCGTCAAGTTCGGCGCTCAGCAAGAGGCCAGCGCAGGCAATCGGCGCGAACTTGGCCACCGCATGGGTGGACGCTTCGGCGCGGTGCGCGGTACCGAAGGCATCGTTGACGAACACATCGCACAGCGCCGCGTAGGCCTGGCCGAGTTCATCCTTGTTCTTCTTCTCGCCCACATTGGTGCGAATGTTTTCCAACATGACCAATTCACCGGCCTTGACCGAGAAACCAGTCCAGTCCGTGATCACGGGTACGTCGCGACCCAGCAGTTCACCCAGACGCGCAGCTACCGGGGCCAGCTTGTCTTCCTCGGTGATGCTGCCCTCGGTCGGGCGGCCCAGATGGGTCATCAGCACCACGCCGGCGCCGGCCTTCAGACAGTGTTCAATGGTGGCCAACGAGGCACGGATGCGCGTGTCGTCGCCGATCTTGCCGTCCTTGACCGGCACATTCATGTCGACACGGATCAGGACTTTCTTGCCGGCAAGGGCTTGGTCGGTGAGCTTTTTGAAGTTCATGGCAGCTTGGGTCGCAAGGTGGGAAAAGGTGAGTCTAGCTCGCGCCGCGCGTGTAGGGCGGCGCGAGCCACTACAGCCGCGCCAGCTGTGGCGGGCGCCGCAAATGCAAACGCCATGGCGCATGGCCATGGCGTTCACGGTGATGCCGGGGTTTACTTCGCTTCCATCATGGCGCGTGCGGTATTCAGCATCTGCACCGAGAAGCCCCATTCGTTATCGTACCAAGCACCAACCTTGACCAGATCGCCATTGCTGACCTTGGTCAGCGTGCTGTCGAAGATCGAGGCTTCATTGGTGTGGTTGAAATCGATCGAGACCAGGGGCAGATCGTTGTAGCCGAGCACGCCCTTCAGCGGACCACCGCCGGCGGCATCGCGCATCAGTGCGTTGATCTCTTCCTTGCTGGTGGCGCGACCGGCTTGGAAGGTCAGATCAACCATGGACACATTGATGGTCGGCACGCGCACGGCGAAGCCGTCGAGCTTGCCGTTCAGCTCGGGCAGCACCAGGCCTACCGCGGCGGCAGCGCCGGTCTTGGTCGGGATCAGACTCTGGGTGGCCGAACGGGCACGGCGCAGATCCTTGTGACGCACATCGGTCAGCACCTGGTCATTGGTGTAGGCGTGAATGGTGGTCATCAGGCCCTTGCTGATGCCGATATGGTCATTCAGCACCTTAGCCAGCGGGGCCAGGCAGTTGGTGGTGCAGGAGGCATTCGACACCACGGTCATATCACGGGTCAGGATATCGTGGTTGACGCCGTAAACGATGGTGGCGTCCACATCCTTGTCGCCCGGGGCCGAGATCAGCACCTTCTTCGCGCCCGCGTTCAGGTGCGCCTGGCACTTGGCCTTGCTGGTGAAGGCACCCGTGCACTCGAGCACGATATCGATGCCGAGTTCACCCCAGGGCAATTCGGCCGGGTTGCGCGTGGAGAAGAAACGGATGTGCTCGTCGTTGATGCGCAGCCAGTCGCCATCGGCGCGCACGTCAGCATTGAAGCGGCCGTGCACGGTGTCGAACTTGGTCAGATGGGCATTGGTGTCGATGTCGCCCGAGGCATTGATGGCGACGACCTTGAAATCCTGGCCGCGGTTCAGTTCATAAATTGCACGCAGAACATTGCGGCCGATGCGTCCGTAGCCATTAATGGCGATGCGGATGGACATGCTGGGATTCTCCTTACTGGGCAGCCGAATGTAGTTGGCGCCAATTAAACTACAAAGGCCGCGATTGTAACTGCGCCCCCGGCTGAAAGGGGACTACAAAAGCCGCCATTTGCTGCGCTGCGGCATGGGGAAATCACGCATGGATGCGTATGCCGATTAGCCTTACTCAAATCAGGGTCTTCCTGAGCAGCTTAGCGGCGGGTAATGCTGGCTGGCGCTAGAACGCATGCAAATCAAGGGCGGTGGCAGGCTTGCCGCACCAGGCAGTCACGCCCGACGCATACTCGCCAGCTGCATGAAAAAAGCCCCGCGCTGGCGGGGCTTTTTGCTTTGCAACAAAACTACAAAGGCTTACAGCACGCTCTTGGCTGCGGCCACCACTGCTTCCACGGTGATGCCGAACTCCTTGAACAGGGCTGGGGCCGGAGCCGATTCGCCGAAGGTGTCGATACCGACCACGGCGCCCTCGAGGCCCACATACTTGCGCCAGAAATCGGTCACGCCGGCTTCCACCGCCACGCGCGGCGTGCCCTTGGGCAGTACGCTGGCGCGATAGGCGGCATCCTGGCGGTCAAACAGATTGGTACAGGGCATGGACACCACGCGGGCACGGATGCCTTCGGTGGCCAGCTGGGCCTGAGCCTTCACCGCCAGGTCCACTTCCGAACCGGTGGCGATCAGCACGACCTGAGCAGCACCGCTCTCGGCTTCGCGCAGCACATAGCCGCCCTTGGCGATATCGGCGATCTGCGCTTCGGTACGCGCCATGAAGGCCAGGTTCTGACGGCTCAGCACCAGATTGCTCGGGCGGGTCTTCTGCTCCACTGCCACAGCCCAAGCCACCGCGGTTTCGGTGGTATCGCAGGTGCGCCAGGTATCCATATTCGGCACATAGCGCAGGGTGGCGGTCTGCTCAACCGGCTGGTGGGTCGGGCCGTCTTCGCCCAGGCCGATCGAATCGTGGGTGAACACGAAGATCGGGTTGATCTTCATCAGCGCGGCCATGCGCAGCGCATTGCGCGCGTATTCGCTGAACATCAGGAAGGTGCCGCCGTAGGGGCGCAGACCACCGTGCAGGGTCATGCCATTCATGATGGCGGCCATGCCGAACTCGCGCACGCCGTAGCTGATGTAGTTGCCGTTGCCTTCGCCATCAATCCACTTTGACCCAGACCAGTTGGTCAGGTTGGAACCGGTCAGGTCGGCCGAACCGGCCAGGAATTCCGGCAGCTTGGGCGAGAAGGCTTCCAGCGCAATCTGGCTGGCCTTGCGGGTGGCCACGGTCTGGGCGGCTTCATTGATCTTGGCAATGGCGGCGGCCTTGAACTCGGCCCAATCCTTAGGCAACTCACCGGCCATGCGGCGCTCGAACTCGGCAGCCAGCTCGGGGTGAGCAGCGCGGTAGGCGGCGAACTTGGCGTTCCAGTCGCTCTCGGCGGCAGCGCCCTTCTGCTTGGCATCCCAGCCGGCGTAGACCTCGGCCGGAATCTCGAACGGCGCGTGGTTCCAGCCCAGCGCTTCACGGGTGGCGGCCACTTCGACAGCACCCAGTGCGGCGCCATGCACATCATGGGTGCCGGCCTTGTTGGGCGAGCCCTTGCCGATCACGGTCTTGCAGCAGATCAGGGTCGGCTTGCTGGTTTCGGCCTTGGCGGCGGCAATGGCGGCCAGCACGGCGTCTACATCGTGGCCGTCCACATCGGCAATCACATGCCAGCCATAGGCCTCGAAACGCTTCGGGGTGTTGTCGGTAAACCAGCCTTCGACATGGCCGTCGATGGAGATGCCGTTATCGTCCCAGAAGGCGATCAGCTTACCCAGGCCCCAGGTACCGGCCAGCGAACAGGCTTCGTGCGAAATACCTTCCATCAGGCAGCCGTCGCCCATGAACACATAAGTGTGGTGGTCGACGATGGTGTGGCCGGGCTGGTTGAACTGGGCTGCCAGCAGTTTTTCGGCCATGGCCATGCCCACCGCATTGGTGATGCCCTGGCCAAGCGGGCCGGTAGTGGTTTCCACGCCCGGGGCGTAGCCATACTCGGGGTGGCCCGGGGTCTTGCTGTGCAGCTGGCGGAAGTTCTTGATCTCTTCAATCGGCAGCGCGTAGCCGGTCAGGTGCAGCAGCGAATAGATCAGCATCGAGCCGTGGCCATTGGACAGCACGAAGCGGTCGCGGTCGGCCCACTTCGGGTTGTTCGGATTGTGCTTGAGGTGGCTACCCCACAGCGCCAACGCAATTTCCGCCATGCCCATCGGCGCACCGGGGTGGCCGGAATTGGCCTGTTGCACGGCATCCATGGACAGGGCACGGATCGCATTGGCGAGTTGGGTACGGGAGGCAGCCATCGAGGTCTCTTTCCAATCAAGAACTTGTTTGCGTATACCGGGCAGCCAGGCCATCCACGAAGGGGGTGAGAACGGCCGGCGCAACAGCGCGCACATGAAGAAAACAAACGGCCCGCGCCAACGGCGGGCCGGGGAAAATCGCGCGCATTATCGCCGCTGAGGTGCAATGCGGCAAGCCAAGTCTTTGATAAATAGCCAGAAATCCGCGCCTTACCGTAGGATTACTACAGGCAGGAATAGGCAATTTTGTTAGCGGACTACCAGGCAGCAGGGGGGCTGTGGCAATCCCGCTGCATGTCCTATTCGCGTTTGCCGCCCCCGCTACTGCACGCGTATGATGCGCCGCCCCGCCTGAGCGGGTGCAGTAAATAACTATTTAACGAGGGTATGAATTCCATGAAAAAGATCATTCTGGCTGCTGCCGCTGGCGCCGTTGTCCTGCTGTCTGGCTGTGCTTCGATCCTGAACGAAGAAACGCAGAAGATTAATGTCTCCACCTCCAACGGCGCCGAAGCCAAGCTGAGCGTGGATGGCAAGACCTTCACCGCCCCCGGCGTGGTGGAAGTGAAGCGTCAGAAGACCGACAAGGTGCTGGTCAGCGAAACCCCGAACTGTGCCAAGGAAACCGCCATGGCCAGCAAGGTGGATTCCAAGTTCTTCATCAACATCCTGAGCGGCGGTGCTTTCGGTTCGACCACCGACTACGCCACCGAAAAGATGTGGGCTTACCAAGACAGCATCGTCGTTGCTTGCAAGTAATGCTGGCTGACACGCTTCAGAAAAGCGGCTTTTTAGCCGCTTTTTTTTGCCTGCTGCTCGGTACGTTCACCGCCCGGGCAGACGAAATGCCGGCGCTCACGGTCACTGCGCTGCAGGAAAAGGCCCGTCTACTCAAACTGGCCGAGCACCCCACTTGGCTATCGCTGCTGCATATCAGCGGCGGCAAGGCCCGCATTCTCGACCCGAACTTTCAGCTGGGTGAACCGGGTATTGGCGCCCAAGCCACCCTGGAGCAAACCCTGGCCCTGCTGTATGGCGCTGAGGCCGAGTCGGCCGTCTGCCGCTTTCCGGCACGCCAGCTCTGGCTGGCCCGCCAGTTAGGCATGCCTCGTCGCCCGCTGGCGCATTGCAGCGCGCTGGAAGAATTCCGCCAACGTGCGCCGCTGGAAACCGCATCCTTGGTGTTTGCCTCTGAAAACCTGAGCCAGCCTTCAAGCATGATGGGCCATCTGCTGCTCAAGATTAGCGGCCGAGATGCCCAGCAAAGACCGCTGGCGCACGCGATCTCCTTCTTTACCGATACCGCCACGGCCAATCTGCCCAAGCTGTTCTATGAAAGCCTGCTGGTGGGCAAACGCGGCTACTACACACTATCGCCCTATAGCGAGCCCGTTGCGCGCTATCTGGCCGGCGAGCAGCGCAATATCTGGGAATACCAGCTGGCCCTCGATGAACCCAGTCGCGAGCTGATCCAGCTGCATCTACATGAACTACGTCAGACTGAGCTCACGTACTTCTTTGACAGTTATAACTGCGCCACGCTGGTCAACTTCATCGTCTCACTGGCGCACCCTACGCTACGAGAACCTCGCGGTGGCTGGCTAACACCGCTGGATGTCATCAAGGAAGCCAAGGCTGCCGGCGCCATTGCCAGCACCCATGTACAGCCCGCCAGCCGCTGGCTGGTGCGTAGCCTGAATGAGCAGCTGCCCAGCGCTGCTCGGGACGAGGTACAGCGCGCGGTTCACCAGTCGCAGCCTCCGGCAAGCAGCGCCGAAGCCACCCCGAATGGCTTTTTCGCTCTGGAACTGGCGCGCGCCTATAACCGCTATCTGTACGAACAGGGGCAGCGCACCCACGCTAGCTGGCAGGCCTACGAGCAGCAGCTTGGTGCACTGCGCGAACGCTCGCACACAGGCAAAACGCTGGACGCCGGCGAGTACAAGCAGCCGACCGCAACGCCACCTGACGCGCAATTCAGCGTGGGGTGGCGCGAGCAGGGTGAGGATGGGGTTGTGGAGCTCCGCTTGCTGCCGGCTTCGCACCGTCTGGAAGACGATAATCGCCAGTACTTCAGCGAGAACGCCTTGCGGCTGTTTGAGCTGGCGCTGCAGCAAGGCCTGCGTGATGGCAAGTTGCGTCTAGGCGCACTGACGGTTTACGGGGTGGAATCCCTGATTCCCTACGACAGCTTCACGCAAGGCTGGTCTGGTCGTTTCGAACTAGGCTGGCTGCCGCAGAATCAGGCCGATCTGCGTAGCCGGGCCAAGCCAGCCGTACATGGGGGATTGGGCTTGAGCCGGCGTATCGCGGCCGATGTCGATCTCTATGCGCTGGCGGGCGCCAGTGCCGCTTATGCCGACAAGGGCGCCTATCTCAGCCTGGAACCCGAGCTGGGCCTGATTGTGCGTGAGATAGGCGGCATGAAATCACTACTCCGTTATCGCTACCACAGTCGCGCAAGCGGCCAGAACATCGGCTTGCACAGCTGGCAGGCCACGCAATTCCTGCCCATCGACCAACGCAATGCGCTGGTGTTCGACTATCGCTACAAGCGACGCCCCGGCTTGGCTCGGCGCGAGCTCAGCTTGCACTTCAAACGCTATTTCTGAGGCGCGGCAGGTCGTCTGCGCTGCGCCATTGGCAGGCAGGCCATGCCGCGTACACACCAAGTTTGTGCAGTACAGCTGCGAGGCAGCGTGGTGGCGTGGCAGAATTCCCATGGCATACAGGCTGCTTGTTTGGCCTGTCCCTAGCCCTAAGCCTGTGCCTTATTGAGGAATTCTTATGTCTCGTCCAAGCGTCCGATGGTTACGCCACAGCCTGCTGCTTGCCTGCGCAGCCGGCGCGCTGGCTGCCGATCTGCAGCTGTATAACTGGAGCGATTATCTGTCCGAGGAGGCGGTGCAGCGCTTTGAGGCACAGTGCAGCTGCAAGGTGGTGCAGACCACCTACGGCACCATGGATGAGATGCTCGAGGCGGTGGTCGACAAGGGCAAGGTATTCGATGTGATGGTGCCGTCAGACTATGCGGTATCCAAGCTGGCCAAGGCCGGCTTGCTGCAGCCCTTGGATCGCGCCAAGCTGCCCAATCTGGCCAATGTGGCGCCCGCCTTCCTCAACCCGAGCTACGACCCCGGCAATCGCTACAGCGCGCCGTATGCATTCACCTCTACCTTGCTGGGCTACAACGCCGACAAGCTCAAGGAGCTGAATATCCCCACCGAGAACTATCGCGCGCTGTTCGACCCCACCGAGCTGGCCAAGCTGATGGGGCGGGTGTTCGTGATCAATGACTCGCGCGAGGTGATGGCAGCAGCGCTGGCCTATAACGGCTTTTCGCCCAATAGCACCAAGCCAGCCGAACTGGCGGCCGCACGCGCCAGCATCGAGGCAGCCAAACCGTTCTGGGCCGGCATGAGCTTTTACAGCCCCTTGGCCAACCAGACCTTTGGCGAGGAGCTGGCCGTGGGCAATATCTGGCTGGCGCTGGGCTTTTCGTCCGATTTCTTCCTGGCCAAGACCAGCCCCAAGGCCGCTAAACGCGGCATCAAGATCGACTACCGCTACCAGCGCGAGGGCAATGTGCTCGGGGTGGACAATCTGGTCATCCACAGCAAGGCGCGTAATCCTGAGCTGGCGTTGCAGTTCATCAACTTCATGCTCGATGGTAAGAACTCCGCCGCGCTGACCAATGAAACCGGCGCGGGCAATCCGAATGCCGCCGCACAGCGCTTCGTGCGTGCCGAGCTGCGCAGTAATCAGGCTATCTTCCCGTCCAGCGAGGCCGCCAAGGGCCTGCGCCAGCTGGCGGAATGGGATGCCGCCGTACAAAGCAATTTCGATAGCTGGTGGGAAAAGCTGCGCGCGCGCTAAGCGCGTGGCCAACGGTTACACGTGAAACCAGGGCCGGCGCCAGGTGCGCCGGTCCGCCAGGCGCCCTCCCCTGGCTCACGCGCACAGGCTGGGCACGGCAAACTCGGGCACACTGCCGGCTCTTCCGCTGCCACCGCTACCATGACTGAGCTGAGCCCCTCGCGCGAACGCGCCCTGCTGCTGACCCTGATGGCCCTGCAGTTCACCGCCATCGTCGACTTCATGATCATGATGCCGCTCTCGGCCCAGCTGATGGCGCAGTTTCATATCCAGCCGGCCCAGTTCGGCCTGCTGGTCTCGTCCTATTCGTTGGCCGCCGCCGTATCGGCCCTGCTCGCCTCGGCCCTGGCCGACCGCTACGACCGCAAGCATGCGCTGCTGGCAACCTATGCCGGCCTGCTGGTCGCCACCGTGGGCTGTGCGCTGGCGCCCGGCTATCTGAGCCTGTTGCTCGCGCGGGTGGTGGCCGGCCTGTTCGGCGGCGTGCTCGGCGCAGTCACCCTAGCCATCGTCGGCGATGTGATCCCGCCGCAGCGGCGCGGACATGCGATGGGCATCGTCATGCTGGCCTTCTCGCTGGCTGCCATCGCTGGCGTGCCGCTCGGCCTGATCATCGCCAACCATTTCAGCTGGCGCACCCCCTTCGGCGTGCTGGCGGCCGCCTGTGCGCTGATCCTGCTGCTGGCCTGGCGGCTGGTGCCGAATGTGCGCGGCCACCTCGGTCAGCCCCATACCAGCCTGCTGGCCAGCTACCGCGAGCTGCTCTCGGTGCCCAATCACTGGTGGGGCTTTCTGACCTCGGCGCTGATCATGTTCGCCGGCTTCATGGTCATTCCCTATATCGCGCCGACCATGGTGTCCAATGCCGGGCTCAGCCAGGCCGAGCTGCCCTATATCTACCTGATCGGCGGTGCGGTCACGCTGATCTCACGCCCCTGGATCGCCAGGCTGACCGACCGCTACCGCCACGCCGACGTACTGAGCTGGACCGTGTTCGCCAGCTTTGTGCCCATCCTGCTGGTGACCCAGAGCCTGCCCTATGGCCTGGTCTGGCAGCTGGCGGTTTCCGCGCTGTTCTTCATCTTCGTCAGCGGCCGTTTCATCCCCTGCTCGGCCCTGGTCACCGCCTCCTGCCTGCCGCAGACACGCGGCAGGGTCATGGCCTTCAACTCGGCCATGCAGAACCTCGGCTCGGGCCTGGCCGCCCTGCTGGCCGGTGCCATCATGGTCAAGGGGCCGGCGGGCCAGCTCCTGCATTACGACTGGGTCGGCTACCTGAGCTGCGCGGTCGGCCTCATAGCCGTGTGGGCGGCGCGGCGGGTGAAGGCGGTGTCCTAGGGTTGGCCTAGACCAGCACCACCTCGGGCAGCGCAAAGCCATTGAAGCGGCTACTGCAGGCCGTGCTATAGGCACCAGCATTGCGCACATACAGATAATCGCCCTCAGCCAGATCGGCCGGCAGCGGCTGCTGGCGCGTGCAGATGTCCATCGAATCGCAGGTCGGCCCGGCCACCACCCAGTCACGCAGCGGGCCATGCCGGTCGCTGCGCATGTCGTAATCGATGCCGGTGATGCTTTCCAGCAGGCCGTTGAAGACGCCCGCATCCAGATAGGCCCAGGGCTGACCGCGTTTTTCGGTCCGGCCTATCACCTGGGTCACCAGCCAGCCCGCATCCGATACCAGGAAGCGCCCAGGCTCGGCCATCACGCGAATATCAGCGGGCAGATCAGCCAGCGCGGCATTGATCTGCGCGCCGATCGCGGCGATCGAGGGCACCGGGCTGCGGTGCTGGACCGGAAAGCCACCGCCCAGATTCAGCAGACGCGGGCACAGGCCGCGCGCCTGCATCTGGGCAAATACCTGGCGCGCGGCGGCTATACCGGCCAGCCAGTTATGCGGGTTTAGGCACTGCGAGCCGGCATGGAAGGTCACCCCGGCCAGGTCAGCGCCCAGCCTACTTGCCTCGTCCAGCAAAGACGCCACTTGATCGTCGAACAGGCCGAATTTCTCCGATAGCGGCGAAACCGAGCCCGCATTGCTGGTGTGCAGGCGCAGATAGAAGCTGGCGGTCGGGTGGATGCGCAGCACCTTGCGCAACTCCTCACGCGAATCGACCACATACCATTGCACGCCGGCCTGCGCAGCCTTTGCCAGGGCGGCCGGTGCACGTACCGGATTGCTGTAGTAGAGCTCGCCGGCCGGCACACCCAGCGCCAGGCAGAGCGCCAGCTCCTCGGGCGAGGCGATCTCGAAACCGGCGCCGGCCTCGTACAGCACGCGCAACACGCCTGGATCGGGATTGCACTTGACCGCGTAATGAGGCTGCACGCGCGGCAAGGCAGCACGAAAGCGGCGCAGCTTCTCGCGCAGCACCGCACTGTCCATCAGCAGAAAGGGGGTGGCCCGGCCGCGCGCCAGCTCGGCCTGCACCAGGGCGAAGTCGGCGACGACTTCCAGATCGGGGTCGAATACACGCGCCATCGGAGCATTCCCGGCAAGGAGGAGCGAGCAATATAGAACGCATCCCGCCTGCAACACCCGCTGCACTGCAGCACGACAGGCGCGCCGGCCTCTGGCCATAATGCGGGCCAGTCCCCTCGCCCGTGAGTCCGCATGTTCGAGCACAGCACCGACTACCTACGCAGCTACTACAGCGCCAGCAGCCCGGCCGCCCAACACCGACGGCCACGCCTGGAAGGCGAGCTGGATGTGGATGTGCTGGTGGTCGGGGCGGGCTTCACCGGCCTCTACACGGCGCTGAACCTGGCCGAAGCCGGCCTCAAGGTCGCCATTCTGGAAGCCAGCCGGGTCGGCTGGGGGGCGTCGGGGCGCAATGGTGGACAGATCATCCTCGGCTTCAGCTGCGATATGCCGCCCTTCGAAGCCGCGCTGGGCCTGCAGGGCGCGCGCCAGGTCTGGCAGCTGATCACCGATGCGGCGGACGAGATCCGCCAGCGCATCGCCCGCCACGCCATAGACTGCGATTTGGCCGAGGGTCATCTGTGGACCTCGGTGCAGGCGCGCCGTGTGCACCTGCTGACAGACTGGCAGCGCGAGGCCGCCGAGAAATGGGGTTACCGCGAGCTGGGCTTCATCCCCAAGGCCGAGCTCGGTGCGCATATCGGTAGCCAGCGCTACCAGGCCGCCCTGCTCGACCGGCGCGGCGGGCATCTGCATCCGCTCAACTATGTGCTGGGCCTCGCGCGCGCCGCCGAAGCGCTGGGTGTGCAGATCTTCGAAGACAGCCAGGTGCTGCGCTACACCGAAAACGCCAATGGCGTGCAGGTGCACACCGCCCAGGGCAGCGTGCGCGCCGGCCGCCTGGTGCTGGCCTGCAATGCCTATATCGACCGCCTCAACCCGCAGCTGCGCGCGCGCGTGCTGCCGGTCGGCACCTATATCATCGCCACCGAGCCGCTGGACGAAGCCTTGGCACAGCAGCTACTTCCGAGCAATCACGCGGTATCGGACAACCAGTTCATCCTCGATTACTTCCGCCTGAGCGCCGACCGGCGCCTGCTGTTCGGCGGCAAATGCACCTATACCGGGCGCGAACCGCGCCATCTGGCCCAGGGCATGCGCGCCGATATGCTGAAGGTCTTCCCGCAGCTGGCCGAGGTAAACATCGATTACGCCTGGGGCGGACATATCGACATCAGCCTGCCGCGCACGCCCGATTTTGGCCGGGCCGGCCCGGTGTACTGGGCGCAGGGCTTTTCCGGCCACGGCATCGTGCCGACTTGCGTGGCCGGCCGGGTGCTGGCCGAGGCGATTCGCGGCGATGAACGCCATCTGCAGCTGTTCAGCGCGCTTCCCAAGCCGGCCTTTCCCGGCGGCGAAAAGCTCGGCGCCCTGCTACAGGCCGCGGGCATGGCCTACTACCGGGCACGTGACTACTTCTGATCGAGCCCAAAACCCGGCTCGCCCATGGCAGAGAGGAAGAAGGCCCACACATCGGTCTGGGTCTGGATGCGCTGGCGGCGGGTATTGTCGCCACCGTGCCCACCCTCCATATCGGTACGCAGCAGCACCGGCTTGCCCGAGCTGCTGGCCGCCTGCAGGCGCGCCGCCAGCTTGGCCGGCTGCCAGACCGGCACACGTGCGTCGTTCAGGCCAGTGGTCAGGATCACCGCCGGATAGGCCGTACCGTCCACCACGCGTTGATAGGGGCTGACCGAGAGCATGGCCAGGAACTGGTATTTGCGCGTGACCGAACCGAACTCAGGAATATTGGCCGGCCCGGTGCCCGTAAACTCGTAGCGCAGCAGATCGGCCATGCCCACCCCGTGCTGGGCGGCGGCAAATAAATCGGGCCGCTCGGTGATCGCCGCGCCGATGGTGATGCCGCCCGCGCTATGGCCCACCCCGGCCAGCTTGGCCGGTTGGGTATAGCCGAGCTTGATCAGCGCCTCGGCACAGGCGACGAAGTCGAGCACAGTATTGGACTTGGTCAGAATCTGCC
Organism: Chitinimonas taiwanensis DSM 18899; assembly: GCF_900119825.1. GTDB lineage: Bacteria > Pseudomonadota > Gammaproteobacteria > Burkholderiales > Chitinimonadaceae > Chitinimonas > Chitinimonas taiwanensis. The sequence continues at coordinate 394,836 of NZ_FPKR01000001.1, read as the reverse complement.
CAGCGCGATGCCATTCCTCGCCGAACTCGCCGCCCCCCCGTACATGGGCAATGGCCAGCACACCACCGCGTTCCAGCCAGGCGAGGTTCTGGGCGTCGAAGCGCGGCACGCGCGCCATGCCATAGGCGCCATAGCCGCTGAGCTGGGTGGGCCGCGCACCATCCAGCGCCAAGCCCTTGCGCAGCAGCACGGTCAACGGCACGCGCACGCCATCATGGCTATCCACCAGCATCTGGCGCACCTCGATCTGGCTGAAGTCGAAGGGCGATGGCGCCAAGAAGCCAAGGTCGCGGCTGCCGCCCGGACCGACCGCCAGCACGCGCGGCGACTGGGCCCAGCCTTCCAGCTTCAGCAGCACGCCGTCGCGATCCGGCGCGGCCGTCATCTCGGCGATATGGCCGGCAAAAGGCAAGGCCACCGGCTGCGCCTGCCCGCGCCCATAGGGCAGGCGGTAGAGCTTGGCCACGCCGGCTTCCATGCCCTGCACATACAGGCCATCGCGCGCCACGGCCGCATCCTGCAGCACCGCATTGCCGGCCGGCAGCACCAGCTCGGGCGCCTGTGTGGGCCGGTCCAGATCGAGGCGCAGCAGCTTGTTGCGCGGCGCGGCCGCGTGGCTGAGCACATACAGTTGCTGGCCATGTGCATAGCCACGGAACCACTCATCCGCCGGGCTGGACAGCCGTCGCCACGATGCACGCCCAGCCAGCACCTCGGCCAGCGGCGCGGTGAAGAAATGCCGCTCACTGGCCACACCCGGCACCGTGGTCACCACCAGATGCTTGCTGCCCGGTGCCAGGCGCACATAGCTGTAATCGCCCGGTGCGAAATCGAGGCCATGCAGGCCCCAGCCGAAGATGGCCGGGTCGTGCTCGGGCGCGCGCCCGAGCTGGTGCAGATAGATACGCGTCTTGTTGTAGCGGTTCTCGGTGGTGCCACGCACATAGAAGAAGCGCTCGCCATCGGGCAACCAGCTCACCGTCCAGTAGCCGCCGTAGACGCGATCGATACGCTCATCCAGCAAGCGACCGCGCTGCACATCCAGCACATGCAGCACATGTTTTTCCGAGCCACCGGCGGCGATGCCCACGGTCAGATAGCGGCCATCGGGCGAGGGAGTGAAATAGTTGATGCTCATGCGCTGGCCATCGCGCGACAGGCTCTGTGGGTCGAGCAGCAGACGGGCTGGGCCGCGTCCCTTCGGCCGCCACATCAGCTTGGCGCTGTCTTCGCCCGGCGCGGTTTCCAGATAGAACAGATGCGCGCCGCCCCAGGCCAGCTCGCGCAGCTGCGCGGTGCCCTGGCTGAGCTGGGCAATCCGCTCACCCAGCGCAGCACGCTCGGGTATCACCTCCAGCGATTGCTCGGTATGCGCCGACTGCGCGGCCAGCCAGCTGCGGAATTCGCTGGTCTGGGTATCCTCCAGCCAGCGATAGGGGTCGCTGACCTTTACCCCGTGGTGTACTTCCTCCACCGGCCGCAGCGCGGTGGCCGGCGGGGCGGCCTCGCTCAGGCAGGCGAGACCGAGCAGGCCCAGCGTGAGGCAATGGCGCCAGAGCTGGCGGGCTGAATGTGGCATGGGTTTCCTCTCCCTCAATAGACGGCAAGCCGGCCTGGCTTGCGTTAATCACTGAATCCATTAAATTGTCGATGCCTATATATCGTCAATCTTGATTCAACCAATCGACCTATCTTGCCCATGCCCAGCCTGATCACCGCCAGCGAGGCCGCCCAGCAACTGGGGGTCAGCAAGCAGACGCTGTATTCCTATGTGAGCCGTGGCCTGATACGCACCAGCCAGGCAGCAGGCGACACGCGCGGGCGGCTGTACCGCGCCGAGGACGTGGCCAAGCTGGCCACGCGCAAATCGCGTGGGCGCAAGCCACAGAACCAGGGCCTGACCGCACTGGAGCAGGGTTGGCCGCTGCTGGAAACCGCGCTGAGCACAGTATTGGATGGGGAGCTGTACTACCGGGGACGCCCGGCGCTGCAGATGGCCGAACAGGCTGAGGTGGAAGATGTGGCGCGTTGGCTATGGCAGTTCGAGCTGGCCGATCCCTTCGCCAGCAGCCCGCCCGCGCCCTCGGCACTTTGGCTGCATGCGCGGGCCGAGCTGGCTGGCCGGCCATTGGCCGAGCGGGCGCTGGCGCTGTTCACCCTCGGCCAGCAGGACATCCCCAGCGCCGCCTGGCTGCAACAGGAAACAACGCTGGCGGCCAGCTGCGCGTCGCTGCTGCGCTATCAGGTGGCCGGCCTGCTCGGCACCCTGCCCTCGGCCCTGCCGCTCAAGCAGCAGTTTGCCCAGGCCTGGGGCCTGGATGAGGACGCCACCGCTCTGCTGCGCGCCATCCTAGTGCTGGTGGCCGATCATCAGCTGAATAATCTGACCTTCCCCAGCCGCTGCATTGCCGCCACCGGCGCCACGCTGGGCCATGCCATGCTGGCCGCGCTATGCGGCGTATCGGGCACCCTGCATGGCGGCGCCTTTGCCCAGGTGGAGGCGATGTGGGAGGAATGGGCGCAGCAGCCCGATCTGGCCCGCGCGGTACAGGCACGCCTGGATCGTGGCGACCCCTTGCATGGCTTCAACCACCCGGCCTATCCGCAGGGCGAACCGCGTGCGCGCTGGCTGCTGACGCGCCAGCTCGGCGACAACCGCACGATGGCGCTGGCCGCCAGCATTGCCGAGCTGACCGGCCAGCATCCCTCGCTGGATTTCGCCCTGGTCACCCTGCGCCGCGCCATGGGCTGGCCGCCCGATGCGGCCTTCATCCTGCTGCACGCCGGGCGCAGCATCGGCGTGATCGCCCAGATTCTGGAGCAGCGCCGCACCCGATCGGTGATCCGCCCCTCGGCCCGCTATGTGGGGCCCGCGCCGCAGGCGGAAGACTAGTCTTACTTCGCGCTGCGCATCTTGGCCCAGGCATTGCGCTGGCGCGTGTCGTAGAAGGTCCAGGCCACGATGCGGCTGTGCTTCTGGCCCTGGGCCATGTCTATCGTGTAGTGGTCAGTGGCGCCGGCTTCGTCCAGCGCGCGGTAGATACCGGGCAGGCTGGTCTGCTTGGACACCAGGCTGGTGAACCAGTAGCAGGCGGTCGGCATGGCGGCACTTTCGGCCACCATGCGGCAGATGAAGGCTTCCTCGCCGCCCTCGCACCACAACTCACCACCATGGCCGCCGAAATTCAGCACCGGCTTGCCGCCTGCCGTGGCCGCCGGCTTGCCCAGATGCTTCCATTTGCGCTGCGAACCGGCGCCGGCTTCGGCCAGCGAGGCATGGAAGGGTGGATTGCACATGCACAGGTCGAACCATTCACCCGGCTGCACGATGCCGGCAAAGAACTGCTGCGGCTGGGTCTGCAGGCGTAGTTCAATGGCTGCCGCAAAGCGCGGATTGGCGGCCAGAATGGCCTGGGCATTGGCCAGCGCAGTCGCATCGACCTCGCTGCCGACGAAGGACCAGCCATAGGCGGCGTGGCCGATCAGCGGGTAGATCGCATTCGCGCCCACGCCGATATCGAGCACGCGGATATCCGCGCCGCGCGGCAGCTTGCCGCCGGTGCTGTGTTCGAGCAGATCGGCCAGATAGTGCAGATAATCGGCGCGGCCCGGAATCGGCGGGCATAGATAGTCGGGTGGGATATCCCAGCCGACCACGCCGTAATGCTGTTTGAGCAGCGCGCGATTGAGTGTCTTGACCGCAGCCGGGTTGGCAAAGTCGATCGACACATCGCCATAGGCATTCGGCGCCACGAACTCAGCCAGCTCAGGGCTATCGGCCGTCAGCGCGGCGAAGTCATAGCGTGTGCGGTGGGCATTGCGCGGGTGCAGGCCGGTCTTCTCGACGGGTTGCGGGCGGTAGGGCTGCTTGGCCATGGTCTATCTAGTCTGGCCGCCAGGCGGCCGGTGAAACTTGCAATGGAAGGTGCGGGTGCTCAGCGCAGGGCGCGGCGCAACAAGCCCAGCGCCAGCTGGTAACCGAGCAGCGCCAGCTCGGGATCGTAGCGCTCGCCCTCGTCGCGCATAAACGCATGCTGGCCGTTGAACTCGTGCCAGGTAAAGCGCAGGTCGGCGGCGCTCAGCTGCGCATACACGCGTGCACGGCCCTCGGCCGGGATATGCGGGTCCCGCTTGCCCCAGATCATCAGCAATTCCCCGCCGATATCGGCCAGGCGTTCCATGCTGTGCTGGCCAGGCGGATTCGGGATCACCTGGCTGTGCAGATCGGTCGCGTAGAAGCAGGCGGTGGCCTTGACCTGTGGCTGCAGCGCGGCACGGAAGGCCAGATGGCCGCCAAGGCAAAAGCCCATCGCGCCGATCTGGCCATTGCAGAAAGCCTGCTGGTCCAGCCAGGCAATCATGGCCGCGTTATCGGCATCGTAGGCGGTCACCGCTTTGGCGGCCTTGTCGGCATTGCCCTTGTCGCGCCCAGCATCGTCATAGGCGAGCACCGTGCCGATCGGATTCAGCTCATGGAACACCTCAGGCACCAGCACCACATAGCCGTGGCCGGCCATGATCTTGGCGGAACGCTCGATCGGGCCGGTCTGCTGGAAGATTTCCGAATAGAACAGGATGGCCGGATAAGCGCCCTCCCCGGCTGGACGGTGCACATAGGTGCGCATGACGCCGCTGGGGGTAGGCAGGTCGACGATATGGGACTGGATCAGCATGGGGCTTCCTGGGCAGGGGCGGTCTGGCGCCGCGAATGGGCGCGATTGTAGCCCAGGCTGCCGGGCGCCCGCCGTACGCATGACGGCTGGCGCCGGATACGACGCTTAGTCTTCCTGGCGCGCGTAGTGGGCGGCGCGCGCGTCGTAGCCCATCGGGTGCGGCTCGCCGCGTGCCAGTGCCAGCTCGATCTGCTTCTGCCGCTCGCGCGCGCTGGCGCGGGTCTTTTCGCTCAGCTTGTCCCAGCAATGCGGGCAGCTGATGCCGGCCACATAGTGCGGCGATTGGCGCTCTTGCGCCGACACCGGCTCGCGGCAGGCGTGGCAGAGTTCGTAATCGCCCTTGCTCAGGTCATGGCGCACCGTCACGCGGTTATCGAACACGAAGCAGTCGCCTTCCCACAGGCTTTCTGCCTGCGGCACGGTTTCCATGTATTTGAGGATGCCGCCCTTCAGGTGATAGACCTCCTCGAAACCCACGCCCAGCATATAGCTGGACGCCTTCTCGCAGCGGATGCCGCCGGTGCAGAACATCGCCACCTTCTTGTGCTTCTTCGGGTCGAAGTGCTGCTGCACATAGTCGGGGAATTCGCGGAAGGTCTCGGTCTTGGGGTCGATGGCGCCCTTGAAGGTGCCAATCGCCACTTCGTAGTCATTGCGCGTATCAATCAACAGCACCTCGGGGTCGCTGATCAGCGCATTCCAGTCCTGCGGCTCCACATAGGTGCCGACCTGCTTGTTCGGGTCCACATTCGGCACGCCCATGGTCACGATCTCCTTCTTGAGCTTGACCTTGGTGCGGTAGAAGGGCTGGGTGTCGCAGTAGCTTTCCTTGTGGTCGAGCCCGGCAAAGCGCGGGTCGGTCTTCAGCCAGGCCAGTAGGCCGTCGATGCCTGCGCGGCTGGCCGACACCGTGCCATTGATGCCCTCATGGGCCAGCAGCAGCGTGCCTTTCACGCCATTGGCGAGCATGCAATCCAGCAGCGGCTGGCGCAGGGTGTCGATATCGTCGAGCGTGACAAATTGATACAGGGCGGCCACCACGATGGGGCCGGTTTGCTGCACGGACATGCGAGTTCTCCAGTGGTCGTCCTCGCAAAGGACGGACCGGTTGCAAATAGGCCGCGCCGGCTCGAGGCCGGCGCGGGGTGCGCAGTTTACCTTAGTAAACAGCGCTTTACATCCAGCTGCTGCCAACGTGCCTACTCAAATACATAGCTGCCCGGCGCCTCACCGAGCTTCTTGTACTCGCGGTTGCTCAGTGGCGGTGGCTTGATCTGGGCGCCGCATTGCGGGCGCAGCCAGTCCACCCAGCTTGGCCACCAGGAACCGGGCTGCTTGGCCTGCTCGGCCAGCCAGTCCTCGGGCTTGGTGCCACGTGAAACCTCGCCCTGCCAGTAGCTGCGCTTGGAACTCGCCACCGGCGGGTTGACGATGCCGATGATGTGACCCGAGGTGGACAGGGTGAAATGCGATTTGACCGGCAGGCGCTTGAGCAGGGTAAAGGTGGTCTTCCACGGCGCGATATGGTCTTCCTCGGCCGCCACCATGAACAGTGGCTGCTGGATCTGGCTCAGATCGATGGGCTGGCCGGCCATGCACAGGCTGTCCGGCTCGATCACCCGGTTGTGCAGATAGAACTCGCGCAGATAGAAGCGGTGCATGGCGGCCGGCATGCGCGTCATATCGGTGTTCCAGAACAAGACATCCATCGCGCGCGGGGTTTCGCCGAGCAGATAGTTGCTGACCACATAGTTCCAGATCAGGCTGTTCGGACGCAGCATGCGGAAGCTCGATGACATCTCCTTGCCATCCAGAAAGCCCTGCTTGTCCATGATGCCGTCGATCACGTCGAGGCCATCCTCATCGATGAACACCTCGATATCACCCGGCGCCGAGAAATCGGTCAGCGTGGTCAGCAAGGTCCAGTGCGCCACCGGCACATTGGCCGGGTCCTTGCGGTTGGCCCAGGCCATATACAGGGCCAGCAGGGTGCCACCGATGCAGTAGCCGAGCGCATGCACCTTCTCGCTCTTGCCCACGCTCTGCGCCACTTCGATGATCTTGGCCGCGCCCTCGACGATGTAATCGTCGAAGGTGATATCGGCCATGCTCTCGTCCGGGTTCTTCCAGCTGGTGATAAAGACATTGAAGCCCTGTCCGACCAGGTATTCGACTAGCGATTTACCGGGCGCCAGATCGAGGATGTAGTACTTGTTGATCCACGGTGTCATCAGCACCAGCGGCACTGCATGCACGGTCTCGGTCGTCGGTGCGTAGTGGATCACTTCGAGCAGACGGCCGCGATACACGACCACGCCCGGCGTCAGCGCTAGGTTCTCACCCACTTTGAAGGGCGAGCGGTCGGTCATGCTGATATCGCCACCGGCCAGATCGCAGGCTAGGTTCTGCAGGCCCTTGACCAGGCTCTCGCCGCGGGTTTCCAACGCGCGGCGCTGCGCCACCGGGTTGGTGGCCAGGAAGTTGGTCGGTGCAAACGCGTTCAGGCTCTGGCGCAGCCAGAACGCGCTCTTGCGCCGTTCGGCATCGCTGAGGCCCGGGCTCTGGTACAGCATGTCCTGTATCCAGCGCGTCTGCATCAGATAGGCCTCTTTCAGATAGTCCCAGGCGGGTTCATCGCGCCAGAGCGGGTCGGCGAAGCGCTGGTCTTCCGGATTGGGCGGAAAGATATCGGTATCGGGCGCACCCATGAAACGGCTGGCCGCCTGGGTCTGCAGGGTGAACAGATCGTGGCTGTAGCGGGTCATGGCCGCCGCCAGTTCGACCGGGTTGCTGAGCCAGGATGCCGCCGCCTTGGTGTGGATCGCACACAGTCCCCAAGGGTCGAAAGCCTGACGTAGCTGGTGCTTGAGGTTGGCGTAACGGACTTCCTGCTCTTCCAGGAAGCGGGCATGCGCAGCGGCAGGGGACAAGGTCATTGGGGCTCTCCGGCAAAGGGCTACCCCTTAAGGCTAGTTCGAATGCCGCAGTGCAACAAGGCTGCCCTTGCCGCCGTTCTTCCCTAGGCCTGACTAGTACGCGGCCTGCGCGGCGCTGCCATCATCGCTGCCCAGGAGCAGCGGCAGGCGCTGGCCGTCCATCAGGCCGCGCCACAGCTGGCCGTCCTGCCATAGCAGCAGTTCACCGCGCTCGCCATCCTTGATGCCGGCATCAATGCCGATGATGCGGCCGCCATACAAGGAAACAATCTCGCGCTGGGTGGTATGCCCGACCACGATGCGCCGTGCACCCAAGCGAGCGAGTAAGGCGTCGACCTGGGCCAGGCTGGCGCGTTCGGGCAGGAAATAGCCGCGATACCAGACCGGACCATGACGGCCGAACAGGTAGTTGGCCTCCTCGTCCTGGGCCAGCGCTTCCTTGCTGGCGCCCAGGCGGCGACGGAAGGTCTGGTTGATGGCGGCGAGGTCGATCTCGCGCGCGGCCAATTCCGGGTGGAGGCCGCCATGCAGGAAGACGGTATCGCCGAGCTGGAACACCGTGGCGCGGCTGCGCAGCCAGCGGCCGAGCTCGGTGTCGGTGCCATACAGCTGATCGTAGCTACGCCCGATCAGCTGGGCGACCGCCTGGTATTTGGGGTGGATGTAGCGCAGGTCGCCGCGCAGCAACATGGTCTCGTGGTTGCCAAGCACAAACTGCACGGCGCCACCGGCGGCCCGCGCCTGTTGCTCCAGCCGGTAAACCTGCCAGAGCGCCTCGGTCACCGTCGGGCCACGGTCGAAGATATCGCCGGCAATGACCAGCACACCCTCGCCCCAAGCCCAGTTGCCGGCCGCATCGACCATGCCCTGCGCACGCAACAGCTGCATGAAGATGCCGGCCTGGCCATGGATATCGGAAATCGCCGCCCAGTGCGGCACCGCAGGCAGGCGGTCGGGCGCAAGCGGATTGTCGGCATTCAGCCTGACCGTGGTCTGCTCGCCCAGGCAGGGCGAGGCGATGGTCTCGCCCACATCCATTGCCTGCGTGATCAGCTGGCTCGCACACACCCAGTAGGCCTGGCTGCCCTCGGCCTCATGCAGCACATAAGGGCCGTCATTCCACAGATCGGCTGCGGCAAACGGGGCCAGCAGAAGGGAGAGCAGCAGGGCAGCACAGCGCATGGCAGTTCCGGATGAAGCGGGAAAGCGCGCATTCTGGCCAGCTCGGCCGGCCGCTACAAGTTTGCCCTTGGACAGCTGCCCCGCCGAGCGCGGACAATGCGCCATCCTGCTGCCGGCATGTGAGGCCCGGAAATGAACCTGCTCACCCTATTGATACGCTGCGGGCTGGCTGTCCTGCTGGTAAGCGCCCTGTCCGCCCTGTCCGCCCAGGCTGCAGGGCTGCAGCCCTGGCAGATCGTCAGCGGCGATCTGCCGCCATTTGCCATCGAGCATGCCCCCAAGCGCCCCGGCCTGCTGGTCGAGCTGGTGGAAGCCATGAGCGCGCGCGCCGGCCAGCCCAGCAAGGTGCAGTTCTTTCCCTGGGCACGGGCGCTGGCCATGGCCAGCAGCCAGCCGCGCACCGCCATCCTGCCGCTCACGCGCACCCCGGAACGCGAGGCCAGCTTTCAGTGGCTGGTGCGTCTATATGTGCAGCGCTTCGCCTTTATCAATTACCGCAGCAAGCCGCCGATCAACAGCCTGGACAGCGCGCGCCAGCAGCGCATCGTGGTGCTGCGCGGCTCGCCCAATTATCTGCAGCTGATGCAGCACGGCTTTCTGCCCAACCAGGTCGTGCAGGCCAGCAGCACCGAGGAAATGCAACGCTTTCTCGAACGCGGCCTGGTGGACGCGATTTACGGCGGTGATGTGATCAATCTGGAGAAAGTGCGCAGCAGCGGGCACCAGCTGGCCGACTTCCAGGTCGGCATGGTGCTGGCATCGGGCGATGTCTGGCTAGCCGCCGGCAAGGGCATGGAAGAGGCCGAACGCAACGCGCTGCAGGCTGCCTACGACAGCCTGCAGGCCGATGGCAGCCTGGCGCGGCTGTTTGCCCGCTACGGTCTCACTCCACCTTAAGCGGCCAAGCACGGTTTGATGCGGATCAAGGTCGCACACCGGGCGCCGACCTAGACTGGTAGCTCCTCAACCGGAGCATGCCATGCATATCGAACACCACCCCCTGATCAGCGAATTCCCCGAGCATCGCGCCGCCATTCACGCGCTCAAGCTCAGCGACGCGCACTTCAACCGCCTGGCCGGCGAATTCGAGAAGCTGGACAAGGCGATTACCCGCGCCGAGAACGGCGAGGAACATCTGGGTGATCTGGCCCTGGAGGTGCTGAAGAAGCAGCGCCTGTCGCTCAAGGATCAGCTGTGGGACAGCCTGCAGAAAGTGGTACCGAACTGAAGGCAGCAAGGGGAAAGCCGGACAAGTCGTCCGGCTTTTTTACGCGCTGCGCAGGCCTAGTGCCCGATCGTCCTAGAGCAGCACCAGATTGTCGCGATGGATCAGCTCGGGCTCGTCCACAAAGCCCAGCACCGCCTCGATCTGGCCGGTCGGCAGACGCACGATGCGGCGCGCATCGGCCGCGTCGTAATTGACCAGGCCACGCGCGACCTCGCGGCCATCCGGCCCCAGGCAGCGAACCATCTCGCCACGCAGAAACTCACCCTCCACCGCCGCCACCCCAATCGGCAGCAGGCTGCGCTTATCGCCCAGGGCCAGCACGGCGCCCGCATCCAGGCTCAGCGTACCGCGCACCTGCAGGTGGTCGGCCAGCCATTGCTTGCGCGCAGCGATACGCGTGGTACCAGCGGTCAGCTGGGTACCGATCGCCTCGCCCTTGGCCAGCCGCGTCAGTACCGCCTCTTCACGGCCCGACGCAATCACCGTACTGGCGCCGCTGCGCGCCGCGCGCTTGGCGGCGATGATCTTGGTGTACATGCCGCCCGTGCCCACACTGCTGCCCGCCCCGCCGGCCATCGCTTCCAGCTCGGGCTGGCCGGCCTGGTATTCGCTGATGAACTTGGCAGCCGGGTTCTTGCGCGGATCGCTGTCATACAGGCCGCGCTGGTCGGTCAGGATCACCAGCGCATCGGCATCGATCAGATTGGTAACCAGGGCGCCCAGAGTGTCGTTATCACCGACCTTGATCTCGGCCGTGGCCACCGTGTCGTTTTCATTGATGATGGGAATCACCCCAAGTCCCAGCAGGGTGAGCAAGGTGGTGCGCGCATTCAGGTAGCGCGTGCGGTCGGCCAGGTCTTCGTGGGTGAGCAGGATCTGCGCGGTCTTCAGATTGTGTGCCTTGAAGCAGCGCTCATAGGCTTCCACCAGGCCCATCTGCCCCACCGCCGCGGCCGCCTGCAGTTCATGCACGGCGCTGGGCCGCTTCGGCCAACCCAGGCGCGCCACGCCCTCGGCAATCGCCCCCGAGCTGACCAGCACCACCTGCTTGCCCTGCTGCGCCAGTGCGGCGATCTCGGCCGCCCAGCGGCTGAGCGCCTTCAGGTCGAGGCCACGGCCGTCATTGGTAACAAGCGAGGAGCCGACTTTGACAACAACGCGCTGTGCGGTGGCGATGCAGCTTTGCATGGAAAAACCCGTGGCGAGGTAAAGAGTGGGTAAGGTAGGGCGCTCAGCTTGGCCTGCTGTGGCGCCCCCGTGCTGGCGCTGCGACGTCGCTCCGTCACGGCGCAGGAAACCAGTCGGCGATTATGCCGTCACATCGACTCGTCTCAAACGACCAATCCGGCATGACCAAGCACACAGTCACATATATCAAAATCACGCTCTTCCTCGCCTGCCTGCTGCCGCTGGCGCGCGCGGCCTATATCCTGCTGGGCGGCATGGCGGTCAATCCGATCGAATTCATCACGCGCTCCACCGGCACCTGGACCCTGGTCATGCTGCTGGCCGGCCTCGCCATCACGCCGCTGCGCCGGCTCAGCGGCGCCAACTGGCTGATCAAGCTGCGCCGCATGCTCGGCCTGTTTGCGTTCTTCTACGCCTGCCTGCACTTCACCACCTATATCTGGCTCGACCAGTTCTTTGACCTCACTGCCGTGCTGCGCGATATCGCCAAGCGGCCGTTTATCACCATCGGCTTCGCCGCCTTTGTCCTGCTGATTCCGCTTGCCGCCACCTCCACCGACGCCATGCTGCGCCGCCTGAAGCGCAACTGGGGCCGCCTGCACCGTCTGGTCTATCCGATTGCCGCGCTGGGGGTGCTCCACTATCTGTGGCTGGTGAAGCGTGATTTGACCCAGCCGCTGCTGTACGCCGCAGTATTGGCCGTGCTGTTTGGTCTACGCCTGTGGTGGCGCTATCGGCCCCGGTCGGCTTGAATGGTGGGATGCAGAACACGCCATATCCGCTGGTCTGGCTGGGCGATGAGGGTATCCTGCGCATCGACTATGGCCGCAATCCACGTATCGACCTTGCCGCGATCAGCTCGGCTAATGCCCAGCACCGCGCGCTGTCGCTCACGCCACGCCCGGTACTGATACGCGGCGAAGGCACGCTGACCTCGACCTCGGAAGCCGAGGCCTTCTCAATCTCCGCCCCGGTTTGTGCGATCACCACGGCGGTGGCGCTGATGCAGCCGAATCTGGCCGCCCGCCTGGCAGTGAAGCTCTACCTGATCTACCACCGCCCGCCCTACCCTTGCCAGGCCTTCGATGACGAAGCGCAGGCGCTGGCCTGGCTCAGCCAATACCTGCCCGCAATGCCCGAAAACACAGCCGGCGGCTAGGCGGGCTGTGTAGGCGGTGGGATGGGGCAGCAAGGAAGAGTTGATTTATTCCACTGTCGAGCGACAGCGAGGCTCCCTCCACGCACCGTGCAACGTGGACTTTCGTCGCGGCGGCGAGGGCGGGGGGCGTGGAATCCAGCAGCGATAACACTTTGATTTCCCTTCAACCTCAAGCACCCGGCTTTGCCGGGTGGGGTGCTGAATTTTCAGATTCTGAGTAAATCAACGCATCCCTAATGGGCAGCCATGGCGCGGATGTCTGCCTCCACCGCCACGCTGCGGGTCTTGCCGTCCTGTTCCACATGAAGCGTGAGCGGCAGCTTGCTACCCGCCTTGAGCGGCCCTTTCAGCTGCATCAGCATGATATGCAGGCCACCAGGCTTGAGCGTCACGGTCTGCCCGGCTGGCAGCTCCAGCGCCGGCAGCGCGCGCATCTTCATCATGCCGCCGTCCATTTTCATCTCATGGATTTCCACCGTCTCGGCCAGGGGGCTGTCCACCTTGACGAGGCGAGCGGCGGAATCGGCACGCAGTTCCAGATAGGCACCGGACACCGGCTGGCCAGGCAAGGTGGCCTTGGCCCAGGGCGCACGCACTTCCAGGCCGGCGGCCATGGCCGGCAGGGCCAGGGAGAGCAGGCTGCTCATGAGCAGGGTCTTCATCAGGCTTACCTCTCTAGTACAAAACAGCAGCCTAACGCGCGCTGGCGCACGGCCGGCTGCGACGCTTTGTCGCACTTACTGGTAATGGGTCGGGTCGGCCAGGCCGGCGGCCTGAAAGCCATCGCGGCGCAGGCGGCAGGCATCGCACACGCCGCAGGCGCGGCCTTGCAGATCGGCCTTGTAGCAGGACACGGTCAGGCCATAGTCAAAGCCCAGCGAGGCACCGGTCTGGATGATCTCGGCCTTGCTCAGATTGATCAGCGGGGTGCGGATATGCAGCTGCGCGCCCTCCACGCCCACCTTGGTGGCCAGATTGGCCATGCGCTCGAAAGCGGCGATGAACTCGGGCCGGCAGTCCGGGTAGCCCGAGTAGTCGACCGCATTCACGCCGATGAAGATCTCATGCGCGCCCAGCACCTCGGCCCAACCGAGCGCAAATGACAGCATGATGGTATTGCGCGCCGGCACATAGGTGACCGGGATCGCGCCTTCCTGCACGCCATCTACCGGTACCTCGATCTTGGCATCGGTGAGCGCCGAGCCGCCAAAGGCAGCCAAGTCGATGGTGGCGACGCGGTGTTCCTTGGCACCCAGGGCCATGGCCACGCGGCGGGCGGCAGCCAGTTCGGCATTGTGGCGCTGGCCGTAGTCGAAGCTCAGGCAATAGCACTCATAACCCTGGTTCTGCGCCAGGGCCAGTACGGTGGCGGAATCGAGCCCGCCCGAGAGCAGGATGACGGCTTTTTTCATGGTGTTTCCTTACAGTTGCGTGCTCAGACGCCAGGCTTGTCGCCCCACAGAATCTTGTGCAGCTGCACCTGCACGCGCACCGGCAGCTTGTCGGCAATCACCCATTCGGCCAGCTCGCGTGGCGGCAGCGATTCCCATACCGGGCTGAAGATGACCGGACACAGCGTGTGCAGGCCATTGTCGAGCAGCAGGTCGCGCGCCCATTCATAGTCGTGGCGGTGCACGAGCACGAACTTCAGCTCATCGTGCGCGCCCAGGTGATTCAGGTTGGTCCACAGATTCTTCTCCACCTCGCCCGAACCCGGCGTCTTGATATCGACGATGCGCGACACGCGCGCGTCCACCGTCTCAATCGGCAGATGGCCGCTGGTTTCCAGGCTGACCGAAAAACCGGCATCGCACAGGCGCTTGAGCAGATCGTGGCAGCCAGCCTGGGCCAGCGGCTCGCCACCGGTCACGCACACATAGGGCGTGCCGTGGCGGGCCACTTCCTCCAGGATGGCGCTGATGCTCATGCGCTCGCCGCCATGAAAGGCATAGGCGCTATCGCAATAGCCGCAGCGCAGCGGGCAGCCGGTCAGGCGCACGAAGACCGTGGGCAGACCGAGCCGGCTGGTTTCGCCCTGCAGGGAATGGAAGATTTCGGTGATGCGAAGACTCTGGGACATCGGCAACTCAAAATAGCAACGGCATGGGCGGCTACCCATGCCGTGTTGCAAAGGCTTGAATTGTCTCAGAAATGCGCGGGGGCGCGAAGCCTAGTCGGCCGGGCCGCTGAAGCGCGCACCTGGCCAGCGCTGCGCAATCGCCTTGTCCTGCCAGCGGCGCCAGGCGGCCGTGGGGTCGGCCGCCAAGGGGTTGGCGCGCCAGTGCAGCGCAAACAAATCCACCAGACCATGCGGTGCCAGCACGCTCAGGCTATCGTCAGCCTCCAGACGCACCGCTACGCAGGTTGGGGTTTCCGGCCAGCGCGCCACGGCGTCCGCGCAGCTGCGCAGCGCCGCAATCGACTCGCCCTGCGCGGTGCGGAACCAACGATGCACACTCGCCTGATTGACCACATCCCAGTCGGCCACCAACTCGGCGCGCAGCGCGCGGGCCACGGCCTGCGCCTCATCCAGCCCGGCCTTGGCATCGAAATAGATCAGGTCAAGCTCGCCCAGCGGCGCAGCGGCATAGCCATGCAGCTGGTCCCACAGCCGGTTGCGTAGCGCACCGGCCGCCAGCCAGGCATCGGGCAGCTGCTGGGCGCGGATGGCACGCAGCGCGGCCAGCAAGGCCGTATCGGCGCCAATAAAGCGTTGCAGCACCGGGATCAGGCTGTCCATCAGTCGCCAGCGCGTATGCTGCCTATGCCCGACACCGCCTTGCTGAGCTTGGCCGGCTTGCCGTAATAGGTGAGCGAACCGATGCCATCCACGGCCGCGGTCAGCGATTCGCTGGCATACACGCTGACCGTGCCCACGCCGGCCAGGCTGACCGTGGCGTGGCGCGCCTTGAGCTGATCCAGATCGAGCGAGCCGGCGCCGCTGGCCTGCACGCTCAGGCGCTCGACCTGGCCACTGGCGGTGATCAGGCCGGCTCCCTCGTAATTGATGGCAAACGGCCCGCCATTCAGACCATGGAACACCGTCTTGCCGGCGCCCTCATGCTGGTAGGCGGTCAACTTGGGCACCGTGACCTCGATACGCAGGGTGCTGCTGTTCTTCAAGCTGATGCTGTGTGACTCGTCCTTGAAGCGGATCGATAACTCGCCCTTATCCACCCGGGTTTCGATCAAGGGCAGCAGATTGTCATCCGCCTTGATCTTCAGGCTGGGGGCCGGCCCGACCTTCACATCCAAGGACCAGGCGCCTTCCGAGCGTATGGACTGGAAATCGCCGACCGGACGGCTTTGTTCAACCAGTTTACCGCTCGCCGTTACCGTGGCGGCATAGCTGCCGACCGACAGGCACAGCGCCAGCAGAAAAGCCCCTGTGCGCATCACATTCCTCCTAGAGAAGTACTGATTAAATCGATAATTCAACGATCTGCTGACCACCCGGCACAGCCGGGTGCGAATCCGCTGCGATAGAGCTGAGAACCCTCGCTGTTTTCTTCCACCCCCTCCGCCCCCGCCGCCGCGGCGGCAGTCCAAGTTGCACGGGCTTGGAGGGAACCGCGCCAAAGCGCGATCGACGCATTCATCGGCGCCTCTCCGACTAGTATCTGCCGTCCCGCTTTATAGCGCGGCCAGACGCGAGCTGGGCCGTCCTGCAGCATGCCGGCGGCCCAGTGTGGTAAGGCTGCTTATGGAGCAGGCTTATTTGCCCGCCTGCACGCTACCAATACCGGATACCGACTTGCTCACGCGCTTGGGCTTGCCGTAGTAGGTGAGTGAACCGATGCCGCCCACATCGGCGCTCAGGCTTTCGCTCGCATACAGCGCCACGCTGCCCACCCCTTCCAGGTCGATGGCCACATCGCCGGCCTTCAGCTGAGCCAGCTCCAGCGACCCCGCGCCCTCGGCATCCACCTGCAGCTGCTTGACCGTACCGCTGGCAATCAGCTCGCCCGCCCCCAGGAAGTCAATGCTGAAACGCTCACCGTGCAGGCCACTGAGCACGGTCTGACCCACGCCCTCGTGGTGATAGCTATCGAGCTTGGGCACGGTCACTTCGATACGCACCGCGTTCTTGCGCCCCATGCGCAGGCCGTTCTCGCCGTGTTGGTAGCGGATCAGCAGCTCACCCTTGTCGACGCGGGTCTCGATACGCGCCACCCGTTCGGCATCGCCAATGAGCTTCAGGCTAGGCGCCGGCCCCACCTTCACATCCAGCACCCAGGCGCCTTCCGAACGCAGGGTGCTGAAATCCGCCAGCGCCCGGCTTTCCTCAATGCGCGGTGCAGTCTTGGTATCACTGCCTGCCAGGCTGCTGGCGGCCAGGACGGTGGCAATCAAGGTGGTGGTGACGATACGCATTTTGGCTTCCCCCAGATAAGTTGATGGAAGCGTTATACGGCGCAGACGCCGCCCATACAGCGCAGCTGCGACACGATGCGGTTGGGGCCGACAGAATGCAGGGCGGCGGGGCTGAGTGTAGCCAGATGCGGCACCCGCATGACCAGCCACTATCGTGCGAGCTGGGCTGACATCACTTTCCACCAACGTGGTCGCTTTGACACATAGGAATGCGTGAGTGGCGCGAGTTCCTTGCCGCGCGGCGCATCGAAGACGCCCAGCACCAAGGCAACGGTAGGCTGATCATCGATGGCGCCCAGCGTGCTGCCGCAGTTAGGGCAGAAGGCACGGCTGGAAAATGCGGATGAACGCCAGGTGGCCGGCGGGCCGCCACTGCCCACCCACCGCACGCTGTCCCTGGGAAACTCGACCCAGGCCTGGGTCAGGGCGCCGGAATGGCGCTGACACAGCGTGCATGAGCAGCTATGCGGGTTGAGCGCCGGGCCTGTGGCGATAAAGCGTATGGCACCGCATAGACAGGCGCCGTGATAGGTTTTTGCTTTCGACATCGCCACCGCCTCCGAGCATGGTTTCAAGTGCTGTCCAGCATAGCGCCGGACATGCCATCCATCTGAGTTCAGCGCGCTTTAAGCCCGGTGCTGCCGCCCTGCCTCAGAACCCCGCCAGCTTCAAGCCACCCACCAGCGGTTTGCCCTTCTTGGCGCGCTTGCCCACATAGGGGGCGAGGTCGTTGGCGTCGAAGGTCAGGGCCATGGCCTTGCCGCCGCGACCGATGCCGTTCAGGGTCAGGGTTTCGCCGTCGCTGACGGTGATGGCCGCCAGGGTGTCGCCATCGTCGAGCGCCATGGCGATCATGCCGCGCCCGCCACCCGACAGCGCCTTCAGCTCGGCGAGCGGGAAGGCATGCAGGCGGCCCGAGGTGGACAGGCAGCAGACCAGATTGCTGTCGCGCGCCACAAAGGGCGCAATCTTCAGCAGCGCCTCACCGTCGTCGAGCGAGAGGAAGGCCTTGCCGGCCTTCTGGCGCGTGAGCAGGTCCTTGAACTCGCAGTGGAAGGCATAGCCATTCGCGCCGGCAATCAGTAGCGCCTGCTCGGGCTTGGCGGCCAAGAGCTGCACGATGCGGGTCTTGGCCGCCAGGTCGATCAGGCTGGCCACGGGTACGCCATCGCCGCGCCCGCCGGGCAGATTGCCGGCCAGGAGGTTGTAGACGCGCCCATCCGAGCCGAACAGTGCCACGGTATCGACCGAGCGGCATTCGAGCGCGGCCAGGAGGCTGTCGCCTTCCTTGAAACTGAGGTTCTGGGTGTCGATGCCATGGCCGTTGCGCGCGCGTATCCAGCCCTTGTCGCTGAGGATGACGGTCAGCGGTTCATCCACCACGGTGGCCACCACGGTGGCGCGTTCCTTGGCTTCGATCAGCGTGCGGCGTGCGTCGCCGAAGGTCTTCGCATCGTCGCGGATCTCCTTCACGATCAGCTTCTGCATCGCGCCTTCATCGGCGAGCAGATGTTCAAGCTCGGCCTTTTCATCGCGCAGCTTGGCCAGCTCCTGCTCGATCTTGATGCCTTCCAGCCGCGCCAGCTGGCGCAGACGGATTTCCAGAATATCGTCGGCCTGCCGCTCGCTGAGGCTGAAGGCGGCGATCAGATCGGCCTTCGGATCATCGGCCTGACGGATGATGCGGATCACCTCGTCGATATTCAGATAGACGAGCAGACGGCCTTCCAGGATATGGATGCGGTCGTCCACCTGGCCCAGGCGGTGCGCGGTGCGGCGGCGCACGGTGGCAAAGCGGTACTGGATCCACTCGGCCAGCAGTTGCTTAAGCGACTTCTGCTGCGGGCGGCCATCAATGCCGATGGCCACCAGATTGATCGACGCATTGCCTTCCAGGCTGGTATGCGTGAGCAGCATATTGGCGAACTCTTCCGGGTTCTGGGTGCGGCTCTTCGGCTCGAACACCAGCCGTATCGCCACATCCTTGCCCGACTCGTCGCGCACCGTATCGAGCTGGCTCAAGAGCAGCTGCTTGAGCTGCACCTGCTCCTGGGTCAGCGCCTTCTTGCCCTTCTTGATCTTGGGATTGGTCAGGTCCTCAATCTCTTCCAGCACCTTTTGGCTGGACGAGTTGGGCGGCAGCTCGGTAATCACCAGCTGCCACTGGCCGCGCGCCAGCTCTTCTACCTTCCAGCGCGCGCGCACGGCCAGACTGCCGCGTCCGCCCTCGTAGGCGGCCAGAATCTGCTCGCGGCTGGAGATGATCTGCCCCCCACCTGGAAAGTCCGGGCCCTGCACGATGTCGAGCAGGTCAGCCACTTCCAGGCGCGGATTCTTGATCAGCGCGACGGCTGCTTCGGCCACCTCGGTCAGATTATGCGGCGGGATTTCGGTGGCCATACCGACCGCGATGCCGCTGGCGCCATTCAGCAACAGCATGGGCAGACGGGCCGGCAGGAGCTTGGGCTCCTCAAACGCGCCGTCGTAGTTGGGGATGAAATCGGCCGTGCCCATATTGATTTCGGACAGCAGCAGTTCGGCGATCTTGGTCAGGCGCGCTTCGGTGTAGCGCATGGCCGCCGCGCCGTCGCCGTCGCGCGAGCCGAAGTTGCCCTGGCCGTCCACCAGCGGGTAGCGCAGCGAGAAGTCCTGCGCCATGCGCACCATGGCCTCGTAGGCCGAGCTATCGCCGTGCGGGTGGAACTTACCCAGCACCTCACCGACCACGCGTGCCGACTTGACTGGCTTGGCCACGCTGCCGAGGCCCATCTCGTGCATCGCGTACAGGATGCGGCGCTGCACCGGCTTCTGACCGTCGGCCACCTCGGGCAGGGCACGGCCCTTGACCACCGATACCGCGTATTCGAGGTAGGCGCGCTCGGCATAGCGACCCAGCGGCACCGAATCGGCCCCGGCCAGATCCAGCAGGCTGGGCGGGGGCGGCAGATTGCCGTCACCCAGCGCAGCAGCCTGTGCTTCGGCGGCCTCGTCTGCAGGCAGTTCGTCGTCTTCAATCGGCAGGTCGGGGGTATCGGTCATGGCTTTACGGCTTGGGTGATTCAGGCGGGCGGATGATGGCACAGCGGCAGGCCGGCCACCAAATGTAAAAGCCGACCCTGGGGTCGGCTTTTACGGGCGCAAGTGAGGGATTATTCCTTGGCCTTCAGCGCTTCCACCAGGTCGATGTACTTCTGCTTGGCCACATCGGACGCGGTGCCGGACAGCTCGGCCCAGGCGTTGTACTTGGCGCCGGCCACGAAGTCGAACATGGACGGCTTGTCGCCCTTCACATCGCCTTCGGCAGCTTGCTTGTACAGCGCATACAGCTTGAGCTTGACCGAGTTATCCGGTGCTTCGGACAGCTTGGTCACATCTTCTGCGGCTTGTTGGAACTTGGCATCGATATCGGACATGGTGGTTTCCTGTGTACTTTGGGGTTGGGGCGCGCCGCAGCGTGGCGGCGCACAAGGCAACAATTTCAATCAAGCGTTTGATCGAGTCAAGCTTGCTCGCTGTAAACCAGCTTGCCACCCACCAAGGTGTAGCGAACTTTGCCACGCAATGCCATACCGGCGAACGGCGTGTGCTTGCCGCTGCTCTTCAGCGCGGCCGGCGTGACCGTCCATTCGGCATGCGGGTCGAACACGCACAGATCGGCGGGCGCGCCCTCGGCAAGCTGGCCGGCATCCAGGCCCAACAAGGCGGCCGGGCCGCTGGTGATGGTGGCCAGCGCCTGGGGCAGTGGCACATGCTTTTGCTCGGCCCAGGCCAGCACCAGCGGCAGCAGCACTTCCAGGCCGGTGGCGCCGGGCGCGGCTTCGCCAAAGGGTAAGAGCTTGTCGTCATTGCCCACCGGCGTGTGATCAGAACAGATGGCGGCAATCGTGCCATCCAGGAGCGCATGCTGGATCGCGTCGCGGTCGCTGATGCTGCGCAGCGGCGGGCTCAGCCGCATATTGCTATCGAAGTAGCCGATATCGATATCGGCCAGATGCACATGGTTGATGCTGACATCGCAGCTGAGCTTGAGCCCATAGGCACGCGCGGCGGCAATCATCTCCAGCCCTTCGCGGGTGGACACGCGCTCCAGGTGCACGGCGGCACCACTGTCCTTCATCAGCAGCACGATGGTGGAGATCGCCACCGTCTCGGCCACAGCCGGAATGCCGGGCAGACCCAGGCGGGTCGCCACCTGGCCATCGTGCGCCACCCCGCCGGCCGCCAGGCGCACATCCTGCGGGCGCAGACGCAGGGTGATGCCATAGGTGGCCGCATATTGCATGGCGCGGTACAGCACGCGCGTGTCGGCGAGCGGCGCATCGGCCTGGCTGAAGGCGACGCAGCCGGCGGCGCTGAGCTTGGCGAATTCGCTCAGCTCGCTGCCTTCCAGGCCACGGGTCAACGCACCGAGCGGCAGCACGTGCGCTAGGCCCAGCGCCTCGGTCTTCTGGCGCAGCATCTGCACCAGGCTGGCCTGGTCGAGCGCCGGCTTGGTGTCGGGCATCGCGCACAAGCTGGTCACGCCACCGGCCACGGCGGCCTTCAGCTCCGACTGCAGCTTGTTCTTGTGCTCTCCACCCGGCTCGCCCAGGCGCGCGGCCAGGTCAACGATGCCGGGCATGACGGTCAGGCCAACCGCATCAATAGTCTGCTCGACCACGAAGCCGACCGGCGCGCTGCCGATGGCAGCAATGCGGCCTGCCTGCACATACAGGTCAGCCACCGTGTCGAGGCCGTACTTGGGGTCGATCACCCGACCGTTCTGGATATGGATATTCATGCGCGCGCCTCCGACAGCATGCTCATCACGGCCATGCGCACAGCGATGCCGAATGTCACTTGATCAAGAATCACCGACTGCTGGCCGTCCGCCACGGCCGAGTCGATCTCCACCCCGCGGTTCATCGGGCCTGGATGCATGACGATGGCGTCCGGCTTGGCCAGCGCGAGCTTTTCGCGTGACAGGCCGTAGAACTGGTTGAACTCGTTCGCGCTGGGCAGCAGCGCGCCATTCATGCGTTCGTTCTGCAGGCGCAGTGCGATCACCACGTCCACGCCCTGCAGGCCTTGCTGCAGATCGTGGAACACGCGCACGCCGAGCTGCTCGACATCGCGCGGCAGCAGGGTCTTCGGGCCGATCACGCGCACTTCCGGGCAGCCCAGCGTGGTCAGCGCATGAATCTGCGAGCGCGCCACGCGCGAATGCAGGATGTCGCCAACAATGGCCACGGTCAGGTTCTGGAAATCGCCCTTGAAGTGGCGGATCGTGTACATGTCCAGGAGGGCCTGGGTCGGGTGCGCATGGCGGCCGTCACCGGCATTCACCACCGCCACACCGGGCTTCACATGCTTGGCGATCAGGAAGGGTGCTCCCGATTCGGCATGGCGCACCACGAACATATCGGCGCCCATCGCTTCCAGATTGTGGATGGTGTCGAGCAGGGTCTCGCCCTTGGCGGTCGAGCTGGCCTGGATATTCAGGCTGTGCACATCGGCGCTCAGGCGCTTCTGGGCAATCTCGAAAGTGGTGCGGGTACGGGTCGAATTCTCGAAGAAGAGATTGAACACCGTCTTGCCAGCCAGATCGGCGTGCTTCTTTTCACCGGCCTCGCCAGCGGCCACGTAGCCCGCGGCCTTGTCGAGAATCTGGCGCAGGATGCGCGCCGGCAGGCCTTCGGTGCTGAGCAGATGAATCAGCTCGCCGTGGCGGTTGAGTTGCGGGTTGTACATCGTCCAATGCCTTTCAGATTACCGCGGCCGTCATATGCTTCTCGAAGGTGAAGCCGGCCCGCTTTGTATACCCAAGGTGTTCATAAAACTGGTGTGCTTGCTCGCGATGTACGCCCGAACCCAGGCGAACACGCAAATTGCCGAAACGGGTGGTCCACGCCTGTACCGCCTCCAGCAGCGCAGCGCCGACGCCTTGGCCACGCGCTGCCTCATCCACGACCAGCGCATGCACTTCCACATAGCCTTCCGACGCCAGCAGGCAAACGCGCGCCATTTGTACGAGACCGACGAGCTGGCCTTCGCATACCGCCACCAGCACCGCCTGTTGGACGTCGGCCGCCAAGGCCGCATGGCGTTCCAACACCAGCGCCTCGCTTTCAACCGGGTAACCGAGCTGGCCGAGTAGATTGGCAACCGCGCTGACATCAGCTGGTGAAAACGGACGAATCTCAACGCGCTTAGGCATGCTGACCATAGCCGGCTACTTCACCGGCTGGTCGAACCAGGCCTGCAGAATCTGCATCGCCGCCACCTGGTCGAGCGCGGCTTTACGCTTTTTGCCGAAGGTCTGCGCTGCGCTCAGCATGCCCTCGGCTTCCACCGAGGTCAGCCGCTCGTCCACCAGGGCAACCGGCAGATTGAAGCGGCCATGCAGGCGATTGGCGAAGGTGCGCGCCAGGCGGCTCAGCGCGTGTTCGGTGCCGTCCAGATGACTGGGCAGACCGACCACCAGCTGGCTGGGGCGCCATTCGGCGATCAGCTTGCCGATGGCAGCAAACTTGTCTTCATTGCTATTGCCGGTGATGGTGGCGAGCGGGGTGGCGATGCCGAGTTCCTGGCTGCCACCGGCCACACCAATGCGGACTTCACCGAAGTCGAAGGCGATCACATAGCCGGCCATGGAATCAGGCGTGCCCGGCGGTTTCGGACAGCATGGCCATATCGATGCCCAATAGCCTGAGCGCAGCTTCGTAGCGCTGCTCGGAGGGCAGGCTGAACACCACTTCAATATCGGCTTCCACCGTCAGCCAGGCATTCTGGGCCAGCTCGCCTTCCAACTGGCCAGCATCCCAACCCGCGTAACCGAGTGTCACGAACAAGCGGTCTGGCCCGGCCCCGCTACCCACGGCCAGCAAGACATCCTTGGAGGTGGTGAGGCCCAGCTCATCCTCGATCGACATGGTCGACTGCCAGTTGCCTAGCGGCTGGTGCAGCACAAAGCCGCGGTCGGTCTGCACCGGCCCGCCGAAATAAACCTGCTGCTCGGCCACATCCTCGCGCTGCAATTCGATATCGACCTGCTCGAACAGCGTGCGCACATCCATGCCTATCGGGCGATTGACGATCACGCCCATCGCGCCCTCGGGATTGTGGTCGACCACGTAGACGAGCGATTTGGCAAAAATGGGGTCGGCCATGGCGGGCATGGCAATCAAGAACTGGCGAGTCAGGTTGATGGCTTCCATGGGCCGAATTATCGCACAGCGCATGGCAACTTGCCGGGCGGGCTGCCCTTCCGGACGGCAAGGGTTTATTCTGTTTCGACCTGTACAAGTGATAGACAGATATGCCCCACTACACGACCACCCTGGTCTGGCTACGCCGCGACCTGCGCCTACACGATCACGCCGCCCTTTACCACGCGCTCAAACAGTCGCAGCGGGTGATCCCGGTATTCATTTTCGACCGCGCCATCCTGGACAGCCTGCCGCGCACCGACCGGCGCGTGGACTTCATCTGGCAGACCCTGCGCGAGCTAAAAGCCGAACTGCAAGCCTTGGGGAGCGATCTCTGCGTGCGCCATGCGCTGGCGGCCGAGGAGATACCGCGTCTCGCCCAGGCTCTGGGCGCCCAGGCGGTGTTTACCAACCATGATTACGAGCCGGCTGCGATAGCACGCGATGCCAAGGTGGCTGCCAGCCTGGCCGAGCTGGGCATCGCCTTTCATACCAGCAAGGATCAGGTGATCTTCGAGCGCGATGAGGTGCTGACCCAGGCCGGTGGCTTCTTCTCGGTGTTCACCCCCTACAAGAACGCCTGGCTGAAGAAGCTTGACCCCTTTTATCTGCAGACCTACCCGGTGACGCGCTACCAGGCCGCGCTGGCGCCGCTGACACCCGAGGCCTTACCGAGCCTGGCGGACATGGGTTTTGCAGCGAGCGATATCGGCCAGATCGGTATCCGCACCGGTGCCAGTGGCGCCGAGGCGTTGTTTACCGACTTCCAGCAACGCATCGACCGCTACAAGGACGCGCGTGATTTTCCCGGCGTGAAAGGCGTGTCCTATCTGAGCGTGCATTTGCGTTTTGGCACCATCTCGATCCGCCAGCTGGCCGCCTATGCCTGGCAGCGCGGCACGGCCGGCAGCATGGGCTGGCTGAATGAGCTGATCTGGCGCGACTTCTACCACCAGATACTCTGGCATCGGCCCGATGCGGTGGGGCAATCCTTCAAGGCCCAGTATGTGGACCTGCCCTTCCCTAACGACCGCAGCTTGTTCGAGGCCTGGTGCGCGGGGCAGACCGGCTATCCGATCGTGGATGCGGCCATGCGCCAGCTGAACCAGACCGGCTTTATGCATAACCGCCTGCGCATGGTTGCGGCCAGCTTCCTGGTCAAGGATCTGCTGGTCGATTGGCGTTGGGGCGAAGCCTATTTCGCCGAAAAGCTGCTCGACTTCGACCTGGCCGCCAATAACGGCGGCTGGCAATGGGCGGCCAGCACCGGCTGCGATGCGCAACCCTATTTCCGCATCTTCAACCCGGTCAGCCAGTCGGAAAAATTCGACCCGGAAGGCAAGTTCATCCGTCGCTATGTGCCGGAGCTGGCGCGCCTGCCCAGTGATGCGCTGCATGCGCCCTGGCAAGCCAAGCCATTGCTACTGGCCAGTGCGGGGCTGCGCCTGGGGCACGACTACCCGGAGCCCATCGTCGACCATGCCACGCAAAGAGAAAAGGCGCTGGCCTTGTTCAAGCGCAGCGCCTAAGCGGGCATGACTTACGCCGGTTTCACGTGAAGCGCTGGTCCATCCAGGCAAACAGATCGGCATACACCTGCTCGCGATTGCTCTCGTTCAGCATCTCGTGGCGGCCCTGCGGGTAGACGGTGACGCTGACATCGTGCAGGCCGACGGCCTGGTAGCGATCGGCGAGCTGGCGGCAACCCTTGCCCCCCATGCTGACCGGATCGTGCGAGCCAGCCAGCAGCCAAACCGGCACATCGATCAAATCCGCGCCGCGCGCCTCGGCGGCCTCCAGCTCGACAATACCGAGGAAGAGGTCACGCCACAGGCCGGCCGAGCAATCGAAGCCGGCGAGCGGATCGGCGATATAGGCATCGACTTCGGCCGGCACGCGGCTCAACCAGTCGAACTGGGTGCGCGATGGCACGAAGCGCAGATTGAAGGTGCCGAATACCAGTTTGCGCATCATGGCCGAGGGCTGATCCCACCCCTGGCGCCGCCCGGCCACCGCGGCGATGCCGGCCATCACGCGCGCAATGGCCGATTGCCGAAAGCCGGTGGCGGACAGGATCAGCCCATCAATGAGCTTACCGGGGCGCAGCATCAGCGCGCGCGCCACAAAGGAGCCCATGCTGTGGGCGAACAGTAGCACCGGCAGGCCCGGATGCTGGGCACGCACCTGTTGCAGCACGCTGGCCAGATCGCCGACCACCTTGTCCCAACCTTGCTCATCGGCAAAGTGCCCGAGGCGGCCATCGTGCACGCTCTGCCCGTGGCCGCGATGGTCGTAGGACCATACCGCGCAGCCCTGCTGATTCAGGGCTTGGGCGAAGCCCGCATAGCGGGCGGCATGTTCGGCCATACCGTGGGCAATGACCACCACGCGCCGCGCTGCGGCTTGCGGCCAGTAATAGGTGGCGATGCGATGACCATCGGGCTGGGGGAGCAGGGCAATCTGCATAGGGCGGTGCGGAATCCTTGGCTGAGGCGTTCGGCACAGTGCCAAGGCGTAGCGGGAGGAAACTCACCGATACGCTAAGGCTCTGGCTAGAATGGCGAAAATGCACACAATCGTGTCGTGCGGGCGGCAGTCTGCCACAGACGCGCACAGGGAGAATAAACCATGCGGCAGGGTAAGCCATGAACGGCTGGCTCGTCATCGGGGCAATCGGCCTGCTTCTGGTTGGCGTCGGCCTCAGTTGGCGGCATTGGGCGGTGGCCATGCTGGCCCTGGCACGTCGGCGCGCCGGACTGCGCCGGCACACGGTGGGCGTGGATGGCTTCGAGCTGGTTTACTACGCCGGCGGCCCGCGTAGCGCCGAAGCGCTGATCTTCCTGCACGGTTTTTCCGCCGACAGCAGCAACTGGCTGCTGCTGGCCCCGCACTTCCGTGACTACCGCGTGCTGGTGCCCGATCTGCCCGGATTTGGCGAAACCGGTTATCTGGGCAATAAGTCCTATGCGCTCGATTGCCAGGTGGCGCGCCTGAAGGACTTCATCGACATCCTGCGCCTGGAGCGCGTGCATCTGGTCGGCAACTCGCTCGGTGGCTATCTGGCCGCCGCCTTCGCCGCCGCCCACCCGGAGCGGGTCGCCAGCCTGGGCCTATTCAATGCCGCCGGGGTGGACATGCCCAAGCGCAGCCCCTTCTACGAGGCGGCGCTGGCCGGCGATAATCTGCTGCTGCTGCGCAAACCGGCCGATTTCGATGCCATCCTCAAACTCGTCTACCACCGCAAGCCCTATCTGCCCGGCTTCCTGCGTGACCACCTGATCGCGCTGGGCATGGCCCAGGCTGCCGATCAGGATCTGATCTTCCAGGAAGTATTTGGCCAGCGCGTCTGGCTGGATGACAAGCTGCCTAGCATCAGCGCCCCCACCTTGATCCTGTGGGGCGACGATGACCGGGTGCTAGATATTTCCTCGATCCAGCTGTTCAAGGCCGGCATTCCACACGCCAAGATCGCCATCCTGGCCCAGTGCGGCCATGTGCCCATGCTGGAAAAGCCACGCCCTACCGCACGCCTGTTGCGCCAGCTGCTCGAGGAAGGCCGTTTCAAGCCATCGCCGCCCGAGTAGCGTACCTATGAAAAAAGCGGGCCACGGCCCGCCTTTTACTTTTCTCGCGCACGCATCCCGCCTAAGCCAGATCGCCGCGGCGGAACTCGCTGACCACATGGGCCTGACGGCGGCTGACGGCTAGCTTCTCGGGAATCCCGTCCAGCACGGCCAGCCAATGGCCTTCGCATTCCTTCTCGAAGCCGGTCAGCTTGTCGCGCGCCACCAGACAGTTGCGGTGGATGCGCAGGAAGCGCTCGCCGAATTCATTTTCCAGCTGGGTCAGCGACTCCTCCAGCAAGTACTCGGCCTCGCGGGTTTTCAGCGTCACATACTTCAGTTCGGCCTTCAGATACAGCACCGCATCGACCGGCACCAGACGCACACGGCCGCGCTCGGCCACGCTGAAGTAGCGACGCGCCGAGGGCGACAGTGCCTGCAGCGTGTCCTGGGCCGGATGCGGCAGCTCGCGCGCACGGCGTAGGGCGGCCAGCAGGCGCTCTTCGCGTATCGGTTTGAGCAGGTAATCGAGCGCATGCACCTCGAAAGCCTGCACGGCAAACTCATCGAAGGCCGTGCAGAACACCACGGCCGGGCGGTGATGCAGGCGGTTCAGATGGCGCGCCAGCTCCAGGCCATTCATGCCCGGCATATTGATATCGGTGAGCACCAGATCAGCCGGATGGGCGACCAGTTTCTCGATGGCCTCGGTGCCGGTTTGCGCGCTGCCGACCACCTCATGCGGGACTTCGGCGCGGCAGTCGGCCAGCAGGTCTTGCAATCGGCTCAGGGCCGGTGGTTCATCATCAACCAGGAAGACGCGGAGCAGAGCAGTCATGGCACTTTTCTTGTCGGTTTGGCAGTAGAAGCCGGTCGGTAAGGCAAGCTCAGATGAACTTGATAATAGTCATTCCCGACCGTGGTTTTCAGGCTCGCTTCCGCATCGAAATGCAAAGCCAGCCGCTCGCGGATATTTCCCATCGCCATCTTGTTGCCGGCGTGGTGGCCGCCGCCCTCCTTGTAATAGGGGTTGCGGATATCGATATGCAACTCGTCGCGCACCTGGAAGATATTGATGCTGATCTGACCGGGCCGGATCGAGGGCTCGATCCCATGATAGACGGCGTTTTCCAGCAGCGGCTGCAAAGTCAGCGGCGGGATCAGCGCATCGGGCGGCATGCGCTCGGTATGCCAATCCACGCGCAGGCGCTCCCCCAGCCGTAGCGACTCGATACTCAGATACTGGCGCGCCAGCGCCACTTCGCTGGCCAGCGGCGAAAGCTCGCGGTTCTCGGCCATGAAAACGCGGAACAGATCGGCCAGATCCTCGAGTGCGCGCTCGGCCTGGCGCGGTTCCTTGCGGATCAGGCTGAGTACCGCATTCAGGCTGTTGAACAGAAAGTGCGGGCGGATGCGCGACTGCAAGGCCTGCAGGCGTGCCATGGTGAGCAGCGGCGACAGCGCACGGCCGCGCAGGCGGAAATAGCCGAACAAGACCAGGCCAAGCAGCAGCGTGTACAGGGCAACGCGCAGATAGCTGTCCAGATCGGCCGGATAGAGGCCGGCCAGCACGGCACGGGTAGTCAGGCTGCAGCCCAGCACCAGCGCGAGGCTTAGCCACAGCCCGCGCTGGTAGGGCAGCGCGGTCAGCACATCGCGCAGTAGCGCCAAGCAGGCCAAGGCGCCGAGCAGGGCCGGTTGCAGCAAGGCCGCATCGCTAATGAAGCGCTGGGCCGCGTCCTGGAAGTTATCGGTGGCCGCCACCGCCACCACCAGCGCAGCGGCATTCACCGCTAGCAGCACGCGCAGCAGCACGCCCAGATTGCGGGTATCCGGCAGGGTATCGGGAATGGTGGGCGGCAAGGGGCTGTTCATGGCCGGCATTATATGAAGACGGCATGCAATGCGCTTGAGAGCCGTCCGGCCCCATGTTGTAATCCAGGCAAACCATAAGCTGGGCAGGAGAAAACATGTCGCTGGCCGTGCTGCATAGTCGCGCCCTGAATGGCGTGAACGCGCCCGAAGTGGTGGTGGAAACCCATCTGGCCAACGGCCTGCCCAGCTTCACCATCGTCGGCCTGCCCGATGCCGAGGTGAAGGAGGCGCGTGACCGCGTGCGTGCCGCCATCCAGACCGGCCAGTTCGAATTCCCCGCCCGCCGCATCACCGTCAACCTCGCTCCGGCCGACCTGCCCAAGGAAAGCGGCCGCTTCGACCTGGCCATCGCCCTCGGTATCCTGGCCGCCAGCGGGCAGATTCCGGCCGACAAGCTGGCCGAGTATGAATTCGCCGGTGAGCTGGCGCTGACTGGCGAGCTGCGTCCGGTGCGCGGTGCGCTGGCCATGTCGCTGGCCGCCGCCAAGGCCGGACGGCGCTTCATCCTGCCGCACGCGAATGCCGACGAGGCCGCGCTGATTAGCGAGAGCACGGTGCTGGGCGCCGGCAGCCTGAATGCCGTCTGTGCGCATCTGACCGGCCACACGCCGCTGGCACGCCAGGCCATGCCCGCCGCCAGCCAGGCGCGCGCCTATCCCGATCTTCTCGATGTGAAAGGCCAGCTGCCCGCCAAACGTGCGCTGGAAATTGCCGCTGCCGGCGGGCATTCGCTGCTGATGCTCGGCCCACCCGGCACCGGGAAGTCCATGCTGGCCAGCCGCCTGGCCAGCATCCTGCCGCCCATGGACGAAGCGGCCGCGCTGGAAGCCGCGGCACTGCAATCACTGGGCTCTCAAGGCTTCCAGGCCGACACCTTTGGCCAACGCCCATACCGTGCGCCCCATCACACTGCTTCGGCCGTCGCACTGGTGGGTGGGGGTTCCGACCCACGGCCGGGCGAGATCAGCCTCGCTCACCAGGGCGTGCTTTTCCTTGATGAGCTACCCGAGTTCGACCGCAAGGTTTTGGAAGTGCTGCGTGAACCGCTGGAGAGCCGGCGCATCACCATCTCGCGCGCGGCGCGCCAGGCCGAGTTCCCAGCCGCTTTCCAGCTGATCGCGGCCATGAACCCCTGCCCCTGCGGCTATGCCGGCCACCCGAATGGGCGCTGCCGCTGCACACCGGACCAGATCGCGCGCTACAAGGGCAAGCTGTCCGGCCCTTTTCTGGACCGTATC
Organism: Chitinimonas taiwanensis DSM 18899; assembly: GCF_900119825.1. GTDB lineage: Bacteria > Pseudomonadota > Gammaproteobacteria > Burkholderiales > Chitinimonadaceae > Chitinimonas > Chitinimonas taiwanensis. The sequence goes on along the minus strand of NZ_FPKR01000001.1, from coordinate 364,233 downwards.
GACCTGGTCATTGAAGTACCCGCGATCAGCCAGCAGGACCTGGCCACACCAGCGGCCGGCGAGGCAAGCGCCCAGGTGCGTGAGCGGGTTGCCGCAGCACGCGCACGCCAGCTCGACCGTCAGGGCATGGAGAACGCGCGACTGGGCAGCCGCGAGCTCGACCAGGTCGCCCAGCTTGACGCGCGCGGCCAGGCGCTGATGGCTACGGCCATGCAAAAGCTCGATCTGTCGGCGCGCGCCTACCACCGCATCCTGCGCGTGGCACGCAGCATTGCCGACCTGGCTGCCAGTCCTGCGCTGCAGTCCAGCCATCTGGCCGAGGCGATCCAGTACCGGCGCGCGCTATAAGCCGGCATGAAAAAGCCCCGCCTGGGCGGGGCTATGGCTTGAACAGATGCCGGGTGAATCAGAACACCAGCTGGCCAAACAGGCCGACGTGGCCGCCATCAAAGCGCACACCGTCCTCGCTCTTGTAGCGCTCGCTGACGCCACGCAGCACAAAGCTCAACGTCGGCACCGGCTGCCAGCCAATCTCACCCACCAGGCCCGGCTCGCTATCAAGCGGATAGTTCTGCTTCAGGCCATTGATCGAGTAGGTGAGCTTGCTGCGGGTGGCCATGCGCACGCCGCCGCCAAGGAAGAACTGCTCGCGCCAGTGGTAGTGGGCGAGCAGCTCCACAGGCCAGCGGTCGAAGGTGATCTTGCCGTTGTCGCCCTCGGCCGAATCAGCGTGATAGCCGTAGGTGAGCTGGGCCGAGAACGGCGAGTTGGCCGGCTGCCAGTGCGCGCCCAGATTCAGCTGCAGGCGCTCGCCCGCCTTGATAGCCGATTGGGTGCCATTGGTGAAAAAGGCGGTGGTCAGCCTATCGCCGCCGGCAGTAAAGCCGCCGCTGACCAGAAAGTGGATATCGCTCGGTGCATCGGCCATGGCCAGGCCAGAAAGCAGGGCCGCCAGCACGCTGGCCCCCGCACGCAAAGTGATCGCGGACATCGATTTCCCCCTGAAATAGCTAGATCGTCTCGTCTATCTGCACCGCGCTGGCGGTGCGGGCGCGACTTTACCGGAACTCACCAAGCTTGGCGCTGGCGCCGCCATGCGGCTAGAATGGCGGCCTTCGCGGGCGTCGTATAATGGTAATACCCTAGCTTCCCAAGCTAGAGCCGTGGGTTCGATTCCCATCGCCCGCTCCACTGCCTTATTCCAAGCGCAGTCTGGACGATCCCAGCAAGGCCGCAAAGCCTTGCCTCAGCAAGACCTTCCGCCCACAAGCCCCCCGCCTTAGGCACTGCGCCGATCGCCACGACGATGGCGTCCCTGCACGTGCTGCGCTCGGATATCGCCAAGCCTAAGACCACGCTGGCGGGGCAAGGTATCGCACCCTCCGCTTAAGCCTTGCTACTTCACCTTGATGACCACCTTGCCCTTGGCACGACCCTGCTCGACATAGGCGAGTGCATCGGCAGTCTTGTCCAGAGGAAATACCCGATCAACGATGGGCCGGATAGCCCCCAATTCGATCAAAGCCGCGATCTGCCTGAGCTGCTGGCCGTCTGCACGCATGAAGAGGAAGGAATAAGCGACCCCGCGGCGTTGGGCTTTCTTCCTGATGCCATAGCTGATCAAACGCAGCACTTGCTTCAAGGGCCAGGCCAGCCTCTGTGCCGCGGCAAACGCAGGCGTGGGTGGGCCGGAAATGGAAATGAGGTGGCCGCCCGGCTTCAGAACTTGCAGCGATTTCTCCAGCTCCTCGCTACCCAGGTTGTTCAGTACCACATCGTAGTCGTGTAAGACGGTGGCAAAGTCCTGCTTCCGGTAGTCGATAACCTGATCCGCGCCCAGCGCCTGCACCCACTCGACATTGCTGGTACTGGTTGTCGTTGCGACGAATGCGCCCAGGTGTTTGGCCAGTTGGATGGCCGCCGTGCCCACGCCGCCAGAGCCGGCCTGGATAAACACCTTCTGCCCTGGTCTGACCTGGGCAAGCTCGACCAAAACTTGCCAGGCCGTCAGGGCGATCAGCGGTAGGGATGCTGATTCTTCCATGTTGAGGTTGGCGGGCTTGTGCGCAAGCGATGCCTCCTTGACCGCGAGGTACTCGGCAAAGCTGCCGATCCGGAAGTCATCGGCCCGCGCAAAGACCGCATCTCCCGGCTTGAACCGGGTCACGCGCGGACCGACTTTGCGCACCGTACCTGCGAGATCGTGGCCGAGTACCAGGGGCAGACGATACGGCAGCACCAGCTTGAACTCGCCGCTACGGATCTTGGCATCGAGTGGATTGACACTCGCCGCATGGATCTCGACCAACACCTCATCCTCCCGGACTTCCGGCACCGGCACTTCGGTGATCCGACCGACTTCCTGCTTGCTGTAACGATCGATACTAAATGCTTGCATGGTGTTCTCACTGGATGGGCGATATGGGTGAGGGGGGAGCACATTCATACTAGGTAACTATCACTCTTGACGGATCCAGACCTGGCTTCGTCCTAGGGTAGGGATACCGATGTAGCCGCGCACGCTGAGCTTGGCGCCCCCCTCCAGCAGCTTCACCTTGCTGCGGTAGGTCGATCCGCTGTCCGGGTCAAGAATCTGACCATCCACATACTCGTCCCCGTCCTTGCGCAGCCCGCTCAGGATGAGCAAGCCGACAACCGGTGCGCCGCGGTTGGCGCCTGTGCATTTCACACATTTCGGATTCGATTCCTCGCCCGGGGCCGGAAATACCCGTTCAATCCGTCCCTGCAAGATCCCTTGCGTGTCGGTGATGCGGATCAACGCCCTGGGCTTGCCGCTGGCATCGTCAATGTTCTTCCACAAACCTGCCGGCGAGGTGGTCTGAGACCAGGCTGGCGCGGAAAGCAACAGGCACACGCATCCGGCACCCAGGGCGGGGCGCAGGAGGGCTAAGGGCTTCGATACTTGCATGACTTACTCCGCTAAAAAGGCCAAGGCCTTGGACACAAAGTCGGCGTGGTACTGAAAGATGCCGCCATGACCTGCATCTGGGTAGATCAGGAGTTGTGCATGGGGAATGCGGCGCGCCATATCGTGGCTGAGCGCAGTGGGCACCATGATGTCCTGGTCGCCGTTGGCGATCAGTACCGGCAAGTGCAGACGGGAGAGGTCTTGCGGCGCCTGTCGCCCCCAGCCTTCAATCGCCCGCAGTTGGCGCAGGAAGGCGCGCGGGGTGGGGCCCTTGTCGCGACCGGTCTTGCGCTCTTTCAAGCGCTGCAGAAAGGCACGCGCGGCTTGCCGACCCTCAGTCGTAGCGGTGAAAAACAGATAGGTCTTGGGGTCGCACAGCGTCAGCAGGCCCTTCAGCATCAGTGGCCAGGATATGGCCCCAACACGATCGATGCCCTGGCCGCCGGCGGGGCCGGTACCGGTGAGGATGAGCTTGCGCACGAGTTCGGGCGCTTTCAGCACCACGTCCTGGGCCACGAAGCCACCAAGCGAGAAACCGAGCAGATCGACCTGCGCAACACCCTGCGCCTGGATGAGCGCGATGGTATCGCGCGCCATCTCGTCCACACTGCGGGGCGCGACACCGCCGGACAAGCCTATCCCACGGTAGTCGACGGCAATCACACGCTGCTTGCTTGCCAGACCATCCACGATGCGTGGGTCGAAGTTGTCGAGTACGGCCCCCCAGTGGTTAAGCAATAACAGCGGCGTGCCGCCCTGCGGGCCCAGCTCGCGATAGGCAAAGTGGGTACCGGCGGCCTGGATGATTTGGGTCGGCGCATGGGCATAGGACGTGGGCGGCGGGGAATCTGGCTGGTAAGCGCTCATAGCGGTATTCGGTCTCTTGAGTGCATGGCCCTGCGGCTCATGCATAAAGGTCAAAGGCTGGCTTGCCCGCACGCACAGCGCTTCACTCGACCAGGCACTGAATGGCCTGCAGGAGGAAGTGTCTGGGTTAGGTATCAAGGCCCTTTCAACTAAGTCGCCTCAATGATGATGATCATAATCAATCACGTCAATCTTTTTGATGTTGATTGACATCAATGTATAGTGTTTGCTTCTGGCAAAGCGAGCAAACAGGTGTCACACGATGAAGGTCAGCAAGGCACAAGCACAGGCGAACCGCGCGCATATCGTTGCAACCGCGTCTTCACTGTTCCGCGAGCGCGGCTATGACGGCGTCGGCGTCGCCGACCTGATGGCGGCTGCCGGCTTCACCCACGGCGGCTTTTACAAGCACTTTGGTTCCAAGGCCGACCTGATGGCGGAGTCCGCCGCCTGCGGCATCGCGCAGACTACGGCGCTGACGACCGACATGAACCGGGTGGATTTTGTGCGCGCCTATCTCTCGCGCCAGCACCGCGACGCCCGCGCAATCGGCTGCACGATGGCGGCACTGGGCGGGGATGCCGCACGCCAGCCGGTGGCAGTTCGCGCCGAATTTGCGGCCGGCATCGAGAACTTGCTGGCGGCCTTGAACCGCGACGGCGCCGCAGCGGACAGCGCGGATGCAAGGCAGGCACGCGCCAAGTCACTCAATCTACTCGCCCACGCGGTCGGCGCCATCGTCCTGTCACGCGCTTGCCCGGACGATTCAGCGCTGGCCGACGAAATTCTGGTGGTTTGCCGTGAGGAGATCCTCACCGTACTGACGCCGGCTGCGACCACCAGCACAGACAGTGCGGGCCAGCCATAACCTCGACGCGCCCCATCTCGGCTGCATGGCTGAGCCAAGCCGCCCGCCTGGTCTGTGGCTGCGCCGCACGCGTTACCAAGCAGTTGCTCGACACGCTACACTGGCGTTTTTCTGTCCGAGATCTGCGCCATGTCCCCCACCACCCTGCGCCGCGTTGCCATCATCGGCGGCAGCCGTATTCCCTTCTGCCGCTCCAATACCCTGTACCAGGATGAGAGCAATCTGAGCATGCTGACCGCGGCACTGAACGGCCTGGCGGACAAGTTCGGCCTGGCCGGGGTGGAGATCGGCGAAGTCGGCGCCGGCGCGGTGATCTCGCATTCCAAGGACTGGAATCTGGCGCGCGAGGCCGTGTTGTCCAGCAAGCTCTCGCCCCTAACTAGCGCCTACACGGTGCAGATGGCCTGCGGCACCAGCCTGCAGGCGCTAGCCCAGCTGGGTGGCAAGATCGCCACCGGCCAGATCGACAGCGCGATTGCCGCCGGCTCCGACACTACCTCGGACGCGCCCATCGTCTTCGGCAGCCACTTTGCCAAGCGCCTGATCAAGCTGGCGAATGCCAAGAGCCTGGGTGAGCGTCTGGCCGCCTTCAAGGGTTTTCGCCTGCGCGAACTGAAGCCCGCCTCGCCCAATGCCGGCGAACCACGCACCAAGATGTCGATGGGCCAGCATTGCGAAATCATGGCCAAGCAGTGGCAGATCGGCCGGGCCGAGCAGGACCAGCTCGCCTACGAAAGCCATAAAAAAGCCGCCGCCGCCTATGCCGATGGTTTCTTCGACGACCTGCTGGTGCCGTTTGCCGGCGTGACGCGCGACAACCATCTGCGCGCCGACAGCACGCTGGAGAAGCTGGCTACCCTCAAGCCCGCCTTCGACCGCGAATCGGGCCAAGGCACGCTGACCGCCGGCAATAGCACCCCGCTCACCGATGGCGCTTCGGCCGTGCTGCTGGCCAGTGAAGACTGGGCGCGCGAACGCGGCCTGCCGGTGCTCGCCTACCTGACCTATGCCAAGACCGCCTCGGTGGATTTCGTGGCCGGTGAAGGCCTGCTGATGGCGCCGACTGTGGCAGTGGCGCGTTTGCTGAAAGACGCCAATCTCACCCTGCAGGACTTCGATTTCTACGAGATTCACGAAGCCTTCGCCGCCCAGGTTCTGTGCACCTTGCGCGCCTGGGAGTCGGCTGATTATTGCCGTGATCGGCTCGGCCTGGATGCGCCGCTCGGTGCCATCGACCCGACCAAACTCAATGTGGTGGGCAGCTCGTTGGCCGTCGGTCACCCGTTTGCCGCCACCGGCACCCGCATCGTCGCCACCCTGGCCAAGCTGCTGGCGCAACGCGGCAGCGGACGCGGACTGATCTCGGTGTGCACGGCCGGCGGGATGGGGATTGCGGCGATTCTGGAACGGCCCTGATAGGATGCGCGACTAGCCTGGGTCGCCCGTCGGCGACCCGGATGCCTTCCTGCAAGGGTCGCCCATGCAAACCATTCTGATCGCCAACCCCAAGGGCGGGGCGGGCAAGTCCACGCTGGCCACCAATCTGGCCAGCCATTTCGCCTGGCAGGGCCGTGCCGTAGTACTCGGCGACATTGACCGCCAACAATCGGCCGCCTACTGGCTGAGCCTACGCTCGGCCAGCTTTCCCCGCATACACCACTGGGATGCCAGCGAGGACGAGGGCCTCGCCAAGCCGCCCAAGGGCAGCGAGCTGGCGATTCTGGACACGCCGGCCGGCTTGCGCGGCAAGAAGCTGGAAGCCGCACTCAAGCTGTCTGACCATATCCTGGTGCCGGTGCAGCCCTCCAGCTTCGATATGTGGGCCAGCCGCGATTTCTTCGCGCGCCTGGCCGAGGAAAAGCAGGTGCGCAAAGGCAAGGTGCAGGTCGGCGTGGTCGGCGTGCGCGTGAAGGCCCATACGCGCGCCAGCCAGCAGCTGGTCGACTTCCTGGCCGAATTCGAGCTGCCGGTGCTCAGCTGCCTGCGCGACACCCAGTACTATCTGCAGACCCTGCCGCGCGGACTTGGCCTGTTCGACCTGCCCAAGCCCCGCGTGGCGCGCGATCTGGAACAATGGCAGCCGATACTGGACTGGCTGGACACATGAATAAGCAAAAAGTCCCGGTGAACCTGATCACCGGCTTCCTTGGCGTGGGCAAGACCACCGCCATCCGCCGCCTCCTGGCCAATAAGCCCGCCGAGCAATACTGGGCCGTGCTGGTCAATGAGTTCGGCGAGGTCGGCATCGATGGTGCCGCCATCAGCAGCGCCAGCGCGCAGCTCAATGTGGTCGAAGTGCCCGGTGGCTGCATCTGCTGCACCACCAGCCCCATGCTGCGCGTGAGCCTGACCAAGCTCTTGCGCGAGCGCCGCCCCGACCGGCTGATCATCGAACCCTCGGGTCTCGGCCACCCGTCCGGCATCATCGATGTGCTGCGCGACCCCTATCTGGCCGCCGCACTCGATGTGCGCGCCACCATCACCCTCGTCGACCCGCGCCAGCTCAACGATACGCGCTACACCAGCCACGAAATCTGGCGCGAGCAGATCACCCTAGCCGATGTGCTGATCGCGAATAAATGCGACCGCGCCGATGCGGCCGAGGTCGACCACTTCATGGCCATGGCGCGCGGCATGTACCCGCCCAAGCTGGCCGTGCAGACCACCAGCCAGGGGGAGTTCGAGCTGGGGCTGTTGGATTTGCGGGGCGAGATACCGGCGCCGCAGACGCCGGCTAGCGAGCTGCGCCACAGGGCCCGCTCAACGCGCCAGGCATCCTCCGCCAGCGAGCGCAGCCAGATGTCGCCTGGCGATGTAGCAGGCGAAGGCTGGGTGGTGAAAGACCACACAGAACCCGGCCAGGCCAGCCGCGGTTGGGTCTGGGCACCGGAAGTGCGCTTTTCTGCCCAGCAGCTGGCCGAGCTATTCCAGCGCCTGCATGCGCACAGCACCCTGGGCCTATTGCCGGTACAGCGTGCCAAGGGCGTGTTTCATACCGACCATGGCTGGCTGTTGTTCAACTGGGTAGGGAATGAGGCCAGCGCAGTGGAGATTGCCTGGCGGCGCGATTCGCGCGCCGAGCTGATCGTGAGCGGGGACGTGCCGGACTGGCATGGCTTCGAAACGGCCATGCTGGCCTGCATCCTGCCGCCAACGCCAAGTACCTCAGCCCAGGGCAACTAGCCGCAAAAACGGGGCCCGCAGGCCCCGTTTCTGCTGGCGCAATCAGGCTGGCACTGCCTGTTCGCGCTGGACTTCATGCTGCTGGCGCCACTGCACCAGGTCCTCGATGCTGGCCAGCGGCAGCGCATGCAGCGTGGCATAGGCGATCAGCGCCTCGCCACGCATCATGCTGCCATCCGGATTGGTCAGCTCGCACAGCAGGCCTGCCGCCGGCAAGCCAGCCAGACGCGCCAGGTCAACGCTGCCCTCGGTATGTCCGCGCCGCGCCAGCACACCGCCGTCCTGGGCGCGCAGCGGAAATACATGGCCGGGGCTGACGATGGCATCCGGCTGGCCGCTGAGTGCAGCGCGCACCGTGGTCAGTCTGTCCTGAGCCGAGACCCCGGTGCTGACCCCACTGCGGGCCTCGATCGAGACGGTGAAAGCCGTGCCATGCCGGCTCTGGTTATGGCTGACCATGGCCGGAAGGCCGAGGGCGTCAATCGCCTGGCCCGGCAGGCATAGGCAGACGATACCGCTGCAGTCGCGGATCAGCCTGGCCATGCCGGCCGTGTCGATGCGCGCCGCAGCGAAGATCAGATCGGCTTCGTCCTCGCGCTCGGCATCGTCGAGCAGGATCATGCCACGCCCTTGGCGCAAGGCTTCCAGGCTGGCTTCGATACGGCTGTGTGCCGTGGTACTGGCAAAGTAGTGTTGAAACGATTTCATGCAAACGCTCCTTGTCGGATGGATGGCAAAGAAGCGTTCAGGGCGCAGCACACCCTGCCCATGCGGGCAAGGCGGCCATAGGGATGCAGCGCCAGCCGCTGGGGGCGGTGGCGCCAGACATCTCGTCTTCTCTCATCCGGACTATGACCGTCGGCTCCGGCCTTGAACCGGATCTGCTGACCTTGCACGGGGCAAGCGCTCGCGGGCTCGGTGCCAGATGGCACCCTACCGCCGGTGGGGAGTTTCACCCCGCCCTGAAGACGCACCGCCCAGGCGGGCGGCGCGCGCATGGTAGCAAGCCGCCCCGGGCAGGGCCAGGTTTCATGTGAAACCATGGCAATCACGATCTGGCAGCCTGCGCAAAGCCCGGCCAAAAAAAAGCCGCCCGCAGGCGGCTTTTCCATACAGGGTCGATGGATCAGTGGCCCACGCCCTTGATCATGTCCTCGACCACTTTCTTGGCATCACCAAACACCATCATGGTCTTGTCCATATAGAACAGATCATTGTCGAGACCCGCGTAGCCGGCACTCATCGAACGCTTGACCACGATCACGGTACGCGCCTTGTGCGCTTCCAGAATCGGCATGCCGTAGATCGGGCTTTGCTTGTCACGCTGGGCGGCCGGGTTGACCACGTCGTTGGCGCCAATCACCAACACCACATCGGTGTTGCCGAAGTCGGAATTGATCTCCTCCATCTCCTGTACCTGCTCGTAAGGCACTTCCGCCTCAGCCAGCAGCACATTCATATGGCCGGGCATGCGGCCGGCGACCGGGTGGATCGCATAGCGCACGGTCACACCCTTGGCGGTCAGCGCATTGGCGAATTCCTGCAGCGCATGCTGGGCGCGCGACACGGCCAGACCATAGCCAGGCACGATCACCACCGAGTCGGCATTGCCCATCATGAAGGCCGCGTCATCAGCCGAGCCGGACTTGTACGGGCGCTGCACAGCCTCACCAGCCGCACCGGCTGCTGCATCGTCCCCACCCATACCGCCGCCGAAGATCACATTCAAGAGCGAGCGGTTCATGGCCTTGCACATGATGTAGCTGAGGATGGCACCGGAAGAGCCGACCAGCGAGCCGGCGATGATCAGCACCGAGTTGCCCAGGGTGAAGCCGATACCGGCCGCGGCCCAGCCCGAGTAGCTGTTCAGCATCGACACCACCACCGGCATATCGCCGCCGCCAATCGGGGCGATCAGGAAGTAGCCGAGCACGATGGACAGGCCGGTCATGATCCAGAACGAGCTCAGCGATTCGGTGACGAAGTAGTGCGCACCGAAGCCGAACATGCCGAGCGCCAGCGCGATCTGCATCGGCTTCACCCAGCCGCCCTTGAGCGGCTTGGCAGCCAGCTTGGCGCTGAGCTTGCCCCAGGCCACCACCGAGGCGGTGAAGGTGATGCCGCCGATAAAGCAACCGATGAACAGCTCGATGCGCTGCACGGTGCTGTGCTGCTGGTCGCCGTTATGCACGGCAGCCAGCGCGATCAGCACCGCGGCCAGGCCCACCAGCGAGTGCATGAGCGCCACGGTTTCCGGCATCTGGGTCATCGGCACCGTCTTGGCGCGATACACGCCGATCACGGCACCGGCCAGCATGGCCAGGCCGATCAGTGCGAAGTTGGGGCTGGGGGCGATGACTAGCGTCACCAGCACGGCCAGCGCCATGCCGACCATGCCATAGCGGTTGCCGGCAATCGCACCGGTTGGGCTCGACAGGCCCTTCAGGGTCAGGATGAACAGTACCGCGGCGACCAGATAGATCCAGTCCGCGTGTTGAGCGATCAGATTCATTGCTGCTCCCTCACTTTTTCTTCTTCTTGAACATCTCGAGCATGCGCGAGGTCACCGCGAAGCCGCCGAAGATGTTCACGCTGGCCAGAAACACCGCCACGGCGCCCAGCACCGAGGTCAGCGTGATGGTCTGCCCGCCGATATCGACCGTCTGCAGCACGGCGCCGACGATGATGATGCTGGAAAGCGCATTGGTGACCGCCATCAAGGGCGTATGCAGGGCCGGGGTCACGCTCCACACCACGTGGTAGCCGATGAAGATGGCCAGCACGAAGATGGTGAAGGTGGCCACGAAGGGGGTTTGCACCAGCTGCTCCACGGGCAGGCTGGTAGCGACTGCGCTGGCAGTCTCGGTTGCGGCGTGCGCAACGTTGGCGGTGGTACTCATGGGTATCTCCCTGAATGCATCTATGCGATAGGCCGGGCCTGTAGCCCGCGCAGATTCAAGCCTGTTTGCCGAACAGAACCTGGCCGGCGTGAGTGATCAGGCTGGCTGCCACGATGTCGTCCTCGCGGTTCACGACATAGCCCTTTTCCTTGTCCAGGATCAGGCCGGCGAAGTTGAGCAGATTGCGCGCATACAGCGCCGAGGCATCCGCCGCCACCAGGCCAGGCAGATTGGCATAGCCAACCAGCTTGACGCCGTTTTCGGTGGTCACCACCTCGTTCAGCCGGGACAGCGGGCAGTTGCCGCCGTTTTCCACCGCCAGATCGACCAGCACCGCACCCGCTTTCATGCCGGCCACGGTTTCCGGCTTGATCAGCACCGGGGCCGGGCGGCCCGGAATCAGCGCGGTGGTGATCACGATATCGGCATTGCGCGCATGCTTATCGACCAGCGCAGCCTGGCGCGCCTTGTAGTCGTCCGACATCTCGCGCGCATAGCCGCCTGCGGTCTCGGCCTGCTTCTTCTCTTCCTCGTTCAGCGGCACTTCCACGAACTTGCCGCCCAGCGATTCGACCTGTTCCTTGGCGGCCGGGCGCACATCGAAGGCCTCGACCACGGCACCGAGGCGCTTGGCGGTGGCAATCGCCTGCAGACCGGCCACGCCAGCGCCCAGAATCAGCACGCGTGCGGGCTTCACCGTACCGGCGGCGGTCATCATCATCGGGAAGAAACGCGGGTAGAACTCGGTGGCCAGCAACACCGCCTTGTAGCCGGCGATATTGGCCTGCGAGGACAACACATCCATGGCCTGGGCGCGCGTGGTGCGCGGCACCAGCTCCATGGCAAACACATCCAGCTGCTTGGCCGCATAGTCGGCCAACAGCGGGTTGCGATGCGGGTCGACCAGGGCGATCAAGGCCGCGCCGGACTTCAGCGCCGCCACTTCCTCGGCCGCCGGCGCACGCACCTTGAACACGATGTCGGCATCCGCCACCGTAGCTGCGTAGTCAGCCGCCAAGCTGGCACCGGCCTCGGCAAAGGCCGCATCCGGAATCGCCGAAGCCAGCCCGGCACCGCTTTGCACGGTGACCGCGTGGCCCATCGCTATGTATTTCTTTACCGTCTCGGGCGTGGCGGCCACGCGGGTTTCCCGCGTTGCCGACTCCCTGGGGATGGCAATCTTCATGTCAAACACCTCGCCTTGTTTCATTTCCAAATCCAAGCCGGCGCAGGCGGCAGCTTGGATTTGGAAACGAAGCCCGCCATCGCGGGAATCGAAACCATGCTTGGGCACCAACAGCGCGGGCAGCGATCATGGTCGCGCCCGTCGAGTCTTAGGTTTTGATACGGCATGCACCACCCGCCAGTGCAGCGGGTGGAGAACCCCTTGGGGGTTCGGCATATCGCCGCGGATGGCGGCGAGGTGAAGAAGGCCTGGCGGGTGGCCAGGCCGGAATACTTGTGCAATCGACCGTCGGTCGAATTCAAACAAGCGTTTGAACGGTAACGCTATTCAAGCACGCTTTTGGTGCCATGGGAAGCCAGCCCCGCGCGCTTTATAGCTTCTCGCAACGCTTGTGGCTATTTGCCGATACAAAAACGGCTGAAAATCTCGCCCAGCAGGTCGTCGGCGGTAAATTCGCCGGTAATGCTGCTCAGATCGTGCTGCGCCAGGCGCAGCTCCTCGGCGAACAATTCCACCTGCTGCCAGACCTGGGCGGCTGTGTGCAGATGGCCGCTGGCGCGGCGGATCGCATCCAGATGACGCTCGCGCGCCAGGAATACGCCGGCGTCCGAGCCGCCCCAACCGACCATCTGCAGGAGCGTACGCTTGAGCTCATCCAGGCCCAGGCCGGCCTTGGCCGACAGGCGTAGCACGGCATGGCCGTCTTCCTCGCCATGCCCGACCGCTTCGCCGGTCAGATCGACCTTGTTGAACACATGCACGCGCGGCAGTTTCTCGGGCAGGCGCGCCAGAATCGCCTGGTCATGCGCGGTAATGCCCTCGCGGCTGTCGATCAGCAAGAGCGCCAGATCGGCCTTGCCTACCGCGGCCCAGGTGCGCTCGATGCCGATCTGCTCGACCCTGTCCTCGGTCTCGCGCAGGCCAGCCGTGTCGATGATGTGCATGGGCACACCGTCGAGCTGGATCAGCTCGCGCACCGTGTCGCGCGTGGTGCCGGCAATCTCGGTGACGATGGCCACATCCTCGCCGGCCAGCGCATTCATCAGGCTGGACTTGCCCACATTCGGCTGGCCGATCAGCACCACATGCATGCCCTCGCGTAGCAGTGCGCCCTGGCGTGCCGTACGGCTGACACGTTTGAGCTGAGCATGGATGCCCGCCAGCTTGCCACGCGCATCGGCCGCTTCCAGGAAGTCGATGTCCTCCTCGGGGAAGTCCAGCGTGGCTTCCACCAGCATGCGCAGATTGATCAGCTGCTCGACCAGGGTGTGGATCTCGGTCGAGAAAGCGCCAGCCAGCGAGCGTAGCGCCGAACGGGCTGCCGCCTCCGAGCCGGCATCGATCAGGTCGGCCACGCTCTCGGCCTGGGCCAAGTCGAGCTTGTCGTTCAGGAAGGCACGCCGGGTGAACTCGCCCGGCTCGGCCAGGCGCGCGCCCAGCTCCAGGCAGCGGCGCAGCAGCATCTGCATCACCACCGGGCCACCATGGCCCTGCAGCTCGAGCACATCCTCGCCGGTGAACGAATGTGGTGCGGGGAAGAACAGCGCCAGGCCCTGATCGATCAGCTCGCCATCCTGGCTGCGGAAATCGGCGTAGTGCGCATGGCGCGGCTTGAGCGGCTTGCCGACCAGACTCTGGGCAAAGTCGGCCAGGCCACTGCCCGAGATGCGCACCACCCCTACCCCACCTCGGCCGGGAGCGGTGGCAATGGCGGCGATGGTGGCGGGGCGAGCAGGCTGGGTCATGGCGGAATCGAGCGAGAGGAATCGGGGGCAAACAGGCTTCACCATACAAGAAAAAAGCCCGGCATTGCCGGGCCTTTCTCCACAGACAGGGCGCTTACTTGCCCTTGCCTTCGTTTTCGATCATGCGGGTGATGTACCACTGCTGACCGATGGAGAACAGATTGTTCACCACCCAGTACAGCACGAGACCGGCAGGGAAGAAGATGAACATGACCGAGAACACCAGCGGCATGATCTTCATCATCTTGTCCTGCAGCGGGTCGGCGGCCGGCGGGTTGAGCAGCGCCTGCACATACATCGAGGCAGCCATCAGGATGGGCAGCACATAGTAGGGGTCGGCCACCGACAGATCATGGATCCACAGCGTCCACGGTGCCTGGCGCAGTTCCACCGCGGCCAGCAGCATCCAGTAAAGGCCCATGAAGACCGGAATCTGCACCAGCACCGGCAGACAGCCCGCAATCGGGTTGGCCTTTTCCTGCTTGTACATTTCCATTACGGCCTGCTGGAACTTCATGCGGTCGTCGCCGTACTGTTCCTTCATCTTCTGCATGCGCGGGGCCAGCTTCTTCATCTTGGCCATCGAGCGATAGGACGCGGCGGACAGCGGGAAGAAGGCCAGCTTGATCAGGATGGTGAAGATGACAATCGCCCAGCCCCAGTTGCCGACCATGCCGTGAATCTTGTCCAGCACCCAGAACATCGGCTTGGCCAGCACGGTGAACATGCCGTAGTCCTTGACCAGATCCAGGCCTGGTGCAGCAGCTTCCAGCGCGCGGGTTTCCTGCGGCCCGGCATACAACGGCACATTGATCACGCCAGTGGCACCAGCAGCGATGGTCGGCACCTTGACGATGGCGCCGGCCGAGTACAGATCACCGACGCGTTCCACCACGAAGCGGCAGTCCTGCTTGGCGCACAGATTGGCCGAGCCATTCGGCGACAGCAGCCAGGCACTGGCGAAGTAGTGCTGCAGCATGGCAATCCAGCCATCCTTGCCACTCTTCACGTACTCGGCCTTGTCCTTGTCGATATCCGAGAAGGCCACCTTCTGGAACTTGCCGGCTTCGGTGTACACGGCCGGACCGGTGAAGGTGGCGGCACCCAGGTAGCCACCGCTGCCCTTCGGGTCCTTGCCATCACGCATCAGGCGGAAATAGGCCTCCACATCCAGCGGCTGGGCACGGCTATTGGTAATCTCGTGACGCACATCAATCTGGTAGCTGCCGCGCTTGAAGGTGTAAATCTTCGCCACCTTCACGCCGTCCACCTCGGGCGCTTCCAGGCGCAGGCTCAGCTCGTTGAAGTCGGGCTGCATGACCATCAGGCTGTCCTTGGTGGTGAACAGCGTGCGGTGGGTAGGCAGATTGGGCATATCGGATTTGATCAGCCCGGTCTGCGCCACATAGATATGCTCTGGGCCTTCCTGGAACAACACGAAGGGCGTCTTGGCATCTTCATGCTGGCCATGCTGGCTCAGGGTCAGCTTGCGCAGATCGCCACCCATGGTGTCGATTTCAGCATCGAACAAATCGGTCTTCACTCGCACGCGGCCGCCGTTCTGCAGCTTGCCCGGTGCCTCGGCCACGCTGACCGGTGCAGCCGCACCCGCAGCGCCGGCCGGGGTGGCGGCAGCCTGCTCTTGCGGCTGGGAAATCGCGGGCACCGGCTTGGGTGCGAACCAGTGCTGCCAGCCAAACAGAATGGCGAAAGACAGCACAACGAAAACAACTAGGCGTTTGGTATCCATGCGCGGGAAATCTCGTCTGGGATCAAGGCACTGGATCGTGCCCGTGGCCACCCCAAGGGTGGCAGCGGCAAAGCCGGCGGATTGTAAGCCATCCGCCGCGCACCGCGCCATGACGGCGCAGCGCTTGTATTCCGTACTCGGAGCAGGTGGGCGTAAAGCGGCAGTTACGGCCCAGATACGGGCTGAGCGTGTAGCGGTAGATCTGGATCAGTGCAATCAGGAGGCGGGACATGTGGCAAAGCGGGCCAACAGTTTCAGCAAAGCGCTGCGCGCACTCTGAGCCTCACTGCGATGGAAAGTTCGCTTGGCGCGAACCACCAGATCCAAGCCCTGCAAGCGCGCGGCCTCGTGGCGAAACAGATCGCGTACCGTGCGCTTGATGAAATTGCGCCCGACTGCGCGTCGCTCGACCTTCTTGCCCACCACCAGACCCAGACGGGCTCGGCCTAGCTGGTTGGGCTGGACCCAGACCTGAAAGAACGCATTTGCCTGGGTACGGCGCAAACTAAAAACGGATGAAAATTCATCCGTTTTTAACAGGCGTTGCTGCCTGGTGAAGCGGTACTGCAAGCGCTGGCTCAGACCGACAGGCTGTGACGGCCCTTGGCGCGGCGTGCTGCCAGTACGGCGCGACCACCACGGGTACGGCTGCGAACCAGGAAGCCGTGGGTACGCTTGCGACGAATGACGGAAGGTTGATAAGTGCGTTTCATGGCAATGCCCCTAAGGCGTGTCTTGTGAAGAAACGCGCAATTAAACGGAAAAAACCTATATCTGTCAATGCCCTTATTTTGACTAGCCTGTGGATAAGCCTGGGGAAAGTGACTAAAATACGCGGTCGATTAATGTAGCAGCTGGCTTTCACACGCTACTGCTCACACGCACCGGCCGCGCACCCGACCAGGGGTCAGCCGCGATAACACGCCGTTCGCACAACACCGGCCGCGCCGCAAGATTCCAATAAATGATGTCACCCGTCGAACAGTTTTGGCCGGACTGCCTTGCCCGGTTCGCAGACGAATTGTCCGCGCAACAGTTCAACACCTGGATCAAGCCGCTGTCCTTCTCGGTTGAGAACGACGCTCTGGCCCTGTACGCCCCGAATCAATTTTCCCTGCAGTTCGTGCGCGACCGTTTCCTCGGCCGCATCGAGAAATACGCGGCCGAGTTCTTCGGCGAACCGTTCACCATCGAGCTGCGCGTGAGCGAAAAGCCGCGCACGCCGCCAGCCAGCATCCGCGCCGCAACGCCGGGTGCCACCACAGCCGGCGCGCCCGATGCCGAAGCGCAACCAGCCGCCAAGCCGGCGCCAGCCCGCCAGATTGCCCCGGCCAACGAAACCACCCGGCTCAATCCGTCCTTCACCTTCGACACGCTCGTGACCGGTAAGGCCAACCAGCTGGCGCGCGCCGCGGCAATCCAGATTGCCGAGAACCCCGGCACCGCTTACAACCCGCTGTTCGTGTATGGCGGCGTGGGCCTCGGTAAGACGCACTTGATCCAGGCCATCGGCAACTACATGCACCAGCACAACCCGCAGGCGAAGATCCGCTACATTCATGCGGAACGCTATGTGGCCGATGTGGTGCGCGCCTACCAGCACAAGGCCTTCGACGAGTTCAAGCGCTACTACCACTCGCTCGACCTGTTGCTGATCGACGATATCCAGTTCTTCTCGGGCAAGAACCGCACCCAGGAAGAGTTCTTCTATGCCTTCAATGCGCTGATCGAGGGCCACAAGCAGGTCATCATCACCTCGGACCGCTATCCGAAGGAGATCGAGGGCATTGAAGACCGGCTGATCTCGCGCTTTGGCTGGGGCCTCACCGTGGCGATCGAGCCGCCCGAGCTGGAAATGCGCGTGGCGATTCTGCACAAGAAGGCCGAGTCGGATGGCTTCAAGCTCGACTCGAGCGTGTCCTTCTTCATTGCCAAGCATATCCGTTCGAACGTGCGCGAGCTGGAAGGCGCCTTGAAGCGCGTGCTCGCCTATTCGCGCTTCACCGGCGAGCAGATCACGCTTGAGGTGGCCAAGGAGGCGCTGAAGGACATCCTTGCCTCGGGCAATAAGCTGATCTCGGTGGAAAACATCCAGAAGACGGTGGCCGACTTCTACAAGATCAAGATCGCCGACATGCACTCGAAAAAGCGCACGCGCGATATCGCCCGGCCGCGCCAGATTGCCATGGCCCTGGCCAAGGACCTGACCCAGATGAGCCTGCCGGCCATTGGCGAAGCGTTTGGCGGGCGCGATCACACCACCGTGCTGCATGCCTGCAAGACCATCGCCGCGCTGCGGCAGAGCGATGCAAACATGAACCACGATTACAACGTTCTCGCGCAGATTTTGCGTAACTAGCAAGTGCGGGACGAAAGCAGTAGAAAATGTGCGTAAGTCGCACGGCCAGGGTGGCGGGAAAAATGCAGCACAAACCGCCCACAGCCCCCGGCCAGCGTTACCCACAGGGAAATTGGGCGGCAAGGCTTTGAAGGAAATCGGGTAATCCGCTTTTCCACAGACAACACCGGCTTCTATTTATCTATCTTCAGGAACTACTTACTTATGTTGCTGATACAAGCAGATCGCGATTCGCTCCTCAAGCCGCTGACCATGGTGACCGGTATCGTCGAACGTCGACATACCCTGCCCATCCTGTCGAATGTGCTGATCGCCAAGCAGAACGGTCAGCTGACCTTCCTGGCCACCGACCTGGAAATCCAGATCACCACCGATCATCCGCATGCGGACGGTGGCGACTTCCAGCTGACCATCTCGGCCAAGAAGTTCCAGGACATCCTGCGCGCGATTCCCGATGGCGCAACCGTGACGCTGGATCAGGACGATAGCCGTCTGACCGTGAAAGCCGGTAAGAGCCGCTTCAATCTGCAGACCCTGCCCGCCGCCGATTTCCCCAAGCTCGCCATCGACACCAATGTGAAGAGCGTGATCAAGCTGCCGCAAAGCCAGCTGAAGAACCTGATCAGCCGCGTGCAGTACGCGATGGCCCATCAGGACATCCGCTACTACCTGAACGGCCTCTTTATGGTTACCGATGGCAATGAGCTGAAGCTGATCGCCACCGATGGCCACCGCCTGGCCTATGTGGGCAGCCAGATCGAGACCAGCGTCGAACGCAATGAAGTGATCCTGCCGCGCAAGACCATCGTCGAGCTGTACAAGCTCTTGGCCGATATCGATGACGAAGTGACCATCGAAATCGCCCAGAACCAGGTCAAGTTCGCCTTCGGCAATATCGTCATCCACTCCAAGGTGGTGGATGGCAAATTCCCCGATTACAACCGTGTGGTGCCCACCGGCAACGACAAGCTGGTGCCGCTGAACCGCGCCCAGCTGCTCGCCTCGCTGCAGCGCGCCGCCATTCTGTCCAACGAGAAGTTCCGCGGCGTGCGCCTCGTACTCAGCGACGGCATGCTGAAGATCATCTGTAACAACAGCGAGCAGGAAGAAGCGACCGAAGAACTGGAGATTGCCTACCAGGGTGATCCGCTCGATGTCGGCTTCAATATCGGCTACCTGCTCGACGTGCTGACCAATCTGGACCACGAAGCGCTGGTGTTTGCCTTTGGCGACCACGCTACCAGCAGCACCCTGGTCACCGTGCCGGAAGAACCGAACTTCAAATACGTTGTGATGCCGATGCGCATTTAAGGCGCCAAAGGCCATGCAAGCCGGCCTGTTTGGCCGGCTTTAGCGTTTTTATCAGTACAGGGAAAACATCGTTGCCGGCTGGCAAAGCCTGGCGATGGAAACCCGATAGCACCAGGTGGATAAGTGATGAGCGATCAGGAATACGGCGCGGACAGTATCAAGATGTTGAAGGGCCTGGAGGCCGTGCGTAAGCGCCCCGGCATGTATATCGGCGATACGCAGGACGGTACCGGTCTGCACCATATGGTGTTCGAAGTGCTGGACAACGCGATTGACGAAGCGCTGGCCGGCCACTGCAACGACATCAAGGTCATCATCCACCCCGACAACTCCATCTCGGTGGAAGACAACGGTCGCGGCATCCCCACCGCCATCAAGGAAGAAGACGAATTCAAGCGCTCGGCGGCCGAAATCGTCATGACCGAGCTGCACGCCGGCGGCAAGTTCGACCAGAACAGCTACAAGGTATCGGGCGGCTTGCACGGCGTGGGCGTGTCGGTGGTGAACGCACTGAGTGACTGGCTGCGCCTGACCATCCGTCGCGATGGCAAGGTGCACAGCATGGAATTCCGCCGCGGCGAGCGCGTCGAGCCGCTGAAAGTGGTGGGCAATACCGAACACCGCGGCACCGAGGTGCACTTCCTCGCCTCCACCGAAACCTTCGGCCTGGTCGAATTCCACTTCGACATCCTGGCCAAGCGCATCCGTGAACTGAGCTTCCTGAACAACGGCGTGGCCATCGTGCTGATCGACCGCCGTAGCGGCAAGGAAGAGAACTTCAGCTACTCGGGCGGCGTGAAGGGCTTCGTCGAATACATGAACCGCAACAAGACCGCCCTGCACCCCAAGGTGTTCTACACCCTGGGCGAAAAGGACGGCATGAGTGTGGAAGTAGCCATGCAGTGGAACGATTCCTACCAGGAATCGGTGCAGTGCTTCACCAATAACATTCCGCAGCGCGACGGGGGCAGCCACCTGACCGCCCTGCGCCAGGTGATGACCCGTACGCTGAATGGCTATATCGAAAAGAGCGAACTGGCCAAGAAGGCCAAGATCGAAACCGCCGGCGACGATATGCGCGAAGGCCTGACCTGCGTGTTGAGCGTCAAGCTGCCCGACCCGAAGTTCAGCAGTCAGACCAAGGACAAGCTGGTTTCCAGCGAAATCGGCCCGGTGGTCAACGAAGTGATCAGCCAGGCGCTGAACGACTTCCTGCAGGAAAACCCGCTCGACGCCAAGACCATCGTTGGCAAGATCGTGGAAGCCGCCCGTGCCCGCGATGCCGCCCGCCGCGCGCGTGAACTGACCCGCCGCAAGGGCGTGATGGACGGCCTGGGCCTGCCCGGCAAACTGGCCGACTGCCAGGAAAAAGACCCCGCCCTGTCGGAAATCTACATCGTGGAGGGTGACTCGGCCGGCGGCTCGGCCAAGCAGGGTCGCGACCGTAAGTTCCAGGCCATCCTGCCGCTGCGCGGCAAGGTGCTGAACGTGGAGCGCGCGCGCTTCGACAAGCTGATCTCCAGCGACCAGATCGCCACCCTGATCACCGCGCTCGGTTGCGGCATCGGCAAGGACGATTTCGACCTGGCCAAGCTGCGCTACCACCGCATCATCATCATGACTGACGCGGACGTGGACGGTGCCCACATCCGTACCCTGCTGCTCACCTTCCTGTACCGCCAGCTGCCCGAGCTGGTTGAGCGCGGCTATGTGTATATCGCCCAGCCGCCGCTGTACAAGGTCAAGCACGGCAAGAACGAGCAGTATCAGAAGGACGACCAGGAACTGAACCAGTATCTGCTCAAGCTGGCCCTGAATGGCGCTCAGCTGGTGCCACGCGAAGGCGCTGCCGCCATTGAAGGCGATGCGCTCGATGCCATGGCGCGCCAGTTCTTGCTGGCCAAGGCCGTGATCGAACGCGAAAAGCGCCTGCTCGACCCGACCGTGCTATACGCCCTGCTGAAGGTGCCGGCCCTGGACATGAGCAGCGAAGCCAATGCGCTCGCCTCGGCCCAGAGCCTGATGGGTGCCATGGCCGACCCGGCCTTCATCCTCGAGCCCTTCCACGACGACAAGAACGACGCCTGGATCCTGCGCCTGAAGAAGACCGTGCACGGCAATATCGCGGTGCAATACCTCGACCACGACTTCCTGCACTCGGGCGACTACCTGCAGCTGCGCCGCACCGCCGACATGCTGAATGGCCTGCTGGGCGAAGACGCGCAAGTGCGCCGTGGCGAACACAGCAAATCGGTAACGGAGTTCGGCGAAGCGCTGGATTGGCTGCTGAACGAAGTGCGCCGCAATATGACCGTGCAGCGCTACAAAGGTCTGGGCGAAATGAACCCCGAGCAGCTATGGGAAACCACCATGGACCCCACCGTGCGCCGCCTGATGAAAGTGCAGATCGAAGACGCGATGGCCGCGGACGATATCTTCACCACGCTGATGGGCGACAATGTGGAGCCGCGTCGGGCTTTCATTGAACAGAATGCGCTGATTGCACGGAATATTGACGTTTGATCTTCGTTGTCGGGTGACTCAGTTAACGAAAAGAAAAATGCCCCCAGAATTTGGGGGCTTTTTCTATGTATTCGGCCACCGAATGATGGGTGACATCAGCCCTTTGTGCGGCAGGGAGATATACCTGACAGATTGCGATGACTGATCCTCGGCCTAAGCGGACCCTGAGCACATTGGGTTTGGTCGTCCGCTAATGATCCATTCCGGACTTTCATGTCAGATAGCACTTCACAACATTCCTTCCAACTTCGGCAGAAGTTAGTTCGAACGCACGTCACCCCATTCTTCGCGGAGGTGGTCATGGCGGCGGTCACGAAGGCATAAAGAATGGCATGGCACCCGGTTTTCTGTTGTTGATATACTGCGCGGAAAATTACAGGTGATTGAAATTCAATGGGTTGTGAAGATTTTTCGGCGCCCTTAATATCAATTAATATACGGACCCGCCGGTCCTTATAAATACTGTTAGGCATAGCACCATATGAACGCTCAGCAAGCCATCGAAGTTTTCGAACAAAATAGCAATACGCTCACCCTAGAGATAAAAGCCCTTATTGCTAAGCCGGAAGAACGGCAAGCTCTCTACAAGATTATTCTGGAGCGAGATGCTTTGCCTTTTTCTGAAGTTATCAGAGAGGCCTTCCGAAAAGAGATCGAGTTTCGAAATGCGCTCTGGGATGGAAGTGCTACAGACGATGGCACACTCTACGAAGGTATTTTTCGATGTGCATTTCTGATCTATCGAATGGGGCAGGTGAATGACTTGCCACTTTTGTGCCAAGCGGATTACTTAAACATGGATGTTGGCGAGCTAGATCGCATGTTCTTCGTCGGTCCGGGCGTGGAAGAAGCGATAGCATTCTTTGAAAGCGGAAATCTTCCTGATGGTGAGACTTACGCTGAGTCGATTAAGGATTTTTTTGCAAATCCAAAAGCTATGGCTTGGCTGAAAGATTGGGAAGACTCTATGCAGTCGATTATTAAATATGCCTAACCCCTCGCTCAAGGGGGCTGCCTGCAAGCTGTGCTTGCAGGTTCCCTCCCTTGGGTCGGCAGCCCCTTAGCTCAAACGTTAGAATTCACAGGAGCCCCTATGTCGATGATCGGTAATTTTCTTGCTGTACCCCAAGAAGAATTAAGTGCTTTGTTTGATACACCAGAGAACATTGGTTCAACACTTTATGAAAAGCATTCAGATAATGTTGTTGATCTAGATAAGGCGTGGCACGCAATCCATTTTGTTCTTACTGGAGAACAATACGGTGGTGCTCCACCGCTTGCGAATGCTGTATTCGGAGAAGCTCCAATAGGTGAGGAGGATGTTGGTTACGGGCCAGCGCTAGGCACTCAAGCTGAGTCCGTTAAACAAATTGCTGAAGCGATCTGTGCGATTGAAGAGAATGATTTTCGGAAGAGAATCGACATTCCCGCCCTGAGCGAGGCCGAAATCTATCCGTCAATTTGGGATGAAGGTCCAGAAGCGGCGGATTACATCACGGACTACTTCAAGGAGCTTCAGTCGTTTTATAAAGACGCGGCACAGAACAATATGGCTGTAATCACCTTTATAAACTAAGCCTCATGTGTTCTAAATTTTCGGTCAAGAGGGGCGCTCCGCCGGCAGGCCGGCGGAGCGCCCCTTACCTCCAACGTTATGAGTCATCATGGAGCAATAGTGAGTATCGAGCTTCTGCAAACGATGGAATGGTCGAAGTTATGCTGGGATCTAAGCTTTGAAGAGCTTATAGAGCTTGATTTAATTCTTCCCAAAGTAGGCAGTACATACACAGTCAAGCTTTCCACGAACGAAGATCATGCAAAAGAAGGCCGAGCATTCTTGCTGTGGCAACCCCCACACTCAGAGCTAAATGGATGGAGGGATGGAAGGCCTTCAGAAATACTAAAGTCGCATGTGATCGAGGGAGTTTTTAGAAATGCGATCCATGGTAACTCGGTCTTCGATTTTGATGTAATTTTTTGCACAAAACTAGTCGACTACTTTAGTAAAGTAAGTGAAGAAAAAGCTTCGCCTTTATCTTATATTGGTCAGCCTGAAGGGGCATCTGTTTTTCAATGGCGAGACGCTCGTAGCCTTGTAAAATCTAATATTGGAAAATATCTGTATCTAAGTGGTTCTGAATGCGAAACATCCCTAGACGCTATACTCTCTTATGATGGCAGTAGGTTGTGCTTGCATTACTCAGCCACCCTACATCACCCAGCCAGTTATCAGACAATCGTCACAAAATACTACTTAAACCAGTACGAGCACATTGTTTTCGAACAGCTTCTAGCTCAAGCTGAAGAAATAATTGATGATTCAATGTTGTGTCTTGACCAAGATAAAATCAAAGGCGCTGAGTACTGGTGAATTATCAACTCATAACAATGCGCTCAACATCGTTCGCTTCGAGCGCTGGAATCGCAAAAGCTACGCTTTTGCTCGCCTTTTAGCGCAACGTTGGGCGTCAGAGGCAAAGCTATGGTCTTCGAACTAACCGGATTGGAATTTGACTGGTTTGCCGTGGATGACGAAGGAAGCCTTGCACTTTTCGCTACGGCAGGAGAGGGCTTTATGCCCGGAAGTGTTGGCGCCCATCACGTGCATCATTCACAGGTGTCGGATTCATTGCCCACGCCACGTAACGGGACTCCAGACGTGTGGAATGATTACGCGGCTTTAGGCTTGTTTGTATTCGACTGGGCTCTTCCTGGAGGCCCCTATGAAAAGCGGGCAGCTCCTGTAGGCGTCGCTAGCCAAGCGCTTGAGAAGAAAGTCTTAGCTTTACCGCAACTGCCACGCTTTAGCGGTTCGTTCTCGGACATAACCAAGGTAGAGGGCTGGCAATGACGCCCAACCATTCCGTCAACGGAATGCCAAAATGCTGCGCATTTTGGTTCCCTCCGATGCACTCCGGCGCCCGATAAGTCCAACGTTATGTCTACGTTGCCAATCAGCCAGTGACCGCCTGGTCTCAGCAGCGAACCGTCTGACGTCACTCAGTCAGTGTCCGCTTTGGCCGAAAAACAGCCCACCCTAAAGAAACAGGCCTCCTGATTCAGGAGGCCTGTTTTATTTATTGCTCACTCGAAGCAGATACCCAGCTCAGTGATGATGCCCATGCTCACCATGCACATGCTGGTGGGCAATTTCCTCGGCCGTGGCTTCGCGTACGTCCAGCACCTTGATGATGAAGCGCATGGTCTTGCCGCATAGCGGGTGGTTGCCGTCCAGCAGCACGGTGGGGCCTTTGATCTTGGTGACGAAGTAGTAGCGCGGTTCGCCGTCCGGGCCAGGGCGCTGGATTTGGCCACCGACCTTTACGCCGGGCGGGAAGTCGGCCTTGGGCATGCTGGTGACCAGTGCTTCGTCGCGCTCGCCAAACGCGTCTTCCGGGGCCAGGTCCACGGTGGTCTGAAAGCCCGGCTCCTGGCCTTCCAGTGCGGCTTCAATCTTGGGGAACAGGTTGTCGTAGCCACCGTGCAGGTAGGCAACCGGCTGCTTGCCCTCGTCGTAGACGAAGCCATTGATATCGGTGGCTTTCAGACGCAGGGTAACGGCGGTGTTCTGGGTGATCTTCATAAGGCAATACAGGCTGAATGGGAGGCCGAGAGGTTCGCCCTTCTGGCGGGGAGTGTCAACTTGCCGGCTGGAGGCGTGCATGGCCTCGATTGGCCTTGGGGCGCCTGCCCAATTGGTGTACCAAACCAGCCGCAATTCCCTGTCTGCCGCGCCAGTGCTGGCATGGCGCGCAGCCGGCTTTCCCCCATTCGGCGGATTCGCGCGCTGGAAGGCGCGTGCTAAGTTGCGCGCCTTTCCCTTGCCCCGCATCCACGATGCAACTCACCGAACAGCAAGTCCTGGCGCTCGCGCCCGATAGCGGCTCGGCCAGCAATGGCCGCAAGCTTGCCCAAGCCAAGCAATGGCCCACGCTGGGGCGCAGCCCGCGCGCTGCCTGGGGCGAATGCCAGGGCAGTGGCAAGACGCCCTACCAGGTACGCGTCGATCTGGCCGACTTTGCCAGCAAGTGTTCCTGCCCCAGTTTCAAATTCCCCTGCAAACATGCGCTTGGCCTCTTGGTACTGGCAGCCAACCAGCCCGATTTGCTGAGCGAGGGCAACGAGCCGGAATGGGTGGCCAGCTGGCTGGACAAACGTGCGGATACCGCCAGCAAGAAGGAAGTGCGCGCACAGGCCAAGGCCGAGGCGCCGGTGGACGAAACCGCGCAGCGCAAGCGGGCCGAGAAGCGTGAAGACCGGGTACGCGAAGGTCTGGCCGGCTTGCAGCGCTGGCTGGAAGACCTGGTGCGCAACGGCCTGGCGCCCTTGGCCAGCGAAGGCCCGGCGCCTTGGGAACAGCAGGCCAGCCGGCTGGTGGATGCACAGGCCGGTGCACTGGCGGCGCGCGTGCGCGCGCTGGCCGACCTGCCCGGTGCCGGCGAGCACTGGCCCGAACGCCTGTTGGCCGAGCTGGGGCGGATTTCCCTGGCGGTGCAGGCCTATGAGCGCATCGAACAGCTCGCGCCCGATCTGCAGGCCGTATTGCGCCAATACATTGGCTTCAGCCTGCGCGAGGAGGAGGTGCTGGCCACGGGCGAGCGCTGCCGCGACCAGTGGTGGGTGATAGGCCAGACTACACAGAACGATGGGCGCATCCGCAGCCAGCGCACTTGGCTGCTGGGGGCGCAAACCGGCCAGACTGCGCTGATGCTGCAGTTTGCCGCTGGCAAGCAGCCTTTTGCGGCCAGCTATTTGCCCGGCAGCTTGTTGGAAGCGGAACTCGTGTTCTGGCCGGGCGCCGGCCTGCGCCGTGCGTTGCTGACCGGCCAGCCCAGCTTGCTGCCCTCATCCGCCAGCCTGCCACCCAGCCGCAGCGTTGCCCAGCTGCTGGACGATGCCGCGCACTACTTGGCAGCCAACCCCTGGCACGAACGCCAGGCCACCGTGCTGCAAGACGTTGCACCGCGCTGTGGCGCCGATGGCTGGCAGCTGGTGGATGGCGCCGGTGATGCACTGCCCCTGGCAGGTAATGAGCATTGGCTATGGCTGGCGCTATCGGGCGGACACGCCCATGCACTGGCGGTGGAATGGGATGGGCAAGCCATCCAGCCCATGGGCCTGTTCATCGGCCACCACTACCACCCGCTGACGAGGGGCGACTGATGCAGGAACTGACCCGCCTTGCCCTGCTGGGCTGTGCGAATGCCGGCCAGGATGTGTGCACCGTTATCGATACACCGGCGCTGCAGGCCGCCAGCAGCCGCGAACAACGTCTGCTCTGGCAGGCCGGAAGCCTGGCGGTTTACCTGGCAGCCGGGCAGCGCCCCCAAACTGCCAGCCTGCCGCAGGGCGCGCCGCTCGACGCGCAGGCAGAAGTGCCCGCCACGCTGCACCCGCTGCTGAATGCGGCCATCGGCGGCGAGCTGGGCGGCATTGCGCCCTGGCTGGTGCAGCGCCTGCGCGCCTGCGGCCTGCGCCTGCCTGCCCAGCTACTGCCCCAGGTGCTGGATAAGCAGGCAGCTCTGGAAACCTGGCACACGGTGATCGGCGTGCGCGGCCATTGGCTGGCCGGCCACAACCCAAGCTGGCAGCGCCGCCTGGAAGGCCAGCTCCCAACCCAGCTGGATGAAGCCACGCTGCAGCGCAACTGGGAGGAAGGCAATATCGACCAGCGCCGCCATGCCCTGGCCACGCTGCGCAAGCGCGACCCGGCCCTGGCGCGCGAATGGCTGCTGGTGCGGCTGCCCAAGGAGAGAGGCGAACCGAAAGTAGCGTTGGTCCAGGCGCTGAAGCCCGGGCTAAGCCTGGCCGATGAACCGCTGCTGGAAAGCCTGCTCGATGACCGCAATCTGCCGGTGCGCCTGGCCGCGGCCCGCTTGCTGACCCTACTGCCCGAATCGGCATTTCGCGGCCGCATGCTGGCGCGTGCCCAAGCCTGTCTGCACTGGCAGGTGGCGGCACCGGCCCGGGGCGTGCTGGCCAAGCTCGGTAATCTGCTCAATAAACCGGCACCGGCTAGCCTGCGTGTCGATCTGCCCGAAGACCTGCCCAAGGATTGGGAGCGCGATGGTCTGCGCGAGCAGTCGGCCACAGGTCTGGGCAAACGCGCTGCCCTGCTCTGCCAGCTACTTGAACATGTGCCGCCCAGCCATTGGTCTGATCTGACCGGCCTCACGCCGGCCCAGCTCTTGCCCATCCTGGCTGCGGACGAATGGAATAAGGCGCTGCTGACTGGGGTGCTGGACGCCAGCTACCGCTATCAGGATGCCGAATGGGGCGCAGCGCTGATGGATGCCTATCTGGCGGACAACCCGCTGCTGCGCGGCGACGAGGGCAAGCTGTGGGCCTGCCTGAATGATGTGCAGCGCGAAGCGTTGATCTGCCAGCATCTGCACCAGGGCTCGCCAATGCCCGCCAGCTATGGCTTGCGCGGCATGCGCACACCCTGGCCCAGCACGCTCAGCGCGGCGGTCTGCCAGGCCGTGCTGGCCGATGCCAGCCAGCCAGCGTCCAACGACACGCAACGGCCGGGCTTCGATTTCAGTCAGCTGAGCGAACAGCTGCTGCTGCACTGCGCCGATGACGATCTGCCCAAGCTGGGCGAGCTGGTGGCCCTGTATGCCGACAGGCTGGCCCAGGGGCCGCTGGCCGGACAACGCCAATATGAACGCGCCAGGCTGATCGTGGCCCTGGCCGAAGCCAAACAAACCGCAATCAAGGAGATGCCACTGTGAGCGCCAATCTGAACGCCGTACTGCGCCAGCATGCCGAGCAGCAATATGCCGAGGAGCTGGCCGAGCTGGCCCGCCAGGACAAGCAAGCACGTCCGGCCAACTGGCGCCTGTCGCCCTGGGCGGTGAAGACCTATCTGCTGGGCGGCCAGCTGGAGAATGGTTTCCAGATCAGCCCCAAGTACATCGGTCAGGCACGCCTGATGGAGATTGCCATTGCCACCCTGGCCACCGACCGCGCGCTGTTGCTGTACGGCGTGCCGGGCACGGCCAAGAGCTGGGTGTCGGAACACCTGGCTGCGGCCATCAGCGGCGATTCCACGCTGCTGATCCAGGGTACGGCCGGCACCGATGAATCCACGCTGCGCTATGGCTGGAACTACGCGCGCCTGCTGGCCGATGGGCCGAGCGAGGCCGCGTTGGTGGCCAGCCCGATGCTGAAGGCCATGCGCGACGGCAAACTGGCACGGCTGGAGGAAATGACCCGGGTGCCCAGCGAGGTGCAGGACACCCTGATCACCCTGCTATCGGAAAAGACCTTGCCCGTGCCCGAGCTGGGCATCGAGGTGCAGGCCCAGCGCGGCTTCAATGTGATTGCCACCGCCAATAACCGCGACAAGGGCGTGAATGAGATGTCCTCGGCGCTGATGCGCCGCTTCAATACCGTGATCCTGCCCACTCCAGACAGCTTTGATGAGGAAGTGGCCATCGTCACCCGCCGTGTCGGCGAGCTGGGTCATGCCCTGGCCCTGCCGGCCGAAAAGCCGGCGCTGGAGGAAGTACGCCGCGTGGTGGCGATCTTCCGCGAACTGCGCAATGGGCTGACCGAGGACGGCAAGACCAAGCTGAAGTCGCCCAGCGGCACGCTGTCCACCGCCGAGGCGATCTCGGTGCTGGGCCATGGCATGGCGGTGGCCGGCTATTTCAGCGATGGCCAGCTGCGCGCCGCCGATCTGGCCGCGGGGCTGACCGGCGCCATCATCAAGGACCCGGTACAAGACAAGGTGGTGTGGCTGGAATACCTGAAGACGGTGGCCAAGGAGCGCGATGGCTGGAAGGACCTGTACCGCGCCTGCATGGATGTGGTCTAGGCCGGCCATGCGCGTATCCCGCTTTCCACGCATCGCCCGGCCGGAGCAAGGCTGATGGCGATTCACTACTACGGCATCCGCCACCATGGCCCCGGCTGCGCACGAGCGCTCCAGGCGGCGCTGGCTGCGCAGCAGCCGGACATCGTCTTGCTGGAAGGCCCGCCCGAGGCCGATGCGCTGATCGCGCTGGCCGCCGACCCGGCCATGCAGCCTCCGGTCGCCCTGTTGGTTTACCCGAGCGAAGCACCGCAGCACGGCGTGTTCTACCCGTTTGCCGAGTTCTCGCCCGAGTGGCGCGCCATACGCCATGCGCTTGAACAGCAGATCCCACTCTGGTTCATCGACCTGCCACCCACCCATGGCTTTGCCGAGGCGCTGGCCGCAGAGGCCGTACTGCAGCCAGAGGAAAGCTCGGCCAGTGTGGATGAAGCCGTGGCAGTGCCGGATGCAGACGAGGCGACAGACGCACCGTCCGCCGCTGCACGCATCGACCCGATTGCCGAACTATCGCGTGCCGCCGGTTACCAGGACCCGGAGCTGTGGTGGGAGCTACAGATCGAGCAGCGCGCCGATGCACATGAGCTTTTCGCGGCGATTGCCGAGGCGATGCACGCGGTGCGCGAGCAGGCGCCCAGCCCCGATCTACGTGAGCAGCGCCGCGAAGCGCATATGCGCCAGCGCATTCGCGCGGCCGAGAAGGCCGGCTATCAGAATATCGCTGTCATCTGCGGCGCCTGGCATCTGCCGGCCCTGCAGCAGCCATTCACACTCAAGCACGACCAGGCCTTGCTCAAGGGCCTGCCCAAGACCAAGGTGGCCGCTACCTGGGTGCCCTGGAGTGATGATCGCCTGGCCCTGGCCAGCGGCTATGGCGCCGGGGTCAGCTCGCCAGGCTGGTATCGCCATCTGTGGGAAAGCGATGAGCGCAGCGGCATACGCTGGATGACCGAGGCCGCGCGGCTGATGCGCGAGCAAGGGCTGGATATCTCGTCCGCCAGCGTGATCGAAGCCGTGCGCCTGGCACAGGCCCTGGCCGCTTTGCGCGCACAGGCCCAGCCCGGCCTACTTGAACAGCGCGAGGCAATGCAGACCGTGCTATGCCACGGCGAGACCGGTGCACTCGAGCTGATACGCCGCAAGCTGGAAATCGGCAGCCGCCTGGGCAGCGTGCCCGCCTCGGCCGAGGCTGCGCCCTTGCAGCGCGACCTGGAAAACCAGCAGAAACGCCTGCGCCTCAAGCCCAGCATCGATGCCAAGCGCCAGGACCTCGACCTGCGCGAGGAGCTGGGCCGCGAGCGCAGCTGCCTGCTGCACCGGCTGCAGATCATCGGTGTGCCCTGGGGCCAGCTGCTGCGCAATGGCAACCACACCGGCACCTTTCGCGAAAGCTGGGAGCTGCGCTGGCAGGCCGACTTCTCGGTCGACCTGATCGCGGCTAGCCGCTATGGCAATACCATCGACAGCGCGGCCAGCCAGATATTGTGCGAACGGGCACGCCGCGCTGTCGCGCTGCCCGAGCTGACCGAAATGCTGGACCAGGCCATACTGGCCCAGCTGCCCTTAGCCAGCACGGTGTTGCTGGGCTGTGTGCACAGCCAGGCCGCGCTGGCGTCCGACCTGGCCCATCTGATGGAGGCGCTGCCACCGCTGGCCAGGCTGGCCCGTTACGGTGATGTGCGCGCCACGGCCACCAGCAGCGTGCAGCCCATCGTAACCGGCCTGGTCGAGCGCATCTGCGTGGGCCTGTTGCCCGCGGCCAGCCAGCTTGACCAAGACGCGGCCGAGCGGCTGATCGGCCGCATGGAAGCGGTGCAACAGGCGCTCGACACGCTGGATCAGGCCGATTTGCGCGCCGACTGGTTCGCCAGCCTCAGCCAGCTGATCGGTGCTGCGGGTGTGGCCGCCATGGTGCGTGGCTTTGCCCTGCGCCTGGCTTTCGACCGCCAGCAGGTCGATGCCGACACCCTGGGCCAGCAGGCGCGCCTGGCGCTGGCCAGCGCGGTACCGGCAGCGGAATCCACCGCCTGGCTCACTGGCCTGCTGCGCGGCAGCGGTCTGCTGCTTCTGCAGCATGACAGCCTGTGGCGCACCATCGATGGCTGGCTGCAGGGGCTCGATAGCGCGCTCTTCATTGAGCGCCTGCCGCTGCTGCGGCGTGCCTTTGCCGACTTCAGCACAGCCGAGCGGCGCCAGATGGGTGACAAGGTAAGGCGGCTGGAAGCCACCAGCAGCGCGGCCACTGCGCCGCAGCAGATCGACCACCACCGCGCCCAGCGCGTGCTGCCGGTATTGGCCAGCATTCTGGGCGGCTGAGGTAACTATGACTGAGCAGATTGACCGCATGCAACGCTGGCGCCTGGTACTGGGCGGCGCGGCCCAGCAAAGCTGCGCCACCGAGCTGGGCAGCGAGCTGAGCCGCGTGGATGCCGCGCTGGCCGCCCTGTATGGCGACGAGAGCGAACGTCGGGCGGGGCTGGGTGCCAGCAGCCCGAAGATTGCCCGCTGGCTGGGCGATATCCGCAGCTTCTTCCCCACCCCGGTGGTGCAGGTCATGCAGCAGGACGCGCTGGAGCGCCTGAACCTGCAGCAGATGTTGCTGGAGCCCGAGTTGCTGGAGACGGTGGAGGCGGATGTGCATCTGGTCGCCAATATCGTGTCGCTGGCGCGCGTGATGCCGGCCAAGACGCGCGATACCGCCCGGCGCGTGGTGCGCAAGGTGGTGGAAGAACTGGAGCGGCGCCTGCGTGAACCGATGCGCGCGGCGGTCAGCGGCAGCCTGAACCGGGCTGAGCGCAAGCTGCGCCCCCGCCTGGCCGAGATCGACTGGCACCGCACCCTGCGCGCCAATCTGGGCAACTACTTGCCCGAGCGCCGCACCGTGGTGGCCGAAAAGTTGATCGGCTACACGCGCAAGCGCTCGGCTCTGCGCGATGTGGTGCTATGCGTGGACCAGAGTGGCTCGATGGCCGCCTCGGTCGTGTACGCCGGCATCTTCTCCGCCGTCATGGCATCGCTGCGCGCGCTGCGTACGCGCATGGTGGTGTTCGATACCGAAGTCGTCGACCTGAGCGAGCAGACCGAGGACCCGGTCGAGCTGCTGTTCGGCATTCAGCTGGGTGGCGGCACCGACATCAACCGCGCACTCGGCTACTGCCAGCAGATCATCGACCGGCCCGAGAAAACCATCCTGGTACTGATTACCGATCTGTACGAAGGCGGCAATCGGGCGGAAATGCTGAGCCGCGCGGCAGCGCTGAAGGCCGCCGGGGTCAATGTGATCTGCCTGCTGGCCCTAGCCGATGATGGCGCACCGGGCTTCGACCACCAGAACGCCGCCCACTTCGCCACCTTGGGCATCCCAGCCTTCGCCTGCACGCCGGACCGTTTTCCGGAGCTGATGGCGGCAGCAATCCAGAAACAGGACCTTGGCCTATGGGCAGCCAAGCAAGGTTTCGTCACCAATCGTCCCGAGTGATCGGTGCGCCATCGCCCCACAGGATTTGTACTGCTCACGCCCGGCCACGCCGGGCGTGTTGCTGCCTGCTAGCTTGTGCACGCGCGTTTCACGTGGAACGCGCTACTGGCAGCGCTAGGCCAGCTCGTGCAGCTGCTTCCATTCCAAGCCAAAGCGGGCCAGATACTTGCGCAGGCGATCCGCATCGTTCGCCTTGGCCTTCTCCTGGCGCGACACCCCAAACAGCCGCCGCCCGGCATCTGACAGCGAATTCGACTGACGGCAGACCTTGAGCACGCTTTCCAGCTGCAAGCGGTCGAACAGATCAAGCTGCGCGAGCTGTTCCCCCAAGACGGCCGCTAGCGGGCTGTGCGCCTGATCACGCCAGGCGTCCTGCAAGCGGGCGATCTCTTCCTCCACCTCGGGCATGGCAATCCGCCCTGCTTCGGCCAGCGTGGCCATGCGGGTGACCGAGGCTGAGAGTTCGCGAAAATTACCGGCCCAGCGCGCATCAGGCGAGGCGGCGAACTTCAGGTAAGCGCGTCTGGCCTCGGCATTGAAACGCACCTGCTCACCCTGCTCGCGCGCAAAACGCTCCAGCTCGAACTCCAGATTGGGCTCGATATCCTCGGCACGTTCCGCCAATCCGGGCAGCTCGTAAGTCCACAGGTTTATCCGTGCGTATAAGTCCTCACGAAAACGGCCTTCTGCCACCCACTGGCGCAGATCGCGCACCGTACCGGCAATCAATTGAAAATCGCTGGCCACTTCCTTATCGCTGCCGAAGGGGAAGAAGCGCTTTTCCTCAATCGCCTTCAGCAGCATGGCCTGCTCATCCAGACCCAGCTCGCCGATCTCGTCCAGAAACAGCAGGCCGCCATCGGCACTACGCAACAGCCCTGCCCGCTCGGTCTGCGCACCGGTAAACGCCCCCTTCACATGGCCAAACAGGGCCGACATCGCGCTATCGCCACGCAGGGTCGCGCAGTTCACTTCCACAAAGCGGCCAGCCAGCTGATGGCGGCTGCGCTTCATTTCGTATACCCGCCGCGCCAGGAACGATTTACCGGCACCGGTGGGGCCGCAGAACAGCATCGGCGCCTTCGAGCGCATGGCCACCCGCTCGATCTGCTCGATCATGCGATTGAAGCGCGCATTGCGGGTGGCGATGCCCGACTTGAGAAAGGACACCGATTCATCGCGCTCGCGCGCAAAGCGGGTGGCGATCTTGTCGTAGCGGGACAGGTCGAGGTCGATCAGCGCGCAACTGCCCACCACCTCGGCCAGCTCCTTCTTGCGCGGCGGCGATGTCTGCAGCAGCTTGGCCGGCAGATAGCGCGCCTCGGCGAGCAGGAACCAGCAGATCTGCGCGACATGGGTGCCGGTGGTGATATGAATCAGGTAATCCTCGTGCTCGGTGTCGAAGGCATAGCCATGGGCGAAGTCATGCAGGCTCGCATACACCTCCTCGAAGTCCCATGGATCGCGCAGGTTGATTTCGACACTACGCACCTCGGTCTCGGGCGAGATCGCAGCGATATCTTCCTTGAGCCGCTCAAACAGGCTACGGCTGCGGCTGTCGTGCAGCAGCTCCAACCTATCGACGATCCAATCCTCCTGCTGGCACAGGCTGACCGTAGGCCGCCATTTCTCCCAACGATCGCGTCCCTTGCCCACATAGTCGAGCACGGTGCCTACAAAGCCGATCACCACGGTCTTCTTCATACACTTTTATCTTTTTGGATAAATCACTCGCTCATTGTATTGAGAATTCATATCTTCCTGATACAGCAACTTCGCTGATCAAGAAAATTCATCATTCAAAACATAGGCTTGGGTTTACTCATCGTCCGGGTGAAGGTGCTGGCACACCTTTCGCAATACTTATCCCGACCGCCGGAACGATGGCTGCCCTGGGTAAACGGATATCCACCGTGCCGGTGCGCACTACCAGGCAAGTCCGGTTGTGGGTGCGCATGCCGCGCCAAAGCGAAAGCGGTCACGGGCGATGCTGGGTAGCTTGCATCGGGTTCGACTCCCGATATCGCCGCCATTCGATAGCTCAATGGGTAGAGCAGCTGACAAAACCTCAGCCTGTCGCGGGTTCGACTCCCGCTCGAAACCACCCTCCAAAGGTGATTGATCTGAAGTAGTTCGGCAGTACCCGGTGCGATGGAAACATCGCCGCCGACCTGGTCCGCTTGCAGGATTCAAGCGCCGGGCAGCCAGATCGGTCGTTGCAGCGCGCCTGAGCGGCACACGCAAATCATCCGCGTGACGTGACAGAGCACTGTGCGATCGACCTGGCCCCCCGGCAGCGTATCCGACAAGCCGATCAGGCCGGTGCCCGCCGGCTTTTACAGGCAATGAATAGGAGAAAAACAATATGTTGCAACGCTTTCTGATTCGCAAAAACGAGTGCGCGATCCTGCTGCGTGCCGGTGATTTCCAGCGCTTTCTGTCCGCAGGTGAATACACGCTGTTCGACCTGGGTCGGCGCTATAGCGTGTGTACCCTCCCGCTCGATGTCGCGCTGTTCGAACACCCGCTGGCCGATTATCTGCGCCGCGCAGAGCCTGCGCTGCTGGCCGAGCAATGCCATGTATTCGATCTGAGCGACGAGGAAGCGGGGCTGCGTTTCGAAAATGATGCGCTGGTGGAAATCCTGCCGCCGGGCTCGCGCAAGCTGTATTGGAAAGCCGCGGCCCCCCAACGCCTGGAGCGCATCGCACTGACCGAGAGCTATAGCGTGCCAGGCCCACTGCTGGCACGCATGGTTCAGCCGAATCTGCGCGGCAGGCCGATTGCGGGCCTCGCATCGGTGCTGATGGTGCAGGTGCCGGCCTTCCACGTCGGCCTGCTGCGGGTGGATGGCAAGCTGACCAGCTTGCTGCAAGCCGGGCGCTACGCCTACTGGCGCTTCAACCGTGATATCGCGGTGGAACTGGTGGATACCCGCTTGCAGGCTCTGGAAGTAAGCGGGCAGGAAATCCTGACCCGCGACAAGGTGAGCTTGCGCATCAATCTGACCGCCAACTGGCAGTTCAGCGATGTGGAACTGGCCTACTCGCGACTGGCCAAGCCAGCCGAGCACATCTACCGCGAGCTGCAGTTTGGCCTGCGTGCCGCGGTGGGTACCCGCAGCCTGGATGAGCTGCTGGAAAACAAGCAGATCATCGACGAGGTGATAAGCCAGCATCTGGCCGCCAAGCTGCAGGGTTTCGGCGTCAGCATCTGCAGCCTCGGGGTGAAGGACATTGTGCTGCCCGGCGAGATGAAGCTCTTGCTGGCTCAGGTGGTGGAGGCAGAAAAAGCCGCCCAGGCCAATGTGATCCGTCGGCGCGAGGAAACCGGGGCAACCCGATCCTTGCTGAACACCGCCAAGGTCATGGAAGACAATCCGACCGCCTTGCGCCTGAAGGAGCTGGAAACACTGGAACGACTGGCGGAGCGGATCGACAAGATCTCGGTATTCGGTGGACTGGATCAGCTATTGAACGGTCTGGTGAAGATCAAGACCTGATCGGCAGACGGGCAACAGCCCGTCTGCAAGAAGGAGCAAGACGATGTTGAGCGGAAAGCAAAAGCGCGCGGCCATGCTGGCACGCCGTCAGGCCAAGCGGGACAAGGCCGCAATCGCCAGCTTGATCACGGCCACCCCCAGCCTGCGGCCGCCGGCCACGGTGGTGGTGAACAAGCAAGCACTGGCACCGTGCAACAGCTATGGCGAACCCGAGTTTGCCAAGCGAGGTTACTACCAGGACCTGATGTTCGACTGCCGCGACTGTGGCGCACGCCAGGTATGGAAGGCCGAACAACAGCAATGGTGGTACGAAATCGCCAAAGGCTATGTGTATTCAACCGCGGTGCGTTGCCTGAGCTGCCGTTTGGCACGGCGACTGGCCCACGGCGGTACCCCAAAAAAATAAGGAAAGCAGCATGAGCAATTACCGTACTTTGGCCGCCGCCGATGGCGCGCCGATCAAGATGTGGACCCAGGGCGTGCCGGTGGAAGCCGATGCCGAACAGCAGCTGATGAACACGGCCAAGATGCCCTTTATCTACAAGCACCTGGCCGTGATGCCGGATGTGCACCTGGGTAAGGGTTCGACCATCGGTAGCGTGATCCCTACGCTGGGCGCGATCATTCCGGCTGCGGTCGGCGTGGATATTGGCTGTGGCATGATGGCCGCGCGCACCACGCTGAGCGCGTCCGACCTGCCCGATAACCTGGCCGGTCTGCGCACGGCCATCGAGGCAGCCGTGCCGCA
Source organism: Chitinimonas taiwanensis DSM 18899 (assembly GCF_900119825.1). Classification (GTDB taxonomy): domain Bacteria; phylum Pseudomonadota; class Gammaproteobacteria; order Burkholderiales; family Chitinimonadaceae; genus Chitinimonas; species Chitinimonas taiwanensis. The sequence continues at coordinate 327,065 of NZ_FPKR01000001.1, read as the reverse complement.
CGGTAAGACCATGGGTAAGCGCGATAAAGGCGCCTGGGATTCCCCGCCCGAGACGGTCGACGCGATGTGGGGCGAGCTGCATGGCGGCTTCAAGCGCATTACCGAGAAATACCCGAGCCTGGAGCGCACCAATAACCATAAGCATCTGGGAACGCTGGGGACCGGTAACCACTTCATCGAGGTCTGTCTGGATGAGGAAAACCGTGTCTGGTTCATGCTGCACTCCGGTTCGCGCGGGGTGGGTAACGCTATCGGCAACCTGTTTATCGAGCTGGCCCAGGCCGATATGCGCCAGCACATCGCCAACCTGCCGCACCGTGACCTGGCCTACTTCGAAGAAGGTAGCCAGCACTTCGACGACTATGTGGAAGCAGTCGGTTGGGCGCAGGACTATGCGCGCCGTAACCGCGCGGTGATGATGCAGAACGTGATCGCCGCCGCCCGCAAGATCATCAGCAAGCCCTTCGCGGCCGATGTGGAGGCGGTGAACTGCCACCACAACTATGTGCAGAAAGAAACGCACTTCGGCCGTGAGGTGCTGGTCACCCGTAAGGGCGCGGTATCGGCACAGAAGGGCCAGCTGGGCATCATTCCGGGCTCGATGGGCGCCAAGAGCTTTATCGTGCGCGGCCTGGGTAACGAAGAAGCCTTCTGCTCCTGCAGCCACGGCGCCGGCCGTACCATGAGCCGTACCAAGGCCAAGAAGCTGTTCACGGTCGAAGACCAGATCAAGGCGACCGCCCACGTCGAGTGCCGCAAGGACGCCGACGTGATCGACGAGATCCCCATGGCCTACAAGGACATCAATCAAGTCATGGCCGCCCAGTCCGAACTGGTCGAGATCGTCCATACGCTGCGCCAGGTGGTGTGCGTGAAGGGCTAGAACAAGGTGCCGGTTGACCGGCACCAATAGATATACGGGAGAGAAAGTGTCACAAGCAGTCCAACCCTCGTTGCTCGAGAAGTGGTTCAGGTCATTGCTAGGTAGCAAGACGAACAGCGAACAGCAGCATAGTGTCACCAACGTTCAAGCTGCGCAGCCATCGCCGTCTTCGCACACGCTGGATCAAATCAGCTCGGTAAAGGCAGACCCTTGGTGGATGCTGCGCAAACGTGCAGAAGCCCTGGTAGACAAGGTAACGGATGAGACTGAGCTGATCGTCTTGTCTGGCAGCCGGGATGGGTTTGTGCGTGAACGCGCTTTGCAACGCTTGCAGCACTCGTTGGGGCCTCTGGTCCTGAGTGCAGCAATTGCGCGTCTGAACGACTTCCAACCGGAGATACGTGCCGTTGCAAAGGCCATCTATTCGGCGCATCTGGCCAAAGGCCAGGTAAGCGACTTTCTCGCGTGCATGGATGCGGTTTGTGCACTCCAGGACAAAACACGGCTTGATCACTCAGCCTTGCTGGAGCAAACAGCAGATTTATTACTCCAGGCAGATGAGGGCGTGCTTTTGGGGCGCATATTCCTCGAAACGCATGACAAGTCTGCTCGGCTGATCCTGCGTTGGATGCTGGCTCGCCTGGACAAGGAGGAAGTGGTCCGGCTTGCTATGTCTCATGCCAATCCAGTAGTTCGACTGTTGGCATTTGGTACGGTGCCTGCTCTGGAACCGCTGGCCCGACTAGCACTCGTTCGGACAGGGCTGGACGATCGTTACTCTGCTTTACGGTCTGCGGCCCTGCGCCTGGTATTGGATAGCGAACTACCCTCGGCAGAGAAACTGGAACTGTGCGTGCGGCGCTTGCTGGATACCAGCGGAAGCGTGCGGCAAACGGCGAGCTGGTACGCAGCCAAGTCAGGCGTTGACGTAAGTGCGCACTATGAAGCTGAAGCCGTGCGAGAGGATCTGACATCGTCTCAGCGACTTGTACTACTTGGAGAGGTGGCCAAACGTAAGTCGGCCATCGCTACAGAACTGGCCACAGCCTTGCTGGAGCACCCTCGCGCCGTTGTCCGGATTGCCGCGTTCAAGGTTCTGTTGCGTAGCGGTGGGGGCAATGAGGCCGCTTTGCTCAACAAAGCGTGGCGGGATACATCCTCCAAGCTGAGAACGCAGGTGGCCAGTCTGGTGGGGCGGGACATGGTGCTGGATAGTGAAAGTCTGCACGAAATGGCTAGCAGCGCCTGGATGAGGGGTGACACCCATGTGGCGGCCAGGCTAAGCGATAACTTGGGTTCCTGGGGAAAGCTGATTCTGGATCTGAAGTTGCTGCAACATGCACAAACCCGCGAGCGAGCGTTACGGCAAATTGAGGCAATCAATTTCCCTCAAAACTGGCTGTGCTACTCAAAACCCTATCCGCGTGATCAGCAGCAGATCAAAGCGTTGTTGGAAATAGATACGGTACGGACAGATTTGTCTGGCTACCCAAATGTGATTGATGGGCTCGATCGATCAGGCTGTTGGCCTGGAAGCACATAGCATTGAAGATGAATTACCCATGACTTTTCTTTTTGAACATCCCGTTTCTGATGAAATCCGCAGCCGCGTCGCCCTGGAACTCGACGCCATCGAGCAGCGCCACCAGGTAAAGGTGCTGTTTGCCTGCGAATCGGGCAGCCGGGGCTGGGGCTTTGCCTCGCCCGATAGCGACTACGACGTGCGCTTTCTGTATGTGCACCAGCGCGACTGGTATCTGCGCGTCGAAGCACAGCGTGATGTGATCGAAGTACCGATCAGCGATGAGCTGGACATCTGCGGCTGGGAGTTTCGCAAAGCCCTGCAACTGATGCACCGCGCCAACCCCACATTGTTCGAGTGGCTGGATTCGCCCGTGGTCTATCGCGAGGACAGCACGCTGTGCGCGCCGCTGCGCGAGCTGGCACAGCAGTTCTTCTCCGAACGCAAAGGCCGCTGGCACTATCTGTCCATGGCGCAAAAAACCTTCCGAGACCATCTGCAAGGTGAAGCACTTAGGTTGAAGAAATACCTGTATGCACTTCGCCCCTTGCTGGCCGCGCAATGGATCGATGCCGGTCATGGCATGCCGCCGATGCGCTTCGCCGATCTGGCTGAGCGCATGGTGACGGATAGCGAGTTGCGCGATGAGATCAATGCGCTGCTGGCCATCAAGATGGCTGCCAGCGAGGCGGAGTATGGTGCGCGCTTTCCGCGCATCCATGCCTTCATCGAGCGTGAACTGGCCGAGGAAAAACCACCGGCCGATTTCAAACGCCCGCAGGGGGAAATCGGGGCGCTGGACGCCTTATTGCAACGCGCCATTCAACACAGCTGCCCGGCCTGAGCGCCGGGCAGGAGAGTAAGAACACGATGAAATCAGAACAACACTGGATTGCACTGGATGGTGCACAAGGCGAAGGCGGCGGCCAGGTGCTGCGCAGCGCGCTAACGCTGAGCATGATTACCGGCACGCCGTTTGAGATTCAGCACATCCGGGCCAAGCGCAACAAGCCAGGTCTGCTGCGTCAACATCTGACCGCGGTCCAGGCCGCAGCCAGCATCTGCGGCGCCAAGCTGGACGGGGCGAGCCTGGGTTCACAGACCCTGCGTTTTTGCCCCGGGCCGATTCGCGGCGGCGATTATCGCTTTGCCATTGGTACGGCAGGCAGCGCGGGTCTAGTGCTGCAAACCCTCTTGCCTGCACTATGGTTTGCGGCAGTACCGAGCACGGTCAGCGTGAGCGGTGGCACCCATAACCAGGCCGCGCCGACGGCCGACTTCCTGATCCGGGTCTGGCAGCCGCTGCTGGCACGCATGGGCGTACGGCAAGACCTGCATATCGAGCGTTATGGCTTCTACCCGGCCGGTGGCGGCGTACTCAACGCCAGCGTGCAAGTCGGAAGTCAGCTGCAAAACCTGCAGTTGCTGGAACGCGGCGAACGCTTGGGCATCGCGGCTGAAGCACTGGTTGCCGCCGTGCCGGGTAGTGTTGCACGGAGGGAGCTGGACCGGATTCATGCACAAATCGCCTATGTGGATGGCCGGATTCGCGAACTGCCGGCCAACCAGGGTCCGGGAAATGTGCTGATGATGGAGCTGCGCCATGCCGCACTCAGCGAGATATTCACCGCCTTTGGCGAGCGCGGCTTATCGGCCGAGGCTGTGGCGGACCAAGCCGCGCGCGAGGCACGTCACTATCTGGATAGCCAGGCGGCAGTGGGCGAATACCTGGCCGATCAGCTGCTTTTGCCCATGGCCTTGGCGGGTGGTGGCGCGTTTACTGCCACCACGGCTTCCGATCATCTGCATAGCAATATCGCGGTCATCGAGAAATTCCTGCCGATCGAAATATCGGTCCAGGCCCAGTCCGGCGGGCATTACCTGATCGAGCTCGGTTAAGGGCACGGCTTCCCCGTCTGCACGACGCATCGCCCGGCCGTTATGCTGGCGGCTATCGTCATTCCCGCCCCGCTCACACTATGTGCACCAGCTACCAAGCCCCCGCGCCGGAAGCGCTGATCGACGCGTTTGAGATAGGTGTTCCCGGCGATACCTACCGGCGCGATGTGCATATCGGTTATCTGTCACCCATCCTGCGCCTAGCTGCGGGTTCCGATACGCAGCTGAGCTGCGCGATGGCGCGCTTTGGGCTGATTCCGGCCTGGGCCGAGGATGCCAAGATAGGCCGGCATACCTATAACGCGCGCAGCGAAACGGTGGCGGAGAAGCCGAGCTTCAAGCAGGCCTGGCGGCAAGGGCAGTTTTGTCTGGTGCCGATGTGTGGTTTTTACGAGCCGAATTACGAATCGGGCAAGCCGGTGCGCTGGCGTATTGCGCGTAGCGATGAAGCTATCTTCACCGTGGCCGGCATCTGGGATGTGTGGCAGCACCAGGGCGAGCGCGTGCTGTCCTTTTCGCTATTGACCATCCATGCCGATGGCCACCCCTTGATGGGGCGCTTTCACCGCCCCGATGAGGAAAAGCGCTCGCTGGTCATCATTCCCAAGCAGCGCCAATTGGCCTGGCTGAAGGCCAGCCCGCAGATGGCGCGCACCATGCTGAGCCTTGCGCCACTGGCCGAATTCACCGCCCATGACGCGGCAGACCGTCCACAGAATCTTTCCCTGTTCTGAACGCACATTGGCGACTTGGCTGGATAACACGCCTGTGGATAAGTCGCCGGTCCATTGCCTTGTCCAGCGCGTGAATGACTTTGCTTTACACAGGCCACCTAGCACCGCTATCCAACTGATTCAAATGAATAAAGCTGTCCGTTCGTAAAACCGGGCCAGCGTCTTTCTGCAGGCTTTCGCTGCACACATTTCGGCATGCGCGCAATCGGGGAGAAAACGCTTGGCGGTGTGGACAAGGCAGGTGGCGTTGCACGGCGAAAAAAGCGGCCACAAATCATGCACAAGCGCCATGGCGCGCTGTCCACAGGCAAAAAAATCGCCAAGTGGCTGAAATTTCTGGCGAATCGGACTTATCCACAGAAAGGTCTGCCCTTTATCTAACTATTACCAAACCTTACTTACTTAAATCATTGATATAAGCATTGTCTTCACGCACTAACGCCACAGCAGCCCAGCTTGCAGACCATCAAGCCGACTGCGAGCGCAAAAACGCGCTCACCCAGTCTGCTGCCTCTGTAGGCCTTTCCTGCATGAAGCAGTGACCACCGGCTACCTGCTGAACCACGATGGCCTGATTCAAACCCTGCAAGCGCTTTGCCGACTTGGCCACGAAGGGATAGCTGCTTTCACCATGGATCAGGCAAGTCGGCACAGCAATCGCGCGCAGTGCAGACCACAGGCCACGCGGCGTAGTACTGAAAATCGTCGCTTCGATCTCTGCCGGGCAGCGCAAACGCGCTTCACCGCCTTCATCGTGTTGCAGCGCATGCTGGATATAGGCATCGAAGGCTTCAGGCGCCCATTCACGAAACATGCCGCGGCCGTTTAGCGCATCTGCTGCGGCAACACGATTCGCCCAGCTACGTCGCCTGGCTTTGGCTTGTTTGGCCAAAGGCGTGAAATGCTGCAGACCAAGCTGTTCACCCAGTTGCAAGGCACGCACCATCCACGGCGTGAAGATGACGGGATCGAGCAACACGGCAGCACGAAAGCGCTGCGGGTGTTTAGCCAGCAGCAAACTGGTCAACACCCCACCAAAACTATGCCCCAGTGCATAGTGCGCAACGCCCTGCCATAGCGACGCATGCGCATCGAAAGCGGCCATGGCCAGATCCGCATTGCGGTTCCAGCCCAGAAACTGTTCACCGGCATCACTCACACCATGACCTTGGATATCGCACAGCCACAGATCGAAATGCTCGGACAGCGCGTGCAACATCGGGCTGTAGACCAAACCACACAGGCCATTGCCATGCAGAAAATGCAGCACAGGCTTGCCGCTAGGTGGGCTATGCCAACCACGCAGGGTGAGATTGGCTTCGGTCGTGTAGGACCAGGGTAAAAGGGGCAACATTGCGATAAATACCCAGCTGGAAAAGGAAGGAAAAACGCCGGCCAGCAGTTTGCTGGGGCTCAAATGGGACTATGCATGGATAATGCGTTATTGCGGCGCACAAGGCCGCTGCCGCAACACCCTCTTCTGGCCGGCCAAAACCCTGGCCACGCACGCAAATGAAAGCCTATGACCGATAGCAGCACGCCTACCCTGGATAACGAAGCCGCCTTGTTGAATGACTACCTGGAGGCACAGCGCGCCACGCTGGTCACCACGGATGGCAGTTACGCGGTATCGGTGCATGGCGAAATCCTGGTCGGTAAGCGTGTGGTGCCCTACCACCTAGTGCCGGATGAAGGTTTTCTGGGCAAGACCAGCAAATGGCGCAAGCTCGATATCGCCGAGCGCTACGCACTGCTGCAGGAACGCTGGAACGAGACAGCGCGCGCCAAACTGGAAAGCCAGCTGCAAAAATGTGCGGATGAGGTGATTGCCACCGCGCATCAGTACGAACTTGACCCAACCAGCGCGCTGCATGCGCTAATCGCCAAATACGAGCTGGCCCGTTTTCGCTGCACCTTGGCCCTGGACCGCATCAATGCCGCCAAGGGCAATCGGGCCGAGACGCAAAAGGCCGAGCAGACCCGTGATGCGGTCAATCTCTCGCTCTACCCCGAATCGTTCACCGTCGCACAAGGCATGAAGCGCCATTTCATTGCCGTGCTTGGGCCAACGAATTCCGGCAAAACCCACGCCGCCATGGAACATCTGGCAAAAGCCAAATCGGGTGCTTATCTGGCCCCGCTGCGCTTGCTGGCGCTGGAAAACTACACACGGCTGCAAAACGCCGGTGTGGCCGTGAGTTTGGTCACCGGCGAGCAACGCAAGCTGCACCCGGAAGCCACCCATGTGGCCAGTACGGTGGAAATGCTCAACCCGAATCGCCCGATTGAAGTGGCGGTCATCGATGAGATTCAGCTCTTGGACGACCCGGACCGCGGGGCAGCCTGGACGGCTGCCGTGTGTGGTGTACCAGCCAGTACCGTGTATCTGCTCGGTGCCTTGGAAGCACGCGAAGCGATTGAATCGCTGGTCAAGCGCGTGGGCGGTAGCCTGGAAGTGCGCGAGCTGCAGCGTAAATCGCCGCTGGAAATGGACAGGCAGCCGCTGGGATCGTTGAAAAACCTCAAGCCCGGTGATGTGCTGATCGCGTTTTCGCGCCGTGAAGTGTTGAACTGGCGCGACCAGGTGATTGCAGCAGGTTTCAGCGTATCGGCCATTTACGGCAGCCTGTCGCCCGAAGTGCGCCAGGCGCAGGCAGAGCGTTTCATCAATGGCGAAACCCAAATCGTGGTCGGTACCGACGCGATCGGCATGGGCCTGAACACCCCGGCGCGCCGGGTGATCTTCACCACCTCGAATAAATGGGATGGTTACGCCGAGGGCATGATCGCCGCACCCTTGGCCAAGCAGATTGCTGGCCGTGCCGGTCGATTTGGCGAGCATGCAGCCGGTTTCGTGGCGGGTCTGGACAGCTATACGCACAAGACGATTGCCGCGCTGTTGCGCCAGAAACCCGAACCGCTGCCCGATAGCGGCTTCTTCGTGGCACCCAATCTCGACTACCTGCAGCAGATCGCCAAGGCCACTGGCGAGAACCGCCTGCATGCGCTGCTCGAGCTGTTTACCAAGCACATCAATGTGCACGATGAATTCTTCCTGCCCTCCAATCTGAGCGATCAGATGGAAAAGGCGCGCTGGCTGGATAGTCTGCCGCTTACCCTCGCGGATCGCTTCACGCTCAGCCTGTGCCCGGTATCGACCAAGATTCCGTTGCTGGAACAAGCGCTGCAAGACTGGGCGCGGGCACGCGCGAACAAGAAAACTGCCCATGTGCTGGAAATGGGCGGCTACCAGGGCCGCAACGAGCTGCAGTTTTACGAAGACAGCTGCAAGCGCTATGCCGCCTATGCCTGGCTGGCCTACCGCATGCCCGATACCTTCCCGGATGGCGATATGGCGCAGATGATGATGCAGTCCACCTCGGAGAAGATCGACAAGCTCTTGCAGGTGCAGAACACCCGCTCGCGCCAGGGCAAACGCCCCGAGCAGCAGGCACGCCGCAGCGGCGGTGGCCAGTTCCGTCGGCGTAGCTGATGTTCGCGCATCACTGCCCTTCCCTTTTTACGCCCCGTAGGTACGCATGAAGACCCCGAAACGACTCCTCCCCCTGATCGAAGATGGCCTGGTTGATGAGGTATTGCGCCAGCTGATGAGCGGCAAGGAAGCCAAGGTCTATGTGGTGCGCTGTGGCGAGGAGATTCGCTGCGCCAAGGTCTACAAGGAGGCGAACCAGCGTAGCTTCAAGCAGGCGGCCGCCTATACCGAGGGCCGCAAGGTGAAGAACAGCCGCCAGGCGCGCGCCATGGCCAAGGGCAGCAAATATGGGCGCGAAGTGCAGGAAGAAGCCTGGCAGACCGCCGAGGTCGATGCGCTCTACCGCCTGGCCGATGCCGGCGTGCGCGTGCCCGAGCCGTATATCTGCTTCGAAGGCGTGCTGCTGATGGAGCTGCTGACCGATGCAAACGGCAATGCCGCGCCGCGCCTGAATGATGTGGAAATGAGCGAAGCGCTCGCGCTGCAATACCACGCCGAGCTGATCCACCAGGTGGTGCTGATGCTGTGTGCGGGTGTCGTGCATGGCGACTTGTCCGAATACAACATCCTGGTCGATGCCGAAGGTCCGGTAATCATCGATCTGCCGCAGGCCGTGGATGCGGCGGGGAACAACAACGCCGCTGCCATGCTGGAACGCGATGTGGACAATCTACGCAGCTACTTCAGCCAGTTCGCGCCCAGCTTGGCCCACAGCCAGTTCGGCAAGGAAATCTGGAAGCTGTATGAGGCCGGTGAATTGACGCCGGACAGCGTGCTGACCGGACGCGTGAAGCGCGAAACCCGCCCGGCTGATGTGCGTGCGGTGCTACGCGAGGTGGAAAGCGTGCGCCAGGAGGAAGAAGACCGCCGCCGCTACCTGGCCGAGCTGCGCCAGCAGTAAGGGCGGCAGGCGGCGTTTATGGGGCAGGCAGCGCTATGAATGGCATGCAGGCGGTCTTGCCTGTGCTGGCGGAGCAGGTCAGCTTCAGCATGATCCGCGCCCAGGGGCCAGGTGGGCAGAACGTCAACAAGGTGGCGAATGCCGTGCACCTGCGCTTCGATATCCGCGCGTCCAGCCTGCCCGACTGGGCCAAGGAAAGGCTGCTGGCGCTGGATGATCAAAGGGTCAGCAAGGCCGGCATCATCGTGATCAAGGCCCAGGCCCAGCGCAGCCTGGAGCTGAACAAGGCCGAAGCGCTGGCGCGCCTCAATGCGCTGATTGCCCAGGCCACCGCGCAGGACAAGCCGCGCAAGGCCAGCAAACCCACGTATGGATCGAAGCAACGCCGTCTGGCCGGCAAGGCCTTGCGCGGCCAGACCAAGGCGCTGCGTGGCAAGGTGGCTGATTAACGGTGCGCGCGGATCGACAGGCTGATGCCGAGCACGAACAGTGCGACGGCCAGCCATTCCATGCCGCCTGGCCAGCGTTGTTCATAGGCATAGCCATAGGCGAGCGCAAACAGGGTTTCGCTGACGATGAGCTGGCCAGTCAGCGAGGTGGGCAGGGTCTGGCTGGCGCGATTCCATAGCCAGGTGGCCAGCCAGGATGCACCGCCGCCCATGGCCAGCGAGATGGCGATAAAGGCCAGGCCCTGGCTGCTGTTCAGGCGCTGCAGGAACCCTGGTTCGCTTAACAGGAACAGCGGCAGCGTACCCAGCAAGGTGGCCAGCCCCAGCGCATTGGTCCACACCACATTCGATAGCGCCGGCTGGCGCTGCAAAAAGCGCGCATTGAAGATGGCATAGGCGGTCCAGCACAGCAGCGCCGCCAGCGCGCACAACACACCAGCATTGAACTGGCTGCCAGCCTGCTGGCCGGCTACCGCGCCATGCATGAGCCACAGCCCAGCCAGCGTGCACAACAAACCAGGCACGATGGCGACAAAGCTCAGATGCTTGGGACGGCCGAGCAGCATGACCCAGATGGGAATCGTGCCGATGATCAGGCCAGTAAGCCCGGTGCCGGCCCAGCGCACGGCGAACACCAGCAGGGTGAAATACAGCACATTGCCCAACAGGCCCAGCCACAGCGCCTGGCCAAGCAGAGCGGGCGTGAAGGCTGCCCGATGGCTGCGCCAGCTGCTGAGGCAGGCAAACACGGCAATCAGGCCATACACGCTGTAACGGCCGAGCGTGACCTCAGTGCTGCTGAAGGCTGGAATCAGCCTTGGCAGGACGAAGACCAAGCCCCACAGGGCGCCGGCCAACAGGCCAGCCAGGATGCTGCGTGTCATGGATGGAAAAAGGCGAACAGGAAGCCAGGCAGCCTAGGCGCGCAGGCCGGGCTTGTCACGGTGCAGTCGGGTGCGAAATGGCGGCTACCGTACCGCTTAGGCCGGCTTGACCAGCCAGCTTTCATGGCTGAACGGTTGATGCTTGCCCAGCCAGGCTTCGAAAGCCGCCACCGGCATGGGCGCGGCAAGCAGATAACCCTGGATCTCGTCGCAGCCAGCCGCGCTCAGCATCTGCCACTGCTCGGCAGTTTCCACCCCCTCAGCCACCGTATGCAGGCCCAGGGTCTGCGCCAGCGCCACGATGGCCTGGATCAGCACCCTGCCCTGGCTGGACTGGCTGGCATGGGTGACGAAGGAGCGGTCGATCTTGATCTCGCTGACCGGCATGTCCTGCAGATAGGCGAGCGCGCTATTGCCGGTGCCGAAGTCATCTAGCGCGAGCTTGAAGCCCAGCGTGCGTAGCGCCTGCATGCTGCTGACCGCCAGCTTGGGGTCGCGCATCACTTCGCTCTCGGTAATTTCCAGCGTCAGCAGGCGCGGATTGGCGCGGCTGTGCATAAGGAAGTCGGCCATATAGGCGGGCAGGCTGGGGTCGGCCAGGTCGGCGGCGGACAGATTGACCGACAGCTGCAGGTTCAGTCCGGCCTCCTGCCATTGCTTGGCCAGCTTGAGCACGGCCACCAGCATCCAGCGCGTCAGCTCCACGATCAGCCCGCTGCGCTCGGCAAAGGGCAGGAATTGCTGCGGCGAGACCAGACCATGTTGCGGATGCTGCCAGCGCAGCAGCACCTCGGCACCGCAGATCTGGCCGCTGCGGCTATGCGCCTTGGGCTGCAAGAAGAGCTGCAGCTGGTCCTGTTCCATGGCGGTGCGCAGCGCCGAAATCAGGCTGAGCTGGAAGCGATGGTCGCGCTCCATGCCCTGGTGATAGACCTGGGCAGTCAGATTGGCGCGCTTGGCCGCCTGCAGCGCCATCTCGGCGCGGCGCAGCAGCGCTTCCTGATCAAGACCGTGATTCGGGTAGTAAGCAGCCGCACAGCGCAGGCGGATATCCAGCGACTGGGTATCGATCTGCAGCGACTGGCGGCCGAGGCCGCTGGCCAGCAAGGCCAGCGTGCTTTCGCTCGGCTGCTCGTTCAGCAAGGCGGCAAACTGCTTGCCACCCACGCGCGCCAGCAGCACCTTCTTGCCTAGCTTCTGCTGCAGGCGCTGGCCGATTTCGCGCAGCGCTCTATCACCGTTCTCGTAACCAAGCGTCTCGTTCACCGTGCTGAATTCAGCGATATCGAACAGCGCCAGCGTGCGCGCGTGTTGGCCGGCCTTGGCCAGACGCAAATTGCCCTGCAGCAGGAAGTGGGCGCGGTTGGGCAGGCCGGTGGTCTTGTCGGTCAGCGCCTGACGTTCGCGCCGGCGGCGCTGGCGCGCGGTGCGATCGGCCAGCGCCAGCGCGAAGATGGTGGCCTGGATGACCAGCGCGATCTGTCGGCTATGCGGCGAGCCTAGCCAGTCGGGCAACAGGCCCAGCTGCATGAGCTGGCCGGCCAGCTGGCCGAGCCAGTCCGGATAAGCGGGCGAGCCAGGCGCGATGCGCAGCAGCAGACCCAGCCAGGCCACGATGACTGGCAACCAGCCCGCTGCGTAGAAGGCCGCACTCCTGTATTCGCCATGGCGCAAGCTGACCATGCCGGGCAGGAACATGGCCAGCAGGGCCAGGATGGCGATCAGATTGAAGGACACCACGATGGGTGCATACAGGCCGGGCAAGAGACCGAGCAAACCCACGCCAAGGATCAGCCAGGCTAGGCCACGCAGCGCACGGTTCAGCCGCGGGCTGAGGCGAGCCAGATTGCAGAACTGCACGGCGAAGCGCAGGCCGCAGACCAGGCTGGCGGTATAGGCAAGCAGCAGCAGGCGCTGGGCCAGCCAGGGTTGTTCGATGGCGAGACCGCCGGGGCTGATCGCATGCCCAGTCAGCATGGCCCAGATCAGGGTCAGCGCCAGGGTGAAGCCGGCATACCAGCCGGTGGTGCTATCACGCAGCGCGCGCGCGAACAGCGCGCCGGCCAGGCCCAGGGCCAGCAGCAGGCACAAGAGGCTGGTACGTACCTGGGCATTGAAGCTGTCACGCGCGAGGAAGTCGGCTGGTGCTTCCAGCTGCACACCGATCTGGCTGCCGATGGGCAGATGCACCTGCAGACGCAGCAAGGCCTCGCCCGCGGCATTCAGACTGAAGGCTGCCGAGCGTGAGCTGCGCGCTTGCAGCAGGGCCGGCGCTTGGCCGGGGGCGGGCGGCAGGCTGTCCACACTGCTTTGCGCCAGCGCACCGAGGGTCAGCCACTGCCCGGTCTGACTAGCAGCGATCTGCGCATGGATTTCGCAACGGCGCTGCATTGCATGGTCGCTTTCCAGAATGCGGATCAGGCCCTTGGGCGGCAGCGGCTGCCATTGCGGTGTATCGGGCAGGCAGCGATAGCGCAGGCTGGTCTCGCTCGCCTGCAGCGGGACGGCGCACAGCAGGAGCAGCAGGCAGTGGAGTAGTAGGAAGACACGCATGCGGGGAATCCGGACCAGGCCGTCCGCGGCGCGGGACGACCTATCCAGCTTAGCGGAGTGACCTTAGCCCTGCTCGGCCATCGCAGCGAGCAGTTCGGCCTGGTGTTCGGCCATTAGCGCATCGGTCAGCTCGTACAAGTCGCCGTCCATCACATAGTCGAGCTTGTACAGGGTCAGGTTGATGCGGTGGTCGGTGATGCGGCCCTGCGGGAAGTTATAGGTGCGGATGCGCTCCGAGCGATCGCCCGAACCGACCAGCGATTTGCGCATCGCCGCTTCCTTGGCATGCGCCTCGCGCTCCTGCTTGTCCTTGATGCGTGCCGCCAGCACCTGCATGGCGCGTGCCTTGTTCTGGTGCTGGGAGCGGCCGTCCTGGCATTCGACCACGATGCCGGTGGGGAAGTGGGTGATGCGGATGGCCGAGTCGGTCTTGTTGATATGCTGACCGCCGGCACCGCTGGCACGGAAGGTGTCGATGCGGATCTCGGACGGGTTGATATTCACCTCTTCCAGCTCGTCCGCCTCCGGCATCACCGCCACCGTACAGGCCGAGGTATGGATGCGGCCCTGGGTTTCTGTGGCCGGCACGCGCTGCACGCGGTGGCCGCCGCTTTCGAACTTGAGCTTGGAATACGCGCCCTGGCCCACGATGCGTGCAATCACTTCCTTGTAACCGCCAAGGTCGGATTCGGAAGCCGAGACGATTTCCACCTGCCAGCGGTTGCGTTCGGCAAAGCGCGAATACATGCGGAACAGATCGGCCGCAAACAGGGCCGACTCGTCGCCGCCCGTGCCGGCGCGGATTTCCAGGTAGATATTGCGGTCGTCGTTGGGGTCCTTCGGCAGCAGCGCCTTCTGCAGCTCGTCTTCGAGTGCGACTATGCGCGCCTCGCCGTCCTGCAGCTCGGCCTCGGCCAGCTCCTTCATATCCGGGTCGGCCAGCATCTCGCGCGCGGTGACCAAGTCGGCCTCGGTCTGTTGAAAGCGGCGGTACAGCTCGACCACCGGGGTCAGTTCGGCATGCTCGCGGCTCAGCTTGCGAAAGCTGTCCATATCGCGGGTGGCTTCCTCGCTGGCGAGCAGCTGGCCGACTTCTTCCAGCCGGTCGGCAAGATTGGCGAGTTTCTGGGCGATGCTGGGTTTCATGGTGTGGGCTGCGTGTAGATATTCGGGTTGTGCCGCTCGAGAAAGCGCTCGGGCGCGGCAAGGGGCGTGAAGCCGTATTGTTGGTAGAGGCCGTGCGCATCCAGCGTGGCCAGCATCATGCGGCGCAGGCCCTGCAGACCAGGATGGCTGAGCAGGCAGTCCATCAGCCATTTGCTCAGACCCTGGCCACGCTCGGTCTCGGCGATGAAGACATCGGCCAGATAGCCGAAGCTCGCATAGTCGGTGACCACGCGCGCCAAGCCCACCTGCTGGGTGCCGCGGTACACACCGAAGGTCAGTGAATTGGCCAGCGCACGCTCGAAGGTGCTGCGCGGAATACCGCGCGCCCAGTAGCTGTGTACGGCGATGAAGTCGTGGGCGGTGTCGAGGTCGAGGCGGGCGGGATCGGTGCTGATCTCGTACTCGCCCCGGGACCAGGTCTGCGGGGCTGACAGCATCGCTATTCCTCGTCGTGCAGGTGATAAAGGCGGCGCACGGCCGCGATCAGTTCGCCGTGCTGGGTGGCATCGGCCTGGTTCAGCGCGGCCAGTGGCGCATGCAGGAATTTATTGCTGAGCGAGAGCGACAGCGATTCGAGCACCGCGGCCGGGTCCTCGCCCTTGGCCAAGAGCTTGCCGGCCCGCTCCAGCTCGTGGCGGCGCAGGCGTTCGGCATGGTCCTTCAGCGCGCGTATGGTTGGCACCAGCGCGCGGTTGTCCAGCCACTGCATGAATTCCTCAGTACTGCGCTCGACGATCACATCGGCGTCCAGCACCGCCTGGCGGCGTTCCTCGCGCCCCTGGCGCACCACTTCGGCCAGGTCGTCCACGCTGTACAGATACACATCGGGCAGCGCACCGACCTCGGCTTCCACATCGCGCGGCACGGCCAGGTCGACCATGAAAATGGGCCTATGCTTGCGCGCCTTGATCGCGCGCTCCACCGCGCCGAGACCAATGATGGGCAGCTGGCTGGCGGTGCTGGTGACCACGATATCGTACTGGGGCAGGCGTTCAGGTAGTTCGGCCAGGGCGAAGGCATCGCCGCCATGCTGGCTGGCCAGTGCCTGCCCACGTTCCAGCGTGCGGTTGGCTACCGACAGGCGACGCGGATTGCGCGCGGCGAAGTGGGTTGCGCACAGCTCGATCATTTCGCCCGCGCCGATAAACAGCACATTCAGGTCGGCGATATCGGGGAATAGCCGCTCGGCCAGCTTGACCGCGGCGGCGGCCATCGACACCGAGTTGGCGCCAATGGCGGTCTGGGTGCGCACTTCCTTGGCGACCGAGAATGCCTTCTGGAACAGGCCATTCAGGGCGGGGCCGAGGCCACCGGCATCCTGCGCCTCGCGCACCGCATCCTTGAGCTGGCCGAGGATCTGGGTTTCGCCCAGGACCATGGAATCGAGCCCGGCCGCCACGCGGAACACATGCTTGGCGGCCTCGCGATCAGGCAGGCGGTAGAGAAAGGGGCGGATTTCTTCCGGCTTGAGCTGACGCGACTGGGCCAGCCAGTTCAGCAAGGTCGCCTCGTCGCGTGCGGCCGCGTACAGCTCGGTGCGATTGCAGGTGGAGACGATGGCGGCTTCGTTTACACCGCGCACGGCCACCAGCTCGGCAACCGCCGGGCCCAGTTCCTGCGGCGCGAAGGCGAGCTTTTCCCGCACCGCAATCGGGGCGGTCTCGTGGTTGAGGCCGAGGGTAAACAGCGACATGCGGGAAGCGGGCCGGGAAAAGGAGCGGAATTTTACCCCAGAGCGGGGGGCGACAGCCAGAAACGCTTATTCGACAAGCACTTGGCACGGGCAAGAAAAAGCCCGGCATGGCCGGGCTTTCGCTGCAGGATCAATGCGCTTACTTGGCGTTGATCTTGAACAGGCGGGTCAGCGGCGCATTGGTGTTCGGGCCGAACCAGTGATCGAAGATCTTGGCGGCTTCGCCCGATTGCTCCATGCCGACGATGGTCTTGTTCACTTCCTCGATCAGGCGCTTTTCACCCTTGCGTGCGGCAATGCCATACACCTCGAGCGAGATGGTCACATTGGGGATTTCGAAATCGCGCTTGTTCGGCATCTTGTTCAAGAGGCCGGCCAGAATTGGCTCGTCGGTGCTGACGGCATCCAGCTGACCCTTGCCCAGCGCGGCGAAGGCTTCGTCATAGTCGGCGAACAGCACGACATTGGCGGTCGGCATTTCGCGGCGCAGCTGCTTTTCCGAGGTCGAACCGGTCACGGTGCCGATGGTGGCATTCATCAGGTCTTCAATCGCATTGACCTTGCCCTTGCGCACCACGAACTTCTGCCCGGTGATGAAGTAGCCATGGCTGAAGTCGACCTGCTTTTCCCGCTCGGCGTTCTTGGTCATCGTGGCGATGATCAGGTCCACTTCCTTGTTCTGCAGCGAAGGAATGCGCTGAGCCGATTCAACCGCCTTGACCACAACCTTCACGCCCATCTTCTTGGCGATGGCCAGGGCGAAATCCACGTCGTAACCGGAAATCGTATTGGTCTTGGTATTGCGCACACCGAAGGGCGGCGTGGAGTCCTTCACGCCCACCACCAGGGTGCCGCGTTTCTTGATTTCATCCAGATCGTCGGCGACAGCGGTGCCAAGCAGGGATAGGCCCAGTACAGCTGACAGCAGGAGCTTGAGGTTCACGGTAGTTCTCCAGAAATAGGCAATGGCCAGCACGGGTTAGCTGCCATCTTAGTCCGCCACGCTATGCCTAAGGCATACATTAGTCTATTAGGGAAACTACATATAAATAAGCCCCTGAAAATTCAGGGGCTTGTCTGCAGAACGCCTGTTTTAGTTGCCGCCAGACGGCTTGCGCGCCAGGGCGCGGAAGCCGATATCGCGCCGGAACTGCATACCGGCAAAATGGATCTGGCTGATCAGGTCATAGGCCTGCTTCTGCGCCTGCTTGACGCTATCGCCGAGCGCGGTCACGCACAGCACGCGGCCACCATTGGTCACTACCTGCTCGCCTTGCTGGGCGGTGCCAGCGTGGAAGACGAAGCTGTCCTCACCATGGTTGGCCGGCAGGCCGTGGATGACCTCGCCCTTTTGCGGCGCATCGGGATAACCGCCGGCCGCTAGCACCACGCCCAGCGCCACGCGCCGATCCCACTCGGCCTCGGCCTGATCGAGCGTGCCATTGACCGCGTGTTCGAGCAGGCCAACCAGGTCCGACTTCAGCCGCGCCATGATGGGCTGGGTTTCCGGGTCGCCCATGCGGCAGTTGAATTCGACCACGCTGACGGCGCCCTCATCGTCCACCATCAGCCCGGCGTACAGAAAGCCGGTGTAGGGAATGCCATCCTTGGCCATGGCGGCCACGGTGGGCAGGATCACCTCGCGCATGGCGCGCGCATGCACGGCTGGTGTCACCACCGGCGCGGGCGAATACGCACCCATGCCGCCGGTATTCGGGCCGGCGTCGTTGTCCAGCAGGCGCTTATGGTCCTGGCTGCTGGCCAGGGCTAATACGTTCTTGCCGTCCACCATCACGATGAAACTGGCTTCCTCGCCCTTGAGGAAGTCCTCGATCACCACGCGTGCGCCGGCGTCGCCCATCTTGTTGTCGAGCAACATGCTGTCGATGGCGGCATGCGCCTCATCCAGGTTCATCGCCACGATCACGCCCTTGCCGGCCGCCAGGCCATCGGCCTTGATCACGATGGGCGCACCACGCGCATTCACATAGGCATGGGCCTCGGCCGCATCGGCAAAGGTCTGATACTGGGCGGTCGGGATGCCATGGCGGGCCATGAAGGCCTTGGCGAAGTCCTTGGAGCTTTCCAGCTGGGCAGCCTGGCGGGTCGGGCCGAAGATCTTCAGGCCCGCGGCGCGGAAGGCATCCACCACGCCGGCGGCCAGCGGGGCTTCCGGACCGACCACGGTCAGCAGCACGTTTTCACGCTTGGCAAATTCCACCAGTTCGGGAATCGCGGTGATCGGCACATTGGTCAGGCCCACTTCGCGGGCAGTGCCCGGATTGCCCGGTGCAACGAAGACTTTGCCCACGCGGCCCGATTGGGCAATTTTCCAGGCCAGCGCGTGTTCGCGGCCACCAGAGCCAATGACGAGAATGTTCATGGATGAATCTCGATGAGGGGAAGGGGTTGAAGCAAGGTTTCACATGAAACCGGCCGGGCTGCTGCCAAGCAGCAGCCCGTGCAAACGCTTAGTGACGGAAATGGCGCACGCCGGTGACCACCATGGCGATGCCATGCTCGTCGGCGGCGGCGATCACTTCCTCATCGCGCATCGAACCACCGGGCTGCACAATGGCGCTCACGCCGTTTTCGGCGATCACGTCCACGCCGTCGCGGAAGGGGAAGAAGGCGTCCGACGCGCACACCGAGCCTTTGAGCTCGAGACCGGCGTTCCTGGCCTTGATGGCGGCGATCTTGGTCGAGTCGACGCGGCTCATCTGGCCGGCGCCGACGCCCAGGGTCTGGCCGTTCGCGCAGAACACGATGGCATTCGACTTCACATACTGGGCCACGCGCCAGGCGAACAGCAGGTCGTTCAGCTGTTGCGGCGTGGGTGCCTTCTTGGTCACCACCTTGAAGTCAGCCGTGCTGATGGCGTGGATGTCCGGGGTCTGCACCAGGAGGCCACCGCCAACACGCTTGAGGTCGAAGCGGTTGGCACCGGCTTCGAGCGGCACTTCCAGCACGCGCACATTCTTCTTGGCGGCGATGATGGCCTTGGCTTCTTCCGTGAAGGCCGGGGCGATTAGCACTTCCAGGAACTGGCCGGTCACCGCTTCCACGGTCGCGGCGTCCACCGTACGGTTGAAGGCGATGATGCCGCCGAAGGCGCTGGTGGTATCGGTGGCGAAGGCCAGCTTGTAGGCGGTCAGCGTGTCGAGTGCCACGGCCACGCCGCAGGGGTTGGCATGCTTGACGATCACGCAGGCCGGCTCATCGAAAGCCTTGACGGCTTCCCAGGCGGCATCCGAGTCGGCGATATTGTTGTAGGACAGCTCCTTGCCCTGCAGCTGGCGGTAGTTGGCCAGCGCGCCCTTGGCCGGATCGAGGTCGCGATAGAAGGCGGCGGCCTGGTGCGGGTTCTCGCCGTAACGCATGTCCTGCACCTTCTCGAAGGACACATTCAGGCGCTGCGGGAAGGTCAGCTTCTCGCCATCATCGGTTAGGCCGGTCAGGTAGTTGCTGATCGCGCCATCGTAGGCGGCGGTGTGGCTGAAGGCCTTCTGGGCCAGCTTGCGGCGGGTAACTGGGCCGAGCGTACCGTTGCCGGCCTGCATCTCGGCAATCAGGGCCGGGTAGTCGGCGGCGTCGGTGACGATGGCGACGAAGGCATGGTTCTTGGCACTGGAGCGCACCATGGCCGGGCCGCCGATATCGATGTTCTCGATCGCATCGGCAAAGCTGCAGTTGGGCTTGGCAATGGTGGCTTCAAACGGATACAGGTTCACGCACACCAGATCGATATTGCCGATGCCGTGTTCCTGCATGGTGGCCACATGCTCGGGCAGATCGCGTCGGCCGAGGATGCCGCCGTGGATCTTCGGGTGCAGGGTTTTCACCCGGCCATCCAGCATTTCCGGGAAGCCGGTGTAATCGGCCACTTCGATTACCTTCAGGCCAGCATCGGCCAGCAGTTTGGCGGTGCCGCCGGTGGAGAGGATTTCCACGCCGAAGCCGGCCAGGGCCTGGGCAAATTCGAGTACACCGGTTTTATCGGACACGCTGATCAGTGCGCGCTGAATCTTGACCATGATGAAAGCCTTGCGAGTTTAAGTAAGGATGAAAATGCGCACGCCCGCGACAAGGCGCGGGCGTGATGAATCGTTTAGATAAGGTCGTGGTCCTGCATCTTCTTGCGCAGGGTGTTGCGGTTGATGCCCAAGAGTTCGGCCGCGCGGGTCTGATTACCCTGGGCCTTGTCCAGCACCACTTCCAGCATCGGTTTTTCTACCTTGGCGAGGACCATGTCGTAGATCGCCTGCGGTGCTTCACCATCGAGATCGCGGAAGTACTGCTCCAGCGCATCGCGCACGGCAAAACAAATCTGATCATGACTCGACATATTGTTGTTTTCCTCTATTCACGTCCTGCTCAGGCCAGCGCGGTGTCGGCATCGGCCTGATAAACCAGTCGCTCGTTTTCGCGCGCCAGTTGCTTGAAATAGTTATCCACCGCCGCCAGCTGCTCGGCGGTGCTGTCCAGCTGGTACATGGCCTGGCGGAACGCGTTCGCGCCACGCAGGCCGTTGGTGTACCAGGCGATATGCTTGCGGGCGATGCGGCAGCCCGAGTATTCGCCATGAAACGCATAATGATCTTGCAGGTGCTCGATCAGGATCGCGTGGATTTCGCTCACACGCGGCGCCGGCAGGTGCTCACCGGTATTCAGATAATGGTCGATCTCGCGAAAGATCCACGGCCGCCCCTGCGCCGCGCGACCAATCATGATCGCATCGGCGCCGGTCGCATCCAGTACCTGTTTGGCTTTTTCCGGGCTGGTGATGTCGCCATTGGCTACCACCGGTATCGCCAGGCTCCGCTTTACTTCTGCGATCAGCTCGTAGCGTGCTGCCCCGTTGTACATGTCTTCGCGCGTGCGCCCATGCAGGGCCAGCGCGGCAATCCCGGCGTCCTGGGCAATCTGTGCCACGCGCAGGATGTTTTCTTCCCCGTTTTTGAAGCCCAGGCGGGTCTTCAGCGTGACGGGTACCGCCACCGCGCCCACCACCGCATCGAGGATGCGTTTGACGCGGTCTTCGTCCTTCAGCAGCGCCGAGCCGGCCAGTACATTGCAGACCTTCTTGGCTGGGCAGCCCATATTGATATCGATGATCTGCGCGCCGGCCGCCACATTATGGCGTGCGGCTTCGGCCATCTGCTCAGGGTCGCTGCCAGCAATCTGCACCGCCACCGGTGCCAGCTCGCCCTCAAAATTCGCCCGTCGCCGGGTCTTGTCGCTGCCATACAGCATGGCATTGGACGTGATCATCTCGCTCACCGCATGGCCGGCGCCAAGCCGCTTGCACAGCATGCGGAACGGCCGGTCGGTCACGCCCGCCATGGGCGCCACGATCAGGCGGTTGCTGAGTTGATAAGGTCCGATATGCATGGGTTCCGATTCGCTGGGCTGCCGAGTCTTGCTGGTCGGCGGCGCCGTGCGACTCGTCTTTCGCACCCCCCTACCCTTTGGGGTGCGCTGGGGGTGCAGAAAGCAAAGCCGCTGGAGAACGAAACGGTTCGGCGTCCAGCGGCAATGGACGGCATTCTACCTGCGAGTCGGAGCGGCGCGAAGCCATTTCGCTTAATTTTTGTGCAACTGCCGATAGCCTGAAAGCAATCGAGGTCGGCAACGGTGGCGAACTGCAGGCATTTCGCGCCCCGGCGCGGGGCGCCTACAATGCCGGCTTTTACTTAGCCTCAGGCAGGAAAACCCCATGCGTATCGGAACCCCCCTCAGCCCCAGCGCGCTGCGCGTCATGTTGCTTGGCGCGGGCGAGCTGGGCAAAGAAGTGTTGATTGCGCTGCAGCGCCTGGGTGTGGAGACGATCGCCGTGGATCGCTATGCCGATGCGCCCGGCCAGCAGGTCGCCCACCGCGCCCATGTGATCGATATGAGTGACGCGGCCGCCCTGCGCGCGCTGATCGTGGCCGAGCGGCCGCACTTCGTGGTGCCCGAGATCGAGGCGATTGCCACTGAGGAACTGGTCAAGATCGAGGCCGAGGGTCTGGCCACCGTGATTCCCACCGCGCGCGCCGCCCAGCTGACCATGAACCGCGAAGGCATCCGCCGCCTGGCCGCCGAAACCCTCGGCCTGCCGACCTCGCCCTACCGTTTCGCCTCCTCGCTGGATGAGATGCGTGCCGCCTGCGCCGAGATCGGTTTTCCCTGCTTCGTGAAGCCGGTCATGTCGTCCTCGGGCAAGGGCCAATCGCGGCTCACCTCGGCGGCCGATGTGGATGCCGCCTGGGCCTATGCCGCGGCCGGTAGTCGGGTCGATCAGGGCCGGGTCATCGTCGAAGGCCAGATCGATTTCGATTATGAAATCACCCAGCTGACCGTGCGCGCGCTGGCTGCCGACGGCACGGTCGACACGGCTTTCTGCGCCCCGATTGGCCATGTGCAGGTCAAGGGCGACTATGTGGAAAGCTGGCAGCCGCAGGCCATGTCGGCTGCCGCGCTGCAGAAGTCGCGCGAGATTGCCAAGGCTGTTACCGACAATCTCGGCGGACGCGGCATCTTTGGCGTGGAGCTGTTCGTGAAGGGTGACGAAGTGTGGTTCAGCGAAGTGAGCCCGCGTCCGCACGACACGGGTCTGGTTACCTTGGCCAGCCAGTACCAGTCGGAATTCGAGCTGCATGCGCGCGCTATCCTCGGCTTGCCGGTGGATGCTGGCCTGCGCGAACCGGGTGCCAGCGCGGTCATCTATGGCGGCATGGAAGCGAGCGGCATTGCCTTTGATGGCGTGGCCGATGCACTGGCCGTGCCGCGCAGCGATCTGCGCCTGTTCGGCAAGCCACAGGCCTTCGAGCGCCGTCGCATGGGCGTAGCACTGGCGGCTGGCAGCGACACCGACGAGGCGCGTGTGCGCGCCAAGCTGGCGGCAGCGGCCGTCAAGCCCTGCCAGCCCTGATCTCGCCGGCTAGCCAATAAAAACGCCACCGTAAAGGTGGCGTTTTTATTGAAGGAGTGCGGTAGAACTCAGGCCCACAGGAAGAGCGCGAACAGACCGCCGAACAGCGCCCATTTGAGCGCGTAATACTGGAAGCGGCTACGCGCCTTGATCTCTTTGCCCCACAGGCGTACGCGCTGCACGGTGGCGAAGGCCTTGTTGATGCCGCCGGTGCGGTCGCCGGCCTGGTTGGGTGCCGCAGCCGCGCCGATCAGCTGGCGGCTGATGAAGCGGTTGATCCAGCGCGCCGGCGCAAAGCGTAGCGGACGTTCGATATCGCAGAACAGGATGATGCGGTTCTGCTCGGTGGTGTTCTCCGCATAGTGCAGATAGGTCTCGTCGAACATCACCGCCTGGCCGTCGCGCCAGCTATAGCGCTCGCCATCCACATCGATGAAGCAGCGATCATCATTCGGCGTACTCAGTCCCAGGTGGTAGCGCAGCGAGCCGGCAAACGGGTCGCGATGGCGGACCAGGGTGGCGCCCGGCGGCAGAGCGGCGAACATGGCGGCCTTCACGCTGGGGATTTCCTTCAACAGCGCGGTGGTGAACGGGCACAGCGTGGCGGCCGAGGGATGGGCCTCGTCATACCACTTCAGGTAGAAGCGCTTCCAGCCGGTCTTGAAGAAGGAATTGAAGCCGGCATCGTTATAGCTGTCCGAGGCCTTGATATCGCCGTTGCCGTACAGCTTTTCACCCTCGACGCGGATCGCCTCCCAGTTGTCCTGCAGGCGCTGCAGTTCGGGGAATTGGGCGACCGGGATATAGGGCGTGCTGGGGACCTTGGAGAACAGGTACATGAAGCAGTTGATCGGCGCCATGAAGGTCGAGTGGTCGGTCAGCTGGCGCCAAAAGCCCAGCCGTACGCGACCGCGCAGGTGGATATAGGCGGTGGCGCCGATGAAGATCAGCAGAATGGCAAGCTTGGTGGCAGACATAGATGGTGCTTTGCATGGGCAGCCATGGCCACCCAGGGGGTAAACGAGAAAGCCTGCATTATCCGCGCTCTGGCCGCCAGTTGTGTAAAGCGCGTAGTGGCGGGTTCAGTAAGCGCTGCGCTTCAAGCCGACCAGGCCCTGCCGCGCTGTAGGCGTTCCAGCTGCTGGCGGGCCGGCGCAAACGCTTGCTGCAAGCGGGCCAGCAGCTGTTCGGCCGCCGCGCTGTTATCGCGCCCGAAATTGCACACATACACATCCAGCGTCACCGCCGCGCGCTCGGGCCAGGTGTGGATGGCCAGGTGGCTTTCCGCCAGCAGGATCACGCCGGTGAGGCCGCCCGGGCCTTCCGGGCCGGGCGGAAACGGATGCCAGCGTTCGGCCACCGCCTGCAAGCCGGCCTCGGCCACCGCACTGCGGCACAGCGCCATCAGCGCGTCAGCATCGCGCAGCAGGGCCTGATTCGCGCAGTCGTAGAGATCGGCAGTCAGGTGCAGGCCGTTCATGCTGTCACCACCCGCTCGCCGCCCAGCCAGCGCGCCGCCCTGACGCCCCAGTAGTGCGCTTCCTCGGCCAGGGAAAAACCGGACAGATCGCTATGCGCAAGGATCACCCTGCCCTGCGGTACGCGCAGGCTGGCCAGGGCCGGGCCCGCCAGCAGCGCCGGCGTAGGGCGCACCATGGCATGGCCCCAGCGCCACACATCGAGCTGCACACAGTGCTGGGCCAGGTCGGGGTGGGCGGGGGCCAGATCGCGCAGAATCTGCGCAGCCCAGTCGGCCTGGCTGGTGGCCAGCAACTGCTGGCGCGCCTGGCGCGGGCTGGTCTCGCTCAAGGGGCGGTAATAGCTGAGTACGGTGGCTGGGTGATGCTGGGACAGGTCCTGATGGCGCGCGTCGATATAGCCAAGGCCCTGGCCCTGGTAGAGCACATTGTCCCAGCTGGGCGGCGCGTTTGCGCCACCGCGCTCGGCCGGCGGCTGGCGCAGGGACAGATTGGCCACCAGCCAGGGCGCATAGTCGAGCGCGGCGCAGGCGGCGCGCCAGGGCGCGGGCAGGCTCGGCCATAGATGGGGCAGAAAACCGAGCTGGCCGGACCAGACCAGCTTATCGGCCAGATAGCGCACGCTGCGCTGTTCGGCCGGCAGATAGACATCCACCTGCATGCCTTGCTTCACCTCGGCCACGCGCCAGACCAGCGCGCCGGTGATGAGGCGCTCATCGAGCCGTTCTGCCATGCGCCGTGTCAGCCAGGCATTGCCCTCGGGCCAGGTCAGCACCTCGTCCTCGCTGGCATTGCTGGCCAGACCATGCCGGCTGGCGAAATAGTGCAGGCCGGCCCAGGCCGAGGTGTGCCGGTAGTCGGTGCCGTAATCATCGCGGCAGCCGTAGTTGACCCACCAGTGCAGGCTGGGCGCGCGGTACCCGTGCGCATGCAGCCAGTCATACATGCTCTGCCCGACTTCCGCGCCGTCCCTGCGCATGCCGCGCGCGCTCGGTACGGTGAAGCGGCGCTGGCCCTGTGCATCGCGCTGCAGTTTCAGCTCGGCCATCTGGGCCAGAAAACACTGCTGCTCGGCCAGTTCGCCCGCCGCCAGGCCAAACTGCGGCAGCAGGCCTTCCTGCCAGCGGCCGTGGATATACAGGCGCTCCTGCGGGCTATGGCACAGATAGCGTTCCTCATAGCGCGGCCGTACGGCGGCCGGGTCGCCCTGCAAGGCGCCGAACTCGGCCAGCATCTGGCGTAGCTCGATCGCTTCCTCGCCAGGAATCGGCAGGTAGTGGGCACCCCAGGGGTAGGCCGATACGGCATTGCGCCCGGCGCGCGCATTGCCGCCGGCCTCGTTTTCCAGTTCCAGCAGCGCAAAGTCCTGCTCGCCCTGGCGCTGTAACCACCATGCACAGCTGAGCCCGGCCATGCCAGCGCCGACGATCAGCGCGCCGACGCGACGCTGCTCGCTTGGCGCGGGCAGGCTGTTCCCGCCGCGCAGGCGGTGGCCGAGATCAAGGCGAGGCCCGAGCAGCTCGCCGGGCGGCAGCGCACTGCCCGCGCGCTGGCCGCAAGCCAGCAGGCCCAGGCTGGCGCTGGCGGCCAGAAAGTCGCGCCGCTTCATCGCAGCACCTGCTTCCATTCCTGCTCGAAGGTGCGCACCAGAATCTGGTTGTTCAGGCGGTTCACTTCGCTGGGCAGGCGCGCCATATCGGGCGGGAAATGGAACAGGCCGGGCAGGCTGGCCGGGCTCAGATAGCGCAGACCGGCAGGCAGCTGGCTGGGCGGGGTATAGGCTTCGCGGCCGACCAGCACATAGCCCCATTCGCCAAAGCTGGGTACTTGGGCGTGATAGGGCTGGCTGAGCAGACCGACGCTTTCCACGGTATTGACCACAGTCCAGAACGATAGGCGCGCGAACAGCGGCGAGGTGGTCTGGATCACGGCGCGGCCGCGCGCATTCAGATTGCGTTCGAGCAGGCGGTAGAAGGTATTCGTGTACAGCTTGCCCACTGCGTAATTGCTCGGGTCGGGGAAGTCGACCACCACGAAGTCGAAACTCTCGCGGCTTTGCTCCAGCCAGCCAAACGCATCGGTGGTGTGGATACGCACGCGCGGCGAGTTCAACGCATCGCCATTGAGCTTGCGCAGGGCCGGGTGCTCGCGGAACAGGCGCGGCATGGCCGGGTCGAGCTCGACCAGGGTGATCTGCTCGATATGCGGATACTTGAGGATTTCGCGCACCGCCATGCCATCGCCGCCACCCAGTACCAGCACACGACGCGCCCAGGGCAGGCTGGCCAGGCCCGGATGCACAAGCGCCTCGTGGTAGCGGTATTCATCGCGCGAGGAGAACTGCAGATTATTGTTCAGGAACAGCCGCCAGTCGTCCTTCCAGCGCGTCATCACGATGCGCTGATACGGCGTGCTTTCGCTCAGCACGATGCTGTCCTCGTACAAGGCGGTTTCGGCCAGGCTGCTCAGCTTGTCCGCGCCGATAAAGCCGGCCGTCAGCAAAGCCACGACCAGACTGCCCTGCGCCCATAGCAAACGTGGGCGCGGCAACTCCTGGCGGAATAGCCACAGCGTCCACAGCGCGACACCGGCATTCAAGAGGCCGAACAGCAGCGCCGTGCGCACCATGCCCAGCTTGGGCGCCAGCCACAGCGGGAAGAGCAGCGAGACTGCCAGCGCACCCAGGTAGTCGACGCTCAGCACCTGGCTGACCAGTTCCTTGAATTGCAGCTTGGGTTCCAATAGGCGCATCACCAGCGGGATTTCCAAGCCCACCATGGTGCCGATCAGGAAAACGAGCAGATAGAGCAGCAGCAGGAAGGGACCGCTGATCCACACAAAGGCCCAGAACAGCATGGCGGCCGAGAAGCCGCCGATCAGCCCCACCGCCAGCTCGACGCGGATAAAGGTGCCAGCCAGGTCGCGATGTACATGGCGCGACAGCCAGGAACCGACTCCCATCGCAAACAGGTAGACGCCGATGACGGTGGAAAACTGGGTGACCGAATCGCCGATCAGATAGCTCGATAGCGCGGCGGCGACCAGCTCGTAAGCCAGGCCGCAGGCAGCAACGACGAAGACGGAAAACAGCAGGATATGCGGCATGGCAATGGCACCCCGGCTCGCGCCGGGGGAGCAGAAGGAAGGCGCGAAGCGGCGCTTAGTGGATCGCAGAGGCGACGATGATGGCCACGCCCAAGCACATGGCGGCCACCACGGTGGCCAAGGCCTGGTTGCGCTCCTCGACCAGGTTCTTCCACAAGTCGTAAGGCGTGAGCTTGTCGATGACGATGAAGCTGAGCCAGAAGATGCCCACGCCTAGCAGCGAGTAGACGAGCGAGGCGAGCAGATAGTCGAGCTTGAGCAGTTCCATGGTGAGGCTCCGGTTTATTTATGG
Organism: Chitinimonas taiwanensis DSM 18899; assembly: GCF_900119825.1. Taxonomy (GTDB): domain Bacteria; phylum Pseudomonadota; class Gammaproteobacteria; order Burkholderiales; family Chitinimonadaceae; genus Chitinimonas; species Chitinimonas taiwanensis. The sequence goes on along the minus strand of NZ_FPKR01000001.1, from coordinate 299,099 downwards.
TGTTGGCGCGCGCTGCCGGTGCCGGGCCGGCCTTCGCGCTCGCCCTCATCGGCAAACAGCGAATAGCCGCGGCTTTGGCCCCAGCCGAATAGCAGCAGGGCCAAGAGGCTGGTGATCAGATAGGTTTTCAGCATCAGTCATCGCCCTTGGGGTGGTCGCTATTGGCCCAGCGCCGGGTTTCGAATACTTGCGCGCGGTGCCAGGCCCAGGCGGGTATGGCCAGCAGCCACAGCAGCAATAGCCAGAAACTCGACCAGATCGGCACATCGCGCACCAGCTCGATCTGGTGCTGCAGCACCTTGCCCTGCTGCTCGGTTTCCAGCTCGACTTCCAGCAGGTACTCGCCGGCCGGTACGCGGTTGAGCAGCGCTTCGTCGTCGTTGCTGCCCTCGCTCCAGTGGCCGTCCGAGTCATAGCCCGAGTAATAGCTGAGTTCGCGCCCCAGCCGTATCGCCTCGCCGCTCTGGCGGTTGATCAGGGCCAGATCGGCGTACACCCAGCGATTATCGAGATTGCTGTGCTGGCGGATGGCCAGATTGTGCTGGCCGTCGAGCCGGAAAGGCGCGCTGGTGAAGCTGAGCCGTTGCTGATCGGCGTCAAGGGTCAGCTGCTGCTGCCACAGGCGCGCTTCGTCCGCGCTGCTGCTGAATACGATCTGCAGCAATACGGTGAGCAGGCCGAATACGAGCAGTGCCATCAGGTAGCGCTTGCCATCGCGGTAGGGCGAAGGCTGGTTGGCGCCCACGCCCGTGGGGTGGGGCAAAGGCTGGGTGGGCTTGAAGGCCTGGGCCACTTCATCGGGCTGCAGATACTCGGCCTCGGTCCAGGTCTCTTCCTTCTTGTCGCGCTCGCGGCTGAGCATGAAGGGTGGCGCGATATAGTCGTCCACCTTCACCTTGTCGCCGGCCTTCACCTGCCAGTTGAATTCGCCGAACACCTGCTCGACCACCGCCGGGTATTGCGAAAAATGCGCGTACTGGCGCTTGTTCAGCGTGGGTTTGCCGCCACGCAGGTTTTGCGGCGCCGTCTTGCAGGGCTGGCCCAGGCTCCAGTGCCCGTCATTGCACACCAGCCAGGCATAGCCGCGCTGCTCGCTATGCAGCAGGTATTCGTCCCAGAAGTAGCTGAGCCCATCCACCACGCAGCTGCGCAGCAGGCAACCCAGTACCACATAGTCGTGACCGCGCAGGCGGCCACTGCTGCCTATGCCCAGCAGCGGAATCTCCAGCGCGCGCTTGGCACGGCTCAGTATCTTCAGCTCGGCGCTATCGGGGTCGATGACCGCACCGCAGTGCTGGCAGCCCACCGCGTGGATTTCGCCACTGCGCGCGGTAAGCGGCGCACCGCAGCTGGTGCATTTGAAGGCGCGTGCGGCCACCCGCTTGGGCTGGGCCGGTGCGTTGGCGGTGCCGGGCGCCAGCAGCTCGTCGAGCGACAGCGCTTCGCCGATATAGACCTTGGGCGGCGTATCGCTGTAATCGAGGCTGGCAAAACCCTGCTCGGCGCGCAGGTCCACGCTGGGTGCCGCGTAGCCCGGTTCCACGTGAAACGGCAGCTCGCCCTCGGCCGCTACGCAATGCGCGGTTTCGATATTGCTGACCGTATAAGCCACGCCATCCAGGCGTGCCTGCATGCCGATCTGGAAGGCCTCCTGGGCCGGCAGCTGGGTTTTCAGTGTGCGCTCGAAAGTCAGATAGCACAGGCCCGAGCCCTCGGACAGCCAGCCCAGGCGGCCATCGTCGAAGCGTGCATACCATTCGTTCCAATAGCCCTCGGCATAGCGCAGCTGCAGGCGGCCGATCAGCTCGAAGCCGACCTTGCGGTAGGCGCCGCGCCAGCGCAGCGCGAAGGGGCTGCGGTCCTCGGCCAGCACCGCCATCTCGCCCAGCCTGTCCAAATCGAGGTCGCGCCGCACCAGCGTGCTGCGGCAATGCGCGCACACCGCCATGACCGAGGCGGCGGACAGGAAGGCGACTTGAGCGCCACAGGAGGGACAGGGAGCGGCGTACATGGTGAATAGGCTAAGCCAAGGCCCGCGCAGGCTAGCACAAGGCGGTTTGGCTGAACCAGCCAGGCGGTGCGCTGAATGTGCAACAAAGAAAAACGCCGCCATATTGGCGGCGTGGCACGAAGGCTTATGAGCGCCTTGGCGGGCTGAGGCTTAGCCCAGCTTGCGCTTGAGGATCTCGTTGACCTGTGCCGGATTGGCCTTGCCCTTGCTGGCCTTCATGCATTGGCCGACCAGGGCGTTGAAGGCTTTTTCCTTGCCCGATTTGTACTCGTCCACCATGGCCTGGTTGGCGGCCAAGACGCCGTCGATGATGGCTTCCACCGCGCCTGCATCGTTTTCCTGCTTCAGGCCATCGCGCTCGATGATGGTGTCGGCCGCATCGCCCGATTCCCACATCTTCTTCAGCACATCCTTGCCGGTCTTGTTGTTGATGGTGTTGTCCATCACACGACGGATCAGGCCGGCCAGTGCTTCGGCGGCCACCGGGCATGCCGTGATGTCCTGCTCTTCACGGTTCAGGGTGGCGGCCACTTCGCCGGTAATCCAGTTGCTGGCCAATTTGGCATCGGCACCCGCGGCGACGGTGGCTTCGAAATAACCGGCCAGCGCCTTGCTGGCGGTCAGCGTACGCGCATCGTAGTCGGACAGGCCGTACTGCTGGGCAAAGCGCGCCTGCATCGCCTCGGGCAGCTCGGGCAATTCGCTGCGCACGCGTGCTATCCAGTCTTCGCTAATCACCAGCGGCGGCAGATCGGGGTCGGGGAAGTAGCGGTAGTCGTGCGCGTCTTCCTTGCTGCGCATCATGCGCGTCTCGCCGCTGTCCGGGTCGAACAGGATGGTGGCCTGCTGAATCTTGTGGCCGTCCTCGATCTGTTCGATCTGCCAGTTCACCTCGTACTTGATCGCCTGTTCCATGAACTTGAAGCTGTTCAGGTTCTTGATCTCGCGCCGGGTGCCCAGTGGTTCGCCCGGGCGGCGTACCGACACGTTCACGTCACAACGGAAGCTGCCTTCCTGCATATTGCCGTCGCAGATGCCGATCCAGGTGACGATGCTGTGCAAGGCCTTGGCGTAAGCAACCGCTTCGGCGGCCGAGCGCATTTCCGGCTCGGACACGATCTCGAGCAGCGGTGTGCCGGCGCGGTTCAGGTCGATGCCGCTCATGCCATGGAAGTCTTCATGCACGGACTTGCCGGCGTCTTCTTCCAGGTGGGCACGGGTCAGATTGATGCGCTTTTCCTCGTCGCCCACGCGAATCGTGATCGCGCCACCTTCCACCACCGGCAGCTCGAACTGGCTGATCTGGTAGCCCTTGGGCAGGTCGGGGTAGAAGTAATTTTTACGCGCGAATACTGACTTGCGATTGACCTTGGCACCGATGGCCAGGCCAAACTGGATGGCTTTTTCCACCGCCACCTTGTTCATCACCGGCAGCGCGCCAGGCAGGGCGATATCGACCACCGCGGTCTGGGTATTCGGCTCGGCGCCAAAGGCGGTGCTGGCGGCCGAGAAGATCTTCGATTGGGTCGAGAGCTGGGTATGCACTTCCAGCCCGATAACAACTTCCCACGTCATGGTGTGATTCCTTGTCTCTTACAGCGCCGGTGCGCGGCTGTGCCAATCGGTAGCTTGCTGGAACTGATGCGCGGCATTCAGCAGGCGCGCTTCGCCGAAGTAATTGCCGATCAGCTGCAGACCCACCGGGCGGCCCTGGGCGCCGAAGCCGACCGGGTGCGATAGCGCGGGCAGACCGGCGAGGTTCACGCCGAGCGTGTAGATATCGGCCAGGTAGTTGGCGACCGGGTCATTGCTCTTCTCACCCAGGTTCCAGGCCACGCTGGGCGCCACCGGCGCGGCGATGATGTCGCACTGCGTGAAGCCCTTGAGGAAGTCCTCGGTCAACAGGCGACGCACCTTCTGCGCCTTCAGGTAGTAGGCGTCGTAGTAACCGTGGCTCAGCACATAGGTGCCGGTCAGGATGCGGCGCTTGGTTTCCCAGCCAAAGCCCTCGGCGCGGCTCTTCTCGTACATCTCGTTCAGGTCGCTGTACTCGGCTGCGCGGTGGCCATAGCGCACGCCATCGAAGCGACTGAGGTTGCTTGACGCTTCGGCCGGGGCGATCACGTAATAGGCGGGAATGGCGAGTTCGGTGCGCGGCAGGCTGATCTCGATCACTTCGGCACCGAGCTTCTTGTATTCAGTCAGGGCGGCCTCGATGGCCTGGGCCACATCAGCCGACAAGCCGGTGCCGAAGTATTCCTTGGGCAGGCCGATGCGCAAGCCAGTCAGCGGCTTGGCCAGATCGCGCGTGTAGTCCTCGCGGGCCATCTCCAGGCTGGTCGAATCGCGGCTGTCATGGCCGGCCATCACATTCAGCAGCAGCGCGCAGTCTTCAGCGGTCTGCGCAATCGGGCCGCCCTGATCGAGCGAGGACGCATAGGCGACCATGCCGTAGCGGCTGACCGTGCCATAGGTTGGCTTGATGCCGGTCACGCCGCAGAAGCCGGCCGGCTGACGGATCGAACCGCCGGTATCGGTGGCGGTGGCGGCCGGGGCGAGGCGCGCAGCCACGGCGGCGGCTGAACCACCCGAGCTGCCGCCCGGTACTGCATTCAGGTCCCAGGGGTTCTTTACCGCGCCAAACGCGCTGTTCTCGTTGGACGAGCCCATGGCGAACTCGTCCATATTGGTCCGCCCTAGCGTGACGAGGCCGGCGGCCGTGCACTGCTCAACCACATGCGCGTCGTAAGGTGAGACGAAGTGCTCCAGCATCTTCGAGCCGCAAGTGGTCTTCCAGCCCTCGGCGCAGAAGATGTCCTTGTGCGCGATCGGCACGCCGGTCAACAGGCCGGCATTGCCCGCGGCGCGTGCCGCGTCCGCTGCCTTGGCCATCGCCAGGGTCTTGTCGCCGTCCACGGTGATAAAGGCATTCAGCGTGGCGTTCGCCGCTGCAATCTTGCCCAGATAGTCGGTGGCCAGTTCTTCAGCCGAAGTCTTGCCGGCAGCCAGTAGCTCAGCTGCCTGTTTGAGGGTGTAAGTCATGCTTGTTCCACGTAATCCATCCCGCGCTCGACCAGGTCGATGAGGATGTGGATGACCTTGATATGGATTTCCTGGATGCGGTCGGCATAGCCGAAGTGCGGCACGATGATCTCGGCGTCGCTCAGGCCCTTGAGCTGGCCGCCGTCCTTGCCCAGCAGCAGCACGACCTGCATGCCGCGCGCGCGCGCCGCTTCTACGCCGCGCAGGATGTTCTTCGAGTTGCCGCTGGTGCTGATGCCGACGAACACGTCGCCCTCGCGGCCCACGCCTTCGATAAAGCGCGAGAACACGAAGTCGAAGCCGTAGTCATTGCCCACGCAGGACAGGTGCGAGGGGTCGGATACCGCAATCGCGCCCAGGGCCGGGCGGTTATCGCGGTAGCGGCCGGTCAGCTCCTCGGCAAAGTGCATGGCATCGCAGTGCGAGCCGCCATTGCCGGCCGAGATCACCTTGTGGCCTGCCTTGAAGGCGGCAATCAATGTGTCGGCCGCCTGCTCGACGCTGGCAATGAAGCCTGCGTCATTGAGCACGCGTTCCAGCAGCGCATGGCCTTCGCGCAGCGTGGCCTGGATATGCGCGGCGCGGCTCATTCGATCACCTTGGGCACGAGGTAGAGGCCGTTCTCTACCGCCGGGGCGATGGCCTGGAAGGCTTCGCGGCGGTTGGGCGCGGTGGCCACGTCTTCGCGCAGGCGCAGGGCCACGTCGCGCGCATGGCTCATCGGCTCGACGCCATCGGTATCAATCGCTTGCAGTTGTTCGATCAGGCCAAAGATGCCATTGAGCTGGCGGCCTACTTCGCTGACTTCTGCGTCGGAAACGCGCAGGCGCGCCAGGCGGGCAATACGGCGCACATCGGCGTCGGTGAGGGACATGGACAACCCTTCCAAAACTTTATTCAGACAGCCGGGTCTGGCACGGGGGGCGAACAGCTTTGCTTGCCCGCCACACACTGTGTCAAACCGGCTTGTTGCGGTGCACATTTAATGCGCTGAGACTTATTCCGTTTCAGCGCTTTAGGGTAACATACCGGGTTTATTGCGCCCAAGCCTTGGGGAAACGCGCGACTGGCCAGCCAGGAACGCAAGGCGTTGACTCTCAAGGACAAACCGATAAAGCCGGGCGCAACGAGGAAGCCCAATCAACCGATGCGACGAATGCCTCGTCGCCTCCGGCGCACCGCGCCACTCAATACAGGATAAGCGTCTACATGTTCGGTTCTCTCAGCGGCTACTTTTCCAACGACCTGGCCATCGACCTTGGCACGGCCAATACCCTGATCTTCGTGTCCGGCAAGGGCATCGTGCTGGACGAGCCTTCGGTGGTCGCCATCCAGCAGGAAGGCGGCCCGGCCGCCAAGAAGACCATCCTGGCCGTCGGTGCCGAAGCGAAGAAGATGCTGGGCCGCACGCCGGGCAGCATCACCGCCATCCGCCCGATGAAGGACGGCGTGATCGCTGACTTCACCATCACCGAACAGATGCTCAAGCAGTTCATCAAGAAGGTGAACCCGAGCCGCCTGTTTTCGCCCAGCCCGCGCATCGTGATCTGTGTGCCCTGCGGCTCCACCCAGGTGGAACGCCGCGCGATCAAGGAATCGGCGCTCGGTGCCGGTGCGCGCAAGGTTGAGCTGATCGAAGAACCGATGGCCGCCGCCATTGGTGCCGGCCTGCCGGTGGAAGAAGCGACCGGTTCCATGGTGGTTGATATCGGTGGCGGTACCACCGAAGTGGGCGTGATCTCGCTGGGCGGCATCGTGTACGCGAACTCGGTGCGCGTGGGTGGCGACAAGTTCGACGAAGCCATCATCAACTACATCCGCCGCAACTACGGCATGCTGATTGGTGAAACCACGGCCGAAGAGATCAAGAAGCGCATCGGCTCGGCCTTCCCGGGCGCCGAAGTGCGTGAAATGGAAGTGAAGGGCCGCAATCTGGCCGAGGGCATTCCGCGCTCGTTCACGATTTCCTCGAATGAAATCCTCGAAGCACTGACCGAACCGCTGAACCAGATCGTCTCGGCCGTGAAGCAGGCGCTTGAGCAGACCCCGCCGGAACTGGGCGCCGATATTGCCGACAAGGGCATGGTGCTGACCGGTGGCGGCGCGCTGCTGCGCGATTTGGACCGCTTGTTGATGGAAGAAACCGGCCTGCCGGTGATCGTGGCTGATGATCCGCTCACCTGCGTGGTGCGTGGCTCGGGTCGCGCACTGGAAAAGATGGACAAGGTCGGCACGATTTTCACCAACGATTGATCGGAACAGTGTGAGGCGCGAGGGGTGAGGCGAGTGGCGTAGTACGGCCCTCCCCTCACCCCTTGCTCCTTGCACCTCACACTGCCATGCAAGCCACCACCCAGCCGGCCTTCTTCAAGCAAGGCCCCAAACCGTTCAGCCGCCTGCTGATCTACGCCAGCCTGTCGCTAGCGCTGCTGCTTATCGACGTGCGCTGGCATATCCTGCAGCCGGCGCGCGAGATCGTCTCGGTGGCGCTCTACCCACTGCAGTGGCTGGCTACCGCGCCGGTATCGGTCGCGCATCAGGTCAGCAATTTCTTCGTCACCCAGACCGCCTTGCAGCAGGAAAACCGCCGACTGCAGGATGAGCGCCTATTGGCCAATGCCCAGCTGCTGCGTATGCAGGCCTTGCAGCAGGACAATGCCCAGCTGCGTCAGCTCCTGGTGGCGCGCGATACCCAGGGCGGGCGCGGCGTGCTGGCGGAGGTGCTCTATAACGACCGCGACCCCTACACGGCCAAGCTGGTGGTGGACCGCGGCGAGCAGGACAAGGTCAAGCCGGGCCAGGTGGTGATCGATCCGCTCGGTGTGGTCGGCCAGATCACCCGCGTGCAGCCGCTGACCTCGGAAGTGACCCTGATCACCCACAAAAACCAACCGGTGCCGGTGCAGGTGGTGCGCAATGGCCTGCGCGGCGTGGTGTTCGGTGCCGGTCCGCAGAACCCGCTCGAGGTGCGCTTCATGCCGGTGAATGCCGATATTCGCAATGATGACCTGCTGGTCACCTCGGGCATCGATGGCACTTATCCGGCCGGCCTGCCGGTGGCCAAGGTCACCCGGGTGGACCGCAATGCCGGTTCGGCCTTCGCACGTATCAGCTGCGAGCCGGCCGCCGATGTGGATATGCATCGCTTCATGTTGATTCTGGACGAGCAGCGCGTGCTGCCCGCGCGCCCGCCCGAGCCGGTGGCGGACAAGAAAAAGGGAGCGCACTGATGCCGGTATCGCGCCAGTTGCTCAAGCACGTCTCCTTCAGTTTCATCCTGTTCACCTTCGTCGTCGCCGTCACCACGGCGCTGATCCCCTGGGGATCCACCATCCGTGCCGTGCTGCCCGATTTCGTGGCCCTGGTGCTGTTCTACTGGTGCATGTATCAGTCGCGCCGCATCGGCATCGGTTGGGCCTTCTGGCTCGGCATCGTGCTGGATATCGCCGACGGCAATGTGTTCGGTCAGCACGCGCTCGCCTACTGCCTGACCGCCTGGTTCGTGCTGGCGCGCCATCGCCAGCTCGGCATGTTCCCGCTCTGGCAACAGGCGCTGTATATCGGCCCGCTGCTGTTCGCCAATCAGGCCATCATGCTGCTGGTGCGCCTGGCCACCGGCAGTGCCTTCCCCGGCTGGTACATCTTTATCGGCGCGCTGAGCGGCGCCATCTTCTGGCCGCTGCTCACGCTGATCCTGCAGCTGCAGCAGCGCTCGGAAAAACGCGCTGAAATCCAGTCATGAGCCGGCGCACTGTTCTGCGCGACCACCATGGCGAGCGCTACAGCTTCCAGCTGCGCCTCTTGGTCGCGATCACCGCCGTACTGATCGGCTTCGGCATCCTGCTCGGCCGCTTCGTCTTCCTGCAGGTGATCCAGTACGACAAGTACCACACGCTGGCGGAATCGAACCGTATTTCGCTGGTGCCGATTCCACCCTCGCGCGGCATTGTCACCGACCGTAACGGCGTGGTGCTGGCGCACAACTTCTCTGCCTATACGCTGGAAGTCACCCCGTCCAAGCTGCCCGGCAAGCTCAATGACACCATCGACGCGCTGGCCGGCCTGATCGAGATCACCGCCAAGGACAGACGGCGCTTCCGCAAGCTCTTGGAAGAGAGCAAGGACTTCGAGTCGTTGCCGATCAAGACCCGTCTGAGCGACGAGGAGGTGGCGCGCTTTGCCGTGAATGCCTTCCGCTTTCCCGGCGTGGAGATCAAGGCACGCCTGTTCCGCCACTACCCGATGGGTGAGTCAGCCTCGCATCTGGTCGGCTATATCGGTCGCATCAATGACCGCGATCTGAAAAAGCTGGAAGAAGACGAGCGCCTGGCCGAGTACCGCGGCACCGACCATATGGGCAAGTTCGGGCTCGAGCAGAGTTACGAGGAAGTACTGCACGGCAAGACCGGTTACGAGGAAGTGGAAACCGATGCCGGTGGCCGCGCGATTCGCAGCCTGCGTCGCAGCCCGCCGGTGGCGGGCAGCAATCTGGTCCTGACCGTGGATATCAAGCTGCAGCAGCTGGTCGAGCAGGCCTTTGGCGACCGCAAGGGCGCGCTGGTGGCGATCGAGCCGTCCACCGGCGGTGTGCTGGCCATGGTGTCGCGCCCCGGTTTCGACCCGAATCTCTTTGTGGACGGCATCGACCCGGTGTCCTGGCGCGAGCTGAACGATGCCGCCACCCGGCCTTTGAACAACCGCGCGATTCAGGGCCTCTACCCGCCCGGCTCGACCTTCAAGCCCTTTATGGCGCTGGCCGCGCTGGAAACCGGTAAGCGCCGCCCGCACGATGCGATTGCCGATCCGGGCTTCTTCATCCTCGGCAACCACCGCTGGCGCGACGACAAGCTCGACGGCCACGGCATGGTCGATATGGTCAAATCCATCGTGGTCAGCTGCAATACCTATTACTACAAGCTGGCCAACGATATGGGCATCGACCTGATCTCCGGTTTCATGGGGCCGCTGGGTTTCGGCAGCAAGACCGGCATCGACCTGCCCGGCGAGAAAGCCGGCATCCTGCCCTCGCAGGAATGGAAGCGCAAAGCCTTCAAGCGCAAGGAACAGCAGCGCTGGCTGGCCGGTGACACGATCTCGATCGGCAATGGCCAGGGCTATAACAGCTACACGATTCTGCAGCTGGCCCAGGCCACCGCCACCCTGGTCAATAACGGTGTGCAGTACCGCCCGCATCTGGTGGGTTTTATCGAGGACAGCGCCAGCCGCGAGCGTCGTCCGGTTGAACCGCAGCCGGCCAAGCAGCTACCGTATAAACCGGCCCATATCGAAGTGATCAAACAGGCGATGGTGAATGTGAACCTGGCCGGGACCTCGGCGCAGGCCTTTGCCAGCGCCCAGTACACCTCGGGCGGCAAGACCGGCACCGCGCAGGTGTTCAGCCTGAAGGGTGCCAAGTACAACGCCAGTACCACGCGTGAAGAGCTGCGCGACCACGCGCTCTTTGTGGCCTTCGCCCCGGCCGACAAGCCGAAGATTGCGCTGGCCATGATTGTGGAAAACGCCGGCTTTGGCGCCCAGCATGCGGCCCCGATCGCCCGGAAGGCCTTTGACTACTATCTGCTGGGCAAGCTACCGGCCGCGGAGGCGCCTGCCCCGGCTCAGCCTGCGCCGCCCAGCCCGCCGCCCAGCCCGCCGCAGAGCCCGATCGAAGAATTCATGAGTCGCCCCCATGTGGACTAAACGCCTGTTCAAACGCATCACCGAGCCAGTCGACCCCTGGCTGCTGCTATTCGTGCTGATGCTGGTCAGCGTGAGCCTGCTGACCATCTACTCGGCGTCGAACGAGAGCATGGCCAAGATCAGCAGCAAGCTGGTCTCGGTCGGCGTGGCATTCAGTGCGATGTGGCTGATCGCCAATCTGCGCCCGCAGCAGCTGATGTGGCTGGCGCCCATCATCTATGCCTTGGGGCTGATCCTGCTGTTTGGTGTGGCGGCGTTTGGCGAGATCACCAATGGTGCGCGGCGCTGGCTCGACCTCGGCATTGCGCGTATCCAGCCTTCGGAGCTGATGAAGCTGGCCGTGCCGATGATGCTGGCCTGGTACTTCGAACGCTATGAGGCGAATTTGCGCCTCAAGCACTTTGGCGTGGCCGCCTTGCTGATCGCGGTACCGATGATTCTGGTGCTTAAGCAGCCCGACCTTGGTACTGCGCTGCTGATTGCGGCGGCCGGCTTCTATGTGCTGTTCTTCGCCGGCCTGTCGTGGAAAGTCATGCTCAGCCTGCTGGTCATTACGCTCGCCAGCCTGCCGGTGGCCTGGACCCATATGCATGAGTACCAGCGCCAGCGTGTGATGACCCTGCTCGACCCGATGGCCGATCCGCTCGGCGCCGGCTACCACATCATCCAGTCCACCATCGCCATCGGCTCGGGCGGCCTGTTTGGCAAAGGCTGGTTGAGCGGCACCCAGACCCATCTGGATTTCATCCCCGAGCGCACCACCGACTTTATCTTCGCCGTGTACAGCGAGGAATTCGGCCTGCTCGGCAATATCGTGCTGCTGATCCTGTTCCTGTGCGTGATCGGGCGCGGTCTGATGATCGCCAATAATGCCTCCAGCGTATTCGGCCGCCTCTTGGCCGGTGCGCTAACCCTGTCCTTCTTCACCTACGCGATGGTCAATATGGGCATGGTGTCGGGCATGCTGCCGGTGGTGGGTGTGCCCCTGCCGCTGGTCAGTTTTGGGGGGACGGCCATGCTGTCCATCCTGATCGGTTTCGGTATGCTGATGTCCATCCAGCGTGACCGAAAGTTGATGAAGAATTGAAGATCTACCCTTACCTACTGCCGCTCTTGCTGCTGGCCGGCTGTGCCAGTCAACTGCCCAGCCCGGCGCCGCGTCTGCCCGTGTCGCCGGCCAGCAAGCCGACTGAGCCCACCAAGCCTGCCCTGCTCCCAGCCAAACCTGAGCAGATTCCCCAGCAGATGGGGGGCTACTACCAGGACGATGGCCCCATCCTGGCCGTGCCCTATGATCTGGACGCCCTGCAGGAGCCCGAGGTGAAGGCCGAACCGCTGCACCGCTATGCGAATCGGCCTTACCGCGCGCTGGGGCGCAGCTATGCGCCGCTCAAGCAATATGGCGACTACAGCGCCGAGGGGCGTGCGTCCTGGTATGGCAAGAAGTTTCACGGGAAACGTACCGCCAGCGGCGAACCCTACGATATGTTCCGGCTCAGCGCCGCCCACCCGCTGCTGCCGATTCCTAGCTATGCGCGGGTGACCAATCTGGCCAACGGCAAGGCGGTGGTGGTGCGGGTCAATGACCGCGGCCCCTTCCACAAGGGGCGTGAGATTGATCTGTCCTACGCGGCCGCCTATCGGCTAGGCTTTCACAATCTGGGCAGTGCCAAGGTGAAGGTCGAGTCGCTGCAGCCGGGCGAAACCGTGGCCGCCGCCGAGCTGCAGGCCAAGCCGGAAAATACCGAAAGCAGCCCGCCACCTGCGCCTGCGCTGCCCGCCGTGGCGCAGGCCGATGGCAATGCCGCCATCCGCTGGGTGCAGCTGGGCGCCTTCGCCACCCAGTCGGCGGCGGAAAGCTTTCGCAGCAAGGTCAGCGCCGCATTGGGCTGGCTAGACAGCGCGCCCGCGCTGGCCGAGGGTGCCGGTGTCTGGCGCGTGCGCCTTGGCCCCTATCCCGACCGTAAGCAGGCACAGGCCATGGCCGACCGCATCATTGCCAGCGGCGATGTGCGCGCGGTGGTGGTGCGTTGACGCGGCGCAGTAGCGCAAAGCAAAACGGCAGCCCAGGCTGCCGTTTTCTTATGGAAGCGAGCCGGGCTCAGGATGCCATCGGCAGCACAGTGCTCAGCGGCGTACCAAGCTCCTGTTGCAGGCGCTCACCCAGCTGCTTGGCATCGCCCTCGCTGTGCAGTTGCTCGAGCCCCACGCGATAGCGGTTGCCGCTGATCGGGCGGATGCGCGCCGGGTAGCCGGCGGACTGCAGCTTGTCATACCAGCCCAGTGCCTCGTCCTGATTGGCCACGATGGCCACCAGCAAGCGCCATTTGCCGCCGCTGCTGGCCAGGCCCTGGCCATTCAGCAGCTCGGTCTGTGGCGCCCATTCCTGGCTGACCTTGTCGGCCGCCACCTTGGCCACCGCTAGCGAAGGCTTGTCGCGTGGGGCGACGAAGAAGTCGAGTGGCTGATCGAGTACATGCTGCTCGGCCTCGCCCTCACGCTGCACGCTGATGCGTCCTTCCAACAGGCAGACCAGGTCCTTCTCCGCATCCGACTTGCCCCAGATGTCGGTGCCGCGTATGCCGGCGGTGACAGTAGCGATGCGCACGTCCACTTCGCGCTGGCGACCCTTGGCCAAGAGGCCAGTGGTAAAGCGGAACGCGCCCTTGAGCACATTGAGCGCCGCGCTGAACGGACTGCTGCGGCCATCGGCGACATTGAGCTGATCGATGCGGAACACCGCCTCCTCGCCCAGCTTGATCTGGCTGCCCTCGGGCAGATTAAGCAGCACGCGCGCGGCGCGGCCCGTATGCAGCACATCGCCCGCCTGCAGTACCGCACCGGGCGCCAGCGGGCGCATCTGGCCGGCCCGTTCCAGCCAGGCCGGCATATTGACCGCGCCCACTGTGGTGGGGGCGGCCTGGGCTGCCAGGCTAAGCAGGATGGCGGCAGACAGGCGAAACAAGGCAGCGTGCATATGCAGTTCCCGAAACGGTGCGAGCACGGGGCTCGGTTATAATCGACGCTTTATTTTTGGCCGCCACGCTGGTTGTGGGCGGCAAGTGCTTCAGGATAGCCCACATGCAAGAACACTACCGCCCGTCCGAGGTTGAAGCCGCTGCCCAGCAACACTGGGAAAGCCGCGATGCCTACCGCGTTGTCGAAGACCAGAACAAGCCCAAGTTCTACGCCTGCTCGATGCTGCCCTACCCGTCGGGCAAGCTGCATATGGGCCATGTGCGCAATTACACGATCAACGACATGCTGGCCCGCCATCTGCGCATGAAGGGCTTCAATGTGCTGATGCCCATGGGCTGGGATGCTTTCGGCCTGCCGGCCGAGAACGCCGCCATCGCCTATGGCAAGCCGCCGGCCGAGTGGACCTACGCGAATATCGCCGACATGAAGTCGCAGATGCAGCCCTTGGGCCTGGCGTTCGACTGGTCACGCGAAGTGGCGACCTGCGACCCGGCCTATTACAAGTGGAACCAGTGGCTATTCCTGAAGATGCTCGAGAAGGGCATTGCCTACAAGAAGACCCAGGTGGTGAACTGGGACCCGATCGACCAGACCGTGCTGGCCAATGAGCAGGTGGTGGACGGCCGCGGCTGGCGCTCGGGCGCCATCGTGGAAAAGCGCGAGATCCCCGGTTACTACTTCGGCATCACCCAGTATGCCGATGAACTCCTGAACGATATCGACAAGCTCGATGGCTGGCCTGACCAGGTGCGCGCCATGCAGCGCAACTGGATCGGCAAGTCGGAAGGCGTGCGCTTCGCCTTCAGCCACGATATCCGCGACGCCGAGGGCAAGCTGATTGGTGACGGCCAGATGTGGGTGTTCACCACGCGCGCCGACACCATCATGGGCGTGACCTTCTGCGCGGTGGCCGCCGAGCACCCGCTGGCCACCCGCGCTGCGGAACTGAAGCCGGAACTGGTCGAGTTCATCGAGGAGTGCAAGAAGGGCGGCGTGTCGGAAGCCGAGATTGCCACCCAGGAAAAGAAGGGCCGTGCGACCGGCCTGTTCGTCACCCATCCGCTGACCGGCGAGCAGGTTGAAATCTGGATCGGCAACTATGTGCTGATGAGCTACGGCGATGGCGCGGTAATGGGCGTGCCAGCCCATGACGAGCGCGACTTTGCCTTCGCGAACCAGTACGGCATCGCCATCAAGCAGGTGGTGGCCGTGGAGGGTGAAACCTTCGACAGCAAGGTCTGGGCTGAGTGGTACGGCGACAAGAGCCGTGGCCTGACCATCCATTCCGGCAAATACGATGGCCTGAGCTACAAGGCCGCGGTCGATGCGGTGGCTGCCGATCTGGCCGCCAAGCACATCGGTGAGAAGAAAACCACCTGGCGCCTGCGCGACTGGGGTATCTCGCGCCAGCGCTACTGGGGCACGCCGATCCCGATGATCCACTGCGACTGCTGCGGCGATGTGCCCGTGCCTTACGATCAGCTGCCGGTGGTGCTGCCGACCGATTGCGTGCCGGATGGCTCGGGCAACCCGCTCAATAAGCGCGATGACTTCCTCAAGGTCGACTGCCCGAAGTGCGGCAAGCCGGCACGGCGCGAAACCGACACCATGGATACCTTCGTCGATTCGAGCTGGTACTTCATGCGCTACACCTGCCCTGACGCGAGCGATATGGTCGATGCACGCAATGATTACTGGATGGCCGGCGGCATGGACCAGTATATCGGCGGTATCGAACACGCCGTGCTGCACCTCCTGTACGCGCGCTTCTGGACCAAGGCCATGCGTGACCTTGGCCTCGTGCAGATCGACGAGCCGTTCAAGGCGCTGTTCACCCAGGGCATGCTGCTGAACGAATCGTTCTACCGCGAAGAAGCGAGCGGCAAGAAGATCTGGTTCTACCCGAACGAGGTAGAAGTTGCGCACGACGACAAGGGTCGTCCGGTATCGGCCATCCTGAAGGCCGATGGCCAGCCAGTGATCATGGGCGGCATCGAGAAGATGTCCAAGTCCAAGAATAATGTGGTCGAACCGAAGGACATCATCGCCCGCTTCGGCGCCGATACCGCCCGCCTGTTCACCATGTTCGCCGCCCCACCCGAGCAGAGCGCTTCGTGGTCGGACAGCGGTGTGGAAGGCGCGTCGCGTTATCTGCGTCGCCTATGGGGCTTCGGTCACAAGCACGCCGAGGCCATCAAGGCGGCTGGCGCGGTGGCCGAGCTGGACAAGGATGCCAAGGCCTTGCGCTTCGACATCCACAGCACGCTCAAGCAGATCAATGCCGACTACGAGCGCCTGCAGTACAACACCGTGGTGTCGGGCGCGATGAAGCTCTTGAACGCGCTGGACGGCTACAAGGGCGATAACGTGGCCGTGCTGCGCGAGGGCCTGGGCATCCTGCTGCGCGCGCTCTATCCGGTCGCGCCGCATATCTGCCATGTGCTATGGACCGAATGTGGCTTCGAAGGCGAGATCATCGACACGGCCTGGCCCGAGCCGCTGGCTGCGGCCCTGGCCCAGGACGAGATCAAGCTGATGGTGCAGGTGAACGGCAAGCTGCGCGGCGAGATTGAAGTGCCGGCCAGCGCCGACCGCGCCGCCATCGAAGCGTTTGCCCTCGCCAATGCCAATGTGCAGAAGTACCTGGAAGGCCAGACGCCGAAGAAGGTGGTGGTGGTGCCGGGTCGTCTGGTGAACCTAGTGGTGTAAGCCGCCCTTGGCAATGTCGGCCGCGTTGCGACGCGGCCGACCGTGTTTTTCCAGCCTGTGCCGATCAGGACCGCGTCCCATGCCTCTCAAGCTGTGCTCAGCCCTGCTGGCCCTCATGCTGCTGTCCGCCTGCCAGAGCGTCCAAACCATCAGCCTGCGACTGCCCGTCGAGGTGCAGGCCACGTTGCTTACCTGTCCGGCCAGCTTCACGGCCTCAGACCAGAACGGTGACTTGCAGCTGGCGGCCTGTGACTACCAGCTGACGGTGCGTCAGCTCGACAAGCCCAGTGTGGCGGGCCTGCACAGTGGTGTGCAGATCGGGTCTGGCCAGTCATCGTCTATCCAGATCGAGCAGGGGCGGGATGAAAAGCGCTGGCAGTTTCAACTGGCCCTGCGCCAGCCCGGCGGTTTGCTCAGTAACTGGGACTGCGAGCAGCGGCAAGAGCGCAGCTATGCCATGCTGAACCGCCAGGGTGCGGCGCAGTTCCTGCGTGCCGAGCTGATCTGCACCAGCCAGCAAGGCGGCGCTCAGGAACGTTTCCGCTTTGATTACCAGCAACCCGAGCAGCTGCACTGGCAGTATGCGGGCCAATCGCACACCTGGCAGTTGCGCGGCCAGCGCGATGTGCTGCTTGATGCCGGGCAGGCGAGCCGCTTGCCGGTGGACATGGGCTGGTGCCTATATACCGAGCAGGGCAGTCTGCAAGGCTGCATGGACTGGTTACAGGACGGCGGCACGCTTTGGCCCCGGGCGCAGCACGAGCTACAGCAGCAGCGCCGCTTTGCCGCGTTCGCCTTGTTGATGCGCACGCTGCAGCGCGAAGATCATCTGCTGCACGGCTGGAAAAACACGCCCTGCATTGCTGGGCTGCTGTCCTGCTGATGCGGGCCTCAGCACAAGCCCATATCGCCTTGACCGGCCCGACTGCCTATACTCGGCCCGGTCTGGGCAATGCCCTTTTGTCACGCTGTTCTGAATAGATGGGTCCCATGCGCTTTCGCCTTGTAATGCTCAGCCTTGTCAGTCTGCTCTCCGCCTGCGGTTTTCATCTGCGCGGCATGGGGCAGAGCACGCCGCTGGCCTTTGCCAGCCTGCATCTGCAGGCGCCCCTGACCGGCTTGGGCGAGGCTTTGCAGCGCCAGCTCTCGTTGCGCCCCGATCTGACCCTGCTGCCGGCCAATGCGGCCGAAGCCAGCCTGGTGGTGGACAGTGAGTCGGTGGACAAGCAGATCCTGACCGTGAACAAGTCGGGCCGGGTGGTTGAATACCAGCTCGTCTACCGCGCGCGTTTCCACCTGAGCCAGTCCGGTCGTGACTGGATAGCACCGACCGAGCTGACCCTGCGCCGTGATTACTCGTTTGACGAGAGCAATGTGCTGGGCAAGGCGGCCGAGGAAAAGGCCTTGCTACGCGATATGCATCACGATGCTGCCCAGCAGATCATCCGTCGCCTCGCCGCGCTCAAGCCGCAAGCGGCGCCGGCCACGCCGGTGCCGGGCAAATAATGCAGCTGCGCCCGGCCGAGCTGGCCGCCCATCTGAACAAAGCGCGTCTGCTGCCCATCTATGTCGTGCACGGCGAAGAGGCGCTGGTGGCGCTGGAAGCCGCGCAGGCCATTCGCGATGCCGCGCGCCAGCAGGGTTTTGCCGAACGCCAGGTGCTGACGGTCGAATCGGGCTTCAAATGGGCTGAACTGGCCGCCTCCGGCCAGGCCATCTCGCTATTTGCCGAACAAAAACTGATCGAGCTGCGCGTGCCGAATGGCAAGCCGGGCAGCGAAGGTGGGGAGGCCCTGCAGAGCTATGCCGCCAGCGCACCGAGCGACAATGTGCTGTTGGTGCAATTGCCCAAGCTCGACAAGCCGCAGCTATCGTCCAAGTGGTTCACCGCGCTGGAGAACGCCGGTGCGGTGATTGCCTGCCCAGCCATAAACCGCGATGCCCTGCCCGGCTGGATTGCCGAACGCCTGCAGCGTCAGCAGCAGCGCCTGAGCAGCGAGGCGATGGAGTATCTGGTTGCCCGTGTTGAGGGCAATCTGCTGGCGGCTAAGCAGGAAATCGACAAGCTGTCGTTGCTGCACCCGGCGGGTGAGCTGAGCCTGGATGATCTGCAGGCGGCGGTGGCCAATGTGGCACGCTACGATGTGTGGGGCCTGGGTGAGGCGCTGATCGCCGGGGATGCCGGCCGTCTGGCGCGCATGCTGGCCGGTTTGCAGGGTGAGGGCGAAGCACCGGTGCTGGTGCTGTGGGCGCTGGCCGACGAGGTGCGCGCGCTTTTAAAAGTCGGCCTTGGGCGTGCCAATGGCGCTAATCTGCAGCAGCTGTACCGCGAGAACCGCGTCTGGGGCGATAAGCAGAAGCGCTACCCACAGGCGCTGGACCGCCTGAAAGCCAGCCAGCTGAAAGCCGCCCTGGCCCACGCGGCCGAGATCGATCGCATCATCAAGGGCGTGGGGCAAGGCGATGCCTGGGAAGAGTTGCTCAAGCTTGGCATGCGGCTGATGCCGCAGGGGCGCTAGCCGGGCGGGCCTGAAATTTTGTACCTCAGCACATGCGGGGAGGCGTGTGCTGCGGTACACATTTTCGGAACAAGCGCATGAAAGAACATATCCTGATCAACGTCACCCCGCAGGAAACGCGGGTGGCGGTGACTGAAGAGGGCGTCGTCCAGGAACTGCATATCGAGCGTACTGCTCAGCGCGGCATTGTTGGCAATGTCTATCTGGGCGTGGTCAAACGCGTGCTGCCGGGCATGCAGTCGGCCTTTATCGAGATCGGTCTCGAACGCGCGGCCTTTCTGCATATTGCCGATGTGATCGAGCAGCGCCAGCACCCGAGCGAGCCGCAGCGCATTGAAAGGCTGATGTACGAAGGCCAGAGCGTGATGGTGCAGGTGATCAAGGACCCGATTGGCACCAAGGGCGCACGCCTGTCCACGCAGATCAGCATTGCCGGGCGCTTCCTGGTCTTCCTGCCCCAGGAACACCATATCGGTGTCAGCCAGCGCATCGAGCACGGTGTGGGGCGCGAACACCTGCGCGAGCGCCTCTTGAAGATGCTGCCACCCGGGGACGAGCACGGCGGCTACATCATCCGCACCTCGGCCGAGCATGCCTCGGAAGACGAGCTGCGTGCCGACGTGGAATACCTGAGCCTGATCTGGGCCGACCTCAAGCAAAAAGCCAAGACCCTGCCGCCCAAGTCCATGCTCTATCAGGACCTGAATCTGGCCATGCGCGTGCTGCGCGATATCGTGCGCGACGAGACCCAGAAGGTGGTGGTCGATTCACGTGAAACCTTCCAGAAGATGAGCGAGTTCGCCGAGGCCTTCGTGACCAATGTCGCGCCACGGCTTGAGCACTATCTGGGCGAACGGCCGGTGTTCGAGATGCATGGCGTGGAGGCCGAGATCGAGCGCGCGCTGGCGCGCCGGGTGAATCTGAAATTCGGCGGCTATCTGATCATCGACCAGACCGAGGCGATGACTACCATCGATGTGAATACCGGCGGCTTCGTGGGTACCCGCTCGTTCGACGACACGATCTTCAAGACCAATCTGGAAGCGACCCAGGTGATTGCGCGCCAACTGCGCCTGCGCAATCTGGGCGGCATCATCATCGTCGACTTCATCGATATGGATAATGCCGAGCACCGCGAGCAGGTGCTGCACGAGCTGCACAAGGCGATGAGCAAGGACCGCACCAAGGTGACGGTATCCGGTTTCACCTCGCTGGGCCTCGTGGAAATTACGCGCAAGCGCACGCGTGAGAGTCTTGCCCACATTCTGTGCGAACCCTGCCCGGTCTGCCAGGGGCGCGGCGAGATCAAGACTGCGCAAACCGCCTGCTATGAAATCCTGCGCGAGATCCTGCGCGAGGCGCGCCAGTTCAATGCCAAGGAATACCGGATTCTGGCCAGCCAGACCGTCATCGATATGTTTCTCGACGAGGAAAGCGCGAATCTGGCCATGCTGGCCGACTTCATCGGCAAGCCGATTTCCCTGCAGGTGGAAAGCGCTTACACCCAGGAGCAGTACGATGTGATCCTGGTCTAGGGCCGGCTCACCTGTCTGCTGGCGGGTGCAGCGGCGCTAGCCCGCGGCCGGTACAAAGCCGGCCGGGCAGCTCACCTGGTTGAGCAGGCGACCGTATTCGCCCGAGCGGCGCAGCTGGGCCAGTCCGCGGTTGAAGGCGGCCATGCGCTCGGCGCTTTGCGCCAGGCTGCGTGGCAGCATCAGATGGGTGGTGAAGTTGGGGGTCATCAGCTGCGGATGCACACGCAGGCTGGCAGTCTGGCTGGCCTTGAAATGGTGGCTGAGCAGATCACACGCCACGTTGCGCTCGATCGGCACCACATCGACACGGCGCGCCAGCAGCTTCTTCAGCGCGGCCAGGTCGTCGGGCGTCCAGTCCACATTCAGTACACCGCGCTCGACCAGGGCATGGAATTCCGGCGTGTAGGTGTAGTTGCGTATCGCCGCCACCCGCCAGGGTTTGAGGTCGGCCATCTCGCGCCAGTCGAATTTGAGCGGCTGGCGATACAGGAACACCCACTGCTCGGTCAGCACATTGTCGCTGAGCCAGAAATCCTTCTCGCGCTCGGCCTTGTAGCCCCAGTAGGCGGTGCCGTCCCAGCGCCCACCGCGGCTTTCTTCCAGCGTACGGTTCCAGGGCATGAACACATACTCGACTTGGTAACCGGCCAGCTCGAAGGCGCGCCGCACGATGCTCAGCGCAATGCCCTTATCGGCGCGCGCCTCGGTCGCATAGGGCGGCAGCTCGCCGGTGGCGATGCGCAGCCGTTCCCCGGCCTGTGCCGTAGCGAATAGCAACAGGGTGATCAGCGTGATGCGCAGGGTGGTTTGCAACAGGCGCACGGATTTCCTCGCAAGTAGTGCTGCTATCAGTCAGTCTGCACGTTTGTTGAGCTTAGGCATAAAAAAGCCCCGCCGCGTGGCGGGGCTTGCTGCAACACGACCAAAACGGCTTAGTCGCGGCTGCTGCGACCTCCCTCCCTGAGGCGTGCCGCAGTACGCGGCTTCTTGCTAGCCTGGATGAGGGCTTGCGGGGCAATGTCCAGCATCAGGTTGCTGTAGGCCACCTGGGCGCCGGCCCTGACCATCTGGGTGTCATTGCTGCGGTACAGGCGCGCCTGGTAGACCGGGCTGGCTTGACCTGCGCTGGCGCTGGTATTGCCCAGCGCCTGGCTGGCACCGCTGCTCGCCAAGGCGGTAGCCAGGGTCAGGTAGCTGCTGCTGCCGTATTCGAACACCGTGTCATTGCTTGGGGCCACAGCATTGGCCACGATGGCCATGGCGCGCTTGGCGGGGTGCAGGGTAATGCTCAGCTCGCCGCTGTCCACATCCAGTACCGCCTTGTCGCCCTGGGTCAGGTAGTGGGTGCGCACCCCGCTGATGGCATAGCTGCCTGCGCCGTTAACGCTGGCGCTGGCATGCTTCACGTCTGCGATATACACGCCGCCTGCACCTAGCACGGTCATGCTTACCTTGCCAGCCTTCACCTGACTCGTGGCCAGCGCGGTGTTTTCATCCAGGCCAAAGCCGTAACGTACGCCACTGTCCTTGGCCAGCCGCACCAGACGGCCTTCACGGGTGCGGATGGAGAAGTGGGTATCCACGATGCCATGGCCAAAGAAGCCCAAACCGCCCTCGGCATAGCGGATGGCGGTGGTGCCGGCATCATCCGGTGTCGGGCCTGTGCCTTGGGCAAAGCCGTGTTTGAGCGCGTTATAGCTGTCGCCACCGCCCAGCATCGGGATGGTCTTGTCGCCGCTCAGACCACCGCCTTGTACCGCAGCGCCTGCGCTGGTGCCGGATACCACCAGCTTGCCGGCGGCAAAGCGTGCCCGCAGCTTTTGCAGTTCCGGGCTGGCAACGGTGAGCTTGCCCTGGCTGTCGCGGCTGAGCAGGCTTTCCAAGTGACGGGCCTGATCGCCGCCGCTGAAGTAGATGCCATCGGCTTCTTCCAGCGCGGTATACAGGCTGGCCGGATTGGCGCAGTAGTCGCTTTGCAGCTTGGCCAGATCGGGGAAGACCAGATGCTGGTGGTAGATGCCGCCATAAGAGCCGGTATTGGCGTAGCTGGTGTAGCGCAGGCTGGCTTCATCGCACTTGCCGGCATCCAACGCGCTGCGCAAGCCGCCGGAAATCGGCAGCCATTTCACCTCGGCACCGGCGCTCTTGAGCGCGTAGCTATTGATGTCGGCATCCCAGAACGGGTTTTCCGCCGAGGCGGTGACCACCACCACCTTGGGCTTCTTGCCGGCCACGGCGCGTGCCGCAGCCACGAATTGCTCATAGATGTCACGGCTGGCCTGGTTGGCCAGGAAGGCGGTGCTGCGCAGCTCATAACGACGTGGGCTGAGGGCGCTAGGTACCACCAGACCTTCGCGCAGGATGGCGAGATCCATCGGGTTTAGACCATCGGTCAGGGCAATGGCCACCTTGCCCTCTGCATCCAGCTTGGTGGCCTTCACCGCGTCGCGTAGCTGAGCGCTGCTCAGGCCGCTGTTCGGCTGCAGGGTTTTGCTCAGATAGTCGCTGATCAGGATGATCTGTGCCTTGTGATCGGCATTCTCGAACGCCACCTCGCGCAGCTTGGCGACATTGTCAGCTGTCAGGTCGAAGCTCACGCCGTTATCCAGCGTATCGCGCCAGCCAAAGAAATCGTTGTCGCTGGCATTGCTGTAGAAGGCATTGCCGTCGGCAAACACATTGAATGGCCAGGCGCCCGGCTGGGCCAGTGTGCCCTTGCTCAGCATGTCGTTCAGGGTGGTCGTGAAGCGGCTCTTGGCATCGGCAGACAGATGGGGATTGGCCAGAATCGCATCGACCTTGGCCTGGGTGACGCTGTAGCTGAAGCTCACCTTGCTGGCGTCAAAATCCGGGTCCTGGATATCCGCTTCGCTCAGGCCGGCCATGGCGGGATCCTTGGCGAGGATATTGGCCCAGACTTCAGCACGGCTGCCGCTGCCCAGGCAATTGCTCTTGCTCCACGAGGAGCAGTTCTTGCCGCCGCCGCCAATCAGGAGCGATTGCACCGACATGCCCGCCAATATCTGCAGCGATTCGGCACGCGCCAGACTGCCCAGATAATGGGCTTCGGCGTCCTCTGCGCTGATCAGCGCGGTATTGCTGGTGTCGAGCTGACGGGCTGCCAGCTTGCTGACCACATCGGCCAGAATGGCATCGGCGCTGGCACTGAAGGTGGCGGCACTGGCCAGCGCGCTGCGCGTGGCTGCGCTGATGGTGATGCCGTTCGCGGCATTGCCGTCCTGGTCCAGCGTGGTCAAGAGCTGCACCAGCTTCAAGACCAGCGGATCGGTGTGGCTGCTGGCAGCCAGCAGGTCTTTCGGTGTCAGCGTCGCGGCGCCGCTTGCGCTACCGAGGGTGATGCCGCCGATCTGAAAGCTGACGGTATCGCCAGGGCGGAAGTTGAATTCACCGCCGGCATTGGTCACGCCGCTCAAGCCACTGCTGCTGCGCCAGCTCACGCCGGCCACTTCCGCATCCAGCAGGCGGCCGGTCAGGATGGGTTGCTCGTCTTCATCGCTGCCGCAAGCGGCCAGCATGGCTGCGCCAACCAGCCAGGCCAGGGTGGATTTTGTGAACTGCATTTGTCTTGCTCCTTGTTATGAACAACATCCCGACCAGGCTGGTCTTGGGTGCAGTGTGCGGAGCAAGCGCGATTAGGGATTTCAGCAATGCGACAGGATTTTTGCCTGAAGTGACCGGACGCCCCTCAACGCGGCTGAACGCGTCCGGCGGGGCGCCCTCGAATCAGGTGCGGAAGCGGCGCCGCGCGGTGTTGTAGGCATCGCGCAGCTTCAGGTATTTGACGCTGGCGGGTTCGAGCGACTTCACCTTGTCGAGGTAGAGCTGGGCGGTCTCCATGTATTCCTGGTGCCAGCCATTGCGCGTGACATAGGCCAGCATGGCGTTTACCGCGTTCAGCATCACCTGCACATTGGCGGGCATTTCCTCCACCGCCTGGATGAACTTCTGCACGGCGCCCTGGATATCGCCCGACTGGGCCATGCGCACGGCTTCGTTATTGATGCCGACAATGGCGCGCGCGGTCTCTTCTATCATTGCCTGGCCAAGATCGGCGCGGTCCACCGCCGAATACAGATTCGACACCCGCTCGAGCACCGCCGCGTCTTCGTGATGGTTGCGCAGCACCTTCTGCACGATCTCGCCGCCGGCCGCATCCTCACCCAGCCGGTAGCAGGCCTCGGCCAGCTCGAGCGCGTAGTTGTCGGGCACCTCGTTGGCCACGCCGGCGAACTGCTGCTTGGCCTTGTTCAAGAGCTGCTGGGCCCGGCTTTCATTGCCCTGCTTGATCGCCACCTGAGTCTCTACCACGGTGGCCAGCATCTCGGCCTTTTGGTCATAGCGGAACTCGCGCCGTACATCGGCCGCCACCTTGGCCGCCTCCATCACATCACCCTTGCCCAGGTGGGCCTTGGCCAGCGAGGAGTAATCACCGGCATCGCGCCAGAACGAGAACTTGGCCACATTGATGGTCTGCTGGAACGACTTCACCGCGGTGTCGAAGTCGCCATTGCGCATCGCCACTTCACCGAGTTTCTTCTGGCGCGACACATTGGCGGCTGACAATTCCACCGCGCGTTGCAGCATGCCCTGGGCTTCCACATGCTCGTGCTCGGCCTGGTGGATCTTGGCCAGCCAGTCATAGGCTTCCATGACACGGTTGTTCTCGGCCAGCAGCGCCTCGAACATCTGCCGCGCCGTGCTGTAGTCCTTGAGGTGGAACAGCGCCTTGGCCAGGCCCATCTTGGCCCAGGGCACATCGCGCGCATTCAGCACGGTCTGGTAGGTATCGCGCGCCATGCCGTGGTCGCCGATGGTCAGCGCGATCTTGCCCTTGAGCTTGAGGAAGTCGAGCAGGAAGGGATCCTTGGCGGCGATGCGTTCATTGCACTCGGCCAGCGCCTTGAAGTAGTCCTCATTGAGCATGGCCGCGTCGAGGTCCTCGAAGGCCATCTTCTTGCCATAGATGCGGTCGAGGCGCTGTTTGAGCTCCTCGCCGGTAAACGGCTTGAGCAGGTAATCATCGGGCGCCAGCTCGGCGGCCGAGATCACCATGCGCGCACGTCGCTCGCCGGTCACCACCATGAAGATGGCCGAGGGCTTGATCAGATTACGCAGCTTCAGCTCCTCTAGCAGGTGCAGGCCATCATAGCCATTGCCGAGGTCGTAATCGCACAGGATCACATCGTGGTTGCCGCGCTTGATGACGCCAATGGCCTCGGTGGCGCGGTGCGCATACTCGATCTTGGTCACGCCGAAGCTGGATAGCGTGGCATTCATGGCCGAGCGCATTTCCTGTACCGCGTCGATGACCAGGAAGCGCTTGCTGCCGTAATCGATTTCCATGCCCTGATTGGCATAGGCGCGCTGCAGGCCGGCTGCCGCGTCGTCGTCACCGCCGGCGCGGGCAGCGCGGGCGCTGAATAGGGGCGAATTGGCCGGGTTCATCTGATGCTCCTTTGCACGGGCGGGCGGAATGCACGCTGGGCGCGCGGCTAGGCTGCTTATTGCACCAGTTTAAGCTTGGCATACTCGAGCGCAAGCCACTTCAGGCCAGCGGCACCGAAGTTGACCTGCACATTTGCACCGGGCCCGGTGCCATCGTAATCGACCACCACGCCCTGGCCGAACTTGGCGTGTTCGACCGTGCAACCGACGCGCAGGCCGTGTTCGGGTGCGGCCTTCTCGATCTTGCGCGCTGGCATGGCTGACGGCGCATAGCCGCGGTTCAGCCATTTGAGCAGGTCCTCGGGGATTTCGCTCAGGAAGCGCGAGGCAATCGAGAAGCGCGTCTGGCCATGCAGCATGCGGCTTTGCGCGAGGCTCAGATACAGCTTGCGCCGTGCGCGGGTAATCGCCACATAGGCGAGCCGGCGCTCCTCCTCCAGGCCCTCGGGCGAGTTCAGGCTATTGTCGTGCGGGAACAGGCCTTCCTCGATGCCAGTCAGGAACACCGCGTGGAACTCCAGGCCCTTGGACGCATGCACGCTCATCAGCTGCAGCGCATCCTGACCTGGCGCAGCCTCGTGGTCGCCCGCCTCCAGCGAGGCATGGGCGAGAAAGGCATTCACATCGTTCTCGTTCTCCTGCACGAACACCGCGGCAGCTGAGATCAGCTGGTCCAGGTTCTCCAGCCGCTCCTGACCTTCCTTTTCATTCCGGTAGTGTTCGATCAGGCCGCTTTGCTCGATGGCCAGCTGCACCAGCTCGGCCAGTTGCAGCCCATCTTGCTGGGCGCGCATGCCCTCGATCAGCTGCACGAAGCGCGCCACCGCCGCCGCGCTGCGCCCCGCCCCGCCCGAGCAGGCAGCCTGCCAGATGCTGGTGCCGCTGCCGCGCGCGCTTTCCCCAAGGATTTCCAGCGTGCGGTTGCCAATGCCGCGCACCGGGAAGTTGATCACGCGCAGCAGCGCATTGTCGTCGTCGGGGTTGGCGATCAGGCGCAGATAGGCCAACGCGTGCTTGATTTCCTGGCGTTCGAAGAAGCGCAGGCCGCCATAGACGCGATACGGCAGGCCGGCCTGGAACAGCGCATGTTCGATCACACGCGACTGGGCATTGGAGCGGTACAGCACGGCCATATCGGCCAGCGGTGTGCCCTCGCGCTGCAGATTGCGCACCTCGTCCACCACGAAGCTGGCTTCCTCGAAATCGGAGGCTGCCTCGTACACGCGGATCGGGTCTCCCGCGCTTTCCGAGGTCCACAGATTCTTGCCCAGCCGGCCGCGGTTATGCGCGATCAGTGCATTGGCGGCGTCGAGGATATTGCCGTGCGAGCGGTAGTTCTGTTCGAGCTTGATCACCGTTTCCACCGCGAAGTCGCGCTGGAAGTCGGCCATATTGCCCACGTTCGCGCCGCGGAACGCGTAGATGCTCTGGTCGTCGTCACCCACGGCGAACACGGCGGCGGCTTCATCGGATGCGGTGGCAGCCGGCTGCTTGCCCAGCAGACGGTCGAGCGGGTCGCCCTTGCCGGCCAGCAGCTTCAGCCATTTGTACTGCAGGCGGTTGGTGTCTTGGAACTCGTCCACCAGGATGTAGCGGAAGCGCGCGTGGTAATGGCTGCGCAGCGCGGCGTTATCGCGCAACAGCTCGTAACAGCGCAGCAGCAGCTCGGCAAAGTCGACCACGCCCTCGCGCCGGCACTGGCGCTCGTATTCGTCGTACAGTTGCTTCATCTGCTGCGAATGCTGATCCCAGGCTTCCACCTCGGCCGGGCGGCGCCCTTCCTCCTTGTTCGCATTGATGTAGTACATCAGCTCGCGCGGCGGGTATTTCTCATCATCGATATTCAAGGCCTTCAAAAGGCGCTTGATGGCCGACAGCTGGTCGGCGGTATCCATGATCTGAAAGGCTTCCGGCAGGCCGGCATCGCGCCAGTGCAGGCGCAGCATGCGGTTACATAGGCCGTGGAAGGTGCCTATCCACAGACTGCGCGCATTGATGGGCAGCTGGGCCGATACCCGGGTCAGCATTTCCTTGGCGGCCTTATTGGTAAAGGTCACCGCCAGGATGCCGTGCTGGCTGACCTGGCCGGTGGACAGCAGCCAGACGATGCGGGTGGTCAGCACGCGCGTCTTGCCCGAACCGGCGCCGGCCAGGATCAGGGCCGGGACGGCGGGCAGGGTGACGGCGGCCAGTTGTTCGGGATTCAGGCCAGACAGCAGGGAAGACGACATGGGTGGGCAAGGCCGGTTGCAAGCGATGGGCGATTTTAGCCCGGATGGGCGACATCGACCCGCCTAAAGCCTGCCCCGCACCAGCATGACAGTCGGCGCGGCTGGCAGCGGTCCGCTCCGGTATAATCCGCCGCCTCCCCCACCCTAGTGACCGCCCCACCGGGCGGCCAAGCATGAACGTCTTTTACGAAGAAAGCGGCGACTTCAAGGTTGCCGCCATCATGAGCGAGACCGACGCCACCCTGCAGGTGGAAGACGCCCGCGGTAAGCGCAGCAAGATCAAGGCCCAGGATGTGCGCATCCGCTTTGACAAGATCGCGCTGGCCGATTTCATGCCCCAGGCCGCTGCACTGGCCGAGGAACTGGACCTGGATTTCATCTGGGAAGTGGCGGGCGGCGAGGAGTTCGGCTTCCTCGACCTGGCGCGCGAATACTTCAGCGCCAGCCCGAGCACGCTTGAGCAGGCCGCCATGGTCATGCGCCTGCATGGCAATCCGATGTACTTCTATCGCAAGGGTAAAGGCCGCTACAAGGCCGCCCCGGAAGAGAACCTGCGCGCGGCCAAGGCCGGCCAGGAGAAGAAGGCACGCGAGGCGGCCCTGATGGCCGAGTGGCAGGCTGAGCTGCTGGCCGGTCGCGTGCCCGAGGCGCTAAAGAGCCATATCAAGACCCTGCTGCATCGCCCGGACAAGAACACCATCGAATGGAAGGCGCTGGCCGCCGCCGCTGATGCCGCGCAGAAGTCACCCTTGCGCCTCTTGGACAGCTGCGGGGCGATCCCGGATGTGGAAGCCTGGCTGCTCGACGGTTTCCTGGCAGAATACTTCCCCAAGGGCACCGGCTTCCCCGCCATCGAGCTACCGCCTGCACCGACTGATCTGCCCGATGCGGGCGTGCGCGCCTTTTCCATTGATGACGCCGCCACCACCGAGATCGATGATGCGCTGTCGGTCACCCCGCTGGCCGATGGCAATACCCGCGTCGGCATCCATATTGCCGCGCCGACGCTCGGCGTGGCGGCTGGTTCGACCATGGAAAACGTGGTGCTGGCACGCCTTTCTACCGTGTACTTCCCGGGTGACAAGATCACCATGCTGCCCGATGCAGTGGTGGAGTCCTTCACCCTGGCCGAGGGGCGCGATTGCCCGGCGGTCAGCCTGTATGTGACGGTGACGCCCGAGTTCGAGATCGTGGCCTCGGAAAGCCGCCTTGATCGCGTGCATATCGCCGCCAATTTGCGTCATCACGATCTGGACCCGGTGTTCAACGAGGAAACCGTGGCCCTGCCCGATGGCGGCCCCGACTACCCGTGGAAGACCGAGCTGCTGTATCTGCACCGCTTTGCCATTGCGCTGGAAAAGGCGCGCGGCAAGCACGATCCGAATCGCGTCGAGCGGCCTGATTACAGCTTCGCCATCGAGCCCGATGCGGCCGGCGTCAGGCGCGTGCGCATCTACCCGCGCAAGCGCGGCAGCCCGATGGACAAGCTGGTGGCCGAGCTGATGATTCTGTGCAACTCGACCTGGGGCAAGCAGCTGGCCGATGCGCGCATTCCGGCCATCTACCGCGCCCAGGCCATGGGCCGGGTCAAGATGACTACCACGCCCTCGCCCCATGTGGGCCTGGGGGTGGCGCAATACAGCTGGGCGTCCTCGCCGCTGCGCCGCGCGGCCGACTTCATCAACCAGCAGCAGCTCTTGGCTATGCTCAGTGGCGAGCCGCCGCGCTATGCGCAGCGCGATCCGATGCTGTTCGCCGCCCTGCGTGATTTCGACACCACCTATAACGCCTATGCCGAATTCCAGGGCCGTATGGAGCGTTACTGGTGCTTGCGCTGGCTGGAGCAGCAGGGTGTGCAAGAGGCCCAGGCCACCGTGGTCAAGGAAGACCTGGTGCGCTTCGACGGCCTGCCCCTGATGCTGCGCATTGCCGGCCTGCCTGAGCTGGCGCGTGGTACGCCGCTCAAGCTGCAGCTGATCCGTACCGATTACCTCGACCTGGCGCTCGAATGTCGTCTGCTGGAAGCGGGCGAGCCGACGGCCGTGGTGGACGAGGAAGAAGAGCTGCTTGAGGCAGCCGAGTTGGAGGCGGAAGTTGCCGTGGCCGAGGGCGATGCACCACCCGCCCCAGCCGTGGCCTGATTCCTGTATCGAGTTTCAGCATGCGTCCCACCAATCGAATCGATCACTTCCTGCCCGTACGTTTCAAGAATGGCAGCGTGGTCAAACAGTTCTCCAAGCCCTGCGTGAAATGCGGCCAGATGCTGCATGCGCGCCATATGCATGGCATAGCCCGCTTGCTGGATGACCATCTGGCCATGGCGGCCACCGCGCATTGCCCGGCCTGCCATACCCAGTTCGGCGTGGCCTGCGTGATCGACAATGAAAAGCGCGTGCGCCGCGTGGTGCTGCCGCTATTCCTGTTCAAGCTCTATTTGCGCACGCTGGCGGTGCACCCGGCCGAAGCGGCGGCCCATGAGGCGGCGCTGGCCGAGGTGGCCAAGCAGCCGGCGCCCGCGGAAGCCAAGCCGGCCCCGGTTGACTATCCGCGCGCCGATGAGGTGATCGGCCGCTATGCCGACAAGCCGATTCCGGCGCATATCATCGTCGACGGCCGCACCGTTCCCTTCGACCGCATCGAGGCCGATGGCCGGGTCAATGCGGGCGAATACCTGTTGGATGGCTGTTTCGTCTATAAACCGGCGCAGTCATAAGCTGCGTCAAACCCATCGTTTGTTTCTCACAAGGAAGCGCCCCATGTCCCAACGTACTCCCCTGTTCGATGCTCATCTGGCTGCCAACGGCAAGATCGTTGACTTTGCCGGCTGGGAAATGCCGATCAACTACGGTTCGCAAATCAAGGAACACGAGGCGGTGCGTACCGATGCCGGCATGTTCGATGTGTCGCACATGACCGCGGTGGACGTGCGTGGCGAGGGCGCGACCGCCTTCTTCCAGAAGCTGATCGGCAACGATGTGGCCAAGCTCGGCTTCGAGGGCAAGGCGCTTTACTCGGGCATGTACAACCCGGAAGGCGGCGTGATTGACGACCTGATCGTCTACCGCACCAGCTGGGGCTACCGCGTGGTGGTCAATGCTGGCACCACGGCCAAGGACCTGGCCTGGATGGCCCCGGTGGCCGCCGAGTTCCACGTGGAACTGACGCCGCGCCGCGACCTGGCCATGATTGCCGTGCAAGGCCCGAACGCGATTGCCAAGGCCAAGGCTGCCAAACCTGAGGCCGCCGCGCTGATCGACGGTCTGCAGGTGTTCCAGGGCCTGCCGCTGGGCGACTGGTTCTTTGCCCGCACCGGTTACACCGGCGAAGACGGCCTGGAAATCTCCATGCCGGCTGGCGAGGCGATTGCATTCTGGAATGCGCTGCTGGCCGCGGGCGTGGCCCCGGCCGGTTTGGGCGCGCGCGACACGCTGCGCTTGGAAGCCGGCATGAATCTGTACGGCAATGAAATGGACGACGCCGTGTCGCCCCTCGCCGCCGGCATGGGCTGGACTATTGCTTGGGAGCCGGCCGGGCGCGACTTCATCGGCCGCGCCAAGCTGGAGGCCGAAAAGGCCCAGCGCGCCGCCGGCGCCACCCTGCTCAAGCAAGTGGGCCTGGTTTACGAAGGCAAGGGCGTGCTGCGCGGCCATATGCGCGTGGTGACGGCCGCCGGCGATGGCGAAATTACCTCGGGCACTTTCTCGCCCAGCCTGCAGGTCTCGATTGCCATGGCGCGCGTGCCGCTGGCAGTCAAGGTGGGCGATGCCGTGGAAGTCGATGTGCGCGGCACCCTGCAACCGGCCCGCGTGGTGAAAATGCCCTTCGTACGCAATGGCAAGAAGGTGTTCGAGTAAGTTCGACCGTGTCCGCAGGCTTGTCTGTGCAGGCCTGCGGATCGCTTTGAGCAAGCCGTTTGGGTTTGGAGTTTGATAGTGGCGCCGTCTGCCGATCTTCATTTTCAGGATCACCACGAGGGTGTGGATTGGACTGAACTGGAAGCCTTGTTTGCACAGGCCGGCCTTGCAGGGCGTCAGGGCGATAAGCTGAGGCGTGCTTTCCTGGCTAGCACCGCTGTCTGCTATGTCTTTGAGAAAGATCGTCTCATCGGCGTTGCTAGGGCGATCAGCGATGGCGAATACCACGCCGTGATCTACGACGTAGCGGTACACCCTGACTACCAAAGCCAGGGTCTGGGACGCGAGATCATGGGCCGTCTGCAGGCAAAGCTGCCGGTTTGGCGGGTGATGCTGGTGGCGGATGTTGAGGTGCAGGGCTTTTACCAGCGACTCGGCTTTTCTGCTTACCCGGATACCTTGGCCCGTCTCGATTGGAACCGACTCTATGACGGCTCACCCACGAGCAGCTTATTGCCAACGCAGAAGGCCGGTGAGCTCGCAGCAGCGGTGCTTCATCAAGACAAGTGCTTGTAACAGCAGCGGAACCCCCTACAGTTTTGATAGAATCCGCGCCAATTCTTCCTGGCTAGGCTTCTCATCAGGAAGTAGCTGGTCCACCGAATAATCCGGCCTTACCGGGCCGACACATGACGAGATAACCATGAGCACCAACATCCCCAGCGATCTGAAGTACGTTGCCAGCCACGAGTGGCTGCGCCTTGAAGCCGACGGCAGCGTGACCGTGGGTATTACCGATCATGCACAGAGCCTGCTCGGTGATGTGGTGTATGTGGAAGTGCCGAGCGTGGGCGATGTGCTGGCCGCCGATGCGGGCGCCGGCGTGGTGGAATCGGTGAAGTCCGCTTCCGATGTGTATGCGCCGATTGCTGGTGAAATCATCGCCGTGAACGAAGCGCTGGCCGATGCGCCCGATACCGTGAACAGCGATCCCTATGGCGCAGGCTGGTTCTTCAAGATCAAGCCCGCCGATGCCAGCGTGCTGGACGGCCTGATGGACGCCGCCGCTTACGCCAAGGAAATCGGCGCCTGATTTCCCGGCTCTCCTGCAGAGAGCCTTGCTTCCTCACCGGCCGCCATAAGCGGCCGGTTTGTCGTTTCTGAGTCCACCGCTGAGCCAAGCTGCCAGGCGGTCATTGCTGAAGGGTCATACCATGACGCCGCTGTCCTCACTTGAAAATCACAACGAATTCATCCACCGCCATATCGGCCCCGACGAGGCCGAGATCGCCAGCATGCTGGCGACGGTGGGCTCCGCGTCGCTGGACGAGCTGGTGAAGGACACCCTGCCGGCCACCATCCTGGGCGGCAGCCCGGTGGCACTGCCCGACGCGGTAACCGAGGAAGCGGCGCTGGCCGAGCTGCGCCGTATCGCCAACAAGAATGTGATCGCCCGTTCTTTCATTGGCATGGGTTATAGCGAGACCATCACCCCGAAGGTGATTCTGCGCAATGTGATGGAAAACCCCGGCTGGTACACCGCCTACACGCCCTACCAGGCCGAGATCTCGCAAGGCCGTCTGCAGGCCCTGTTGAACTTCCAGCAGGTGGTGCTGGACCTGACCGGCCTGGAGCTGGCCAATGCCTCGCTGCTGGATGAGGCGACCGCCGCTGCAGAAGCGATGGCCATGGCGCGCCGCGTCTCCAAGAGCAAGTCCAATCGCTTCTTCGTCGATCGCGATGCGCTGCCGCAGACCATCGACGTGATGAAGACGCGCGCTCAGGCCTTTGGCTGGGAGCTGATCTACGGCACCGCCGCGGAAGCCAAGGATCACGAAGTGTTCGGCGCGCTGTTCCAATACCCGAATGTGAATGGCGAGATCGCCGAGCTGGAAGGCGCGATTGCCGCCATCAAGGCCATGGGCGGCCTGACTGCCTTGGCCACCGACCCGATGGCCCTGGTAGTGCTGAAGTCACCAGCTGCGCTGGGTGCTGATGTGGCCTTTGGCTCGCTGCAGCGCTTTGGTATCCCGATGGGCTTTGGTGGCCCGCACGCCGCCTACTTCGCCACCAAGGACGAGTACAAGCGTTCGGTGCCCGGCCGCATCATCGGCGTGTCGGTCGATAGCGCCGGCAACCCTGCCCTGCGCATGGCCTTGCAAACCCGCGAGCAGCACATCCGCCGCGAAAAGGCCAATTCGAATATCTGCACCTCGCAGGCGCTGCTGGCCAATATGGCCGGCTTCTACGCGGTCTACCACGGCCCGGTGGGCCTGAAGCGCATCGCCGACCGCATCCACCGCCTGACCGCCATCTTCGCCGAAGGCCTGAAGCGCGTCGGCGTCAGCGTGCAGACCCGCCACTTCTTCGACACCGTGGTGATTGACCTCGGCGCCAAGACCCATGCTGCCTACGAGGCCGCTCTGGCCGCCGGCTACAACCTGCGTCATGTGTCGAGCAGCCAGCTCGGCGTGAGCTTTGGCGAAACCGCGTCGCGCGACGATGTGAAGGCACTGTGGACCGCGCTGGTCGGTGACGCCGCCAAGGCGCTAGACGTGGACCTGCTCGACCAGGACCGCGTGACCCGCCTGGCCCCCGAGCTGCTGCGCCAGGATGCGATCCTGAGCCACCCGGTGTTCAATGCCCACCACACCGAAACCGAGATGCTGCGCTTCCTGAAGAAGCTGCAGAACAAGGATCTGGCGCTCGATCACTCGATGATCTCGCTCGGCTCCTGCACCATGAAGCTCAATGCCACCGCCGAGATGATTCCGGTGACCTGGCCCGAGTTCGGCAGCATCCACCCGTTTGCCCCGAGCACCCAGACCCGCGGCTACCTCGAGCTGATCGAGGGCCTGTCCGAGCAGCTGAAGGCGATCACCGGCTTTGACGAGATTTGCATGCAGCCGAACTCCGGCGCGCAGGGCGAGTACGCCGGTCTGTTGGCCATCCGCCGTTATCACGAGGCACGCGGCGAAGGGCATCGCAATATCTGCCTGATCCCGCAATCGGCCCACGGTACCAACCCGGCTACCGCGCAGATGATGTCGATGCAGGTGGTGGTGGTGGCCTGCGACGAGAACGGCAATGTGAATGTGGCCGATCTGAAGGCCAAGGCCGAACAGCATTCGAAGAATCTGTCCTGCCTGATGATTACCTACCCGTCCACCCACGGGGTGTTCGAGGAAGCGATCCGCGAGATCTGCGACGTAATCCACAGCCATGGCGGCCAGGTGTATATGGACGGCGCCAACCTGAACGCCCTGGTGGCGCTGGTGAAGCCGGCCGAGATCGGTGCCGACGTGTCGCATATGAATCTGCACAAGACCTTCTGCATTCCGCACGGCGGCGGCGGCCCCGGCATGGGCCCGATCGGCTTGAAGGCCCACCTGGCGCCGTATATGGCCAACCATGTGGTCGCGCCGGTGGACGGCCCGCACCGCGGTCAGTCGGCCGTGTCGGCCGCACCGTTCGGCTCTGCGTCCATCCTGGTCATCAGCTGGATGTATATCCGCATGATGGGTGGCAATGGTCTGAAGAAGGCTACCCAGACCGCCCTGCTGAACGCCAACTATATGGCCAAGCTGCTGAGCGCCGACTACCCGGTGCTGTACACGGGCAAGAACGGCCGCGTGGCGCATGAGTGCATCATCGATCTGCGTCCGCTCAAGGCTGAGACCGGCGTTACCGAGGTCGATATCGCCAAGCGACTGATGGACTATGGCTTCCACGCTCCGACCATGAGCTTCCCGGTGCCGGGCACTTTCATGATCGAGCCGACCGAGTCTGAGTCCAAGGCCGAACTCGACCGCTTTATCGAAGCCATGCACAGCATCCGTGCCGAGATCAGCAAGGTCGGCGCAGGTGTCTGGCCTGCGGATAACAACCCGCTACGCCATGCCCCGCACACTCAGTTCGCGGTGATCGGCCAGTGGGAGCGTCCGTACAGCCGCGAAGAAGCCGCCTACCCGCTGACCTGGGTGCGCGATAACAAGTTCTGGCCGAGCGTGGGCCGCATTGACGACGCCTATGGCGACCGCAATGTGGTCTGCTCCTGCCCGAGCATCGAGGCTTACAGCTAAGCCGCCCTTGGCGGCCGCGCTGTTGTGCGAAACCCGGCTGCGGCCGGGTTTTGCTTTTCTTCCACCACGCCCATCCTGAGCCAGCTTGCGGATCGCCACAGCTAGCGCGCTTGCTGGCAGTATGTGGGTCTGCCGCAGCCGCTCGCCCCACCCTGTTCCGGAGTATCTATGACCGCCCTACCCGCCATCCTGCACGAACCCATCCAGGCCTTGCTGGATGAGGGAGACAAGCTGTTCGACAAGGGCAAGTTCGATGCCGCCCTGCTCAAATACGAGGAAGCCCGCGCGCTCTTGCCGTCCGACCTGAGCCGCTGGGAGGCCAGCACCTGGGTGCTGACCGCCATCGGTGATGCCTGCTTCCTGATGGGCGATATGGAACGCGCCCAGCAGGCGCTGGCGACGGCAGTCGAATGTCCGGAAGGCGCGGACAATGCCTTCGTGCAGCTGCGTCTTGGACAGGCCGAGTATGAGCTCGGTCGGCTTGAGCAAGCCAGCGTGGCGCTGAACCTGGCCTATGCGCACGGCGGTGAGGAAGTGTTCGAGGACGAGGATGCCAAGTACCGCGCCTGCGTGAAGGCTGTGGCCTGAAGCGGGCTGGCTAAAGCCCAGGTTCGGCGCACAGCCGGTCGCGGCCTCCGTGCTTGGCCTGGTACAGCATCTGGTCGGCGCGCGTATACAGGCTGTCGAAGCGTGTATCGGCCGCTTGCAGATGCGCGAGACCAATGCTGACCGTGACGCTGAGCGCAGTGCCCATGCAGGCGGCCAGCGTTGCCGCGCCAATCTGCTCGCGCAGCCGCTCGGCCAGCGCATGGGCATCGGCGGCCTGGGTGCTGGGCAGCAGGATAGCGAACTCCTCGCCACCCACCCTGGCCAGCGTGTCCTCCTGGCGCACCATGGACTGCATGATCTGGCCGACTTCGCGCAGCACGCAGTCGCCGACCGGATGACCGTACTGGTCGTTGACCCGCTTGAAGTGATCGATATCGATGATCATCAGCGCCAGTGCCAGCTTGTGGCGGCGCGTGCGCGCCACTTCCTTCTCGGCCAGCGCGAAGAAATGGCGGCGGTTGAACAGGCCGGTCAGGCTGTCGGTCATCGATAGCTGTTGCAGCTGTTCCTTCAGATCGTGCAGCTCGGTGATATCGGACGAGAAACCGATCAGTTGCTCGGGCTTGCCGCTGGCCGAGGGTAGCGGCACCTTGATCGACCAGTAGTGGCGCAGCTTGCCATGCTGGTCGGGAAAGCTCTCCTCGCCAGCCTGCATGCGCCCGGTGCGGAATACCTTGTCATCCAGGCGCGACAAGAGCTCGGCATCGGCCTTGGCCATCAGTTCCACATCGTAGCGGCCCATGATGGCTTCGGGCGGACGGCCCAGCAGGTGCGCCACCATTGGGTTCACATACAGAAAGCGCCGCTGGCGATCCTTCATATAGATGTAGGCGCCGATATGGTTGAGGATGGTTTCCAGGAGCTGGCGCTGCTCGTCCAGCTTGGCGGCCAGGCGCTTGCGTTCGGTGATGTCGGTGGAGATGCCGCACATGCCAACAATCTCCCCGGCCGCGTTGCGCACCGGTTTCTTCACCGACCAGTAAATGCGCTGCTCGCCGCTGTCCTTCAGATAGTTGATCTCTTCACGCTCTATGGTCTCGCCCTGCTCGAGCACCCGTCTGTCGTTGTCCCATAGCTCGGCCGAACGAGCCTGATCGAAGAACTCACGGTCATCCCGCCCCAGGGTCTGTTCCAGCGTGGTGCCGAACAGGGCCAACACATAGCGGTTCGCATAGGTGTAACGGCCGTGCAGATCCTTGGTGAAGATATAGGCACCGATCTCATCCAGCAGACCGCGCATGCTGGCCAGCTCGGTCAACAGCTCGGCAGGGAGGGGAGGCTCGATCATGGCGCACAGGTCTGGAGCGAACGCTTTCCAGCATAGTGTGCGCGTCGCTCAGCACAGGATGGCGGCCGATAAACGGGGCGGGCCAAGGCCTGGCCCGCCCCTCGCGTGGCTAGTTGATCTGTGCCAGCCACTGTTCGAAGTTGTCAGCCGACCAGCGTGCGCCGGCCGAGCGAGCGGCGGCCGGGCTGATGCCGGTCAGGATGGCGGCCACCTTGCAGCCGGCCGCCACACC
This sequence comes from Chitinimonas taiwanensis DSM 18899, assembly GCF_900119825.1. Lineage (GTDB taxonomy): Bacteria > Pseudomonadota > Gammaproteobacteria > Burkholderiales > Chitinimonadaceae > Chitinimonas > Chitinimonas taiwanensis. The sequence continues at coordinate 260,842 of NZ_FPKR01000001.1, read as the reverse complement.
GGCAGCAATGCCGAGCGCCGAATCCTCATGTACCAGTGCATCCTGCGGTGCCACCTTCAGGCGCCTGCAGGCCTCCAGAAACGGATCGGGATGCGGCTTGCCGCGCTCGGTATCCTCGGCGCCCAGGATCAGGTCGAAGCCGTATTCGAGCTGCAGCTCGTGCAGGGTGAAATCGATATTGATGCGCGGCGCATTGGTGACCAGCGCGACCGGGATATGCCGCATGCGCAGCCAGCGCCGGTAGCGGGCGAAGCCAGGCAGGGTGTTCAGCTTGCCGCGCGCCAGGGTATGGAAGCGCTGCTCCTTGTCGTCGTGCAGGCGCTGCGCCTCGGCACCCTGTACCTGCCGGCCCAGGATGGCCCGCACCACGTCGATGGTACGGCCCGGCACCAGGCGCGGATCGCCAGGGTTCAGGCCCTGGCCGGTGTGCGCACGCGCGAAGTCGTCCCAGGCCGCGTCATGCAGCGGGGTGGTGTCGGTAATCGTGCCGTCCATATCGAACAGCACGGCCTTGAAGGGGAAGTCCATGGGGTGGCCTCTTATTCTGTGTAGAGGCATTGTTATGGGTAGTTTCCGGGCCGACAACTACAAAGCCTAGTGGTTTTCCGTAGCGGCGCCGCCAAAGCAAACAGCCCGACCAAATGGCCGGGCTGTTTCACATGAAACCGTGCCGGTTTCAGGCGGGCTTGAAGCGCTGCTCGGCCACCCGGTCGGCCACCACGCTGGTGGGCAGACCTTCGCGTTCGGCGCGCGCAAACACCTCGGCCAGCGTGTCGCCGATCTGGCGCACATGGGCTTCCACATCGGCTTCCGGCTTGCTCAGGTATTCGTAGCAGACCTTGATGATGCCGCCGGCGTTGATCACGAAGTCCGGCGCATACAGGATGCCCTTCTGGCGCAGTGCCTCGCCGATATCGGCGGTGGCCAGCTGATTATTGGCCGCGCCGGCCACGATCTTGGCCTTCAGGCGGCCCAGGGTGTTCGGGTTCAGCGTGGCACCCAGGGCGCAGGGTGCGTAGATATCGGCCTGTACGTCATAGATCGAGTCGACCGGCACCACCTCGGCGCCCAGCTCGCGGCGCGCGCGCTCCAGTGCGGCCTGGTCGATATCGGCCACCACCAGCTTGGCGCCGGCGGCATGCAGGCGGCGTGCATAGTCGTAGCCGACATGGCCAAGGCCCTGCAGTGCCACGATCAGGCCTTCCATGGAATCACGCTTGAGCTGGTGCTTGACCGCCGCCTGCGCGCCAACAAAGCAGCCGAGGGCGGTGAACGGGGAAGGATCGCCGCTGGCCCCGAGGCCCGCCACGAAGCTGGTCTTCTGCGCCACATGGGCCATATCGGCCGGGCTGGTGCCCACGTCTTCGGCCGTCACATAGCGGCCGCCCAGGCGCTCGAGCGCCTCGCCCAGCGCTTCGAACAGGGCCGGGGTCTTGTCGGTCTTCGGATTGCCGATGATCACGCTCTTGCCGCCGCCAATCGGCAGGCCGGCCACGGCGTTCTTGTAGGTCATGCCGCGCGACAGACGCAGCACATCGGTCACCGCCTCGGCTTCGCTGGCGTAGTTCCACATCCGGCAGCCGCCCATGGCGGGGCCCAGATGAGTGTTGTGTACGGCGATGATGGCTTTCAGGCCGGATTTCGGCTCGGAGACGAACACCACTTGCTCGTGGGCGTCGAAATTGGGTTCGTTGAAAACGAAGGCGGTCATGGCTTGTGGCTCCGCGCGGTCGGCACCCGCTGGCCCGGGGTGATGGGCTGGGTCGGCTTTCCGCAGATATTCGCGTTACGTGGTCAGGCAAGCCAGCCGGTAGGCGACTTGCCAAGCATGGGCAACCATTGTGTAGCTGCTTGGGCCGGCATCGTAATGCGGAGAAACCGCCATGGCTAGCCGAGCGGCCGAGTTCGCGCCGAGGCGTGAGGAATGCTGCCGAGCTTGCAACAAGCGTGTGCCGACGTGGCCTAGCTCAGGTTCGGCGCACTCAGCCGGTCCAGCCAGACTTCGACTCCGTCATAGACGAGGCCGGCATGCGTGCTCAGACCGATCTGGCAGGTACGGCTGGCCGAGATGCCACCGCTGCAGCCCTGTTGGCGCGCGGCCACCTCGCGCAGCGCATGCTGGTTCAGCTCGGGCTGGCTGAGGCCCTTGTCGCCAGCAAAGCCGCAGCAGGCCACGCCGCTTTCGACCACCTGTTCGGCCAGCGCACCCGCCAGCGCGCGCAGCTCGCCAGCCCCGCCCTGCTTGCTGATGCTGCACGGTACATGCAGGGCCAGGCGGGCGGTTTTGCGCAGCGCCAGGCGCGGCAGCACCTGGCGGTAGAGAAAGCTGGGCGCCGCATGCAGCTGCAGGCGCGCGTCGAGCTGGCCGGCCTGCTGTGCCGCGATCAGGCGCAGGCCGCACGGGCCGTTATCCAGATAAATGGGCAGGCGGCCCTGCTCGCTGGCGGCCAGCAGGGCGGCGTTGCTACGCGCTAATGCCGCATCGGCCGCCACATGGGCGTTCTTGGAAGCAAAGGGCTGGCCGCAGCACAGGCCCGCATACTGCTCGGGCAGGCGCGGGCTGAAGCCGGCGCGGGTCAGCACGCGCAAGGTGGCGGCCAGCTCGCTGTGCTGCCCATCGCTGCCGGCCAACACCCGGTTTGGGCAGCTGGGAAATACCACTACCGGCTCGCCGCCTGGCACGGGACTGAGCTTGAGCGGCTGCGCCGGCGACAGCGTGATCGGCAGCAGCGGAATTGTGGGCCAGCGTCGGTGCGCGGCCTGGTTCAGACGCGCTAGGCGTGCGCGGCCCAGCAGACGACCTGCCCACTGCCAGCCGTGCAGACCCAGCCTGGCGCCGGCGCTAACCAGCCGGTATTGCTGGGCGAGCTGGCTGGCCAGCAGCGGTGCACGGCTTGGTCCGCGCAGCGCCTGCATCAGTGCGCCGGTATCGATGCCCACCGGACAGCGGCTTGCGCACATACCGGTAGCGGCGCAGCTGGCGATGCCGCGCTGACGATACTGGGCGAGCCAGCGCGTGCGTTCCTTGGCCTGCTGGGGGTCGTTGCGCCAGGCCTGCAGCTGGCGCCAGACCACGATGCGCTGGCGTGGGCTGAGCGTGTAGCCATGCGCGGGACAGGCCGCTTCGCAAAAGCCGCATTCAATACATTTATCCACCAGCGGGTTGGCGGCCGGCATCGGCTTCAGGTGCTTGAGGTGGATGTCCGGGTCGGCATTCAGCAGCACGCCGGGGTTGAGGATGCCCTTGGGGTCGAGCAGGGCCTTGATGCGCTGCATGATCGCATAGCCATCCGCCCCCCATTCGGTAGCGACAAAGGGCGCCATATTGCGCCCGGTGCCATGTTCGCCCTTCAGCGCGCCGCCAAACTCCACCGCCACCAGCTGCACCAGCGCGTCCATCAGCGCGCGGTAGCGTTCGACCTCGGCCGGCGCATCGAAGCGCGGCGCAAACACAATATGCAGATTGCCCGCCAGCGCATGGCCGAACAGCAGGGCCTCGGCATAGCCAAAGCGCGCGAACAGGCCCTGCAGGCCAGCCACGCCCTCGGCCAGCTTGTCGACCGGGAAGGTCACGTCCTCGATCACCACCGTGCTGCCCAGCGTGCGCACCGCACCCACGGCCGGGAACAGGCCCTTGCGCACCGCCCACCACGGCTCGTAGTCGCTGGCCTCGCTGCTGAAGCCGGTATGGCGTGCGAGTGGGAAGGCGGCCAGTGTCTGTTCGACCGCGGCGATCTGCTCGGCCAACAGGGCGGCGCTTGGTGCGCGCACTTCGACCAGCAGGCCGGCCGCATAGGCGCGCTCGCCCAGCAGCTCGGGCAGCTTGTCGGCCACGGCGGCCAGGCTCTTTGCATCCATCAGCTCCACGGCGCTGACCGGGGCGTTGGCCAGCGCGCTGACGGTATGGCAGCAGGCAGCCAGCGTGTCGAACAGCAGCAGGGCCGAGGCCTTGTGCGGGTGCTCGGGCACGGTGCGATAATCCACGCGGGCCAGAAAACCCAGCGTGCCTTCCGAGCCGATCAACAGATGGCTGAGCATATCGATCGGGTCATCGAAATCGAGCAGCGCATTCAGGCCATAGCCGGTCGTGTTCTTCAGCCGGTATTTGTGGCGGATGCGCTCGGCCAGCGCCGGCTGGGCGTGCACCTCGTCCGCCAGCGCACGCAGGCCAGCCAGCAAGCCAGCTTGCTGCTGGCGGAAGGCGGCCACGGAAGCGGCGTCGGTCGTGTCCAGCACGCTGCCATCGGCCAGGATCACGCGCAGGCCGGCCAGCGTGTGGTAGCTGTTGTCGCGCGTGCCGCAGCACATGCCGCTGGCGTTGTTGGCCGCAATGCCGCCTATCTTGCAGCTGGCGATCGAGGCCGGGTCGGGACCGATCTTGCGCCCGTAGGGCCGCAGCCAGTCATTGGCCTGCTGGCCGATGACGCCGGGCTGCAGGCGAATCTCGGCGCCCTCGCGCAGAATCTGGTGGCCGCCCCAGCCATCGCCGAGCAGCACCAGTACGCTATCGCTGATCGCCTGGCCGGACAGGCTGGTGCCGGCAGCGCGGAAGGTCAGTCCGACCTGTTCGGCCCGAGCGGCGGCCAGCACCGTCTGCACCTCGGCCTCGCTTTCCACCCGCAGCACCACCTCCGGAATCAGCCGGTAGAAGCTTGCATCGGTACCCAGCGCCAGGCGCAGCATGGGGTCGGTGATGATGCGCTGGGCGGGCAGCTGCCCTTGCAGGGCCTGGCAGAAACGCTGGTGGGCTGTGCTCATGAGAGACTCGCGCAAAAAAGCTGCTGACAGCCTAGCCCAAAGCCGACCCTGGCGGCAGTAGGGATAAGTCGCCGTGCAGGAAAGCCACGCCAAAGCCGGCAAAAGCCGGCAAGATGCACGGGTCTGGGCTGGCGCATGTCGGCCAATGGGGTGGCTGGGGGTTTGCATGGTGGTATCGCGTCGTCGTTTGCTGGCTAGTGCCCTGGGCCTGGCCTTTGCTGAGCTGGCCGGCTGCGCAACGCCGCCTACCCCGCCGAGCGGTTCTACGCCAGCCGCAGCCCCACCCTTCCCACCACCCGCCGCGCCGTCTCTTGGTCCGACGCCTCAGCCTGTCCCATCCCTACCCGCCCTGCCCCAGCCGCACCAGGAATTCCGTGCCGCCTGGGTGGCTACCGTGGCCAATCTGGACTGGCCGTCCAAGCCCGGCCTGAGCATGGCGCAGCAGCAGACCGAGCTGTGCGCCATCCTTGACCGCGCCGTGCAGCTGGGTCTGAACGCCATCGTGCTGCAGGTGCGCCCGAGCGCCGATGCGCTCTACCGCTCCGCGCTCGAGCCCTGGTCGGCCTATCTGACCGGCAAGCAGGGCCAGCCCACCCCAGGTGCCCCGGCCGATTACGACCCGCTGGCGCTGTGGATTGCCGAGGCGCATGCACGCGGTCTGGAGCTGCATGCCTGGTTCAACCCCTACCGCGCCTGGCACCGGCGCATCAGCTATCCACTGTCCGAGCAGCATGTGCTGCGCAGCCAGCCCGGCTGGGTGCGCGAGTATGGCGATTACTACTGGATGGACCCGGGCGAGGCGGGCGCGGCCGAGCGCGCGCTGGCGGTGATGGCCGATGTGCTGCGCCGCTACGATATCGACGGCATCCAGATCGACGATTACTTCTACCCCTACCCGATTCCTGCCCCGGGCAAGGCTGGCAAGCGCGGCACGCTGCTCGACTTCCCGGACGGCCCGAGCTGGCAGCGCTACCAGGCCGGCGGCGGCAGGCTGAGCCGTGCTGATTGGCGGCGCGACAATGTGAATCGCCTGGTGGCGGCCACCCATGCGCTGGTGCGCGCCGAAAAACCCTGGGTGAAGTTCGGCATCAGCCCCTTCGGCATCGGTCGGCCCGAGCTGCGCCCAGCTGGCATCGTCGGCTTCAGCCAGTATGACCAGCTGTATGCCGATGCCGAGCACTGGCTGGCCCAGGGCTGGGTCGATTATTTGGCGCCGCAGCTGTACTGGCCCGTGGGCCAGCCGCGCCAGGCTTTCGCCGTGCTGCTGGCCAGCTGGCAGCGCGCCAATCCGCTTGGCCGGCATGTGTGGCCGGGCCTGAATACCGCGCGGGTCGAGGCGGGCGAATGGTCGGCCATGGAGATAGGCCGCCAGATCGCCAGTAGTCGTGCCAGCGTGGGCCAGAGCGGCCAGCTGCATTTCAGCATGCGCACGCTGATGCAGGGCGCGCGCGGCCTGGAAGAGCAGCTACGCCACAGCTATGCCCAGCCGGCGCTGCTGCCCAGCTACCCCTGGCTCGGTCAGAACAGGCCGCCGGCCGCGCAGCTGGTGCAGGATGGTGGGCAGCTGCAGGTGCAAGCTGGACCAGAGGCGGCCCGCCTGGCCCTGTGGACCTTGCAGGCCGAGGGCTGGCAGCTGACGCTGCATGGCGGTACACAGCTCAGCATGCCGCTGCCGGGCCATGACAAGGGCGCCGCCGCCCAGGCGCTGGCTGTGCAGGTGCAGAATCGTCTCGGGCAGCTCAGCGAGCCGGTGTACTGGCAGCCGCAAGCGGCCGCCAGTACGACCGTTGCGCATCAATAAACCGACTGGGCCGGGAATCTGCCCATCGGACTGCGACAGGGCGGCAAAGCGCAGTATCATTCGGCCCGTTTTCATTCTGCCGGCCGCGCCCTCATGAAGCCCTTCAAATCCCTCACCTACACCAGCCCCCAAACCGGCCCGCGCCTGATCGTGCTGGGCGCCGTGCATGGCAATGAGCTGGCCGGTACGCGCGGCATAGAGCGGGTGATGGCCGAGCTGGACAGCGGCGCCCTACAGCTGGCCTGCGGCAGCGTGACCTTTGTGCCGATCACCAATCCGCTGGCCTATGAAAAGCAGCAGCGCGCGGGTGACCGCAATCTGAACCGCAATCTGTGCCCGACCGAGGAGCCACACGAGTTCGAGGACCTGATCGCCAACTGGCTGTGCCCACTGCTGGCCCAGCACGATGTGCTGCTCGATCTGCACTCCTTCCAGTCGCCCGGCCAGCCCTTTGCCATGGTCGGCCCGCTGAATAACGACGGCCCGCTCGAACCGTTCAAGTTTGCCCATGAGGAGGAAGCACTGGCCGTGCGCCTGGGCGTGGGCCGCCTGGTGGATGGTTGGCTGAGCACCTATGCACATGGTGTGGAAGTGCGCCTGGCGCGCATGCCGGCCAGCGCCTCGCGCGCCGAGCGCCTGAGTGCCGATGCGCGCTATGGCGTGGGCACCACCGAATACATGCGTGCCCAGGGCGGTTATGCGATCACGCTCGAATGCGGTCAGCACGATGATCCGCAAGGCCCCGAGGTCGCCTACCGCGCCATCCACAACACCCTGGCCCATCTGGGCATCAGCAGCGAGGTGGCGCCGCCCGCCGCGGCCGAAAGTGTGGAAGCGCTGCATATCTACGAGGTGATCGACCGCTTGGATGCAGAAGACAGCTTCAGCCGCACCTGGGCCAGCTTCGATGTACTCAAGGCCGGTGACATCATCGGCCGGCGTGCGAATGGCGAGGTGCTGGTGGCCGAATGCGATGGCTACATCCTATTTCCGAACAGCAAGGCCCTACCCGGCCACGAATGGTTTTACCTCGCGCGTGCCACCGACCGCTTCCGTGCCTGAGTAAATATATGGCCTGGTGCGCCGTGCATGAAAAAGCCGCTTCCGAGGAAGCGACTTTTTACCTGCTGGCGCCGTATTTACAGCTTGAAGCGCGCCACCAGGGCCTGCAGGCCGCTGGCCAGGTCGTTCAGCTCGGCCACGGTGGCCGAGGCGCCCTGGATGGCGGCATCGGTTTCCATCGACATGCGGTTCATGTTTTCAGCCACCTTGGCCATCTCATTGGTGGCGGCCGACTGCTCGCGCGTGGCATCGGCGATATAGCGGATGCTATTCACCACCTTGTCCATCTCGGTCTGGATGCCGCCCATTTCCTGAGCCACCGCCTGCGAGGCGCCCACGCCATCGCTGACTGAGCCCTGGGTGGCCGACATATCGGCCAGCGCCGACTGGATCTCGCCATCGGTGCTGGAGATCAGCTCGCCGATCTCGGCCGTGGCACGCGTGGTGCGTTCGGCCAGCTTGCGGACCTCGTCGGCCACCACGGCGAAGCCGCGCCCCTGCTCGCCGGCGCGCGCGGCCTCGATGGCGGCATTCAGAGCGAGCAGATTGGTCTGGTCGGCAATGTCCTTGATCACGCCGATGATGGCGGTGATCTGGGTCGAGCGCGCGCCGAGCGAGTCGAGCGTGCTGGCGAGCTTGCCCACCGCGCGCGAAATGCCATCGATATCGCCGGCCAGGCTTTCCACCGCGCTGGCCGAGCGGCTGGCCACCCCGCCGGCATCGTTGGCCATGCGCTCCGCGTCGCGTGCGTTTTCGGCGATATGGTTGATGCTGACGGTGATCTGCTCGATGGTGGCGGCGGTGGCGCTGGAGATATCGGCCTGGCGCGTCGATTCGCTCGAGATGCGCTGGGTCACCTCGTGCAGGCTGTCGATATCGCCACTCAGCGCATGGGCCTTGTCGCGCACGCCGATGAACATCTCGCGCAGACTGCCCACGAAGCGGTTGAAGGCGCTGGCGGTCAGGCCGATTTCATCCTGGCTGCCCACGGCGATGCTGCGGGTCAGATCGCCCGCACCACCGGCGATTTCCAGCAGCGCATCGCGCAGGCGCACCAGGCCGACCAGGAGGCGCGACAGGGCCAGATTGGCAAGCAGAATGGCGAGCACGCCAATCGCCACGCCGGTGCCGACCAGCACGAAGAGCAGCGATTGCAGCGGTGCCAGCATGGCCTTACGGTCGATGACCGTGCCCAGTACCCAGTCGGTGCCCTTGATCGGGGTGGCGGTGACGAACTTGGCCTGGCCGCCGATCTCCACTTCGCGCAGCACTTCGCCGCTGGCATCGGCGCTCAGCAGGCTGGCATCCAGGCCCGGCATCACCTCGCCCACCGGCTTCAGTGCGCTGTCCGCGGCCGGGTGGGCAACAATCTTGCCATCGCGCGTGGCCACGAAGGCATAGCCCTCAGCGCGCAGCTGTATGCCCTTCACCACGGCCAGCACTTCATCCAGGGAGATATCACCTCCCACCACACCGGCCAGATTGCCGCCCTCCAGAATCGGACTGGCAAAGGTCACTGCCAGCTTCTTGGTTGAGGACGAGATATACGGGTCGGTCAGCACCGGCTTGCGCAGCTCGCTGGCTTTCTTGTACCAGGGGCGTGCGGTCGGGTCGTAACCGTCGGCCGGCTTCTTGTCGGCCAGGTTGTAGAGCATGCGCTTGTCGGCATAGCCGGCGAATACCTGCTCGAAGCGGCCGGCATCCTTGCCGGTGATCAGGAAGGGGGTCGGTTCGGCCAGGCCGGGCAGGCGCTGCGCCACCGCGTCCACCGCGTCGAGGTGCTGGGAAATCCAGCGCGCCAGCGCCTCGTTATTGCCATACACGGCCGACTTGATCTCGTTTTCCGCGCTGGCCACCAGCTCGGTGCGCATGCGGCCATAGGCCAGTGCCGACAAGACCGCGATCGAGATACCGACCAGCAGGGCCACGAAAAGCAGCAAACGCTGTTTCAAACTCATAGAAATGCTCCAGACAAGGCGCAGTGCACGCGGCTGCGCCACTGCAAACGCCGGCACAGAGCCGGCGATCAGATGCAGGTATAGCAAGCGCAGCGCGGCAAGCCCAGCCCGGATTCACCGACTTGCCAGTCAGCGATGAATATGATGATTAACTAATATTTAGAGCGAAGAAAAGGCCGCCACAATGGGCGGCCATGGGCTGGGTGGGCTCAATAGTGCGGTGGAATCTCGTGCTGTGCGCCAACTGGCTTAAAGCCATCCTGCATGCGCTCGGTCACGCTGCGCATTTCCTGCGCCAGCCACTCCAGCTGCTGCTGCTGGCGGGCCACCACCTTGTTCAGCTCATCGAGCAGGTCATCCTGCAAGGCGAGACGGATTTCCAGTTCGGTCAGTCGGGCTTCCATTGTGTTCTCCATGTATTAGCGCCCCCTCGGCTTGCCGGCCCCACCCTTGATCGGGCCGCCCTTGCCGCCGCGCAGATTCGGCTTGCGCGGGCTGGCGGGCGTGGCGATGCGGCCGACTGAGCCGGGACCGCCGCCGCCACGCGCATTGCCGGGCGCGGCCTGCTGGCGGCGTTCCTCGGCGGTCGGATGCGGCACCAGGCAGTGGGCAGCGCCGCCGATCAGGTCTTGCCGGCCCATGGCTACCAGCGCCTCGCGCAGAATTGGCCAGTGCTTGGGGTCGTGATAGCGCAGGAAGGCCTTGTGCAGCTTGCGCCGGTAGGCATCGCGCACGTTATCGACGATCTCCGAGCTGCGGCTAACCTTCTTGAGCGGATTACGCCGCGTATGCCACATGGTGGTGGCCATGGCCATCGGCGTGGGGGTGAACGCCTGCACCTGATCGGGGCGGAAGTTATTGGCCTTCAGCCAGATGGCCAGGTTAAGCATGTCTTCATCGGTGGTGCCCGGGTGGGCGGCGATGAAGTAGGGAATCAGGTATTGCTGCTTGCCGGCCTGCTTGGAGAAGCGGTCGAACAGCTTGCGGAAGGCCTCGAAGGTATCGACGCCCGGCTTCATCATCTTGGACAGCACATTCTCTTCGGTGTGCTCGGGCGCGATCTTCAGATAGCCGCTCACATGATGAGTGACCAGTTCCTTGATGTATTCTGGCGAGCGCACCGCGATGTCGTAACGCAGGCCCGAGCCGATGGTGATCTTCTTCACGCCAGGGATCGCCCGTGCCTTGCGGTAGAGCTGGATCAGGCTGCTGTGGTCAGTATTGAGGTTTTCGCAGATGCCCGGATAGACGCAGCTGAGCTTGCGGCAGGCCGACTCAATCTTCGGGTCCTTGCAGGCCAGCCGGTACATATTCGCGGTAGGGCCACCGAGGTCGGTGATATGGCCCTTGAAGCCACGCGTCTTGTCGCGGATCTCCTCGATTTCCTTGAGGATGGATTCTTCCGAGCGGCTCTGGATGATGCGGCCCTCGTGCTCGGTGATCGAGCAGAAGGTACAGCCGCCAAAGCAGCCGCGCATGATATTGATCGAATGCTTGATCATCTCCCAGGCCGGGATATGCGCGTCGCCATAGGCCGGGTGCGGATTGCGCGCGTAATAGAGGCCGAACACCCAGTCCATTTCCGGGGTGGTGAGCGGAATCGGCGGCGGATTGATCCACACATCGCGCTCGCCATGCTGCTGCACCAGCGCGCGCGCATTGCCGGGGTTGGATTCCAGATGCAGCACGCGACTCGCATGCGCATACAGCACCGGGTCGTGCGCCACCATCTCATAGGACGGAATGCGGATCACCGTCTTGCCGCGCGCCTCGAGCTTGGCGCGCAGGCGCTCGGCCTTGCTGATCAGGCGCACCGGCAGCGTGCCCTCGGGCAGGGCAGGCGTGTTGACTTGCTTGGGTGCCTCCGGCTCCATCGCATACGGGTCGATATGCGCATCGACGCGGCCCGGGGTATCGACGGTGGATGAGTCCTCTTCGCTCCAGCCCTCGTCCGGGCGCCAGCCGCGGTTAACGATAAAGGCGGTGCCGCGGATATCACGCATATCCTTCAGCCGCTCGCCGGCCATCGCGCGCTGCGCCACTTCCACCAGCGCGCGTTCGGCATTGCCGAACAGCAGGATGTCGGCCTTGCTATAGATGAGCGCCGACTGGCGCACCGTGTCGCTCCAGTAATCGTACTGGGCGATGCGGCGCAGGCTGGCCTCGATGCCGCCAACCATGATCTGCACGCCAGGGAAGGCCTCGCGGCAGCGCTGTGAATAGATGGTGACCGCGCGGTCGGGGCGTTTGCCGGCTGCGCCATGTGGGGTATAGGCGTCATCCGAACGCGGCTTCTTGTCGGCCGTGTAGCGGTTGATCATCGAATCCATATTGCCGGCCGTCACGCCAAAGAACAGCCGTGGTTTGCCCAGGGCCTTGAAGGCCTCGGCGCTCTGCCAATCGGGCTGGGCGATGATGCCCACGCGCAGGCCCTGCGCTTCCAAGGCGCGGCCGATCAGGGCCATGCCGAAGCTCGGGTGGTCGATATAGCAGTCACCCGTGACCAGGATCACATCGCATTCGTCCCAGCCGAGCTGGGCCATTTCCTGGCGGCTCATGGGCAGGAAGGGCGCCGGTTTGCGCGCGGCAATACCGGGTAGCAACTGGGAAATCGATGGTGGGGCGAGGCTGGACATGGACTGCGATCTGCTGAGCGAATCGGGCATTTTCGCAGAAATGCGCGTCTTGGACAAAATTGGCTTGATTTTCAGGGGGATAGCATCGGTTTGCCATCGCCATGACCATGCGGTGGCAGGCAGCGCAGGCGCTTTTCTTTATACTGCGCGTCTGCCTACCGGCACGCTCAATCCGCTTGGCGGGCTTACCGGCCCGCCGGCCTCAATCAGCCAGGAAAACCGCCATGGACCGCCTCGCCTCGCCCATTCCCGCCCGTATCGCCGCCTTACGTGAGGCCATGGCCCAGCAAGGCCTGGCCGCCTATCTGGTGCCGTCGGCCGACCCGCATCTGTCCGAATACCTGCCCGGCCGCTGGCAAGGGCGACGCTGGCTGTCCGGCTTTCATGGCTCGGTGGGCACCCTGGTGGTGACGGCCGACTTCGCCGGCCTGTGGGCCGATAGCCGTTACTGGGTGCAGGCCGAGGCTGAGCTGGCCGGCAGCGGCATTGAGCTGGTCAAGATTCCGACCGTCAGCGGCACCCAGCATATCGATTGGTTGGCGGCGAATGTCCGTGCCGGTGGCAGCGTGGGCGTGGACGGCGCGGTACTGGGTCTGGCCACCGGGCGTGCACTGGAAGCCGCGCTGCGCGCGAATGGCGTGACCCTGCGTACCGATATCGATCTGCTCGAACAGGTCTGGACCGAGCGCCCTGGCCTGCCCAGCGCCAGCATCTATGAACACCTGCCGCCGCATGCCACGCAAAGCCGCGCCGATCGGCTGGCCTGGTTGCGTACCGAAATGCGTGCCAAGGGCGCGCAGCAGCACTTTATTTCCACCGTGGACGACCTGGCCTGGCTGTTCAATCTGCGCGGCAGCGACGTCAACTACAACCCGGTCTTCATCGCCCATGCCCTGGTGGGACTGGAGACAGCCACCCTGTTCCTGGCAGAGGGCAAGGTGCCGGCTGACCTGGCCGCCACCCTGGCGCGCGATGGCGTGCAGCTGGCCGACTACAGCGCCGCCCCAATGGCACTGGCGGCCCTGCCCAAGGGCAGCAGCCTGCTGCTTGATCCGCGTCGCATCACGCTCGGACTGCGCCAGGCCGTGGCCGAGGGGGTGACGGTGATCGAGGCGATCAACCCGTCCACCTTTGCCAAGTCGCGCAAGAGTGCGGCCGAGGTCGCCCATGTGCGCGCCGCCATGGAGCAGGACGGCGCCGCGCTCTGCGAGTTCTTCAGCTGGCTGGAAGGCGCGCTGGCCAGCGGCGAGCGCATCACCGAGCTAACCATCGACGAGCAGATCTGCGCCGCGCGGGCGCGCCGCCCTGGCTTTGTGTCGCCGAGCTTTGCCACCATTGCCGGCTTCAAGGCCAATGGCGCCATGCCACACTACCGCGCCACGGAAGATGCGCATGCGGTCATCGAAGGCGATGGCCTCCTGCTGATCGATTCGGGCGGCCAGTATCTGGGCGGCACGACTGATATCACCCGCGTGGTGCCGGTCGGCACCTTGTCGGCGGCGGAAAAGCGCGATTTCACCCTGGTGCTGAAGGGCATGATCGCCCTATCGATGGCGCACTTCCCGCGCGGCCTGGCTTCGCCGCGTCTGGATGCGCTGGCCCGTGCGCCGATCTGGGCCGGGGGTGTTGATTACGGCCATGGCACCGGTCACGGTGTCGGTTACTTCCTGAACGTGCATGAAGGTCCGCAGTCGATTTCCCCGGGCGCCATGCCCGAGCCGCATACCGCGATGGAGCCGGGCATGATCACCTCGAACGAGCCGGGTATTTACCGTCCCGGCCAGTGGGGAGTGCGTATCGAGAACCTGGTGCTGAATGTGGCGGCCGAGCAGAACGAGTTCGGTGAGTTCCTTAAGTTCGAAACCCTGACCCTGTGCCCGATCGATACCCGCTGCATTGCGCGGGATTTGCTGCGTGCGGATGAGCTGGCCTGGCTGAATGATTACCACGCCATGGTGCGCGCACGTTTGGCCCCGCTGGTGCAGGGCGAAGCACTGCGCTGGCTGGAAGCACGCACGGCCGCCATCTGAGCCAGTGTCGTCAATATGCCGCCCAGCCGCATCCCGGCTGGGCGGTATTTTTTTGCCCGGCGGCGCTTGGAGGTCAGGGTATTCTTATGTCATATTTGTGCCCCTGCCGCCTTTCCATTGATGACCACCATGTCCCGCTCGCTGCTTGCCATCGTTCTATCCGCCGTGTTTGCCTTGCCCGCCCTTGCCCAGGGCAATGACGCCCCCGCCGCGGGTGCGAATGTGGTGCTGGCGGCCTTGGCCAAGCAGGACGATGCATCGCTCGATCAGATTCCCTCACGCGCGATTGCCAAGCCGCGCGACTTCAGCCAGCTCAAGCAGGGCAGCTGGTCTTATGAGGTGATGGGTATGGCGCGCGCCGCTGGTTGCCAGGGCGATGGTGCGTGGATCATCGATAAGCAGGGTAGCGAAGAGACCTACCAGGTTTTCTGCAGCCAGCCCAAGCAGTTCGTGGCTGTCTGCATGGTGGCCGGCTGCATCGAAATCGACTGAAGCGCAGCACGCCGTAAGCAAAACAAAAGGCACCCTGGGGTGCCTTTTTGTTTGCTGCTTTACGGCGCTTGCTTGCCATCGCGCTGCAGGGTTTCGACCTGGATTTCCAGGTTGTGGCTGCCGTCGGCCAGCCAGATCACCCCGTCCTGTATCGTGCAGCTCAGCTGCATGCTGCGCGCGGCCATGGCATCGAGCGCCGCCAGGGTGGCTTCCGGCACGCTGAGTACGGTCAGCTTGTCCAGCTTGCGCAGCACGCCGGCATGGGTCTTCCACCAGACCGGCAGCGCGCGGCCGCCATAGGCGAACAGCACCACCTGGTCGGCCTTGCCGCAGGCCTGGCGCAGGCGGCGCTCATCGGGCAGGCCCAGCTCTATCCACAGCTTCACATCGCCATGGTCATGGTGTTCCCAGATATCCGGCTCGTCTTCGCTGCTGATGCCGCGGGTGAATTTCAGCCCCTCGCTGGCATAGATGGCAAAGGCCAACAGGCGCAGCATCATGCGCTCGGTGGTCTCGGAGGGGTGACAGGCGATGGTCAGATTGTGGGCAGCGTAGTAGCCGCGGTCCATATCGGACACGCTCAGATCGGCTTTATAGATGGTGGCGCTCAGGGCCATGGCGGGGCTTTCTGTGGGGCGGGTGCTTGCGAAGGGCGCCATTCTACTCGCCCGCTGGCTTTCGCTTACACTGCCGGCTTCCCATTCATCGCCTGCCCGCGCCATGACCTTGCATCTGCCGCTCAGCGCCGCACGCAATCTGCATCTGGCCGCCCAGGGCCTGCTCAAGCCGCCGCGCCGCAAGGCCAGCAAGCCCGACGTATTGGCTGCCATCCAGCGCATGGCGCTATTGCAGATCGATACCATTTCGGTGGTTAACCGCAGTCCCTACTTCGTGTTGTTCAGCCGCCTGGGTGCCTTCGACATGGCCTGGCTTGAGCAGCTGCTGGCCGAGGGCAAACTCTACGAATACTGGGCGCATGAAGCCTGCTTCGTGCCGAGCGAGGACTACGGCCTCTTGCGCCACCGCATGCTTGACCCGGCCGGCATGGGTTGGAAGTTCTCCGCGCGCTGGCTGGAGCAGCACGCAACGGAGATTGCCGCCCTTAAAGCGCACATCCGCCAGCGTGGCCCGGTTCGCTCGGCCGACTTCGAGCGCCAGGGCGGCAAGGGCAATGGCTGGTGGGATTGGAAGCCGGAAAAGCGCCATCTAGAGGTGCTGTTCACCGTGGGCGAACTAATGGTCAGCGAGCGGCGCAACTTTCAGCGCGTCTACGACCTGGCGGAAAACGTGCTGGCCAAGCACTACCCGCAAGGTTGGAACGATGCGCGCGATACGCCCAGCCCGGAAGCCGCCCAGCGCGAGATGGTCAGGCGCAGCTGCCGCGCCCTCGGGGTGGTGAAAGCCGCCTGGGTGGGCGATTACTACCGCCTCAAGCGCGGTAAATACCAGGCCATGCTGCATGCCCTGGCCGATGCGGGCGAGTTGCTGCCGGTGCGCATCGAGGGCTGGCAGCATGATGCGTATATAGATAAGGATCTACAGCCTTTGCTGGTGGCGGCTGAGGCCGGACGACTGCAATCCACCGTGACCACGCTGCTGTCGCCGTTCGACCCAGTGGTATGGGATCGCCAGCGCGCCAGCGAGCTATTCGATTTCGATTACCGCATCGAGTGCTATACCCCAGCTCCGAAGCGCAAGTACGGCTACTTCGTGCTGCCCATCCTGTCGCGCGGCAAGCTGGTGGGGCGCCTGGATGCGAAGGCGCACCGTCAGCAAGGCGTGTTCGAGGTGAAGGCACTGTTCCTGGAACCCGGCGTACGCGTGAGCCAGCGCTTGCTTGCCGATCTGCACAGCGCCTTGCAGCGCTGCGCCGACTGGCATGGCACGCCGCAGTTGCGTGTAGTGGACGCTCCGGCAGGGCTAGCCAGCGCGCTGACGAGCGCCTAGCATCGCCCTTCCCTATTGTTCGGTAGGCCTGCATGACACTGCGTATTCCGCTTCTTGCCCTATTGCTTAGCACGGCCGCCTTGGCCGAACCTAGCCAGCTCGACTTGGGTATCGGCCTGTCCGCCATCAGCCTGCCCGATTACCGCGGCAGCGATGAGCAGCGCAGTTATCTATTGCCGGTGCCCTATATCAGCTACCGTAGCGACAAGATCGAGATCTCGCGCGCGGGCTTGCGCGGCAAGCTGTTCGATAGCGAGCGCGCCGAACTCGACCTGAGCCTGAATATCACTCCGCCCAGCCATAGCAAGGACAATGCGGCGCGCGCGGGCATGCCGCGCCTGTCGCCCACGCTGGAAGCCGGGCCCTCGCTCAAGTATCGATTGAACGCGCAGGATGCCGCCGTGCGCTGGGACTTGGTGCTGCCACTGCGCGCCGCCTTCGTGGTGGACGACTGGCGCACGCGCTATATCGGCACCGTGCTCAATCCCAAGCTCGCGGCTGAATGGCGCGCCGGCGAGGATGAAGTTTGGCGCCTGGCCTGGTCGGGCGGCGCCCTGGTCGGCAGCCGCAAGCAACATGAATACTTCTATGGCGTGGACGCGGAATTCGCCCGCCCTGATCGACCGGCTTATCAAGCCCATTCCGGTTACGCCGGCCTGCAAACGACTTTCAGCGCGAGCCGCGAGATTGGTGACTACTGGCTGGGCGTGTTCCTGCGCGCCGATCAACTGGACGGGGCCCGTTTTGCCGCCAGTCCCTTGCTCAAACAGAAAACTACGCTCAGCGGCGGTATCGCGCTGGCCTGGCGTTTCTACCGTGGCACCGGCCTGTAAACTTTTCCGTCAAATTGCTTGACCGGTACAGATAAGTAAGACATAATCTTTTTCTCAGTCGCGGGATGGAGCAGTTGGCAGCTCGTCGGGCTCATAACCCGAAGGTCACAGGTTCGAGTCCTGTTCCCGCAACCAGATACAAGCCCCTGATTCATGCAAATGATCAGGGGCTTTCTCTATTCCGCTTTCGCTTGCGCACCGCTGCCTGCCCTCCCGGCTTTTTCGCGCCTTTCTCCCAAGCCCTCCCTCACGCCCGAGCTATCCCATCGGCCCCAGCATGGTGCACTGGCGATAGCGCAACATTGGCCTTTCAAGCGATTGCTAGGCTTGCGATCTAGATCAATTGCTCTACCATGCGGCGGGCGGCCAGATTGCCTTTTCGCACCAGTTTGGTGAATGACAAGACGCTCGGGAATCGGCTGCATGGGCGATGGAAGGGGGATCGCCATGGTCGCCTGGACATCTCCGGGCGAGCCGGTCAGGCCAGGCCCTACCCTGCTTGCGCCGATGACCACTGCTCCCTGCCTTGTGTACAAGCAATCAATCAGGAGAGGTCAGCAATGTTGCGCATCTGCCGTGGTGTTTTTGTACTGTTTGCCTTGAGCGTGGGCGTCTTCGCCAGCGCGACTAATTACACGCTCTGGATCAATGGCCGCACCGGCGGCGGGCAGATCGGTAATTACGACAGCTTCACCTACTGGGGCCCGGCCAGCACTGCGGCTGGCGTGAACAAGAAGGCGGTTAACTGGGATGGCCGCAGCCGTATTGCCGACCAGAACCACCTGGTGCGCGAGGCGCTCGATTGCTTCTGTACCGGCGATAACTGGTGCTATATCGCCGCGCATAGCGCCGGTGACCTAATGATGGGTTACACGCTGGCCAACTACGGCGGCTCGACCCGCACCAAGAAGACGCCGACGCCGAATTCGGCCGGCGTGTGTAGCGCCAGCGGGGCTGGCACTCAGGTGGGTTGGAATATCAAGTGGGTGAGTGTGGCCTCGGGTGCGGCTGGCGGTTCGGAGCTGTCCGATGTCGGCTCTTGGACTACCTCCGAGCCACTGGTGCAGGACCTGAAGACCACTACGGCCCGTGCGCTCTACAACCATAATGCCACGCGCAATATCTGGTTCTATATGTATGCCGGCGCGGCAGGCACCGTCTACTCGGGCATCTTGCCCGGGCAGGACGATGAGGCTGTGGCCTATCACTCCACCGGCGGCGTGTCGGGTAGTTCGGGTGCCGGCTTCTGCAATCCGTCTGACTGGTGGTGCAATGACCTGACCTTGGGTACGGCGGCCAACGAAGGCGGTCGCACCAAATGGAGCTACCACTCGGTCAAGTTCCGTGACGACAACGAGAGCTACAACCATTACGCGAATGGCAACTGGGGCGGCATCATCTCGGTGGTGCGTAGCGATATGGTGAACAATGCGCGCTAAACCCGCGCCGCACCGCGCTCGGGGAAGGGGCGCGGCCCGCACAGTGCTGTTATTGGCCTGTGCGGGCCTCTTGATCGCCGGGCTGGGCTGGTGGTGGTGGCCGGATGCACAGGCTGCCGCCGCCTCTAGTGCCAGCACTGCCGCGACAACACCCGCCTCGATGCACGCTGGCATGCAAATGCTGGCCGCCCAGGCTGCACCGGCCAGTCCAATGCTCGACCCGGCCGAGCGCGCCCGGCAGTTGGCGCTGTGGCAGGAACGCCTCGAACGTGCGCGCACTACCCTGGCCAGCTATCAGGCTGGTACGCGCTATCCGCATGAGTCGCGCCCGATTGCCGAGCATGCCGACCAGACCTATCCGAATCGCCCCATAGAAGAAGAACGTGCGCTGCATAGCGCGAGCGGCGAAGTTGACCCGACCGTACTGCTGCGCACGGCGCAAAGCCGCGTGTTTGTGGCGGGTGGCGAAACCGTCAGCTTCAGTCTGCAGGCGCGCGATGCGAATGGCGCAGTACTGCCGCTGCAGGTGATGCGTGCCACTGCCCAAGGCCTGCCCGGTAGCGCGGTGCGCGGCCCCCTGCCGCAGATGCCGCTCAGCTTTGCCGACAAGGGCGTGGCCGGCGATATGACGGCCGCGGATGGCATGCTGTCGGCGCTACTGGTGCCCAGCATGTCGGTATTCAGCAGCTTCGATGGGCCGATCCGCTTGGAGGTGCACTACCGGGTGGGCGAGCGCGATGGCTTTCATGTGTTCGACATCTTCTATACCGCCGAGCCACCGGCCAGCTGGACTGGGCAGATCGTGGATACGGTGGAAGCCGGCTCGCTGAATTTCTATCTGCAGGCCGAGGTGCGCCAGCCGGGTCGTTATCTGGTCAGTGCGCGCCTGGACGATGCGAATGGCAAACCCTTCGCCTTGCTCAGCTTCAATGATCTGCTGCCAGTGGGTAAGCAGGCCATCAAGCTCAGCCTGTTCGGTAAGCTGATCCGTGATGAGGCGCCGGCCTTTCCGCTCAGCCTGCGCGATGTGGATGCTTTCCTGCTCAAGGAAAATGTGACGCCTGATCGCGCCATGCTGCCACGCCTGGTCGGGCGCGTGTACACCAGCAAGCGCTATGCGCCGGGGGTGTTTTCCAGTGCGGAGTGGACGAGCGAGGAGCGCGAGCGCTATCTAAAGGAATACGGCAAGGACGTGGATGAGGCTCAGCAGCATGTGGATCTGCTGCAGGGCAAGGCGCTTTGCTCGGCCGAAGACGCGGCCGCTGGGCGTTGTAGCGCCGCCAGTTCCTGAGATGGCGTATCGAAAGGAAAGCCGGCGCATGCGGGAACGCATGCGCCGACTTTTTTTATGGGCTAGTGCCGTGGGCAGGGGCCGTCCGTATCGCCGGGCAGCAGCTCGGGCTGGCAGAGCATCTGCAGCTCGCTCAACGGCATGGCATTGGCGATCACCTGCTGGATCAGCGTGGCCATGCGCTCGCCGGTACGCTGTTGGGTGGGCTGGATGATGGAGGTGATCTGTCGCCCCATCAGCAGGGTGTCGGGTGGGATGCCGTCATAGACGATGACCGAGATATCGCGCCCCATTACGATGCCGCGGTCGATCAGTGCCTGGACGGCGCCCACCCCGGCCAGGTTGTTGTCCACGATGACGGCGGTAGGCAAGACCGGGCGGGCCAGCAGCTGCTCCATCGCGGCATAGCCGCTGCAGCGCGCCAGGCCGGCCTGCAGCAGCCAGTCGGTCTGTGGCGCAATACCGGCATCGTGCATGCCACGCAGATAGCCAGCGTGGCGCTGATGCGCGAAGTTGTAATGCAGTGAGGCGTGGATATAGGCGATATGGCGATGGCCGAGCCGGACCAGCCTTTCCACCGCCAGCACGCTGCCCGCCTCATTATCGAAGTCGAACCACGGATAGTCGTCGCTCTTCGCCGTGCGGCCATAGGCGAGGAAGGGCACGCCGGCCTGGCGCAGGTAGTCGATACGTTCGTCCTGAACCAGGGTGCGCGCGACGATAAAGCCATCGACGCGGCGGCTATGGATCATGCGGTCATAGCTGTCCAGCTCGCCCTTATGGCTGGCCGAGGCGATCAGCAGATCGATATTGGCCGGCGCGAGGCCCTCGGTAATCCCACTCACCACTTCCAGAAAGCGCGGATCGGCCACATCGCCGGCTTCGAGCGGGTAGACGATACCGATGGCGTTGGCGCGGCCGAGGGCCAGATTGCGCGCGACCGAGTTCGGTTGATAGCCGAGCGTGCGTGCCGCTTCGATCACGCGCTGGCGGGTCTTTTCACTGACATCGGAGTAACCATTCAGCGCGCGGCTGACCGTGGTCATGGAGAGGTTGAGGCTGGCGGAAAGTGCTTTCAGATCCATCGCGGTTTCTTGGCGTGCGGGGAAGGACAGCCGTGTCGCCCGTTTAGCTGCTCCGGGTCTTTGCAAGACGGTGCTAGGAGGCGCTATTAAACCGCGGGAGCCCTGCCCGGGTCACGTTCGCTGGCGGGGCACGTCGCATCGATGCAAAAAAATAGGCGCGGAGCGAGCTGAGGTGAACCAGCCAGCGAACCGCGCCAGAGAGGAGTGAACCCGCGGAAGCCGTTTGCGTCGACTTCCAGAAACTTTACTACGAAGTGCCGATCAGGCAGCTGCGCGGCCCTGAGCCAGGACAGTTGCACCAACACCTGCGCTAGGTGACTCACCATGCTTGCATGGCGAAACTACCTGTAAACAATAACTTAGCTTTATTTCAGATTGGCTATGGTGCCGATCAGGGCCGAGATATGTGAGCTGAAAATCTGCCGCCCGCTGGCCCGAAAGGAAGGACAAGTACAGCCCAAAACGTAGCTATCTAACCAAAGCGGTTTGGATCGTAATCCAAACCGCTTTGGTATGTAAACTACAAAAATCACTTTCTCCATAAATTTCCCTGCCCGACTTGGCCTCTGTACCGGTGATGCGGACCGGCGCGCGCCTGCCGCCGACTAGCTGGCTTGCCCCCTACCCGGCAGCCCTCTAGACTCCGCGCCATCTGCAGCAAGGAAATACCTAAGATGGCCACCGCCCCGCAATACGACGAATCCTCCGTCAAGGTGCTCAAGGGCCTGGAACCGGTGAAGCACCGGCCAGGCATGTACACCCGCACCGAAAATCCGCTTCATATCGTTCAGGAAGTCATCGATAACGCCGCCGACGAAGCCTTGGCCGGCAATGCGAAGCAGATCGATGTGGTGGTCTATCAGGACGGCTCGATCAGCGTGGCCGATGACGGCCGCGGCATTCCGGTGGGCATCCACCCGGAAATGGGTGTCCCCACGGTCGAGGTGGTGTTCACCCAGCTACACGCCGGAGGTAAGTTCAATAAGAAAGATGGCGGCGCCTATAGCTTCTCGGGCGGCCTGCACGGTGTGGGCGTGAGCGTGACCAATGCGCTGTCCACCCGCCTGGAAGTGCGCGTGAAGCGCGATGGCGCCGAGCATGCGCTGGCCTTCGGCGATGGTTTCGTGATCGAGCCGCTGGTGCAGCTCAAGGAAGTGGGCAAGAAGAATACCGGCACCACGGTGCGCTGCTGGCCCGACCCCAAGTACTTCGATTCGCCGCATATCCCCATGGGCGAGCTCACCCATATCCTGCGTTCCAAGGCCGTGCTGCTACCTGGCATCTCGGTCAGCCTGACGGTGGAGAAGAAGGATGGCAGCCGCGATGTGCAGACCTGGACCTATCCGGATGGTCTGGCTGGTTATCTGAGCGAGCAGCTGGTGGATGCCGAGCTGATCGTGCCGCTGTTCCGCGGTGAGCGCTATATCAGCGAGGAGAGCGACAGCTTTTCCAAGGGTGAGGGGGCAGCTTGGGTGATTACCTGGACCGAGGAAGGCGGCATCGCGCGCGAATCCTATGTGAACCTGATTCCGACACCTTCGGGCGGCACGCATGAAACCGGCCTGCGCGACGGCGTGTTCAATGCGGTGAAGAGCTTTATCGATCTGCACAATCTCTTGCCCAAGGGCGTCAAACTGCTGCCGGAAGACCTGTTCGCCCGCGCCAGCTTCGTGCTCAGCGCCAAGGTGCTTGATCCGCAATTCCAGGGCCAGACCAAGGAGCGGCTGTCGAGCCGCGATGCGCTGCGCCTGGTGTCCACCCAGGTGCGCGATCCTTTCGAGCTGTGGCTGAACGAGCATCTCGACTACGGCAAGAAGTTGGCCGAGCTAGCCATCCGCCAAGCGCAAAGCCGCATGAAGGCGGCCAAGACGGTGGTGAAGAAAAAGAGCAGCGGCGTGGCCGTGCTACCGGGCAAGCTGACCGATTGCACCAGCGACGACGTGAGCCGGCGCGAGCTGTTCCTGGTCGAGGGCGACTCGGCCGGCGGCAGCGCCAAGCAGGGCCGCGATAAGGACTTCCAGGCCATCCTGCCGCTGCGCGGCAAGGTGCTCAATAGCTGGGAAGTCGACCAGGGCGAGCTGTTTGGCAATAACGAGATCCACGATATCGCTGTGGCCATCGGGGTCGACCCACACAAGCTCGACGGCCCGGCCGACCTCAGTGGCCTGCGCTACGGCAAGATCCTGATCATGTCCGACGCCGATGTGGACGGCTCGCACATCCAGGTGCTGCTGCTGACCCTGTTCTGCCGCCATTTCCCACAGTTGGTGAAGAACGGCCACATCCACATCGCCCAGCCGCCGCTTTACCGTATCGATGTGCCCGGCAGCGGCAAGAGCAAGCCACCACGCAAGTTCTATGCGCTTGACGATGGCGAGCAGGAGGCGATCCTGGACAAGCTGCGCCTGGAAAAGGTGCGCGAAGGTAGTTGGAGCATCAGCCGCTTCAAGGGTCTGGGTGAAATGAATGCCGAGCAGCTGTTTGAAACCACCATGAACCCCGACACGCGCCGCACGCTGCAGATCGACTTCGACGCGATTGAGGACGATACGCGCCGCATCATGACCATGCTGATGGGCAAGGGCGAAGCAAGCAGCCGGCGCGCCTGGCTGGAAGAAAACGGCAATCTGGCCGAGGGAGATATCTGATGAGCGAGACCCAGACCGCCATGAAAGTCAGCGGCTTCACCTTCCTGCGTAATGGTGAGGTGCTCGGCTACCCCTTCGTGGAAAGCCTGAAGAGTCTGCTGCTGGTGTGCGATGAAGTGATCGTGGCGCTTGGCCAGGGCGAGGACAATACTCGTGCCCTGGTGGAGGGCATTGGCGACCCACGTATCCGCATCATCGACACCACCTGGAACGAGAAGATGACCGACCGCGGTTATGTCTACGCCCAGCAGAAGATGATTGCCCAGTTCAATTGCAGCGGCGATTGGGCCTTCTACCTCGAGGGTGACGAGATCATCCACGAGGACGACGCGCCCAAGATTCGTGCTGCGATGGAAAAGCATCTGCACAACCCTGAAGTTGAGGCACTGGCCTTCGATTACCTGCATTTCTACGGCTGCCCTGACCTTGTCGCACAAAGCCCGGCCTGGTACCGGCGCGCCCCGCGCGTGATCCGCAATACCATCCGCAGCTGGGCGCCCGATGGCCTGTTCTGGGTGGTGATGGACAAGAATAAGCGTGGCCGCTACCCACGCGCTGCACTGGCTGGCTGCCCGCTCTATCACTACGGCCATGTGCGTTCGGCCGAAAAGATGAATGAGAAGAACCGCCAGGTTTCCAAATACTGGAAGCATGAGGCCAAGCCGCATCGTTACAACCAGATCGACGCCAGCATCCTGCAACCGTTCAAGGGCCGCCATCCGGCCGGCGTGCAGCAATGGCTGAAGGACTACGCTGAAGCGAGCTTCACGCCCGACCCGAGCTACCAGCTGAGCAAACGTGAACGCCGCCACCGCCGCATGATGGTGCTGGAGCGCTGGCTGGGCCGGGATCTGACCAAGAAGCACTACGTCCTGGTGGACTGAGCCGGAAGGGCATCATGAAATATCGCATCGTTATCCCCGTGCTGAACCAGCTTCACTACACGCGCCAGTGTATCGAGTCCCTATTGGCCCAGGGCGTGCCCGCCGAGACCCTGCTGGTAATCGACAATGGCAGTAGCGACGAGACACCGTCCTACCTAGCTAGCCACCCTGAAATTCCCTCACTGCGTAACCCGGTCAACCTTGGCTGCGGTGGCGCCTGGACCCAGGGCGCACTGCTCAGTGAGGCCGAGTGGGTAGTGCTGCTCAATAACGATATCGTGGTCGAGCACAATGCCATTGCGGCTAGCATCGCGCGTGCCGAGCAACTGGGTTTGGCCGTGGTCAGTCCGGCGATGGTCGAAGGCGAGCTTGATTACCCGCATGCCGGATTCACTGCCGACTATCTGAGCAAGATGGCCGAAGTGGTGCGGGAAGGCTGGTTCCACGGGGTGTGCTTCATCGTGCATCGCGATGTGTTCTTGCGCGTGGGCTTTCCCGATACCGACCGGCAGCTGGCCGGTGCTGAGGACATGGAATATCTGGTGCGCTGCACGCGCGCGGGTATTCGGGTCGGTACGGTTGGCGCCGCACTGCTCCATCATTTCGGTTCCATCACCCAAAAGGCACTCAAGCAGGAACAGAACGTCAAGGAGCTTGGCCATCACCGTTACGTGTACAGCAAGCTTGGTTTCAACTGGTTGCAGCGCAAGCGCTTCCAGCATGCGCGGCGTAGTCGCCAGCGAGCTTGGCGTGATGCGGAGCTGGCGCGCTATCAGCAAACCCTGCATATGGAACGCAGCAAAGGCCAGTGGTTGTACAACTGATTCGCACGCACAAAAAAAGCCGGTGAGATACCGGCTTTTTTTGCGATCTACTCGCCTGCGCTGAGCAGTAATTCGCGCACCCGATCCGCATCGGGTGCCAGGCTGATTTCCTCGGCCAGCGGGCTTAGGCGCTTGAGGTCGCTTTTCAGGATCACCTGCTTCACGTTCAGCATCTGTGCCGGGTGCATGGAGAAACTGCGCAGGCCCAGGGCCAGCAGCAGGCGGGTCAGGCGCACATCGCCGGCCATTTCGCCGCACACCGATACCGGCACGCCCATGCGGTCGGCCGAGCGGATCACATGGGCGATCAGGTGCAGCACGGCCGGGTGGAAGGGGTCGTACAGATGGCTGACCGAGTCATCGCCACGGTCCACGGCCAGCGTGTACTGGATCAGGTCATTGGTGCCGATCGAGACAAAGTCGAGGCGTTCGAGAAAGTGGGTAATGGTCAGCGCCGCGCCCGGTACTTCGATCATGCCGCCCACTTCCACGTCGGCTCCGAAAGGCAGGCCATCTTCACGCAGGCTTTCCTTGGCCTGCTCCACGTGGAACAGCACCTGGTTCACTTCCGATACGCTGGCCAGCATCGGCACCAGCAGCTTGAGCTTGCCGTGCGCGCCGGCACGCAGCAGCGCGCGCAGCTGGGTGCGGAATAGAATCGGTTCGGCCAGGCACAGACGCACACCGGTCAGGCCCAGGGCTGGGTTGGGCGCGGACTGCGCTTCCTCGTCAGCCCATTTGGGCATCTTGTCGCGCCCCAGATCCACCGTGCGTATGGTGACCGGCAGGCCCTTCATACCTTCCACCACCTGCTTGTAGGCCTCGTACTGCTCGTCCTCGTCGGGCAGGTCGTCGCGGCCGAGGAAGAGAAATTCGGAGCGATACAGGCCGATGCCACTCGCGCCATTGGCACGCACCTGCTCGAGGTCGCCCGGGGTTTCGATATTGGCCAGCAGCGTGATGCTGGAGCCATCTATCGTGGTGGCGGCCGTGGTCTTCAACCGCTGCAGGCGCTTGCGATCGGCCACATGGCTGGCCTGGCGCTTGCGGTACTCGGTGAGGATGGTCTCGCTCGGGTCGATGATGGCGACGCCGGCCGTGCCGTCCACGATCAGGGTTTCGTCCTCGCGGATTAGCTGGCGTGCATTGTGCAGGGCCAGCACCGAGGGGATGTTCAGACTGCGCGCCAGGATGGCGGTATGCGAGGTCGGGCCACCCACATCAGTCAGGAAGGCAGCGAACTGCGCCTCCTTGAACAAGACCATATCGGCCGGGCTCAGATCATGCGCGATCAGGATGCGTTCGCGGCTGTCGTCCGGCGGCACATACTGGCCACCGCCCTGCCCGGCCAGGGCCTTGAACACGCGCTCGACCACCTGGATCACGTCGGTGCGCCGCTCGCGCAGGTATTCTTCCTCGATCACATCGAACTGCTCGAGCAGGCGGTCCTGCTGCAGCTTGAGCGCCCACTCGGCATTGCAGCGCTGCTCGGTGATGATGTCGCGCGGCTCGCGGGCAATGGTGTGATCGTTGAGCAGCATCACATGCAGGCTGAGGAAGGCGCCCAGCTCGGTGGGCGCATTCTCGGGAATACTGCCCCACAGCAGCTCCAGCTCCTTGCGGGTGGCACGCACGGCCGCATCGAAGCGGGCAATTTCGCCCGGCACTTCCGCCTCGGTGATCTCGTAGTGCGCGACTTCCAGATCGGTGTGGCTGACCAGATGGGCGCGGCCGATGGCGATGCCGCCGCCAATGCCGATGCCGTGCAGGGTAATGGTCATGGCGCGGACCTTTTATTCCGACTCGTCAAAACGATTGGCGATCAGCTCGACGATCGCGGCCAGGGCGGCGGCCTCATCGGCGCCATTGGTTTCGATGCTGATGCGGCTCCCCTTGGCGGCGGCCAGCATCATCACGCCCATGATGGACTTGGCATTGACGCGCTTGCCATTGCGGCTGAGCCAGACTTCGCACTGGAAGCGACTGGCCAGCTGGGTCAGCTTGCTGGAGGCCCGTGCATGCAGGCCCAGCTTATTGATGATTTCGACTTCTTGCTGTTGCATGACGGTCCTTATCCAATCGGGTTTGTGCTGGGTGGCAGCATATACATCACGCCTTCCAGCCCACCGGTAACAGCCTTGCTGACCACCACCTCCAGCGCTTCGTGCGAGTAGTTGAGGCTGCGCACCAGCATGGGCAGGTTGATGCCGGCCACGGCTTCCACGCGGCCTGGTTCGATCAGCCGATACGCGATATTCGATGGCGTGCCGCCGTAGATATCCGATAGCACCAGCACACCATGGCCGGTGTCGATCTCGCGCAACATGGCGCGCGCGCGCTCCAGCACTTCGTCGGGGTCGTCCTGGCGGTACACGGGCAGATAGCGTAGCTGGGGCAGCGGGCGGCTCAGCACATGCGCCGCACACTCGGCCAAGCTTTCGCCCAGGCCATAATGCGTAAGAAGCAGGATTCCAACCATGATCGAACTCAAGAGACAGCGTTGCTGGCGATTCTAACAGTCAGGCCTGCGTAATCTGTCCTTGTGCAGCGCGTAAACCGGTATCGGCGGGAATATATTCCTAACTCAGCGCGGCTTCGAGTGCATCGATAAACAGGCCGGCCACATTGATGCCCGCTTGCTGGCTGATTTCCTGGAAGCAGGTCGGGCTGGTGACATTGACCTCGGTCAGATGCTCGCCGATCACATCGAGGCCTACCAGCAACAGTCCTTCCGCGGCCAGCTGCGGCCCCAGCGTCTCGGCGATCTCACGGTCGCGCGCACTGAGCGGGCGCGCCACGCCAGTGCCGCCGGCGGCCAGATTACCGCGCGTCTCGCCCTGCATGGGAATGCGCGCCAGACACCAGTCAACCGGCTTGCCGGCAATAAGCAGCACGCGCTTGTCGCCATCCTTGATGGCTGGCAGATAGCGCTGCGCCATCAGGGTGACCTGGCCGTGCAGGGTCTGGGTTTCCAGGATGGCGCCGATATTCGGGTCCTCGGGGCGCAGGCGGAAGATGCCGGCGCCGCCCATGCCATCGAGCGGCTTGAGGATGATGTCACCCTGCTCGTGCAGAAAGACCCGGATATCGGCTGCCTGGCTACTGATCAGGGTGGGCGTGGTGAACTGCGCGAAGCGCAGGATGGCCAGCTTCTCGTTGTAATCGCGCAGCGCGCGCGGTTTGTTGAACACGCGCGCACCCTGGCGTTCGGCATGTTCGAGCAGATGGGTGGCGTACAGGTATTCGCTGTCAAAGGGCGGGTCCTTGCGCATGATCACCGCATCGAAGCTGGCCAGCTCGCGCGTCTCGACCGGAGCGGCGCTGAACCAGTCCTTGGCGTCGCCCGTCAGCGTGATGCGCCGGCTGTCTGCCAGCACCCGCCCGGCCAACACGCGCATATCGCGCTGCTCAAAGGCATGCAGCACATGCCCGCGCGCGGCGGCCTCGCGCATCATGGCAAAGGTGGAATCCTTATAGGTCTTGAAGCTATGCAGCGGGTCAGCGAGGAAGGCGATATGCATGGTGGCTTTGCTTGGGGTTGAGCGGGGGCGAGGCGCGCAGCCTCGCCGCGGGAGGGATTAGAGCAATTCCTGCAGGCCATCGCAGCTGGCGCGGGCCTTGGGCAATTCCTTGATCATATTGTCGGGGCTGATGCCGAGCTTATCGAGCAGCTTGGCCGGCAGCATTTCGGCAATCTCGGCGTCGCTCAGCCCGGCATCGAACTGGGCGGCCAGCAGATTGGCCAGCGCGACCACGCCGGCATAGGGTTCAAACTGCTCGTGCGCGGCCGGGTTCGGGTGCTGGGCAATCGCGCGCTGAATCTCGACTGGAAACTGCCAGCGCCGCGCCAGCTCGCCCCCCACCATGGCCAGGTCCACCCCAAGCACCATATTTTCCACCTGGGCGCGGTCGGTGCCGGCCACCACCATGCGGTCAATCTTGGCCATCTCATTTGGTGCCGCGATATGGATGAGCAGCTCGCCGATATTGTGCAGTAGGCCGCAGGTATAGGCGGTATTGCCATCCAGCCCGGCCAGCTTGGCGGTCAGGCGGGCCAGGTTGCCGGTCTTGAAACTGTGCAGCCAGAAGGTCTTGCGATCAAAGCTCGGGCTGGCCACCTGCATGCCCGACATGCCGGACGACACCACCAAGAGGCGCAGATGATCGAAACCCAGCCTGACCACCGCATCGTCGATATTGCTGACGGCCTTGCCGGCGCTGAGTCGGCTGCTATTGGCCAGGCGCAGCACCTTGGCCGACAGCACCTGATCGTGCGAGACCTGCTCGACGATCTGGTCCACATTGGTATCGGCGCGCTCGAAGCTGGCCAGCAGCTCCTGCACCACCTTGGGCACCATGGGCAGGCGCCCGGCGGCTTTGTCGAAAATCTCTTCCAGCGTCATGGCATCACTCCTGGGCTAGCAAGCCGCGCGGACAGGCCGCAGGCTTAGTGGGCGGTTGCGTTCGCCGTGCGGCGGCGACACCGCCTAAGCATAGAAGCAGGCCCCCCTCGGACGCCAAGCGGCGGGCGACGACAGGTCAGGGTTTGCCGGCCGGCTGGGCCGCAGGCGCGGCGGCTTCCACCACCACGCGCACGCTGGCAGCCAGCTGTGGGCCGTAGGAGATATGCGCGCCGTCGGCAAACTGCATGGTCAGCACATGCGGGCCGGGCGGCAGGGTCAGCGTGGCTTCGGTCTGGCCCTTGCCATAGTGGATATGCTTTTCGCTGAACACGATGATGTCGCCCTTGGGCACGATGCCCTGGTCGACCAGCAGGTGATGGTGGCCGGTGCGACGGTCGAAGATGTCCTCGTTCGCCTTGCGCACGCCCATGCCCTTCAGACCGAACTTGACCTTGAAGGTGGGTGGCAACACATCGCCGTCCTTCAGGCCGATGAAGTAGACACGCGCCTCCTTGGGGAAGCCGTCGCCAGGGGCAGGCGCGGCCTGCAGTAGCAGCGGCAGACCGAGCAGACAAGCGAAGAGCGGGCGCAGTGGGCGCATGGGTTTTCCTCCCTAGGGATGGTTTTCTTATGGGTGCTGCCAGTGCTGCTCAGGCCTGCGGGCTCAGATGGCCAGCGCCGCGCTGCTGGCCGGCTCGGTGGCCTCGATCTCGCGCGAGGCGGCCAGCAGTGCCAGACGCGCCACTACGCCATAAGCGTAGAAACGGTTCGGCGCACAGTCGGGGCTACCATCGCAGTCGGGCGTGGACAGCGGCGTGTCGAAGGCGAGCGGCTTGAAATAGGCGCCCGGCGCATTCAGGTTCTCGTCGCTGCCGCGCTCGGTATGCACGCGGTAGAAACCACCCACCACGAAGCGATCCATCATGTACACAACTGGCTCGGCCACCGCGTCCTCGATGGTCTCGAAGGTCGGTACGCCTTCCTGCACGATCACATCGCTGACTTCCAGACCTTCTTTGACCACGGCCATCTTGTTGCGCTGCTTGCGATTGAGACCGATCACCTCCTCAGGCGACTTCACGCTCATCACGCCCATGCCATAGGTGCCGGCATCGGCCTTCACAATCGCATACGGCGCGGCATCAATGCCCAGATCGCGGTACTTGGCCGCCGTCAGCGCCAGCACGCGCTCGACTTCGGCCGCCAGGCGCTCCTCGCCCTCGCGGGTCTGGAAGTCCAGCTCGCGCACCTGGCCGAAGTAGGGGTTGATATACCAGGGGTCGATGCCGAGCAGATCGGCGAATTCCTCGGCCACACCGTCGTACTGGGCGAAGTGATTGGTCTTGCGCCGCGTGTACCAGCCTGCATGCAGCGGTGGCAGCAGGTTCTGCTCGATATCGCGCAGGATGGCCGGAATGCCAGCCGATAGATCATTGTTCAGCAGCACGACGCAGGGGTCGAAGCCAGGCAAACCGACCCGGTTGCCGATGCGCTGGATCGGCTCCAGGGTCAGCACCGCGCCATTCGGCAGCTCGAAGGTGGTCGGGGCGGTGATTTCCGGGTTTAGCGAACCGAGACGGATATTCAGTCCGGCCAGCTTAAGGATGCGCGCCAGTGCGGCCACGTTCTGCAGGTAGTACTGGTTGCGGGTGTGGTTTTCCGGAATCAGCAATAGGCGGCGTGCATCGGGACAGACTTTTTCCAGCGCACTCTGCACGGCCTGCACGCACAGCGGGGTGAAGTCGGGGTTCAGGTTGTTGAAGCCGCCCGGGAACAGATTCATGTCCACCGGCGCCAGCTTGTAGCCGGAGTTGCGCAGATCGACCGAGCCATAGAAAGGCACGCTGTGCTCCAGCCACTGGCTGCGGAACCAGGCCTCGATTTCGCACTGCGAGGCAAGCATCTTGCGCTCCAGATCAAGCAGGGGGCCAGTCAAGGCGGTGGCAAGGCGGGGTACATTCATGGCGTAACCTATCGGGTGCGGCGGTTCTAGGGCGCGGCGCAGCTGGGCCGTGTGGGCCGGTGCGCGGCAGGGGCGCGGGCGATGCTCAGAGGATAGCCGATATGGCGGCTTACACGCTTGGAGCCTGTTCACGATCTTTTCGCCCCAGCGTTCCGGGCAGTGCCGGCAGCGGGCAAGACGCAAGCCGTGCCGCGGTACGGGTACCGCAAGCGGCTTGTAACGCCGGCCGCTGTCGGCAATGCCCGGAACCCGAAGGGCCGGGCCGGGAAAAGGTCATGCACTGCGTTGGACGCCTTGGCAATAACCCGTTATTACCGGCGTCGTCCGTCTTGTACCTGTCCTTTTCCCGGCCCGGCGCTGGGGTGAAAAGATCGTGAACAGGCTCCTAGATAGGGTTGCCCGCGGCCGGTTTCAAGCCAAGCCCATGCTAAACTCGCACCGCGCCAACCCCGCTGTCCACGCGGGCTGGCACGCCTCCGTGCACCGATCTCCCCGCCACCACGAGGTACCGGCATGACTCAAGCCGCTCCCAAGCCCAAGGAAAGCCTGCAGGAAAGCCTGCAACAGGTGCAGCGCCTGCTCGCCCGGCACAAGCTGGTCGAGGGCCTCGTGCACAAGCAGGACATGCCCAAGCATGATCTGGTCGAATCGCTGGTACACAAGCAGAACCTGGTCGAACTCGAACAGAAGCTGGCCCAGCAGCACCCGGCCGATATCGCCTTCATCCTTGAGTCGCTGCCACCCGAGGACCGCCTGCTGGTCTGGGGCCTGATCCACACCGAGGTCGAGGGCGATGTGCTGCTCGAGGTGTCGGACGCGGTGCGTGAGTCGCTGCTGGCCGATATGGACCGCGAGGAAATTCTCGCCGCGGCCGAGCACCTCGATACCGACGAGCTGGCTGACCTGGCGCCTGACCTGCCCCAGGATGTGATGCACGCGTTGATCGGCGGCCTGGAAGAGGAAGAGCGCGCCGAGCTGCAGTCAGCGCTGTCCTATGGCGATGACCAGGTCGGTTCGCTGATGGACTTCGATATGGTCACCATCCGCGACGATGTGACGCTGGAGGTGGTGCTCCGTTATCTGCGCCGCTTCGATGAACTTCCGCACCACTGCGACAAGCTGTTCGTGGTGGACAATGACCAGCGCCTGAAGGGCGTGCTGGCGATCAAGAAGCTGCTGGTTAGCGACCCGGAGCTCGAGGTGGCCGCCGCCATGGCGCGCGAGGTGGTGTCCTTCAACCCGGATGACGATGCCGGCGAGGCCGCGCTGGCCTTCGAGCGCTACGACCTGATTTCCGCCCCGGTGGTCGATTCCACCAATAAGGTGATCGGCCGGCTGACCGTGGACATGATGGTGGACGTGATCCGCGAGGAAACCGATGCCGAAGTGCTGAGCCTCGGTGGTCTGAAGGAAGAGGAAGACCTGTTCAGCTCCGTATGGGAATCGGCCAAGAACCGCTGGCCCTGGCTGGCGGTGAATATCTGCACTGCCTTCCTGGCCAGCCGGGTGATCGGCGCGTTCGAGCACACGATCGAGGCGCTGGTGGCGCTGGCCGCGCTGATGCCCATCGTGTCTGGCATCGGCGGCAATACCGGCACCCAGACCGTCACCCTGGTGGTGCGCGGCCTGGCGCTTGGCCAGATCAATGCCTCGAGTGCGCGCCGCCTGATCGCCAAGGAGCATGCGATTGCGCTGCTCAACGGCGTGGTCTGGGGCGGGGTGCTCGGTTTTATCGCCTTCCTGCTGTATCGCGATGTCCATCTGGGCATCGTGATGGCGGCGGCCATGATCCTCAATCTGCAGGTGGCGGCCTTCGTCGGCCTGATCGTGCCGCTGACCATGAGCAAGTTCGGCCGCGATCCGGCCTATGGCTCCTCGGTCTTCCTGACCGCGGCCACCGATAGCATGGGTTTCTTCATCTTCCTTGGTCTGGCGACCATCTTCCTGCTGTAAGCCGATAGCCCCAGCCCATGTTTGCACCGATTTCCGACCGCCAAGCCGCCATTCATCCGGTACGCATCGCCCCCACCGTGCTGATCGATCTGATGCGTGCGCAGCGCTATGGGGTCGAGTACCAGCCGATTGTCGAACTGCGCTCGGGCGAAATCGTCGCCTACGAGGCGCTGGCGCGTTTCTACGCGGCCGATGGCCAGGCGCTGGCGCCCAAGCCGGTGTTCGATGCCCTGCATCACAGCCCGCTCTCGCTCTACCAGGTCGAGTTCGATATGAAGCGCCTGCAGCTCGAGCACGCGCCGGCCGATGAAGCGCTGTTCGTGAATCTTGACCCCGATGCCTATGCGGTGACGGCGGATGAGCCCGAGGAGCCGCTGCTCAATCTGCTGCGCCAGCGCGCGGGTCTTGTGGTGGAGATCATCGAGAACTCCGATGTGTCCGATGCCCATCTCTCGCAAAGGCTCGCGCACAGCTTCGCCGCCCACGGCATACGGCTGGCGCTCGACGATATCGGTGCGCCCAATTCCATGATCTCGCTCGAGGTGATGATGGAAGTGGACTGGTTCAAGTTCGACCGCTCATGGCTGGCGCGTGCGCGCGACAGCAAGAGCCGCGCCGCGCTCGTGCACCTGATCGCGTTTGCGCAGGAATGCGGTTGCCGGGTCATACTGGAGGGCATCGAACGCCAGGAAGACTTGGAACTGGCTCAGGCGCTGGGTGTGGACTGCGTGCAGGGCTTTCTGTACCGCAAGCAGTTCCGCTCGGTGGCCAAGGCCCGCTGCGCATGGTGAAGACATGAAACCGACCGTGGCCAATCTGATCAGCCAGTCGCGCCAGCACGGCCTGCCCGCGCTGGAAGCTCGCCTCTTGCTCGAACACGCGAGCGGCCTGAGCCGTACCCGCCAGGCGGCCTGGCCGGAGACTGAGCTCGACGCAGCGGTAGCCGAGACCTTCCGAGAGCTGGTGCGCCGTCGCCTGGCTGGCGAGCCGGTCGCCTACCTGATCGGCCTGCGCGAGTTCTTCAGCCTGGAGTTTGAAGTCAGCCCAGCCGTGCTGATTCCGCGCCCGGAAACCGAGCTGCTGGTGGAGCTGGCGCTTGAGCGCCTGCCGCTTGATGAGCCAAGCAGTGCACTCGACCTGGGTACCGGTTCGGGCATCATCCCGGTGTCGCTGCGCAAGCACCGGCCGCAGCTGGCCATGTATGCGCTGGATATCTCCGAGACGGCGCTGGCCGTGGCGCAGCGCAATGCCGAGCGCCACCAGACCCCGATACGCTTCGCGCGCAGCAACTGGTATGCGGCACTGGGCGAGGAGCGCTTCGATCTGATCGTCTCCAATCCGCCCTATATCGCCGCGGGCGACCCGCATCTGGTCGAGGGCGATCTGCGCTTCGAGCCGGCTGGCGCGCTCAGCGATGGGGCCGACGGCCTGCTGCATATCCGCCAGATCATTGCCGGCGCGGCGCGCCATCTGCAGCCCGGCGGCTGGCTGCTGTTCGAGCATGGCTACGATCAGGCTGCCGCCAGCCGCGCCTTGCTGCAGGCTGCGGGCTTTCAGCAGGTGCGCAGCTGGTCCGACCTGGCCGATATCGAGCGGGTCAGCGGCGGGCGGCTTGCGGCCAGCTAGGCGCAGGCCGTAAAATTCCCGACTGAATTGATCGAGTATTCGTGCACCCCGGCGCGAATGCCGCCCAACCGGCCGTTGCGCAGCGGCCATGCAAGGAAATGTCATGGATATCCAGGAAAAGATTCGCCAAACCGTTACCGAGAACCCGGTCGTGCTGTACATGAAGGGCACGCCCACCTTCCCGCAGTGCGGTTTCTCGGCCAAGGCCGTCAGCATTCTGAAGGCGGTGGAAGTGCCGTTCGCCACCGTGAATGTGCTGGCCGACGATGAAGTGCGCCAGGGCATCAAGGAATTCGCCAACTGGCCGACCATTCCCCAGCTTTACATCAAGGGTGAATTCGTCGGCGGTTCGGACATCATGAGCGAGCTGTACCAGAACGGTGAGCTGGCCCAGATGGTTGCCGATCTGAAGGCCTGATGGCCCGATCCAGGAAAGCCCCGGTAGCCCCGGGGCTTTTTTGTGTCCAGGCTCGGCCCAACTCAACCCCCGCGCGGAGCGCACCATGTCGCTGCAACTCTGGCTCGCCTATGTGGCTGCCGTCTTCCTGATCTCGGGCACGCCCGGCCCGAATATGCTGCTGGCCATGACCCATGGCATCCACCATGGCCTGAGCCGCACCTTCACCACCATGGCCGGCCTGCTGGCCGGTCTGGCTGTCATCCTGTCCATCTCGCTGGGTGGCCTGGGGGCCGTGCTGCTCGCGTCCAGCCATGCCTTTGATGCGATCAAATACCTGGGTGCTGCCTACCTGATCTATCTGGGCATCAAGACCTGGCGTAGCGCCGATGCGGGTATCGAGACCGAGGGCCGACCCGATGCCGATAGCGCCTGGGCGCGTTTTCGCATCGGTGTGCTGGTGGCGCTGTCCAATCCGAAAGCCATCCTGTTCGGCGTGGCCTTCTTTCCGCAGTTCCTCGACCGCAGCCAGCCCATGGCCGGGCAGGCCAGCATCCTTTTGCTGAGCTTCATGCTGATCGAAACCGGTTGGATGTGCGTGTACGCGGGCGGTGGCGCCAAGCTGGCCATCTGGCTGCGTGCAGGCCGCCGCATGGTCTGGTTCAACCGCTCGGCTGGCGCGGCCTTTGTCGGCGCCGGCCTGCTGCTCGGTGCGTTTCGGCGCTAATGAAAAGGATGAGGGATTGATGGGTACGACGAATACACTCCACCCGGCCGCCGCCAGCGGCTTTGCCCAACAGGCCGATGCCTATGCGCGCGGCCGGCCCGATTATCCGCAGGCGGTGCTGCCCTGGCTGGGTGAGCAACTCGGCCTGCAGCCGGCTTGGCAGGTACTCGACCTGGGGGCCGGTACCGGCAAGTTTTCCCGCTATCTGCTCGACAGCGGCGCGCAGGTGACGGCGCTGGAACCGGTGGCCGCCATGCGCGCCAAGCTGGTCAGCTTGCCCGGCTTGCGAGTACTGGATGGCACGGCCGAGGCGATACCGCTGCCCGATGCCAGCCTGGACGCGGTGTTTGCCGCCACTGCCTTCCATTGGTTCGCCACCCCGGCCGCGCTGGCCGAGATCGAGCGCGTGCTGCGCCCGGGCGGCTGGCTGGTGCTGCTGTTCAATGTGCGTGACGAGTCGGTGGACTGGGTGGCGGCGATGAGCGCGATCATGCAACCCTATGAGGGTGACACGCCGCGCTACCGCAAGGGTGACTGGCGCAAGGTCTTCCCGGCGCCGGGCTTTAGCGCGCTGCAACAGGTCGACTTCCCCTATCTGCACCGCGGTGCGCCCGAGCAGGTGATTGTCGACCGCGTGCTATCGGTCAGCTTTATTGCCGCCCTGCCCGACCCGGAACGCGCCAAGGTGCACGCCGCGCTCACCGAGCTGATCGCCACCCACCCGGCCCTGGCCGGCCAGGCCGAGATCGCCCTGCCCTATCGCACCGAGCTGTATTGCTGCCAGCGCCGCTGAGCTACTGGAAGGCCACCTCGGCAAAGCTGCGCAGCTTGCGGCTATGCAGCTGGGCCGCGCCCTGGGCACGCAATAGCTCCATGGCGCGGATGCCGATGCGCAGATGCTGGTCGACCCGCTCGCGATAGAAGTGGTTGGCCATGCCCGGCAGCTTGATCTCGCCGTGTAGCGGCTTGTCGCTCACGCAGAGCAGGGTGCCGTAGGGCACGCGGAAGCGGAAGCCGTTCGCGGCGATGGTGGCGCTTTCCATATCGAGCGCCACCGCGCGGCTCTGGCTGAAGCGGCGCTGCGGGGTATTGTCGGGCAGCAGTTCCCAGTTGCGGTTATCGGTGCTGGCCACGGTGCCGGTGCGCATGATGCGCTTGAGCTCGGCCGCCGGCACCTGGGTCACGTCCGACACCGCCTGCTGCAGCGCCAGCTGGATTTCCGCCAGGGCCGGAATCGGCACCCAGAGCGGCAGATCCTCATCGAGCACATGGTCTTCGCGCACATAGCCATGCGCGAGCACATAGTCGCCCAGCTGCTGGGTGGTGCGCAGGCCCGCGCAGTGGCCGAGCATGACCCAGGCATGCGGGCGCAGCACCGCGATATGGTCGGTCATGGTCTTGGCATTGGCCGGCCCCACGCCGATATTCACCATGCTGATACCGCTGCGATCGGCGCGCACCAGGTGATAGGCGGGCATCTGCGGCAGGCGCGGCGGCAGTTTGCCCAGCGCATCCTCGGCCTCGGCCGGTAGCCCCACGCGACGCGTGATCACATTACCCGGCTCGACAAAGGCGATGTACTCGCTGTCCGGGCGTGCCATCTCGGCATGACCGAGGCGGATGAACTCATCCAGATAGAAGGGGTAATTGGTGAACAGCACGAAGTTCTGGCAATGCTCGGGCGCAGTGCCGGTGTAGTGACGCAGCCGGTGCAGCGAGTAATCGACGCGCGGCGCGGTGAACAGAGCCAGCGGCTCGGGCTCACCCGGCGCTGGCCGGTGGGTGCCATTGGCAATGCCGTCATCCATGGCGGTCAGGTCGGGCAGGTCGAACATATCGCGCATCAGCTGGCGCCGCTCCGCGCTCAGATTGCCCTCGATATGGTCGTGCTCGGCAAAGCTGAAATGCACAGGAATCGGTTGCTTGCTGGTGCCGATCTCCAGCTCGCAGTCATGGTTCTGCAGCAGCAGGCTGAACTGGGCCAGATAGTAGTCGGCGAACAGATCGGGGCGGGTCAGCGTGGTCTCGTAGCGGCCCGGCCCGGCCAGAAAGCCAAAGCTCAGATGGGTGGCGCCGCCGGCCGGCAGGCGCAGCGTGCTATCGGTGTACACGCGCACATAGGGGTAGCAGGCGCGCACGCGGCCGGGCAGGCGCTCGCCAGCTACATATCGCTGCATGGCATCGCGCAGATGGGCGATATTGGCCTGGTAGATTGCGCTGACCTGCTCAAGCGCGGCCTGTGGGTCGCGGAAACGGCTGGGGGCGATATAGCTGGGGAGGTGGGACATGGACACTTCCTGGCAGTGCGCCGCATGGCGCCTTGCCACGATGGTAGCCGCCCGGGCGGGCGGCGGCGAGTGTGGCCTGCACTTGGGCTGCGCCGCACAGCGGTGTATAAGGGCGCCATTCGTCCCTGGAATACCTGCCGCCATGTCCGTTCAGCCCGAAGCCGCCCATGCCGCGGCGCAAATCCTGGCCAAGCGCCGCTTGCTCGGCAGCAGCGGCCCACGTCTGCCCGAAGCCTGCCGCCCTACCACGCTTGAGCAGGCGATGGCGATCCAGCAGGCCGTCAGCCGCGAGCTGGGTGCCGAGATTGGCGGTTGGAAATGCGGCCTGCCCACGCCCGAGCGCATCGTGGTCGCCCCCATCTACACCCAGGGCATCCAGCAGGATGGTCCGTGCCGGCTTTGGCCCAAGGACGGCCACGCGCGCGTGGAGCCCGAGCTGGCCTTTGTACTGGGCCACGACCTGCCGGCGCGCGCGCTGCCCTATAGCGAGGCCGAGATCGACGCCGCCATCACCCATACCCACCTGGGGTTGGAGCTGATCGCCAGCCGCTATAGCGATACCGCCGGCCTGCCCTTTGTGGAGTCGCTGGCTGATGGCCTGGTCAACCAGGGCCTGTGGCTGGGCCCCGAGGTTGATAACGAGCTGGCCCGGGGCGCCAGCGAGCTGCATCTGCAGATCAGCGATGCACTGGGCGAAATTGGCCAGTACGCAGGCCGCCATCCAAACGGCGTGCCGCGCGCACCGCTGTACTGGCTGGTGGAATACCTGCGCAACCAGGGCCAGGGTCTGCGCGCCGGTCAGGCCATCATCACCGGTTCCTATGCCGGTGTGCTGACCCTGCCGCTCGACCTGCCGCTGCAGATTCGCTTTGCCGAGCTAGGTAGCCTGGATGTGCGCTTCGAGGCGCATCCGGCGCTCAATCCTTAGTCGTTGCTGGCTGGTGGCGTGCTCAGCTGCGCGCAGCGCGGGCACAGGCAGGCCTCGCCACGCTGTTCGGGCGGGATGCGTGCCAGCGCAGCCGGGTTGATCTGGGCCGTGCGGCACCAGCAGGGGCTGTCCAGGCTGCCGCTCTGCGCGGGCGCGCACTGGTTGGCAGCGCCGCACAGCGGGCAGTACAGATGGGGCTTGGCTTGCATGATGGTGGGCCTGACGGGAATGCCCACACGATACGACATGCCCCAGCCAAGGTGAATCCTTTGCCAGCGCCTGCCCGTACTTCCCTCGCCTAGCAATGACTTTTCGCACTTCACTGCGGTGAATTATGAAACCGTTTTCATGCGCATGGGCAAGTCAGTAAACT
Source organism: Chitinimonas taiwanensis DSM 18899 (assembly GCF_900119825.1). Lineage (GTDB taxonomy): Bacteria > Pseudomonadota > Gammaproteobacteria > Burkholderiales > Chitinimonadaceae > Chitinimonas > Chitinimonas taiwanensis. The sequence goes on along the minus strand of NZ_FPKR01000001.1, from coordinate 220,496 downwards.
AGCCGCTATAACAGCAAACACCAAGCCGGGGCGGGCGATTTTATGCAGCGTGAAATGCAGGCGGAGTGCCTTTGGCCGTTGGAGGCCGAACTGGCCGAGGGGCCGGTCTGGTTGGCCGAGGCGGGCATGCTCTACTTCACCGATATCAAGGGCCAGCAATTGCATGCCTACCGGCTGGCCACCGGCGAGCGCCAGAGTTGGGCGCTGCCGACCTGGCTGTGCTGGCTGATTCCGCGCCGCGATGGCGATGGCTTCATGGCAGGCTTTCGCGATGGCATTGCGCGCCTGTGGCTGAGCCCTAGCCTGCGCATCGAGTACCTGCTGCGTCCGCATGCGGCTGCGCCGCTGCTGCGCCTGAACGATGCGAAGGCCGATGCGCATGGCGCGATCTGGTTTGGCTCCATGCATAACGAGGATTACAGCCAGCGCGCCGGCAGCCTGTGCCGGCTAGACCCGGATGGCAGCTGGCAGCAGGCCAGCGGCGATTACCATATCTGCAATGGTCCGGCCCTGGGTCTGGATGGGCGTGTGCTGTATCACAACGACAGCTATCTGGCGCGTACCTATGCCTACCGGCTCGACCCTCAGGGCCGGCTTGGCGCGCGCCAGCTCTGGCGCCAGTTCGACCGCCCGCGCGAAGGCGGGCCGGATGGCATGACCGTGGATGCGGACGGCTGCTTGTGGATTGCCCAATGGGGCGCCGGGCGGGTGTGCCGCTACAGCCCGGTGGGTGAGCTGCTGGCCACCGTGCACTTGCCGGTCAGCTTGCCGGCCTCGGTCTGCTTCGGTGGCGATGGCCTGCGCACGCTGTTTATCACCACGGCCTGGGAAACCCTGAGCCCGGCCGAGCTGATGGAGCAGCCACTGGCAGGCAGCCTGTTTGCCGTCCAGCCCGGTGTTGCCGGGCTGCCCGTGCACCGCTACGGCTAGCTCCGGCGGTATTGGCAGCCGCGCGGGACGCGCACTTCTTGCGTTCGTCTGCTGTCGCCTGCCGCGCGGAAGGCTGGCGTATGCAAACTGCATTTTCTCAGTATCATCGCCGCTATCCCATTTCGTTGTCTGCCGCGCCGCCATGCTGACCACCCATCTAGTCTGTGCCCCTGACGATCTGTGCTCGCCGGCCGTGGTGACCGAATGGCTGGTGCCAGCAGGTTGGCAGGTGGAGGCTGATGCGCCGCTGGTGCGCCTGGCGGTGGCTGGCGAAGTGCATGTGGTGGTGACGCCCACCGCGGGCATGGTGCTGGAGCACTGCGTGGCCATCGGCGAGCCGCTGGCCGCCAGTGACTTGCTGGCCATGATAGAGGCCGATGAGCCGGACTTTGGCGAGATGCTGATTCCGGCCGAGGATGCGGCCGAGGTGTTGTCGGTGCCGGCCTGCCGGCTGGCGCAGCGCCCGCTGGCGCCGAGCGCCGTGCATAGCGAGGCACTCGCCCTGTGCGCGGCGCTCGGCATTGCCCCGGATGAGGTGCCGGCGGGGCCGCAGGGCCAGCTAGGGCGGCGCGAGGTGGAAGTGCATGTGCGCGCCGAGCTGCGCAAGTTGGCCGCATTGCGCCGCTTGCTGGCCGAAGACTGAGCTGACTCGCTTGCCAATAAAAAACGCCGCATGACGCGGCGTTTTTTATTGCGGCAGAGCTTGCGCTCAGGCCTTGCGGCTACGGCGCTCGGCTACTGCGGCGGCAAGCTGGCGCAGCAGGCTGGCGCTATCGTCCCAACCCAGGCAGGCATCGGTAATGCTGCATGCGTACTTGAGCGGCTGGCCTTCCACCAGGTCCTGGCGGCCCTCGTTGATATGGCTTTCTATCATCACGCCGAAGATGGCCTGGTTGCCGCTGGCGATCTGGCCGGCCACATCAGCACCCACGCTCAGCTGCTTGCGGTAGTCCTTGCTGCTATTGGCGTGGCTGAAATCGACCATGATCTTTTCCGGCAGGCCGGCGGCAGCCACGTCCTTGACGGCGGCGGCGACATGTTCGGCGTCGTAGTTCGGCACCTTGCCGCCACGCAGGATCACATGGCAGTCCGGGTTGCCGCCGGTGGCGACGATGGCCGAGTGGCCGAACTTGGTCACCGATAGGAAGTGGTGCGGCACGCTGGCCGAGCGGATGGCGTCGATGGCGATCTTCAGGTTGCCGTCGGTGCCGTTCTTGAAGCCGACCGGGCAGGACAGCCCCGAGGCGAGTTCGCGGTGTACCTGCGACTCGGTGGTACGCGCACCGATCGCACCCCAGCTGATCAGGTCGGCAAAGTATTGCGGCGTGATCATGTCGAGGAATTCGGTCGAGGCCGGCATGCCGATATTGTTCAGATCCAGCAGCAGCTTGCGCGCCAGGCGCAGACCGTTATTAATATCGAAGCTGCCATCCAGGTGCGGATCGTTGATCAGGCCCTTCCAGCCCACGGTGGTGCGCGGCTTCTCGAAGTAGACGCGCATGACGATGACCAGATCGTGGCTGAGCTCTTCGCGCAGGGCCAGCAGGCGACGACCGTAGTCGAGCGCGGCTTCCGGGTCGTGGATCGAGCAGGGACCCACCACCACCAGCAGACGGTCGTCCTCGCCGGTCAGAATCTTGTGGATGGCCTGGCGGGTCTGGAAGGTCGTTGTCGTGGCCACTTCGGTGACAGGATATTTCTCCAGCGCCGCGATGGGCGGGAGCAATTCCTTGATTTCCTTGATGCGGACGTCGTCGGTCTGGAACAGCATAATGGCACGCTTGGGGCTGGGGATCGGGAGCTGCTTAGGGTAATGGCAGCCACCCTGGCGGTGCAAATAACTTTGTTCGATGCGGTCGATAGTCGGCACGCATATGGTGGAGCGGACATGCGCGGAGTTTGGCTACGTCGTAGCGGTGTGGTACTGGCCTGGGCCCTATCGCTGGCTGCGCTCGTCTTCGCGGCACTGGCGGCTTTCAGCCTGCTTACTACGGCCTGGCGTCAGTACGCCTACGGGGGCGATGCCTATGGCCCGGCCTGGTCGCGCATGGTCTGGCAACTCGGCTGTCTCGTGCTGGCTGGCGCACTGTGGCGTGGCTTGCGCACCTGGCGCCAGGGCTGAATACAAAACAAAAACCGCCGGGCAGGGCCAGGCGGTTCTGTCTGGTACGGGCTTGCTGGGAAGCTTAGTCCGCGTATTGCTTCTTCAGGCGTTCGCGACGCTCCTGCGCCTCCACCGTCAGCGAAGCGGTCGGGCGGGCCAGGAGGCGGGCCAGACCAATCGGTTCGCCGGTATCGTCGCAGTAACCGTAGTCACCATCGTCGATCTTCTTGATGGTCGAATCGATCTTCAGCAAGAGCTTGCGCTCGCGATCGCGGGTGCGCAGCTCCAACGCGTATTCCTCTTCGAGGGTGGCGCGGTCGGCCGGATCAGGCGTGGCTTCCTGTTCCTGCAGGTGCTGGCTGGTGGCATTGGCGTTGGCGAGCAACTCGGCCTTCATATCGAGCAGACGCTGACGGAAGAACGCGAGGTGATCCTCGTTCATGTAGTCGTCGCCTTGCCAGTTGAGGATATCTTCCTCGGTCAGTTTCTTGGCCATGGTGGTGCATCTCCACGCTGGTTGACGGGCATCCCGAGCAATGATGTCGGGACGTTCCCAAAGTTGCGGGGCGCGAGCTTAACGGAGCATCTCACCTGATTGCAACCATCATGCACTCGCCCCGCGAGCGGGTTCTTAAAAGCAACAGAGCCGGCATCATGCCGGCTTTGCATTTTCATTTCTGGCTCAACACCCACTGAACAATGATCTTCAGGTCGGCGTCGCTAAGCTGCTGGGCCGGCATGGGAATCTTGCCCCAGGTGCCCACCGAACCCTTCTTGATCTTGTCGGCCAGGCGCTGCGGTGCGGCCTTGTCATTGCGGTACTTATCCGCCACCGCCTTGTAGGCGGGGCCGACCACGGCGCTATTGACCTGATGGCAGCCCATGCAGTTGTACTTGGCGGCCAGGGCCTGGCCATCGGGGGCGGCTTGGGCCGCGGCGGCGAGGTTGGCGAGCAGGGCGGCAAGCAGCCATTTCATGTGCGATTCTCCGAAGTGGGCGCCCCGTGCTGCAGGGCTGATTAGCCGAGGATGGTAGTCCTGCTGACCGGGCGATGCAATTGAGCCGCCCGGCTAGGCGGGGGCGCTGTGCTACACTGCCGCGCGACTTGCCATCGTCATTTAACTTCATGTCTTCAGCCAGCCTCGATACCTCGCCTCCTCGCCGTTCCCTGTTCGCGATCACCGTCACGGTATCGCTGCTGCTGCATGTGTTGGTGATCGTGCTGGTGCGCTTTGTGCCGCCCGATCCGCGTACGCTGTTCAACCGCGCCCCGCTCGAAATTGTATTGGTCAATGCGCGCTCCCTGCTGGCGCCGAAAACCCCCGATGTATTGGCCCAGGCCAATCTGGACGGCGGCGGCAATACCGATGAGAAGCGTCGCGCAAAGAGCCCGCTGCCGGCCCAGCCGGTCGAGCAGCCCTCGCCGTTGCTGGCCCAGGCGGCCAAGCGCCAGCTGGAAGAAGAGCAGCGCCAGCGCAAACTGATCAGCACGCTGCGCAATGCGCAGGCGCTGTCGGCCGATGCCGCGCGCCAGACGCCACCGTCGTCCAGCGCGGGTATGGATCTGAATGCCCTGCGTCAGCAGGCGAGCGAGATTGCGCGCCTGGAGGCCGAGATCAGCCGCGAGCAGGATGTGTACAACCAGAAGCCGCGTAAGGCCTTCGTCGGTGCGCGTTCCAAGGCGGTGGTGGAAGCCACTTATGTGGATGCGTGGACGCAGAAGATCGAGCGCATCGGCAACCGCCTGTTCCCGACCAGCCGGCGCGGCGAGCGCCTGTATGGCAAGCTGCTGGTGACGGTGGAGATCCACGCCAATGGCCGCAGCGTGGCGGTGGGTTTCGATCACCGCAATCGGCCTGGCTTCAGCAATGATCCGGAACTGGAAGAAGCCGTGCGACGTATCGTACAGAGCGCGACGCCCTTCCCGCCGTTGCCGAATGGCATTGTCGACGCCAGCGGCAAGCCGGCCGACATCCTGTCGATTACCCGTACCTGGACTTTCCGACGGGGTGGCGAAGCCGAGCTGAGCGGCCCGCCTCCGGGTTAAGCGCGCCTAGTCGCGCGGCGGTAGATCGCGCTGCGCGCCGGCCAGGATGAATTCCGCGCTGGCGTCGACCAGGCGGCGCGCCTGCTCTACCGTGCGCTTTAGGTGCGGCAGCGCGCGGGTTACTTCTTCCGGATGCTTCTCCAGCAACTTGGCCAGCTGCGCGAGCTGGGCCAGGGGCTGCACCAGACCGGCGCTGATGTTCTCCAGCAGCTTGGCCTGGAACAGCTTGTCCTCTTCCAGATTCTCTTTTTCCTGCTTATAGCGCTGCTCGCGTAGCTTGGCTGGCGCGATGTCCTGACCGATCAAGCTATAGCCGCGCAGAGCGCCGCCCTGCTTGTGTGCGAGCAAGGTCAGCATCACGGGCAGATTGCGCCCATCGCGGCTGAGCAAGGCCATTTCACCATGCCAGCGCCCTTCGCGCGTGGCCAGCGGCAGGCAGGTCTGCAGGAAATGCGGCTGCGCCCAGGCGGGCAGGAGGTCGGTCAGGAACAGGTCGCTCACGCCCTCGGCCTGGATGCCGAGCAGGGCCAGGCCGGCCGGGTTGATGCGCTGCAGCTGGCCGGCGGTATCGGCCCAGGCGATCGCATCGCTGCTGCGCTCGATCAATTCTTCATTCAGCCCCTGCTGCTGCTGGGCGCGCCGCTGCACATCCACATCGCGCAGGGCGGTCAGCAGGCAGTCGCGCCCGGCATGGCGTATCGGGCTGGTGACGGCCTCCACCCAGCGGGGTCCGCCCTCGCGCGGGCTGACCAGCCAGTCATAGCGCTGGACCTGGCCGCGCCGTGCCGCATCCAGATAACTGGCCTCGGCCTTGGCATCGAAGCCCTCGGTGCGGGCCGAAAAATCGGCCAGGCGCTGACGCAGCAGCTCGGCCCGACCACAGGCCAGCAGGGCCAGGGTGGCGGAATTGGCTTCCAGGATATCCAGGCTGGCGGCATCGCGCACCAGCAGTGCATCGGCCGCCGCTACGAAGACTGCATTGCCGACCTCGTTGCGCGCCGGTGCCGGGGCGGGGGGCAGGCTGGGCGTGACCAGGCAGTCGATGCGCAGCGGCACGCCCGCGTCATTCAGTGCCAACCGGCACTGCTGGCGCACCCAGTGCATATCGCCATCGCTGGACACCAGGCGGTAAGTGACCTCGATCTGCTCGTGGCCTTGCTCACGCAGCTTGTCGAGGCCCATCCAGACCGTGGCCTTGTCATCCGGATGGATGGCCTCGAGCCAGAAGTTTGGATGCTCAAGCAGCAGCTTGACCGGCTCGCCATACAGTTCGGTGGCTGAAGTGGACAGGTAGAGCAGCTTGTCGCGCCCCAGGGTCAGGGCGAACGCCACCGTCCTGAGGCTGGTCAGGATGGCGCTGCCTTGCTTGAAGCCATCCAGCATGGCGGCTTCAGAAAGGGCGGGATTGCTCGGGAAGTACTGCCGAACGATGACGCTCATGTCATGGAACGCTATCAAGGGGAGGCAAACGATATAATCGCCAGCATAGCACCGCAACCTCTGCCGCAGTTCTTCACGCACGCCGCTGCGTGGCGCTGCCAGTGCGACTTCCCGCTTTGGAGCTTCCCATCCGTATCCTTGGTATCGACCCCGGTCTGCGCACCACCGGCTTTGGCGTGATTGAAGCCCAGGGCCAGACGCGCCTGTATGTGGCCAGCGGCTGCATACGCAGCGGCGAGGGCAGCCTGCCCGAGCGCCTACATGTGCTGCTCAAGGGCATACGCGAGGTCTGCGAGCAATATCAGCCTCAGCAATCGGCGGTCGAGCAGGTGTTCGTGAACGTGAACCCGCAGTCGACCCTGCTGCTCGGCCAGGCGCGCGGTGCGGCGATTTCCGCTCTGGTACTGGCCGGCTTGCCGGTGGCCGAATATACGGCCCTGCAGGTCAAACAGGCGGTGGTCGGCAATGGCCATGCGGCCAAGGAGCAGGTCAGCCATATGGTGCAGCGCCTGCTCAATCTGAATGGCGTACCACAATCGGATGCGGCCGATGCATTGGCCTGTGCTTTGGCCCACGCCAACCACGCCACCGGCGGCCTGGCCAATATCGGCATGAAGTCGCGCCGTGGCCGTTGGGTCAGCATCTGATGCCCGCCCTCCCTTTTACCCCTTAGGAATACCTGTCCATGATCGGCAAACTCACCGGCAAGCTGCTGGAAAAACACCCGCCGCAAATCCTGCTGGATGTGAATGGCGTTGGCTATGAGCTGGATGTGCCGATGTCCACGCTGTATGTACTGCCCCATGCGGGCGAGCAGGCCGCGCTGTATACCCACTTCGTGGTGCGCGAGGATGCGCAGCTCCTGTATGGCTTTGCCAGCCGTGCCGAGCGCGAAACCTTTCGCCAGCTGATCAAGGTCAGCGGCATTGGCCCCAAGATCGCGCTGGCCGTGCTGTCGGGCATGACCGCCGATGAGCTGGCCACTGCGGTAGAGGGCGAGGATGCCGCCCGTCTGGCGAAGGTGCCGGGCATCGGCAAGAAGACCGCCGAGCGTCTGGTGCTGGAGCTGCGCGGCAAGCTGGCCGGTACCACCGCCCTGCAGGCCAAGGTGGCCAACGGCCTGTTCCAGGCCCAGGCTTCGGCACGCGACGATGTGGCGAATGCCCTGCTGGCACTTGGCTACAACGCCAAGGAGGCCGAGGCGGCCATCAAGCTGCTGCCCGAGGATGTGAGCGTGAACGACGGGATACGCCAGGCGCTGAAATCGCTGGCCAAGGTCTGATACCCGCAGGCCTTGCGCCTGCCTATAGTGAGGCATGCGCCTAGACCGTCCCGTGCTTGCCAGCCTCTTGCTCCTCACTGCCCAGCACAGTCTGGCGGTGGAAAGTCTGCGCTGCGTAGGTAGCCCCTTCCCCTATATCTACAGCGAAGACGGTGGCCAGCTGCGTGGCGTGGCGGTCGAGGTGCTCGATGCGCTGGGCAAGGAAGCCCAATTCCGTTGCCGCTTCGAGATCATGCCCTGGAAGCGCGCGCAGGCCCTGGTCAACAATGGCGATGCCGACCTGCTGATCGGCCCCTACCGGACGCGCGAACGCAGCGCCGCGATGCGCTTTCTCAGCCTGCCCTTCTACCTGGATGCCATGCTGCTGTATGCGCGCAGCACACCGCCCCTGCCGGACTGGAATGGCGATTTCTCCAGTCTGGCCGGTCGCCGTATCGGGGTGGCGGCCGGCTGGAGCTTGGGTGAGCGCTATGAGCAGGCCAAGTCCAGCCTGGCGCTGGACGAGGCGAATACGCTCGAGCAGACCTTCCGCAAGCTGATGCTGGACCGGGTCGATCTGGTTGCCAGCAATCAGCGCAATGCCATGGTGGTGATCCAGCAGCTCGGCCTGGCCGGCCAGGTGTTGGCCCTGCAGCCTCCCTTGCAGCAGAGTGGCGGCTATTTCGCGCTGGCAAACAAATGGCGTGATCACCCGCTGTGGACGCGCATGAATGCCGCCCAGGAGCGCATGGTACGCAGCGGTCGGGTACAGGCGATCAGTGCCAAGCACGGCCTGCAGTTCCCCGGCGCCAACCACGACTGGGCCGCCTATCTGCGCCAGGAAATGCAGCCCGCTTCCTGAGCCGCCTCAACCTATATAATGCGCACCCAGCGCCGGCTTGCGGCGCCTCTCCGGTACGCCCCTCATGATCCAGTCCGATAATCTCGCCAGCGCGCCCGAGCGCATCGTGGCGCCCAGCCGCCAGTCCAGCCAGGAAGAAGCGCTGGAGCGCGCGCTGCGCCCCAAGCAGCTCGATGAATATGTGGGCCAGGAGAAGGCGCGCGGCCAGCTGGAGATCTTCATCCAGGCGGCCAAGCAGCGCGGCGAGGCACTCGACCATGTGCTGCTGTTCGGCCCTCCCGGCCTTGGCAAGACCACGCTGGCCAATATCATTGCGCGCGAGCTCGGTGTGAACCTGCGCCAGACCTCCGGCCCGGTGCTGGAGCGCGCCGGTGATCTGGCCGCCATGCTGACCAATCTCGAGCCGCACGATGTGCTGTTCATCGACGAAATCCATCGCCTGAGCCCGGTGGTGGAGGAAATCCTCTACCCGGCCCTGGAAGACTTCCAGCTCGACATCATGATCGGCGAAGGTCCGGCCGCCCGTTCGGTCAAGCTCGACCTGCCGCCCTTCACGCTGGTGGGCGCCACCACGCGCGCCGGCATGTTGACCAATCCGCTGCGCGACCGCTTCGGCATCGTGGCACGCCTCGAGTTCTATACGCCGGAAGAGCTGACCCGCATCGTCACCCGCTCGGCTGCGCTGCTGAATGTCGAGATCGATGCCGAGGGTGCGTTTGAAGTGGCACGTCGCTCGCGCGGCACGCCGCGTATCGCCAACCGCTTGCTGCGCCGCGTGCGCGACTTTGCCGAGGTCAAGCACGACGGCCATGTGAGCCGCACGATTGCCGACGCGGCGCTGTCCATGCTCGACGTCGACCATGCCGGCCTTGATGTGATGGACCGCAAGCTGCTCAGCGCGGTGATCGAGAAGTTTGGCGGTGGCCCGGTAGGCTTGGATAATGTCGCCGCCGCCATCGGCGAAGCGGCCGATACCATCGAAGACGTGCTGGAACCGTATCTGATCCAGCAGGGTCTGTTGCAGCGCACCCCGCGTGGGCGCATGGCCACCCTGCTCGCCTATGAACATTTCGGCCTCAAGCCGGCCGAAAGCTAGGCCAGGCCTCGTTCAGCTGGCGCTCAGCTAGCGCTGGGCACACTGCCGGGCTGCACGCCATGCGTGCGCGGCGCATTCAACACATAAGGAATACCGGTTTGGAAGCCTCCCTGACAACGCATGACATGTCCATCTTCAGCCTGATCAGCAACGCCAGCCTGGTGGTGCAACTGGTGATGCTGGCCCTGCTGCTGCTTTCCCTGATGTCCTGGTGGTTCATCTTTTCCAAGTGGTTCAGCCTCAACCATGCGCGCAGCAAGACCGATCAGTTCGAAACCTCGTTCTGGGGCGGCTCTGACCTGAACTCGCTCTACCAGCAGATCAGCCGCGACGGTCACGGCGTGGGCATGGAGAAGATGTTCGAAGCCGGTTTTGCCGAATTCCTCAAGCTGCGCCGCCAGGCCGGCATGGACCTCAGCGATGTGATGGACGGCACGCGCCGCGCGATGAAGGCCGCCTTCCAGCGCGAGGTGGATCGCTTGGATGCGCATGCCAACTTCCTGGCCACTGTCGGTTCCATTTCGCCCTATATCGGTTTGTTTGGCACGGTGTGGGGCATCATGAATGCCTTCCTGGGCCTGTCGAATGTCGGTCAGGCCACCTTGTCGCAGGTCGCGCCCGGCATTGCCGAAGCGCTGGTGGCCACCGCCATCGGCCTGTTTGCCGCCATTCCCGCCGTGGTCGCCTATAACCGCTTTGCCCACGATGTGGACAAGCTGGCCAACCGATTCGAGAGCTTTATGGAAGAGTTCTCCAATATCCTGCAACGCCAGGCGGCCAAGTAAGTGCGTCTGAGCATGCTGCGCGGGCTATGGCTGGGCCTGTGGGCCGCGCTGGCCCTGAGCGCCCAGGCCGGCGGCCTGTTCCTGTGGGAAGCGAGCCAGGCCGAGCAGCGTATCTGGTTGCTCGGCTCCATTCATCTGGGTAAGCCGGAGATGTACCCGCTGCCGGCCGCGATCGAACGCGCCTATGCCGAGTCCAGCCAGATCGCCGTGGAGGCCGATATCAGCGACCCGGCCGCCGCAACGGCACTGTTGCCGCTGGCCTTGCTACCGGCCGGCCAGCGCCTGGATGCAGAGCTCGATGCCGAGCAGCGCACTCAGTTGAGCAAGGTGTTGGCTGAGCTTGGTCTGCCTGCCACTGCACTGAATGCGGCCAAGCCCTGGTTTGCCGCGATGAGCTTGCCTACCTTGTGGATGCAGCAGCGCGGCTGGCAGCCGCAGTACGGCATCGATCTGCACTTCCTGCAGCGCGCCAAGCGCGATGGCAAGCCGGTGCGCGAGCTGGAGTCGGTGCTGGCCCAGGCCCGTTTGCTGGATGGTCTGTCAGCCGAAGAGGCGCAAGCCATGCTAAGCGCCACCCTGGCGCCGATGGCGCGCGGCGAGATGGATGCCCAACTGGATGCCATGCTGCAAGCCTGGCGCCAGGGCGACACGGCCGGCCTGCAGGCGGTGCTGGATGCCAGCATGCCGGACGGCGCAGTCATGCAGCGCGTGCAGAACAAGCTGTTCAATGAGCGCAACCGTGGCATGGCCGAGCGCATCGCTGCGCTGGCCGCCAAGCGGCCGCTGCTAGTCATCGTGGGCGCCGGCCATCTGGTCGGCCCCGACAATATCCTGAGGTTGCTGCAGGCGCGCGGCTTCCAGGTCAAACAATACTGAGATCCGAGATATGGCTCGTCGTCCTCGCCGCATCAAGGCGGAAATCAATGTAGTGCCCTATATCGACGTGATGCTGGTGCTGCTGGTCATCTTCATGGTGGCCGCGCCTATGCTGCAGCCGGGCGTGGTCAACCTGCCCTCGGTGGACAAGGCCGACCGGGCACTCGATATCAAGCCGATCCGGGTCGAGATCGATGCCAAGGAAGCGCTGACCCTGGCCGATGGCGGCGAGAAGCAGCCGCTGGCCGATGCCGAGGCGCTGGTGGTGGCGGTCAAGGCGCGCACGCTGAGCCAGAGCCGCCCGGTGGTCATCACCGCGGACAAGGAAGTCCGCTATGACGCGGTGATCCAGGTGATGAATGCGCTGAAGAAGAACGGCGTCGAGCGCGTCGGGCTGGCGGTGCAGCCGCAAAAATGAGTATGCCTAGCCGGCGCGAGGAACATCGCGCGCTCTCCTTTGTGCTCGCAGTCGCCATGCATGGGCTGATCGCGGCCATGCTGTATATCGGCATGCAGTGGCAGACCCGGCCGGCGGCCCCAGTGGAGGTGGAACTGTGGGCCGGTCAGCTGGAGGCCTCGCTGCCCAGCGAGCCGAGCAGCAAGCCGATCAAGCCGGTGGTGGTCCCACCCAAGGCCGAGCCTGAGCCCGAACCAATGCCCACTCCGCCTAGCAAGCCCGATATCGTCGAGGAAAAACCCAAGACCAAGCCACAGGCGGAGAAACCTAAGCCCGCGCCCAAGCCGGAACCGGCCAAGAAGCCGGAAGTGGCACCGGGCAAGCTGCTTGCGCAGATCGAGGCCGGCCAGGCGCGCCAGGAGAGCAAGACCGCCGGCAAGCTGAATAGCAAACCGCTGGATGCCAGCGTGGCGCTCAATGCGCTGGAAAAGCGCCAGCAGGCGGCCGAGGCCAGCGCGGCGGCCGAGGAATTCAAGGCCTATCTGGCCTTGGTGCGGAACAAAATCCGCCGCAATATGACCTATCCCGATGACGGCGCCAGCAATCCGGAAGCCGAATTCGAGGTGCGCCTGCTGCCCGATATGTCGGTGCTGGAGGCCAAGTTGCTGCGCAGCAGCGGCAATGCCGCCTTTGATGAGGCGGCACGCCGTGCCATCCTGCGCGCAGGCGAATATCCGCCGCTGCCGTCCGGGGTCGAGTTCCGCACCCTGCGCCAGCACAAACTCAAATTCCGTCTGAATGAATAAATGATGCGAACCTTGCTCAGCCGCACCCTTTGCCTGCTCGCGCTGCTCCTGCCCGCCCTTGCGCAGGCCGATGTGACCATCGAGATCACCGGTGCCGGCGCGCGCCAGTTCCCGATCGCCATTGCCGGCCTGAATGGCGAGCCCGCCTTGAAAGAGGCGCTCACGCCCATCATCCGCGCCAATCTGGCGCGTAGTGGCCGCTTCAAGCTGGTGGAGACTGGTGGTGCCGTGCCGGCCGAAAACCCGCTCGCCGAGCTGCCGGCCTGGAAGGGCCGTGGCGCGGACAGCCTGGCGGTCGGCTCGGTGCGCGTGGATGCCGCCGGCACCGCCTATATCCGTCTGCGCGTGTTCGATACCCTGAGTCAGCAGCATCTGGGCGGTTTCGAGATCGTGGCCAAGCCCAATCAGCTGCGCCGCGCCGCCCACCAGTTGGCCGACCAGATTTATGAGTTGATGACCGGTGACAAGGGCGTGTTCTCCACCCGCATCGCCTATGTGCAAAAGCAGGGCAAGCGCTACAGCCTGCAGATTGCCGATGCCGATGGCCACAATCCGCAGGCCGTGCTGTCCTCGAACGAGCCCATCATGTCGCCCAGCTGGTCGCCGGACGGCAGCCGCATGGCCTATGTGAGTTTCGAGCGCAAGAAGCCCATCGTATACGTGCTTGACCTGTATGCGGGCAGCGCCAAGGCGGTGGCCAATTTCAAGGGCAGCAATAGCGCGCCGGCCTGGTCGCCCGATGGTCGCACCCTGGCGGTGACGCTGACCCTGGATGGCATTTCCCAGCTCTATCTGATCCCGTCCGACGGCGGTCAGGCGCGTCGGCTACAGCGCAGCGCCGGCATCGATACCGAGGCGAGCTTCTCGCCCGATGGCCGCTATGTGGTGTTCACCTCCGACCGCGGCGGCAGCCCGCAGCTGTACCGCGCACCGGCCGCCGGCGGCGAAGCCGAGCGCCTGAGCTTTGAGGGCAGTTACAATGTATCGCCGCACTACTCGGCGGACGGCAAGATGCTGACCTTCGTGCGGCGCGAAAATGGCGCCTTCCGGGTGGCCACCCTGGACCTGCTCAGCCGTCAGTCGCTGACCCTGAGCGAAGGCGGCTACGATGAATCACCGAGCTTTGCCCCGAATGGCAAGCTGATTCTCTACGCCACCGAGGTCGGTGGCCGTGGCACCCTGGCCATGGTATCCAGCGACGGTCTGGTCAAACAGCGCCTGTCGGCTGAAGGTGATGTGCGCGAGCCGGCATGGGGCCCCTATACCGGGCAATTGCCGCTGACTCGTCTATCTTTTAACCCGTAACCTGCGCTTTATGCGTTTCATTGCATGACTTGGCGGCCCCGCCGCAAATGAATGCCCAAGGAGAGAAATATGATGAAGAAAACCCTCGCCAGCCTGACCGTTCTGGGCCTGTTGTCCGCCTGCGCCAGCACGCCTTCCGCCCCGACCGCACCGGCTGCTGAGCCGGCTGCTCCGGTAGTGGAAAGCAAGCCAGCCGCACCGGTGGCCGACACCACCATCCAGCCGGTCAAGCCACAGCTCGACCCGCTCAAGGATCCGGCCAATGTGCTGTCCAAGCGCGGTGTTTACTTCGACTTCGACAAGTACGATGTGCGCGCTGACCAGGCTGCGCTGGTAGAGGCCCACGGCCGCTACCTGGCCGCCAACCCGTCGCGTTCGGTGCGTCTGGAAGGCAATGCCGACGAGCGCGGCAGCCGCGAGTACAACCTGGCCCTGGGTCAGAAGCGTGCAGAGGCCGTGCGCCAAGCCCTGGGTGCCGTGGGTGCCAAGGAATCGCAGATCGAAGCCGTGAGCAACGGTGAAGAGAAGCCGCGTGCCACCGGTCGCGATGAAGCCAGCTACGCCGAGAACCGTCGCGCTGACGTGATCTACAACGGCGAATAGTCGTCCCCGCCCGCCTAGGCGGGCCGAGGCCTCGCTAGCGCCCCGTACCTGTGAATGGGTGCGGGGCGTTTCATCGTTGCATCTAGGAGCACCAGCATGCCCAAGCGGCTTATATCCCTCGCCCTGTTGTCCGTATTGGCCCTGCCCAGCCAAGCCGGCCTGTTCGACGATGATGAGGCGCGCAAGCAGATCGCCGATATCCGCGATCGGCACGAAAAAATGCTCGTTGAGCTGCAGGAGCAGCACAAGGAGCTCGATAGCCGCAGCAGCCAGAGACTGGTGGCGCTGAATGGCGAGATTTCCGGCCTCAAGCAGCAGATCGCCGAATTGCGCGGCCAGCTGGAAGTGGCCAACTTCAATCTGCAGACGCTGCAAAAGCGCCAGCAGGACCTGTATGTCGATCTGGAAACCCGCCTGAAGGCATTGGAAGAAGGGCGCCAGACCGGCGCCAACCCACTTGCCCAGGCGCAGAACGCCCAGCTGGAAGCCGAGGCGGCCGGTGCGTATGAGGCGGCTTACAATCTGTACCGCGATGGCAAGCTTAAGCCGGCCATGACCGCGCTCAGCGATGTGGCCACCCGCTATGCCGCCACCCAGGCCGCGCCGAATGCGCTGTTCTGGCTGGGCATGGCCCAGGCCAAGTCGGGGGATAGCAAGGCGGCCCAGCTGTCCTTCCGCAAACTGGTCGATGCCTATCGCCAGCACGATAAGGCCCCCGATGCGCTGCGTGCCATGGCCACCCTGCAGCTTGGGGCTGGCGATAAGAAGGCGGCCAGCAAGACCTTCAAGGAATTGGTGGCTGGCTACCCGGGCACCGAGGCGGCCAAGGAAGCTGAGAAGGAATTGAAGAAGCTGTAAGCGCCTAGGCGCAAGAAAAAAAGCCGGTTTGCCACGCGATTTCGCTTGTGGCAAACCGGCTTTCTACTTTGGTGGGCGGCGGCGCCTAGTCCTCGGCCGCGCTGCCTTCGTCTTCCGGCTTGGGGCGGGCCCAGAACAGGCGATCCGGCACCGATTGGCCCATGCCAGGCCGATACGCATGCTTGAGCGCATTCCAGGTGTAGTCCTGCGCTTCGCGCGCGGCCTGCGGTATATCCATGCCATTGGCGATAAAGGCCGCCACTGCGGACGACAGCGTGGTACCTGCGCCATGGAAGCTGCCGGGCAGGCGTTCCCAGCTGTCCTGGCGTGCGCGGCCCGAGCGGTTGAACAGGCCGTTATTGATGGTCGGGGTCTGCTCATGGGTGCCGGTAACCAGCACGAATTCGCAGCCGAACTGGCGGATGCGCAGCGCGGCCTCATCCATGCTCATGCCATCCTGTTCGTCTGGCTCGTCGGTCGCCAGTCGGCGCGCCGCCAGGCTGGACACCACCAGCACCGTGGTGTGCGGCAGCAGCATCTCGCGCACCGCGCCTATCATCTCCTCGTCGGCATATTCATCGCTGCCGGCGGTGGTGAAAACCGGCTCCAGAATCAGCGGGATATCCGGGTAGTCGGCGGCGATCTCGGCCACCACAGTGAGGTTTTCCAGGCTGCCTAGCGCACCAACCCTGATGGCGGCAATCTGCATGTCTTCCAGGACGAAGCGTGCCTGATCGGAAACCATATCGGCTTCCATGGCGAGAAAATCTTCGGTGCCGGCCGTGTCCTGCACGGTGACGGCGGTTAGCACCGGCAGCGGATGACAGCCCAGCGAGGACAGCGTCAGGATGTCGGCAGCCAGTCCGCCACCGGCGGATGGGTCGTTGGCGGCGAAAACAAGCACGATGGGTGGAGCTGGGTTCATTGAGCGATTTCTGGCGTGAAAGAGATGAGGCGCGCACTGCGCCGATGGCAAAACCGCGGCCGAGCACGGACAATACGCTAGAATTTTAGCCCATCGTCTTCCTTCGCTCGATTGTCTGCCCATGAAAAAATATATGTGCCTGATTTGCGGATTCATCTATGACGAGGCCGCCGGCCGCCCTGAGGACGGGATTGCGCCCGGTACGCCCTGGGATGCCGTGCCGATGAACTGGACCTGCCCCGATTGTGGTGCGCGCAAGGAAGACTTTGAAATGGTGGAGATCTGAGCATGAGCCGGCCCGGCGGCAAGACCCTGTATGCGCTGCTGGGCGTCAGCCCCACAGCCAGCCAGCCTGAACTGGATGCCGCCTTCCTGACACTGCAGAAGCAGTTGCAGGAAGTGGTGCTGGATGCACGCCAGCGTGACGAGCGTCTGTCGCAGCTGGAGGCGGCCTATCAGCAGCTGTCCAATCCGCTGCGCCGCTCGGTATACGACGCGAGCCTGGCTAAGGGCCAGGCCAGCACGGTGCAACTGCCGTCCAGCCAGGCCAAGGCGGCCAAGATGCTGGACATGGGGCGTGGCCCTTCCCTGGGCCTGATTGCCCTGGCCGTGCTGGTGGTATTTGGCGCCTTGTACTTGTTTTTCGTTTACCGCCAGCAAGCGCTGCTCAGCGATTTCCGCAGTGATGCGATGGGTGCACAGCAGCGCGCCATGCAGCGCCAGGAAGAGATACTGCGCGCCCAGGAAGCCGCCTATAACGGCACGCCCGAGGAGCAGGCGGCGCAAAAGGCCGCCTGGGAGGCGGAGCGGCTGGAGCGCGAGGCACGCCGTGAGCAGGAGCAGCGTGAGCGCGAGTTCGACCAGTGGAATAACCAGGTCGAGAACGAACAGCAGCGCGCCGAGCGTGAACAGCAACGCAAGGAGCGTGAGCGTGAGCGTGAGCTTGAGCAGGAAAAGCGTGCGGCCGAGCATCAGGAAGAAATTGACCGCCGCACCGCCGAAGCGCGAGTGGAGAGAGACCGACTCAGCCTGATGCAGAAGTTTCTAAGCGAGGGCCGCTACCGAGATGCGCGTGAAATCGCCAAGACCGAATATGAACTTAGCCAGATCGAGCGGGCCGAAAAGTACGGCCGCTGACAAGAGGGCGGCCATCCGTTTTTGGGATGCCGCCAGGAAGGAAGCCATCATGTCGAAAATCAGTCTGAGCGCGCTGGCCGTGGCCGCCAGCCTCTTGCTGGGTGCCTGCCAGCAGGTGCATACCACCGAGGGCGGTGCGATTGGCGTCAATCGCAAGCAAACCATGTTCGCCATGCTGCCCTCCGAGCAGGTGGACCAGATGGCTGCCGAATCCTATGCCGCCACGCTCAAGCAGGCGCAGAGCAAGGGCATCCTGAACAAGGATTCGGCACTGACCAACCGCGTGCGCGCGGTGGCCAAGCGGCTGATCCCGCAGGTGGTGGTGTTCCGCAAGGATGCGCTGGCCTGGAAGTGGGAAGTGAATGTGGAGGACAGTCCCGAGTTGAACGCCTATTGCGCGCCGGGTGGCAAGATCATGTTCTTCACCGGCATCATCGAGAAGCTCAAGCTCAATGACGATGAGATCGCCGCCATCATGGGCCACGAGATGGCGCATGCCTTGCGCGAGCATGGCCGCGAGCGCATGAGCAAGGCTTATGCGCAGCAGATCGGTGCCCAGCTGCTGTCGGTGGTTACCCAGGGCCAGTACGACGGCTATATCGGTCTGGCCAGCCAGGTCACCGATGTCGCTTACAACCTGCCCAATAGCCGCCAGAACGAATCGGAAGCCGATGCGATGGGCATCGAGCTGGCGGCCCGCGCCGGTTACGATCCGGCCGCTGCCATCAGCCTGTGGCAGAAGATGAGCGCCGCGGCCAAGGGCCAGCCGCCGCAATTCCTCTCCACCCACCCGTCCAATGAAACGCGTATCAGCGATCTGCAGGCGAATATTCCCAAGGTGCTGCCGCTCTACCAGGCGGCGCGCAAGAAGGGCTGAACCCAATCCGCCGGCCGCGTGCCGGCGCCTTACTTCTGGATGCACACCATGCTGTGGGTGAAAGCTTTTCATATCATCTTTGTCATCAGCTGGATGGCGGGTCTGTTGTATCTGCCACGCCTGTTCGTCAACCACGCCATGGCCAGCGATGCGGCGACCCAGGCCCAGCTGCAGCTTATGCAGCGCAAGCTGCTGCGCTTCACGACCTTGCTGGGCAAACTGGCACTGA
The DNA here is from genome assembly GCF_900119825.1 of Chitinimonas taiwanensis DSM 18899. GTDB lineage: Bacteria > Pseudomonadota > Gammaproteobacteria > Burkholderiales > Chitinimonadaceae > Chitinimonas > Chitinimonas taiwanensis. The sequence continues at coordinate 201,958 of NZ_FPKR01000001.1, read as the reverse complement.
TCTTTGGCCTGTGGCTGTGGCTGCAATGGGGTTTTGCTGGTGGCTGGTTGCACGCCAAGCTGACCTTGGTGCTGGGCCTGATCGGCTTCCACGTGTATTGCGCCAAGCTGGTGCGCGACTTCGCGGCTGGCCGCAATACCCGCAGCCATGTCTGGTATCGCTATTTCAATGAAATCCCCACCCTGTTGATGATCGCCATCGTCATCCTGGTGGTGGTCAAACCGTTTTAAGGCAGCCCATGGCGCACGAGATTGAACGCCGTTTCCGGCTCAAGAATGACGACTGGCGCGGCCTGGTTGAGGGTGAATGGCTGAAGCAGGGTTATCTGTCGGTGGAACGCGAGCGCACGGTGCGTGTGCGTGTGAAGGGCACGCAGGCCTGGCTGACCCTGAAGTCGAATATCTCCAATGTCTCGCGCCACGAGTTCGAGTACGAGATTCCGCTCGCCGATGCGGAAACCATACTGGCCACCATGTGCCCGATGCTGGTGGAAAAGAAGCGCTACCGCATCGCCATTGGCCCGCATCTATGGGAAGTGGACGAGTTCTTCGGCAATAACGCCGGTTTGGTCCTGGCCGAGGTAGAGCTGGCCAGCGAGGACGAGGCCTATACGGCGCCGGCCTGGCTGGGCGAGGAAGTGACCGAGGATCCGCGCTATACCAATTCGCACCTGAGCCAGCATGCCTGGCCAAGCTGGCCGGAAAACCAGCCCAAGCCTTGAATGACCCAGTTCGGCCGCCCATAAGGCGCGCCCGAGCTTCCGCGCCAGAGCGCGCGCTTGATTTGAATCGGAAACCTGATGAGCAAGAACGAACAGCTGTTTGCCCGCGCCCAGCGCCATATCCCCGGCGGGGTCAACTCGCCCGTGCGCGCCTTTGGCGCCGTTGGTGGTACGCCGCGCTTTTTCAAAAAGGGTAGTGGCGCCTATGTGTGGGATGCCGATGACAAGCGCTATATCGACTACGTGGGTTCCTGGGGCCCGCTGATTCTCGGTCACACCCACCCGGCCGTGGTCGAGGCCGTGCAGAAGGCCGCGGCCGAAGGCATGAGCTTTGGCGCGCCGACCGAGGCCGAGATTGATCTGGCCGACCTGCTGTGCGAAATGCTGCCCTCGATGGAAAAGGTGCGTCTGGTCTCCAGCGGCACCGAGGCGACGATGAGCGCGATCCGTCTGGCACGCGGCTTTACCGGCCGAGACAAGCTGATCAAGTTTGAAGGTTGCTACCACGGCCATTCCGACAGCCTGCTGGTCAAGGCCGGCTCTGGCCTGTTGACCTTCGGCAACCCGTCCAGTGCCGGCGTGCCGGCCAGCGTGGCCGAGCACACGATTGTGCTCACCTACAACGACGTGGCCCAGCTTGAACAGGTGTTCGCCGAGAAAGGCGATGAGATCGCCGCCATCATCGTGGAACCGTTTTGCGGCAATATGAATCTGGTGCGCCCGAGCGCCGAGTTCGTGACCGCCATGCGTGCGTTGACGCAACAGCATGGCGCACTGCTGATCTACGACGAAGTGATGACCGGCTTCCGTGTTGGCCTCGGTTGCGCCCAGGGCCTGCACGGCGTGACGCCTGATCTGACCACCTTAGGGAAAGTGGTTGGCGGTGGCATGCCGCTGGCGGCCTTTGGCGGCCGTGCCGATGTGATGGCCAAGATCGCCCCGCTCGGCCCGGTGTACCAAGCCGGTACGCTCAGCGGCAACCCGGTGGCGGTGGCGGCCGGTTTGAAGACGCTGGAGCTGATCAGCGCACCGGGCTTCTTCGATGTGCTGAGCACCAAGACCAAGACCTTGGCCGAGGGGCTGCAGGCAGCCGGCCGTGCTGCCGGCCATACCTTCTCGGCCGATGCTGTCGGCGGCATGTTCGGCGTCTACTTCACCCCGCAGCCGCCCAAGACCTATGCCGAGGTGATGAGCACCGACAAGCCGCGCTTCAATGCCTTCTTCCACGGCCTGCTCGACGAGGGCGTGTATATCGCCCCGGCCCTATACGAGGCCGGCTTTGTCTCGGCCGCGCACAGCGATGCCGATATTGCCGACACGCTGGCCGCCGCCACACGCGTATTTGCCCGACTGGGCTGAGGCGCCACCCTGCCAAGCACAAGGCCACCCCGCGGGGTGGCCTTGTTCGTTTGCGGGCGTCGGCAGGCGCTTAAAAATCATCCTGCGGATTGGCAGCCTCGGCCACCTCGCCGGCATGGCGGGCTTCCAGCGCGGCCACGCGTGCTTCCAGCGCAGTCAGCGTTTCACGTGTCTTGGCCAGCACGGCCTGCTGTACCTCGAATTCTTCGCGCGTCACTAGGTCGAGCTTGGCAAAGCCGGCGCTCAGCACTGCGCGAACATTCTTCTCGATATCGCGGGCCGGGCCAGCGGCCATGACCTCGGCGATCTTGCCGCTTACTTCATCGAACAGGCGTTGGGCCAGCATGATCTTGCTCCTTGCAGATGGGTTTGCTGTCTAGTCTAGCAAAGCCCACCCTTGCCTGGCGCCTGCACCATGCACAGGCGGTGCGCATGCTATGCGCACCGTTATTGTGCGAAAGCCGCGCTGCTCATGGTGCATAACCGCTCAAGTTATTGATAGATAGCGATATATTCCTTTGGCACGCCGCGTGCTAACAAGACTTCACCGAGTTCCCCGGTCTACCCATTTAAGGAGCGAAGATGAAGTTCGTCACCGCCATCATCAAGCCGTTCAAGCTTGACGAAGTGCGTGAGGCGCTGTCCGCCATCGGCGTGCAGGGCGTCACCGTCACCGAGGTCAAGGGTTTCGGCCGTCAGAAGGGCCATACCGAGCTGTATCGCGGCGCGGAATACGTGGTCGACTTTCTGCCCAAGGTCAAGCTGGAAATCGCCGTCAAGGAAGACCTGCTCGAACAGGTGATCGAGGCGATCGAGAAGGCGGCCAATACCGGCAAGATCGGCGACGGCAAGATCTTCGTCTTCGAGCTTGAACAAGTGATCCGTATCCGCACCGGTGAAACCGGTGCGGAAGCGCTCTAAGTCCGACAGGGAGGACTCAGACATGAAAAAGCTACTGACTGCGCTGGCCCTGGCCAGTGCCATGAGTTTCGCGCCGATATGGGCGGAAGATGCGCCGGCCGCCGCCCCCGTGGCGGAAGCCGCTGCACCGGCCGCTGATGCCGGCGCCCCGGCTGCAGCGCCTGCGGCTGAAGCGGCAGCACCCGCCGCTGCCGTGGCCGCCCCGGCCGCTGAAGCTGCGCCGGCTGCCGCACCCGCGCCCAGCGCCAATAAGGGCGACAATGCCTGGATCTTCATCGCCACCGCACTGGTGATCCTGATGTCCATCCCCGGCCTCGCCCTGTTCTACGGCGGCCTGGTGCGCTCGAAGAACATGCTCAGCGTGCTGATGCAGGTCTTCGTGGTGTTCTCGATGATTTCCGTGCTGTGGGTCATTTATGGCTACAGCGTGGCCTTCACCGAGGGCAATGCCTTCTTCGGCTCCTTCGGCAAGTTGTTCCTGAAGGGCGTGACCGATGCCTCGCTGGCCGCAACCTGGTCCAAGGGCGTGGTGATTTCCGAGCTGATCTACGTGGTGTTCCAAGGCGCGTTTGCCGCCATCACCTGCGGTCTGATCGTCGGTGCGTTTGCCGAGCGGGTGAAGTTCTCCGCCGTGCTGGCCTTCATGGTGATCTGGTTCACCTTCAGCTACCTGCCGATGGCACATATGGTTTGGTACTGGGCCGGTCCCGATGCCTACACCAGCGCGGATGCCGCTGCGGCTGCCACTGCTACCGCTGGCTGGCTGTTCCAGAAGGGCGCACTCGACTTTGCCGGCGGCACCGTGGTGCACATCAACGCCGCCGTGGCTGGTCTGGTCGGTGCCTACTTCGTGGGCAAGCGCGTCGGTTATGGCAAGGAAGCGATGACCCCGCACAATATGACCATGACCATGATCGGCGCTTCGCTGCTGTGGGTGGGCTGGTTCGGCTTCAACGCCGGCTCGGCACTGGAAGCCAACGGCATCGCCGCCCTGGCCTTCCTGAATACCTGGGTGGCAACCGCCTTGGCCGCCTTTGCTTGGATGGCTGTGGAATGGATGTGGAAGGGCAAGCCCTCGATGCTGGGTGCCGCTTCCGGCGCCGTGGCTGGCCTGGTGGCGATCACTCCGGCTGCCGGCTTCGTCGGTGTGGGTGGTGCGCTGGCCATCGGTGCGCTGGCGGGGGTGGTCTGCCTGTGGGGCGTGCACGGCCTGAAGAAGCTGCTCGGTGCTGACGATGCACTGGACGTATTCGGCGTGCACGGTGTGGGCGGCATCCTGGGTGCCATTCTGACCGGCGTGTTCGCCGATCCGGCCCTCGGTGGCCTGGGCGTGTGGGACTACGTGGCCAATGGTGTGGCACCGGGCTACTCGATCGGTTCGCAAGTCTGGATTCAGACCCAGGGCGTGTTGGTGACCCTGGTCTGGTCGGCCCTGGTCTCGGTCATTGCCTTCAAGCTGGTCGACCTGGTGCTGGGTCTGCGCGTACCGGAAGACGAAGAGCGCGAAGGCCTGGATGTGACCTCGCACGGCGAAAAGGCTTACAACCTGTAAGCACAAACGAGGTTTGGCCCGTCACTGCTGGCGAGCCAAACCCGCGCGCTGCACCTGCAAGCGGCCTGTCGATTCGACAGGCCGCTTTGCCGTTTGCAGGTCCGCCAGCTACCTGCACCAGCCAGCGTCGTGGCCATTTGCCACAGCGGCAGATTTCACGCCGTCGAGGTTTTGGCAGCCCGGCGAATTTCTGTAGAATCCGCTTTTTGAAACAGGGGATTACCCGATGATCCAAATCGGCCTCGTCATGGGCAGCAATTCCGACTGGGAAGTCATGCAGCATGCTGCCCGCCAGCTGAAAGCCTTCGGCATCCAATTCGAGGCGCGCGTCGTCTCGGCCCACCGCACCCCCGACCTGCTGTACGAATACGCAGAAAGCGCCGAAACGCGTGGCCTGAAGGCCATCATCGCCGGTGCCGGCGGCGCGGCGCATCTGCCCGGCATGCTGGCCGCCAAGACCACAGTGCCGGTGCTCGGTGTCCCCGTCCCCAGCAAATACCTGCGTGGTGAAGATTCGCTCTTGTCCATCGTGCAGATGCCCAAGGGCATTCCGGTCGCCACCTTCGCGATTGGTGAGGCGGGCGCCGCCAATGCGGGCTTGTTTGCCGTGGCCCTGCTGGCCAACGAGATTCCCGAACTGCGCACCAAGCTCAATCAGTTCCGCGAAGACCAGAAGAACACCGTGCTGGCGATGAGCCTGCCCGAGGTCGAGTAAGCCATGGCCCGCAAAGCGATCCTGCCGCCGGCCATGCTCGGCATCCTCGGTGGCGGCCAGCTTGGCCGCATGTTCACCGTGGCCGCCAAGACCATGGGCTACCGCGTTACCGTGCTCGACCCGGATGCGCATGCGCCGGCGGCCGATTTCGCCGATGTGCATCTGTGCGCGGCCTACAACGACCCCGTGGCGCTCAAGCAGCTGGCGGATAGCTGCGCGGCGGTCACCACCGAGTTCGAGAACGTCAACGCCGATTCGATGCGCTGGCTGGCTCAGCATGTGCCGGTCAGCCCCTCGGGTGACTGCGTGGCGATTGCCCAGGATCGCATCCTGGAAAAGAGCTGGATTCGCAAGGCCGGGCTGGAAACAGCGCCCTATCTGGCACTGGAGACGGTCGAGGACCTGAACCACGATCTGAGTCCCTATCTGCCCGGCATCCTGAAGACTGCCCGCCTCGGTTACGACGGCAAGGGCCAGGTGCGCGTGAAGACGGCCGAGGAAGCGCGCGCTGCTTATGCCGATCTGGGCGGCCAGGCCTGTGTGCTGGAGAAGATGCTGCCGCTGGTGTGCGAGGTGTCGGCCATCGTTACCCGCACCTCCGCGCACGAGAGCGCGGTGTTCCCGCTGGCCGAGAACCGCCACGCCAAGGGCATCCTGGATGTGAGCATCGTGCCTGCCCAGGTGGCGCCCGAGCTGGCGGCGCGCGCGCAGCAGATGGCCATCCAGCTGGCGGAAGCGCTGGACTATATCGGCGTGCTGGCGGTGGAGTTCTTCGTGCTGGAGGGCGACGCGCTGGTGCTGAATGAAATCGCACCGCGCCCGCACAACTCCGGTCACTACACGATCGATGCCTGCGTGACCAGCCAGTACGAGCAGCAGGTGCGCGCCATGTGCCATCTGCACCCGGGCAAGCCCGATCTGCTCTCGCCGGTGGTGATGGTCAATCTGCTCGGCGATGTGTGGCAGGACGATGGCGGCGAGCCGAACTGGGAGGTGCTGATGCAGGCGCCCAATGCCCATCTGCACCTGTACGGCAAGAAGGAAGCCCGCCCGGGTCGCAAGATGGGTCATTACTGCGTATTGGCCAACACGGCCGAGGATGCACTGGCCCAGGCGGAAGCCATCAAGGACACGCTGTAACACCACGAATCATGCCGGCCCCCCTGGGGCGGGCTTTTGCAATTGCGTCGGGTCCGGCCCGACTGACGGGAAACATGCCATGGACGGCCTGACCACCACCAATCTGAACAGCCTGAAGAAGATCTACAGCGGCAAGGTGCGCGATCTGTACGAGATCGACGACAAGCGCATGCTGATGATCGCGACCGATCGACTGTCCGCCTTCGATGTGATCCTGAACGAACCGATCCCGGCCAAGGGCAAGATCCTGACTGCGATTTCCAATTTCTGGTTCGACAAGCTCAAGGATCTGGTACCCAGTCACTTCACCGGCGAGCAGGCCGAGGACGTGGTCAGCGCCGAAGACCGCCCGCAGGTGGAAGGCCGTGCAGTCGTGGTCAAGCGCCTGAAACCGGTGCCGGTGGAAGCCGTGGTGCGCGGCTATATCGTGGGCGGCGGCTGGAAGGACTACAAGGCCACTGGCGCCGTCAGCGGCATCACCCTGCCGGCTGGCCTGGTGGAAGCGCAGAAGCTGCCCGAACCGATCTTCACCCCATCCACCAAGGCGGCGGTGGGCGACCATGACGAGCCGATCTCGTTTGCGCAGACTTGCGATTTGATCGGCGCTGAACTGGCCGCCAAGGTGCGCGATACCGCGATCAAGCTGTATCTGGCCGCCTCGGAATACGCCGCCACACGCGGCATCATCATCGCCGATACCAAGTTCGAATTCGGCTTGGATGAAGACGGCACGCTATGCCTGATGGACGAGGCGCTGACACCCGATTCGAGCCGCTTCTGGCCGGCCGACCAATACCAGCCGGGCAGCAATCCGCCCAGCTACGACAAGCAGTTCGTGCGCGACTGGCTGGAAACCACCGGCTGGAACAAGACACCGCCCGCGCCAGCCCTGCCGCTTGAGGTGGCCGAGAAGACCGCCGCCAAGTACCGTGAAGCGCTGGAAAAGCTGACCGGCTAAGCGTTTCAGCCCCAGCGACCCCGGCTTGAGGCCTGCGGTTTCTGCCTATAATGGCGCTGCACATTTGCAGCCATTAGACAGAAACGGCAGGCCTTTATGTTTGGGCTCATCAAGAAGCTCTTCGGCGAAGCGGCGTCGCCCACCACCCCTCCCCAACCTGCGCCAACCAGTACGGCCAGCCAGGCCAGCAGCGGCCATGTCGCGCTGGGCGCCGCGCCCGGCCAGGCCGGCTTCGTGGCCGGGGCACCTGTCGAGACCATGCTGCAACGCGAGATCATGCTCGACCGTGATCTGCAGGTGATGGGCTACAACTTCCGTCTGCGCGAGAGCGTATTGCGGCGTAAGTCCAAGATGGCCGATTCGGTCTGGCGTCTGTATGACGAGGTGCTGCTGCGTAACTTCCTGGCCGAGGAGGCTACCAAAGCCTTCGGCAAGAAGCGCATCGTGCTCGAGGTCTCGGTCTGGGCCTTGGACAGCCCCTTGCTACGCAAGCTGCCGCAAGGGCGCTTTGTACTGATGCTGATCTACAACGAGGAATTCTTTGCCGACCCAGCCTCGCGCCAGCCGCTGTTGCAGGAGCTTAAGGAACAGGGCTTCCAGCTTGGCTTCGATAACTTCCCGCTTACCCCGGCGCTGCAGCCGCTGTTTCCACTGGCCGACTACCTGAAGCTGTCGATTGCCCAGCGCGATGTGACCGAGATGGCGCGCAGCGTGGCCGCGCTGACCATGGCGGCACCCGAATCGGCCATCGTGGTGGCCGATATCCACTTCTTCGAGGAGTTGCAGGTCTGTCGCCAACTGCCGGTGCAGTTCCTGCAGGGCAGCTATCTGCGCCGCAAGGAGTTGTCGGACGCCGATGCGGTCGACGCCAGCTATCTGCGCCTTTTGGAAGTCTTGAATCTGGTGCGTGCCGATGCCGAACCGGCGGTGATTGCCCAGGCCATGAAGTACGACCCCATGCTGAGCTTCAAGCTCTTGCGCTATGTGAACTCGCCGGCCGCCGGCTTGATGACCAAGGTCGATAGCCTGGACCGCGCCATGATCGTGCTCGGCAACAAGCAGCTGTATCGCTGGCTGACTCTGCTGCTGTTCAGCCATGAACGCCTGGAAGGCGATCAGGCCGTGCTGTTGGAGATGGCCCTGATCCGGGCACGCATGATGGAGAACCTGGGCGCCAAGCAGTTCAAGCGTGCCGAACTCGATCTGCTGTTCACCACCGGCATGTTTTCGATGCTGGAAGCGCTGTTGCGCCAGCCCATGGCCAAGCTGCTCGACAAGCTGAGTCTGCCTGAGCCGGTCAGCCAGGCCTTGCTCAATCGCAGTGGCCCCTTCGGTGCCCTGCTGGATCTGGCGCTGGCCTGCGAGCATGGTGAGCTGCCCGATGAGCCGGCTCTGTTCGTGGCGGCCGGTGTCAGCCGCAATGACGCGAACCGCGCCCAAATCGAAGCCATGCTGTGGGCGGAGGAAGTGGTCTAGCCCGGTCCGGGCTAGGCGTGGCTGCTGCGCATTAGACCGTGGATGGCCGGGTGATCGGGGCTGGGCTTATCGAGGTAGTAGCCCTGCACCATGTCCACGCCGAATTCGACCAGCATGCGCAGGGTTTCCTCGTCCTCCACGAACTCGGCTACCGTCTGCTTACCCATATCGCGCGCGATCGAGGCCATGCCCTTCACGAAGATCTGGCTATCGTGGTCGCGCGGCAGATCGCGGATAAACAGCCCGTCTATCTTCAGCACATGGGCTTTCAGATGCTTGAGATAGGCAAACGACGAGAAGCCGGCGCCGAAGTCGTCCAGGCAGACCGTACAGCCGGTATTGCGTAGCGCCTCGATAAAGCGCTGCGCGTCGCGCATATCCGATACCGCCGCGGTTTCGGTCAGCTCCACCATCAGGCGCGCTGGCTCCACATGGGCTTCCTCTAGCTGGGTGCGGATGTACTCAGGCAGGCTGGTCTCGTCGAAGCTGCGCCCGGAGATATTGACCGCCACCGAGGGCATGCTCGGGTGCTCGGCCAGCATGCTGATCGCTTTGCGTATCACCCAGCGGTCGATATCGAGGATCTTGCCGCTCTTTTCGGCGTGCGGAATGAAGTGGCCGGGCGGAATGATCTGGCCTGGATTGTTCGGGTCCTTCATGCGCACCAGCGCTTCCAGGTGCGCAACTTCACGCGTGGCCGCCTCGTAGATGCCCTGGAAGTACAACACCAGGCCGTCGTTCTCCAGCGCCTGTTGAATGCGCTCGTTCCAGGTCAGCCGGTTGACCATCTCACGGCTGGCATCGCGCTCGGCCTGATACATGCGCCAGGTCGCCTTGCCGGCCGATTTGGCCTGGTACATGGCGGTGTCGGCATGGGCGACCAGGTCTTCGGCGCTTTCCGCATGCAGCGGGTACATGGCCACCCCGAGGCTGGACGACAGGCGCAGCGGCTGGCCATCCACATTGAACTGAATGCCGGCCACCGTGGCGACGATGCGGGTGGCCAGGTAGTTGATATCGGTCTCATTGCAGTTGGGCACCAGGATGGCGAATTCATCGCCGCCCTGGCGGGCAAAGAACTCGTTGCGGCGTACCTGGCCGGAGATTTCCTCGGCCACTCGCTTGAGTAGATCATCGCCGACACCATGACCAAAGGTGTCGTTCACATATTTGAACTCATCCAGGTCGAAATACAGCACGGCCAGGTTTTCCTGGTTGCGCTCGGCTTCGGCCAGCATGCGCTCGAGCTGTTCCTGGAAGGCATGGCGGTTATGCAGGCCGGTCAGCGCATCGCGCTCGGCCAGGAAGACCATGCGCTCATTCAGGAAGTGCTCCTGGGTCACGTCTTCGTACACCCATAGCCGGCCGGTGATATAGGCCTGCTCATCGCGCACCGTATAGCAGTGCTGGGTGACGATGCGCCCATCGTTCATGGTCAGGTCGCCCGGGTAGACATCCATGGCCGCCATGCTCTCGCTGGCTTCCAGCAGGGTGGCGAAGTCATAAGCGGCCGGGCGGTTCAGTGCGCTCTGCAGCACCTGGCCGATTGGCTTGCCGACGATGAGCGTGCTGTCGTCAATCAGCCAGAGCGAGCGGAAGGCCGGGTTGTGGAACACCACCAGATTGTCGGTATCCACAAACAGCACGCCGAAGCGCATGGCTGAAAGTAGCGCGCTCAGGCGTGAACGCTCGCTCTCAGCGCGCGCCAGATAGGTTTGATTGAGCGCCTGCGACTGCTGCAGCTCGTATACCGCGCGCTTCATGGCCAGCCGGTCTTCCTTCAGCTGGCTATTGTCCTGCACTGAGGCGCGGATGCCGAGGTAGTTCGCGCTGCCATCGTAGATCGGCTGCCAGCTCATGGCAGCCCAGAAGGTCTTGCCATCGCGGCGCATGGCGCGGAATTCGAAATCCTGCCCGGCCGTGCCGCCCAATGCCTGCTTGAGCGTGTCCGAGACGCGACCGCGTTCGTCCAGCGTGGCCAGGGGCAGCGGGAAGTAGCGCATCTCCATGCATTCCTTGACCGTATAGCCGGTCAGCCGCGTCACCGAGGCATTCACCCATACCAGCTCGCCCGCCGGGTTCAGCCACAGCTCGACCCCATAGGTGTAGTCGGCGATGGCGAGGAATTTCTCTTCATTCTTCTTCAGTGCATCCAGCCGCTCTTGGATGCCGGTCGACATCTGGTTGAAGCGCTCAGCCAGCGCGCTGACCTCATCCTCGCCATCGATGGCAATCAGCTGCGGCAGGCCGTTCTGGCCGGGTTGGTCGGCCGCATCCATCAGTCGGTACAGGCGGCGGGTCAGCCAGAAGCCGAGCAGGGCCAGCACCAAGGCCGAAACACCGGCGCCGGTGGCAATGACGGTGGCGCTTTGCCAGAGGATGCGGTCGGCCGATTCGCCCAGCAGCTCGGTGGACACACCAAAGCGCAGCAGACCATATTGCTGGCCGGCCAGCTTGATCTCGCTGCTGGCATGCACGACCGGGGGGATATTGCCGCTGCCGCTCAGCGTGCTGAATTGATCGGGCGGCGGCAGTGCGGTGCCCACATCCCAGCCGCGCGCCGCCACCACCTTGCCCTGGCGGTCGAACAGCACCAGGTAGTCGATGCCTTCCGGTGTACGCATGCTGTCCAGCAGCTCGGCGGCCGGTGCATAGTCGAGCGAGGCCATGGGCGGCGCCAGTGCCGCGTTCAGCAGCCGGGCCAGCTCCTCCACGCGCACCTCGGTGGCGCGCAGCACCATATCGGACCAGACGCGATTGACATTGGCCAGCAAGACCGCGAGCACGAGCGACTGGACGACCAGGATGGCCAGGATCAGTCGGGCACGTAGCGTGCGGAAGAAGGGAACCTGCATCAATCAGCTTTCATGCGACGTGAGCGTTGTGGGCGACGTGTTTGACGGATGCGAGGGTGACGCGCGCTGGCTACCGGCTGTTTACAGTGTCTTGATAAACACTTTCGAACGCCGCTGCCAGTTGTATAGCTCTTTCTTCTTCATCGGGAGTATATCGACCTCGGCTGGCGCAAAGCCACGCTCGACGAACCAGTGCGCGGTACGTGTGGTAAGAACGAACAACTTGCGGATATTCAGCCGGCGCGCCTCGCGTTCCACATGCTTGAGCAGCTGCTCGCCGCGGCCGCCATCGCGGTAGTCGGGGTGGACAGCGAGGCCGGCCAGCTCGGCAATCTCGCCCTCTTCAAAGGTATGCAGCGACACGCAGCCGATGATCTTGCGGTCGTGTTCGAGCACGGCGAAGCGCTCGATCTCGCGCTCGAGCAGTTCGCGCGAGCGCTTGACCAGCACGCCCTGCTCTTCCAGCGGTTCGATCAGCGCCAGGATGCCGCCGATATCGTCGATGATGGCGCGGCGCAGGGTCTCGAGCGGCTCGCGCGAGATCATGGTGCCGATGCCCTCGTGGGTGAACAGCTCGGTCAGCATCGCGCCGTCCATATGGCGTGAGATCAGGTGCGCACGCTTCACGCCATGGCGTACTGCGCGTATGCAGCAGGGCAGGTAGAAATCCAGATCGCTGCTGGTACTGCGCTCGCTCGGTATATAGGCCTCGGCTTCCGCCGCGGTCAGCTCATTCACCAGCTCGCCCTGCTCGTCCACCACACCGGGCTGGTCGAGCAGGAAGATCAGCTTGTCGGCCTGCAGGGCCACGGCGGCCGTAGTGGCCACGTCTTCCAGGGTCAGGTTGAACGCTTCGCCGGTGGGCGAGTAGCCGACCGGCGAAAGCAGGATGGTTTCGCCGAATTCCAGACGGTCGCGCATGGCGGCCACGTCCAGCTTGCGTACCTCGCCCGTGTACTGCATGTCCTCACCCTCGCGCACGCCCATGGGCTGGGCGGTGACGAAGTTGCCGCCGGCCACGCGGATATCGGCATTCGCCATCGGCGAGTTGGCCAGGCCCATGGATAGGCCAGCCTCGATCTCGAAGCGCACCTGGCCGATGGCCTGCAGCACCGGAATGATCGCGTCGCGCTCGGTGACCCGCACGCCGCGCTCCAGCTGCAGCGGCAGGCCGGCTTCCTCCAGGCGCTGATTGATCTGCGGGCGTGCGCCATGCACGAGCACCAGGTTCACACCCAGGCTGACCAGGGTGTTCAGGTCATGCGCGAGTGGCCCGAAATCGCCGTCGCGTATCAGGTCGCCGCCGAAGGCGACCACGAAGGTACGGCCCCGAAACGCGTGGATATAGGGGGCGGCCTGGCGGAACCAGAAGACAAACTCAGGGGAACCGATCTCGGGCATGGCAGTGTGCTCGTGGAAAACCGCGCAAGATTAGCAGAAGCAGCCTAGATCACGCGGCTAGGGCTTACCGAAACCGGCTTTATTGCAACTGCAGGCGCGCGTTGCGCCACTGGTCAAAGGCCTCGGCCGGCATGGGCTTGCCAAACACATAGCCTTGGATGCGGTCGCAGCCCATTTCGGCCAGCACGGCCACCACCGGCTGGTCCTCCACGCCCTCGGCCACCACCTTCAGCCCCAGCCGGTGTCCGAGCTCGATGGTGGAGCGCACGATCTGCGCATCGCCCTGGCTATGCGCGAGTTCCAACACGAAAGCACGGTCTATCTTTAGTTCGGTGATCGGCAGGCGGCGGATATAGGCGAGCGAGGAGTAACCGGTGCCGTAGTCGTCGATAGCCAGCGACAGGCCCAGCGTGCGCAGCTTGTGCAGCACATCGAGCGCCTTGGCCGGTTCATCCATGAAGCCGCTCTCGGTGATTTCCAGGCATAGGTAGTCGGGCGGTAGGTTGGCCAGGTCGATCAGGCTGGCCACGGTGGCCGGCAGGCCGGGGTCGAGCAGGTCGCGCGTGGACAGATTGACCGATACCTTAACCGGACGCCCCTCGCGCAGCCATTGGCCGGCCTGCTTGATGGCGCGCGCCAGCACCCAGCGGGTCAGCTCCTTGATATAGCCCGTCTGCTCGGCGAAGGGGATGAACTCGCCCGGCGGGATAAAGCCCTTGCGCGGGTGTATCCAGCGCACCAGCGCCTCGGCCTCGTCACCGCCAGCGCCATTGATGGCGACCTTGGGCTGGTAGTAGAGGATCAGCTCATTATTGTCGACCGCCTGCTGCAGATCGCCGAGCAGGGACAGATGTTCCTCGCGGAAGGTACGCATGCCGGTGTCGTACAGCGCATGCCCGCTGCCGCTACGCTTGGCGCGATACATGGCCATATCGGCACAGCGCATCAGCTCGATTGCGTTATCACCATGTTCGGGATAGCCGACCACGCCGATGCTGGCGCGCACATCGAGCGGGCGGCCATCCAGATCGAAGCGCTGGTCGAACACCCGTTTGATGCGGCCGATATTCTGCAGCACGGCGCTGGTCGACATGCCGGGCAGCAGCAAGGCGAACTCATCGCCGGACAGGCGTGCCACCGTGTCTTCGGCCCGTGCGCAGGCGGCCAGGCGCCGGCCCACCTCGGCCAGTACGCGATCGCCATATGGATGGCCGAGCGTGTCGTTGATCTGCTGGAAGCGGTCGAGGTCGATCAGCAGCACGCTGAGCTGACCCTGTGCCTGCTCGGCACGCAGGATGGCCTCGTCCAGACGCTGGTTGAAGCGCAGGCGGTTGGGCAGACCGGTCAGGCTGTCCTGAAAGGCCAGCTTGCTGATCTCCGCCTCGCGCTCGGCAATCGCCTGCTGCATATGTGCCAGGCTGCCAGCCAGCTGGCCGATCTCGCTGCCGTCATGGATGGCGATGTCCTGGCGATAGTCACCCGCGCGGATGCGCTGGGCGACCAGGGCCAGCGCGCGCAGCGGGCCAGTAATGCGTCGCGCCAGCCGTATGCCCACCAGCAGACAGACCAACAGGGCAAAGCCGGCCAGGATGATCAGGGTGCCCTGCAGCGCATAGAAGGGTGCCATCGCCTCATCCAGCGAGCGGGCCAGCAGCGCGTACACCGGCCCCTTCACGCTATGGCCAAGCTGGATGCGCCGCGTGGCGTAGACCTCCTGCGCCAGCGTCAGCTGGCCGGCGGCACGCAGCGCGCTCAGCTGCGTCTGAAGTGCTGCGCGCTGGGCGGGGCCGAGCGTGGACGCGTAAATCTGCCAGCCCGGGCGCTGCTGGACCAGGAAGGACACTTGCAGGCCAGCCAGCGCCTGCAGGTCGGCCGCGGTCGGGTCGTCGACCTCGAAGCCCATGGTGATCCAGGCTAGCGTGATCGGCGCGCGCACCGGCACGACCAGGATCTGATACAGGCGGCCATCGATGACCTCGATGCCGCTGGCGCTGCCACGCTGGCCGGCTTCGGCCAGCAGCGGGGCAAACGGATAGGCTTGGCCGCTGCGGTCCGGGTGCAGCGTGTCGGCCAGCAGGCGGTTGTCCAGGCCGGACACCATGGCGATCTGCGCACCGATGCGATTGCCGTGGTTGCGCAGGGCCGACAGCAGCGTGGCGGTGTCGCCGGTGCCAATCGCCTCGCGCAGACCAAAATCGCTGGCCAGCACGCCGGCGCCCTGGGTCAGCTTGCTGGCGTTCTGTTCGAGCAGGCGGCGGAATACCTTCTCGCCGGTATCGAGCTCATGGGCGACCGTATCGCGCGAGATACGCAAATTGGCCGCGCTGACCAGCGCAAAGGCCGCGCTGAGCACCAGGGCAAGCAGCGCGGTGAAAAAAACCACGATGCGCAGCGTCAGGCTTTGCCGGCTGCGCTGCCAGAACTCATTTCGCATGCGTACCTGTGCTGGGTGGGGCTAGTTTCAGGCGGAACACAAAGCGGCTTTCCGCCCCGCTGCCAACCTTGATCTTCTGAGCTGGTGCTTCCGTGCTCTGGTAGGGATGCCAGACGCGCAACAGATAGTCGCCGGCCGGCAGCCCCACCAAGCTGGCCATGCCCTTGGCGTCGCTTTTGTCGAACCAGGGTGTATCGACCACCAGCAGATAAGCGACCATCCAGTCATGGATATTGCAGCCGAGCACTACCTGGCCGGCCTTGTCGAACACGATGGGGGCGGCTGGCGTGCCCGAGTAGAGCTTCAGGTCGAACACCTTGGCCGGTGAGAAGGAATAGATGTTGTGGCGGATATTGTCCTTGTTCGGGAAACGGATCGCCGTGCCGGTCTGTACCACGGTGACCAGCGGGACGAACTCCTTGTCGATCTGGTCGATGGTGGCATTGAGCTTGCCCTTGGGCGGCTTGCCGCTCAGCGCGTCGGCATAGATGACCGCATCGGCCACTGGCTGGCCACCCGCATCCGTCACGTTGATGCTGAGCTGGGCGCTGCAGAGCAGGGGCAGGCAGGCCAGCAGGCCGTACAGGCAGCGCTTCAAGCTCGCACCTCGATGTCTGTACAGGTGGCCGTACACACGCTTGGTGCTGGGTGGCCAGGATGGTGGTGGGGCGGTCTGGGCATGGCGGACTCCGGCGGACACAGCCCCGAGTATAGACGGCGCCGCATCAGCACGGCCTGATGCACGCCACTGTTCAGCCCGGTCGACTTGGGGTGGCTGGTGTCGCAGGCGGCTTGGCCAGCAACGCCAGCGCGCGGCCAGCCAAGGCCATGCCAAAGCTGGCGGTCACTGCCACGGCCGAACCATAGCCGGCGCAGTTCAGGCCCTGCGGCCCTGCTGCCACGGGCTCGCAGGCATCGGCCACCGGGCGCACGATGGGCTCGGTCGAATACACCGCCTCAATGCCGAATTTCTTACCCTCGCGCGCAAAGCCATGCTGGCGGCGTAGCTCAGCGCGGATCTTGGACAGCAGCGCGTCGCCGCTGGTCTGCGCGATATCGGCCAGCGCGACTCGGGTCGGATCGATACGCCCACCGGCGCCGCCCGAAACCAGCAGCGGAATCTTCTGCCGCTTGCAGTGCACTACCAGCGCCACCTTCACGCGCATCTGGTCGATGCAGTCGAGCACGAAGTCGTAGCGCCCCTTGGGGATCAGTGCGGCCAGGTTCTCCTGGGTCAGGAAATCGTCCACTTCGTGCACCTGCGCGCGCGGGTTGATGGCGCGGATACGCTCGGCCATGGCCGCGACCTTGGCCTTGCCCAGATTGCCATCCAGCGCATGCAGCTGGCGGTTCACATTCGAGACCGCCACATGGTCGAGGTCGATCAGGGTGATCTGGCCGACCGCACTGCGCGCCAGCGCCTCGGCAGCCCAGCTGCCTACGCCACCCACGCCGATCACGCACACATGGGCGCCCTCGAACTGCGCCAGCGCGCGGGCGCCGTACAGGCGGGCAATGCCGCCGAAACGGCGTGCGTAATCGAGTTCTGCTTGGGTATCCATAGGGCGGGATTTTAACGCGAGCGTCCTGAATTGCCGCGTGCGGCGTTAAAATGGCGTTTTGCCAGTGAAAGACCCGATATGAGCGACGCGCCGGAAACCCTCAGACTTTCCAAACGCATGGCCGAGCTGGGCCTGTGCTCACGCCGCGAAGCCGATGAATACATCGAACGCGGCTGGGTCAAGGTCGACGGCATTGTGGTCGATGTACTCGGCAGCCGTGTGCTGCCCACCCAGCGTATCGAGCTCGACCGCATGGCGGCCGTGTCTCAAGCGCAGCGGGTCACCATCCTGCTGAACAAGCCGATCGGCTTCGTGTCCGGCCAGGCCGAGGGCGGCCATCGCCCGGCTGATCTGTTGATCCGCCCCGAGAACCGCTATGTGGGCGACCGCTCTGGCATCGAGTTCTCGCGCCGCCACCTGAACGGCCTGGCGCCGGCTGGCCGGCTCGATATCGATTCGACCGGTATGCTGGTACTGACCCAGGACGGCCGCGTGGCTAAGGCCCTGATCGGCGACGAGACTAAGATCGAGAAGGAATATTTGGTGCGCGTGGAGGGCAATCTCAGTGATGAGGGTATGAAGCTGCTCAACCACGGCCTGAGCCTGGAAGGTCAGGCGCTCAAGCCGGCCAAGGTCAGCTGGCAGAACGAAAACCAGCTGCGCTTTGTGCTGCGCGAGGGCAAGAAGCGCCAGATCCGCCGCATGTGCGAGCTGGTCGGCCTGAAGGTGGTTGGCCTCAAGCGCATCCGCATCGGCCGTATCCCACTCTCCGACCTGCCCATGGGCCAGTGGCGCTACCTCGGTCCGCACGAGAAGTTCTGATACGCACCCGCCAGCATGAAAAAAAGGGACGCGATAGCGTCCCTTTTTTGCGTCTGCTCAATGCGATCAGGCCTTGCCCTTGGCGGCCAGGCGGCTCAGCGCCTGTTCGACCGTGCCGCGATCGAGCCGCGTCAGATGCAGCACGCTCTGGCGCACATCGGGCGGCAGCACATAACGCGATTCGGCTGCGGCCGAGCGCACCGCGCCATTGAAGGTCAGCTTGCCCGCCTCGTTCTCGCCGGCCAGACCCGCCTGCTTGAGCGTGCTGATAAAGGTGCGGAAGATCGCGCGGTCGAAGAACTCCGGCGCATTGAACTCGCGCAAGAGGCTCAGGCGCTGGGCGAGCAGATGGCAGAGCGCCTCCAGCTCATCGGTGCTGACCGTGCCGCTGCCCTGCTGGGTGAGCACCGACAGCGAGATGAAATAGCGCACCAGAGCTGGGCGCACCGCCTGGCCAAGCAGGTTGAGCTGCGCATACTCGTCCGCATTCATATTCGGCGCGTGGTAAATGCCTTCGCGCCCGCTGCTGGTGGCCAGCCAGCCCATCTGCACCAGGGCATCCAGATAGGCATCCAGCGCACTGTCCAGCTCCTCCGGCTGCCAGCGCAGGAAGAGCTCGGCGCGCAGGAAGGGATAGACGGTACGGGTCAGATTGCCGAGCTGCTCGCGGCTCAGCGAGGCATTACGCGAGAACAGGCAGGCGATCAGCGCGGGCAGCGCCACGCAGTGCAGCACGTTATTGCGCATATAGCTGCACAGCACCGCGTCTTCCGGGTAGAAGTGCATGACATCGCCCAAGGCATGCGGGTGGCGCTGGATCAGGCGCAGCTTTTCGCAGTGCTCGACCATGGCGCGGCCGTCCATGGCGGTCAGCTGGGCGCGTTCGGCATAGGGCACCGCGCTGAGCAGCTTGCGGTAGCCGTCCAGCTGGGCCACCAGCTGGTCCTCGTCCATCGCGTGGCGCGGCGTGGCCAATAGCGCCAGGCTGACCAGGTTGACCGGATTGGCCACTGCGGCGCTGTTCAGCCCGTCGGCAATCTTCTGCCCGAGCTGACGCACGCTCTGGGTGAACCAGGCCGGGCGCTGTTCGTCCAGCGGCGGCTCCTGCTTCCAGTCCGGGTGGGATTCGCTCAGTACCTCGGCCAGCTTGATCGGCTCGCCAAAGTTCACATGCACCTTGCCGAAGTTCTTCTTCAGCTCGCGGATGCTGAGGATCAGATTGAACAGCGATTCCTTCTGCTTGGGCTTGCCCATCAGCTCGCCCACATAGCTGCGTCCTTCGAACAGCTTTTCGTAGCCGATATAGACGGGGATAAACACAATCGGGCGGTTCGAATCGCGCAGATAGCTCTGCACGGTCATCGCCAGCATGCCGGGGCGCGGCTGCAGCAGACGGCCGGTACGCGAGCGGCCACCTTCCACGAAGTACTCGATTGGGTTGCCGCGCGCGATAACCATATGCAGGTATTCATTGAATACCGCGCCATATAGCGGATTGCCTTTGAAGGAGCGGCGCAGGAAGAAGGCACCGCCGCGGCGGAGGATGCCGCCCACGATGGGCAGGTTGAGGTTGGCGCCCGCGGCGATGTGCGGAATCATCAGGCCCTGTTGGTAGACGATATAGCTGAGCAGCAGATAGTCGATATGGCTGCGGTGGCAGGGTACATAGACCACCTCGTGGTCGGGTGCCATGCCGGTTACGGTATCGAAATTGCTCAGCTCCACCCCGTCATAGAGGCGCGTCCACACCCAGGTCAGGAAGCGGTGGAATACCCGCACCACTGGGTAGCTGTAGTCGGCGGCGATTTCCCAGGCATAGCGGCGCGCCTTCTCCTGCGCCTTCTGCTCGGCGGTGTAGCCGCCGCCATTCTCCTTGGCCAGGGCGGCAATGGCCGCCTTCACCGACTCGGTTTCCAGAATGCCTTCCACCTGGGTGCGACGGTGCGATAGATCGGGGCCGATGGCCATTTCGCGCTGCTGGCGGAAATGTACGCGCAGCACGCGCGCCACCTTGCGTACCGCGCGCTCGCTGTCCTCGGCGTCGTGGGTCAGCTCCTTCAGCGAGACCGGCTGGCCAAAGCGCACCAGGGTCTGGCGGCCATGCAGCAGGATGGTGAAGAACTGCTGCAGCGGGCCGCGCGGCGACCAGCTTTCCGAGAAGATCAGCTTCCAGATTGAGCTTTCCTTATCGGGCGTGCGTCCCCACAGAATGGTGACCGGCACCAGCTGCACATCGAAATCGGGATGATTGCGCACTGCCTCGCTCAGCCGCTGCAGGCGTGGCGAGTAGCCGGCCTTGTTGCTGCGGCCGAACCAGGGTTCGCCACGGCTGGTAAAGAAAAAGGCGCGGTTTTCGCGCACGCCATTGGCGGCCAGGCCGTCCAGCGGCGATTTCAGGCCGGCCGCGCTGACTTCGCGGTCCAGTACCAGGATATTGCTCAGGAAGCGGCGCTGCAGCACATACACCACCGGCCGGGTCGGATCGAGGCCCAGATTGCTTGGGCTATCTGACAAGACATGGGTACGGACTACACTGAATAGCAGCTTGCGGGCGAGCAATAAAAAAGGCCTGTCGAGGCCAAGATACTTGAGCATGAAACCGAATCTGCAATGAAATAAGCGCCGAATTATAAACGGCTTGGCTGTCTAGCATGTGCTTGTTCGATTGGCGGGGCTGCCCAACGCGGGGGTGTGATCATGTTGCGACGATGCATGGCGATGATCGTGGGCCTGGCCGGCTGGGCTGGCGCCGCCAGCGCTGCGCCTTGTGAGTTGCGCTTTGCGTACAACAGCGAACCCGCACCGCCCTATCTGCTCGGCGATGAGGGGGCGGCGCGCCAGCACCCGGGTGCCGCGGTCGAGTTGCTGCAGAAAGTGGCCGCCCAGCATGGCTGCCTGCTACGCCTGAGCCGCGTGCCCAATGTAAGGGTGCTGATGGAGACCCAGGCTGGTCGGCATGACGGGGCATTCATGTACTCCTACAGCGCCGCCCGCGCGCTCACCCTAGCTTATCCAATGCGCGATGGGCAGCCGGATGCCACACGGCGCATCACCCGGCTGTCCTACTATCTGTACCGGCTCAAACATGCACCGGTCGACTGGGATGGCCAAACGATCCAGGGGCTGCAGGGGCCGGTGGGGGTGAATTTCGGCTGGTCCATTGGCAAGGATCTGCGTGAGCAGGGCATTGCGGTGGAGGAGGCGCTGAATACCCAGCAGAATTTCGACAAGCTGCGCCATGGGCGCATCGCCGCCTACGCGACCCAGGATTTATCGGGGGATGCGGCCTTGCGCCGCTATGGCTATAGCGAGGTTGAGCGCCTGCCGCTGCCCTTGAGCAGCAAAGATTATTTCCTGGTCTTCAATCTGCGCTTCTACCACGCGCACCGCGAGCTGGCCGAGGGCATCTGGACCAGCATGGCCAGCCTGCGCGATAGCGCGCTACCTGGCCTGCTGCAGCGCTACGAGGACCATTAGCGCGCGTCCAGGCCCAGGCGTTGCCAGATGGTGGACACATTGCCGGCTGCGTTCAGCGTGTAGAAATGCAGGCCGGGCGCACCGCCATCCAGGAGCTTGCGGCATAGATCGGTAATCACATCCAGGCCGAGCGCTTTGATCGAGGCGCTGTCATCGCCATAGCTCTGCAGCTTCAGGCGCAGCCAGCGCGGAATCTCCGCCCCGCAGGCATCGGAAAAACGCGCCAGCTGGGTGAAGTTATTGATCGGCATGATGCCGGGCACGATAGGAATCTCCACCCCGCGCGCACGGACCTCGTCCACGAAGGCGAAGTAGGCATCGGGGTTGAAGAAGTATTGCGTCATGGCCGAATCGGCCCCGGCCTGCGCCTTGCGCACGAAGTTGGCGATATCGTCGTGTGCGCTGCGCGCCTGCGGGTGGTACTCGGGGTAGGCCGCCACCTCGATATGGAACCAGTCGCCGTGCTCGGCACGGATGAATTCCACCAGCTCGTTCGCGTAGCGGAACTCACCGAACTCCACCATGCCGCTGGGAATATCGCCGCGCAATGCGACGATGCGACGGATGCCGTTATCGCGATAGGTCTGCAGTAGCTGGGCCACATTGGCGCGTGTGGCGCCGATGCAGGACAGGTGCGGCGCGGCCTGGAAACCCTCGGACTTGATCTCCAATACGGTGGCCAGCGTGCCGTCCTGCGTGGTGCCGCCCGCGCCGAAGGTCACCGAGAAGAACTCCGGCTTGAACTGGGCGAGCTGCCGGCGCGTATTGCGCAGCTTCTCCGTGCCCTCGACCGTCTTGGGGGGAAAGAATTCAAAGCTGAAGGTAGGCGAGGGGCTCACGGCGGGCTCGATAAACAGGACGAATGACCGAATGAATGCTATCACTAGTACTTTGCTTGGCTAATGAATTGTATGCATGTACTTATATGCGCTCCCCTGCGCTCGCCAGCAATACCGCCCATGCCTTAATCTTCGCCCCATGTTGACCATTCCTTTCAGCGAGCCCATCGCCATGCCCAATCCGCTTTCGCCCCCTGGCGTGCTGGACGACGCCCTGCTCAAGGCCATGTCCGCCCACGGCGGCATGCGTTCCTATCCGGCCAATACCCTGCTGATCAATGAGGCCGACCATACCGACGCCATCTATATCCTGCTGGTCGGGCGGGTCAAAGTGTTCGGTTCGGGCGATAGCGGCCGCGAAGTCATCTACAACACGCTCGGGCCGGGCGAGTATTTCGGCGAAATGTCGCTGGACGGCCAGCCACGTTCGGCTTCGGTAATGACCTTGGAGCCGGTCAGCTGCATCGTGGTCACCGGCGCCAAGCTGCGCGACTTCCTGGCCGACTATCCGGATTTTGCCATGCACCTGATTCACAAGCTGATCGGCTTGGTGCGGCGCAGTACGGTGAATATCAAGAGCCTGGCGCTGGACGATGTACACAGCCGGGTGGTGCGCGTGCTGGAAGAGCTGGCGCGCGAGGTGGATGGCCGTCTGCTGATCCGCGAGAAGCTCACCCAGCAGGATATGGCCGACCGGGTCGGCGCCTCTCGTGAGATGGTGAACCGCGTGCTCACCTATCTGCACAATGCCGGCTATCTAGCCAGCGAGGGCCGCCATATGGTGGTGCTCAAGCCGCTGGCCGACAGCCGACCACAGGCTGGCGAAGCTGCCGATGCCAAGCAGGAGAGGCGTAAGGCAGTGCGTCCGCCGCTCAATAGCTGATACACCACCGTAAAAATTGCACAGGCCAGCTGTGGCATGCTGGGCAGCCGCCAGGACGGCGGCCGGCTAGGCTGCGCGCCACGTGGCCCGAAGCCGGACCATTTACCCCTTAACCACAGCGAAGGAAGCATGATGACGACCGAGCAAAGCGCCACCCCCACCGCGAAATTCCTGTTCACGATTGTCAATCCGAGCGACTTCAAGCCGATCAATCAGGGCGGTGCGGTGCAGTACACCCAGGCCACCATGACCATGACCCAGGGTGCGCAAGGCGTGACCTATGATGCGGCTAGTCAAACCATCTCGGTGAGCGAGGAAGCCAATCTGGAATTTTCTGGCGCGCCCGATACCAGCGGCGAAACCGTGGTGCTCTACCATGCTGTGGGTCTCGCCTACCAGGGTACGGGCGGCGATGTGGTCGGGGTGAAAGCCTTTCCGACCGAGAAGGTCACCACACCGAAGATCAATGTGAATGGCAAGCAGACCCGTCTGCGCATCATCACCACGCTGGATGCCGATCCGGCCAATGACAATTTCGACTTCGATCTGGTTATCCAGCGCAGCACCGATGGCGCGCTGGGCATCATCGACCCGCAGATCCGCAATACCTAAGCCCTAAATCGCTACCCAGGGCTGCTGCGCCGCCAGGCGCTTACGCAGCCCTGGCTGCGCGGGATGCCAGCCGCGCGCAACCGCGTTTACCTGGTGCGAGCTAGTTCATGCTTGCGCGCCTACGCCCACCCCAAGCCCCTGTCTAAGCCTGCTGCAATGCGCGCCTGGCGCGTTCCGCCACGATGTCCCGGTGGGTGGGAATACTGTTCAGGAATACTTGGCGTGCGTCCGGCTCGGCCAGCTTGCTCTCCCGGCTATGCAGCTCTTCCGAGGCCTTGTGGAAGAAGGGCTGGGCGCGGGCCGGATCACGCACGGCCAGCACCTTGTAGGCCGTCATCAGCACACGCAAGGGCTCGTCGCAGCCGAATAGATCGAGATGCCGCTCCAGTCGCTCGGCGATCTGTACGCCCAGTGCATGCGCGTCTTCATAGTCGCCGGCCGCGAATTTCGCCTCCGCCAGCGAGGCAATCGCCTCCATGGCCAGATGAGGCATCTGCAAGGTATCGAACAACTGCCAGGATTCGCGCAGCAGCTGGTAACCGAGTTCGACCTGACCGAGCGCGATCTGCGCCTGTCCGGCCACGCGCAAGGCCGAGGCTTCCGACCACTGATCGCTGCTTTCGCGCGCGAACTGCAGCGCGCTGTCCGCATGCATGAGCGCCGCGTCCCGGTCATTCAGCATCAGGCAGATCATGGCCAGATTGATATGGATGATGCCGATGTTCTGCAGCTGGCCGATGGCCTTGAAGGCGGTCAGCGCATGCGCGAACTTCTGCCGCGCCGCGTCAAAGCGCCCCAGACACAGCTCCGCGTAGGCGATATTGGCCAGGGTGCCGGCCTCATTGCTCTTGTGGCCGCTGGCCTGATGCAGCTGCAGCGCCTCGGACAGCTTGGCGATGCCCTCGCTGAAGCGGCCGTGCTCGTTGAAGGACATGCCGATCTGATTGAGGATGGCGGCTTCCACCATGCGGTTCTGGGATTTGCGTGCTAGCTCGAGCGCGGGGCCGATCAGCTCGAACAGCCTTTCCTGCTGACCGAGCCGGCCCAGAGCGGGCAGGATGACCTGATAGGCGCGCGCCATGCATTCGCTGTGCTCGGGCGGCGCCAGGGCCAGGGCCGCCTCGCCCTGCTGCAGGGCGGCGGCCGCGTCGCCCTTGTCGAGCAGGTAGTTCGCGCGCTGATCGGCCGCGCGCGATAGCCACAGCCTGTCCTGGCTGCTGGCCGCCAGCTCCTCGAGCTGTTTGAGCGCGGTTTCACGATCGCCGCTGCCGGTGCGGAATTCGGCGATGCGCAGCTGCAAATAATGCAGGGCCAGACCGAGCTGCAGATCGTCCTTGGGCGCCAGCTGGATGGCCCGCGCGATAAAGCGCATGGCCGAGCTGTTCGCATAGCGCTGGCGCGCCGATTCGGCCGCGCTCTGCCAGTACTGAAGAGCGGCCTGCGGCTCGCCACCCTGCTCATAGTGTTCGGCGATCAGGTCCAGATGCTCCTCGCCGCGCTGCGCACTCAGCCAGCGCGCCAGTTGCGCATGGGCGGGCTTGCGCACGCGCTTGAGCGTGCCCTCGTAACAGGTCTGGTACAGCGTGTGGTGACGGAACGCGTATTCACGCTGGCCGCTCAGGCGGCTGTCCGGGCGTGCCACGATCAGCTCGCGCGCCAGCAGGTCGGGCAGCGCACTGCTGGCCTGGGCATCCAGTTCCTGCAGCGCCGCATCCCAGAACACCATGCCCACTACCGAGGCGAGCTGCAGCACGTGATGGACCGCCTCGGGCAGCGTGGCCAGACGCGCTTCCAGCACCCCGCGCAGGGTGGCTGGCAGGGCCTTGCCCTGCATGCGCTCGGGCAGCCAGTGCCAGCCGCTGGGTTCGCACAGCAGCGCGCCCTGGTCGATCAGCATATTGACCCGCTCTTCCATGAAGAAGGGGTTGCCGTCCGCCCCTTCGCACACCAGCTGGCGCAGGTCGGGCGGAATGCTGCCCAGCCGGGCCAGCAGCGCGCCGGCCAGGATGTCGCTGGCCAGATTGTCGAGCTGGCTGAGTGCCAGCACACGATGGCGCTCGGCCGGCGCCGCCCAGTCGGCACGCTGTTCGAACAGGCTGGGGCGGGCCAGGGCCACGATCAGCATGGGCAGATCGGCATGCTGATCGTGCAGATGATTGAGAAAGTCCTGGCTGCCGGCATCCAGCCAGTGGGCGTCGTCGAGTAGCCACAGCCGGGGTGCGGCGGCACGGCGCAGCAGCTGGCTGGCGTAGTGGAAGGCAGCGGCGCGCAGCTGGCGTGGGTCCTCGCCGAAACCCAGCGCCGGGTGCTGGCGGAAGTCGTAGCCGAGCAACTGGCCGAGCACCGCGGCGGCGGCCTCGTTGTCCAGCTGCGGGGCGATGGCGGCCAGCCAGGCAGCTTGCGCCTGCGGGCCGCGGGTATCCGCGCCCAGGCCAAACTGTTGTTGCAGCAGCTGAGCGAGCAGCGCATAGGGTTGCTGGCGACGGCTCTCGCTGGCCTCGGCCTGCACGAGCAGGCCGGCCGGCGCCTGCTCGGCCAGCCAGCGTCGTAGCTCGGCCAGCAGGCGGCTTTTGCCCAGGCCGGCATCACCGATCACCAACAGGCGCTGCATATCGGTCTGCTGGCCGCCCAGCAGGGCGAGGATGGCCGCCTGCAGCTGGGCCAGCTCCTCGGCGCGGCCTACCAGCGGGGTCTGCAGGCCTTCCACGCCGCGGCGCGCCTGGCTGCCATCGCGCGCGGCCTGCACCAGATAGCTGATCATCGGTTCGGCGCAGCCCTTGATGCTGATCGGTGCCTGTTCATGCATATCGAACAGGCCGCGCACCAGGCGCCAGGTATCGCGGCTGATGCGCAGGCCACCCAGTGGCGCGGTCTGTTCCATGCGCGCGGCGATATTCACGCTGGTGCCGCGCAGGCTGTTCTCGCCATCCACGCCGCCGCCCAGAAGCACTTCGCCGCTATGCACGCCCACCCGCACCGCGAAGTCGCTCAAGCCATATTGCTCGGCCACTTCGGCGCTGATCGCGCGCCCCTCGGCCAGCAACGCCAGGCCGGCCTGCACCGCGAACTGTGGCGCCTGCTCGCGCGCTTCGCCCAGGCCGAACACGGCCAGCATGCTGTCGCCCGCATACTGGAGCACACGGCCACCATGACGGGCCACGATGGCGCTGAAGCGCGCGAGTGCGCCATCCAGCACGTTATTGATATCTTCCGGATCCAGCCGCTGGCTCAGCGCGGTGGAACCCGCCACATCGAGGAACAGGATGCTGAGCTGGCACAGGCGCTGCGCATCCTGACTCGGGCGCAGGGCGGCCAGCTGCTCGCGCAGCGGCGCCAGCGCGGTCTCGGTCGCGGCATCGCCCAGCACGGTGCGGTGGGCTTCCAGCGTGCTAATCGCGTGTTCCAGTTCGGCAATGCGCTCGTTCACAGTGGGCTTTCAGGAAGGGACAGGTGCGCTGCGCGCCAAGGCAGGCATGCTAGCGTGAATTTTTTACAGCACGATAGTGCGATTTCGCACCGTTGACGCGGGCTGGGCCTGAAACGCACAACGCCCCGCAGGGCGGGGCGTTGTCAGGGCGGCGGAAAGCCGGCTGCGGCTTAGTAGCGGTAGTGGTCGGCCTTGTATGGGCCTTCCTTCTTCACGCCGATATAGGCGGCCTGTGCATCGGTCAGCTCGGTCAGCTGCACATTCAGCTTCTTCAGCTGCAGGCGCGCCACCTTCTCGTCCAGATGCTTGGGCAGCGTGTACACGCCGACCGGGTAGTCGGCCGTGCGGGTGAACAGCTCGATCTGGGCGATGGTCTGGTTGGCGAACGACGACGACATCACATAGCTCGGGTGGCCAGTGGCGCAGCCGAGGTTCACCAGGCGGCCCTTGGCCAGCAGGATGATGCGCTTACCGTCCGGGAAGATCACATGATCGACCTGCGGCTTGATCTCTTCCCACTGGTACTGCTCGAGCGCGGCGACTTCGATCTCGTTGTCGAAGTGACCGATATTGCAGACGATGGCCTGGTCCTTCATCTTGGCCATGTGGGCGTGCGTGATCACCTTGTAGTTGCCGGTGGCAGTAACGAAGATATCGGCCTTGTCCGCAGCGTAATCCATCGTTACCACGCGGTAGCCTTCCATGGCGGCCTGTAGCGCGCAGATCGGGTCGACTTCGGTAACCCAGACCTGGGCCGACAGCGCGCGCAGCGCTTGGGCCGAGCCCTTGCCCACATCGCCATAGCCACACACCACGGCTACCTTGCCGGCAATCATCACATCGGTAGCGCGCTTGATGCCATCCACCAGCGATTCGCGGCAGCCATACAGATTGTCGAACTTGGACTTGGTGACCGAGTCGTTGACATTGATGGCCGGGAACTTCAGTTCGCCGCGCTGGTGCATCTGGTAGAGGCGATGCACGCCGGTAGTGGTTTCCTCGGTCACGCCCTGGATATGGGCCAGACGGGTCGAGTACCAGGTCTTGTCCGTCGCCAGCTTGGCCTTGATCGAGGCGAACAGAATGGTCTCTTCCTCGCTGCCCGGATTGCTGAGCACGCTCAGATCGGTCTCGGCGCGCGCACCGAGGTGCAGCAGCACGGTGGCATCGCCACCATCGTCGAGGATCATGTTGCTGTAGCCGCCATCGGTCCACTCGAAGATGCGGTGCGTGTATTCCCAGTAATCGGCTAGCGATTCGCCCTTCACGGCGAACACCGGGGTGCCTGCAGCGGCAATCGCGGCGGCGGCGTGGTCCTGGGTCGAGAAGATATTGCACGAGGCCCAGCGCACCTGGGCACCGAGCGCCTGCAGCGTCTCGATCAGCACGGCGGTCTGGATGGTCATGTGCAGCGAGCCGGTGATGCGCGCGCCCTTGAGCGGCTGCACAGCGGCAAACTCTTCACGGATCGCCATCAGACCGGGCATTTCGGTCTCGGCAATCTTGATCTCCTTGCGGCCCCAATCGGCCAGGGAGAGATCGGCAATCACATAGTCTTTGATTTCAGCCACGGTGTTCATCCTTTGAACGTGTGGCCGGGAGGGGAGGTGGTGCGGGCGTGCTCGCTCACCGTCACCCCATGCCCGGCATGGGTTGGACAGGTGAGCGCCGTTCTTGCCGCGCAGTGCGCGAAAACCGAGCCTGGCAGGGAACCCTGTCGCAGCGCTCCTCGGTTAGGGGGGCGATTATAGCGACGGGCGTCGGCAAGAGCCACCGACGCCCGTCGCCTCGCGGGGTCAACCCTACTGCGACGCGGGTTCCATAGAGAGCGCAGTCGACTCGCTGATGGTGGCCTTGACCTGGTCGCCCGGTTTCACCAGCCCAAGCAGGGGCTTGTCTTCCACCTCATAGGTTGTGGTGCGCTCCGGTCCCTTCAGCGTGATCTGACCACTGGCCATGTCGACGGACGCCACGTCGGCCATCAGTACCAGCTTGTGACGTACCCAGCCACCGGGTTTGCTACCGGGGGCGGCACGCGCGCCCTCCGCGCTTTCCAGGCGCATGCGCACATTGAGCTTTTCCTTGAGCAGTTCCAGTTCCACGGTCTCGCGATAGCGTACCGTCAGATGGTCACCCACTTTAACGTTGGCGAAATTACGCACCTCGGGCCCAACAAACAGGGTGGTGGCGTTGCCGCTGCTGCCTATGAGGCGCACTAGGCGCGCCTCTTGATCGATATCCGATACCACAGCCTCGATTTTTCCCACCGTGCTCACGCGGCTCTTGCCGCTGATGCTGGCCTCGGCCGGTGTGTCGCTGGCGAGGCTGGGCAGGGAAAGGCTGCCGAGCAGGATGGCGAGAAGTAGCGCAGATGATTTCATACAACCTCCTGGCCCTCGCGGGGCCGTTCTTGATCCGGCGGACTGTGCCGCCTTCCAGCCCGGGCCGGGGGCTGACCGGTTGTGAAACAAGGACTTGTGGTATGGCATATCGTCCTCGCCTTCGCCAGCCGGGCAAGAAAAAGGGCAAGCCTGTTGGCTTGCCCCGTGGATACGATAGCGGCCTGAACTCAGCTCAAGGCTGGGCGGCTGCCGTGTAGTCGCACCAGTTATTGCGTGCCGCAATGCCGCCATTGGGCGAGCTATAACCGAGACAGCCGAGCACGCTGTCGAACAGCTCCTCATGGCGACCAACCTTGCCCTTATTGGCCAGCAGCTTGAGCTTTTCGAAACCGGCGCGGCGTGCGGGTGCGGCCAGAAAGCGGTCGGAGGCCCAGACCAGCATCGGCACACGGAACTGCTCGGGCGGGGCGACCTCACGCGGGGTGGCGTGGAAGTGGGCGTTCTCGCCGATCGATTCGCCATGGTCCGAGGTGTAGAACAGAATGGCCTGCTTGTCGCGCAGGCGGTCTATGGCCTGCTTGAGCACATAGTCGACATAGCGCACGCTGTTATCGAAGGAATTGAACAGCTGCGCCTCGCTGCAGGCGGCATCAATGCCCAGGCATTCGGGGAAGAAGTGCGCGAAGCCCTGCGGATAGCGTTGGCTGTACAGATAGTGCGAGCCCTTGGTGTGCAGGACGATCAGATGCTTGCCCTTCGGATGGCGCTGCAGCGATTTGTCCATCTCCTCGACCAGCAGCATATCGTCGATGGGCTTGCCGCTATCGGCATAGGCCGAGGCCAGCACCTCGCGGATTTCATAGCGATTGGCATGCAGGCTGTTGTAGAACCAGACCTCACTCTGCATCGAATACAGCTCGGAGCTGAAACCGAGGTCTTTGAGCACGGCAAAGACATTGTTTTCCTTCACCGTGCGCTGGGTATTGTTCTCCGCCCCCCCCTCGCGTACGAACATGCAGCGAAGCGAGAGCTTGGTGGCGGTGTCGCAGGCATGGCCGTTGAAGGCGACCAGATTCGGCTCCTGTGCCAGCAGCGGATTGGTATCGCGTTCGTAGCCGAGCAAGCTCATATGGTCGGAGCGGGTGGTTTCGCCGATCACGAACACCACATAGGTGTCATCCATCGGCGCGGCAGCCTGGTAGTGGAAGGCCTTGGCCGGGTTGAACAGGTCCTGGCGCTTGGCACGTGCATCGCTCTGCAGCTGGTAAAGATGCAGGCCAAGGCCCGACAACCAGTTGGTGGGCAGATAGCTGTGCGCGACGATGCCGCCCACGCTGGCCGTGTACTCATTGCCGGCCAGCGCTTGGCGTTTCTTGATCTGGGTGATGGCTTGCAGGCTCAGCGCACACAGCACGCCGGCCAGCAGCGCGCCAGCCAGCAGGCGCCAGCGCCAGCCGAAGCGGCGGCCGGCCTCGGGCGTGAACGGGCTGCGCCAGATCAGCCATAGCGCGGGCAGGGCGGCGATCGATAGCCAGATAAAGAACTTGAAGCCGAGCGACTCCTTGGACAGATCGACGTCCAGGGTCAGCACCGAGATCACCACCCCGTAGCCGACCACCACCTTGAAAAAGGTCATGTAATAGCTGGCGGCAGCCGAAAACAGCAGCAGCGCGCTGGCCAGCGGCCGGTATACCCAGCGCCCGCCCAGTGCCAGCAGGGCCAGTAGCGCATAGCACAGCAGCACCATGGCCAGCGCTTCCAGCGCCGTGCTCAGGCCATTGCCGCCCTTGCTCAGCCGTTGACCGAAGACCGATAGATTGAGCACCCCGCCGATATACAGGGCCAGGATCAGGGAAGTCACAGCAGGCCCCAGGCGGGGCAGGAAGCGCAGCATCGGCGGGCTCAAAACGGCGAGATTCGTTAAAAAGGGGCGAAAAAATACCCCGACGATGTCAGGGTATTTCGAAGCGATGGGGCTAGCTTACAGGCCGGCGTCGGCGCGCAGTGCCTCGGCCTTGTCGGTCGCTTCCCAGCTGAATTCCGGCTCTTCACGGCCGAAGTGGCCGTAAGCGGCGGTCTTCGAATAGATCGGGCGCAGCAGGTCCAAGGTCTGCACAATGCCCTTTGGACGCAGGTCGAAGTGGCGTTCGATCAGCTCGACGATCTTCTCATTGCTGATCTTACCGGTCTCCCAAGTATCGACCATGATGGACACCGGCTTGGCGATGCCGATGGCGTAAGCGACCTGCACCTGGCACTGGCGGGCAATGCCGGCGGCCACGATGTTCTTGGCGATATAACGACCCATATAGGCGGCCGAGCGGTCGACCTTGCTCGGGTCCTTGCCCGAGAAGGCGCCACCACCGTGTGGTGCGGCACCGCCATAGGTATCGACAATGATCTTGCGCCCGGTCAGGCCGCAGTCGCCCTGCGGGCCACCGATCACGAAGCGCCCCGTCGGGTTGATGAAGTACTTGATATCACCCTTCATCAGCTCGGGCGGCAGCACCGGCTTGACGATGTCTTCGATGACCGCCTCTTCCAGCGTCTTGTGGGCAATATCCGGGTGGTGCTGGGTGGACAGCACGATGGTGTCGATGCCGATCGGACGGCCGGTGTCGGCGTCGTAGCGCAGGGTGACCTGCGACTTGGCATCCGGGCGCAGCCAGGGCAGGCGGCCATCTTTACGCAGTTCCGACTGGCGCTGCACAAGGCGGTGCGAAAGATAGATGGCGGCCGGCATCAGGGTCGGCGTTTCATCACAGGCGTAGCCGAACATCAGGCCCTGGTCGCCAGCACCCTGGTCGAGGTCCAGCCCCTGGCCTTCGTTGACGCCCTGGGCGATATCGGGCGATTGCTTGTCGTAGCCGACCAGCACCGCGCAGCCCTTGTAGTCGAAACCCAGCTCCGAGCTGTCGTAACCGATGCGACGGATGGTTTCGCGCGCAACCTGGATGTAATCGACATTCGCATGGGTGGTGATTTCACCGGCCAGCACGCACAGCCCGGTGTTCACCAGGGTTTCGGCGGCCACGCGGGCGTGCTTGTCCTGCGCCAGGATGGCGTCGAGGATGGCGTCCGAAATCTGGTCGGCAACCTTGTCGGGATGGCCTTCCGAAACCGATTCGGAAGAGAACAGGAACTCGCGCATGGATTTTTCCTCTTGTCGCTAGGCCGCTGAAGCAGCGGTCTGGTGGTCAAACCCGCTAAAATGAGCGGATTCGAATGAACTGTGATCTGGATGCTGACTTTACTACTGCGTTTCGTGGCGGCTTGGCCCTTGCTGCTGCTGCATACCCTGGGTGTGCTGGCTGGCTGGCTAGCCTGGCTGCTGGATAGCGGCTTTCGCCAGCGTATGCGCGACAATCTCCGCCAAGCCTATCCCGCCGATTATAACCGTTTGTTAACACGCAGCATCGCCCAGAATGGGCGCGGCGCATTAGAGCTGTTGGCGGCCTGGGCGCGTCCCGCTCATGCAGTCAGCAAGCTGGTGCGCGATTGCCAGGGCTGGCAGCACGCCGAGGCTGCGCTGGCCGCCCAGCGTCCGATCATCTTCGTTACCCCGCATCTGGGCAGCTTCGATATCGCCGGCCGCTATGTCAGCAGCCTTCTGCCCTATCCGCTGACCGCCATGTACCGGCCGCCCAAGCTCAAGTGGCTGGAACCGCTGATGCAGGCAGGCCGCGCGCGCGATAACGGCCGTACCGCGCCGGCCACCGGTGCTGGTGTGCGCATCCTGATGAAGGCGCTCAAATCGGGTGAGGCGACGGTGATCCTGCCCGACCAAGCACCGGGTGCGGGCGAAGGCATCTGGGCGCCCTTCTTCGGCAAGCCGGCTTACACCATGACCCTGCTGCCGCGACTGGCCGAGGCCACCGATGCGGTGGTGCTGTTCTTCTTTGCCGAAAGGCTGAGCTGGGGACGTGGCTTCAAGGTCCATATCCAGCCCATGCAGGGCGCATTCAGCGGCGACAAGCTGGCCGATGCGACCGTGCTTAACCAGAATATCGAGAGCCTGATCAAGATGGCCCCCACGCAATACCTGTGGTCGTACAACCGTTACAAGCACCCAGCCGGTGCGCCGCTGCCCGATGAGGTGCAAGCATGAGCCGCCTGGTGGCAGGACTGATGTGGCTGCTGCATTGGCTGCCGTTTCGGCTGATGGCGCTGCTGGGCAGTGCGCTGGGGGGACTGCTCTACCACCTGGCCGGTTCGCGCCGCCGCATCGGCCAGACCAATCTGCGCCTGTGCTTCCCGCAGATGCCCGAGGCCGAGCGCACGCGCTTGCTGAAAGCGCATTTCGTGGCGGTGTCGCGCATGCTGCTCGAATACGCGTACTGCTGGTTCGCCTCGCGCGAACGGCTCAAGCGCATGATGCGCATCGAGGGACTCGAACATCTGCGCGCGCTGGATGGTCAGCCGGTCATCCTGGTCATGCCGCATTTCACCGGCCTCGATATGGCTGGCCTGCGCGTCTCGCTCGAGGTGCCGGTGGTCAGCATCTATTCCAAGCAGAAGGATGCGGGCCTCGACGCCTACGTCGAGCAGAAACGTCTGCGTTTCGATACCGGCATCGTGCTATCGCGCCAGGCCGGCATACGTCCGGCGCTGAAGGCGCTCAAGCAGGGCTATCGCTTCTACTACTTGCCCGATCAGGACTTCGGCGCGCGCGACTCGGTGTTCGCGCCCTTCTTCGGCGTGCCGGCGGCCACGATCACTGGTCTGTCGCGCTTGGCGAAGGCCTCGGGCGCCAAGGCCCTGCCCTGCTATCCGCGCCGCGAGGCCGATGGCTATACGCTGGTGATTGAGCCGCCCTTGGCCGATTACCCGAGCGAGGATGTGGAAGCGGATGCCGCGCGTATGAATACAGTAATCGAGGCCCAGGTGCTCAAGCAGCCCGAGCAGTATTTCTGGCTGCACAAGCGCTTCAAGACCCGACCGCCGGGCGAACCGGATCTGTATTGATTTCCAGCCACCCAAACAAAAAGCCCGACCAATGGTCGGGCTTTTGTTACCAACGTGCAGCGGATCAGAACGCGAAGCGCGCCGGCTGCGGTGCATTGACCAGCGGGGCAATCACGGTTTCGAACAGCTTTTCTTGCTTGATCGAACCGGCCAGCTTGGTGAACACCGAGGCGGTCATGGCGGGCTCATCACCGACGATGGCAAACAAGCGGCCGCCTTCGGCCAGCTGCTCGAACAGGAAGTCGGGCACGCTCGGGTAGGAGCCGCTGGCCACGATCACATCGTAAGGTGCGTGCTTGCTCCAGCCGCGCACCGCATCACCCACTTCCACCGTCACGTTCTGGATGCCGGCAGCGGCCAGATTGGCGCGTGCCTGTTCGGCCAGGGCCGGGTCGATTTCAACCGAGTAGACCTGCTTGCTCAGCTTGCCGAGCAGCGCGGCCAGATAGCCCGAGCCCGTGCCGATTTCCAGTACGCGTTCCTTGCCGGTCAGCGCCACTTCCTGCACTGCGCGTGCTTCCAGCTTCGGGCTCCACATGCGGGCCGAGGCGCTGAGCGGGATTTCCATATCGACCAGCGCCAGTTCGCGCCGCGCGGCGGGGACGAAGTCTTCGCGCTTCACGACCGACAAGAGACCGAGCACGGTCAGGTCCAGCACATCCCAAGGACGAATCTGCTGCTCAACCATATTGAAACGGGCTTGTTCCCAATCCATGGGGCTTCCTTTCCAGACCAAAGCGCCGCTATCTGGCAGCGGCGCGGGCGTTGAAATCAAATCCTTGTAATTATTTCATACTTGCCTTAGCTTCACAGCACTTCGGCAAGCGGCAAGGTTCTGTTTTCGCAAGACCAGCTTGCCCGAGACGCTAGGGGTTCTGTGCCGCATCGCCGGCACGGATGAGAAAAACCCTTTGCACCTGACCCGGTTAACACCGGCGTAGGGAAGCGTCGCACGGTTGTCCGCATTCCGTCCCCCGCCCGTCCCTGCGCCGTTCATGGAGTAGCACAATGAACGCGCCAAGCAATCAATTCCTCTCGCAAACCGCCCATGTCGATGAAGCCTCGGTGCAGCCGTTTCCGGCTTCACGCAAGGTCTATGTAGAGGGCTCGCGCCCCGATATCCGCGTCCCGATGCGCGAAATCACCCAGACCGACACGCCTACCAGCTTCGGCGGCGAAAAAAATCCACCGATCTATGTGTACGACACTAGCGGCCCCTACACCGACCCGGCTGTTGCCATTGATGTCCGCAAGGGTCTGAACCCGCTGCGCGCCGGCTGGATTGCCGAGCGTAACGACACCGAGCAGCTCGATGGCATGAGCAGCCAATATGGCCGAGAACGCGAAGCCGACCACAGCCTCGACGTGCTGCGCTTCAATCTGCAACGCAAGCCGCTGCGCGCCAAGGCGGGCGCCAATGTCACGCAGATGCATTACGCCAAGCAGGGCATCATCACGCCCGAGATGGAATACATCGCCATCCGCGAGAATCTGCAGCGCGAACAGTACATCGAATCGCTGAAAGTTGCCGGCGGCAAGCTGGCCGACCGCATGGTCGATCTGCTCACGCGCCAGCATCCGGGCCAGAGCTTTGGCGCGGCCATTCCGCCCGTGATCACCCCTGAGTTCGTGCGTCAGGAAGTCGCTCGCGGCCGCGCCATCATCCCTGCCAATATCAATCACCCTGAATCGGAACCGATGATCATCGGCCGTAATTTCCTGGTGAAGATCAACGGCAATATCGGCAATAGCGCCGTTACCTCCAGCATCGAGGAAGAAGTCGCCAAGATGACCTGGGGCACGCGCTGGGGTGCCGACACGATCATGGACCTGAGCACGGGCAAGAACATCCATGAAACGCGCGAATGGATTCTGCGAAACTCGCCCGTGCCGATCGGCACCGTGCCCATCTACCAGGCGCTCGAAAAGGTCAACGGCAAGGCCGAGGATCTGACTTGGGAGCTGTTCCGCGACACGCTGATCGAGCAAGCCGAACAGGGCGTGGACTACTTCACCATCCACGCCGGCGTCCTGCTGCGCTATGTGCCGATGACCGCCAAGCGTATGACCGGCATCGTCTCGCGCGGCGGCTCGATCATGGCCAAGTGGTGCCTCGCGCATCACAAGGAAAACTTCCTTTACACGCACTTCGAAGACATCTGCGAGATCATGAAGGCCTACGACGTGTCGTTCAGCCTCGGCGACGGCCTGCGCCCCGGCAGCGGCTGGGATGCCAATGATGAAGCGCAGCTGGGCGAGCTGAAAACCCTGGGCGAACTCACGCAAATCGCCTGGAAGCACGACGTACAGACCATGATCGAAGGCCCCGGCCACGTGCCGATGCAGCTGATCAAGGAAAACATGGACCTGCAGCTTGACTGGTGCGACGAGGCGCCGTTCTACACCCTGGGCCCGCTGACCACCGACATCGCCCCCGGCTACGACCACATCACCAGCGCGATTGGTGCGGCGCAGATCGGCTGGTACGGCACCGCCATGCTCTGCTACGTCACGCCCAAGGAACACCTTGGCCTGCCTAACAAGGACGACGTGAAGGAAGGCATCATGGCCTACAAGATCGCCGCCCACGCGGCCGACTTGGCCAAGGGCCACCCGGGCGCGCAGATCCGCGATAACGCGCTATCCAAAGCCCGCTTCGAGTTCCGCTGGGAAGACCAGTTCAACCTCGGCCTCGACCCCGACCGCGCCCGCGAATACCACGACGAAACCCTGCCTCAGCAAGGCGCCAAGGTCGCGCACTTCTGCTCGATGTGCGGCCCGCATTTCTGCTCGATGAAGATCACGCAGGATGTGCGCGACTATGCGGAGAAGGAGGGGATTGCGGCGGAAGAGGCGTTGCAGAAGGGGATGGAAGTAAAGTCGATTGAGTTTGTGAAGCGGGGGGCGGAGGTTTATCACAAGGAATAGGCCGCTCAGCCAAAGAAAAAGCCGGCAATTGCCGGCTTTTTCTTTGGGCCTACGTGGCAGTAAATCTGCACCGCTAAGGTGCTGATTTGCGCCACAGATAGGTACGCAAGCTAGGCGTGCCCGCCACGCCGATTCTACGTGCGCCAGTGCTGCTACGCAGCGCACTCGGAATCGGCGCCACTACCAGCTTCTCATTACCCACCACGAAGAGAGTCTGACCATCGGGGCTAATGGTGGCGCGTGGTCTTGGGCAGCTGCCGTCGGTGCGGCGGCAACCCGGGTAGGCGGTCAGGTCGAACTGGCCGACTTCGGTGAGGGCAATGCTGCCTGAGCTTGCTTGGCTGCTGTCGTAGACGAAGACGCGTGGCAGCTGGGTGGGCGCTTGGTCAAAGTTGCCCATATCGCTGTCCGCATAGGCAAGCACGTAGGCGCGTTTGCCATCCGGCGAGATCAGCCCGGCCTGAACGACGTGGGTGCTGGGCAGGCTGGGTAGCTGGCCGATCAGGCCAAAGTTGCGGTCACGTACCGTGCTGAAGTCAAACAGCACGCGATTGCCGTCCGCCGACAACTGCATATCGTAGGAGAAGGTCAGCGCAGCCGGGTTGGTCTTCAGCAGGCCTTCGCTGCTATCCAGGTAAAGCATGGGTGGGTCGGAGCTGATGCTGGCGCTTTGTACCACCAGCATGCGTTCACCATTACGTGCCATAACCATCCAGGGGCCGCCGTAGAAGCTGGTGGATAGCTCGGCTTGCTGCGGGCGGGGCTTTAGGCTGCGGCTGCGGTGGTCGAAGTACTGCAGCGTTGCCCAGGATTGCCCGACTGCCAGCCAAGCGCGGCCATCGTTGCCGGTGGGAATGCCGTTACTGAGATAAGTCAGGCTCCCCAGGAGGCTCTCGCTGCTCTGCAGGCTGAATTCAGTATGCAGGTTGGCGGCATTGAGCAGGCGCAGGATGCCGGACTTGCTGCTGACCAGCAGCTGTTGGCCATCCGGTCCGATGCCGGCATCGAGGATGGCCGGGATACTGACCGAATCCAGACTCCAGCCTGCCTGGGCATCAAAACGCATGCGATCGAGTGTTTCGCCTTCCACATTGACCGCATACACGGCCTGGCGCTCGGCATCGAACAGGATGGTGCGCTTCTTGCCCGCGGTAGCCAGTGCGGCGGCCGGATAGCTGCGCGCGGCGATCACGCGCAGTTCCGTGCTGCCGCTACCGAGACCCAGCGCATTCCCTATGCCGATTACGTGCTTGCCGGTATTGGTGGGGTTCACGCTTAGCAGCAGCTGGGTGTCGCTCAGCCGGCTGATCTGACTGGCGGCCAAGCCGCTCAGCTGCAGGCGTGCGGCTAGGTCCTGCACCTTATCGAAGCCGCGCCCGCGCACATAGACTTCGGCGCCCTGGTTCTGCACCAGCAGATAGGGTCCAACGTAATGCACTTCCGGGATGGCCTTGCGCAGACTGACTTTGAAGCTGACCGGGCTGATCTGGGTCTGGGGCGCGCGCACGGTCACCGTGGCTTCCGACTCAGCGAAGTTCGTCATACTTTCCAGCTCGCTGCTATCGACCTGGTAGCGCAGTGCCTGGCCGGTCTGGCCGCTGGCATTGAGCAGCTTGAGCCAGGTCGCATCGCTGCTGGCGCTCCAGACCACGGTATTGCCGGCGGCCAACGTGATCGCAACTTGCCCCTGCAGTGCATTGCTGCTGGTTTCGGCGGTGACGCTCAGTTGCTGATCGGCCGGTTTCACCAGACCTGCCCCCACTGTGAGCGATACCGGTACCACGATGGGCGTGCCCGGCGCGGCAGGGTTGAACAGGATCTGCGCGTTATAGCTGCCCTGGCTGAGCGTGGCCGCCGATGCCACCACGCTGGCACCAGTGGCGGTGCGTTGCACGTTCAACCAGCCTTGGGTGCTCTGCACATACTCACCATTCGCTTGCTGATAGGCGGTGTAGATGCCAAGCGTGGTGTCGTCCCAAGAGGGTAGTGTGACATTCAGGGTCTGAGGCGCGCTGCTGGCGTTTTCGGTGCTTGCCAGGCTCAGGCTTGATGGGCTGACCTGCAGATCGCGGTCGCCACCCGGCGGCGGGGTGACTGTGTAACGAACCGGCACATTGACCAAGCGACCGCTGGCGCGGATCTCGATATTGCCGAAATAGATGCCCGAACGTAGCGATTTGAGCGTGACCGGCAGCTCGCCGATACCATGCACGCCGGTGCGCAGCCAGGCGCCGTCCGAACGAACCGTATCGCTGAAGCTGCCGCCGGGGCCATCCGGATGATTGACCTTCAGCACGGCGCTCGCCTCATTGCCGCTGACGGCCACGATGTTCAGCTCGCTCGGCGTGACGGTCAGGCCCTTACGCACCTTCACGGTGTAACTGACCGGCAGTGGTGTACCGCCTATGGTGCGTGTGCAGGCCGCATCTTCACAGGCCTTGAGCAGCACGCGCCCGCTATAGTTGCCTGGCGCGAGCGAGGCCCTGGGGCGCAGGCTGAAGCGCGCCTGTGTACCCTCGATCACCGCATCGATATAGGGATCAATGCCTTCGCCTTCCGCGACTGCACCGATATACAGATCGCCGCTCGGCGTGCCGCTGCTGCTGGCAATCACCACCGCTGGCGTAACCGTCTGGCCTTCTTCGAAGTCGAAACTGACGCTGCTGCGATCCAGGCTGACCCGGAAGCCGCTGCTGGGCGGTGTGCCTCCCGCATCGCTACCGCCACCCCCGCCACAGGCGAGCAATACGCTGAGCAGGCTCAGCCCCAAGAATGTTCTGATTTTCGGCACGACTTCCCCTGATGGTCTGCTTGTGGCAGCGCTTCGATCTTCTCGGCGATAGGCCGGGCGCCAATATCCCGACCGGCTGTAGCCGCCGTCAACACTCATATGGTGCATGGGTATGGCTTTGCCGCTTCCTTGGTTCTTGCGCAACAGAAGTGCGCTGTTTTGCTTCGTGCAGGAAGGGATGGGTACCGAGGAAGCGCTGCGGAGAATAGTGCCGTGAAGTCGATTGAGTTCGTGAAGCGCGGGGCGGAGGTTTATCACAAGGAATAGGCCGCTCAGCCAAAGAAAAAGCCGGCAAGCGCCGGCTTTTTCTTTGGGTCATCTAGGCAATCAAGCTAGCACCGCTAGGCGGCGGACTTGCGCCACAGATAGGTGCGCAAAACCGGCGTGGCAGCCGTCCCATTGCTGCGTGCGCCAGTGCTGTTACGTAGCGTGCTCGGAATCGGCGCGACCACCAGCTTCTCATTGCCCACGACGAACAGGGTTTGGCCATCCGGGCTGATGGTGGCGCGCGGGCGGATGCAGCTTGCCTCGTTACTGCGGCAGGCAGGGTAGTCGATCAAGTTGAACTGCCCGACTTCTGCCAGGACAAGGCTACCCGGGTTGGCTGCGCTGCTGTCGTAAACGAACACGCGTGGTACGGACGTGGCCGGGGCATTGGGATTGAGCATATCGCTGCTTGGGTACGCCACCACGTACACGCGCGTGCCATTGGGGGCCATGGCGCTGGCGCGACGGACGTAGCCTGTAGGCAGGGCGGGCAGTTGTCCCAGCAGGGTAAAGTTGCTGTCGCGCACGGTTTCGAAGTCGAACAAGACTCGGCTGCCATCGTCGGAGAGTTGCATCTCGTAAGCCCAGCTCATATTGCCGGCATTGCGCTTGAGCATATCGATGCTGCTATCGAGATAGAGCATGGGCTTGGGGGCGGTATTGCTGGCATTAGGTACCACCAGCAGGCGCTCGCCATTGCGCGCCATGGCGAGCCAGGGGCCGCCATCGAAATCTTCGGCAAGGCCCGCTTCGCGGTTGGTATGCGTGACGATGCGCTGACTGCGATGGTCAAAATAGCTGAGCGTGCTGCCCCAGCCTTCCCCGCTTGCCAGCCAGGAGCGGCCATTATGGCCCGCCGGAATACCCTGGCTGACGTAGCTCAGTGCTTCCAGGAAACCCGCTGTATGGTTGAGCGTGAGGTGCGTGCTGAAGTCGTTGGCGTCGATCAGTCGCAACACCTTCTGCTTGCTGCTCACCACCAACTGCGTGCCGTCCGGCCCGATACCAGCGTCCAGAATCGAGGGGACATTGATGGCATCTCTTTGCCACGCGCTACCGTTAAAGCGGATGCGCTCAAGCGTCTGGTTTTCAACATTGACGGCATAGACCGCCTGGCGCTCCGCATCAAACAAGATGGTGCGCTTGTTGCCTGGTGTGGCGATGGCAGCCGCCGCATAGCTTTGCGCACCGCCTACCTGCAGCGTTGCGGCATCGCTACGCAAGCCGAGCGTATTGCGAATGCTGGCCGATATGCTGTTGCCCGCAGTGGGGCTGATTTCCACCAGCAACTGCGTATCACTGATCCGGCTGACCTTGCTGGCGACCTGCCCACTCAGCTGCAAGCTGCTGGCCACATCTTGCAGCTGGCTAAAGCCGCGCCCGCTCAGGTAGACCTGGTTGGTCTGCCCCTGTAGCAAGAAGTAAGGACCCGCGAAGTGCACTTCTGGCAAGGCTTTACGCAGGCTGACTTTGAAGCTGACGGGGCTGATGGCCGCCAAGGCGGGGCGGACCGTGATGGTGGCCTCGCTATCGCTGAAATTGGGCAAGCTCTCCAGCGCGCTTGCATCGACCTGATAGCGCAGTGCCTGACCGGTTTGACCATTGGGATTGAGCAGCTTCAACCAGCTGGCATCGCTACTGGCCGTCCAGCTCACGGTGCCCGTACCCAGCAGCGCGATACTCGTTTGGCCTTGCAGTGCACTGCTGCCGCTCTGTGCCTGAATGCTGATTTGCTGATCGGCAGGCTTCTGCAGGCCAGCCCCCACGGTGAACGAGACCGGCACGACAACAGCCGTGCCTGGCGCGGAGGGGTGAATCAGAATCTGGGCCTGGTAACTCCCCTGGCT
Source organism: Chitinimonas taiwanensis DSM 18899 (assembly GCF_900119825.1). Taxonomy (GTDB): domain Bacteria; phylum Pseudomonadota; class Gammaproteobacteria; order Burkholderiales; family Chitinimonadaceae; genus Chitinimonas; species Chitinimonas taiwanensis. Next base: position 159,664 of record NZ_FPKR01000001.1, on the reverse strand, counting down.
CAATTTGGCCGCCGACGCGCTCACGCCGGCACCGGTCGCGGTACGCTGCACGCTTAACCAGCCGCTATTGCTCTGTACCCACTCACCATTCGGCTGCTCATAGGCCGTGGCAAAGCTTAGGGTATCGCTGCCCCAGGTGGGCAGATCAATCTGCAGCGCCTGGCTTGCGCTCGTGGCACCCTCGTTGGCCGCGAGGCTCAGGCTCTGCGGCGAGGCGCGTAGATCGAACTCCCCCCCTGGTGGTGGGGTGACCGTGTACTTGACCGGTACCGAGATCATGCGCGAGCCGGTGCTGATTTCAATGCTGCCCTGATAGACCCCGCTGCGCATCGAACGGAAGCTGACAGGCAGTTCGCCAACGCCATGCGTACCGGTACGCAGCCAGGCGCCATCAGAAATGGGCTTATCGCTGAAGCTGCCGCCGGGGCCGTCCGGGTGGGTGATCTTCAACACGGCCGCCGCGGTATTGCCGCTCACCGCCGATACCTCCAGCGGGTTCGGGCTCGCCGACAAGCCAGGGCGAACCCGGATGCTGTAGCTGACCGGTAAGGGTGTGCCCCCGATCGTGCGGCTGCAGGCCGCATCCTCACAGGCCTTAAGCAGGACACGGCCGCTGTAGTTACCGGCCGCGAGTGAGGTTTTGGGGCGTAGGGTAAAGCGAGCCTGGGTGCCCTCGATGACGGCCTCGATATAAGGATCGATGGCCTCCCCTTCGGCGACGGCACCGATATAGAGGTTGCCGCTCAAGCTGCCGCTGCTGCTGGCGATCACCACCGCAGGGGTGGCCAGCGTGCCGGCCTCGTAGTCGAAACTCACACTGCTGCGATCCAGCGTCACACGGAAGCCGGTGCTGGGTGGCGTGGTACCACCGCCATTGTCGCCACCGCCTCCACCACCGCCGCAAGCCAGCAATACGCTGAGCAGGCTCAGCCCTACAAAAGTCCTGATGTTTAGCACAGCTCCCCCTTAGATCATCCGCTTCTGACGGAAAAAGACTTGGTATCGGTATCAAGCCGGGGGCCAATATCCGGAGCGGATCCGGACGTGGTCAACGCTCAAATGGGGGAAAGGCGTACATTTCGTAGCAGCCTGGGGCTTTCAGCAACAGCGGTGTGGTAGCCCAGCCTGTTCAGCCCAGGGGCGCCAGCAGGCTGGCCAGCTCGCTGGCGTCGAACTTGACCGTGTCGAGGCCGTCTTCGCCCAGCACGCCTGCGGCCAGGGAGGCTTTGCGTTGCTGCAGCTGCAGGATGCGGCTTTCGATGCTGCCGGCCACGATCAGCTTGTAGACGAACACTGGTTTGTCCTGGCCGATGCGGTGGGCGCGGTCGGTGGCCTGGGCCTCGGCGGCCGGGTTCCACCAGGGGTCGACATGGATGACGGTATCGGCGCGGGTCAGGTTCAGGCCTACCCCACCGGCCTTCAGGCTGATCAGGAAGATGGGCACTTCGCCAGCCTGGAAGCGCGCCACCGGTGTGACGCGGTCGCGCGTGCTGCCGCTGAGCTTCACATAGGGCAGGCCGATCGCATCGAGCTCGGCCGCGATCAGGCCGAGCATGCTGGTGAACTGCGAGAACACCAGTACGCTGCGCCCCTCGGCCACCAGCTCGGGCAGCATGCCCAGCAGGGCCTCCAGCTTGGCGCGTTCGCTGACCGCCATGGCGCTGTCGGTCTTCAAGAGGCGCGGGTCGCAGCACACCTGGCGCAGCTTGAGCAGGGCGTCGAGGATGTCGATATGGCTGCGTGCAAAGCCCTTGCCGGCCACCGCCTGCGCCACCTTCTTGTCCATGGCGGCACGCACGGTTTCATACAGCTCGCGCTGCGCGCCCTGCAGTTCTACCTCGTGCACGATCTCGGTCTTGGTGGGCAGTTCGCGCGCCACCTCGTCCTTCTTGCGGCGCAGGATAAAGGGCTTGATGCGGCGCGCGAGCAGCGCCTGGCGCTCGGCATTGGCGTTCTTTTCGATGGGCTGACGCCACAGGCGGGTGAAGCTTTTCTCGTCGCCCAGAAAGCCGGGCAAGAGGAAGTCGAACTGCGCCCACAGCTCGCCCAGATGGTTCTCAAGCGGGGTACCGGTCAGCGCCAGGCGATGGCGCGCGTTCAGGCCGCGCACCGCTTCGGCCGCGCGCGCGGCGGCATTCTTCACTGCCTGCGCCTCGTCCAGAATCAAGAGGTGATACGCGTGCTGCTTGAGTTCAGCCAGATCGCGCCAGACCAGCGCATAGCTGGTGATGACCAGATCGTGTTCGGCAATGCGCGCGAAATCGGCATGGCGTTGCGGGCCGTGCAGGGCCAGCACGCGTAGGCCGGGGGCAAAGCGGCGCGCCTCGTTCTGCCAGTTGTGGATCAGGCTGGTGGGCAGCACGATCAGCGCAGGCTGCTGCAAACGGCCGGCTTCCTTTTCCAGCAGGATGTGAGCGAGGGTCTGGGCTGTTTTTCCCAGGCCCATATCGTCGGCCAGGATGCCGGCCAGATCGTGATCGCGCAGGTATTGCAGCCAGCTCAGGCCCTGCAGCTGATAGGGGCGCAGCGCCAGTTGCAGGCCGCGCGGCGCGGCCACCGCGCTGACCCCGGCCGCACCCTGCAGGCGGCGCGCAAACGCGCGTACCCGCTCCAGCCCCTCGGCCTGCCAGCCGCTCAGTGCATCCAAGAGCCGCGGCGCGTCGTGCAGGCTGATCTGCAGCGGCGCCTCGCTCACCTGGTCGAACAGCTCGGCCAGCATCTTCAATAGTGGCTTGATGCGTGCGGCCGGCACGGCCAGCCTCTGGCCGGCCTGGGTGTGCAGGATCACCCGGTCTTCGTCTTCGCACTGGCTCCAGTGGCTGGCCTTCAGCCACTGTGGCTGGCGCTGCACCAGATCGGCCAGCATTGGCGCGAGTGCATGACGCTGGCCGTCGAATTCGACCTCCATCGCCACCGCCCAGCCCTGCTGATCCTCGACAATGGCGGCATACCAGGCCTTGGGTTCGGCCACTTGGTGGCGGCAGCCGGGGCGGATCTCGATACGCCAGCCGCGCTCGCGCAGCTTGTCCAGGTCCTGGCGCATGAATAGCGGCCAGTCGCGTTCGTGGGAGAGTCCCATCAGGCCGCGTGCCTTGGCTAGGTCATCGGCCTGCGCCACCAGCCGGCTCGGCGCCACGGTTTTCAGGCCGAGCTTGTGCAATTCCTTGATGCGACGCGCCTCGGCCGGCCCATTGCGGCGCACCAGCACCAGCTTGCCCTCGTTGTTGTACTGCTGGCTGTCCGCGTCGCCCGGCTCGAGCACAAAGCCGGCGTAGTCAAAGCGCGGGATGGCGATATCGTAATCGGCGCGTCCCAACTCGAAGTCGTAATCGCGATGTTCCTTCCAGCCGAAGGTGGGCAGCCGATCGAGTATCAGGATGGGTGTTGGCTCCACGCGCAGCTCGGGCTGACTAACGGCCGCCGGCAATAGTGGCTCGGGCAGTTGTTCGCGCAATGCGTTCACCACCAGGGGTAGATCGGCCTCGGCCAGCGGCGGCAGTGCCAGCACCTGGCGCAGCAGTGCCCAGTCGGCACCCGGCTGCAGCTCGCCCACTTCGCCGCGCGCCATATCCAGATAGTGCGGCGTGCCAAGCGGCAGACACAGCGCGCTGGGCTGGCAGCTCAGCTGCGGAAACAAGCGCCCCAGCCCATCGCGCTGCCAGTCTAGGCCGGCCGATCGTGGCGCGGCCGCTGTGAGCGGGCCGGCAAAGCCGAGCGGGCTGTCCTCCACATACAGGCGCCCGGTGGCGAGCAGCTGCTGCAGCACCGCCACATCGTTGCGCCCGGCCAGCGCGTAATCGCCCACCGACCAGCGCGGCTTGGCCGGCATGGCGTGCACCAAGCGCAAGATGGCCAGGTCGTCCTCGTCGATAAAGCTGATCGGCTTGCGGAATGCGCCGTCCAGATTGCTCCAGCGCTCGCCGGCCTGACGCAAGGGTGCTTCGCCGGCCGGCCGGGCCTTGAAGAAGCTGAGCCCCGGCGCATGCTGGCCAGCCGGATGCAGCAAGTAGTAAAGCTGTTGCGCAGGCGGACTGGGCTGGGCGCTGCTCGTCTTGCCTGGCTTGGCCTGACTGCTCTGGAAGTCGGCCAGCCAGGCCAGCACGGCCGGGTTGACCGCGGCCACTTCGCGGCTCACCGCAGCCGGCAGCGCGGCCAGCAGCACGGCGGCCGCGTGCTCGCACTGGTGGCCTACCGGGCACGTGCATTCGGCCAGCGCCTGCCAGCGCCCGAATGGATTGAGGCGGAAGGCGATATCCACGTGATAGGGACGGGCCGCCTCAGCCTGCACTTCGGCCAGCAGCTGCTGGCGGTGCCAGCGCAGCTGGGCAATGCCGGCCAGATGGCGCGCGCCACGCTGCACCACGGCCTCGCCCAGCCAAAGGGCGATATCGCGGTGGGAATACTCGGGCGTGGCGGACATGGTGGCAGGCGCGGCGGAAGGGGCCGCCATTGTAGGGCGTGCAGCCCAGGCTGGGCAGCGCCGGTGATATGTCACTTGCCGCCGCCTAGTCGGCGGCTCAAACTGCGCGGCGTGCCGAATTTATGCCAGCGTCTTGGCGCCAGCGTGGCCGGCCTTTTCTTATATTCAATCAAAAGATACAGACCATGAACTTAAAAAGATCCTTGGGGGTTGGAATCAGCCTGCTCAGCCTCTTGCTGGGCGCTTGCGCCAGCGTGACGCCGAAGTCGCCCGATGTGCTGGCGCGCGCTGCGCTGGAAAACCAGCTGCTTGAGCAAGGCTTCAATTTCACCGCCACCGGGCGCGTTGAAGAGGTGAAGTTCACCAAGCAGGGCGAAGAGACAGTAGGCGCCCTGGGCAGCCTGATGGGGCCGCTGAGTGGTCTGCCGTCCGGCAGTGGCAGCAGCGCTGCGGACAGCTATCTGGGCATCGGCGTGGATTCGGTGAAGTCCCTGCGCTTCGAAGCCAAGGGCGCGGTGGATTTCACCACCAAGCGCCTGGAGATCGCCCCGACCCTGCGTTTCACGCGTCGCAATCTGGATGGCAGCATTTCCCTGCCCATGCTGATCGATGGCCGTGAGATGGCGCTGTACTTCGATGCCGCCGCGATTGACTGGGCGATTCCCGGCCTGCGCGAGCGTCAGGGCCAGCTGATCCGCCTGCCTGGCAATGATCTGGTCAAGAAGCTCGATACTGAGCGCCTGCTGCAGGACATGCGTGGCGCGGCGCGCGATGCTTATGGCGCGATCCGTAACGACAGCTTCACCATGCTGCCGCTGAGCGAGGGCGACAAGCGCGAAGGCGTGGCCTACAAGGTGCGCCTGAAGCTGGATGCCGATCAGCAACGGGATTTCACTGCACGCTGGATTGATGCCATGGTGCGCGCGGCCGAGACCCAGTACCGTCTGCTGTTCCCGAACGAGGATGCGGCCACTGTGCAGGGCATGGGCATGGTGATGAAGACCATGATGAGCGGCACCCGCTCGGAAGTGGACTCGCAGCTGCTGATCGACAGCAAGGGCCGCCTGATTGGTACCGAGACCGATAACCGGGTCGAGCAGAAGGAGATCAGCATGCGCTTCCACACCTCGGCACGCCTGTCGCGCTTTGGCCAGCCGCAGTTCGACCTGCAGCCTGCGGTCAGCGGCGCCTATGACGTTAGCGAGCTGAAGAATCTGTTTGGCAGCCGCCGCCATGCCAGCGACGAGGCCGACGCGGATGCCGATGCAGCCAGCGCCATGGAGGAAGAGGCCGAGTTGGAAGCTGAAGTGGAAGAGCCGGCACCGGTTGCGCCAGCGGCCAAGCCCAAGGCAAAAGCCAAGGCCAAGCAGAAGTCCAAGACCAAGCGCAGCAACTGATTCTCTACGCGGCTTTGTTCAGAAACCCGGCCCCGCGCCGGGTTTTTTGCGTGCTGCGCTGCCTGGGCGAGCGGCTGGCTTACAATGACGGCCATTGCGGCCAGCCGGACCGCCCCGAATTGAAAGCACGCCATGACCGAGCCCACTGTCACCCTGACGCCCGAACAGGAAGCCGCCCTGCCGCAAGACTGGCCCACGATGGCCGCCCAGCTTGAGCACTACCAGGAAGACTTTCCGCTCCTGGCCCTGCATGCCGCGCTGCGCCAGCCGGCGCTGAGCGTGGCCCCGCTGCTGGCGGAGCTGAGCGCCTGCGCGGCTGCACCGGCCCAGCGCACCGACGACGAAACCGGCTGGATGCTGCATCTGTATGCGATGCATCTGCTGGCCACGCTGCGCGAGCCGCAGGCCTTTGCCCCGCTGCTGGCCATTGCCCGCCTGGATGGCGAGACGCTGGAGAATCTGCTCGGCGACCATCTGACCGAAGGCCTGCCGCGCGCGCTGGCCGCGACCTGCGCAGCGGGCCAGGAGGATGCACTGCAGACGCTGGCCGGCGATCGCACGGCCTATTTCTGGAGCCGCTCGGCCGCGCTGCGCGCGCTGGCCTTGCGTACGCTGGAAGGCGATTACCCGCGTGCCGCGCTCTTGGCCTGGCTGCAGGGCGAAGCCGAGCGTGAGGCGGCGCGCATGCAGGACGAGGGCCTGGACCCCGAGCAGGGCAGCGAGACCGACTATCTGTCCGAGCTGGTGGTGACGCTGGAGGAGATCGGCGCGGCCGATATGGCTGATCAGGTGGCGGAATGGTTCGAGGACGGTCTGATCGACGATGCCTTCCTTGAGCTGGCCGAATCGCAGAAGCGCCTGCAGCGCAGCTGGGCCGAGTGCGTGGCCGAGGAGCTTGACCATGGTTGGGGCTATCCGCGCGACATCATCGCGGAAATCGGCCGCTGGGCCTGCTTCCAGCCGGACGAGGACGATGAGGACGAAGACGCCGAGCGCGAGCCACAGACCCCGATCAAACGTGAGGCGCCCAAGGTAGGTCGCAACGACCCCTGCCCCTGCGGCAGCGGCAAGAAGTACAAGAAGTGCTGCGGCGCGAACGCCTGAAGCCAAACCCGGAATAGACGAGCATGAAACAACTGAACCCTAGCGAGCTGGCCGCCTGGCTGGCCGATGACAGCCGCGCCAAACCCCTGCTGCTGGATGTGCGCGAGCCGCATGAATTCGCCATCTGCCGGATCGCTGGCGCCGAGAACCGCCCGATGCAGAGCATCCCGGCCAGCCTTGATCAACTCGATGCCGAATTGCCCACCGTGGTGATCTGCCACCACGGCATGCGCTCCTACCAGGTCGGCGCCTTTCTCGAGCGGGCCGGCTTCGCCGATATCTATAACCTGAGCGGCGGTGTGGCCGCCTGGGCCGACCAGGTCGAGCCGGGCATGGCGCGCTACTGAGTGCGCGAGGCAAAAAAAACGGCGCCGACCTTAGGGGCCGCGCCGTTCAGTATCCTGCAGGGGAGGCAGGACTCGAGGGAGAAACACAATGAAACATAAGGCCAACGCGCCTCATGTTCGTTGTGACGCACTGCAACAGCGCAAGTTCCCCGCCCTGTCCTTTTTGCTACCGGCCGTCCTGCTCTTGGCCGGTTGTAGCGATCTGCCCGCGCCTGCCCAGGTGCGTGCGGCTTGGCGCTCGTCCGAGGCCCTGCTGCTGGATAGGCAAGGCGAGCCGCTGCAGCGCAGCCGGGTCGACAAGCAGCTACGCAGGCTGGACTGGGTGCCGCTGGCGGCGATTTCCCCTACTGTGCTGCCCGCCGTGCTGGGTGCGGAAGACCGGCGCTTCTATCAACACCATGGCGTGGACTGGCGCGCGCTGCTCTCGGCAGGCGCCGATAGCCTGGGTGGCGAGCCGCGTGGTGCCAGCACACTGAGCATGCAGCTGACCAGCCTCTTGGATGCCGATCTGCGCGCCAGCGGCCAGCGCAGCATCGGGCAGAAGCTCGGGCAGCTGCGTGCGGCTTTGGCGCTGGAGCAGGACTGGGGCAAGGCGCAGATCGCCGAGGCTTATCTGAACCTCGCGCCGTTTCGCGGTGAGCTGGTCGGCATCGATGCGGCCAGCCGGCTGCTGTTCGGCAAGGCGCCGGCCGGGCTCGACCAGCGCGAGGCCCTGATCCTGGCCAGCCTGCTGCGCGCGCCGAATGCGCCGCCCGAGCGCGTGGCCGTACGTGCCTGTGCCTTGGCGCACTATCTGCATGCCAGCAGCAGCTGCGCGTCCCTGCGCGCGCTGACCCTGGCCACGCTGGGTGCGCCGCAGCAGGCGCTGCCGGGGCCGGACCTCGCGCCCGAGCTGGTCGCCCAGCTCAAGCCACAGCCCGGTCAGCAGCTGCGCACCAGCCTGGATGCCGGCCTGCAGCGCCGTGTGCGTGCCATTCTGCGCGAGCAGATTGCCCAGCTGAGCGGGCGTAATGTGCGCGACGCGGCCGCGGTGGTGCTGGATAGGCAGAGTGGCGAGGTGCTGGCCTGGGTTGGCCAGGTGGGCGAGGGGGCGAGTGCCCGCTTCGTGGATGGCGTGCTGGCGCCGCGCCAGGCCGGCTCCACGCTGAAGCCCTTTCTGTATGCGCTGGCCTTCGAGCGCCGCCTGCTCACGCCGGCCTCGCTGCTCGACGACAGCCCGGTCGCCTTGAGCACGCCGGCTGGCCAATATATTCCGCAGAACTACGACCGCAGCTTCCGCGGCCCGGTCAGCGTGCGCCTCGCGCTGGCCGGCTCGCTCAATATCCCGGCCGTGCGCACCCTGCTGCTGCTGGGCCTGGATGACTTCCATGCGCGCCTGAATGCGCTTGGCCTGCCCCTGCTACAGCCGGCTGCCTACTACGGCTATGGTTTAGCGCTGGGCGGAGCCGAGGTGCAGCTGATCGCGCTGAGTAATGCCTATCGCGCACTGGCCAATGGCGGCGAACTCAGTGCATGGCGTTTGACGCCGGGCAAAGCGCAGGCTGGTCGCGCGGTACAGGATGCAGGGGCTAGCTGGCTGGTTGGCGATATTCTGTCCGACCGCCTGGCCCGTGCGCCGGCTTTCGGCCTCGATAATCCGCTCGCCACCGCGGCCTGGTCGGCGGTGAAGACCGGCACCAGCAAAGATATGCGTGACAACTGGGCGGTGGGCTTCACCGAGCGTCATGTGGTGGGCGTGTGGGTGGGCAATGCGAACGGTGAGGCGATGTGGGATGTGTCGGGTGTGAGCGGCGCGGCGCCGGCCTGGCGCGCCATCGTCGCCTTGCTCGGCGGTTCAGCCCAGGGGCCGGCCATGCCGGCTGGGGTGCTGCGCCAGACCGTGCGCTACCAGCCTGAAGTCGAGCCGGCGCGTGAGGAAAGCTTTCTGGCCGGCACCGAGCAGGCCCGCATCGAACTGGCGGCCAGCCAGCTTGGGCCCAGTATCGTCTATCCTGCAGAGGGCATGATCGTGGCGCTCGACCCCGATATTCCCATCTCGCGCCAACGCATCTGGTTACGCGCCAGCCAGGCGGAAGGCCTGAGCTGGTGGCTGGATGGGCAGCGCTTGGGCAGCGCAGACGGGCCGTTGGCCTGGCAGCCCCAGCCCGGCCTACATCGCCTGGGCTTGGGGAGCAGTGCCACGCAGTGGCGTGACAGTGTGCGTTTCCAGGTGCGGGGCATGCGGCCTGGCTAGGGTGAAATGCGCCACACGCGGCTTGCAAAAAAATGCCCGGATCCTTGCTTGGCAAGGTTTTGCAACACTTTACGGCGTGCGTGGCAGACGCCTAAGACGTTAGAATCATTCAGCCGCGCCGTTTAACGCGGATCATCAGGACAAAATCGTGGTGTTTTCCTTCTTCAAGAAAAAGGACGTTGAGCCGGACCTGCCCATGCCAAGGCAGCCGCGCATCGTCCAGCCCAAACCCGCCCAGGCGCCAGGTTCGGCCGAGCCCGAAGCGGCGCCGGCCGCCGAGGAAAAGGCCGAAGCCCGCGAGCTGCCGGCGCTGGATTTCTCCACCGTCGGCTCGCTGACCATCTCGGAGGGCGGCGGCATCAATGTGATGGAGAGCAGTGATGTGCTGTCGCCGGCCATGGAGCAGGCCGCCATCTCCTTCGCGAATGATCAGCTCGACGACGCGATCAGCATTCTGGCCAGCGAACTCGACCATTGCGACCGCCGTTATGCGCTCGACACCTGGCTGATGCTGTTTGACCTGTACCAGATGCGCAACCGGCATGCCGAGTTCGACGAGCTGGCGTTGAAGTTTGTGGTGGCCTTCGAGCGCAGTGCGCCGGTGTGGCAAAGCGGCACCGGCACAGGCAGCGCCAAGCCGGCCGCACCGGCCCAGGCCAAGGCCGGTGGCCCCTATTTCCTGTTCCCACAGAAGCTGATTGGCGACGGTATCGAGGCCCTGCTCGACCAGCTGGAGAAGCTGACCCAGGGCGGCGTGCTGGTGCGCGTGGATTTTGGCCGTATTGAGGAAGTCGAATCGGCCGCCGCTGCCGCCATCGTGCAGCGCTTGGCCAAGCTGAAGAAAAAGAAGGCCAAGTTGCAGCCCACCGGCGGGCCTGGCCTGGCCGAAAAGCTCAAGGGCAAGATTGAGGTCATGCGCCGCGAGCCAGACGAAGCACCGTTCTGGCTCTTGCTGATGGAGGTCTACCAGTTCCTCGGCCTGCAGGAGGATTTCGAGAATGCCGCGGTCGATTACGCGGTGACCTTCGAGATGTCGCCGCCGTCCTGGGATGCCACGGCCAAGACCAAGACCGCGGCCGAGGTGGCCAAGGAGGAAGCGCGGCTGCGCGCCGAGGCGCCTGTGCCCGAGCCGGTGCAGGATGCTTTCGGCTTCGAAGGGCCGATCGTGGAAGCGACCGAGGCCAAGTTCGCCCCGCTGCAGCAGTACGCGAGCGAGCACGCCGAAGTGCGCATCGATTTCTCGCGCGTGAGCCGGGTCGATTTCGTCAGCGCCGGCATGCTGATGAATGTGCTGGTCGGGCTGACCGTGCAGGGCAAGCCGATCACCATCGTGGGTGCCAATGAGCTGGTGGTCGCGCTGTTCCGCATCATGGGCATTGCCGACATCGCCAGCATCGTGCGCAAGAAATAGGCGTTTTCCGCAGCGTCTGTCCGAAACGGCTTGCAATCCTGGCAAGCCGTTCCCATTTTCAGGCTTGTCGTTTCATTCAAAACGGGAAGTCTGCATGCAGCAATTCGACGGTACCACCATCGTCTCGGTCCGCCGTGGCGACAGCGTCGCCCTCGGCGGCGACGGCCAAGTGACGCTGGGCAATGTGGTGATCAAGGCCACCGCGCGCAAGGTGCGCAAGCTCTACCACGACAAGGTGCTGGTCGGCTTCGCCGGTGGCACCGCCGATGCGTTCACCCTGTTCGAGCGCTTCGAAGCCAAGCTCGAGAAGCACCAGGGGCATCTCTTGCGCAGCGCGGTGGAGCTCGCCAAGGACTGGCGTACCGACCGCATGCTGCGCCGCCTGGAAGCGATGCTGATCGTGGCCGACAAGACCGCCACCCTGGTGATAACCGGTAATGGCGATGTGCTGGAGCCTGAGCAGGGCATCGCGGCCATCGGCTCGGGCGGCGCCTTCGCCCAGGCCGCCGCCAAGGCCCTGTTCGACAATACCGAGCTCGACCCCGCCACCATCGTCAAGAAATCGCTCGAGATTGCCGGCGATATCTGCATCTACACCAATCACAACCATGTGATCGAAACGCTGTGAGGAGACCGGAGCAAGGGGTAAGGCGTGAGGTGTACTGATTTGCTGCTGCCATGCCGCCGACGCCCCATCCAGCTCCTGTGGCCTAGCCGCAGCTGAGACTCACCTCACGCATCACCGATATCGCCTTTCGCATCAAGGAATACGTCATGACCCAGATGACCCCGCAGGAAATCGTCCACGAGCTGGATAAGCATATCGTCGGCCAGGACAAGGCCAAGCGCGCGGTGGCGGTGGCCCTGCGCAATCGCTGGCGTCGCCAGCAGGTGGCCGAGCCGCTGCGCAGCGAGATCACCCCGAAGAACATCCTGATGATAGGCCCGACCGGCGTAGGTAAGACCGAGATTGCCCGGCGTCTGGCGCGGCTGTCGAATGCGCCCTTCATCAAGGTCGAGGCGACCAAGTTCACCGAGGTCGGCTATGTGGGCCGCGATGTGGACAGCATCATCCGCGACCTGGTGGAGATGGCGCTCAAGCAGACGCGCGACCTGGCGACCAAGCGGGTGCGCGCGCTGGCCGAGGATGCAGCCGAGGAGCGCATCCTGGACGCGCTGCTGCCGCCACCGCATGTGCCCTTCGGCGTGCAGCCGCCCCAGCCCGACAATAGCGAGACGCGCCAGAAATTCCGCAAGATGCTGCGCGAGGGCAAGCTGGCCGATAAGGAAATTGAGATCGAGCTGGCCGAGGCGGCGGTAAGCGCCGAGCTGTTCGCGCCGCCTGGCATGGAAGAGTTGAGCAGCCAGATCCAGAACATGTTCCAGGGCCTGGCCCAGCAAAAGCGCGCGCGCCGCAAGCTTAAGGTCGATGAGGCCTTCAAGCTGCTGGTCGAGGAAGAGGCGGGCCGGCTGATCAATCAGGAAGAACTCAAGCAGGAAGCGCTGGCCGCGGTCGAGCAGAACGGCATCGTGTTTATCGACGAGATCGACAAGGTGACCAGCCGCGGCGAAGGCCAGGGTGGCGGCGAGGTGTCGCGCCAGGGCGTGCAGCGCGATTTGCTGCCGCTGGTGGAAGGCACCACGGTGTCGACCAAGTACGGCATGGTGAAGACCGACCATATCCTGTTCATTGCCTCAGGCGCCTTCCATCTGGCCAAACCGAGCGATCTGATCCCCGAGCTGCAGGGCCGCTTCCCGATCCGCGTCGAGCTCGAATCGCTGAGCGTGGCGGATTTCGAGCAGATATTGACTGGCACCGATGCTTGCCTGACCCGCCAGTACCAGGCCCTGCTGGCTACCGAGGACGTGACGCTCAGCTTCACGGCCGATGGCATCCGCCGCCTGGCCGAGATCGCCTTCCAGGTAAACGAGAAGACCGAGAACATCGGCGCGCGTCGCCTGTATACGGTGATGGAGCGCCTGCTGGAGGAAGTCGCGTTTGGTGCGCTGGCCGGCCAGGTCAGCGTGGACGCGGCCTTCGTGGACGCCCGCCTGGGTGAACTCGCCCAGTCGGAAGACTTGGCGCGCTACGTGTTGTAAGGCCCGGACAGGGCAGACAAGGGCCGCCATTGGGCGGCCCTTTTGCTTGGCAGTCAGCCAGCGCTATGGCACCCTGCCCGCACAGCTTGAAAACGTTGTCACGCCCATTACTCGCGGCTTTCGCCGTGTGATCCAGAATGACACGCGCCCTCGACCTTCATCTGCCCATCGGCAGCCATGCGCGCCGGCTCAATCGCCTGATCGACCATATCGAGACCCATCTCGGTGACGATCTCTGCCTCGATAAGCTGGCCGAGCTGGCGGCTTTCTCCCCTTTTCATCTGCACCGGCTGTTCCGCGCCTGGACCGGCGAGACCCTGCGCGATTTCGTGCGCCGGCGGCGGCTGGAAACGGCCGGCAACCGCCTGCGCTATGACCGCGAGCTCAGCATCGGCGAGCTGGCGCACAGCTGCGGCTTTGCCTCGGCCGAGACGTTTGCGCGCGCTTTCCGTCAGCATTTCGGCCAGACCCCGAGCAGCTGGCGCCAGCAGGGTGGGCCGGGCGCGAGCGTGCTGCCGACAGCCTTGGTCATGGCGCCGGGCGCTGTCACGCTGCGCCGCCTGCCTGGGCGCGACCTGCTGTACTGGCGCCAGCAGGGCAGTTATGCCGAGGTGGCCGACCCGCTCTGGGCGCGCTTTCAGCCTTGGATAGCGGCGCTGGGGCTGGCCGGCCAGCCGCTGCTGGGCATGGGTCTGGATGACCCGGCGGTGACGCCGGCCGAGCATTGCCGCTACGACGCCTGTGTCGAGCTGCCGCCAGCCTGGCAGGAAAGCGCCGGCCTGCGCCCCTGCCGTAAGCATCTGGCCGGTGGTTGGCATGCTTGCCTCGCTTTCGAGGGCGAAGCGAGCGCGCTGGGTGGCGCCTGGACATGGCTGACTACCCACTGGCTGCCGCATAGCGGCTTCATGGCCGGTAGCAGCCCCTTCTTCGAAGCGTATGAAGCTGGCGCGGGGCGTGGCCAAGGCGGCCAGCTTCGGGCCGCGCTGTGCATGCCGGTGCAGCCGCTCGCGCGCTAAGCCTGTAACTCCGCAAGCTGGGCAAGGTGAGGAGCAAACCGGGTGGGGATGGGTGCCGTGTGGGCTGGCTAGACTGGCTGGCATCCTGACAACAACACGGAGACACCCGAATGCGCATCGCCCTATTCAGCAGCCTGCTCTGCCTCGCTGCCTGCAGCAGTATTCCCGCCCAGAAGGCGCCAGTGGCACCCGCCAAACCGACTGTGCCGGCACCCGGCCGCGCCGAGCTCGGTGCGGTGGCCGACTGCAGTGCCTGGGCCACTGCCATCGTCGGGCCGTATAAGTACGAGAACAATATCTGGGGTATCGACAAGGCCCGTGGCTTCACCCCCGACCAGTGCCTGCTGCGCCGGAACAAGGAGGGGCGCAGCGAGATCGGCTGGACCTGGAACTGGCCCGGCTATGACCCGACCGTGTATGCCTATCCGCAGATCATGTTTGGCTGGAAGCCCTGGTCGGGCGGCAAGCCCTCCGATGCGCGCTTCCCGCTCAAGGTCTCGGCCATGCAGGGCCTGAGCCTCGAATACGAGGTCGAGACCCAGGCCGAGGGCAGTTACAACCTGGCACCCGAGATCTGGCTGACCAGCTCGGGCAAATGGACCGAACAGCCCAATCCCACCCTGATTACCACCGAGATCATGTTCTGGATGGACTATCAGCAAGGCGCTGTGCCGGCCGGCAAGGTGGTCGATCAGCCGGTGTTGGCCGGCGTGCGCTATGAGCTGTTCAAGGCCGACAATATCGGCAACCGCGGCGATGGCCGCGGCTGGACGCTGTACTCCTTCCGCAGCCCGACCCGCCAACTGGCCGGACGTATTCCCATCGATGAACTGCTGCGCTATATGGTCGGCAAGGGCCTGGTCAGCGTCGACGAATACATCGCCAGCGTGGAGTTCGGCAATGAGGTAGTCGGCGGCAGCGGCACGACCTGGGTGCGCAAGTTCGAGGTGCAGGTCACGCCCTGAGCGGTGATGGGCTGGCGGAGCCGCCAGCCTGCGACCGGTCAAGCGCATGGGCCGCCAAGAGGCGGCCCATCTTGTTTACAGCTTCAGTTCCAACGCCAGGCGCAGCGCGCGCCGGCCGCGATCGCGGGTGCTTTGGTAGAGATCATGCTCGGCATCGCGAAAGCGCGCCTCGGCCCGCTTGTCGCGGTCGAGTGCATCGGCCACGCTCAGGCGTAGCTGGGCGTCCTTGTGCAGGCGCCACAACGCGTAGACATCGAGCGTGCGGCTACCGGCCGCACGCAGGCGGCGTAGCTCGGATACCTGGGCCCAGGCACTGCCCTGCACGGCATAGTTGAAGCCGAGGCCAAGTGGCCAGCCATCGGGTCGCCAGTCGCTGCCCAGGTTCACACTCCATGGTACCTGCTGGTCGAGGCGACTATCCGCCCCGGCCAGCGCGGCCACACGTGAGTAGTTCAGCCCAACATTGGCGCGCAGATCCAGATCGGCCAGGCGGGCGTTGTGCCTGCGCAGATTGAGCCGGCCGTCGCTCTCCAGCCCCCAGCTTGTGGCGCGGCCGCGGTTCTCGCGCACCTCCACCCAGGCACCGTTCTGCCACAGCACGCGGGGCAATACCACGTCCTCAATGCGGCGGGCATGGGCGCTCAGGCTGAACTGTCCGCCGGACAGATCGCGCTCCCAGGCACCATCCAATCCCCATGCCAGCTCGGGGCGCAGCTGCGGGTTGCCCTGGGTATTGGGCGTCAGCGCGCTGTTGTCATTGGCCACATAGCGGCGCGGCTGGATTTCACGCGCATTCGGGGCCTTATAGGTGCGCGCCAACGCCAGGCGCAGCCGTTCGTCGCTACCCAGCTTCCACAAGCTTTGCAGCACTGGGCTGAACACACTGCTGCGCTGGCGCACCGTGTCCATCTGCGCGCCGCCACTGCGTGTGTGCAGGCCTTCCCAGCGCAGGCCGAAATAGCTCGACCAGTTTGCGCTGATCTCCCATTCGTCCTGGGCATACAGGGCCAGCCTGCGCACGCTGGATTGGTAGCGCTCATCCAGATTTTCGGCTGCCTGGGCATCAAAACGCTGCTCGGTCTGGAGGCGATTCTCGTCGCGACTGCGCCATTCGCCGTCCCAACCTACTACCAGCGCATGGCCATCGCCGAGCGGGCTACGCCATTTACCGTCCAGGCTCCAGGCGCGGTCCTCCGCCAGCGAGGTGACATGCTGCTCACTGAGCAGCTGCCCATCGGTTCCATAGCCGAGGAAATGCGCACGCGTGTCGCGTCGATTGTCATTCAGGCCCAGCTTGACCTCACTGCTGCTGCCGCCGGCCGACTTGTGCGCCCAGAGCAGGCGGCTGCGCAGGTCATGGCCCTCGCGTGCAATGCCGAGTCGATTGGCCGCGTAGTCGGGTGGCGTGCCAAAGCCGCTTCGCCTATCCCACACCCAGCTATCGCCGCGCATCAGGCGCAGCTGGCTGTCCAGGCTCAGGCTGCGCTCGGCATCCAGGCGCCAGCCCAGTCGCGGTGAAAGGCTCAGCGCGCGGTTATCGTAGTGCTCTGTCTTCTCAGTCGTCCGCTGCAGCGGCCCGCCGGCATCCTGGCCGCTCAGCGCCAGCTGCATCGGGTAGTGGAGCTGTTCCTGACTGGCGCCCAGACCCAGCTGATAGCTGAAGTCAGCATGCTTGTCGCTCAGGCTGGCATCGGCAAACCAGGCAGGCCGGCCATGTATCGTCTGTGCACTGAGCTTGGCGCTGCGCTGACCGGCTGCCAGCTGACGGCGAAGAACGACATTCACGCTGCCGGCAATCGCTTGTGCGCTGTGCTCGGCGCTGGCACTGCGCAGTATCTCGATCTTCTCCACCTGTTCCAGCGCCAGGCTATCCAGGCTGAAGCCCAGCGGGGCCGGTTCACCATTCAGCAGGATCTGCGTATAGCCATTCCCCAGGCCACGCAGGCGCACTTCACTACCGCGCCCGCCATTGTTAACGATGCTGATGCCCGGCTGGCGGCGCAGGGCATCCACTGCATGCTGGTCGCCAAAGCGCAGCAATTCCTCACGCTGGATCACCAGCTTGGCGGCAGTCGACTGTTTGCGCTCGTCCAGGCGGCCATGAACTTCAATGCGTTCGGTTTGTTGCGGGGGGGTGTCGGCCCAGACCAACGTGGCCAGGCACAGAATGAGCGGAGTGCTCAGCGGGCGGTACATGAGGCTTCCTCGATAGGCTGTTTTGTTGAAGCCGACCGTGGTGAGTGGCGGCTTTTTCATTTAAGCTGCCAGCAAAATTAATCGTCAATCTTGATTATTAAGATCAATATAAAGC
Source organism: Chitinimonas taiwanensis DSM 18899 (assembly GCF_900119825.1). Taxonomy (GTDB): domain Bacteria; phylum Pseudomonadota; class Gammaproteobacteria; order Burkholderiales; family Chitinimonadaceae; genus Chitinimonas; species Chitinimonas taiwanensis. Next base: position 142,360 of record NZ_FPKR01000001.1, on the reverse strand, counting down.
CATGCAGCCCTATCTGAATGCCGAGGAAGCCGCCGCCCTGCTGGGCGTCAGCAAGGCCACGCTGTACGCCTATGTCAGCCGAGGCAAGTTGCAGCCGCATCAGGCCGGCGCTGCCGGACGGGGCAGCCTGTATGCACGCGAGGAGCTCGATGCACTGTGTTTGCAGAAGGGTCGTGGGCGTAAGCCCCGTGACCAGACGCCGCCCAATCCAGCCACCCTGGTCAATACCGCCCTCAGCTGCATCGAAGACGGCGAGGTGTATTACCGCGGGCGTGCTGCCAGCGCACTGGCTGAGAGTGAGAGCCTGGAAGATGTGGCACGCTGGCTATGGCAATTCGATGGTCTCGACCCATTTGCGCGTGCACCGGTCACGCCTCACCCGCTCTGGGCGCAGGCCTTGTACGCGCTGCACGATCGCAGCTTGGCCGAGCGCGCCAGCTGCCTGCTGGCGCTCGCGCAGCTCTCGATTCCGGGCGCCGCCTGGCTAACCCAGCCACAGACCCAGGCTGAGGCCTGCGCCAATCTATTGCGTTACCAACTGGCCGGTCTACTTGGGCGCCCGCCCAGTGAGGCGCCGCTCCATGAGCAACTGCGTGATGCCTGGCACCTGGACGCGGCGGCGACCGAGCTGGTGCGCGGTATGCTGGTGATCTGCGCCGACAATATCGTCAACCCGACCTGCTATGTGGCGCGCGTACTGGCCTCGCTGGGGGCACCGCTGGGTAGTGCCTTGCAGGGTGGCATGAGCAATGTGTGGGGCATCATCGAGGGCGGTACGCCTGAACAGGTGGAAGCGCAGTGGGCGCACTGGCAGGCGGCGCCCGATCTGACTGCCGCCGTGGCCAGTAAGCTGGAGCGGGGCGACAAGGTGTTCGGCTTCTATCACAGCATGTTCCCGCACGGCGATGGTCGGGTGCGTTGGCTGCTTAGCCGCATCGCCATCCCGCCCGAGGCCGCGCGGCTGATGGCGGCCATGCAAGCGCTGACTGGCTTCCTACCGAATGTGGACTTCGCCCTGGTAGCGGTGCGCCGTGCGCTCGGCCTACCGCCCGAGGCGGCTTTCGTCATCCTGCATGTGGCGCGCACGGTGGGTTTACTGGCCAATGTGCTCGAACAGCGCCGCAGCGGATTGCGTCTGCGCGCCGGTGCACACTATGCGGGACCACGACCGCAGCACGATGCGGGCGCCTGAGCGATGCTGCGCATCTTGCTGTGCATATTGCTTGTATCGAGCGCCCACGCCGCTACGCTGCGCCACTGCGCGGAAGCTGGTCCGAGCAGTCTGGACCCGGCTATCGGTAATACCCTGCCCGATCATGATGCGGTGGGTGCACCGCTGTTCAATACGCTGATCGAGGTAGACCGTGCCAGCGGCCGCCTGCAGCCAGGCCTGGCCGAGGCATGGACCATCAGCGCCGATGGCCGCGACTACCGCTTTCGCCTGCGTCGTGGCGTGGCTTTCCACCACCGGCCGTGGTTCACACCCAGCCGGCCACTGGATGCACGCGATGTGGTGCAGAGCTTGCAGCGCCTGCTCGACCCACAACATGCGCTGCGCTTGCAATCGCCAGCGCTGATCTTCCCCTATGTGCTCAGTTTTGGCCTGCCTGCGCTGGTGGAGCGGGTGAGCGCCGAAGGGCGCTGGGGTGTGCATATCCGGTTGCGCGAAGCGAGCGCGCCCTTTCTGCGCCATCTGGCCCAACCCTTTGCCGCCATCCAGTCGGCCGAGTACTTGAGTCAGCTTCGGGCGCGTGGCCAATTGGCTGAGCTGGCACGCGCGCCAATCGGCACCGGGCCGTTCATGTTCGATAGCCAGGTGCCGGGCAGCCTGCTGCGCTATGTGCGCCATCCGCAGTACTGGCAGGCGGGGCGGCCAAAGCTCGACAAGCTGCTGATCCGCATCGAGCCGGATGCCGCGGTGCGTAGCCAAAAGCTGCGTACCGCCGAATGTGACACGGCCAGCATGCTGCCGATGGCCGATTGGGACAGGCTCGCACGTGAACCCGATTTGCAGCTGCATAACCTGGCCGGCAGCAATATCGGCCAGCTAGTGTTCAATACCGCCAAGCCGCCCCTGAACCAGCGCGCGGTACGCGCGGCGCTGAGCCTGGCAATTGACCGCCAGGCCCTGCTGCGTGCCGTCTATCACGGCCATGCCCAATTGGCCCGCGGCTTGTTGCCGCCATCCAGCTGGGCCTATACGTCGCAGCTGCCGCTTCCCGCTTACGACCCGGACCGCGCGCGCCGTCTATTGGCTGCGGCCGGGGTGGGCGCCTTGCAGATCAAGCTGTGGGCGATGCCGATTGCGCGCGTCTACAACCCGAATGCACGTCTGATGGCCGAAATGATCCAAGCCGACTGGGCGCGGGTCGGCGTGCGGGCCGAGATCATCAGCTTCGAATGGGGCGAGTACCGGCGCCGCCTGGATGCCGACGAGCACGAGGCCGCCCTGATAGGTTGGACGCTGAGCGCCGACCCCGACCCGATCTTCAGCAGTCTGCGCTGCGGCAATCAGGACAATCGCAGCGACTGGTGCAATCCTGCCTACGACGCGCTGGTCGAGCGTGCACGCGGCCTGGGCAGCGAGGCGGCGCGCAGCAGGCTGTATCGCCGGGCCCAGGCCATCGTACGGGATGAGCTGCCGCTGCTGCCCCTGGCGCACGGTGGTGTGGCCTTCGCCATGCGACGCAATGTACAGGGTTTCGTGCCCAGCCCATTGGGCAGCTTCCGTTTCGATACCGTGAACCTGGCGCCCTAAACACGCGTTTTTCGACCCAGCTCTTGCATTTCATCGTGGCAAAACGTCGTTCACACCCCGTTTTGCGTCAGCCATCACTCTGCCCAGGCAGTGACCTGGGGTTTGCATGAAGATACATCCAAGCAAACCCGCCATACGGCACTAACCGCTAGGAGCAAGAGCATGAAAGCCCATCAAATCCAAGACCTGATCGTCCGCATGAGCGCCGCTGCCGGCGTCGCCCTCGCCATGCTGGTGACCATCAATACGCTGACCACGGTGTCGCAACAGCATATCGAACGCGACCTGGCCAGCTACGCAAGCCATGCCCAGCTGCAAGTGGCTGGCAGCGACGCCGCCAAGCGGGCGTAAATATGCTGTCCCCAGGCGGGAGCCGGCCACGCCGCTCCCGTCACCCCGCACTATCCCGCCTCACGTCGCAGCCGTTTATCTCGCGCTAATCCTGCCCGGCAGTCCTTGCCCCGCTTCCGTTTCTCCGCCCGTCTTTCCCGTGCAGTACGACCAGTCTGCTACGCCGCCAGCACGCCCATTTCCTATTGCCTGAGCCTGCAGCACCTGCTCTGCGCAGGCTATCTGCTTATCCTTCCCTAGCCTCAGGGTGCACCTAGTGCAGCTTGCTGGGCGCAGTGCTGCCTGCTGCGTCCGGCCGGTTCACGCACTGTTTGATGTGGTTTTCACGCCATGGCCGTGCATTTCATCGCGGCAAAACGTCGTTCACACCGCGCTTTGCGTCAGCCATCGCTCTGCCCGGGTAGTGACCAGGGGTTTGCATGAAGATACATCCAAGCAAACCCGCCGTACGGCACCCACCACCAGGAGTGAAGCAAATGAAAAGCCATCAAATCCAAGACCTGATCGTCCGCATCAGCGCCGCTGCCGGTGTGGCGATTGCCATGCTGATTACCATCAATACCCTGACCACGGTGTCGCAACAGCATATCGAACGCGACCTGGCCAGCTACGCAAGCCACACCCAGCTGCAAGTGGCCGGTAGCGACGCCGCCAAGCGAGCCTGAGCATGTGCAACAAGGCGGGTTGACGCTTAGTCACCCGCCCATGTCTCAGACCGCCTCGATCACTATCCAGCAGTACAGCGAGCTCAATGGCCAGTTGGCCAGCAGCCACCAGAAGCTCCGCCACAGGGTGTTGCCGCCGGCGCGGCAAGTGAGCCGCCAGCAACAGAGCAGAATCAGTGCTATCCCCAACGGCGTCAGCACCGTTCCGAGCAGGATGCTCAGCACGCCCAGCAGCGCAAAAATCAGCGATTTCGTGAGCAGCCACCCCAGCAGGGCCACCGTGCCCAAGAGGCAAGGCAGCCAGGCACAGGCACGCGCCAGGCGAGCCAAACGGCTGGCGCGCAACCAGTAGCGCAGCCGCCAGGGCTGGCGCGCCCAGCCTTGTGGCCGGGCACGCCGCGCCAGCGTCTTAGCAGCGGCGGCGTGCATCGGCCGCGCCGCTGAATTCCGCCTGAGCCTGACTGGCCGCACAGACCGCGGCGCGCTGGCGTGCCAGTTCAATCTGCGACCCCAGGCCGGCGTAGGCGCAGGCCAGCGGGAAGTTGCCCAGCAGCAAGGCACAGGCCATGGCCGTACCCGGCAGCCAGCGCCGGCCGGCGCGCAGGCGCAGCGCATACAGCACGCCCAGCCCGCCGCCGAACAGGCATAGCCCGAGCACCATATTCAGCAGGCCCAGTACCGGCAGCAGGCTGCTGCTTGACCACACCCAAAGCAGGAAGATGGTGCTGCCCAGCAGCATGGGCAGCAGACCACACCATTGCGCGGCATGCACGAGCGGGCGCAGCGTGGGGGCTGGGCGGCGCATCAGGCTTCTTCCTCGACCAGACGGGGGGAGTTCGACAGGCTGTACCAGTCGAGCTTGCGGGTCAGCACCATTACCGCGCTCAGCAGGCCGAACAGCAGCAGCGCGCCCAGCAGCAAGGCATGGTCTTCCGAGCGCAGCAGCACATAAAGCAGGCCATACAGCGCCGCCAGCAGCGCAGCAAAGCCCAGCCCGCGCCAGCGGCTACCCAGCGCATGGCTGGCATAGAAGGCGTTCTGCAGCACGCAGGCGCTGGCAGCCAAGGCATAGGCGAGAGCGAACGACCATTGCTCGGCCAGCGAGAGCAGCAGCAGGAAGAACACCGCCAGCGACAGGCCGACCAGTGCGTACTGGACCGGATGGATGGCGATGCGCTTGAGCACCTCGGTCAGGAAGAAGGTGCAGAAGGTCAGACAGACGAACAGGAAGCCATATTTGACCGCGCGGTCGGTCTGCAGATAAACGTCAACCGGCTCAAGCAGGCGCACACCGAGGCGGGTGGCGTGGAAGTCCTCGCACTCACCGCTGCTCACGCACTGCTCGAAGCGCTCGCTCAGATTGGTGGCGAACCAGCTGGTACGCCAGCGTGCCGCGAAGCCCTGTGCATCGATATTGCGGCTATCGGGCAGAAAGCGCCCGCTGAAGCTCGGGTGTTGCCAATCCGACTGCAGGCTGACCTCGCTATCGCGCCCCAGCGGCAGCACATGCAGCGCATCCATGCCATCGAGGTTCAGCTTGAAGTGAAATGGCACGCGCGCCGCCGCGCCGCTATATGCCGGCAATTGCGCGTGAATGCCACTACCGAGCGCCTTCAGCCGGGCACCAGGCGCAAAGCTGGCTGTACTACCGCCCCAGCTGGTGACCGGGCTGGCCTTGATGCCGCGTACATCGGCCAGGCCCACGCTCAGATAGGGCTGACCCCAGCGCAGCACCGCATCGCTGGGCAGGCCAGCATTGGCTGGCAGGACGAACTGGCCCGCGAGGGTCAGTTCGGTGCGGTAGACCTGGGTACGGTAGATGCCGCGCTGACGGCTGGCGGTATTGAGCCGGCCGGACACGGACAGGGTGTCGGGCAGCATGCGCACGCTGCCCTCGCGCCACACTTCACGCTGCTGGCCAGGCTGATTGGGTACCGGCTCCAGCACGCGCTGCTGGTAGGGCAACACCCACACCGGCCCGCTCACCGTCTGCGCACCAGCCGCACCATCGGCAATCGAGGCAATCGCCTGCTCGCGATAGGCCTGCCGCTCGCTGACCAGGCCGTCGACCATGCCGAGCGGTATCAACAGCAGCAATATCAATACGGCCATGCCGGCCAGTTTCCACAGCAGATATTTGGACATGCTTTCCTCCCTGGGTTTGAACGGGAGCCAGTCTGCCCAGCCTGTATGCGTGCCTGATGCGCTGTATGTGAACTTGTGTGAAGTGGTGCTGGGGTCGTCTAAACCAGCTGATAGCTAACAAACTGCCTGATTAAAGTAGTCTGTTAGCGGCTGGCGTTGATCCTGTACCTCTCATGAGAATGGACAGGCTCAGATTGGACTAAAAGCGACTATTCGCGCTGGCCTGCTGTGCGTAATAAAGATTGATGGCTTTGGCGCGCTTGTTGGCACGCCAAATATTGACCCCCCAGCATGTGCCGTGCACAAGCATTAACAGCAGCCCCAAAAGCAGAGCGACGACAGCTAGGACGGCGCGCATAACATTGTCGGGCGTGCGATAAGGGTCGAGCTCAAGAATGAGGTCGCCATTTTTTGCCTGCTCCATACCAACCAATAATCCTTTTACTCGCAGTGCCTGCAGATTATCGGCTTGCGCTATGCGACCATAAGCCTCCCAACTCTTAAGCCAGTCGCCGCGTATCTCATCGAGTAGCGCCGGCGCTGCTGCGTCCCCTTCATTTTCAATCGACAGGGTCTTCAAGCCCAAGCTCGCTTGCTTGATCTGATTAGCTTGTCCAGGGTCGACATTCAATATGACTGCGCCTTGCTGACCTTGCTGCAGCTGCAGAAATGCCTGCTTATAGCTGTCATGAATTTGCGCTTCTGCGATGCTGCGTGCTGCTGACCTTAAGGAAATCAAGGTCGACTCTCTGAGTAACGCAATATGCTCACCGCTGGCGGCATCTTTGATCGACTGCGCCAGTAGCTTTTCCCAACCTATGGCTTCATTACTCGCATCAACGACCAGCTCCTCACCCATCAAGTTCTTGAGCTTGCTACAAGCTTCCTGCAGCGCAGATTTGTTGGCTGCACACTGTTCCTCAATGCCGATCACCAGCGCACTCAGATTGGTGATGTTGTAAATGCTGGGGGGGGCGACATAAGGGTCATAGCGCCCGCTTAAGCTCATCTGGCGCATTTGTAGCATCAGGCTGGCTTGGTGATTCTTCTCTGACTGTATGGCGCTGCCATCGTAAAAAGCCAATAGCGCGGCATCGACGCTAACCGTGCGGGGCGCTAGCGCCCTGCCACCCCAACGTAGCTTGCCGCAATTGATCTCGCCTGGCTGTTGATTGAGGCTATCGTCCACTGTGCAGCGCACCTGGGTATTCAGTTCAACCATTGAACCCAGTGTCGGTGGATGCTTAAGCGTATTGCTCGCAGAATCAGATTGATATTGCTTGTTTGAAGCAAGAACGGACTGTACTTGCGTAATATCTGACTTTATCTCGTCATTTACAAAAATCATGAATAAGACCATGCCTGCGCCAACGATTGCAATCGTCAGATGTTTCCCCCAGAAAATCAGGGGAAAACGGCGTACTTCATTATCAACCGAAAATGTCTTATTGAAGCTAAGCACGGAATAGTCTGAGACCCGCAAGGCCAGTTTGACCACGCTATCAGGTGCCAAACGAATATGCGCTAGCCAGGAGTCCGGTAGTTGCAAGGGGATTTTATCCCCTAGGAATAACTGCGTATGCACGAGGGCGGTATTGGCTGGGTCCTGTATCTGAACCAAGTTTAAGGTTCCTTCCACCTCATTTACCTTTTCTGGCTTAGACGCTACGCGCGGTCGCCAGATGAGGTAAATCGCAACGATGGTAAATATGCTGCTAACGGCAAGCCATAGCATCTCCGAGCCATTTGTTGCACCATATATTAATGCAGCATAAGCGCACAGTAGAAGGAGGGAAGCAATGATGCCAAAGCCAGGGGTTTTGCGCGCGATAATCTCTGAGTTTGTTTCCTCACGCTGTGAAAGTATGCGCACTTGCCGCATTTCTTTGGCAAGCTCGGCGCCCCCACCGCCCAGAATATTTCTTTCGGTAAGCGTGGAATTTTCCATATCGGCGATTTGCCCCTCCTCGCCATACTCCCATTGCTGATGGCTTACTTGCTGCGCGTGGAGACGCTTTTTCCCCTCTGCCAAATTGAAATGGTCCTCAATGGAGATAACAATTGCATATTTATCAGTAAATACAACTTCTGCGCTGGTGAAGCGACCGATGAAACTGCGCGCATCATAGGGAAGAAGAACGTCTACCCCAGCTATTGTGTCGTGCAGCGTTTTGGCACCGTTTCCGTAACTGATGCCATGGCTGATAAATTCGCCCTCCAGCAGGTAAACGTTTTGATCTTTTAATTGGGCTGGTTTATTGGGGTGCGATGGACTGACCAGAAATGGTTGAACCAGTGCATGTTCTTCCTCGCTTAGTTTGCGAGTTGGTTGGCTCTTTGCGTGGAAATCTCGTAATTGGGACTTGTTTTGCCTGCGACGGGAAATGTAAGTGATGGCGCTATAACTGGAGTAGAGTAGTATGGCGACAACGAATAAAATATTTAAAATTTCCATGACTTTGATTAGGTCCTGATGGTTTATTGAGCTTGGATTTTTATCGAGCTGCAAATTTTCTCATGGGTATTCGCTGACGACCATGGCATAAATGTGCTGTTGGCATAAGGCGTTAATATTAACGACCGGGCTGTAATGAACATCTTGCGAGTGCGGTGGGGCAAGGCCAGTCCGTCGCACTTGGCAAGGCATGCTGCGCTTAGCTAGAGCATCGGTATCTCTGTCAAATAGGCGTGCGTAGTTGCTGTGCCAGGCGCCCCAGCCACTCGTGGGCGATCTGGTGGCCGGTCTGGGCGGCGTTGCCGTTCGGTAGCCAGCTGTAGCGCTGTTCGCCATTGCCGCCCAGGTAGCGGGTCGGGCCGTCGATCACGCTTAGGCCGGCGCGTTCGAATTCGTAGCGTGCGCGCGGCAGGTGGCTGGCATCGCTGACCAACACGATGCGGTGCACGCCGGCTTGCCTGAGCAGTGCGGCACTGAAGCGTGCATTGTCGTGGGTGTCGAGCGAGGCGCTTTCCACCCAGCGCGCCTGCAGACCGAAATCCAGCTGCAGCGCCTCGGCCATCAGCGTCGCCTCTGGTCGACCGCCGGATGGCGCGCCGCCGGTCAGCAGCAGCGGCAGGCCGGTCTGGCGTGCCAGGCGCGCGCCATAGCGCAGTCGGCCCAGGCTGATCTGGTTCGGACTATTGCCGCCGTATTCGGGCGCATAGCGCTCCTTGCCGCCGGCCAGCACCACGATGGCCTGGGCCGAGGCGAGTTCGGCCGCGCTGGGCGGCCGGGCGGTTTCCAGCTGGCGCGCCAGCCAATCCACGCTGACCGGCGTGCTGAATAGCCATAAGCCGAACAGGCCGAGTGCGATCAGGCATCGCCCGGCGCGCGGCCAGCGTTTGAGCGCCAACAGGCCGGCCAGCGCCAGCAGCAGGGGCAGGGTGGGTGGCAGCAGCAGCTTGGCGACGAGTTTCTTGAGCAGGAAGAGCATGGCTTAGACCGGCAGGGTGAGCCGCGCCAGCGCGCCGCCCGCAGGGTGGTTGATCAGCTCGGCCTGGCCGCCATGCAGGCTGGCCACTTCGCGCACGAAGGGCAGGCCCAGGCCGGTGGACTTCGGCGCACCGTCCGGGCGTGGCAGCGAGTAAAAGCGCTCGAACACCCGTCCCAGCGCATAGTCGGGCAGGCCAGGGCCCTGATCATGCACGCTCAGCTGCAGCTGGCCGGCCTGCACCTGGGCGGCCAGGGTGATGCGGCTATCGGGCGGGGCAAAAGCCAGCGCATTGTCGAGCAGATTGCCCAGCGCTTGCTGGAGCAGGAAGGGTTCGGCCTGCAGGCGCAGGCCCTCGGCACCCTCGCAGACGATCTGCACGCGGCGCTGGGCGGCCAGATCGGCACGGCTGTCCGCCAGCTTGCTCAGCAGGCTGGCCACCTCGATCTGCTGCAGCTCGGGCGGTGCGCTACGGCTTTCCAGGCGGGCCAGCTCGAGCAGGCGGTCGATGATCTCGGTCATGCGCGCTGATTCGCGGCGGATATTGGCCAGGAAGCGCGCCTGCTGCTCGGCCGGCATATCGGGCGCGATCAGCTCGGCCGCGCCGCGTATGCCAGCCAGCGGGCTTTTCAGCTCGTGGGTCAGGCTGTGCACATAGTGTTCGACATACTGCTTGCCCTCCAGCTGCACGCGCATACGTTCGAGCGCACTGCCCAAGAGGCCCACCTCGCCGCCACCGAGTTCGGGCAAGGCGGCACGCTCGCCGCGGCCTACCGCGCTCGCATACTGGACCAGCTTGCTCAGGGAGCGGGTCAGCCACCAGGACAGCAGCACGCCGATCAGCAGCCCGGCCACCAGTACCACCACGCCCGCGCGCGCCAGGCCGCCGAAAGCCTGCTCGAAGAAGGGTTCGACGCTGCGCGAGGGCTTGGCCACCGTCACCACCCCGATCAGCTTGCCGCCGCTTGCATACACGGGCGCCGCCACATACATGACCGAGGTTTCCGGCTTGGACTCATCGCCACGGCTGGTACGCGCGCCGTACTGGCCGCGCAGGGTGCGGTAGACATCGTTCCAGCGCGAATAGTCCTGGCCGAGCGCCAGGTGATTCGAGTCGTAGAGCACGATGCCACGCGCATCGGTCACGTAGATGCGGTGGTTCGGCGTGTCCTTGCGTATGCCCCAGATCGAGGCATTCAGGCGCCGCGCGGCAAAGGCTTCCAGCTTGGCGGCGAAGGCGCCGTTCGCCACCGTGCCGGCAGCGAGCTCCGGCTGGACGAATTCGGCCAGCAGATTGGCGGTGTCGACCAGCGTGTCTTCCATCGACTGGCGCAACGCCGGTTCCAGCTTGTCGCGCGCGGTATCGAGCAGGAAAAAGGCGGCCAGGCCCACCACCAGGAAATAGCCGAGGAAGATGCGGACGCCGATTCTCATGGCTTGTGCCAGCTGAAGCTGTAACCGAGGCCGCGATGGGTGCGGATCGGGTCAAACAGCGGATCGCGCTCGCGCAGCTTGGCGCGCAAGCTCTTGATATGGGCATCCACAGTGCGCTCGAAGCTGGCTTCCGGCTCATCCCAGGCGCGGTCCATCAGCTGGGCACGGCTGAACACGCGTTCGGGTTCGGCCATCAGGGCGGCCAGCAGCCGGTATTCGTAACGGGTCAGCTCGAGCGGGCGGCCCTGCAGGCTGATCTGCGCGCGCACGGTATCGTGCTTGAGCACATGGCCCGCTGCGGGCGCCGGCTGGCCGCGACGCAGTATCGCGCGCACGCGCGCCACCAGCTCGCGCGGGCTGAAGGGCTTGGGCACATAGTCGTCGGCCCCGAGTTCGAAGCCGACCACCCGGTCGATCTCTTCGGCGCGTGCGCTCAGGAACAGGATGGGCACGGCCGAGCTCTGGCGCACGCTGCGGCAGACATCGAAGCCGCTCTGGTCGGGCAGGCCGACATCGAGAATCAGCAGATCGGCGCCCATCTGGGCGAAATCGGCCAGCCCGGCGCGCCCCAGCGTATGCCAGCGCACCGCATAACCCTCGCGCTCGAGTGCATACACGACGCTGTCGGCAATTGCCGCCTCGTCTTCAATCAACAGTATCTGTTTGGCCATGGGCGCCGATTGTAGCGAATGCGTGGCCGGGCGAACCGCAAGCCATTGCGATGGTCTGAAAAAGCAGTCACTTAGCCATGTTAAGATGCCCGCAATCTGAATTTCACGCCATTGTCATGCTGCTGCGCCCACTCCTGATCGCCTGTCTTGCCCTGCCCGCCTTTGCGGAGATCTACAAGCACGTCGATAAGGACGGCCAGGTCACCTATTCGAATATCCCGATCAAGGGCGCCAAGCGCATGGCGCTCGATCCAGTGCCGGACAGCATCCCGGCCCCGCGCAGCCATGCGGGCGGCAGCAAGCCGCGCGCCTCGCAGACCCCCACCCCAGCCAGCTTTCCGCGCGTGGACAGCGGCACGCAGAAGAACCGCGACCAGGGCCGTCGCCAGATTCTGATGGACGAGATGGCCAGTGAGCAGAAGCTGCTGGCCGATAGCCGCCAGCGCCTGAGCAGCGCGCCGCAGGATGCCAAGCTGCGCGAAAAGGCGCTGTTCCACGAGAAGAATATCGAGATCCTGCAAAAGGAAATCGCGCGCATCAACTAAGGCGCCAGCGCCATCACCGCCCTGCTGCAGAAATGCACTAAGATGGTGCATGCATGCGCCATTCGCATGCCCTGAAGCGGAGCATGCCGGCCCAATCTCGGCGCAAGGCCGCCAAGTGGCTGATTTATAAGCACTGGTCTGCATGCTCTGGTAGTGGCCCGCTATTTGCTACAAGCGGGTTTAACTTAGCTAGCGGCGCGCCCATGTCTCATCCCGCCTTTGCCGGACTGGAATTAATCGAAACCGCGGTCATCGTGCTGGATGGCGCGCGCACGGTGCGCCACCTGAATCCGGCGGCAGAGACCCTGTTCGAGCTGTCGGCGCGCGAAACCATAGGTCGCCCGCTGTCGGCCTGTTTTTCCGAGCCGGCCGAGATCCTGGCGGCGCTGGATGCGGCGGAAAAGCAGAATGCCAGCGTGACCGAGCACGATGTGGCGCTGGCGGTGCGCCTGGGCAATACCATTCATGTCGGCTTCACCGTGCGCGAGATCGAGGCGCCGGCGCTGACGGTGCTGGAGTTCCGCCAGACCGACCAGCAACGCAAGATCGCCAATGAAGAACGCCTGGCCGCCCAGCAGCTGGCCAACCGCCAGCTGATCCGCAATCTGGCGCACGAGATCAAGAATCCGCTCGGCGGCATACGCGGTGCGGCCCAGCTCCTGAAGAAGGAGCTGCCTGACCCCGCGCTGAAGGAATACACGCAGGTGATCGTCGACGAGGCCGACCGCCTGCAAAGCCTGCTCGACCGTCTGCTGACCCCGCACCGGCTGCCGCAGCTGGGTGAGGTCAATATCCACGAGGTGCTGGAGCGTGTGCGCAGCGTGCTGTTGGCCGAGTTCCCGAATGGCCTGGCGGTACGGCGCGATTACGACACCAGTGCGCCCGATCTGTATGGCGACAAGGAGCAGCTGATCCAGGCCGTGCTCAATATCGTGCGCAATGCCGCCCAAGCCATGCACGGCGCGGGCCAGATCGTGCTGAAGACCCGCATCGCGCGTCAGGTCACCCTGAACCGGCGCCGCTTCCCACTCGGCCTCACGCTGGAAATCACCGATAACGGCCCCGGCATTCCCGAGCAGATCCGCGAGACGCTGTTCTACCCGCTGGTATCGGCCCGGCCGGGTGGCACCGGCATCGGTCTGCATCTCGCGCACACCTTTATTCAGCAACACAACGGCACCATCGCCTTCGAGAGCGAACCGGGCCGCACCAGTTTCACGATCACCCTGCCGCTCAATGGCTGGTCGCCGCTAGACGGCAGCAAATAACCCGAAGACCCCACCCATGAAACCTGTCTGGATCATCGACGACGACCGCTCCATCCGCTGGGTATTCGAAAAGGCGCTGGCCCGCGAGGGCATTGCCTTTCACGCCTTCAGCGCCGCGGCGGAAGCGCTCGACGCCCTTAAGCGCGAAACCCCGGCCGTGGTGGTCAGCGATATCCGCATGCCGGGTGAGTCGGGCCTCGACCTGCTCGGCCAGCTCAAGGAGCGCTTCCCGCGCCTGCCGGTCATCATCATGACTGCCCATTCCGATCTGGAAAGCGCGGTGGCGGCCTTCCAGGGCGGGGCCTTCGAATACCTGCCCAAGCCGTTTGATGTCGACCACGCAGTCGAGCTGATCCGCCGCGCCATGGACGAGAGCCTCAAGCAAGAGGTGATCGAGGCGCCGCTTGAGGAAGCGCCCGAGATTCTCGGTCAGGCGCCGGCCATGCAGGAGGTGTTCCGCGCGATTGGCCGGCTTAGTCAGAGCGCTGCCACGGTGATGATTACCGGCGAATCGGGGGCGGGTAAGGAACTGGTCGCGCGTGCGCTGCATCGCCACAGCCCACGCTCGGGCAAACCGTTTGTGGCCATCAATACTGCGGCCATCCCCAAGGATCTGCTCGAGAGCGAGCTGTTCGGCCATGAGCGCGGCTCATTCACCGGCGCGCAGAACCAGCGCACCGGCCGCTTCGAACAGGCCGAGGGCGGCACGCTCTTCCTGGATGAAATCGGCGATATGCCGGCCGAGCTGCAGACGCGTTTATTGCGAGTGCTCAGCGATGGTTATTTCTACCGCGTGGGCGGCCATGCGCCGATCAAGGCCAATGTGCGCGTGATTGCCGCCACCCACCAGGCGCTGGAAGATCGGGTCAAAAATGGCCTGTTCCGCGAGGATCTGTTCCATCGCCTCAACGTGATCCGCCTGCGCCTGCCAGCCCTGCGCGAACGGCGCGAGGATATCCCGGTGCTGGCGCGCCACTTCCTGGCCAAGTCAGCGCGCGAACTGGGGGTGGAGGTTAAACGGCTGACCGAGGACGCGATGCGTGTGCTGGCCGGCTTCGAATTCCCCGGCAATGTGCGTCAGCTGGAGAACCTGTGCCACTGGATCACCGTGATGGCACCCGGCCAGGCGGTGGGCCCGGCGGATCTGCCGCCTGAATTGAAGGGCGAAAGCGCGCAGAGCAGCGGTGGCGGCGATTGGGCCGCCCAGCTGGCCGGCGAGGCTGACCGTCGCCTGCGCGGTGGCGAGCGCGGCTTTATCGAAGAACTCACCCATCAGTTCGAACGCACGCTGATCCTGCGCGCGCTGGCAGCCACCGGCGGCAAGCGCATCGAGGCGGCCGAACGTCTGGGCCTCGGGCGCAATACCCTGACGCGCAAGATTCAGGAACTGGATCTGGAACGCGAGATCGGCGGCGAGTAGGGACGTTGTAAGGCGTGCGGCGTTGGGGGTGAGGTGTCGATGTCGGAGTGCAGCTGCGCCGCACGCAGGACTTGCGTGGTTCTGGGGAGGACCACCACACTGAATCCGCCTCACGCCTCACGCCTCACGCCTCACGCCTCACGCCTCACGCCTCACGCCTCACGCCTCACGCCTCACGCCTCACGCCTCACGCCTCACTGTATTAATACTGTTCATATACATAGATCGCCTTTGGCCAAGGCGCGGCATCAGTGCGTGCTAAAATTCGCCCCTTTCCCTCGCAATATCAGCCACTTGCCATGACCACGCGCCGCACACAGATCGAAGCCCTGCTCAAAAACCGCATCCTGATGCTGGACGGTGGCATGGGCACTATGATTCAGCGCCATGCGCTGGGCGAGATGGACTACCGTGGCGAGCGTTTCAAGGACTGGCCGAGTGATCTGAAGGGCAATAACGACCTGCTGGTGTTGACCCAGCCCGCCATCATCGCCGGCATCCACCAGGCCTATCTCGATGCCGGCGCCGACATCATCGAGACCAATAGCTTCAACGCCACCAGCATTGCCATGGCCGATTACGATATGCAAGGCCTGGTGCATGAGCTGAACGTGGCCGCGGCGCGCCTGGTGAAGGACTTGTGCGTGGCGCAGACCGCCAGGACGCCAGACAAGCCACGCTTCTGTGCCGGTGTGCTCGGCCCCACCAACCGCACCTGCTCGATCAGCCCCGATGTGAACGATCCGGGCTATCGCAATGTGAGCTTCGACCAACTGGTGGAAAGCTATACCGAGGCCATCGACGGCCTGGTGCTTGGCGGTGCCGACTTGCTGCTGGTCGAAACCATCTTCGACACCTTGAATGCCAAGGCGGCGGTGTTCGCCATCCATAAATACTTCGATGAGCACCCCGAGATCGAGCGCCTGCCGATCATGATCTCGGGCACCATCACCGACCAGTCCGGCCGCACGCTGACTGGCCAGACCACTGAGGCCTTCTACAACTCGCTGCGCCATGCCGATGCGGTCAGCTATGGCCTGAACTGCGCGCTGGGGCCGGATCTCTTGCGCCCCTATGTGGAAGAAATCGCGCGCGTGTCGGAGAGCTTCGTCTCGGTGCACGCCAATGCTGGCCTGCCGAATGCGTTTGGCGGCTACGACCTAAGCCCCGAGGTGATGGCGGTGCAGGTGCGTGAATGGGCTGAGTCGGGCCTGGTCAATATCGTCGGCGGCTGCTGCGGCACCACGCCCGAACATATCGCGGCCATGAGCGCGGCGCTGACTGGCCTTGCGCCGCGCGCCCTGCCCGAGATCGAGCCCAAGCAGCGTCTGTCGGGCCTTGAACCCTTCAATATCGGTGACAGTGATCTGTTTGTGAACGTGGGTGAGCGCACCAATGTGACCGGCTCGCGCGCCTTCGCCAAGCTGATCCTGGCCGGCGACTACCCGGCTGCGCTGGAAGTGGCGCGCCAGCAGGTGGTGGCCGGCGCCCAGGTCATCGACGTGAACATGGATGAAGGCATGCTGGACGCCGAGAAGGCCATGGTCACCTTCCTGAACCTGATCGCGTCCGAGCCCGATATCTCGCGCGTGCCGGTGATGATCGACTCCTCGAAGTGGAGCGTGATTGAGGCCGGCCTCAAGTGCGTGCAGGGCAAGCCCATCGTCAACTCGATCTCGATGAAGGAGGGCATACCCGAGTTCATCAAGCATGCCCGGCTGTGCAAGCGCTATGGCGCGGCGGTCATTGTGATGGCCTTTGACGAGGTCGGTCAGGCCGATACCTTCGCGCGCAAGATCGAGATCTGCGAGAAGAGCTATCGGATTCTGGTGGACGAGGTCGGCTTCGACCCCTCGGACATCATCTTCGACCCGAATATCTTCGCGGTGGCCACCGGCATCGAGGAGCACGCCAAGTACGGCCTCGACTTCATCGAGGCGACCGGCTGGATCAAGCGCCATCTGCCGCATGCCAAGATTTCCGGCGGTGTGTCGAATGTCAGCTTCAGCTTCCGCGGCAATAACAAGGTGCGTGAGGCGATCCACGCGGTCTTCCTCTACCACGCGATTCAGCAGGGCATGAGCATGGGCATCGTGAATGCCGGTGCGCTGGAAGTGTATGAAGAGGTGCCAGTCGAGCTGCGCGATGCGATCGAAGACGTGGTGCTCAATCGCACGCGCGCCGATGGCGCCGATACCACCGAGGCGCTGATTGCCCTGGCCGAGCGCTTCAAGGGCGACGCGAATGCGCAGAAGGGCGAAGACCTGAGTTGGCGTCAGGGCAGCTTGCAGGAGCGCATCACCCATGCGCTGGTGAAAGGCATTACCACCTATATCATCGAAGACACCGAGGAAGCCCGCCAGAGTCTGCCGCGCCCTATCCATGTGATCGAAGGCCCGCTGATGAATGGCATGAACCATGTCGGCGACCTGTTCGGCTCGGGCAAGATGTTCCTGCCCCAGGTGGTGAAATCGGCACGGGTGATGAAGGCGGCAGTTGCCTATCTCGAACCGTTTATCGAGGAAGAGAAGGTCCGCCTCGGCACTGTCGACTCGGCTGCCAAGGGCCGCATCGTGATGGCCACGGTGAAGGGCGATGTGCACGATATCGGCAAGAACATTGTCGGCGTGGTGCTGCGCTGCAATAACTACGAAGTGATCGACCTTGGCGTGATGGTGCCCGCGCAGAAGATCCTCGATACCGCGCGCGAATTCGGCGCCGACATCATCGGCCTGTCGGGCCTGATCACGCCCTCGCTGGAGGAAATGGCCCATGTGGCCAAGGAAATGCAGCGCCAGGGCTTCACGATTCCGTTGCTGATTGGCGGCGCCACCACCTCCAAAGTGCATACCGCGGTCAAGATCGCACCCAATTACGCTGAGCCGGTCATCTATGTGCCTGATGCCTCGCGCGCGGTGGGCGTGTGCTCGAATCTGCTCTCGGAAGACCTGCGCGCCGACTATGTGGCCGGCATCGCCAGCGAATACGAGAACATCCGCACCATCCACGCCAACCGCGCCAAGCTCGATCTGCTCAAGCTGGCCGATGCGCGTGCGAATGGCTTCCAGGCCGATTGGGCCAGCTACACACCGCCCAAGCCCAAGCAGCTCGGTGTGATCAAGTTCGAAAACTATCCGCTGGCCGAGATTGCCGAGTTCATCGACTGGAGCCCCTTCTTCAATGCCTGGGAGTTGTTCGGCAAGTACCCACGTATTCTTGATGACGAGGTGGTGGGTGAATCGGCACGCGCGCTGTTTGCCGATGGCCAGGCCATGCTCCAGCGCATGATTGCCGGCAACTGGGTGCGCGCGAATGGCGTGGTTGGCCTGTTCCCGGCCGCCAGCGTGGGTGACGATATCGAGCTCTACGACCCCGCCAGCGGCGAGAAACTGATGGCCATGCACTGCCTGCGCCAGCAAAACCGCAAGGCCGAAGGCAAACCGAACTGGTGCCTGGCCGATTTCGTGGCGCCCAAGGCCAGCGGCAAGCCCGACTATGTGGGCCTGTTCGCAGTCACCGGCGGCATCGATATCGAACCGCATGTCAAAGCGTTTGAAGATGCCAATGACGATTACAGCGCCATCATGGTCAAGGCCCTGGCCGACCGCCTGGCCGAGGCGTTTGCCGAACTCATGCACGCCAAGGTGCGGCGCGAGCTGTGGGGCTATGTGGATGAAGCGGGCTTGAGCGTGGACGACCTGACCGAGGAGCGCTACCGCGGCATCCGCCCGGCGCCGGGCTACCCTGCCTGCCCCGACCACACCACCAAGACCGATCTGTTCCGCGTGCTGGATGCCGAGTCCATCGGCATGAGCCTGACCGAGGGCTATGCGATGCTGCCCACCGCCGCGGTCAGTGGCCTCTACTTCAGCCACCCGGACGCGCAGTACTTCGCAGTGGGCAAGCTCGATAAGGATCAGATCGAGGACTATGCAGCGCGGCGCGGGGTCAGTGTCGAGCAGGCCGAGCGCGATCTGGCGCCGAACCTGGCCTACAACGCCTGAGGCCGTGCGATGCAAAAAAAAGCCCACCATGCGGTGGGCTTTTTTATTGGGCGTGTGTGCCTTACAGCTTGGGAATACGGATGCGGCTGATCATCAGCGAACCCGATATCGCAAACATCAGCACCAGCGGGTGGAAGCGGAAGCCGCCGATTTCGTACACGCCGAACCACAGCTGCTTGCCAATCGCGCCGTCGTAGACCGCGACCGCCAGCACCGCTACCAGCAAGAGCGAGGTTGGGATCGGCGTGCCTTCGAAGTAGCTGACCTTGCCGCTGTCGTCGCTCATCTTTTCGGCCGTCACGTTATAGCGCGCCAGGCGCGACACGCCGGCAGCCACGAAGAACAGCAGCACGATGCGGTCGAACAGGCCCTGCATGCCGCAGCCATAGGCAATCACGGCGGGCGCCACGCCAAAGGAGATCACATCGGCCAGCGAATCGAGCTCGCGCCCCATGGCTGAGGATTTCTGGCGCCAGCGTGCGACCCGGCCATCCAGCACATCGAAGATCAGCGCCAGCGGAATCAGGCCGCAGGCAAAGTACAGGTGCAGCACTTCCTGGGTCTGCAGATAGGTCATCACCGCGAACAGCGCACCCACACCGCAAAAGGCATTCGACAGCGTGATCCAGTCGGCCAGGTGGAACTCGCGAATCATGGAAAAAGGTTTCGGTTTATTGCTCATCGTCAGGTCCGGCAAGAGTTTGCGCCGATGGTAATGCAATCCGCTCCGCCATGGCGGCTAGTTGCGCAGGAATCTGGCCTGGAGGGCGTTGTATCGCGGTTGAATTGGCAATAAAGACATGCCAAATGCATCCTCGTCATGATAAAAAGCGCAACAAATTCCGCCAAGTCATTGATATTAAATGATTCTAATATTCCTGGCGGATGTGAATAGCTGAAGACTTATCCCCTGGAGGAATCATGTTGCAACGCCTTGCTCCCCTCGCCCTGCTGCTGGCCAGCGCCCTGTGCATCCCGGCCCAGGCCGGCCTGCTCGACAAGATCAATGGTGCGGTCGACGATATCAAGCGCCTGTCGTCCAATCTGCCTAGCATGGGCGATAGTACGCCGGCCAAGGAGCTGAACCCCGGTGAAGGCAGTGGTGGTGACAGCACGGTACTACCGCTCGGTCTGCTCCAGTATCCGAAATCCACCCTGGACGGGCGTGTGTACAACCCGATGGAACGCGTGCGTATGCCGGTCAGCGTGCCGCGCCGCCACCCGGACGATGGCTGGGTATCGCCCTATAGCGTGCCGATGGAGGGCAAGGTCACCATGGTGCGCTTTTCGCATCGCACCGATGACAGCCCGCTGCTGATCACCAAGCATTACGAGGCCTGGCTGGCCGAAAACGGCTTCGAACGCCTTATGCTGTGCGAAGCGCCCTGCGATGCGGCCGACGATGGCAGCGAATGGGAAAAGATGGTCGACCCGAGCGAGCGGCTGTCCTACGGCCTGCCCGATAACGGTACCTATGTGGTCGGCTTCAAGAAGAACAGCATGGCGCTGTTCGGCGTGGGCCGCTATGCCGGACGCTTCGTGTCGGTGGTGAAGGTGGTCGAAGGTACGGTCATTGATGCCTCACCCTGGCAGCAGGTGACCGCCAATCGCAAGCCGCCGGTGGGTGTGCCCCAGTCGAATGGCTCGCAAACCGCGCAGAGCGATACGCTGAACGAGGAAGTCGAATTGGTGGCCAGCGACGATTTGCCGAGCCGCATTGCGGAATCGAAGGGCTTTGTCATGGTGCAGCTGACTTCCTTCGACCCAGCCTGCCCCTACTGCACGCGTGCCAACCCGAAAATCGACCAGCTGGCCAAGCGTTATGCCGGCAAGGTCGCTACGTGGCGCGCGACTTGGCAGCCCTGGCTGAGCATGCAGGACGATGCCTATATCCGCGCTCAGGGTATTACCGGCTTGCCCGCCACGCTGACCTTCAAGAACGGCAAGCTGGTACGACGTTTGATGGGTGACCATCCACTGGAAAAGATGGAGAAGGAACTGCTGCTCGGCCTGAAGTAAGCGAGCGCAGCAATAAAAGAAAAGCCGCCCTGCATGCAGGGCGGCTTTTTTACGTCTGCCAGCGAGGCAGGATCAGTTCAAGCTGCTGGCGCGGCCATTGCGGCTACGCGTACCGGGCAGGTAGGCGTGGCCCATATAGCGAGCGCTGGCGCGACCAAGGCGCGATTCCAGTTCGACTTGCACTTGGCGGCCGATGGTCTCGACGGCCAGTACCTTGAACTGGATCTGTTCACCGCGGATTTCCTGGGTGAAATGGTCGCCTGCTTTCAGGTCTCGAATAATCATGGTGTTTCCTTTAATTATTTTTCTTTGCGGTGCTAGTGCTTCGTGGCCGATGGGCGCAGCCGGACCATTGAGGTCGAGCGTCATCCTGCCCGTTCCGGGCTATCGGCAAAAGTGGCACAACGCCGACCCCTGAAGGGCCGCAGCAGTCGATTGCGCCATGACATGCGCCGCTGGCATGGGTCTGCCATGCCGTGGTCTAGGGTGCCAGGACAAAACCGGAAAGCGCACTGCTCGCGCATAAGCCTTGTCTTGGCGTAAAGCCTCAGACAGTAAGCAGAGACAACGCACGCTGGTGCGGGTTCCGCGGCAAGCTTGATATCGTAAGGAGGAGAACTCGCGCGGGGCGAAAGGACTACCGAAGGGACGAAAAGCTTGAGAACTGTATAAGGTGATCTGCCGGGCTGGAACCCGACAGAGCCCGCACTCTAACACAGAAATTCCTACTGTGTTGCTAAGTATTTGTTTTTATTTGCCTGGCTGCCCGGGTAGGCAGCCGGCAAGTACGGACAGCCTTAGGATTGCTGGCGCAGCTTGGCCAGGATGGTGGCCGGGTCCTCGCTTTCCTGAAGCACCAGGCGGATGCGATTCAGCGCGGCGGCGGCCTGGTCCGGATACTTGCCGAAAGTGACCAGACCGCTGTGCGGCCAGCCGGCCGCAGCCAGCACATCCTTGCGGAACTGGGCGCCATTCGCGTCGCCGCCGGCGATCTGCTGTAAGGCACGTTCAATCAATACGTGAGGGAAAGGGGTGCGCGACAGCGAGCTGAAATGCTGGGCTTGGACTTCGTCAAATTGCATGGTGAGCGACTCCGCTAGGGCATGCCATCATCTAAGCCCAAGCCGGGCGGTTTTGCCATGTCCGCTGAGCAGAAAGCGCCGCTCGCTTGCACTTAGCAGGGTGGATTCTTGCGTCAATCCGCCTACCGTTGGGCGGCGCGGCCCCTGGCATGCGTGCGCTGTTTCACTGGCCGGGCTGGCACTTTTTGCCTTGAATCATGCACCTGTGCGGCAGGTTGGCTTTCGCGGGCTGCAAGGGTGTTGGGGCGCATTTTGCCTACCCTGTTTGAAGGATGTTTCACCCTGACGCTTGCGGCAGTCTGCCGACTTCTTTCTCGCCCATGGTGACATCATGAAAACCTCGCTGATTGCTTGTTCCCTGCTGCTCGCTATCCCTGCCCTGGCTGCCGAAACCTGCCGCCCAGTATTCGGCCTGATTCAGCTCACCCCAGATGCCGATTGCCAGGTGGTGAAAGCCTACCCGGGCAATGCCTATCTGGGCGCACAGCGCGTGCCCGGCACCTGTTTCAAGACCCAGGCCCTGGGGCTGGGCAATGGCTTTTCCGGCCTGACCATGGAGTCGGTGTTCGGTCTCGATCAGGGACATACCACTACGCCAGGCGTGCTGAATGAGAAAGATGCGCCACCGCTGCCCTCCGATATGCCGCTCCCGCAAACCCGGCAGATGTTTACCGGGCGTACGGTGATCAAGACCGCGCAGGGTGATATCTACAGTGCCGATGCCGGCACCATGAGCGCCAAGGGCTCCACCGAGCAGGCCATCATCGTCGGTGGCACTGGGCGTTATCAGCGTGCCACTGGCCATATCTACGCGTTTGGCGACTATATCGGCAGCGGCAAATGGGGCACGTATACCGGCCAGCTATGCACGCCGCGCTAGTCGGCTGCGCGCTTGCGGATAAAAGGAGGCCTGGGGCCTCCTTTTTTACCGCCCTGTTGTGCATGGCCGACAGTCGAGCCCTGGATTTTGCCGTGGGAAATACATCCGCCAAGCGCTTGCTTGTGTTGTCCTGCTCGGCTCGGTTAGCCTAGAGCAAATATTCGGTTGCGGCCGGATAGATGGCGTCAGCCTGCACAAGGCGACGATGGGTTTTGGGCATGCAGGGTGGAGAGCACAAGCAGATGGGAAATAGCATCAAGAAGTGGCTGGTCATGGGTGGTCTGTTGGCATTCAGCCTCGGCGCTGCGGCGGTCGAGGTAGGCGGTGTGACGCTCGATGAGCAGGTCAAGGTGGGCAATAGCGAGTTGAAACTGAACGGCGCGGGCATACGTACCAAGGCCTTTTTCAAGGTCTATGTCGCGGCGCTCTATCTAGGTGACAAGAAGGGCAGCACGGCCGAGGTACTGAGTGCGACCGGCCCCAAGCGGGTGACCCTGACCATGTTGCGCGAGGTCAGCTCGGACCAGCTGAGCCAGGCTTTGCTGGACGGCATCAATAACAATTCCAGCAGCGAGGAGAAGCTGCAGCTGTTCAACCAGATGCTGGCGATCGGGCAGATTTTCGGCGCCTATCGCTCGATCAAGCCCAAGGATGTGGTCACGCTGGACTGGGTGCCGGGCAGTGGCACGCAGATTTTCATGAATGGTAAGAAACTGGGCGATACCCTGCCCGAGGCGAGTTTCTACAATGCGCTGCTGAAGATCTGGCTGGGCGACAAACCAGCCGACAAGAGCCTGAAGCGGCAGATGCTGGGCGGCTAAGCCACGCGAATGGCCGCGCCTTCCTGTGCGCGGCTGCTTTGCTTGCATCGTGCGGCTCGTCTACATTAGGGGCAGGATTTCGCTATCTTCCCTGCCCAATTGGCCACAGCCCGCCGCCTGGTTCGGACCGGCCGGCTACGTGCCAAGGAAAGTCGTTTGTCTTGAAAGTTGGCTGGTCTGCCCTGCCCTTGCGTTTCCTCTGCCTGGCGCTGTGTGTGCTGGGCGCTTTGCCTTTGTCGGCGACGGAAACCCTGCGCGTGCTGTCCTGGCCCGGCTATACCTCGCCCGAGATCGTGCGCAACTTCGAGCAGCAGTTCGATGCGCGCGTCGAGCTGACCGAGGTCAATACCGATGATGTGTTGTGGGAAAAAGCCAGCGCGAATGGCGGGCAGGATTTCGATGTGGTAGCGGTCAATACCGCCGAGCTGCAGCGCCTGATCCAGGGCGGGCTGGCCGTACCGCTGGCATTGGAGGCAATTCCCAATACCCGCCAGCAGCTGCGCCGCTTTCGCGATCTCGCAGCCATTCCCGGCCTGGTGTACGGCGATAAGACCTATGCGCTGCCGTTTACCTATTCGGAAATGGGCCTCATCTACAACCGCAAGCTGGTTAAGCAGGCGCCCACTTCCATGGCTGCGCTATGGGATCTGCAATACCGTGGCCGCATCCTGCTCTACGAGGGCAGCGCACATAATTTCAGCCTG
Organism: Chitinimonas taiwanensis DSM 18899; assembly: GCF_900119825.1. GTDB lineage: Bacteria > Pseudomonadota > Gammaproteobacteria > Burkholderiales > Chitinimonadaceae > Chitinimonas > Chitinimonas taiwanensis. Next base: position 118,165 of record NZ_FPKR01000001.1, on the reverse strand, counting down.
ACCGCCTTGCTGGCGGGCGAGAAGAACCCGTTTCGCCTGTCGGAGAGTGCATTCCGCAATGTCGTGCAGCGCCTGATCGCCCTGCGTGCTAACCGCCCGCTGCTGTACAGCTCGCCTGAGGAGGCGGTGCGCCAGTTTCGCCGCAAACCGGTGGCGCTGGCCTTTGGCAATTACGGCACCCAGCAGCTGAAGGCCTTGCAGGCGGCCGGCGAGGATGTCGGCTATGTGCTGCCGCAGGAGGGCGCACTGGCCTGGCTGGACTGCTGGGCGATACTCAAGGGCGGCAGCAAGTCGCCGCTGGCTTCAGCCTGGATCAACCATATGCTGACGCGCGAAGTGGGTCAGCACCTGGTCCAGCAGCAGGGTCTACCGAATACCCTGGAAAACCCGCCCGGCATGCGCGACGCGGACAAGCTGATCTGGCTGCAGCCGGTGGAAAACCCTGAGCGGCGCAGCGAATACTGGTCGCGCATCTTGTCCGGCTACCGCAAGGGCATGTTCTAGGCGCCCTCCTGCGCCGCCTCGTTGATCCACAACACGATCTGTTCCACCAGCCAATCCGCCGCATCCAGCGGCAGGTCATGGCCGGCTTGCGCGTGCAGTGCCAGTGGCCAGCCGGTAGCGACGGCCAAGGCCTGCGAGCAGCGCGGGTCGACCAGTCCGTCCTGCGCGCTGGCCAGCAGCAGACCCGGACAGGACGGCCAATGCGCGGGCGGGCGAAAGCGTGCTGCAGCCCAGAGCTGACGTAGCAGATTGAGGCTGCTGACCGGTGCCTCGGCCTGCCAGCGCTGCCAGTCGCCCAGTACCTGGGCGGCGCGCTCGGGGCGATTGCTGGTCAGGGCCAGGATGCTGGCTTCGCGCGTGGCAGCGGGCTGGAACAGTAGCTGCAGCAGAGCCGGGTAACGCTGCCAGCGCAGGCGTTGCCAGAACGGCGCAAGACCGGCCAGGCTGGTGCTGATCAGTACCAGGCGGTCGACCTCGGTCGGAAAGCGGCTGGCCCAATCGAGCGCCACCATGCCACCCAGCGAGATGGCAATCACATTGACCGGTCCGGCCTGTAGCTCCGTGCCCAGTGCGGCGCGCAGCGCTGTGGTTTGCGCTTCGATGCGCGTTGCGCTGGCCGCTTGCCAGTGCTGGCCATTGCCAGGCAGATCAGGCGTCAGCACGCGCGCCTCGCCCAGCGCTTCGGTCAGGCGGCCGGGAAAGTCGCCCCAGTGACGCGCCTCGCGCCCCAGTCCGCGTAGCAGAACCCAGCGCTGTGTCTGCTTAGCAGCCATTGCGATACCAGAGCTGCATCGCATCCATGCGATGGCGTGCGCTGCGCTGCCGGCCAGCCAGCCAGCGCTGCTCGCTGGCGGCCAGGCGGGTCAGGAATTCCATGAAGGCCAGATGGGTGCGCATGGTGCGCTGCTGGCGGTGCGGGGCGACCGGATTGAACATGCCGAGGCGGGAGAACAGCTGGCGCGGGTTCTTCTTCACCCAATTCCAGGAACCCATCTCCAGCGTCAGCGGCAGGAATAGCCGCTCCGGGTGCTGGCGCGACTGTAGATACAGATGGTCCCACAGGTCACCATGGGTCAGGTATTGGTGGCTCTGCGGTTCGAACACATAGCGGTGGTGCGGATAGGCCTGATCGAACAGGGTTTTCAGCGTGTAGATCTCGCCCAGGATATCGATGGGGCGGCGGCTGCCTGCGAGTGGAAACCAGATGCGATCACGCAGGCCGAAGCCGGAATGGCAGTCGAGCGCAATCGATAGCGGGCGGCTGAGCAGCTCCTCCTCGACTACTTGGCACAGCGCCGCGCTCTCGGCCTGCATCTCGGCCTCGGCCGGGCCGCGATACCAGGGCAGCCAGCGCCCAAGCCTGTGCCCACCCAGCAGCCATGCCGGTCGCTCATGTGCATCCAAAGGCGCATTGCGCATCAGATCGACGCCGTGGGGGTTTGCGCGTTGGCGCCGCAGCATGCCGCCCGGGTTGACCAATGGCATGAAGAGTAGGCGCACCTGACTCAACTGGTGCTCGAGCAGGGGGTCCCACTGCAGGCGCATGAGCAGATTGTGGATGAAGGCCAGCAGCACCTGGGTGCCAATGCGCTCTAGCCCATGCACGCCGCCAAAGAAGCCCACGGCCGGCGCGGCGGGATCTGTGCTGCCCAGGCTGAGTAGCTGTACCGGCAGGTGATAGGACTTCAGCTCGACCCCGGTCACCGTGCGCACATGCAGGCGCCCGGCACCCAGCTTGATCAGGCGTTCCAGCTGGGCCAGTTCGGGTAGGTGGTCGTAGGGCAGGCGCATGGCAGTGGGAGCGGGACAAGGCTCCAGCATAGCCAGCCATGCGGCGAAAAGGCGTGACGCTTTGGTGACAAGTGTGTGTGCGGCTAGCCGAGCAGCTTGGGCACGATGCCGGGCATGCGGATCACCTTGCCATCGGGCAGGGTTAGCGGGATGAACATCTCGCGTGCCTGGAAGTGCGGGTCGGCGAACATATCCGCCACCGAGTAAACCTTGGAAGCCGGCACCTCGGCTTCCGCCAGTCTTTGCATGAGGGCCGGATAGTCCTGTTCGGCCACCCACTGGTCGATGGCCGCATACAGCTCGTTACGGCGTGCATCGCGGCCGGCATTGTCGGCCAGGTTGGGGTCGTCGGCCAGGTCCGCACGGCCCATCGCGCGCATCAGGCGCTGGAAGATGGCGTCGCCATTCGCACCTATGGTCACATGCTGACCATCGCGCGTGCTGTGGGTGTTCGAAGGGGTGATGCCGGGCATGATATTGCCGCTGCGTTCGCGCACGAAACCATCGTGATCGTACTCGGGCACCAGGCTCTCCATCATGGCGAACACCGCCTCGTACAGCGCCACATCCACCACCTGGCCCTTGCCGCCATTCACCTCAACCTGGCGCAGCGCCATCAGTGCGCCCATCACCGCATACAACGCGGCAATCGAATCGCCGATCGAGATGCCGGTGCGTACTGGCGGCCGGTCGGCGAAGCCAGTCACATAGCGCAGGCCACCCATGCTTTCGCCCACGGCCCCAAAGCCGGGCTGATCGCGGTAAGGGCCGGTCTGGCCAAAGCCCGAAATGCGTACCATGACCAGCTTGGGATTGAGTGCGGACAAGACATCCCAGCCCAGACCGAGTTTCTCCATCACCCCGGGGCGCAGGTTTTCCACCACGATGTCGGCCGCAGCGATCATCTGACGCGCCTTGTCGAGGTGAGTGGGGTCTTTCAGGTTCAGTGTGATGCAGCGCTTGCCGCGGCTTTGCACATACCACCACAGCGAGGTGCCATTGTGCAGGCGGCGCCAGCGGCGCAGTGGATCGCCCTCGGGCGGTTCGATCTTGCTGACCTCGGCGCCGAAATCGGCCATTAGGCGGGTGGCGAAGGGGCCGGCGATCAGCGAGCCGAGCTCGACCACCTTGACCCCGCTGAGCGGCTTTCTAGCATCCTGCATGATGGGACCCTTGGCTGGAAAGGAGCGCCAGCATAGCCGGCCTGGGCGGCTATTGGTAACGCTGGTAGATCCAGGCCAGGTCGCCGCGCGTGATCAGCGTGCGTATCGCCGCATCGAGCCGCGCAAACGGGATGGCGCTGCGCCGCGAGACGGCGCAGGCGAGCATGGCTTCGTGCAAGGTCAGTGTTTGTTGCAGCTCGGCATCCAGGGCCGGATCGAGCTTGCGCAGATAGCGGAAGTTGACCTCGTTGACCACCGCCGCATCCAGGCGCCCGGCGCGCAGCTTGGCCAGATTCGCTTCAATGGAATGCGTGTCGTCACGCTGGATCAGCCCAGCATCCTGCAGGGGTTGCAGCACTGGATAGACATAGCCATGCACAGTGCCGATACGTAGGCCGTGCAGATCATCCAGGTTGCTGGCCGGCTTGGCTTTGCGCGGCTGCAGCAGCACGTCGCGGTCGAGTACCAGCTCGTGGCTCCACAGGAAACGGCGCTGGGCCGGCAACTCAGCCTCGTTCAACCAGATCGGCGAATAGAAGCAGAGCAGATCGGCCTGGCCCGACTGCAGCAGCAGGCGCGTGCGCCGCGTGGGTACTACCTTGAAATGCACCTGGCGCCCGAGCTCGGCGGCCAGCGCATTGCCGAAGTCGAACACGATGCCGTCCAGTAAGGTATTGCGCGCGGCATCGAAACGCGCCATGGGCGGCGCGAGCGAGTTGTCGGCCACCATACGCAGCGGCGCCGCCGCGTAGGCAGTCAGGCAGAGCAGCAAGAGCAGAACGGGGCGGAGGATAGGCATGGCGCTGACTGGCGGGGCGGGCTGCCTGCAGTATGGCACGCGCCGCTGCCGCCGCCAGGCCGGGCGAAGCGGGCCTATGCGCCGCCCTTACTGCTTCAGTCTACCCAGCTGACCAAGCCGGAATAGGCGGTGACCAACACCAGCACGCCAAAGGCGATTCGATACCAGGCAAAGCCGATAAAGGTATGACTGACCAGGAAGCGCAGCAGCGCGCGCACGGCGATCAGGGCAAAGATGAAGCTGGCAATAAAGCCGGCGGCAAACAGGGCCAGATCATCGCGGCTGAGTAGATGCCAGTGCTTGTAGATGCTGTACAGCGAGGCGGTGCCGAGTACCGGAATGCCGAGCAGGAAGCTGAACTCGGTGGCCGCGGTGCGCGAGATGCCGAAGAACATGCCGCCGATGATGGTCGAGCCGGAGCGCGAGGTACCGGGAATCAGGGCTAGACACTGGGCCAGACCGACCTTGAGCGCGTCCTGCCAGCGCATCTCATCCAGTGTTTGCACGCGCACGCTGTGCTGGCGCCTTTCCGCCCACAGGATGATGAAGCCGCCGACGATAAAGGCGATGGCCACGGTGAGCGGATTGAACAGCAGGGTCTTGATCTCGGTGCCGAACAGCTTGGCCAGCGCCATGGCCGGCACGGCGGCCACCGCCAGATTGATCAGCAGCTGACGGCCGGGGCCGGGCTGACGTGCGTGCAGCACGGCATCGATCAGGCGGCGGCGGTATTCCCACACCACGGCCAGCATGGCGCCAAGCTGGATAAAGATATCGAAGACATCGCGTTTCTCCTTGTCGAGGAAGTCAAGCAGATGACCGGTCAGAATCAGGTGGCCGGTACTGGAGATGGGCAGGAACTCGGTGATCCCCTCGACCACGCCCATGATCAGGGCTTTGCACAGCAAGATTAAATCCATATAAGGCGATCAGCTTCAAAAAGGGCTTGATTATAAACACGGCCTGGCGCGCCGTTGCGGGCATTGTGGCTAGCTTTTCCTGGGCAGCTTTCGCGTCGACCGTGCACTACACTGTCAGCAACAAAGCGCCGCACAGAGCGCTCCGTACAGGCGAAACCCATGATCAAACGCATCCCCAGCACCGAACTCAAGGTCGGCATGTATATCCATGACCTGGCCGCCGACTGGTCAGTTCACCCATTCATGCGCTCGGCCTTCCCGGTCAAGAGCGAGCAGGAGATCGAGACCATCCTGCAATGCGGCATCCACGAGGTGTATATCGACAGCGAACGTGGTTTGGATGTGGCGGATGCGCCGACCAAGGAAGAGGTCGATCGCGCGCTGCAGGCCGAGATGCTGGCCGTGGTTGAGCAGGAGCCGGCGCCGCGCATCCGTATTTCCACCAGCGAGGAAATGGGCCGCGCGCGCGCGATCAAGAGCCAGGCGGCCAATCTGGTGCGCAATGTGATGCAGGATGCACGCCTGGGGAAGGCGGTCTCGCTTGAGGCGGTCGAGCCGGTGGTGGCGGGCATCACCGAGTCGATCTTGCGCAACTCGGGCGCGCTGATCGGCCTCATGCATATCAAGAACAAGGACGACTACACCTTCCTGCACTCGGTCAGCGTGTGTACCTTCCTGGTGGCCTTCTGCCGTTCGGTGGGCCTGGATGCGGAAACGACCCGGCAGGCCGGCCTGGGTGGCCTGCTGCACGATACCGGCAAGGCCCTGGTGCCGGACGAGGTCTTGAACAAACCGGGCCGGCTCACTGACGCGGAGTTCGACATCATCCGTAAGCATCCGCGCGACGGCTATGAGCTGCTGCTGAAGACCCCGGGCATCGGTGAGATTCCGCTCGATATCACCCTCCATCACCACGAGCGGGTCGATGGTTCCGGTTATCCGGACAAGCTGGCGGGCGATCAGATCACCACGCTGGCCAAGATGGCGGCCATTGTGGATGTGTATGACGCGATCACCGCCGATCGGGTCTACCACAAGGGCATGCCGCCCACTGATGCGCTGCGCAAGCTATTCGAATGGAGCAAGCACCATTTTGATCCGACCCTGGTGAAGGCCTTTATGCGCTGCGTGGGCATTTATCCGGTGGGTACGCTGGTGCTGCTGGAAAGCGGGCGGCTTGGCCTGGTGACCGAGCACAATGAAGAGAGTCTGCTGCAGCCCAAGGTGAAGGTGATCTTCGATGTGAGAAAGGGCTATATCCCACCTACCGAGGTGGACTTGGCCAAACCCATGGGTAAGGGCGGCGCGGACAAGATCGTCAGCCACGAGAGTCCGAGCAAGTGGAAGATCGACACCCAGCGCTTTCTCTAGCGCAGCGCATCAGGTCCGGCGCGCCAGCCTTGAGCAGGCCTGCACGCCGGGTTTGTGCTGCTCAGTGCGGCAGATGGGTGCGTCGCCAAGCTTGCCAGCGCGACTGCAGCTCGGGGTCGTCCACCATTTCCCAGACGGCAAACAGCAGCACGCACAGACCGGCCAGCACGCTATTGCGGCTGGCCTGTGCCTGATCGGCAAAGCCGGTCAGCCAGGGCAGCAGCACCAGGACCAGCCCGACGCCGCCCTCGCACCAAGCTTCCAGATAGGACGGCAGCCACAGTCCCTCCACGGCAAACAGCACGACCGCCGCGCCCAGCACGGCCGTCATTACTGCCGCTACCCCGCTGAAGCCCAAGGCCCAGGGCGAAGCAAGCAGCCAGACGCCGACCGCCAGACTGGCGATATCCTGCCAATGTTGTACTCGCATACGCTCACCCCCTCTCGCATACGGTTCGGTTTGCAAGGTCCTGCTAGGGTTTGGACTTGCGCCAGGCGAGGAAGATGCGCCCACCGGTCGGAGGGACGCTGGCCCTAGCGGGTCAGCTGTTCGAGCCGGCTCAGATAGGCCAGTGCCTGCTCGCGGTCTGTGCCGCACATCTCCTGGCTGGCCTGCAGGCTGCCGCAGACGGCCGGCCGTTCGGGCTGGCCGAAGATGCGGCAGTCATTGTGTTCGTCGAGCTGCACGCAGCGTACCCCGGCCGGCTTGCCCTGCGGCATGCCGGGAATCGGGCTGGAGATCGAGGGTGCGATGCAGCAGGCGGCGCAGCCGCGACGGCATTCCATGCTATTTGCCCAGCTTGTCGCCGAAATTCACCAGCAGCACGCCGCCCACCACCAGCAAGGCGCCGATCAGGCGCGGGGTGGAAATCTCGCGCATGCTCAGGCCCAGCCAGCCAAAGCGGTCGAACAGCAGCGAGAGCACGATCTGCCCGCTGATGATCAGCGACAGCATGGCGGCCACGCCGATACGCGGCGCGAGCAGGGTGGTGCCGAATACGAAGGCCGCGCCCATCAGACCGCCACTTAGATGCCACCAGCTGATCTGGCTCAGGCCGGCCAGGTTCTGCCAGCGTTGGCCGCTCAGGGTGGCCAGCAGGGCCAGGGCTAGCGTGCCGACCAGGAAGGAAATAAAGGCTGCCAGCACGGTGCTGCCGCCGATATGCCCCTTGAGCTGGTTATTGACCGCCGCCTGCAGCGGCACCACGCAGCCGATGGCGAATGCGAACAGGAAATAGACGCCTTGCATGGGGATCAAGCCTTTAAGCCTTCGGCACGCAGGGCGGCCTGTACGGCTGGCCGCTCGCTCATGCGGGTGAGATAGGCCTGCAGGCTCGGCCATTTATCCAGGCTCAGCTGCAGGAAGTTGCACCAGTTCAGACAGGTGAACAGATAGCCATCTGCCACGCTGTAACCGCCTTCCAGCAGATAGGGGCGCGTGGCCAGTTGCGGGGCCAGCCAGTCGAACCAGTGGTAGAGGCGCGCCTCGGCCGCACTGCGGGTCTCGGCAGGGACCAGCGGGTTCCACAGCGGGCCAAAGCCCTTGTGGATCTCGCTGCCGATAAAGGACAGCCATTCCTGCAGGCGCACGCGCGCCATCGAACCGGCACTGGGGGCCAGGCCGCGCTCGGGCACCAGGTCGGCAATGTACTGCACGATGGCGGCACCCTCGGTCAGCAGGCTGCCGTCGTCCAGACGCAGGGCCGGCACATAGCCTTTGGCATTCAGACCGAAGTAGTCATCGCCGCTGGCGGTGCGGTGCTGCTTGAGATCGACGCGTTCGCGCTCGAAGGGCAGGCCGGATTCCTGCAGGGCGATATGGACGGACAGCGAACAGGCGCCGGGCGTGAAGTACAGCAGCATGAGGTTCTCCGTGAGGGGGGATGCGGATCAGCCGTGCAGGGTATCAAGGCTGGGCGAAAAGGCCATCACACAATTGCGCCCGGCGTGCTTGGCTGCATACAGGGCCTGGTCGGCCTGCTTGAGCAACTGGCTCAGGTCGGCCGTGTCGGGGCGCGAGCAGGCGCAGCCTATGCTGACGGTGATGGGCAGGCTGCGCCCATCGCGCAGCACGATGGGTGTGGCCGCTACCACCTGGCGCAGGCGCTCGGCATTCTCGAGCATGCCGTGCTCGCCCTCCTCGGGCAGCAGCACACAGAATTCCTCGCCACCCAGGCGGCCGAACAGATCGGTTTCGCGCAGCGTCTGCTGCACGCGCTGGGTTACCGCCTGCAGCACCTCGTCGCCCACCGGGTGGCCGTAGTTGTCGTTGACCAGCTTGAAGTGATCGAGATCCAGGATCAGCACCGTCAGCGGGTGGCGATAGCGCTTGGCACGCAGCCACTCGATCTGCGCGCGTTCGAGCAGATAACCGCGGTTGGCGATGCTGGTCAGCGGGTCGAGCGTGGCGCGCCGCCATAGCGATTCCTGCGCCTGCTTGCGTGCGCTGATATCACCCAGGGTCAGGAAATAGGCATTGTCGCCCGCATAGGCAATCGCCGAACCGGATAGCTCGGCCCAGAACACGCTGCCATCGGGGCGCTGGAATTTGATCTCGTAATCGCTGAGCGAGTGCTTTTCCGCCAGCTGCGCCGCCACCGTCTGATGATGCTCGGCGCGCAGATAAAGCTCGGGCAGACTGAGCGTACTCATCTCGGCCTGGCTGCGCCCGCACAGCGTGGCCGCCGCCGCATTGGCGACCAGAATGCGGCTATCGCTGGCGCGCATCAGCAAAATCGGCCGGCTCAGGGTTTCCAGTGCGCGCAGGATATGCGCGTCATGCTGTTCCAGCTTTTGGCGATTGGCCTGCAGGCTCAGCGCCAGCAGGCTCTCGCGCCAGCCGCGCCATACCATCAGTAGCGAAAAGCCGATCAGCAGGAGGAAGAGGCATACATAGGCAGCGGCCTTCATGCGCCAGTCGCCGAAGCGCCTGCCTTCCTCCAGCCCGACCATGACGATAAAGGGAAAGTGATCAAGGCGATGAAAGCTATAGCCGCGCTCCACGCCATCGTCGGTGGAGCGGGCGACCAGATAGCCGCTGCTGCGCCCATTGGTCCAAGCGGTCAGCGCGGCGTTCGCGCTATCGGTCTTGCCCATGATGTGCTTGAGCTCCGGATAGCGGCTGACCACCGTGTTATTGGCGTCGTAAAGCGTGAAGCTGCTGCCGGCCTGGGCATCCAGACGGCGGGCCAGTTGATTGAAGTATTCGAGCTTGACCAGGGCGGTCACCACCCCGCCCAGCGGCTGATCGAGGCCGGGAATCCGCCGTGCCATGATCATGCCCAGCTCATTGCCACCGGGCAGCACGAAGGGCTTGGAGAAGCTCATCTCCAGGCCGCCGTTGTCCAGCAGCTGGCTGTAGAAGGGCTGCAGATGGGTATCGATGGGCAGCAGGCGCTCGTGGGTCAGCACGCCATAGCCATCCGGCGCCACGAAGGCCAGATTGTCGACCTGGGGTAAGGTGCTGAGCTTTTCATCCAGCAGCTGGCTGAGTGCAGCACGCTCAGCCACGGGCAGCACGCGTAGCTTCGCCAGCGTGGCGGGGTCGACCTTGCCGGCCAGATCGCGCAGCACCAGATCGGTTTCGCGCAGGGCGCCGTCCAGCTGCTCGCGCAGTAGTAGCGACAGGTTCTGCGCGGCCAGCTGGGCGCTATGGCGCGTGTCGAGATAGGAGCTGCGCAGCTCCCAGCTTATCAAGGCCATCATCAGCGCGAGCGCAACACCTAGCCAGAGCAGCAGTACACGCCGTGCGCGCAGGAAACTGCGCCAATCGGCTTGGCTGGGGTCAAGAGCTATCTCGGCGCTGGGAGCTGGCGGCATGGCGCTGGCCTGAAAGAGATGGAGAGCGGCGCTGCGGAGTATAGGTTCCCGCCCTGCGCGACGCGTTAAAAGCAAACGGGGCCAGCTAGCTGGCCCCGTTTGCATGCGCTGATGGTGTTATCAGCGCGGCTGCAACCAGCGCGCGGCCTGCGGGGCGAAATAGCTGAGCACGCCATCGGCGCCGGCGCGCTTCATGGCCAGCAGTGCTTCCATGGCCACCGCCTGCTCGTCCAGCCAGCCGTTCTGGGCGGCGGCCTTGATCATCGCGTACTCGCCCGACACCTGGTAGACATAGGTCGGCGCGCGGAATTCCTCCTTCACGCGTCGCACGATGTCCAGATAAGGCAGGCCGGGCTTGACCATCACCATATCGGCGCCTTCGGCCAGATCCAGCGCCACCTCGTGCAGCGCCTCGTCGCTATTGGCCGGATCCATCTGATAGTTGTACTTATTGCTCTTGCCGAGGTTGCCGCTTGAGCCGACCGCATCGCGGAAGGGGCCGTAATAGCTGGATGCGTACTTGGCCGAATAGGCCATGATGCGGGTATGGATATGACCGGCCGCATCGAAAGCCTGGCGGATGGCGCCGATGCGGCCATCCATCATGTCGCTCGGTGCGACGATGTCCACGCCGGCCTCGGCATGGCAAAGCGCCTGCTTGACCAGCACGTCCACCGTCTCGTCGTTCAGCACATAGCCGCTGGCATCGATCAGGCCGTCCTGGCCATGGCTGGTATAGGGGTCGAGCGCGATATCGGTGATCACGCCCAGCTCGGGGAAATTGGCCTTCAGCGCGCGCACCACGCTGGGCACGAGGCCCGTCGGATCGTAGGCGGCGGCGCCATCGGCGGTCTTGTTGCCGGTAATCACCGGGAACAGCGCAATGGCCGGGATGCCCAGCTTGAGCGCTTCCTCGGCTTGCGGCAGCAGGGTTTCCAGGCTCATGCGCTGCACGCCGGGCATGGAGGCAATCGCCTGCTCACGCTTGCCCGCGCCTTCCAGTACGAACACCGGCCAGATCAGATCGTTCACTGTCAGCACGTTCTCGCGCATCAGGCGGCGGCTGAATTCATCGTGGCGCATACGGCGCGCGCGGAAGGCGGGGAAGTGGCGATTGCTATGCATGCGGGTTCCTGACTGGCGGGACGCAGGCTTAAGCCGGTGGCGTCCAGCGCATGTGGTAGTGCTCGATATCGTCTTCGAGATAGACCTCGGAAATGGTCTCGAAACCGAGCGATTCGTAAAAGGCGTTCAGATAGGCCTGCCCGCCTATGGTATTGGGCTGGCCCGGATAGCGGCGCTGGTGCTCGGCCATGCCTTCCAGCATCAGCGCGCGGCCGGCGCCGCTGCCGCGTGCTGCACTGGCGGTGACCACGCGGCCTATCGAGGGCGTGTCGTACTTGCCGCCCGGTGGCACCAGACGCAGATAGGCCCACAGCTCGCCCGCGTCATTGCGGCCGAGCAGGTGCAGGCTGTTCAGATCAAGCTCGTCCAGATCGGGAAACGCGCAGCGCTGCTCGACGATGAACACCGCCTGGCGCAGCATGCCGACCTCGTGCCACTCACGCGCGCTCAGCGCGTCCAGCGTGGCCCATTGCCAGTGCAAGCTCATGCGCCGGCCAGACGCTGGCGCGCACGCAGGATGGCGGCGCGCACCTGCTTGGGCGCAGTGCCGCCAATATGGTCGCGGCTGGCCAGCGAGCCTTCCGGGGTCAGTACGCTGAACACATCGGCGCTGATCAGGGGCGAGAAGGTGCCGAGCTCAACCAGGCTCAACTCTTCCAGGTCCTTCTTCTGCTCGCTCGCATAGCGCACCGCCAGAGCGACCGCCTCATGTGCATCGCGGAAGGGCAGGCCCTTCTTGACCAGGTAGTCGGCCAGGTCGGTGGCGGTGGCATAGCCTTGCTTGACGGCACGGCGCATGGCCTCCGGCTTCACCACCACGCCGCGCATCATGTCGGCCACGATGCGCAGGGTGGCGCTGACCGTGTCGACCGTGTCGAACAGCGGTTCCTTGTCTTCCTGATTGTCCTTGTTGTAGGCGAGCGGCTGGCCTTTCATCAGGGTCAACAGGCTGACCAGATGGCCATTCACGCGCCCGGTCTTGCCGCGCACCAGTTCGGGCACATCGGGGTTCTTCTTCTGCGGCATGATGGACGAGCCGGTGCAATAGCGGTCGCTCATGTCGATGAAGCCGAAGCGCGGGTTCATCCACAGCACCAGCTCTTCGGACAGGCGCGACAGATGGGTCATGATCAGCGCGGCGGCGGCGGTGAATTCAATTGCGAAATCGCGGTCGGACACCGCGTCGAGCGAGTTGTAGCAGACTGCGTCGAAGCCCAGTTGCTTGGCCACGTATTCGCGGTCTATCGGGTAGCTGGTGCCAGCCAGCGCGGCCGAACCGAGCGGCAGGCGGTTAGTGCGGCGGCGCGTGTCGTGCAGGCGCTCCACATCGCGCGCGAGCATTTCCACATAGGCGAGCAGATGGTGGCCGAAGGTGATCGGCTGGGCGACCTGCAGATGGGTGAAGCCGGGCATCACGGTTTCGGCATTCGCTTCGGCCAGTTCCAGCAGGGCGGCCTGCAGATCATTGGCCAGCGCAATCAGGCTGTCGATCTCATGGCGCAGCCACAGGCGGATATCGGTGGCGACCTGGTCATTGCGCGAGCGGCCGGTATGCAGGCGCTTGCCCGCATCGCCGATCAGATCGGTCAGGCGCTTCTCGATATTCATATGCACGTCTTCGAGGTCGAGCGACCACTCGAAGCTGCCGGCACGGATATCGGACAGGATCTTGGCCATGCCATCGGTGATCGCGCTCAGATCCTCGCTGCTCAGCACACCGACCTTGTTCAGCATCTGGGCGTGGGCGAGTGAGCCCTGGATATCGAATTCAGCCAGGCGCTTATCGAAAAAGACCGAGGCGGTGTAGCGCTTGACCAGTTCGGCGACTGGCTCGGAAAAACGGCCAGACCAGGTTTTTTGCGAGGCGTCTTGCATGAACGCGAGTTCCAGTTTGAGGGGATGGGGCGATTATAAGGGAATCGGTACTTTTGCCGCAGTGCGACAAGTAAGCGCCGGTTCAGGCAGCGCCGCTATAATGCGCCGATTCGCGTGGCAATAGGCCGCGCCGCAACAAGGCAGACCATGAGCAAGGATTACAAGCAAAGCAGCCGTAAAAGCAGCAGCGCCCGGCGCAGCGGCGGTGGCGGCAGTTCGATTTTCGCCGGCCTCCTGATCGGCCTGTGCATCGGCATCGCCATCGCCGTGGCGGCGGCCCTGTATCTGAACAAGACCCCGAATCCGTTTGCCCAGCAGGCACAGCCCAAGCCGCCTAAGGTCGAGGCCACGCCGCCCAAGCCGGAAATCCTTCTGCCGCCTGGCCAGAAGCCGGCCGACCCGGCCAATCCGGCTGCCGGTAAGCCCACGCCGGCTCAGCCCGAGGGCGATCGTTTCGACTTCTACACCATGCTGCCCGAGCTGGGTGGGGAACCGAAACCCGCGCCGGTAGCCAAAGCCCCCGATAATGCGCCGCCAGCCAAGGTGGTGCCGCCCAGCGGCACCTATCTGCAGGCTGGCGCGTTCCAGAACGAAACCGATGCCGATAATCTGAAGGCCAAGCTCGCCCTGGTGGGGGTGGAAGCCAATATCCAGACCGCGGAAGTACCGGGCAAGGGTGTCTGGCACCGGGTACGCATCGGCCCGCTGGCGCGAGCCGAAGATATTGATCGGGTGCGTGCCCAGCTCAAGGTCAATGGCATCGACGCCAGCCTGGTCAAACAGTAAGACCCGCTTATTTCAATTACAGGAGTCACCATGCGGATTGCCAAAATGTTCACTCGTTTCTTCGCTGCTGGCCTCGCGCTGGCCGCCCTTGGCTGCCAGGCCGACACCCGCGCCGGCGTCGATTTCGACTACCTGCCCAAGGTGATGCCGGTTGAACAACCGGGCAAGATCGAGGTGATCGAGTTCTTCTGGTATGGGTGCCCGCATTGCTACAACCTGGAGCCGGGCGTGCAGGCCTGGAAGAAGAGCCTGCCGGCCGATGTGGTGCTGCGCCGCGAGCATGTGATGTGGGATGGCCGCAGCGATATGGCCGGCCACGCCAAGATCTTCAATGCGCTGAAGGCCAGCAAGCAGGTCGAGACGCTGACCCCGCAGGTATTCAGCGCCGTGCAGCGCGAGCGCATCGAGCTGCGCGACGAGAAGACGCTGTTCGACTGGGTGGGCAAGCAGGCTGGCGCGAACCGCGCCCAGTTCGAAGCTGCCTACAAGGGCTTCGGCGCCCAGGCCCAGCTGACCCGTGCCATGCAGCTGACCCGTGATTACGGCATTGACGGTGTGCCGACCTTTATCGTGAACGGTAAGTACAAGACCTCGCCGTCCAAGATCGGCGACGAGCGCCGTTTCTTCCAGGTGCTGAACGAACTGATCGCCAAGGAACGTGCGGCCAAGAAGTAAATCGGCTCATGTACGAAAAAGCGCCCTGCGGGGCGCTTTTTTCATGCCTGCCTAGTTGGGCGAGTCCCGCTCGGCCGGTGGCGCGGCCGGACGTAGCTCGGGCTGTTGCTGCAAGGCGGCCTTGACCAATAGATGAGCCGAGACCGGCGCGGTCAGGAAGATGAACAGGGTAATCAGCAGCTCATGCAGGCTGGCCTGTGGCCCCGGGCTGAACACCAGCATCGAGGCGATCAGCACGCAGCCCACGCCCAGCGTGCTGGCCTTGGTGGGCCCGTGCAGTCGGCGCAGGAAGCTGGAAAAGCGCGCGAGGCCAAGCGCGCCGAGCAAGGCAAAGATGGCACCAAGCAGCACCAGGCTGCCCGCTAGGTAGTCGAGCCAGGGGGCGAGTGCGCTCATTCGCTGATATCTCCGCGGCTGATGAATTTGGCCATCACCACCGTGCCGATAAAACCGAGCATGGCGATCAGCAGCGCGGCTTCGAAATACAGCGGCGTGCGCTGCTGCAGGCCGAGTAGGATCAGCAGGGCCAGGCCGTTCACATACAGGGTGTCCAGCGCCAGGATGCGGTCGGGCAGGCTGGGGCCGCGCAGCAGCCTGAACAGGCAGAGCAGCATGGCCAGCGCAAACAGCGCGATGGCGAGGGGAAGCGCCCAGCTCAGCATTCGAGAATCTCCCGCAAAGGTGTTTCATAGCGCGCCTTGATGGTGGCGATCAGTGCGGCCTCGTCCGCCACATGCAGCGCATGCACGAGCAGATGGCGGCGATCGGCGCTCAGGTCGCAGGACAGCGTGCCCGGCGTCATGGTGATGATGCTGGCCAGCGTGGCAATGCCGGCCGGTTCGCGTAGATCGAGCGGCACCCAGACGAAGCGCGAATTCAGCGCCGCCTCGCGGCCCAGAATCTGCCGCGCCACGGTCAGATTGGACAGCACGATATCGAGCAGCACCACGCCGAGCAGACGCAGTAGCACGTCCGGACGGCGCAGACGCAGCGCATCGGGCAGATAGGCGCGCAGCGCGAGCGGAATGCACACGGCGAATAGCAGCCCAAGCGCGATCTGGCCGGCCGACAGGCTGCCATTCAGCAATAACCAGACGAGCAGCAGGAGTAGCGACAGCCGTGGGGCGGGTAGCCAGCGTTTCATTGCGCACCTCCCTTGCTCAGGCCGGCTTCCCGCATTTCCTTGCGCACATCGAAGCGCGCCGGTGCGCTGTCCTGGGCCAACACCGCGTCGATATAGGCTTGCGGCGCATACAGTTGCGCGGCGCTGGCGCTGGCATAGCGGTAGAGCGGGCCGGCCAGCACGCCGCTGGCGATGGCCAGCGCCAGCAGCGCATAGCAGCTGAGCTGTGCGGCCACGCCGGGGGCGGGTCCGCTACAGGGAACCGGTGCATCGTCCGAGGCCCAGAACAGCGTGCTGCCCGCCCGCGCCAGCGCCAGCAGCACGATCAGGCTGCTCAGCAGCACGCCCGCCCACACCCAGGCCATCAGCGCATGCGTCTGGCTGGCCTGCAGCAGCAGGGCCTTGCCGATGAAGCCGGATAGCGGCGGCAGACCACCGACGATGATGGCGGCGATGAAGAACAGCAGGCCCAGGCGCTGGCGCCCATAGGCAAATGGGGCGGCCTGCAGGGCATCGGCCTGGCTGCCGCGTGCGGCGCTCAGCTGCCCGGCCAAGAGGAAGAGTGCGGCGCAGGCCTGCGTGCTGCCAGGCAGATAGCTGAGCGCAGCGGCCAGCGCACCGGGGCTGCCCAGACCGATGGCCAGCAGCAGGGTGCCGGCCGAGGCGACCAGTAGATAGGCAATCTGGCCACGCAAGTGCTCGGCCGCCAGCGCGCCCAGGCTGCCCAGTACCAGCGTGGCCAGGGCCAGGATGGCCAGCCAGGAGCCGGCCGGTTCGGCCATCAGGCCGGCGCTGGCGCCGAAGATCAGCGTGAACACGCGCGCAATCGCATAAATGCCCACCTTGGTCATCAGCGCGAACAGCGCGGCCACCGAGCTGCTGGCGCTGGCATAGGTAGCCGGCAGCCAGAAATACAGCGGCAGCAGCGCGGCCTTCACACTGAATACCACCAAGAGCAGCAGGGCGGCGCTCTTGGCCAGCAGCAGCTGCTCGGCCTCCAGCGCGGCCACGCGCAGGGCCAGGTCGGCCATATTCAAGGTGCCGGTCAGCCCGTACAGCAGACCCACCGCGATCAGAAACAGCGCCGAGGCGGCCAGATTGAAGCTCACATAGTGAATGGCCGCGCGCAGGCGTGCCGCACCACCGCCATGCAGCAGCAGGCCGTAGGAGGCAATCAGCAGCACCTCGAAGAACACGAAGAGATTGAACAGGTCGCCGGTCAGGAAGGCGCCGTTCAGACCCATCAGTTGGAACTGCAGCAGGGCGTGGAAATGCGCGCCGCGCTGCGCATCGCCGCCCAAGGCATGCAGCGCGCAGGCGAGGCCGAGCAGATTGCTCAGCAGCAGCATCAGCGCGCTCAGCCGGTCGAGCACCAGCACGATGCCGAACGGTGCGCGCCAATTGGACAGCAGATACACGCCGATCTCGCCGCTATCGGCGGCGATCAGCAGATGGGTGGACAGGCCGACCAGGGCCAGCAGGCTAGCGACGCTAAGCCAGGGCGCCCAGGCCGGGCGATTGCGCTCGAGCAGGATCAGCAGCGCGCCGCAGAGCAGCGGCAGCACCACCGGCATGATCATCCAGTGCGGCCAGCTGCTCATCGTGGCTCCTCGCCATCCACATGGTCGGAACCGGTTTCGGCGCGCGTGCGCAGGGCCAGTACCAGCATCAGCGCGGTCATGGCGAAGCTGATCACGATGGCGGTCAGTACTAGGGCTTGCGGCAGCGGGTCGGCGTACTCGGCCAGGTTGGCGGCGCGTTGGCCGTCCAGAATCGGTGCGGCGCCGATGCGGGCCCGCCCCATCAGGAACAGGAATAGATTGACCGCATAGGACAGCAGGGTCAGGCCGACGATCAGGTCGAAGACCCGCGCGCGCAGCATCAGGTAGACGCCGCTACCGGTCAGGGTGCCCACGGCCAGGGCCAGCATCATTTCCATCGTGCGCTCTCCTTGCTGGCGCTCAGGCGCACAATCGCGTTCAACATCACCACCGTAGCGCCGGTTACCGTCAGCAGCACGCCGAGGTCGAAGGCCATCGCGCTGGTCAGCGGCACATGGCCGAACAGCGGCCAGCGCGGGTAGTCGTAGCTGCTGGTCAGGAAGGGCGCGGCGAACAACCAGCTACCCACGCCGGTTAGCCCGGCTAGCAACAGGCCCCAGCCTATCCAGGGGCGCAGATCGCCATCGCTGCGCGCCGCCATCCACTGACGGCCCTGCGCCACGTATTGGAGCAGCAGGGCAATCGCCAGCACCAGGCCGGCCACAAAGCCGCCGCCTGGCTGGTTATGCCCGCGCAGATAAAAGTGCAGCGCGGCCAGCAGGGCCAGCGGCAGCAAGAGGCGCGCCGCCACGCTCAGCATCAGCGGGTGGCGATCGTTGTCCGCGCCGCCTAGCTGCGCGGCCAGGGGCGGCAGGCCGCGCTCGCGCAGCAGGGCCAGGATGATCAGGGCGGCAATGCCCAGCACGGCGATTTCTCCCAGCGTGTCGTAGGCGCGGAAGTCGACGATGATCACATTCACCGCGTTATTGCCGCCGCCCAGCGCCGGGGCGTTTTCCAGATAAAAGCGCGCGATCGAATCGAAAGGCTGGGTTAGCACCGCATACACGAGCGCCGCGCTGCCAAGGCCGGCCAGGATGGCGATCAGCGCATCGCGCCCCGTGCGCCAGCGCTGCCGCTCGGGGCGGCTTTCCTTGGGCAGCCAGTGCAGGGACAGCATCATCAGCAGAGTGGTCACTACCTCGACCGAGAGCTGGGTCATGGCGAGATCGGGCGCCGAAAAATAGGCGAAGGCCAGGCTAAGCAGCAGGCCTACCGCGCCCAGCAGCACCAGGGTGAGCAGGCGCTGGCGGAAGGCATGCAGGGTGGCCAGTGTGCACAAAAGGCCAATCAACCACAGCGCGCTGAAGACATAGCCGGGTGGGCTGCCGGGCCGCCAACTGAAGGTAAGGCTGCACTGGGCCAGATAGGGCGCAGCGCCGGCCAGCAAGGCCATCAGCACGAAGCAGAGTAGATAGCGCTGCAGGCTGCCGTTCTGCAGCCCACGCGTGAGCAAGGCGGCCAGGCTGCGCAGGCGCGCCAGCTGGCGTTCGAAACCGCGCTGGCCATTCAGCCGGCCGAGCAGCGGGCTTTGCTCGAGCGTGTGCAGGTCGACGCGCTGGTGCCAGAACAGATACAGCAGCCCGCCGCCCAGCAGGGCCAGCACGCTCATGCCCAGCGGCAGGTTCAGCCCGTGCCAGATCGCCAGCTCATAGGCAGGCAGCTGGCCGGGCTGCCCGCCAAACAGGCTGGCCTGGGCCGCGCTGGCCAGCAGCGGGCCGACCATCTGCGGCATCAAGCCCACCAGCACGCAGATCAGTACCAGCAAGGCCACCGGCGCGCGCATGCCCCAGGGCGGCTCATGCGGCAGCTGCGGGGAAGGACGGCTGCGCGGGTTATTGAAGAACACATCGTGCACGAAGCGCACGCTATAGGCGACGCTGAGCGCCGCGGCCAGGGTGGCGGCCAGTGGCAGGCCCCACCGAAGCGGTGCGGGCAGGCCGGGCTGCAGGGTCTGAGCGAGGAACATTTCCTTCGATAGGAAGCCATTGAACAGCGGCACCCCGGCCATGGCCGCACAGGCCAGCATGGTCAGTGTCGCGGTGACCGGCAGGTAGCGGCCGAGCTGGTTCAGATTGCGCATATCGCGCGTGCCGGTTTCATGGTCGACGATGCCGGCCGCCATGAAGAGCCCCGCCTTGAAGCAGGCATGGTTGAGGATATGAAAGAGCGCCGCCACTACGGCCAGCGGCTGGTCCAGCCCCAGCAGCAGCGTGATCAGGCCCAGATGACTGATGGTGGAATAGGCGAGCAGACCTTTGAGATCGTGCTTGAACAGCGCCACATAGGCGCCGATCAGCAGGGTGGCGAGGCCGGTGCTGGAGACGATCCAGAACCAGGCGCTGGAATCGCCAAGCGCCGGATAAAGCCGCGCCAAGAGGAAGACGCCGGCCTTCACCATGGTGGCCGAATGCAGATAGGCCGACACCGGGGTCGGGGCCGTCATCGCGTTTGGTAGCCAGAAGTGGAAGGGGAACTGCGCGCTCTTGCTGAAGCAGCCAAGCAGAATCAGCAGCAGCGTCGGCAGATAGAGCGGATGGGCGCGTATCTGTGCGCCGCTGGCCAAAACCACGTCGAGCGAATAGCTGCCGACGATATGCCCCAGCAGCAGCACGCCGGCCAGCAGCGCCAGACCACCGCAGCCGGTAATCAGCAGCGCCATGCGCGCGCCGGCCCGCGCGGCGGGCTCCTTCTGCCAGAAGGCGATCAGCAGGAAGGAACTCAGGCTGGTCAGCTCCCAGAACACCACCAGCAGGAGCAGATTGTCGGCCAGCACCACGCCTAGCATGGCGCCCATGAATAGCAACAGAAACAGGAAGAAGCGCGCGGCCGGTTCGCGCGGGCTCAGGTAGTAGCTCGCATACAGCAGGACCAGCACGCCGATCGCGCTGATCAGCAGGGCGAACAGCCAAGCAAGGCCATCGAGACGAAAGCCCAGATCCAGCCCCAGCGCCGGCACCCAGGGCGTTGACCAGCGCAGCACCGCGCCGCTGAACACGGCTGGCGCCTGGCTCAGCAGGAGGCCGAGCACCGCCAGCGCTGTACCGCCGGCCAACCAGGCCGCGCTACGCCGGGCGCTATTCGGCAGCGCGGCTTGCACCAGCGCAGCCAAGAAGGGCAGCAGGGCGAGCCAGGCTAGCTGCATGCGGGCATCCCGGCAGTGGGTTCAGGCAAATTGGCGCAGCTTGGCACGGGCATGGCAGCACTCACTGTTCAGGTTGGGCGAAGGCCCGGTGGCCGCCACAAGGGCAGGCTTGAGGCGCCTATTACCTTGGCACGAGGCAGGGCTGGCTGCCAAGCCGCGCTTGCGCTCAGTCGCGCGCCGCCGGGTTGGCTTTCTTCTGGATGAACTCGATCTTGTAGCCGTCCGGGTCTTCCACGAAGGCAATCACTGTGGTGCCGTGCTTCATCGGGCCAGCCTCGCGCGTCACCTTGCCGCCCTTGGCGCGTACCGCCTCGCAGGTCGCGTAGGCGTCGTCGACTTCCAGCGCGATATGGCCATAGCCGGTGCCCAGCTCGTATTGCTCGGTATCCCAGTTATGGGTGAGTTCGATGACGGCGCCTTCCGACTCCGGGCCATAGCCGACAAAAGCCAGCGTGAAACGGCCTTCTGGATAGTCGTGGCGGCGCAGCAACTGCATGCCCAATACCTCGGTGTAGAAAGAAATTGCGCGATCAAGGTTGCCTACTCGCAGCATGGTGTGCAAAATGCGCATCTTTGGTTGGTCCTGTACGGGATGAACGAAGGAAAGGCCGTTAGTTTAACCGGCTGGCCCGAAAGTTCATTGCCACAAAGCAGTTGACACCCTGAAAAACGTCGCTATAATGCGCGGCTCCTTTCGGGTCGTTAGCTCAGTTGGTAGAGCAGCGGACTTTTAATCCGTTGGTCGCAGGTTCGAGTCCCGCACGACCCACCAAAGGAAAAACGCAGTAAATCTTGGGGCGTTAGCTCAGTTGGTAGAGCAGCGGACTCTTAATCCGTAGGTCCACAGTTCGAATCTGTGACGCCCCACCAAGATACCAAGGCCTCAGCCGCGCAAGCAGCTGGGGCCTTCTGCTTTTTCCGCTCCGCGGTGGGACCGAAAGATTTCTTGGCCGGCGTGGCTGGCATAGACTGGCGCATCGTCCAGTCCGGCACAGACCGGATCGACCATGTGTTAAGCGCCCGTCGCTTGCCAGGAGGAATTATGTCCCGCCACCACCCGCCTCGCCGCCATCGCACTGATACGGCCGCTACCGACCTCCTGCCCGCTCGCGACTAGCCCGCAGCCTGCGCTGCACCGCGTTTGTCCGCCTGCTTTTCGCTGCCGGCGGCAAGCCTGGCCGGCCTGCGTGTGGCGGGCTGGCTGGAAACCACAAGTCCTAAATTTCTCAGGAGGTCGTTTCCATGCCTATCACATCACTTCGTCTGGGCCTCGCGCTCTTGCCGCTGGCAGTACCGGCGGCCTTGTCGCTGGAGCCCAAGGATCCGGGCAGCAATGCCCGGCTGGTCATCGTTTATCAATACCCGGTCGATGCGCGCAATGCGCAGCCGGTGGCGGATGAGCGGGTGCCGGCGCTGTTCGAGAAACTCGTCTACGCGCGCAACCAGATGCGCGCCAAATTGCCCAGCTATCGCAGCCAGGGCTGGCGCGGACAGTCGCTGGTCTACCTGAACTTCTCCGGTATTGCCGCGCGCAGCAATCTGCACAGCCAGCCTGGCGTGCCCTGCACGACGGCCGACTGGCAGTTCCAGGGTTATCAGAACCGGCCGGCCATGGATCGTGGCGATTTCTGCGAGATCATCAGCGCGATCCACACGGGTCAAGCGCTGGCCGACTACCCGGATATCTACCCGGATGAAAGCTGGTTCGTGCATGGCACGGATGGGCGCCGTATCGTGTCGCTCAGCGGTGCGAACAGCGCGGCGGGCTATGAGTACCGCACCAATCCGGCCGCACCGGGCTGGCGCGAATATGTGGCGCGCCGTGCACTGCGCGAGCTCAGCGGCGCCCCAAACCATCAGGCGGCAGTGGGCGACTACCCGCCTGCGCAGACTGGCATCTTTCTCGACAATATCGAGCGCACCCTGCACAAGTTCAATCGCGGTCTGTTCGTGCCGAATGGCTGGCCGGTCGAGTACCGCGATGCCGCCGGTCAGCCGCGCCATGCCGACTATGCGGCGGCGATTGCCGGGCTGGCCGCACGTACACGAGCTGTGCTCACTGCGCGTGATCCGAGCTACCACCTATGGGGCAATCTGGGCGATGAGCAGAACTGGGCGCCCTATCAGGCCGGCCAGAGTTTGAATGGCGCGATGATAGAAAGCTTTGCGCTGCGCTGGGGAGGCGAGGGGCCGTGGAGCGTGCCGGTACTGCTACAGCAGCTGGAGACGGTTGCGCACTGGCAGGCCGACAAGGTTGGTAGCCTGCCGCGCCAGGCCATGCTGGCCGCGCCGACCCGCTTTGGCGACCCTGCCAAGCTGGCGCGTGAGGCACGCTTTGCCTATGGCATGTATCTGCTGGTCGCGCAGGGGACGGACACGGTATTCAATCTGCACGATAGCGAGGGCGGTGGGCAGCGCTATGAGCGCTTTTTGAACTGCCCCGATTACGCGCTGGAGCTGGGTGCGCCGACCGGTCCCTACAGCATCGACCCGGTGCTGGCCAATGGTTTGCCGCATGACACCGTGCTCAGGCGCGGCTTCAGTGCTGGCGAGGTGGTGGTCAATCTGAGCCAGGGCACGGCCAGCCTGCCCGGCATGCAGGAAGCCTGCCGCCTCGACTGAGCACGGCTGGCGCTGGCAGCAGCGGGATTCACCCTTGTTCAGGGCGCCGTCCCGCCTGCCGCCAGTTGCTCAAGCAGGAAGTCCACGAAGCAGCGTATGCGCGCGGCCAACTCGGTGTTCTGGTAGTAGACCGCATGCACGGCCTGGCGCGTGGGCAGCGTGTATTCGGCCAGCACCTGTACCAGCTGTCCGCTGGCCCGGTCGGCACCGGTCATGAAGTCGGATAGACAGACCAGGCCATTGCCGGCCAGAGCCAGCTGGCGCAGGGTCTCGCCGCTGGATGCGTGCAGGGCGGCTTGTATTGTGTAGCCGTCGCCACCCGCGTGTTGCAGCGGCCAGGTATTCAGGCTGTCGGGCTGCGTGAAGCCGAGCAGGCGGTGCTGGGCCAAATGCTCGGGCGTGGCCGGCTTGCCGTGGCGGGCCAGATAGGTCGGGCTGGCCAGCACGCGCAGCGGGCAATGCATGAGCGGGCGGGCGTGCAGGCTGGAATCGCGCAGCTTGCCGATGCGGATCGCCACATCGGTGCGCTGTTCCAGCAAGTCGATGATGTTGTCGCTGCTGTGCAGCTCCAGTGCGATATCGGGATAGCGCTGCTGGAAGGCGGCCACCAGCGGCACCAGCTGATGGAGCATGAATGGCGAGGCGGCATTCACGCGCAGGCGGCCGGCCGGTTGCTGGCGGCGGATGCGCATCTGCTCCTCGGCCTGCTCCACCGCGGCCACGATGCCACGCGCATGCACGAGGAAGGCCTGGCCCTCCTCGGTCAGCTCCAGCTTGCGCGTGGTACGGCGTAGCAGGGTGATGCCGAGCTTCTCTTCCAACCGACCTAGCGTGCGGCTGATACCCGAGGTGGTCTGCGCAAGCTGGCGTGCGGCAGCAGTGATCGAGCCGCTATCGACCACGCGGATAAAACCGAGCATTTCATCCAGCGTTGTTTTCATTGTTGATTCTCCATCAACAATATTGTGCCTGGCGGCCGGTTTTTCTCAAGTAAAAAGCGGCGGACACTGCGCGCTCTTTCTTGCCGGAGTCCAAGCCATGCCCCTCGCCCTCTGGGCGCTGACCATCAGCGCCTTTGCCATCGGGACGACCGAGTTCGTCATCGTTGGCCTGATCCCGACCATCGCCGCCGATCTGGGCGTCAGCCTGCCCTCGGCCGGCCTGCTGGTCAGCCTGTACGCGCTGGGCGTCGCCTTCGGCGCGCCGCTGCTCACCGCTCTGACCGGCAGGCTGCCGCGTAAAAGCCTGCTGCTGGGCCTGATGGCTTTGTTCACCGTCGGCAATCTGCTCGCCTGGCTGGCACCCGGCTATGCCACGCTGGTGGCAGCGCGTGTGCTGACCGGCCTGGCCCATGGCGTGTTCTTCTCCATCGGTTCGACCATTGCCACCAGCCTGGTGGATAAGGACAAGGCGGCCAGAGCGATCGCCACCATGTTCAGCGGGCTCACCGTGGCCCTGGTCAGCGGCGTGCCGCTGGGCACCTTTATCGGCCAGCACTTAGGTTGGCGTGCCACCTTTCTGGCCGTGGCTGCGCTCGGTGTGCTGGCCATGCTCGCCAGTGCGCGCTTCGTGCCTCAACGCCTCGCCCACACACCGCCCGCCTCGGTGCTGGCGCAGCTGGGCGTGCTTAAGCAGGCGCGCCTGCTGCTCGTGTATGCGATGACGGCGGTCGGCTATGGCGGCTCCTTTATCGCCTTTACCTATCTGGCCCCGATGCTCGAGCAGATCACCGGCTTCCAAGCCAGCGCAGTCGGCCTGGTCATGCTCGCCTATGGGCTATCGGTGGCGGTCGGGAATATCTGGGGCGGTCGGCTGGCCGACAAGCTGGGGCCAATTGCCGCCCTGCAACGCATCTTCGCCCTGCTGGCCCTGGTGCTGCTGGTGCTCAGCGTGACCGCGACCAACCCGTGGTTGATGGTGTTGACCGTACTGGCCTGGGGCGCGGTGGCCTTTGGCAACGTGGCCGGTTTGCAGGTGTATGTGGTTCAGCAGGCCGAACGCTTCAGCCCGACGGCGGTGGACGTGGCCTCCGGCCTGAATATCGCGGCCTTCAATCTCGGCATTGCCGGCGGCGCCTGGAGTGGGGGCCTGATCGTGGACAGCATCGGCCTGGCCCACACGCCCTGGATAGGCGCGCTGGTGGTGCTGGGCGCACTGGCTCTGACCACGCTGAGCGGCCGGCTGGATGCGCGCGACCCGCAGCGGCCCAGCCGCCCGGCCAGCAAGCCGCTGCTGCAAACCCATTAAACCGAATCCTGTTACATCCCGATAAGGACCATCCATGAGTATCCCCGCTTTCGGCCTCGGCACCTTCCGCCTGCAAGGCCAGACCGTGATCGACTCGGTCAGCCAGGCCCTTGCGCTCGGCTACCGGCATATTGATACCGCACAGATCTACGGCAATGAGGCCGAGGTTGGCCAGGCGATTGCCGCCAGTGGCGTGCCGCGTGACGAGCTATTCGTTACCACCAAGATCTGGACCGAGCATCTGGGGCGCACGCAGCTGATGCCCAGCTTGGAACAGAGTCTTGCCAAGCTGGGCCTGAGCCAGCTCGATCTGGTGCTGATCCACTGGCCCTCACCCGCAGCAGCCGTGCCGCTGGCCGACACGCTGGCCGCACTGCAAGCGGCCAAGGCCCAGGGGCTGACTCGGCAGATCGGCGTGTCCAATTTCCCGATTGCGCTGCTGCGCGAGGCGATCGCCCTCTGCGGGCCGGGCGAGATCGTCACCAACCAGGTCGAGCTGCACCCCTATCTGCAGAACCGTGCGCTGGCCGCCTATGCGCGCAGCCAGGGGGTAAAGCTGACCTCCTATATGACCCTGGCCTATGGCAAGGTGCTGGCCGATCCGCTGATCTTGGCTCTGGCCGAGCAATATGCGGCAACGCCTGCCCAGCTGGTATTGGCCTGGGCCATGCAGCATGGTTATGCGGTGATTCCGTCCTCTACCCAGGCTGCTCATCTGCGTAGCAATCTGGACGCCCGCACACTCAGGCTGTCGGCGGCGGACATGGCACGCATCGATGCGCTGGAGCGCGGCGAGCGGCTGGTCAACCCGGAGGGGCTGGCGCCCGCTTGGGATTGAGCGGTGCGGCGCTCAGGCGTCGCGCCACCAGCGGCGTAGCAGGGCGCCGCCGCCGATGATCAGTGCCAGGGTCAGCGCGATGAATAGCGCGCTCAGCCATAGCGGCTGCTCGTTCACCCGCAGCAGCTGCTCGGCGAACAGGCCGCTCATCAGCAGCAGCGGTAGCATGCCGATCGCGTTGCCGAGCAGGAAGTCGGCCAGGCGTAGCGCGCTGGCGCCGGCCACCATATTCACCACAGCGAACGGGGCAGCCGGCACCATGCGGATGGCGATCACGCTCAGTACGCCACGCCGCGCCAGTTGGGTGCTGACATGGTTGACCTTGGGGCCGGCCAGGCGCTGGATGGCGGTCTGGCCCAGCCAGCGTCCGCACAGAAAGCTGACCGCTGCACCGAGGCTGGCGCCGAGCAGGCAATACAGCGCGCCCAGCCATGGGCCGAAGGCCAGGCTGGTGACCACGGCCAGCAGGCTGAGCGGGATGGCCACGATGCAGGCCAGTGCGAAGATCAGCACCGCGGCCAGGGGGCCAAGCTGTTCGCCCCAGGTGCGCAGCGATTGCGCGAGGCCGCTCAGGCTCAGCCACTCGCGCGCCGGCGTCCATTGCAGGCCGATGGCAATGCCGAGCAGCAGCAGGACGATCAGGATGAACAGGCCGCGTTTGCGGCGCAGCTGCTGCAATTCGTGGTCCGGCGTGCTAGCCATCCTGCTTTTCCTCGGTATGTAATTCGTGCTGCAAGACCTCGGCCAGCGCGCCGACATGGCCGGTTTCGAAGATCGAGCCATGCAGGCCATCGATTTCGCAGCTGCGCAGCTGCCCCGGCATCAGCTGGAACCATGGGCGGAACAGCGCGCGCTCCCAGTTGGCCAGACCCGAGGACTTGATCAACAGTGTGCGTCCCGACCAGCCGCTCGGCCGGTAACCGCCCAGGGCCATCACCTGCGAGACCAGGCCGGTGTCGCCAAACATGGCGCCCAGGCGGCGGCCGTTCATGCTCAATTCCTGCACATACAGATTGCGCGTCAACCAGCCGAGCAAGCGCCAGAAACGCGGCCGGCGCCACAGCGAGCGCGGGAACACGCTATCGATCAGGATCAGGCTGCTGACCTCGATGCCGCGCGCCTGCAGGCTGCGCGCGGTTTCCAGCGCGGCAATGCCGCCGACCGAGAAGCCGGCCAGGGCCAGGCGGGTCTGGCCGGTGGCTGCGATGCGGTTCGCGTACAGCTCGGCCAGCTCGCGCATATCGTGAAAGCGCCCGGCCTCGGGTGGCTGCAGCATACTCAGCGCGCAGCTTGGCCCCAGCGCACGGGCCAGGTTTTGAAAGCGCAAGAGATCACCATGCCCGGACGCCGCCAGATAGAGCGGCTGGCCCTGCGCATGCTGGCTAAGCGGCAGCAGGATGCCGGCCGGGCCGAGATTGGCTTCCAGCGCCAGCGCCATCTCGGCCACACTCGGGTGCTCGGTCAGCATCAGCAGCGAGCTGTGCTTGCCGGTCAGCTGGTCGATGCCGCTGAGGATGTCGATGGCGGCCAGCGAATCGCCGCCCAGTTCGAAGAAGCTGTCTTCCACCCCGATGGTCTGGCGGTTCAACGCCGCCTGCCAGAGCGGCAGCAGGGCTTTTTCCAGTTCGCTGACCGGCGCACGCCCGGCCCTGGCCTGGCTATCGGGCTGGTGGCTGGGCAGTGCTGCAAGGTCGATCTTGCCGGTGCCATTCAGCGGCAGCAGGTCCAAGACGCAGATCCAGCTGGGCAACATATAGTCGGGCAGACGGCTGCGCAGATGGCGCTGCAGGCTGTCGGCGCGCAGGCCGGGCGCCGCCACCCAGGCATGCAGGGCCGGCCTGCCGTCCTCGTCCTGAAGCAGGCAGATGGCCTGTTGCACGCCGGCCACCGCCAGCAGCGCATGTTCGATCTCGCCCAGCTCGATCCGGTAGCCACGCAGCTTGACCTGGCGGTCGCTGCGGCCGAGGAAGTGCAGATCGCCATCGCTGCTCAGCCAGCCGCGGTCGCCGGTACGGTAGAGACGCTGGCCGGGCAGAAAGGGATCGGCGCAGAAGGCCTGCGCGTCCAGGTCGGGGCGGTGCAGATAGCCGCGCGCGAGACCCGGCCCGCCGATATAGATATCGCCCGCGCAGCCGAAGGGGAGCAGCTGGCGTGCACTGTCGAGTACATAGATGCGCGTGTCGTCGACGGCGCGTCCCACCGGCAGCGCCATATCCGGCCCGCGCCGCTCACATTCCCAGGCGGTGGCGAAGATGCAGGCCTCAGTCGGCCCATACACATTGAATAGGCGCGCACGGGTCTGATCGAGATAGCGTGCAGCCAGGGCCGGGGTCAGCACCTCGCCGCCGCAGCAGGCCACGCGCAGGCGCGAGTCGTCACCCGGCTGCAGCGCATCAAGAAAGCGCTGCAGCGTGGAGGGCACGAAGGCCATGATGCTGACACCGTGGCGCAGCGTGAAGGCGGCCATGGCCTCGGGTGCCAGCCGGCCGGGCGGTGGCAGGGCCACGCTGCCGCCATGTACCAGCGGCAGCAACAGCTCGATCAGGGCCGGGTCGAAGGTCAGCTGGGTGGCCTGGCCGGCGCAGTCGGCATGGGTGACGGCATAGCTGCGCGATAGCCAGGCCAGCCGGCGTGCCAGCGCACCATGCTCCATCATCACGCCCTTGGGTCGGCCGGTGGAGCCCGAGGTGAACAACACATAGGCGAGCTGCTCGGGCTGTGGCCACGGCCAAGTGGCCAGGCCGGGCTCGCCCTGCTCCGCCCCGCTCAGCACCAAAGGGTGCAGCGCTGCCAGGCGCGGGCGCGCCTCGGCATCGGCAAACACCGCCAGCGCGCCGCTCTCCTGCAGGATGCCCGCCAGGCGTGCGTCGGGCGCGTCGACATCCAGCGGCAGGAAGGCCGCCCCAGCGCGGGCAATCGCTAGCAGCGCCACCACCGCCTCGGGCGAGCGACGCATGCACAGCGCGATGATGCGCTCGGGCCCGGCGCCCAGGCTGCGTAGATGGGCGGCTAGCAGGCGCACGCGCTGCTGCAGCTCGGCGTAGTCATACAGGCCGCCGTCCCAGCGCAGGGCGATAGCCTCGGGGCGCAGCGCGGCCTGGTGCTCAAACAGTGAGATGAATGGCTGCACGGCGTCGTGGCGCGGCTGGTCGTGGTAGAGGCCATCCAGCAGCGCCCAGCGCTCCTCCTCGGGCAGATGGCTGAGTGCGGCCAGGGGCTGGTCCGGGTCGGCCAGCATCTGCTTGAGCAGATGCAGCAGGCGGCGACCGAGCAACTCGACCTCGCCACCGTGAAAGCACAGTGCGCTGCCTTCCAGGATTAGTTCCACGTCCTGGTCCTGGGCGAATTCGCAGACGGTGACGCCAAGCGGATAGCGCGCGGTACCGGTGAAGAACTGGCGCGAGCCAACCGTGCGCGCGGCGCCGAACTCGGCGCTGTAGTCCTGCTTTTCGAAGGACAGCAGCACATCGAACAGGCTGTCGCGATTCTGGCGTATCGCCTGCAGGCGCCGGCCAACCTCGCTGAGCGGATAGCGCGCATGGCGCAGCGCCTGGCGCAGGGCGCGGCTCACGCTGGCGAGCAGACTGGCAACGCTGGCCTGCGGGTCCACCGTGATGCGCAGCGGCATCACGCCGACGAACATGCCCAGGGTGTTGCGATAGCGGCGCCCGGTGCGGTTCAGGCAGGGCACACCGATCACCACCTCGTCCAGCTGCTGCACGCGCGCGAAATACAGCGCCAAGAGGCTGAGGAACACGCAGAACTCGCTCTG
The DNA here is from genome assembly GCF_900119825.1 of Chitinimonas taiwanensis DSM 18899. GTDB lineage: Bacteria > Pseudomonadota > Gammaproteobacteria > Burkholderiales > Chitinimonadaceae > Chitinimonas > Chitinimonas taiwanensis. The sequence continues at coordinate 87,992 of NZ_FPKR01000001.1, read as the reverse complement.
GCCCTGCTGGGCAGCAAAGCCGAGCAGGCACTGGTAGTCGGGACGGGCCAGATGCAGCACGGCCAGCAGCGCCGGCGGCAGCGAATCCGGGCCGCTGGCTGGTGGGTAATGGCGCTCAAGCAGCGGCGCGGGCAGGCTGGGCAGCTGAGCCTGCCAAAACTCGGCATCGGCACGCCCTTCAGGGCTGTCCAGATAGGCTTGCGAGTCGGCGATGAAGGCCAGGTAGTCGCCGGCCGGGGTGGGTGGCGGCGCGTCCAGCGCGGCATAGCAATCGGCCCAGAGATGGATGAGCTGGGCCGTGCCCCAACCATCCATGACCAGGTGGTGGAATTGCAGCAGCAGGCAGTGCCGGCCATCGGCACGGCTGAGCAGCTCGATGCGCCAGGGCGGCTGCTGGCCGTCCAGCACGAAGGCCTGCCGCGTGCGCTCGCGCCAGATGCGCTCGGCGGCACTGGCAAAGTCGTCGGCTTCGTCCAGCCAGTCCTGGCGCAGCGTGGGGCGGTAATCGGCCAACAGATGCTGGCCGCCCTCGGCCAAGGGGGCCAAGCGCAGCGCTTCCTGGCTGGCGATCAGGCGGTGCAGCGCGGCTTGCAGGCGGGCCAGATCGAGCTCGCCCGCCAGGAAGACACCGCCGCCGATGGCCAGGTGGGCGCTATCGGGCCAGGCGCGCTGATCGAGCCAGACCTCGCGTTGGCTCAGCGATAGCGGCAGCACCGTTGTTTCTAATGCAGGATGGCGTGTCGATCCCACTTGGCGATCTCGTTCTGCGTGTAGCGATAGCCGACTTCGACGATCTCGGCGGCGCGGCGGTAGCCCATTAGCGGGAAGTCGGCCACCGGCGGCTCGAGGTAGAAGTCGGCCAGCGAGATGGTGCGTGCGCGCTGGGTCAGGCTGCCCATATGGCTGGCGCGGTAGAGGATCTCGCCGATGCCGGGCGCGGTTTCGACCTTGTTCGACCAGTGGCTGTGGATCTTGCGCCAGGGTGATAGGCGCGGAATGGCCGGGTCCACGCTCAGCTGCTCGCGCACATCCACATCGATGGCGATGATGGTGCCATTGCCACGCCGCTTTTCCAGCGGCGTACCAAGGCGCACGCGCATCGCTTCCACCGGCACATTGTCCAGAATCGCGCCGTCCACCAAGAGCTCACCATCGCAGAGCACCGGTGGCAGCAGGCCGGCCGGTGAATTGCTGGCCAGCACGGCGCGCCACAGCGGGCCACTATCCTGCACCGAGGTGCAGGCGCGGCTCAGATTGCAAGCGGCGGCGAAGTAGGGCCGCCAGAGCCGATCTATGGTGGTGTCGCCGAACATGCGCTGCAGATCGCGCTCCAGGCGCTTACCCGACAGCATGGATACCACCGGCACGGTGGGCCGCTCGCCACCGGCCGCGAAGGCCAGCGTGCGCGCCAGAATTTCCTCCGGCCGCGCGCCGCACGCGTACTGCGCGCCGATCAAGGCCCCCATGCTATTGCCGCCGATCAGGTCGATGGGAATGCCGGCCTCTTCCAAGGCGCGCAGTACACCCAGGTGAGCAAAGCCTCGCGCACCGCCACCGCCGAGCACAATGCCGACCGCACGGCCGGTGAGGAAGCGCGCGAGCCGGCTGCCGTCTTCCGGGTGGTCACGGCGCAGCAGATAGATGCGCTCCAAGGTGCGCCCCTGCCACCATGGCCCCGGGGCCACCGGCTGAAGCGTATTGCCCGGGTGCAGCAGCACGATGTGCTGACGCTTGTAGGACAGGCCGGGCTCTTCGCGCAGCCGGGCTTCCAGCTCGCCCGGCGCCGGGCTGGCATCGTGTTCAGCCACGAACACCACCTGGTCGGCCTGGCGCACCGCATGGCGCGTCCAGTCGCTCAGGCTCGCCTCGGCCTGGTAGATCAGATAGTCGAAATGGGTTTCCAGTGCATCGATGGCGTTCAGACTGGCGCCATTGTCTGCGCCAGACTCGGGGCGTAGCAGATGCACCTTGCCCAGCTTGCCCAGGCTGCTTTCCAGCTGCTGGCACAGCGCGAGCGCACTATTGCCCGCATGCAGCGGCAGCACCACATAGGTCTGTGCACGGCGGCGTTCGGACAGCTGCGGCGTGTGGCGCAGGAAGTGGTAGATCGCTTGCGAGAACAGCTGGTTGAACAGCAGTGGATTGCCCAGCATCAGCGCTTCGTAGCCGGCGCGCGGCAGCACGGCAATCGTGGAGTCGCGCACTGCGATCACATCGGCAGTACGCGGCTGGCGCAGGATCATGCCGGTTTCGCCTATGCACTCGCCCGGGCACAGCTCGTTATACAGCTGCAGCTTGCCCTCGCGATCCTGCCGCTTCACGCGCAAACGGCCGCTGAGCACGATGATCAGGCTGTTGGACTCGTCGCGCTCGGCATACACCTGCTCGCCGGCCGCCAGACGTTGCAGCTGCAGCCTTTGCGCCAAGGCATATAGCCAGGGCGTATCCAGCCCGCCAAACAGCCGGCTGGCGCGCAGAATCGCCAGGATCTCGTTCAGGTCGTTCTCGCCGTCTTCCTGCTCCAGCATCTTGCTCCCCCTGGGCGCGGGTCGCGTATTCGCCGCCCCCTGCGCACTAGCAAACCATAGCAATGTGGCAGCGGTGTAACACCCAAGGGCGTGCAGACCACGGCCGACGCTCCAGCTTAGTCGGCCGCGCGGGTTTTGGCCGGGCAAGTCGGCGCGAGCTTAGCGCCCGTCGTGCTGGCGCCAGCGCTCCATCAGCTTGGCGTACTTAATCATGGCGAAGAAGCTGCCGATGGCGATGTGGGCAAAGCCGGCCGCACCGTCACGCCAGCCGCCCCGCAGCAGATAGAAACGGATAAAGCGCGCCAAGGGCGAGGTGAACAGCTTGGCCGCACCGACGCGCTTGCCGGTCTTGAACAGCAGCTCGGCCTGCATATCGGTGTAGCGGTTCTGCTTGGCGATATAGCTGCCGATCTGCTCGGCCGAATCGTGCAGCAGATCACCTTGCAAGCTGCCCGGTTCACCCTGGCAGCGCACGTACTCATGCACCAGATCCTCGGTCCAGTTGGCTGCGCGGCGGTCGAACAGGCGGATATTCCAATCGGGATAGCCTTCGCCATGCCCGAGGTAGCGGCCGAAGAAGCGATTACGCCGCGCCAAGCGGAAGGCACTATGCGTGGGGGCGCCCTGCAAGGTCCGGCGGATGCTGGCCAGCAGCTCGGGCGTCAGGCGTTCATCCGCATCCAGGCACAGCACCCAGTCGTGCAGCGCATGGCTGACCGCCAGACGCTTCTGCGGGCCGAAACCCAGGAACGGTTGGGCAATGATGCGCGCGCCATAGCCTTCAGCCAGGGCCTGGGTGCCATCGTTGCTGCCTGAATCGACCAGGATGATGTCGTCGACCAGGTCGCGCGCCGAATCGAGGCAGGCGGCCAGTTGGTCGGCGGCGTTATGGGTAATCAGGACGAGGCTGAGCTTGAGCTGGGACACGGTGGGCCGAAAGGGAGGAAATAAACCTGCCTAGTTTAGCCGAGTCGGGTGTGTGCGCTGGCGCCGCTATAATCGCGCCATGCCGAACATCCTCATCATTCGCATGTCGTCCATGGGCGATGTGATCCATAACTTTCCCGCCATCACCGATCTGCGCAGCCATTTCCCGAATGCCGAGGTCGATTGGGTGGTGGAAGAGGGCTTCGCCGAACTGGCGGCTCTGCACCCAGGTGTGAACCGGGTCATCCCCTGCGCGATCCGCCGCTGGCGCAAGCGCTTCTGGACGGCGGCCAACCGCGCCGAGATGGCAGCCTTCCGCGCCCGCCTGCAGGCCGGCCATTACGATCTGGTCATCGATTCGCAAGGTCTGTTCAAAAGCGCCGTGGTGGCGCGTCTGGCCGGCGCGCCGATTGCCGGCTACGACCGCCACAGTATTCGCGAGCCCTTGGCCAGCCTATTCTACGACGCGCGCTACCCGGTCAGCCGGCTCGAGCATGCGATTACCCGCAACCGCCTGATCACCGGCCGCGCGCTCGGCTACACGCCGGATGCGCCACTCCACTACGGCATACAGGCGCCAAACGTGGCGCTGGATTGGCGCCCGACCGCCGGCTACGCGGTGCTGCTGACGGCCACCAGCCGCGACGACAAGCTGTGGGACGAGGCGCACTGGGTCGCCCTCGCGCACAGTCTGCTGGCGCGCGGCCTGTGCCCGGTCTTTCCCTGGGGCGGTGAACACGAGCGCCAGCGTGCCGAGCGCCTGGCGGCCCCGTTGCCGCGCGCCGTGGTGGCGCCGCGTCTGCGCTTGGGTGAGGCGGCGCGCCTCTTGGCCGATGCACGTCTGGTGGTGGGCGTGGATACCGGTCTCGTGCACCTAGCCGCGGCCGTGCATGTGCCGACCATCGCCTTGTTCTGCGCGTCCGAACCGGGGCTGACCGGGGTGCTGGGCAGTGCCTATGCCTGCAATCTGGGCGGCAATGGCCGCCCACCCAGCTTGGCCGAGGTGGAAGCCAAGGTCGCCGAGGCGCTGGCGTGATCTGGCGCGCGCTCTACACCCTGGCCTGGTATCTGGCCCTGCCGCTGGCGTTCCTCTACCTGTGGCGGCGCGGGCGCAAACAGCCCGATTACCGTCTGCACTGGGCGGAACGACTCGGTCGCTATCCGGCCCGCCCGGCCGGGCCGCTGATCTGGCTGCATGCGGTCTCGGTGGGGGAAACCCGTGCTGCGGCGCCGTTGGTGCAGGCGCTACGCGCCCGCCACCCGGGCCACCATATCCTGCTGACCCAGATGACCCCGACTGGGCGCGACACCGCGCGCCAGCTGTTTGGCGATAGCGTGACAGTTGCCTATCTGCCTTACGACCTGCCCTTTGCCGTGCGCGGCTTTTTGCGCCATTTCCGCCCCGAGTTCGGCGTGCTGATGGAAATGGAGATCTGGCCGAATCTGCTGCACGGCGCGGCTGCCGCGCAGATGCCGCTGTATCTGCTCAATGCGCGCCTGTCCGAGAAATCGCTGCGTGGCTATCGCAAAGTGGCCAAGCTGGTCGGTCCGGCCCTGGCCACCCTGGCCGGCATCGCTGCCCAGGGCGAGGACGATGCGGCGCGCCTGCGTGCGCTCGCCCCGGTCCAGCTGCGGTGCACGGGCAATATCAAGTTCGATCTGAGCCTGGATCCTGAGTTGTTGGCGCTTGGCCAGCAGTGGCGCCGCCAGTTCGGTACGCGTCCGGTGTGGGCGGCCGCCTGTACGCGTGAAGGTGAGGAGAGCTTGCTGCTCGATGCACTGGCGCGCGCGGCCTTGCCCGCCGATGCGCTGCTAGTGCTGGTGCCGCGTCACCCACAACGCTTTGACGAAGTGGCGGCCCTACTCGCGCAGCGTGGCCTGCGGGTGTTGCGCCGCAGCGCCTGGGATGGCCAGATGCCGGTGGCGCCTGAGGTGCAGGTCTTGCTGGGCGATAGTCTGGGTGAACTGGCTGCCTACTATGCGGCGGTGGACTTGGCCTTCGTGGGCGGCAGCCTGCTGCCGCTCGGCTGCCATAGCGTGATCGAGCCCTGCGCACAGGGCGTGCCGGTGCTCATCGGTCCATCCAGCTACAACTTCGCTGATGCAGTGCGTGAGGCCAGCGCGCTGGGTGCCTTGTTGCAGCGCCAGGATGCGGATGCGGTGCTGGTCGAGGTGGCGCGTCTATTGGCCGATCCGACGGCCAGACAGGGCATGGGGGAGCAAGGGCGGGCTTTCGTGGCCCAGCACCGCGGCGCCGTCGCACGCGCGCTGGCCCTGCTGCCCTGAGGCGTCTCAGCCAGTAGGTTTACGCCGCTTGGCCACGATCTCGGCCAGCGCATCGCGCAGCGGCGAGGGCTGCAAACGCTGGGTGGCTTGCTCGAAAGCCTGCAGCGCGGCCTCGCTAAGTTCCAGATTCGGCTTGGCTTTCTTGCGCTGGTGCGGCAGCAGCTCGACTTGTACCCGCCAGCGTATTGCGTTAATTTTCACGCCAACGTCATTGAGCTGCACCAAGAGGCGCGCTTCCATCTGCTTGAACTTGGCCATCAGCGCGGGGCTGCGCGTGGCCACCTGCAGGCAACCCCCTTCCAGATTCACCACGCTGCTCAGCCCCACCAGTTCAGCCGGCACGGCGGCCTGCCACAGGCGCTCCAGCTCGCGCTGCGCCGCCGCCAGCCGCTGCAGGCGGGCCAGCTCGGGAGAACTCAGCAGGGGGCGGAAGTTGTGCAAGGACATGCTCACACCCCGTCGGCGCGCTGTGCAGGGCTTTGAACTGCGGCGTCGGCAGAAGGAACTGCGCCAACTATGAATATCATCCTGGTTTCCAATCGATTATCCCGCGCGGTCACGCTCGGGCCGCGCCATCTGTGGCTGGTTGGGGCCTTTATCGCGCTGGCCATCCTCGGTTCGCTCACCCTGGCCAGCTGGGCTACCTATAGCCTGACCCGCTCCTTCGGGGTCAGCCTGCCCACTTTACCGGGTACGCCCGCCTCGCAACAGCGCCAGATCGACCTCTTGGCGGTCAAGCTCGGCCAGATGCAGGCCCAGCTGCTGCGCCTGGATGGCCTGACCCGTCGGGTAGCCGACCAGACCGGCATCGACCCCAAACCATTCCAGAGCGATATCAATGCTCCGCAGGGCGGTGCAATCAGCGGCGTACCGGCACGCACCATGAGCTTGAACGAGCTGATGGCCAGCATTCAGGATGCCGACAAGCAGATTGAAACCAGTCTCGATCACTATGGTCTGGTGGATGTGATTCTGACCCAGCGTAAGCTCAATACCTTCCAGGCACCGGCCAATCTGCCCACCTCGTCCGGCCTGCGCTCCTCGGTATTCGGCTGGCGTATCGACCCCTTCAATGGACGGCAGACTTTCCATGAAGGCATGGACTTCATTGGCGATGTTGGTACGCCGATTTATGCCGCAGCAGGCGGGAAAGTGCTGCGGGCTGAGTACCATAATGAATATGGTAATATCGTTGAGCTTGAGCACGGCAATGGCATCACCAGCCGTTATGCGCATGCCTCGCGCCTGCTGGTCAAGGAGGGCGAGACGGTGAAAACCGGTGAGAAGATTGCCCTCTTGGGTAGTACCGGGCGCTCGACCGGGCCGCATCTGCACTTCGAGATCCGTTACAAGGGCGTGCCACAGAATCCCTTGTTCTTCTTGAATGTTGCCGGACGCGGCAATGGCGGCAGTCTCGCCAGCAAGTGATTGAAATCTGCCTGTCCAGCCCCATATTCCCGGCTGGTTCGGCAGATTGATGGATATCACGGCGGATCGCTAATGACGATCCGCCTTGTTTTTGCGTAGCAGCACACCACTTCGACATGCATCAGGGCGCAGGCCCACCTGGATACACGATGATCCCTTCCCTCCTCAAAAAAGTGTTCGGCAGCCGCAACGACCGTCTGCTCAAGCAATATGGTGCAACGGTTCGGCAGATCAATGCGCTGGAAAGCAGCATGCAGGCCCTGTCGGATACCGACTTGCAGGCCAAGACCGAGGAGTTCAAGCAGCGTATCGCCAAGGGCGAAACCCTGCAGGCCATCCTGCCGGAAGCCTTCGCCGTGTGTCGCGAAGCGTCCAAGCGCGTGATGAATATGCGCCACTTCGATGTGCAGCTGATCGGTGGCATGGTGCTGAACGACGGCAAGATTGCCGAAATGCGTACCGGTGAGGGCAAGACCCTGGTCGCCACCCTGCCTGCCTACCTGAATGCGCTGTCTGGCAAGGGCGTGCATGTGGTGACGGTGAACGACTACCTGGCCCAGCGCGATGCGGCCACCATGGCCAAGCTGTACAACTTCCTCGGCCTGTCGGTCGGGATCAACCTCAGCCAGATGCCGCACGACCGCAAGCAGCAGGCGTATGCGTCGGACATCACCTACGGCACCAATAACGAATTCGGCTTCGACTACCTGCGCGACAATATGGTCTACGCGACCACCGAGCGCGTGCAGCGTGGCCTGAACTTCGCCGTGGTCGACGAAGTGGACTCGATCCTGATCGACGAAGCGCGTACCCCGCTGATCATCTCCGGCCAGGCCGACGACAATATCGACATCTATGCGCGCATGAACCTGATTGCGCCCAAGCTCAAGCGTCAGGAAAAGGAAGACGGCGAGGGCGACTTCTGGGTGGACGAAAAGGCCCACTCGGTGCTGCTGTCGGAAGCGGGTCACGAAAACGCCGAACAGCTGCTGGCTGCCGCCGGCCTGATCGCGCCGGGCGACAGCCTGTACGCGACCAGCAATATCGGCCTCATGCACCATCTGTATGCCTCGCTGCGCGCCCATGCGCTGTTCCACAAGGACCAGCACTATGTGGTGCAGGACGGCGAGATCGTCATCGTGGACGAATTCACCGGTCGCCTGATGCCGGGCCGGCGCTGGTCGGAAGGCTTGCATCAGGCCATCGAAGCCAAGGAAGGCGTGACGATCAACAAGGAAAACCAGACCCTTGCCTCGATCACCTTCCAGAACTACTTCCGCATGTACGGCAAGCTGTCGGGCATGACCGGTACGGCCGATACCGAGGCCTACGAATTCCAGCAGATCTACGGTCTGGAAACGGTGATTATCCCGACCAACCGCCCCATGGTCCGCAAGGACATGAACGACCAGGTGTTCCGCACCGCGGCCGAGAAATTCAATGCCATCGTGGCCGATATCCAGTCCTGTCAGGACCGTGGTCAGCCCGTGCTGGTCGGTACCACCTCGATTGAAAACTCGGAGCTGCTGTCCAGCCAGCTGAAGGCCGCCGGCTACGAGCACAATGTGCTGAACGCCAAGCAACATGCACGCGAAGCCGAGATCGTCATCCAGGCCGGCCGCCCCGGCATGATCACCATCGCCACCAATATGGCCGGTCGCGGTACCGACATCGTGCTGGGCGGCAATATCGAACCGCAGGTGAAGGCCATCGAAGCCGATGACAGCCTTGTGGAGCTGGACAAGCAGCAGCGCATCGCGCAGCTGCGCGCCGAATGGCAGGTCGTGCACGATCAGGTGCTGGCCGCTGGCGGTCTGCACATCATCGGCACTGAGCGGCATGAAAGCCGCCGTATCGACAATCAGCTGCGTGGCCGCTCGGGTCGCCAGGGCGATGCCGGCTCGAGCCGCTTCTACCTGAGCATGGAAGACCCGCTGCTGCGCATCTTCGCCGCCGAGCGTATCGGCGCGCTGATGCAGCGCCTGAACCTGCCTGAGGGCGAGGCGATCGAATCGGGCTTGCTCAGCCGTGCGATCGAAAATGCTCAGCGCAAGGTGGAGGGCCGCAACTTCGATATCCGTAAGCAGCTGCTCGAATACGACGATGTGTCGAACGAACAGCGCAAGGCCATCTACGCCCAGCGCAATGAGTTGCTCGACTCGCAAGATGTGGCCGAGACCATCACCAATCTGCGCCAGGGCGTGATCGGTGATCTGGTCGACCAATACCTGCCGCCGGGCAGCATGGAAGAGCAGTGGGATGCTGCTGGCCTGGAAACCGCGCTGCGCGAATTCCAGCTGGAAATCCCGGTCGCACAGTGGCTGAAGGACGACACCACGCTGGAAATCGAAACCGTGCGCCAGCGTGTGGTGGACGCCGCCGAAGCCGCCTATGCGGCCAAGACCGAACGCGTGGGTGCCGATGTGATGCGTCACTTCGAGCGCGCGCTGATGCTGCAGATTCTTGACCAGCAATGGCGCGAGCATCTGTCTGCGCTTGATCATCTGCGCCAGGGTATTCATCTGCGCAGCTATGGGCAGAAGAACCCCAAGCAGGAATACAAGCGCGAGGCGTTTGAACTGTTTGAAGGCCTGTTGATGCGCGTGCGTCGCGATGTGGTGCAGCTGGTGATGACCGTGCAGATCCGCTCGGAAGAGGATGTGGCGGCACTCGAGCAGCACGACGAACCGGCCGATGTGCAGTATCACCACGCCGACTACGACGAGGCACTGGCCCAGGCGAATGCCGAGCCGGCCGCCGCTGCCCAGCCGCAGGTGCGTGCCTTCGACAAGATTGGCCGTAACGACCCCTGCCCCTGTGGCTCGGGCCAGAAGTACAAGCACTGCCACGGCAAGCTCAGCTAAGCTAACTGGGCAAAAAAAAGCCGCTCCTTGGAGCGGCTTTTTTCATGGCGCTATGCATCGCAGTCAGGGCTGCCAGGTCAGGATCAAGCGCGCTAGCGTCTTATCGGCGTGCAGCTTGAGCAAGGCGGCCTGCAGGCGCTCCACTACCGGGCTGGGCAGAGAGCGACTCAGCGCTAGGTGGAAGCTGTACTCATCGATGACGCTAGGTAGAACCTCGATCTGCTCGCCCAGTCCGGCTTCGAGGATTTCGCGCTGCAGGCCCTGCAGGCGGTAGTAGAAGAAGCGCCCGCGTCCGTATTGCAGTTTGACCAGGTTCTGACGCGGTGAGATGGCCGAGGTATCGATGCTGACGCCGGGCAGGCTGCTCAGCTTGCTGATCACCCCGCTACCGCTGACCGCCAGCACGGTGCGTGGGCCGTCTACCCTGGCCAGTTCGGCCCAGCTTTGCGGTCGGGCGCTATCGCCACGGCGGATCGCGAAGCCATAGCTGGCAGTGTAGAGCGCAGGGCGCAGCAGGCGGAATTTCTCGGCGCGCTGCGGGTTGTGGATCAGCCCGCAGGCCAGATCAAGCTGGCCCTGCTCCAGCATGCGTTCCAGGCGGGGCAGGGGCAGCGACTGCTCAAGGCCAGAGATGCGCAGGCCGGGGTCGATGGCCTCCATGGCGCGTAGCAGCTCGATGCAAATGCCGCTAATGCGACCATCGGCCAAGCGCACGAACTTCGGGGCGGAGTCCTCCTGTGCCGCGCTGCGCAGGCTGAGCGGCGCGGCCAGGACACTGGTGCCGAGCAGGAGAAGCAGGAGTCGGGCGCGAAGCAGCATGCGTATCCATTGCAAGGCCGGCCGGCGGCCGACACTGGCCTTGTTATAGCAGCCAGTGGGTGGGTCGGGCGCCTAGTCCATTTCCTTGAGCAGATTGGCCAGCTCCACCGCCGACTTCACGCCCATTTTCTCCAGCACGCGCGCGCGGTGCACTTCCACCGTCTTCATGCTGATATCGAGCGCATCGGCAATCTGCTTGTTCAGCTTGCCTTCCAGGAACAGCGCCATCACTTCCTTCTCGCGCGGGGTCAGCTCGGCCAGGCGGCGCTCGATCTGACGCTTGCGCTCGTAGGCGGCGCGCCGCTCCACATCCAGCGACAGGCAGTTTTCCACCAGGCTGACTAGGGCATTGTCGTCGAAGGGCTTTTCCAGGAAGTCGACCGCGCCCTGCTTGAGCGCAGCCACCGCCTGCGGCACATCGCCATGGCCGGTCAGGAAGATGGTGGGCGGGCAGTAGCCACGGCTGCCCAGGGTCTGGAACAGCTCGAAGCCGCCCATACCGGGCATGCGCAGATCCAGCACCAGGCAGCCGAAGCGGCTGGCATCGCGGTCGGCCAGCAGCGCGGCGCTGGATTCAAAGGAGGCGAGCTGATGGCCGCGCGAGGCGAACAGCCATTTCAGGGCATCGCGTATGGCGGCGTCGTCATCGACGAGGGCGATACGGGGATCTGACAGCATGATGTGAGGCTTCCTTGTAAATGATGATGCCGGTTCAGGCCGGACGCGTATCGGCGCTCAGCGTGGGCCGCGCGGCGTCGGTGCGCTCGGCCTGCAGCGGCAAGCTGACCACGAAGCGGCTGCCGCCTTGGGCACGCGCCTCCACCCAGAGTCGGCCCTGATGGTGTTCCACGATGGTACGACAGATGTTGAGCCCCATGCCCATCCCTTCCGGTTTGGTGGTGTAAAACGGGCGGAACAGCTTCTCCACGTCCTCGGGCGCGATGCCGGCGCCGAGGTCGGAAACCGAGATATCCAGCCAGCCTTCACGCGCGCGGGTTTCCAGGGTCAGGATGCGCCGCTCGTGCTCGCAGTCGACCATGGCTTCGATGGCGTTCTTGCACAGATTGAACAGCACCTGCTCGAGCATGACCCGGTCGGCGTATAGCTCGGCCGCATCGGCGTCGCGTTTTTCCACCAGGCGCACATCGTGGCGGTTCAGCGGTGCGGCTAGCAGCGACAACACGGTATCGACCAGGTCGCCGACGCGGCAGATCGAACGCTTGGGTTCGCGCTTCTGCACGAACTCGCGGATGCCGCGAATGATGGCGCCGGCGCGACGCGACTGCTCGACGATCTTCTCCAGTGCCCCATCGAGCTCGGCCGGGGTGATCTGGCCGCTGCCGACCAGATTGCGGCAGGCGGTGCTGTAGCTGGAGATGGCGGCCAGCGGTTGGTTCAGCTCATGCGCGAGACTGGAGGCGATTTCACCCATGGCGATCAGGCGCGCGGTCTGCTGCAGCTTTTCGGCCTGGGTGCGCTCGCGCTCGTCGGCCAGCTTGTGTTCGGTCACATCGGTGGCGATATCAAGCCAGACTGGCGATTGATCGACCCAGACCGTTTCGCGGCGGTGGTTGTGATACCAGCGCCCGAGCACCGGGTCGCGCCATTCATCGTCCGGGTCGGTTTCGCGCAGCGGCAGCGCGCAGAAGGCGCCGTCGGCCTCGCCCAGGTGAAAGGCCTCGCGGAAAGCGCGGTTGGACAGCAGGAGTTCGCCGCTGCTGCGGTCGGTCACCGCCACCGCCGCATCCAGGCCGTTCAGCACGGTCACAAAGCGTTCATGCGAGGCCTTCAGCGCCTCGCGCTCGCGTTTGAGCTCGGTCACATCGGTCATCGACGATACCCAGCCGGTGTGGCGGCCCTCGCCATCGATCAGCGGGCTGGAGTAAAGCCGCACATCAAAGCGCTCGCCATTGCGGCGGACAAAGCGCATCGAGAAGCCCTTGACCGGCGATTCACCACGCTGGATGGCTTCGAATACCTGTTCGCAATGCTGGCGGGTTTCCGGCGCCCAGAAGGCGAATGGCGGTTTACAGCCGAGCAGTGATTCAGCTTCGTAGCCGACCATGCGGCAGAAGGCGCGGTTCACATGCAGGGTGCGCCCCTCGCGGTCGGTGGCCAGGATGCCGGACACCAGCGAGTCCTCCATCGCGCGGCGCATATTCATCTCGCGCTGTAGCGCGCGCTCGGCACTCAGTCTTTCCTGCATATGGCGCTTGAGCACCCAGAGCGACCACAGCATCAGTGCCGACAGGCCGGCCAGCACGCCATACAGGGCCTGTTGCCAGAACGGCCAGCCGGTCTGGTACATGACGGCGCGCAGGCGCAAGCCATAGCCGGGCGGGTCGAAGGCGATGTCATAGCTGTTCAGGCCGCTGCTCTCGCTGACCAGCTGGTCGGGGCGGGCGGCCAGCACCTTGCCCTCGATATCGATAAAGGCCAGCTGGTAGCGCTGGGCGATCCACCACGGCACATAGGTGCGCAACAGGCCCTGCAGCGAGATCAGCGCGATAAAGGCGCCGGTGGTGTTATTGCCCTGCACGGCCGGGAAGGCGATGGCGACCACCTGGCCGGCGCCCGGATAGTTGAAGGGTGGCGAGCTGGCCGGCAGGCCGATGCGCGCGGCGCGCTGCATGGGTTCCAACGCGGCCGGCACCTGCTGGATGGGGGCCAGCGCCTGGGCCGGATAGCTCCATACCGATTCGCCGTATTCATTCGCAAAGGCGATGGCGATCACTTCCGGGCTGGCGGTCATGATGGTGGCGGCGCGACCATAGAAGCTGCCCTCGCTCAGATCGCCGCGTACCTGGTCGTGAGCCAGCGCTTCCAGCTGGGTCTGCCGATTGGTCACCTCGGTGCGCAGCACCTGTTCCTGCCACAGCACGTCCTCCACCAGCGCATCGCGTTGCGCGTCGCGCTCATTGCTGCGCACGAACCAGAGCAGGGCCACACCGACCGCCAGAAAGGAGATCAGCGCTAGATTGGGCATGGCCCAAAGCCAGCGAGCCGGGCGGGGAAGATTGGTGTGGCGTTTCATCAGCTGAACCCTATGCCCGAGAGGGGCTTGTGCCGCTTGGGGCTTTCCCGCATTGGGCTAAACCCCTATATGGCCTGCGGCGATTTCGCCTAGATTATCCCTACAAATAGCCTGTTCCGCGCGCTCGCGGCGGGCAGGCACTAGCAGGACAAATGGAGAAGAAACGCGCATGTCCCGGCACTTATGCCTGCTGCTGGTGCTGTCTGCTCTGGCCCTACCGGCCCAGGCCGCACCCCTGATCATCAAGTTCAGCCATGTGGTGGCGCCTGACACCCCGAAGGGGCGGGCGGCGCTCAAGTTCAAGGACCTGGCCGAGAAGATGACGCGCGGCAAGGTGCGCGTGCAGGTTTACCCGAACAGCCAGCTGTATAAGGACCGCGAGGAACTGGAGGCGCTGCAGATCAATGCCGTGCAGATGCTGGCGCCCTCGCTGTCCAAATTTGGCCCGCTTGGCCTGCGCGAATTCGAGCTGTTTGACCTGCCCTATCTATTTCCGGATGAGCAGGTATTGCACCGCGTGATGGATGGCCCGATCGGCCAGCGCCTTTTACAGCGCCTGGAAAGCAAGGGCCTGCTTGGGCTGGCTTACTGGGATAACGGCTTTAAGCATTTCTCGGCCAACCGGCCTCTGCACAAGCTGGAGGACTTCAAGGGCCTGCGCATGCGCATCCAGCCCTCGCAGGTGCTGGCGGCCCAGATGCGTGCGCTGGGCGCCCAGCCGCAGCCCATGGGCTTTGCCGAAGTCTATGGCGCGCTGGAGCGCGGCGTGGTCGATGGCACCGAGAACCCGGAATCGAATTTCTTCAGCCAGCAGATGGACCGCGTGCAATCGCACCTGACCCTGTCGCAGCACGGCTATCTGGGCTATGTGGTGGTGGTCAATCTACGCGTCTGGCGCGGCCTGCCCGACGATATCCGCCTGACACTTGAGGAAGCACTGCGCCTGGCCACCGTATTCGAGCGCCAGATTGCCCGCGAGGACAATCGCCAGGCCCTGGCGCGTGTGCGCGCAGCCGGGCGCACCCAGGTGCACGTACTGCCGCGGGCCGAACGCGAACGGCTGCGCCAGCAGATGCTGCCTGTACACCGCGCCTTCATGCCGGTCATCGGGCGTGACCTGATCGAGGGTAGCTACCGCGCGGCGGCGGAAAGTGCGCCGCCGCCCTAGGCAGCCATCGCTTTTCCCGAGCGCTGCCTTCGCCGCTCGCCAGGTTCTCAACACCCCCTATGCCCGGTTAGCATGCCGCCTCCCGCATCGCACACAAGGTGGCCCCATGGCCAAGCAGCAAGACAAGGCGCTGGCGCAAGCCCAGCAATGGTTGCAGGACAATCAGATCCATTACCTGCTGGCCCAGTTCGTCGATATCCACGGCGCGGCCAAGACCAAGGTGGTACCGGCCCGCCATCTCGACCTGATCACCCATACCGGTGCCGGCTTTTCTGGCTATGCAATCTGGGGCACGGGCATCGCCCGCAATGGCGGTGATTTCTACGCGCGCGCCGACCTGAGCACGCTGGCGCCCGTGCCCTGGCTGCCCGGCTATGCGCGCGTGGTCGGTGATGGCCATGTGCATGGTCAGCCGCATCCGCTCTGCCCACGCGTGCTGCTGAAGACCCAGCTTGCGCGCTTGGCTGAACGTGGCTGGACGCTGAACACCGGCGTGGAGCCGGAGTTCATTCTGCTTAAGCGCGATGGCGCGGGCGACTACCAGCCGGCCGATGCGCTGGATGTGCTGGACAAGGCCAGCTACGACTACAAGGGCCTCAGCCGCCCGGCCAACCGCGTCTTCCTGGAGCAGGTGACCGAGGCGATGGCTGCGGTGGGGGCCGATGTCTACCAGATCGACCACGAGGACGCACCCGGCCAGTACGAGATCAACTATGTGTACTCGGATGCGCTCACCAGTGCCGACCGCTATATCTGGTTCAAGATGGCGGCCAGCCATGCGGCCGAGCAGCTCGGCATGTTGTGCAGCTTCATGCCCAAGCCCTTTGCCGACCGCGCCGGCTCCGGTCTGCACTTCCATGTCTCGATCGCCGATGCCAAGGGGCGCAATCTGTTCGAGGACAAGGCCGACCCGAATGGCTATGCGCTCAGTCAGCTCGGCTATCACTTCCTGGCTGGCCTGCTGCACCACGCGCCTGCGCTGACCGCGATCTGCGCGCCGACGGTGAACAGCTATAAGCGCCTGGTGGTGGGCAATTCCCTGTCGGGCGCCACCTGGGCGCCGGCCTACATCGCCTATGGCGATAACCGTACCGTGCTTGGCCGCTGCCCGGGTGGGCGCATCGAATGGCGGCTGGCCGATGCGGGCGCCAACCCCTATCTGGTCACCGCCGCCATGATTGCTGCCGGTCTGGATGGTATTGAGCGTCAGTTGCAGCCGGGCAAGAAGGTCGATGACGATCTGTACGAGTACGACGAGAAGCAACTCAAGCGCGCCGGCATCAAGGCGGTGCCGCAAAATCTGGGCGAGGCGGTGACGGCGTTGGAGGCCAATTCGGTACTGCGCCAGGCGCTCGGCGCCGATTTCGTGGCCGAGTTCGTGCGCCTCAAGCGCATGGAGTGGATCGAGTATTCACGCCATGTGTCGGACTGGGAGCGTCAGCGCTACGCCGACTTTTTCTGAGCGTTGCGTGCAAAGCCGCCCAAGGGGGCGGCTTTTTTCATGGCAGCTCGAGCGGGCCGGGGGCGGCGCTCAGCAGCAACTTGTCGAGCAGAGTGCGTAACGCGCCGACTTCATCGAGGCTTAGCCCCATGGCGGCCAGCAGGGCGGGCGGCACGGCTTCGGCCTTGGCGCACAGCGCGCGGCCGGCCTCGCTCAGGCAGACGCGCACCTCGCGCTCGTTCTCTGCGCGCCGTTCACGCACGATCAGCCCGCTTGCTTCCAGGCGCTTGAGCAACGGGGTCAGCGTGCCCGAATCGAGCAGCAGGCGCTGGCCGAGCGCCTTCACGGTTACATCGTCCTGCTCCCACAGCACCAGCATGGCCAGGTATTGCGGATAGGTGAGCCCCAGCTCGGCCAGCAGTGGCTGATAGCAGCGCGTGACCGTGCGCGAGGCGGCATACAGACGAAAGCACAGCTGGGCATCAAGGCGCAGCCAGTCGGGGGCTTGGTTCATGACGGTTCCAATCAAAACGGCGGCACCGCAGTGCCGCCGTCGATTCTACCGGCCCGCTGCCCCGAACGCTGGGGCGATGGGCGGTGAAGCGATGCTTAGATCACGCTGATCTTCACATCCACATTGCCTCGTGTGGCGTGCGAGTACGGGCAGATATCGCGGTGGGCGGTTTCGGCGATCTGCTCGGCCAGGCTGCGTTCGATGCCGGGCAGCGACAGGGCCAGCTCGGCGGTGATGCCGAAGCCACCGGCAGCACGCGGACCTACACCCACCCGGGCGGTCACCGAGGCCGATTCGATCTTCACGCCCTGCTGACGTGCCACGAAGCGCACTGCGCCTTCGAAGCAGGCTGCATAGCCAGCGGCGAACAGCTGTTCTGGGTTGGTGGCGGCACCACCGGGGCCACCCATTTCCTTGGGCAGGGCCAGCTTGGCCTTCAGCACGCCGTCGGACGATTCGATGACGCCTTCACGGCCGCCAACGGCGGTGGCTTGAGCGGTATAGAGGACTTGAACAGACATGATGGTTTCCTTTGCTTGGGTTGTGAGCAGGGCTGCGACGGATTGAATAATAGTAAGCAATTAAATTGCACACAATTTTAAATTAACTATCGGATCGATAGCCAGATACGTAGGGATACGCGTGCAGCAGGCACGCTGGCAGTTCAGGCAAGATTCAGTATCGCCGACGCAGAATGCACCGCACTGCAGCCAGAAGGCTGTGTTCACGGAGCAAGATCATGCGTAAGCCGATTTCCCTGCTGTTGCTGCTGGCCGCAATGCTGAGCACCCCCGCCATGGCCGATGCCGTGCTGGGCGGCGCCCTGGGCGGGGCAGCCGGTTCTGCCATTGGTTACAAGATGGACGGGCGCGATGGCGCCATCGTAGGCGGCGCCCTGGGCGGTGCGATTGGTGCCGCAGTGGGTAGCCAGCACCGTCGCGAAGTCATGGTTCGGCATCGTGAGCCGGTCATCCAGCATTATCGCGAGCCGGTGCGTTACTACCGCGAGCCTGTACCGACCCGCGTCATCTATGTGCCGGAGCGCCGCTATGAACGCGTCGTCTATGTGGACCGCCACTCGCACCATCACCATTGGAAGCACCGCAAACACTGGAAGCACCATCGCCATGACCGCGATGGCTGGCGTGACCGCGATCACGACCGCCGCGATCGCTGGGATGATTAGGGCCTGTCCACCTTATTTTCTTGAGTGCGAACTGGGTGTAAACCTTGCCAATCTAGGCGCGCGACGCAGCCCAGACTGGTTGTCTGGGCAAGGCGTGCAACGACGAGTGGCGAGGTTTGCGCCCAGTTCCCTTCGGGTTGCGGAGCAAACAGGCCATGCGCGGCGTTACGAAGCCTTGCCGGGGTTTACCCCGGCGGTGTTTCGTGCCTTGCGCATGACCTGTTTGCTCCGCAACGCATCTCAAGAAAATAGGGTGGACAGGCCCTAGTGGCTGAGATGCCTTATCATCCGCGACGGCCCCACCTTCGGGTGGGGCCGTTTTCTTTGGGAGAGTGTCACCATGCCGGGCAAAGCCGTTCCGCTCGATAAACTGCTGCAATCGCAAGGCTTTGGCAGCCGCAAGGCCTGCCGCCAGCTGGTGGAGGCCGGCCGCGTGCAGGTGAACGGACAAGCCTGCACCGATGCGGGCACCAGCTTTCTTAGCGAAGGCCTGCTGCTGCAGGTGGATGGGCAGGACTGGCCGTGGCGCGCGCAGCTCTACCTTGCTTTGTACAAGCCGCCCGGCTTCGAATGCTCGCGTACCCCGCAGCACTACCCGAGCGTGCTTAGCCTCTTGCCAGCCCATTTCGTGACGCGCGGCGTGCAGCCGGTGGGGCGACTGGATGCCGATACCAGCGGGCTCTTGCTGCTGACCGATGACGGCGCGTTCAACCATGCCTTGGCCTCGCCCAAGCGCCATGTGCCGAAGACCTATCGCGTGCAGTGCAAGCATGCGGTCAGCGCTGCGCAGATCGATGCCCTGCTGGCTGGCGTGCAGCTGCATGATGAGCCCGCGCCGCTAGCGGCCCTGGCTGCGATGCTCGTCGATAGCCATCGCCTCGACCTATGCATAGACCAGGGCAAATATCACCAGGTCAAACGCATGCTGGCCGCAGCCGGCAACCGGGTCGAGGGCCTGCACAGGCTGGCCATGGGCGATGTGCGCCTGGGCGAGGGCTGCCTCTTGGGTCTTGCGGAAGGCGAATGGTGCGAGCTGGATGCCACGGCGCTCGCGCAGCTGGGCAAGCGCCAACTCTAGGCGCATGCAGCGCTGATCTACAATGCAGGCGTCCTCTCGCTGCCACGGTCTGCCATGAACCTCGAAAAAGTCATCTTCGCCTTCTTTATCCTGCTGGCCTTCACGCTGAACTTCGGCTTCTTCATCGGCGATATCGATGTGCCGCACCAGCACGATGTGTTCGAGCTGTTTGCCGCCATCGTGGTCAACCTGATCGCCACTGTGCTCAAGTTCGGCGACCGCACCCAGCTGGGCGCCCTGCACCTGGCCACCAGCCTGGTCGCCGATCTACAGCTGATCGCGGCCGCCAGCGTGTGGGGCTATTGCCTGTATGTATCGGGCGTGGGCATGACGCCGGGCGTGACCTCGAGCGTGGTGTCGCTCTCGGGCGGTGCGCTGATGGCCAATGTGGTGTCGGTGGTGCTGCTGATCGGCGAAACGCTGCAACTGCGTCGCTAAGCAGTGCATTGCTGGGCCGTGCAGCTGCGCGGCCCTCGCCCATCATCGCGTCCCAGACGGCCAACCGGAGCCCCGCTCGGCATGCCCAATATCTTCTTCCTGGTGCTGCGGCGCATGCGCGCGCCGCTGATCACGCTGATCCTGATCTACGCGATCTCGGTGCTCGGTCTTGTGCTGATTCCAGGCGTGGACAGCAATGGCCAGCCCTACCGCATGGATTTCTTCCATGCCTTCTACTTCATCAGTTACACCGCCACCACCATCGGCTTTGGCGAAGTGCCCTATGCCTTCACCTATCTGCAGCGCATGTGGGTGGTGGTGTGCATCTATCTGTCGGTGATCGGCTGGGCCTTTGGCCTTGGCACCCTGTTCGCCATCCTGCAGGACAAGCGCTTCCAGCAGGCGGTGCAGCTGGCGCGTTTTGCACGCAAGGTGCGCCATATCACCGAGCCCTTCTTCCTGATCTGCGGCTATGGCCAGACCGGCCGTCTGCTCGGCCGCCAGCTCGAACAGCGCGGCCTGCGCTTCGTGGTGCTGGAAAACCGCGAGGAACGCGTGAACGAGGTGATGTTCGCCGACTATGTGTTTGATGTGCCCGCCTATGCGGGCGACGCGGCCAGCCCCGAAATGCTGCAGCTGGCCGGCATCCTGCACCCGCAGTGCCGTGGTGTGCTGGCGCTGACCGGCGATGAGCAGGTCAATCTAGCCATTGCCATCTCGGCCTATGTGCTGCGCCCGGCCCTGGTCTCGGTATGCCGCGCCAAGACCCATGCGGTGGCCGAGAATATGGCTAGCTTCGGCACCAATCGCATCGTGAATATGTTCGACGCGGTCGGGCAGCGCTTTCGCATGGCCCTGCACGCGCCGCAGACCAGCCGGCTGTGGTCGGTGCTGTCCGCCTTCCAGGGCGAGCCCCTGCCGCCGCTGGTGCGCCCGCCACGCGGCCACTGGGTGGTGGTCGGCTATGGCCGTTTCGGTCATGCGATCCGCGCGGCACTGGATGCCGAAGGCTCCACCGTCACGGTCATTGACCTGGCCCCGCCCGACGACCTGCCGCGCGAATCCTGCGTGGTCGGCCTGGGCGTGGATGCGGCCACGCTGAAGTCGGCCGGCCTTGAGCGCGCGGTCGGCATCGTTGCCTGCATCGACCACGACGCCAACAATCTGTCCGCCATTGCCACCGCGCGCCAGCTCAAGCCTGAGCTCTTCGTGGTGGCGCGCCAGAACCTGGCCATGAACCATGTACTGTTCGACGCCTTCCGCGCAGATGTGACCGTAGTGCGCAGCGAGGTGGTGGCGCAGGAATGCCTGCGCGCGATGACCACGCCGACCCTCGCGCGCTTCATGGAGCTGATCCAGCTGCGCAGCGAAGTCTGGGCGGCCGCCCTGCTGCGCGAGATCGACAGCCTGTGCGCCGGCACAGTGCCCGACAACTGGGTGGTGGAGCTGAACAGCGCCCACCAGGGCGCCATGTATGCGCTGATGATGGCGCCACAGCCGCCACTGACCCTGCGCCACCTGCTGCTCGACCCGCATGCGCCCGAGCGCCAGCTGGCCTGCATGCCGCTGCTGCTGATCCAGAGCGAGCAGGAAATCCTGCTGCCACCACCGGAAACCGCCCTGCACTTCGGCGACCGCCTGCTCTTCGTCGGCCAGCCAAGCGCACGGCGCGACCAGCAGGCCACGGTCAACCAGTACCGCCTGATCGACTACGTAC
Organism: Chitinimonas taiwanensis DSM 18899; assembly: GCF_900119825.1. Classification (GTDB taxonomy): domain Bacteria; phylum Pseudomonadota; class Gammaproteobacteria; order Burkholderiales; family Chitinimonadaceae; genus Chitinimonas; species Chitinimonas taiwanensis. Next base: position 66,564 of record NZ_FPKR01000001.1, on the reverse strand, counting down.
GCACCGGCATCGAACCGCCGGCCGGCTGGCTATTCCGCAAACTGGCCGAGCGCCGCCAGCGCCATGCTGAAGCGCGAGTGGTGGCGGAAGAGGAATTGGGGGGATTGCATTGAGGGGGGGAAGCGCGAAGCCGTGCTGGGACGGTGAGTGCTGATGGGCAAGTGCTTGCCCACCCTACTTGGCTGAAGTTGGTGTTGAGGCCGCTTCGCATCTGCAGCGTCGGGCTTGACTGGGTTCTTGGCCAAGCCAAGGGCTGGCAAACCGTTGCTAACCAGCACCCGACTACATATTGGTTCGGCGCGGCTATCCGGCCGCCGCCTCACCCGCCCCAGCCACCACATGAATCTCCTCATCGAAGGCGCGCACCACGCTGCCCGCATAGACCTTGCGTGTCTTGCGGAACTCGATTTCGCCGTCCACTTCGATCAGGCCTTCGGCCACCATCTGCTTGGCCATGCCGCCCGAATCGGCGATGGCGAGGAATTTGAGTAGATTGTGCAGTTCGATGTAGTCGCTGCTCAGGGTAAAGGTGTGCTGGTTCATGCTGGCTGGTCCGGTGGGTTGAGCTGGCGTTCGATGCGGCGGGCAAAGACGGTCATTTCCTTCGCCACCTGCTTGTCGCCCCGCGCCTCGGCAATCGCGATGCCGTCACGATAAGCGGCCAAGGCGGCGTCGGCTTGGCCGGCCTCGAGCAGGGCCTTGCCCAGGCCCTTGAAGGCGGCCGAGTAATGCGGGTCGCGTGCCAGCGCGTCGCGGTAGTAGCCGACCGCCCGCTCCGGCTGGCCGGCTTTCAAGTATTCATTGCCGAGCGAAAAGCGCAGCAGGGCGCCATCGCGCGGGCCATCCAGCAGCTTTTCCAGTTGGGCGATCACGGCTGGGCAGCCTGCCACTTGGCAATCGCGGCACGGATGGCCGGCAGGGCGGCCTGGGTGGCGCGCTCGCCTTCCAGGATGGCCACATGCTTTTGGTCGAAGTCGCTGGCGCCGATGCGGCCCACACGCGGGCTGATCACGATGTCGGCGCGCGCCAGTTCCTGCTCGCCCAGCTTCTGACCCATGATGGTGACGGTCTGGTTGAGGATAGAGGCGATGCCCTCGGCCGGCTTGCCATAATGGGCTTTGGAGGAGATATCCACCGCGATGACGATGTCGGCGCCCAGCTCGCGCGCGGCATCCACCGGCACCGGGCTGACCACGCCGCCGTCCACGAAGCGCTTGCCGGCAATCAGCACCGGCTGGAACACGCCGGGAATGCTGCAGGAGGCCCGCACGGCCTGGCCGGTGTTACCGCGCACGAAGGACGCGCGGTTGCCGGTGTCCAGATTGGTGGCCACCGCGGCGAAGGGCTTGGCCAGTTTCTCGATCGGGCGGTTCTTGATCAGCAGGTTCACATAGTCCTGCAGCTTCTCGCCCTTCACCAGTCCGCCGCCGCCCACGGTCAGATCGCGCACCTGGCTTTCATCCAGCGCGAATGACTGTTCCTGCAGTGCAAAGCCATTCAGGCCCGACGCATACAGCGCGCCGACCACGCTGCCGGCACTGGTGCCCGATACTACGGCCGGAGTCAGGTTCTGGCCTTCCAGCACCTTGATCACGCCCACATGGGCAAAGCCCTTGGCGGCGCCGCCACCGAGCGCAATGCCGATGCGCGGCATGGGCTTGGCCTTGGGTGGGGCAGGAGGGAGCACCGGTGCAACCACGGCCGGTGGTGTGGTGGTGCAGGCGGCGAGCAACAGGGGCAGGCTAAGCAGTAGGGTGCGGCGTTGCATGGTGTTCCGTTGTAAGGGTTCGGGCTAAGACGACGCTGAGTATCCACCATCTCGCCTGGGCGAGGCGCCCGCGCGGGGACTGGACACCATCAGCACGGATGGGTTGAAGCACTGGCTGGTGCCCGCCTTGGCCGGGCAGCGCGCCGATGTTGCGAGCGCTTGGCTTGCGCGAATGCCGATCGGGCATGACGGCGCGCATGGTAAGGCAGAGACCGCGCGGCGGGAATCCCGCGTGTCAGTCCGGCTCGGCGGGCACCACCTTCAGCACTTCTTCCAGGGTGGTGAGGCCGGCGGCGATCTTCTGCGCACCCGCGAGCTTGAGCGGTTTGAGTCCGTCCTTGATCGCCTGTTCCCGAATCGCACCCGGATGGGTCTGCAGTGCGATCAGGCGGCGCAGCTCGGTGCTCATGGACAGCATTTCATACAGGCCCAGCCGGCCCAGATAGCCGGTATTGCGGCATTCCAGGCAGCCGACCGGCCGGTAGGCGGTCTTGGGCAGCGGCGCCTTCCAGGGGGCGACCAGCGCATTCCATTCCGCTTCCAGCGGCGCGCCTGGCTGCTTGCAGTGCGGGCACAGCGTGCGCACCAGGCGTTGCGCCATCACCCCCACCACGGTGGAGCTGACCAGATAGGGCGGCACACCGAGCTCGAGCAGGCGGGTGATCGCGCTCGGTGCATCATTGGTGTGCAGGGTGGATAGCACCAGGTGGCCGGTCAGCGCGGCCTGGATGGCCATATCGGCGGTTTCCTTGTCGCGGATTTCGCCCACCATGATGATGTCCGGGTCCTGGCGCAGCAGCGTGCGCACGCATTCGGCAAAGCTGAGGTCGATATTGGCCTGCACCTGCATCTGGTTGAAGCTTGATTCGATCATCTCGATCGGGTCTTCCACCGTGCAGACATTCACGTCCTCGGTGGCCAGCTGCTTGAGCGTGGTGTACAGCGTGGTGGTCTTGCCCGAGCCGGTCGGCCCGGTTACCAGCACGATGCCGTGCGGCTGGGTGACAAAGCCCTGCCAGCGCTTCTCGTCCTCGGCCCCAAAGCCCAGCGCGGCGAAATCCTTGACCAGGATGGCCGGGTCGAAAATCCGCATCACCAGCTTTTCACCAAAGGCGGTCGGCATGGTGGAGAGGCGCAGCTCGATCTCGCGTCCGTCCGGGGTCTTGGTCTTCACCCGGCCGTCCTGCGGACGGCGCTTCTCGGCCAGGTCCATGCGCCCAAGCACCTTGATGCGCGACAGGATGGCATTCATCACCGCCGGCGGTACCTGATACACCGAGTGCAGCACGCCATCGATGCGGAAGCGCACATGGCCGGCTTCGCGGCGCGGTTCGAGGTGGATGTCGGACGCGCGCTGGGTAAACGCGTACTGGAATAGCCAGTCGACCAGGCTGACGATGTGGTGGTCGTTGGCATCCACATTGCCGGTGCGTCCCAGCTGCACCAGCTGCTCGAAATTGGCCAGCTGGTTCTGCTGGCCGGTCTGCGCCACTGCCTGCTTCACGAAGCGCGACAGATTGTAGAACTCGGGCAGATAGCGGGCGATATCGTCCGGATTGGCCAGCACGCGGCGAATCTCGCGCTTGAGGATGCGCCCCAGCTCATCTTCCCAGTCGCGCACAAAGGGCTCGGACGTGGCCAGGGTTACCGACTGGGCATCCACCGCCACCGGCAGGATGGCGTAGCGGCTGGCATAACCATGGCTGACCACGCCCGACACGGCCGCCACATCGATCTTGAGCGGGTCGATATGAAACCAGGGCAGCGCAATCTTGGCGCCCAGCCAACGCCCCAGCCAGGCCATATCGATCAGCTCGCCCGTTTTCAGGCTGCGCCAGCCCTGCGGCACGATGGAGCTGAACGGATGGGTCTTGCCATGCGCCGAGGTACGTGCCGGGATAAGAAAGGCTTCGGCCAGCGCGGCGGGCAGATGGCCTTCGTCAATCAGCGCATTGACCAAGGCACTGATGGACAGGCGTTGATCGCCGTGGCCGCGGGTGAGGTGGAGCTTCTTCATATGCTGCGCAGAACCTGTGTTGGCGGGGCCGTGGAAGCCGGGGCGGCCCTGGATGGTGGCCAGACGGCCACCGCTTGGATGGCCGCTATTTAAGCCGGTTTCCCGCCCCTTGTCGCCTGCCGGCCAGCAAGGGGCTTAAAATCACGCCATGACCACCTTGATCCGCGCCGACGTGCGCCTAGCCGAACTCGGCCTTGCCCCCTCCCGTACCGCTGCCCAGCAATACATCGCGGCCGGGCGGGTCTTTCTGCTTGAAGCTGACCGGCGCACTGCCATCAGCAAACCCAGTCTAAAACTGCTCGACGATGCTGTGCTGGAGGTCACGCCCGATGCGGCCGACCGCTATGTCTCGCGCGGTGGGCTCAAGCTCGCGGGCGCCCTGGCCCAGACCGGTCTCGCGGTCGCCGGCTGGCACTGCCTGGATGTGGGCATTTCCACCGGCGGCTTTGCCGACTGCCTGCTGCAGGCCGGTGCATCGCGTGTGGTGGGGGTGGAGGTCGGCCATGGCCAGCTGCACCCGCGCCTACTGGCCGATCCGCGCGTGCAGCAGTTCGAAGGCGTGAACGCGCGCGCGCTCGACCAGAGCGCCATCCTGGCCGCCAATGCCGGCCAGCCCTTCGATCTGGCGGTTGCCGATGTATCGTTTATCTCGCTGACCCTGGTGCTGCCGGCGTTTGCCGAGCTGGTTCGGCCGGGCGGCTATTTCCTGCTGCTGGTCAAACCGCAGTTCGAGGTCGGGCGCGAGGGCATAGGCAAGGGCGGCATCGTGCGCGATACGGCCCTGTATGCGGGCGTGCGCGAGAAGGTTGAAGCGGCCGCTGCGGCGCTGCAGCTGCGCTGCTTGGCCTGGTTCAACAGCCCGATCGAGGGCGGCGATGGCAATCACGAATTCTTCCTGCAGCTGCAAAGGCCAGACTAGCCGCGCGTGTAGGTGCGTGAAAAAGGCGACCTCAACGGGTCGCCTTTTTCATGGCCGCAGCAGCGCGCTTAGTCGTGGTGCTTATGCTTGCGGTGCTTCTTGTGCCAGCCTTTGTGCTTGCCAGGGTGGTGGCCATGGCGGTCGCGCTCGACCACATGCACTTCGCGCACCACGGTCTTGGGCTTGGAGCCGATGGCGGCGCCGGCGGCACCACCGATGGCGGCGCCGATGATCGCGCCATTCTTGCCATTCATTTCGCTGCCGATGGCGGCACCGGCTGCGCCACCCAGGGCACCGCCGACAATGGCGCCGGTATCGGCGGCCTGGCTATTGAGCATGCCGGCGGCCAGCAAGGCGGCCAGTACGGCAGAGGACATTCGCAACATCGACGACTCCGTCAGAACAGGTAATAACAGGCGGCGATGATATACCGATGACATGGTTGCCACCATGCATTCCTGCCAGACGGCGATTCAGCCCGCGTTCATTCGCTGACGGGTTTGGCCTCGCTATGACCGAGGCCTTTTTCCGGCGCAATCACATCGCGCACGCGCTGCTTGAGCGCCGCCGCATCGGGAAAGCCGCCGTCAGCCTTGCGCTCCCACACCAGCACGCCGTTTGCATGCACGGTAAACACACCGCCAGTGCCCGGCTGCAGCGCCACTTCGCCGATCTCTTGCTCAAAGGTGGACAGCAGCTCCTGCGCTAGCCAGGCGGCGCGCAGCAGCCAGCGGCATTGGGTGCAGTAGTGGATTTCGATGCGGGGCAGGGCCGACATGGCGGGACGGAAAAGTAGGCGATGGCACACTATAACAAGCGATGTTGCGCTGCGGCACCAGAGCGTACTTGCTACCATGAAGCGACCCGCTTACGGCCGGACCACCTCGCTGGCGGCGAACTTTTGCCGCACCAGCCGCTCTTGAAACATTCCCGCCTTTTTTGCCGAGTGCTGCCTATGACCCAACACGTCACGCTGGAAAGCGCCCTGCAGGCCATTGTGCTGGCGCAACACGACACTTCGCCGGTACCGCTGGCCGATCTGATCGCCGCCTTGCGCCCGAGCAAGCCCGAGCAAGGCGATCTGGTCATCAACTCGCTACGTTCGCTGGCCTGGCTGCTCAACCAGCATGCCGATTACCGGCGCGCGCTGCGCCATTACCTGATGAAGCTGGTCGGCTCGCGTCGCCAGCTGCATCTGTATACCGACGCTGGCATCCTCTCCAATGAAGGGCTGTCGACCGCCTTCAGCCGCCGCCTGGGCGAGAAGCTGTTGCCGAGCGAATACCGCGACGACTATCTGCGCGATGTATTCGGGCGGGTGTTCAGCCGCAAGACCGATTACCAGTGGGTGGCAGCGGTGCCCGATGCGATCTGGCTGGAAGTCTGGCAGGCGCTGAACTTCGCCGAGGGCGAACATGCGCAGGATGAGCGCAATACCCGGCTCGAGCTGGTTGAAGCGGCCCAGGTGCTGTCCTACCGCATTTCGGCGATTGGCCTCGAGCCCGAGCTGGTGCGCAATCACCCGGCCATTGAGAAGTTCGAATCGCCCTTCCTGACCCAGAATGTGGCGCTGCGCGACTATCTGGAGGATTACAAGGCCCAGCTGGTCGACCCGGCGCGCAGCCGCGAGGACGACCGTGCGGTGCGCGTGCTGCTGGGCCAGTGCGATGACATCGTGGCGCGCGTGCGCAAGACCGCCGCGCGCGAAGGGGTCAGTGTCAGCCTCACCTATCTGATGGTGCGCCTGTCTCAGCATCTGGAGCGTCTGCGCCTGGTGCTCGATCTGCTCGAGCCCGAGCATGCGCACAAGATGCCCGAGCGCGCGGTGCGCTTCTTCAAGCAGCTGGTGGAGGCCGAGAACCGCAAGACCAGCGTGCGCGACCTGTTTGCCACCAATACCGACTTGCTTGCGCTGCAGATTACCGAGCATGCGGGCCGAACCGGCGAGCACTATATCGCCGCCAACCGGCGCGAATGGCTGGCCATGGCCAAGTCGGCGATGGGGGCAGGCTTTATCGTCGGCTTCATGGCGCTGATCAAGATTCTGACGGCCAAGCTCAAGCTGGCGCCGCTGATCGAGGCCTTCGCCTTCAGCATGAATTACTCGCTCGGTTTCATGCTGATTCATATGCTGCACTTCACCATCGCCACCAAGCAGCCGGCCATGACCGCGGCCAAGATCGCCGCCAGCATCGAGCGCCAGGCCAAGGCCGGCGATCAGCTCGATGGTCTGGCCAGCCTGATCGAGGCGGTGGCGCGTACCCAGTTCATCGCCATCCTCGGCAATGTGCTGATCGCGATTCCGACCGCGCTGGCGATTGCGCTGGGGCTCAAATACGGCTTGGGCAGCCAGCCGGTGTCGCCGGAAAAGGCGCTGCATCTGCTGCATGACCTCGACCCGATCCGCAGCCTGGCCATTCCGCATGCGGCGATTGCCGGCTGCTGCCTGTTCCTGGCCGGCTTGATCTCCGGCTATTACGACAATAAGGCGATCTACAACCGCATCCCAGCGCGGTTGATGCAGCTGTACTGGCCACGCCGCCTATTTGGCGAGGCACGCTGGCAACGCGTGTGCACCTATATCGAGAATAATCTGGGCGCGCTGGCCGGTAACTTCTTCTTCGGCATCATGCTTGGCTCCATGGGCACCATCGGCTTCCTGCTCGGTCTGCCGCTCGATATCCGCCATATCACCTTCTCCTCGGCCAACCTCGCCTATGCGGCGGTGGCGCTGGACTTCCAGCTCAGCTGGCAGACCTGGCTGACCGCTGGCGTGGGGGTGGCGCTGATCGGTCTGACCAATCTGGCGGTCAGCTTTGGTCTGGCCCTCTTGGTCGCGCTGCGCTCGCGTCGCATCCGCTTTGTGGACCGTGGCGCGCTGGTGCGCAAGCTGGCGCAGCGCTTCCTGCGCGCGCCGCAGCACTTCTTTATCGCCCCGCGTGAGGCAGCCCCTGCGCCGCTGACGGTCAGCAAGGGCGATGGCACGGCCTGAGCGGTGCCTAGTCAGTTGTCGCAGTAAAAAGGCGCCCCGCGGGGCGCCTTTTTACTGGGCTGCTGTGGCGGCGAAGTCGGGGTCGTCGCGGCGCAGTTCGGCTTCCAGCAGCGCATAGACGCGCGCGCGCAGAGCGGGCAGGTCGGCGTCGCTCATGCCGCGCGTATCGATCGGCGCCAGCCAGCGGAAGATGATCAGGCCGGGGCGGAACAGCAGGGTGTTATGGCGCTGAATGCGGCGCATGCGCAGTTGCACGAAGGGCTGGATTGGCCCCTGGGCGGCAATCGCGGTGCGGAAGGCGCCATCCTTGAAGTCCTGCAGCGGGGTGTTGCCGCGGTTGCGCGTGCCCTCCGGGAACATGAAGATGGGCCAGCCATCCTGCAGGGCGGCATTCAGCACCTTGACGCCGGCGCGACGGCTTTCGGCCGATTCGCGCTCGACCAGCACGGCGAAGGTGCGGAACATGAAGCCGAGCACCGGCAGTTTGGCGAATTCAGCCTTGGCCAGCACCTTGACCGGATGGGCGCAGGCAATTGCGCAGACCGGCATATCGAGCATATTGCAGTGATTGCCGACGATAACCGGCGCGGGTGTCCACTGCGCCTGGCCTTCGATGCGCACATGGATGCCGCATAGCCAGCTCCACACGCGCATCGCGTAACGGTTGATCGCATAGATGGCGGCCAGCTTGCGGCGCTCGCCGAGGCAGATGGCCAAGGGATAGGTCAGGGCGACCAGGATCAGCGACAGGCCGAACAGCAGACCCAGGTAAACGCTGTAGATAGCGGACAGCAGCTTGAACATGAAAACCGGCTAATAAAGGCGAAAGGCCGGCATTCTGGCCGCTGGCGGGCAAAAAACAAAATCGACCCGCCAGTCGGTAGGGTTATTGCTCAAACCTTGCCGTCCAGACCAAGCTGCATATGCAGCTCGCACACGCCGGCCGGCATCGGCTCGCTGAAATGGAAACCCTGCATCTTCTCCACACCGAGACCCTGCAGGAAACGGGCGGCGCTCAGGGTTTCCACCCCTTCCACCACCACCTCCAGACCGAGCGCCTGAGACATCTGCACAATCGCCTGCATGATGCGCCGGCCGGCCTCGCTATTGAGGCGGGCAGTGAAGCTCAGGTCGACCTTGAGCATATCGATCGGCATCTCGTGCAGCTGCGAGAGCGAGGAATAGCCGGTGCCGAAGTCATCGATGGCGATCTTGAAGCCGGCCTCGTGCAGACCGCGCAGATGGCGCGACTGACGCGCCTGATCGGTGAGTGCCAGGCTCTCGGTCACCTCGACGATGATGTCGTCCGGGCGCAGGCTGTACTCGTCGGTCAGCGCGATCAGATTGCGCACGAAGCGTGGCGAGAAGAGCAGATTGCGCGACACGTTCAGGCTCAGGCGTTGCTTGAGACCGCGCGAGCGCCAGCCCTTGAGCTTGGTCAGCGCCTGCACGGTGATCTGCTCGGACAGCTCGCTGATCAAGCCGAGCTTCTCGGCCATGGGAATGAACAGCTGTGGGGTGATCCAGCCGGCGCTGTCGTCATGCCAGCGCGCCAAGGCTTCCACTGCGGTCACTTCACCGGTGCGCGCATTCACGATGGGCTGGTAGAACACCTGCAGCTCATTGTTCAGCACCGCATGGTTCAGGCGGGTCTGCAGCGCCATATGCTCGCGCCCCAGACTCTTCAGATGCACGATATCGCCGTAGAACTGCACATTGTTTCGCCCCATGCTCTTGGCGTGATACATGGTGCTGTCCGCCGCGCGCAGCAGCGATTCGGCGCTATTGGCGTTGTCCGGGTAGACGGCCATGCCAATGGAAATCGTCGGACGGGTTTCTATGCCTTCCAGCATCACGCCTTGGCGGGCGATCTCGCGCAGGCGCTCGGCCACCTGGGCCAGCGTGGACAGATCGGGCAGATCGGGCAGCAGCACGATGAACTCATCGCCACCCCAGCGCGCCAACACATCCTCCTCGCGCAGCACCGAGCGGATCTGGCGCGCCAGCGTGGCCAGCACTTGGTCACCCGCATGGTGACCAAAGGCATCGTTGATCTGCTTGAAGTGGTCGAGGTCGATAAAGCCGAGCGCCACCCGGCTGCCATGGCGCTGCGAGCGTGCCAATGCCTGATGGAGCAGATCGTCGAGCAGCACGCGGTTGGGCAGGCCGGTCAGCCCGTCGTACAGGGCCAGCTGGCGGATATGGGTTTCGTGCAGATGGGCGGTGGTCACATCGCGCAGCACGCCGCGCAGGCCGATTGCCTCGCCATTGGCCCCCCAGGTGGGCAGCAGCTTGGCTTCCAGCCAGAGCGGGTTGTCCTCGTCGCGCAGAAGGCGAAAGCGCAGCGTGAGCGGCGCACCCTCGCGCACCACCTCGGCATAAGCCTGCGCGAGCACGATATGGTCTTCCTCATGCACGAAGCTGAGCAGCGACTGGTCGAGGTCGAGCTGGCTAGCACCGGGCAGACCGCGCAGCGTGGACCAGGCGGCCGACAGGCGCTGCAGATGGCCATTCGGGGCCAGCTCGATTACCGCCTCCTCCAGCACGTCCAAGGTCTCCACCATGGTGCGGCGACGCGCTTCCTCGCGCATCAGCTCGCTCACATCGCGGATCAGCGCCACCGCATGGCGCGTCTGGCCGGCTTCATCCGGCACGCCCTGCAGGCGGCCGATGCAGTAGATGGCGCCATCGAGCTTGGGCAGGGTGAATTCGATCTGCTCGCGCCCGTCCTCGCGCGCCAGCACGCGCGGCAACGCCTGGCCGAGCGCCCAGGCCATATCGTGCGGAAAGGCCTTGTCCAGCGGTAAGCCGATCAGATTGGCATTCGGCAAGGCCGGGTGATGGGACCAGACATTGACTACCACGCCGGCGTCATTGAGTTCGAACACCATGTCCTCGGTGGCGCCGACCAGGCAGGCTAGCCGGGTGGCATTCACGCGCAGGCGGCTCTCGGCCTCCTGGCGGACCAGGGCCATGGCCAGGTAATTGGCCAGCGTGGAGAGAAATCGTGGTTCGCTGGAAATGCGCTTGGGCGGCGCGTCCATATAGGCAAGCGCCAGAAAGCCGATCAGCTCACCGGCATCCAGCAGGGGCAGGCAGAGCAGATTCTGCACACCCAGGGGCGACAGCATGATCTGGGTGGCGGGCAGCAGCTCGCTGATGTGGCGCTCCAGCATCAGGCCGGCTGACAGCGTGTCGTGCAGATCGCGGAACAGCCGGTAGTCGAGGCGCGCCAGGCGCTCGTTCACCTCGTCCGGCAGGCTGACTTCGCCGCGCCAGGCGCCCACATGTTCGGCGCGCATGCCGCCTGCTGCGTGGCGATACAGCGCCGAGGCATCGGCCTGCGCCGCCGCTGCAATGGCGGCCAGCGCGCGTTCCAGCGCATCCGAGCTGTCATCCCCGATCAGCTGGCCGGCCGCATCAAGGGCTTCCAGATAATCCTGGGTGGCGTCGCGCTGGGTACGTGTGGCGTCGTCAAACTGGCGACGGGCGTTCATGTCGGTGGTCTCCCCCAAGCCCCGGAGCGGGGCTGGAAGCGCATCTTACTCCCGAAATGACGCCAACATGTGCAAGCGCCAATCCGGCTTATCAGACGACACAGGCCCGATCGTTTTGATCGGGCCTGTGTCTGGGGCTTACTCGCTGCTTTCGGCCTGGGCCGCTAGCTGCTCGGGCGTCATCACCACTTCGCTATGTCCGCATTCCTTCTGCGGGCAGACCTTCTCCAGGCCGCGGCGCTTGGTGGTTTTCAGCGTCATCACCGGCCATTGGCACTTCGGGCAGGTTTCGTTGATGGGCGGGTTCCAGGTTGCGTAGGTGCACTTGGGATAGGTGTTGCAGCTGTAGAACAGCTTGCCATAGCGCGACTTGCGCTCGATCAGCATGCCGGCCTTGCAGCTTGGGCAGCTGACCCCGGTGTCCTTGGGCTTTTCCAGCGGCTCGATATGCTTGCACTTCGGATAGTTCGCGCAGCCGATGAACTTGCCGTAACGGCCCGATTTGACGATCAGCTGGCCGCCATCATCCGGGCAGACGCGGTCCTCGATCACCTGCACCGCCTCTTCGGCCTTCTGCTCGGCGGTCTCGTTCATATCGCGCGTGTAATCGCACTCGGGGTAGCCGGTGCAGCCAACGAAGCGGCCGCGCTTGCCCAGGCGCACGGTCAGCTGCTTGCCGCACTTCGGGCAGGCTTCATCGAGTGCTTCGTGCGTTACTTCCGAACGCTTGAGCGCCTTCTTCTCTTCCACTTGCGCCGAGAAGCCATTCCAGAACTCTTCCATGACCGGGATCCAGTCCCGCTCGCCATTGGAGATCTCGTCCAGCTTGTCTTCCAACTTGGAGGTGAACTGGTAGTCGACGTACTGGGCGAAATGATCGGTGAGGAATTTGTTCACCACCTCTCCGGTATCGGTAGGCAGGAAGCGCTTCTTGTCCAGGTTCACATACTCGCGGTCCTTCAGCGTCTTGATGATGGACGCATAGGTGGACGGCCGGCCGATGCCGAACTCTTCCAGCGCCTTCACCAAGCTCGCTTCCGAGAAACGCGGCGGTGGCTGGGTGAAGTGTTGCTCGCCGAACAGCTTGTCGACCGGGATGCTTTCGCCCGCTTCCAGCGCCGGCAGCTTGGCGCTTTCCTCATCCTCAGCGTCGTCCACGTCTTCCTCGTACACGGCCAGGAAGCCAGCGAACACCTGCACCTGACCGCTGGCGCGGAACACCGCCTCGCCCACCACGATGTCCACGCTGGTGGTATCGAACTTGGCCGGCGCCATCTGGCTCGCCAGCGTGCGCTTCCAGATCATCTCGTACAGCTTGAACTGCTCGGCCGACAGGAAGGCCTTCACCGAGGCCGGCGTGCGCAGGATGGAGGTCGGGCGGATCGCCTCGTGCGCTTCCTGGGCATTCTTGGACTTGTTCTTGTACACGACCGGATTGGCCGGCAGCGACTCGGCATCGAAGTTATTGCCGATGAATTCGCGAATCTCGGCCACGGCCTCATTGGCCAGCGCCACCGAGTCGGTACGCATATAGGTGATCAGACCGGTGGTGCCATCGGCGAGCGCAATACCTTCATACAGCTGCTGGGCGGTACGCATGGTCTTGTCAGTCGTCATGCCCAGCTTGCGCACAGCCTCCTGTTGCATGGTCGAGGTGGTGAACGGTGCAGTCGGATTACGGCTCTTGCGCTTCTTTTCAACATGGCTGACGGTGGCGGGCTGACCTTCGATGGCCTGCAGAATCTCGGCCTGGGTCGCCTCGTTCGGCACATCGAACTGCTCGAGCTTCTTGCCACGCCACTCATTGAGCTTGGCACCGAACTTGGTGCGGCCCTTATGGCTGTCGAGGTGAATCGACCAGTACTCCTGCGATACAAAGGCGCGGATTTCCTTTTCGCGCTCGCAAATCAGGCGCAGGGCCGGGCTCTGCACACGGCCGGCCGACAGGCCCGAGCGCACCTTGCGCCACAGCAGCGGCGACAGGTTGAAGCCGACCAGATAATCGAGCGCGCTGCGCGCCTGCTGGGCATTGACCAGGTGGCTGTCCACATCGCGCGGATTGGCCACCGCGGCCAGCACGGCGCTTTCGGTGATCTCGTGGAACACCACGCGCTTGACCAGCTTGTCCTTCAGCGCCTTCTTGCCGTTGAGGATTTCCAGCAGATGCCAGGAAATCGCCTCGCCTTCGCGGTCCGGGTCAGTTGCCAGATAGACGTTCTGGGCGGCCTTGGCGGCGGTGACGATGGCATCCACATGCTTGGCATTCTTGGCGATCACCTGGTACTTCATTGCGAAGTCATGCTCAGTATCCACTGAGCCATCCTTGCGTACCAGGCCGCGTACATGCCCGTAGGAGGCCAGGATCTCGAAATCCTTGCCCAGGTATTTTTTCAGGGTCTTCGCCTTGGAAGGCGATTCGACGATCAACAGGTTATCGGCCATGCGGGCTCCGCGAGCGGCGGTTTCATGCAACGTAGAAAAGCCTGGGCAGATGTGCCCAGGCCGGCGCGTATCTTAAGGAACAATGTAGGTGCGGGGGTGGCATTTGCCAATGCGCCGCAGCCGGCAATACTGCGCGATGCCGCCAGGCTCAGTGCATGGCGACGTCGGCTTCGCTGAACAGCAATTCTTCGATCAGCAGATTGGCCAAATCATTACCCTGCCGCCACAGCACCATCAGCGCCACCCGCTTTACCGCCTCGTCATCGATCAGTTGCGCATTGCTCTGCATCAGCTGGTCGATCAGCAGCTCGCGCTGGCCGGCGCTCAGCGCGCCGGAACTCGACAGGTAATGAAACAGCGATTGCGCTTCTGCGCTCAGCCGGCTGGCCTCGCGCGGGTGTAGCACGCGCGGCAACAGCTCGCCGCGATCGAGCATTGCATACGGTGCCGGATCAAGCTGATCGAATTCGGAGAGCCAGTCCAGCGCCTCGTCTATCTCGTCTTCGTCAAAACCGGCGGCCGACAGCTGCTTGGCCAGCGCGCTGCGGTCGGGGTAATCGTCGAGCGAGACGTATTGTTCGAAGAGGAAAGCGAGCACATCGAACATGGGGCAATAGACCTCGGTAACAGGGTAGAACGGACTGCTGCAGGCCGGCATGAGCCGCGCTTGTGGCGCGTTTCAGGCCAGTCGCTGGTAGCGACCACCGGGCAGGCGGGCCACTTGGCCTTCCAGCTCCAGCGTCAACAGCATCGCGTAGCTCTGCTCAGGCGTCAAGCCAGCACGCTGGGTCAGCGTGTCGATATCGAGTGGGTCATGCCCAAGCGCCGCTAGCAGGGCCGCGCTTTGCGGGTCTTCGGGTGGGCTTTCCATGGCGCCGCTAAAAACCGGGCCGGGCGTGCAGGCAGGCTCGCCCAATTCCTCCAGGATGTCGGCCGCGGTTTCCACCAGCTTGGCCCCCTGCTTGATCAGCTGGTGGCAGCCCTTGGCCAGGGGCGAATGGATGGAGCCCGGGATGGCGAACACCTCACGCCCCTGCTCGGCGGCTTCGCGCGCGGTGATCAGCGAACCGCTTTGCAAGGCGGCCTCCACCACCAGCACGCCGCGCGCCAGACCCGAGATGATGCGGTTACGGCGTGGGAAGTGGCCGGGCTTGGCCTGGGTGCGGAGCGGGAACTCGGAAATGATCACGCCGGCTTTGGCAATCTCATGCGCGAGTGCGTGGTTACGTGCTGGGTAGACGATGTCGAGGCCGGTACCGACGACCGCGATGGTCGAGCCGGGGCCGGCCAGCCCACCGCGGTGTGCGGCGGTATCGATGCCGAGCGCGAGGCCGGAGGCAATGCACCAGCCGCGCTGCGATAGTTCGCGCGCGAAGGCTTCAGCATTCTGGATGCCTTGCGGCGTGGCATTGCGACTGCCGACCACACCCAGGCTTGGGCGCGTCAGCAGGCCAGCCTCGCCCTTTATATAGAGTAGCGGCGGTGGATCGGCGATTTCGAGCAGGCGGGGCGGATAGTCGGCGTCGGCCAGGGTCAGCAGGCGGTTTTCTGCGGCAGTCAGCCACTGCAGGCTGAGCTGCAGCTGCGCGTCATCCGGCCCTTGCTTCAGGGTCTGGGCGAGCTTGGTGGGGATGAACTGCGCGAGCGTACTCGCACTGGCGTGCAGAACCTGGCTGGGGGAGCCAAGGGCGGACAGGAGGCGTAGCGCATAAGCGGGGCCGAGACCGGGCACCAGCATCAATCTCAGCCATGCCTCGCTATCGCCATCGCGCATGCCATCCCCCTCAGGCTTGGCCGGGGTATCGGCGCAGTGCGCTCGTACCCCGGTCCGGTCTTGCTGCTTGCTAACTACTTAGGGCTTGCGTACTTCGTCGAGCAGATTGACCGGCTCATTGCTGTTCAACACCAGGCCGTAGGACAGCTTGGGGAAGACGCGATAGATGAGCACGAAGCCATTCTTCTCGGCCGGGGTCAGCTTGGTGTCCTCGCCCTTATTTTCCTTTACCACGGCGCGCGGTGCCTTGAAGGCCTGCAGCACATGGCCATTGACCACGCCATCGCGCTCACCGCGGTTGATCACCACGGTGGTGTAGGGGCCGGCATCGTTCACGCCGCCATAGGTGGAGATCACCTTGCCGCGCACCTCGGTATCCGGGACGCGCGGTACATAGTTGGGGAACTCGCGGCGTGGCTTGAGGATCAGCCGATCGTGGATGGAAATCTCCTGATGGATCTTCTGCACCTGCAAGGTACTGACCTCACCGACCTCGCGCGCATCGGCTTCACCCACAAAGCTCACTTCGTAGCCGAGCACTTCCTTGGTGTCGGGATCACGCATTTCCTTGCCACCATGGAACACCTGCCAGGTCGCGCCACGCTCGCCGCTCAGGCCGACCGCGTACAGCTTGTCACCGGTGCTCATCACCACGCGGTTGTCCGGACCCAGGGCCACGCGCGGAGCGTTCTTGAACTCCTGCTCGTCCACGATCAGTGGCTTGGCCAGATAGGGCTCGATGGCATGCGGGGGAATGGTGGCCGCGGCCTGCGATTCGAACTGGGTGATGCGGATGCGCGGATCGAGCTTCATGCGCGAGCGCAGGCCGTCGTTCTTCTCATTGCCTAATAGGCGCAGGCGCGGTGAGCCGCCGCTGGTGTCGAGCACGATCACATCACCGGGATAAATCCAGTGCGGATCCTTGATCTCGTCGCGGTTCATATTCCAGATTTGCGGCCAGCGCCACGGATCCTTGAGGAATTTGCCGGAGATATCCCACAGGGTGTCGCCCTTGACGACGACATAGCGCTCAGGCGCGTTTTCCTGCATGCGTAGCTCATCGGCAATGGCCGGGACGGCCATGCTAAGGGCTATAATGGCGCCAGTTACCAGGCGGGAAATGAGCGAAGTACGAGTTGCTGACGGGGGCATTATCTAAGTCCTTGTTTGACCGCAGCTTAAACCGGCATTTATGCCGAGTGCATTTAAACCAATGGTTCAAATTCTGCATTCAAATACCTAAGCTAGCAAGAAATTATGGCGATCCTGAATATCCTGCATTACCCGGACGAGCGTTTGCATAAAGTCGCCAAGCCGGTGGAAAAAGTCGACGATCAAATCCGTACCCTGATCGACGATATGGCCGAGACCATGTATGCCTGCCCCGGCATAGGCCTGGCGGCCACGCAGGTCGATGTGCATTTGCGCCTGCTGATTGTGGATATCAGCGAAGATAAAACCGCCCTGCGTGCCTTTATCAATCCGCGCATTGTGGAAGCGGACGGGCATACCACCTATGAAGAAGGCTGCTTGTCGGTGCCCGGTATTTACGAGGAAGTCGAGCGCGCCAGCCATATCGTTGTGGAGGCGCTCGATCGCAACGGCCAGCCTTTCCGGCTCGAGGCCGATGGCCTGCTGGCGATCTGTATCCAGCATGAAATCGACCATCTCGATGGCAAGGTATTCGTGGAAAAGCTGTCGCGCCTCAAGCAAAGCCGCATTCTGAACAAGCTGAAAAAGAATCAGCGCAAGAATATGTAAGCGCTTGCCTGCTTGGCATGCATCGGCCGGCCAGGTGGTCGGCCTTCTTGTTTTTGTGATTGCCGCTCGCGGTTTATCTGGGAATACGCGCCACCATGAAACTAATTTTCGCCGGTACGCCGGATTTTGCCGCAGCAGCCTTGCAGGCGCTGCTGGATGCTGGGCATGACATTGCCTTGGTGCTGACCCAGCCCGACCGGCCGGCCGGACGCGGCATGAAGCTGCTCGCCTCGCCGGTCAAGCAGCTGGCGCAGCAGCACGGCATTGCGGTCTACCAGCCGGAAAAGTTGCGCACGCCCGAGCAGCAGGCGCCGGTAGCGGCGATCGAGGTCGATGTCATGGTGGTGGCGGCCTACGGCATCATCCTGCCGCAGCGGGTGCTCGATTTGCCGCGCCTGGGCTGCCTGAATATCCATGCCTCGCTACTGCCGCGCTGGCGTGGTGCTGCACCTATCCAGCGCGCAATCCAGGCCGGCGATGCCGAGACCGGCATCACCATCATGCAGATGGATGCCGGCCTCGATACCGGCGCCATGCTAAGCAAGCACATTGTGCCGATCAGCGCCGAGGACAGCAGTCGCAGCCTGCACGACAAGCTGGCCGAGACCGGCGCCTATGCCATCGTTGCGGCGCTGGCGGATTTGCCGACCTTGCAGGCCGGCGCCCAGCCGCAGCCCGCCGACGGCGTGACCTATGCCGAGAAGATCCGCAAGGATGAGGCGGCCATAGACTGGCAGTGGCCGGCCGAGCAGATCGTTCGCCGCCTGCATGCTTTCGATCCGTTCCCCGGCTGCACCACCCTGCAGGGCGAAACCCTGATCAAGTGTTGGTCGGGTGAGTTGGCGGCGGGCAGCGGCGCACCGGGCACGGTGCTGGCCGCCGATGCGCAGGGTGTGCTGGTGGCAGCCGGTAGCGGCGCGGTGCGCCTGACCGAGTTGCAGCGCCCCGGCGGCAAGCGCCTGTCAGCGCGCGACTTCCTGGCCGGCGGCAAGCTGCAGGTCGGTGAAGTGTTGCGCTGATTGCGCATTTCTCTGTTTATACCAACCGGGCGTCATGGCGCCCCCGTGGGAACTCCATCATGCTTTTGAGTCAGCGTCTTGCCAGCGAAGCGGTGCTTGCCGTACTGGCCGGCCGGAATCTGTCCGATGTGCTGGCTCGTCAGCGTCAGCAGCACGGCGAACTCGAGCCACGCCAGCGCGCGGCCATCCAGGACATCAGTTACACCGCCCTGCGCCACTATGGCGAGATTGACCATGTCCTGCGTCAGCTGCTCAAGCGCCCGGACACCGACCCGGCCGTGCGTGCACTGCTGGTCACCGGCGTGGCGCAGCTGGCCTGGGGGCGCGCGGCGCCCTATGCGGTGGTCGACCATGCAGTCAAGGTGGCCAGCCAGCTGAACGGCGGCTTCGCCAAGGGCATGGTCAATGCCGTGCTGCGCAACTTCCTGCGCCAGAAGGATGAACTGCTGGCCGCTGCAGCCAAGGACGAGCGTGCGCGCTGGAATCATCCCGGCTGGTGGGTGGCCGCCATGCGGCGTGCCTATCCACAGGCCTGGACCAGCATCCTGCGCGCCAATAACCAGCATCCGCCCATGAGCGTGCGGGTGAACACCCGCCGGCTCAGCCGTGACGAATACCTGGCGCGGCTGCTCGCCGTCGGCATCGCAGCCGAGGCCTTGGGCAGCGCCGGCCTGCGCCTCGATAAGCCGGTGCCGGTCGATCAGCTGCCTGGCTTCTTCGACGGACTGTGCTCGGTACAGGATATCGGCGCGCAATACGCGGCCGAGCTGCTGGATGTGCGTGACGGCATGCGCGTGCTGGACGCCTGCTGCGCACCGGGCGGCAAGACCGGCCATCTGCTCGAGCGGGCCGATATCGCGCTGACCGGCCTCGATGTGGACGCGGTGCGCCTGCAACGCGTGCAGGCGAATCTGGACCGGCTGGGCCTGCGCGCCACGCTCAAGCAGGGCGATGCGGCCAAGCCGGCCGACTGGTGGGATGGCCAACCGTTCGATCGCATTCTGGCCGATGTGCCCTGCTCGGCAGCCGGGGTGGCACGCCGCCATCCGGACATCAAATGGCTGCGTCGCCCGGAGGATTTTGCGCAATTTGCCACGCAACAGGCCGGTATGCTGGATGCATTGTGGGGCTGTCTAAAGCCCGGTGGTACACTGCTTTACGCGACTTGCTCGGTGTTTCCCGAGGAAAACCAGGCACAGATCAGCGAGTTCCTGCAAAGACATCCCGATGCCCGGCAGCGAGTGCTGCCGGCAGACTTACCGGCCAGTGGCCAATTGCTGCCCAACGACCGCCACGATGGCTTTTTTTACGCGCTGCTTGCCAAGACTTGAGATCGCCCGCTGGCTGATGCGCCTGTGTGCCTGCCTGATGCTGGCCCAGGCCTGCGCCAGCGGCATTGTTTTGGAAAGCAGTGAGGGCATCGAGCAGGATGGTCGGCTGAGCATCGATGCCCGTTTTCGGGTCAGCCTGGACAGCAATCACGAAAATGCCCTGCTATCGGGTGTACCCCTGACCTTCGCGGTGGAATTCACCCTGACCCAGCCGCGCTGGTACTGGGCTTGGCGCCGGGTGGCCGACTGGTTCGACCCGAGTGCACGGCTCGACTTCAAGCTCTCCTATCACAGCCTGACCCGCACTTACCGGGTTGGCGTCGGCACCCTCTATCAAAGCTATGACACGCTGAGCGAGGCGCTGCGCGCGCTGGGCGTGGTGCGCGACTGGCGCGTAGCCGAGCGCGGCACGATTACCCGCAAGCTCGATAGCCGCTTTGCCGGCCAGCTGTCCATGCGTCTCGATACCGCCAGCCTGCCCAAACCGCTGCAGCTGAGCCTGCTGGGCGATGCCGAGTGGAAACTCGGCTCGGTGCCGAGCACGGTAGAATTCAGCGCGCAACCTTAGCCGCGCGTCCCATCCCTTTCTTGCCCGGACCTTGCTGACCCCACATGCCGATGCGTAACACCCTGGTGCTGCTGGGTTCCCTGGCCGCCATCCTGCTGTTCCTGCTGGCCACTGCCAGCAGCAATACCACCGTGTTCGGCCAGTACTATGAATGGCTGGTCGGGCTGAATGCCCTGATGGCCGCCGGCCTGACCGGCCTGGTGATCACCCGCCTGCTACGGCTGCGCAAGCAGGTCTCGGCACGCCTGTTCGGTTCACGCCTGGCCTGGCGGCTGACGCTGATGTTCGCCCTGGTGGCGGTGCTGCCTGGCGCACTCGTCTACACGCTCTCGGTGCAGTTCCTCACCAAGTCGATCGAAACCTGGTTCGATGTGCGGGTGGACAATGCGCTGGACAGCGGCCTGAGCCTGGGCAGCCGCGCGCTCGATTATTCGCTCGACGACCTGATGCAAAAGGCACGCGTGATGTCGGGCGAGCTGGCCGGCGATTTCGATTCCGAGGCGCTGGCGGCACTGACCCGCCTGCGTGAACAGGCCAATGTGCAGGAAATCAGCCTGTTCGATGCGCGCGGCCGCGTGATCGGCCATGTCGGCGATGAGTTCGCCAACCCGGTGCCGCTGGTGCCCGAGCGCGCTATCCTCAAGCAGGTGCTGGCCCAGCTGCCCTACCGCGCGCTGGAGTCCACGCCCGACTATGGCCTGAGCCTGCGCGTGATCGTGCCGGTCAATCCCAACTACAGCAGCCGGGTCAGCTTTGGCCCCGAGACGCGTGCGCTGCAACTGATTCAGCCGGTGCCAAAGAAGCTGGCCGAGGATGCCGAGAAGGTCGAGGAGGTGCGCAATGCCTATAAGCAGCTATCGCTATCGCGCAGCGGCCTCAAGCTCAATTACGGCCTGACCCTGACCCTGGCCCTATTGCTGGCCCTGCTAGCCGCGGTGGTGCTGGGTATGTATCTGTCCGAAAAACTGGCCGCGCCGCTGACCGTGCTGGCGGCCGGTACGCGCGCGGTGGCGCAGGGCGATTATTCGCAGGTGCAGCCGGTGGTCAGCCAGGATGAGCTGGGCACGCTGACCCATAGCTTCAACCGCATGACACGCCAGCTGGCCGAAGCGCGCGACCAGCTTGAACAGAAGCAGCAGGAGACCACTGCCGCCAAGGCCTATCTGGAAACCGTGCTGGGCAGCCTGACTGCCGGCGTGCTGACCTTCGACGAGCGCTGGCGCTTGCGCGCGGCCAATCTGAGCGCGACCAGCATCCTGCATGCCGAGATCGGCCTCTTGGACGTGATGCGCCTACCCGACTGGCCCGATAGCTATCCGCACCTGGCTGGTTTCGCCCAGGGCCTGCTGGCGGCGTTTGAGGAGAATAACGGCGAATGGCAGCGCCAGCTGGAGGTGAGCTTCGATGGCAGCAAGCGCGTCCTGCTGGTGCGTGGCGCCAAGCTGTTCGAGGCTGCGGACAATCCGGGCGGGGCGGTGGTGGTGTTCGATGATGTGACCGAGCTGCTGCGCAATCAGCGCGATGCGGCCTGGGGCGAGGTGGCCAAGCGCCTCGCGCACGAGATCCGCAATCCGCTCACGCCTATCCAGCTGGCGGCCGAGCGCCTTGAGCACAAGCTGACCGATCAGCTCGATGAGACCGGGCGCAATGTATTGACCCGCTCCACCCAGACCATCGTGGCCCAGGTCGGCGCGCTCAAACGCATGGTGGACGAGTTCCGCGAATACGCGCGCCAGCCCTCGGCCGTGCTGGCGCCGGTGGATGTGCGCGCGCTGCTCAACGAGGTGCTGGTGCTGTACGAAACCGCGCCGATCGAGCGCGAAGATGTGGGCGAGGGCCCGCTCTGGGTGATGGCCGACGTGACCCAGCTGCGCCAGGTTGTGCACAACCTGCTGAAGAATGCCCAGGAAGCGGCCAGTGGCGATATGCTGGCGCGCATTCGACTGCGTACCGAACAGCGCAAGAACACGGTACGATTGTCGGTAGAAGACAACGGTCCGGGCTTTGATGAGGCGATTTTACAACGTATATTCGAGCCTTATGCAACGACCAAGCTCAAGGGCACGGGTCTGGGGCTGGCTGTGGTGAAGAAGATCATCGACGAACACCACGGCCAGATTGCAGCATTCAATGTCGATCCGCACGGCGCATGCGTGCGGATCGACCTGCCTCTGGCAGAAACCGATACGCAAATAGCATCTGGGGAGAGCGCGCGTGGGTAGTAACGATATTCTGATCGTTGACGACGAAATCGGTATTCGCGAGTTGTTGTCGGAAATTCTGCAGGACGAGGGTTACCGCGTTGTTGTGGCGGAAAATGCCAAGCAGGCGCGCCAGTACCGCAACCAGGGCCGTCCCGCCTTGGTGCTGCTGGATATCTGGATGCCCGATACCGACGGGGTCACCCTGCTCAAGGAGTGGGGCAGTAATGGTCAGCTGACCATGCCGGTGGTGATGATGTCGGGTCATGCCACCATCGATACCGCGGTCGAGGCGACCCGCATCGGCGCTTTCGATTTCCTGGAAAAGCCGATCGGCCTGCAAAAGCTGCTGGCCACGGTGAAGCGCGCGCTCAAGCACGGTGAGGTCCAGCCCAAGGTGGCGGAGAACTCACTGGCGGCGCTGGGCAAAAGCCCGCTGGTGCTGATTCTGAAGAAGCAGCTCGATCAGGCCCAGAATCTGGCCCTGCCCTTGCTGCTGACCGGCGAGCCGGGCAGCGGCTTCGTGGCCTGTGCGCGCTACCTGACCGCGCCGACCGCGGCCTTTGTGGCGCCGGACAGCCAGGATGCGATTGTGGAAAGCGGCGCGGACCTGGTGTCGCGCGCGGCCAATGGCACGCTGTTCCTGCGCGATATCGGCCATTACGAACGGCGCGCGCAGGTGGCCCTGGTCAGCCTCCTGCCCAAGCTGGAAAAACACAATGTGCGCCTGATCTGCGCCACCTCGAAAAGCCTGCCCGAGCTGATCGACCGCTTCGATCCGGGCCTGTTTACCTATCTATCCCAGCTGGTGGTGCCGCTGCCGGCGCTGCGCGAGCATCGCGATGATATTCCCGAGCTGGCCGAGCACATCCTGGCCAGTGTGGTGGAGTCGAACAAGATCGGCCCGCGTCGTTTTGCCTCGGCGGCCCTGAATGCGCTGCGCCAGCATGATTGGCCGGGCAATCACGAGCAGTTGCACAATATCGTCAAAAGCCTGGCGCTGACTTCGACCGAGAGCGATATCGATGCGGTGCCGGTCAGCCGTGTGCTCGCGCAGTTCTCGCCGCCGCGCGCGCAGACCGTCACCGTCAGTGGTCCGCAGTTTAATTTCGAACAGCCACTGCGCGATGCGCGTGATGAGTTCGAGCGCGCTTACTTCGAGCACCACATCGGCCAGGAGGGCGGCAATATGAGCCGCGTGGCCGATAAGGTGGGCCTGGAGCGCACGCATCTGTACCGCAAGCTCAAGCAACTGGGCGTACAGGTGGTCAAGCGTCCACGCGCCTAAGCGGGGGAAGGGCTGATGGGCTGGGCGATTGCCGCCATTACGCTGGGGGCCTCGTTCGGGGCGCTGGGGCGCTGGGGACTTAGCCTGTGGCTGAATCCGCTGGCGCCGCAGCTGCCGCTGGGCACGCTGGCCGCCAATCTGGTCGGCGGCTATCTGGTTGGCTTGGCGCTGGCCTTTTTCACCAGCCATGCCAGCCTGGCGCCCGAGTGGCGGCTGTTCGCCATTACCGGCTTTCTGGGCGGACTGACCACCTTCTCCACCTTCTCCGCCGAAGTGGTCGGCATGCTGCTCAAGGGCCAGATGGCCTGGGCGCTGGCCACCGCGGGCCTACATATGCTCGGCTCCTTCCTGATGACAGCGGCGGGTATCTACACCTTCCAGTGGATGGTGCGCCCGGCCTGAATTTGCGCTAATTCGGGCAGACAGGCCATGCTGGCGCTGTCCCCTGCTGCGGAGTTCATCGTGTTACGCCTACTACCTTTTCTGCTGCTCAGCACCGCGCTTGCCGCGCAGGCTGATACCGTCAATGTGGCGGTGGCCGCCAATTTCCACGCACCCATGCAGCAGCTGGCGGCGCGTTTCCAGCAGCAGAGTGGCCATCAGCTGCTGCTGTCCAGCGGTTCCAGCGGCAAGTTCTATGCGCAGATCCGCAATGGCGCGCCGTTCGATGTGCTGCTGTCGGCCGACGACGAAATCCCCCTGCGCCTGGAGAACGAACAACTGGCGGTGCCCGGCAGCCGCTTCACCTATGCGATCGGTCAATTGGTGCTGTGGAGCACCAAGCCCGGCCTAGTCGATGCACAGGGTGCGGTGCTGAAGGGCAATGCCTTCCGCCACCTAGCCATCGCCAATCCCAAGCTCGCCCCCTATGGGCGCGCCGCCCAGGAGACTCTGCAGTCGCTTGGCCTAGCCGATAGCCTGGCCGGCAAGCTGGTGAGTGGCGAGAACATCGCCCATACCTACCAATTCGTGGCCAGCGGCGCGGCGGAACTCGGCTTCGTGGCGCTATCCCAGGTGCAAGCCGATAGCCAAGCCACTGCCGGCTCTTTGTGGCGCGTGCCGGCCAGGCTGCATCAACCGATCCGCCAGGATGCAGTCCTGCTGCTGCCAGGGCGCGACAAGCCGGCGGCCCGGGCCCTGCTCGCCTATCTGCGCAGCGTGCCGGTACAGGCGCAGATCCGCGGCTTCGGCTATGCCAACTAGGCCAGCGCCATGCTGCTGAGCGGCGACGATTGGGCGGCCATCTGGCTGACCGCCAAACTGGCCGCCTTGACGACGGTGATCTTGCTGATCTTGGCCACGCCGTTGGCCTGGTGGCTGGCGCGCAGCCAGAGCCTGGCCAGCAAGCTGATCGCTGCGGTGGTCACCCTGCCGCTGGTGCTGCCGCCTACGGTGCTCGGCTTCTATCTATTGCTGGCACTGGGCAGCCAGGGGCCGATCGGCCAGCTGACTCAGGCGCTGGGCTTGGGCCTGCTGCCCTTCACCTTTGGCGGCCTGCTGCTCGCCTCCCTGATCTACTCGCTGCCCTTTGCCGTGCAGCCGCTGCAACAGGCCTTTCAGGCCATTGGCGCAGGGCCCTTGGAGGCGGCGGCTACCTTGCGTGCCTCGCCGCGCGATACCTTCTTCAGCGTGGTCTTGCCGCTGGCCCGGCCCGGTCTGCTCACCGCGGCGGTGATGAGCTTTGCCCATACCGTGGGTGAATTCGGGGTGGTGCTGATGATAGGCGGCAATATCCCGCATGAGACCCGGCTGATCTCGGTACAGCTTTATGACCGGGTCGAGGCGCTCGAATATGCACAAGCGCATTGGCTGGCAGGCGGCCTGCTGCTGTTCAGCTTCCTGGTGCTGCTGGCGGTGCAGCTGTTGAACCGGCGCAGGAGTGCTGCATGAGCTTGCAGGCCGATATCCAGCTCGCCCTGCCGGGCTTTCAGCTCGATGCGCACTTCAGCTTGCCGGCACAGGGCGTGAGCGTGTTGTTCGGTCCGTCCGGCGCTGGCAAGAGCACGCTATTGCGCTGCTTGGCCGGCCTGGAGCAGGGCGTGCGTGGCCGCCTGCAGTTTGGTACGCAGTGCTGGCTGGATAGCGCCCAGGGTCGGTGTCTGCCTGCCCATCAGCGCAGCATCGGCATGGTGTTCCAGGATGCCCGCCTCTTCCCGCATCTGGATGTGCGCGCCAATCTGGCTTTCGGCTACCAGCGCACGCCGGCAGCGGCACGGCGTCTGGCCTGGGATCAGATCGTGGATCTGCTGGACCTCGGGCCGCTGCTGGCGCGGCGCAGCAGCACGCTGTCGGGCGGCGAGCGTCAACGCGTGGCGATAGGCCGCGCGCTACTGACCTCGCCCGAGCTGCTCCTGCTGGACGAGCCGCTGGCGGCACTCGATCTGGTGCGCAAGCAGGAAATCTTGCCCCTGCTCAGCCGCCTGCAGCAGGAACTAACCCTGCCCCTGGTCTACATCACCCATGCGCTGGACGAGGTCAGCCGCCTGGCCGACCACTTGCTGCTGTTGGCCGAGGGCAAGCTGCTGGCGCAGGGTGGGCTGTCCGAGGTGCTGTCGCGTACCGATCTGCCCGCTTGGCTGGATGAGGAGCTGGGCGTGGTGCTGGAGACCGAGCTGCAGGAAGAGTTGGCCGAATACCAGCTGCTGCGGCTGGGCTTTGCCGGCGGCCAGCTGCTGGTGCCGGCCGGATCGCCCACAAGCACGAGGCGGCGCCGTGTACGCATTCTGGCGCGTGATGTGAGCCTGGCCCTGCAAGCTGATGCAGCAGTCAGCATCCTGAATCGCCTGCCCGCCGTGGTGCAGGCGATACGCCCGGCCAATCATCCCGCCCATGTGCTGGTGCAGCTCACGCTCGGTGCTAGCCAGCTCTTGGCGCGCATCACCCGCTATTCCTGCGCCACGCTGCAGCTGCAGCCAGGCATGCCGGTATGGGCGCAGATCAAGTCAGTCGCCCTACTTTAGTCATGCCGTACTGGCTTACAGCAGACGGAAGGCCAGCACCGCCACCACCGTGGGCGGTAGGGCGGCGATCAGCAGACCGAGTGGGTGCACGGCGCCATCCTCGAACTTGTCGCGCAAGATGGCGGCCCCGGCTGGATTGGGGGCATTGGCAATAATCGTCAACCCGCCGCCGGTGACTGCACCGGACACCAGCGCGTACTGGAATTCCGGCGTCAGGCCCTCCACCAGCGAACCCAGATAGGTGAGCGCGGCATTGTCGGTGATCGCTGTCAGCACGGTGGCACCAAAATAGACCGCATCGGTACTCATACCCATCAGCAGCGGCTGCAGCCACCATTGCTGCTGGCCGCCCAAGACCACGAGGCCAGCCAGGAAGAAGGCCACCAGCAGGCCTTCGCGCAGGATCAGCCTGTCCTGGTAGCGCTCGTAAGCATGGGCAACACCCAGGAAGAACAGCAGCAGCGACATGAAGATGGCCGGATGGTGGGCGAAGACCACCACGCCGAGCATAAACAGCAGGTGGATCAGGATCAGCACGGCTGGAACCCGGCTGGCGGCAGCATCGGTAGCAGTGGCGACGGGCAGGCCGGCCAGCTCGCGGCGGAATAGCAAGGTGGCTGACAGTGCGTTGAACACGACCGCGAGGCCGGCTTTCCAGCCGAAGGTGGAGATCATGAACCAGATATCCCAGTTCCATTTGCTGGCCACCATCAGCACCGGCGGGGCGGCGAAGGGGGTCAGCGTGCCGCCGATGGAGATGTTCACGAACAGCACACCCAGGGTCACGTATTTGAACTTGGTCGATACCGCCTGCCCAAGGTAGCGATCGCGCAGCATCAGCGCGGCCAGGGTCATCGCCGCCGGTTCGGTGATAAAGGAGCCGAGCAGCGGCACCAGGGCCAATACCACGAAGTAATGCGCGAGCTTGCCCGGCAAGGGAATGAAGCGCGCCACCGCTTGCACGCAAAAGGTCGCACACTGCAGTACCGGCCGTGTGCCGGCAATCACCATGATGGCGAAGACGAACATCGGCTCGGTGAAGTTGCGCGTATCGATATAGTGGGTGGCGGCTGCCTTGCCCTGTAGGGCGAACATGCACAGCATGAGCACCATGGCCCAGAAGCCGAACACTACCTCGACTTCGCCAAGCAGATGCCACAGGCCGGCATGATTGGGACGGCGCTGCGCCTGCTGCTCGAAGAACTTGGTCGAAAACGTATGCAGCAGCGCAATCGCAAACAGTGCGGCGCCGATGATCTGTAAGGTGCTGGGATTCACGTGCAATACCTTGGCCGGCCGATGAAGAAACCTTATGTACCTTGGCTGGCCAGGCCGTGCAACTGCGGTTGGCAACGCTTGACGGCACATGCACGGCGCAAGCTGTGCGGCCAACATTAATTTCTCTTAATTTTTCCTTCATGGGCGGGCAAGCCGCCGGGCCCTACTATTCACCCCGTAGCAACGAGCATTCGGGGGTTGGGGAGCCAGCCCCCCATTTTTTTGCCTGTTGTTCTACCCGGCCGGATGTCGAGTAATATCCAGCCCCCTTGTGTTGCCAGCGTGCGCGCTTTCTTGCCGCCGCCACTTATCCGTCTCCCGCCTCGCATGCCGCTCGTGCAAAATACGCCAATGAATACCCCGACGCCGCCTAGGAGAGCACGCGTGCCCCGTGCCACGTCTTTGCTATTGGCTGTTTCTGCCAGTCTGGCCTTGCTGGCAAGCGCCACCCCGAGCCTCGCCCAGGTTGCGGATGAGCCGCAGACGCCGCCCAGCGCCAGCAGCCGCCAGCAGATTCGCGTGGCCAAGCTGTTCGGCTGGCAGCCGCTAGACGACCAGAACCTACTGCTATGGACTGGCAAGGAAGAGGTCTGGCAGCTGTCGCTTTCCTACGGCTGCGATGGCCTGAAACGCGCGCGCGCGATCAGCGTGACCACCGACCGCCGCCATATCAAGATTGGCAAGGACCGGGTGCAGCTGGACGACAAGCGTTGCACCATCCTGGCGCTGACCCTACCGGACGAGAAGCTGAAGAAACGCTACAGCAAGGCGCGCAAGGGCTATGTGGCCGAGCTGCTGCCCTGGCCTGATACCCCGGAAACGCCCGTGCCGCCTCCGGCGGCGAATGGAAGCGCTTGAGTCATGCGCCTCTTGCTGATCGAAGACCAGCTGGATACCGCGGCGTTTATCCTGAAAGCGCTGCGTGAAGCCGGCCATGCCACCGATCATGCGCCCGATGGCAAGGAAGGCCTATTCCTGGCCACAACCGAACCCTATGACGCGATCATTCTGGATCGCATGCTGCCCAAGGTGGATGGCCTGACCATCTTGCG
Source organism: Chitinimonas taiwanensis DSM 18899 (assembly GCF_900119825.1). Classification (GTDB taxonomy): domain Bacteria; phylum Pseudomonadota; class Gammaproteobacteria; order Burkholderiales; family Chitinimonadaceae; genus Chitinimonas; species Chitinimonas taiwanensis. Next base: position 37,697 of record NZ_FPKR01000001.1, on the reverse strand, counting down.
CACACTGCGTGCCTCGGAGATCCGTATTCCGGTGGTCATCCTGTCCGCCTTGGGTGAGATCGATGACCGTGTCGATGGCCTGCGTGCCGGCGGCGACGATTACCTGGTCAAACCGTTTTCCACCATTGAACTGCTGGCCCGCCTGGATGCCGTGACCCGGCGCGGTGGCAGCCAGGCCGAAGCCGATCCGCACCTGCTGCGCGTGGCCGATCTGGAACTCAACCGCCTGAGCCGCACTGTGCGGCGCGCCGGCCAGCCGGTTGAGCTGCAGCCGCGCGAGTACCAGCTGCTGGAATATCTGATGCGGCACGCCGGCCAGGTGGTGACCCGCACCATGTTGCTGGAAGCGGTGTGGGACTACCATTTCGACCCGGGCACCAATGTGATCGATGTGCATATGAGCAAGCTGCGCGCCAAGATCGATCTGCCCGATATGCTCAGCCTGCTGCAGACCGTGCGTGGTGCCGGCTACCGGCTTGGCAATGCCGAACAGTAAACCCGCACGTGTGCGCGCCATGCGCATCAGCTATTACACCTGGTTCATCATTGGCCTGTCCGCCCTCGCCTTGGGTGGGGTGACGGTGTTTGCCCTGATCAGCTACCGCGAAACCCAGGGCGTGATGATTGCCGAGTTCCAGGCGGCGCTACGTGAAGAAACCACCCTGCTGGAAACCATCTACCAGCTGCAGGGCCGTAAGGCGCTGACCGAGGTGGTGACGGCACGTGCGAATGCCAATGTTGATTCGAGCGGCAATGAGCCGGTCGCGGTCTATCTGCTGACCGATGCCAAGGGCAAGAAGCTGGCCGGTAATCTGCCGGCCTGGCCTTCCGCCGTCAGCGCCGAGGATGAGAGTTCGCTGCAATTCATCGACCCGATCAGCGGCGACACCGTGGTGGCGGTGGTGTTTCTGCTGTATGCCGACCAGCGCCTCTTGGTGGGGCGGCGCGCGGTGTTCGAGAACGTCGGTCGGCATCTGTGGCGCAACTACGCGGTGCTGGTCACGACTTTCCTATTTGCCTCGGTGGCGGGCGGTTGGGCATTCACCCGCTTGCAAAGGCGGCGTTTGGGCCGTATTACCGCGACTGCCGAGCGCATCCGCCGCGGTCATCTGGACGAGCGCATTCCGCAAGGCCGGCGCCGCGATGAAATCGAAGCGCTGATCGGCCAGCTGAATCTGATGCTCGATCAGGTCGAAGCGCTGATGCAGCACGCGCGCTCGACTTCCAGCGCGATTGCCCACGACTTGCGTCACCCGATCAGCCGTCTGCGCAATGAGCTGGAAGTGCTGGCTGAAACGACCGACAACCCGGAAACCCGCCAACGCCTGGAGGGGCTGACCGCCGATATCGATCAGATCCTGCGCATCTTCCAGGCCGTGCTGCGCCTGGGGCGACTGGAAGCGGGCGCCTATCCGCTGCACCTGGAGACGGTGGATATGGTTGAGCTGATCGGCGATGCCGTTGCGCTATACGAGCCGATGGCCGAGGCGGCAGGGCGGCAGATCCGCTTTACCGGCACCAGCTGCCGGCGCAGCGTGGACCGCGATCTGCTGTTCCAGGCGGTGGCCAATCTGCTGGAAAACGCGCTCCGGCATGGCGGGGGCGATATCGAAGTCAGCCTACAGGCTGCCCATCTGAGCGTACGGGACCATGGTGTCGGTATTGCTGCCGCTGACCGCGAACGGGTGCTGCAGCCCTTCGTGCGTCTGGACGAAAGTCGCAGCACCGCAGGCAGCGGCCTGGGGCTGAGTCTGGTGCGCGCGATCAGCGAAGCCCATCACGGGCGCTTGCAGCTTGATGATGCACAGCCGGGGCTGATCGCCAGCCTGTGGTTCGATCTGGATGAGCAGACGGCGCCCACGGTGCCGGATGGCGTATCGGCTGCGCGCTGATCGCAGTGCGCGGCAAGCGCTGCGGCTGCAGCGCGAATCGGGAATGTGGACCGAAGGAGGATCGAACTCCCGACCTCCGCATTGCGAACGCGGCGCTCTCCCAGCTGAGCTATCGGCCCAATCGCAGGCGAATATAAACGTGCCGATTCGGTCCGACAAGGGCGGGGCGAATCTGGCAGAATCGTTTGCAGAGCCTGACTGGATGGAGCCGCAGATGGATATCAAGCAATACATGAATGAACTCGGCCGTGCCGCGCGCAAGGCTTCGCGCCTGATGGCCCGTGCCGACACCAATGCCAAGAACACGGCGCTGAATGCGATTGCCGATGCCATTGAGCGCGAGGCCGAGGCTTTGCTGGCCGCCAACGCGGCCGATCTCGCTGCCGCCCGCGCCGGCGGCCTCGACGCTGCCCTGCTCGACCGCTTGGCACTGACGCCCAAGGGCGTGGCCAGCATGGCCGAGGGACTGCGTCAGATTGCCAGCCTGCCGGACCCGGTTGGCGAGATGAGCGACTTTGCTTATCGCCCGAGCGGCATTCAGGTCGGCAAGATGCGCGTGCCCCTGGGCGTGATCGGCATCATCTACGAGGCGCGCCCGAATGTGACTGCGGATGCGGCTGGCCTGTGTTTGAAGTCGGGCAATGCCGCCATTCTGCGTGGTGGCTCCGAGGCGTCGCGTTGCAATCAGGCGATTGCCGCGCTGGTCAAGGAAGGCTTGCGTAGCGCCGGCCTGCCTGAGGCGGCCGTGCAGGTGGTGGAAACCACCGACCGTGCCGCGGTCGGTGAGCTAATCACCATGAGTGAGTATGTGGACGTGATCGTGCCGCGTGGCGGCAAGGGGCTGATCGAGCGTATCAGCCGCGAAGCGCGTGTGCCGGTGATCAAGCATCTGGATGGCATCTGCCATGTGTATATCGATGACGAGGCCGACCCGGACAAGGCGCTGCGCATTGCCGACAACGCCAAGACCCACCGTTATGGCACCTGCAATACGATGGAAACCCTGCTGGTGAACGAGAACGTCGCCGAACTGATCCTGCCGCCCTTGGCCGCCATTTACGCCGCCAAGGGGGTGGAGTTGCGCGGCTGCCCTCGCACGCGCGATATCGTGCCGGCGGCGTTGGCTGCCAGCGAGGACGACTGGCGCACCGAATACCTGGCGCCGATTCTGGCCATCCGCGTGGTGGACGATCTGGATGCGGCGATTGCCCATATCAATGAGTACGGCAGCCATCACACCGATGCCATCGTGAGCGAGAACTACAGCAAGGCGCGCCGCTTCCTGCGCGAGGTCGACTCGGCCAGCGTGATGGTGAATGCCTCGACCCGCTTCGCTGATGGCTTCGAGTATGGCCTGGGTGCCGAGATCGGTATCTCCACTGATAAGATCCATGCGCGCGGGCCGGTGGGGCTGGATGGGCTGACTAGCCAGAAATGGATTGTGCTGGGAGATGGGCAAGTGCGCGCCTAGTGCATTAGAATTTACTTCATTACCTCGCGCGGCGCGGTTTTCACGCACGCCAAGCGGCCTAAAACGGCCGCGCTGGCGTGCGTTTATATTTCTGCCGCCGGTTTGTGCCCCTGCAGGCTTTCGGCTACCTTGAAGAGTCCTGTTCGGCCCTTCCTGTCCTGCCATCTCTCAGAGAAACGAAGAAATGAAGACCAATCTGCCCGTCACTCAGCTTGAGCGTTTCCTCAAGCCTGCCGAACCGATCGTGACCCATACCGATCTGGCTGGCGTGATTACCTATGCCAATCCGGCCTTCGTGGAGATCAGCGGCTTCAGCCATGAGGAATTGCTGGGCAAGTCGCACAATGTGGTGCGCCACCCGGACATGCCCCAGGAGGCGTTCGCCGACCTGTGGCAGACGGTCAAGGATGGGCTGCCCTGGCGTGGCTTGGTCAAGAACCGCTGCAAGAATGGCGACTTCTACTGGGTCGAGGCCTATGTGACGCCTCTGCGCGAACGTGGCCAGGTGGTCGGTTATATGTCGGTGCGCAATGCACCTGATCGCAGCGAGGTGGCGCGCGCCGAGGCACTGTATCGCGAAGTGCGCGAGAAGCGTGCGAGCTTCCCGGCGACGGTACGTGGCACCGTGTTGCAGCAGCTGTCGTTCAGTCAGCGCGCCTGGCTGGCCTTTATCTTCCTGGCGCTGATCAATCTGGCGACTGGCCTCGCTGCCAGCCTGGATGCCGGCGCCGGCGTGATCTGGGGCCTGGCGGGGCTCGGGGCGCTGGCCGCCCTGATCGGCGGTGGCTGGTGGATCAGCAATGCCGCCAACTCGCTGCGCAAAGTGGGCACCGCGATCGCGCGTATCGAGGAAGGTGACTTCCGTTTTCAGCTCAAGGTGGACAAGACCGACGAGTTCTCCGACATGATTCTGTCCATGCAGTCGCTGGCCGTGCATCTGCGCGCGTTGATTGCCGATGTGCTGGCGACCTCGCACAAGATCGCTGATCAGTCGCAGCATCTCGATCAATCGGCCGAAGCGCTGGCGAAGCAGACCGGCATGCAGTCGGAACAGGCGATGCAGGTGAGTGCCGCCACCGAGCAGATGAGTGTGTCGGTGACCGAGATCAGCCGCGCTACTCAGGAAACCGCCGAGAGCGCGCAGCAGGCCAAGGTGATCGTACGCGAGGGCGAAGCGAATATGCAGGCCAGCCGCAGCTCCACCGGCCGCATCGTTGAGGTGGTCGGTGAGGCGCGTTCCACGCTGGATGACCTGAACCAGGCGGTCGCCCGCATCGGCAGCATGACCGGCACTATCAAGGAAATCGCCGATCAGACCAATCTGCTGGCCCTGAATGCCGCGATCGAAGCGGCGCGCGCCGGTGAGTCGGGCCGCGGCTTCGCCGTGGTGGCCGACGAGGTGCGCAAGCTGGCTGAGCGCACCACGCAGTCCACCCAGGACATCAGCAATAACGTGACCAATATCCAGATGGTGACCCAGGCCACGCTGATGACCATGGATGACGCGGTCAGCGAGGTGGCGAATGGCACGGCCGCCATCGAGGCGACCAGTCGCGATCTGGAGGCGGTGGCCAAGGCGTCCGAGCGCACCGTGGCGATGACCGGGCAGATTGCCGACACGCTGCGGCAACAATCGGCTGCCGCCGAGGAAGTGGCGAATACCATCGAGCGCATGGCGGGCACCATCGACGCGAACAATCGTGAGGCCCACGATGTGGCGTCCTCGGCTGAGCGCCTGTCGCAGACCGCCAAGGCGCTCAAGGCCCTGGTCAAGCAATTCGAAAAGTCGATCTGAGGTTGCGCGCATGCGCCTGGGCATCTTTGGTGGCAGCTTTGATCCCATCCACTACGGGCATCTGCGCATTGCCGAGGAGTTCGCCGATCTATTGGCGCTGAACCGGGTAGATCTCCTGCCCACCGCCAATCCGCCGCACCGCCAGGCCTTGCAGGCCGGCAACGTGGCGCGCCTGGAGATGGTGCGGCTGGCGATTGCCGGCAACCCGCGCCTGGGCCTGGATGCGCGCGAGCTGCAACGTTCCGGGCCGGCCTATACCTTTGACAGCCTGTGCGAGCTGCGCGCCGAATTAGGTCCTCAGCTGAAGCTCAGTTGGCTGATCGGTGCGGACAGTTTTCTCTCGCTCGACCGCTGGCATCGCTGGCGCGAGCTGCTCGATCTGGCTCATCTTGCTGTCGCCTGCCGGCCCGGTTTCGATCTCCTGCGTTGGAAAGAACTGGCGTCACCTGAGCTGGCTGAGCAAGTCCTGCCTAGAATTCAAACACTTAGCGTGACCGACCCCCTCGATGCGGGTACAATCGCGCTTTTGCCAACAACGCCGCTCGCCATTTCCAGCACCGCGATTCGGGCGCAACTGGCCACCGGGCACTCTGCCCGCTACCTCTTGCCCGATACCGTGCTCGATTACGCCGGGCGGCATTTGCTTTATCAGGCCGCTAAATAATATGACCCAACACCTCACTATCGAGCAGATGCGCGATATCGCCGTCGCCGCCCTGGAAGACATCAAGGGCGAGGACATCCTGGTGCTCGACACCACCAAGCTGACCGCCATGTTCGAATGCATGATCGTTGCTTCCGGTAACTCCAACCGCCAGGTCAAGGCGCTGGCCAATAGCGCGCGCGAGAAGCTCAAGGAAGCCGGTGCCGAGATTCTTGGCATGGAAGGCGATGTGACTGGCGAGTGGGTGCTGGTCGATGCCGGCCCGCTGATCATCCATGTGATGCTGCCGGCCGTGCGCGATTACTACAATATCGAGCAGTTGTGGGGCGGCCAGAAGCCGACCTTCAACCCGACCCGTCCGTGGGAAGCTGCCATCCAGGCGCATGACGATCCTGCCGGCAAGGCATGAAGCTCTACATCATCGCGGTTGGGCACAAGATGCCCGACTGGGTTGAGATCGGCTTCAGGGAGTATGTGAAGCGCATGCCGCGCGAGGCCCAGGTCGAGCTGATCGAACTCAAGCCCGGCCAGCGCGCCGGCAGCTCGGTGGAAAAAGCCATGGACACCGAGCGCGAGCGCATTCTGGCTGCACTACCGAGCGGTTGCCGCAAGATCGTCCTCGATGAGCGCGGCGCCAACTGGACCACGATGAAGCTGGCCGACAAGCTCAAGGGCTGGCAGCGCGAAGGCGGCGATGTGGCCTTCGTGATCGGGGGGGCCGATGGTCTGCATGCCGATATCAAGCGCCAGGCCGATGAGCTCTTGCAGCTGTCGGCACTGACCATGCCTCATGGCATGGTGCGCGTGCTGCTGGCTGAGCAGCTGTACCGGGCCGTGGCCATCAATCAAGGTCACCCCTACCATCGCGAGTAAATCGCCCATGTCCGACAAGCCCCTGATCTACCTGGCCTCGGCCAGCCCGCGCCGGCGCGAGCTGCTTGGCCAGATTGGCATTCCCTTCGAGCGCATCGCCTGCGAAATCGACGAAACCCCGCTGCCCGGTGAGGCGGCTCGTCCCTATGTGGAGCGCTTGGCGCGTGCCAAGGCTGCGGCCGGTATTGCTGCGGCCCAGGCAGCCGGCTTGCCTACGCGTCTCTTGCTGGCTGCCGATACCACGGTGGCGCTGGAGGGGCAGATCTTGGGCAAGCCCATCGACGCGGCCGATGCACGCGCCATGTTGGCCCAGCTGTCGGGCAGCACGCACGAGGTACTGACCGGGGTGGCGATCAGCGATGGGCAGCGTTGTGAATACCAGCTGTCCTGCAGCATGGTGCGTTTTCGCCAGCTGAGTGCTGCAGAGATTGCTGCCTATGTAGCCAGCGGCGAGCCGCTCGACAAGGCAGGCAGCTATGGCGCCCAGGGGCTGGGCGCGGTGCTGATTGAGGAAATTCGCGGCAGCTTCAGTGGCGTGGTCGGCCTGCCGTTGGCAGAGACGGTGGCCTTGCTGCAGCGCTTCGACTACCCATTCTGGCCCGCCTGAGGCGCCGGCTTGGCTAAATAAAAAACCGCCCCGTAGGGCGGCTTTTTATTTGGCACTCGGGCCGCGTAGTTCGATCAAACGCTTCTTGTCCTGCTCGGCGCGCTCGCGCAGCTGAGCCGCCTCGCCTTCCTTCTGCTTGATGTCCTGCTGCAGCTTGGCGATTTCCGCCTTGCGGGTGTCGATCTTTTCCTGCAGGTCGGCCGAGATCGGCTTTTTCGCCGCACTCAGCTTGTCGGCCTTGGCCTGGAACTCATCCAGGCGTTTCTGCACCACTTCCTGGCGCGAGCGGTCGGACTGGATGCCGGCCTGCACCTGCTCCAGATTGCGATTCAGCAGGGTGTCGATTTCGCTGGTCTTGGCGAAGCTATTCAGCAGTGCCTTGTCGCGCCGGCGCGCATCGAGTTCCTTCTGTTCACGCTCACGCTGCTTGGCCAGTTCCTGTTCCTTCACAGCGCGCTGCTCGGGCGTCAGATAGCCTTCGGTCTTGTCGACCACCATGCCACGCTCGTTCAGCCGTGTCGTGCCCTGCTTGGTTTGCTGCTGGGGCGGCTTGTCGCTGTACTGCACCTTGCCGTTCTCATCCACCCATTTATAGATGGCGGCGGAGGCGGGCAGGCTGAGCAGCAAGGCGGCGAGCAGGGAAACACGAGCAGACATGGGGAGCAATTTCCTTAAGCGACGCCGAAGTCGGCGCGATAACGTTGCACCGCCTGCAAATTACGTTCCAGCTCGGGCTGGCCGTTCAGGTAGGCAATCAGGTCAGTCAGATTGGCGATGGCGACCACCGGAATGCCATAGCGGGCTTCCACTTCCTGTACGGCCGATTGCGTGCCCTGGCCGCGTTCCTGGCGGTCCAGTGCGATCAGTACGCCAGCGGGTTCAGCCCCTTGGGCGCGGATCAGCTCGACTGACTCGCGTACCGAAGTGCCGGCCGAGATCACATCGTCAATGATCATCACCCGGCCCTTGAGCGGTGCGCCGATCAGCGTGCCGCCCTCGCCGTGGTCCTTGGCTTCCTTGCGATTGAAACAAAACGGCACATTGCGCCCTTTTTCGGCCAAGGCGACCGCGGTGGTGGCGGCCAGCGAGATGCCCTTGTAGGCGGGGCCGAACAGCATGTCGAAGGGCACGCCCGAAGCGATGGCCGCATCGGCATAGAAGCCAGCGAGCTTGCCGATGCTGGCGCCGTCGTGGAACAGGCCGGCATTGAAGAAGTAAGGCGACTGGCGGCCGGCCTTGGTCTGGAATTCACCGAAGCGCAGCACCTGCTGCTGAACGGCGAAGGCAATGAACTCGGTACGGGATGCGGACATGGGATAGGCCTGAAAAGCAAGACAGCATGCGGGTTTCGAAGTTTTATAGCATATCATTCCGGCTCTTCCTTCGTCCTGCCGAGCATCTGCCATGCGTATTGTTTCCGCCAATCTGAACGGGGTGCGTTCCGCCGCCAACAAGGGTTTCTTCGACTGGCTGCAAAGCAGCGGCGCCGACGTGGTATGCGTACAGGAACTGAAGGCGCAATTGCCCGATATGAGCGCAGCCATGCTGGCACCGGCCGGCTACCACGGCTTCTTCCATCCTGCCGAGAAGAAGGGCTACAGCGGTGTGGGCATCTACTGCCGCCGCGCGCCCGACCGTGTGGTCGAGGGGCTGGGCATTGCCGATATCGATGCCGAAGGCCGCTATCTGCGCGCCGACTTCGGCCAGCTGTCGGTGATCTCGCTCTACCTGCCCTCGGGCTCGAGCAGCGAAGAGCGCCAGCAGGTGAAGTTCAGCTTCCTCGAGCGCTTTATGCCGCATATGCGTGCGCTGATCGCCGAGGGGCGCGAGGTCATCGTCTGTGGGGACTGGAATATCGCCCACCAGCCAATCGACCTGAAGAACTGGAAGGGCAATCTGAAGAACTCCGGCTTTCTGCCCGAGGAACGCGCCTGGCTGAGCGAGCTGTTCGGCCATGGCTGGGTGGACGTCTGGCGCACGCTCTACCCGGAGGCGCCCGGCTACACCTGGTGGAGCAACCGTGGCCAGGCCTATGCCAAGGATGTGGGTTGGCGCATCGATTACCACATCAGCACGCCAGGCATCGCCGCCCAGGCCCAAGCCGGCAGCATCTACAAAGACATCAAGTTCTCCGACCATGCGCCGCTGACCATTGATTACGCGGGTGCGTTGTAAGCATGGCTTTCGCGCACTATCTGACGGTTTTCGGCAATCGGCGCGTGGCGGCGGTGCTTGGCCTCGGCTTCGCTTCCGGCCTGCCGCTGGCACTGACGGCCGGCAGTCTGCAAGCGTGGCTGACCGTGGCTGGCCTCGATATCGCCACCATTGGCTACTTCGCGCTGATCGGCCAACCCTACACCTATAAGTTTCTCTGGTCCCCGCTGCTCGATCGCTTCGAGCCGCCCTGGCTCGGGCATCGGCGTGGCTGGCTGCTGATCACCCAGCTCTTGCTGGCCGCGGCCATCTTCGCCATGTCGCTGATCGACCCGGTGCAGGCGCCGGGCCTCTTGGCCCTGTTCGGCGTGGGGGTGGCGTTTCTGTCCGCCAGCCAGGACGTGGCGTATGACGCTTATCGCACCGAACTGCTGCGCGACGAAGAGCGTGGAGCCGGCGCGGCGGTCGGTGTGCTCGGCTACCGGCTAGCCATGCTGGCCTCGGGCGCGCTGGCCCTGATCGCGGCGGAGAAATGGCTGGGCTGGCCGGCCACCTACCGCCTGCTGGCCGGCGTGATGGCCGGCATGGCCCTGATTACCTTGCTATCGCCACGCCTGGCCCTGCCCGAGGCGCCCAAGTCGGCCGCCAGCCTGGAGCTGAAAGGCTTTGCCGCCATGCTGGCGGGCGCCTTGCTCGGCTATCTGTGTGCGCGCTATGCGCTGGCCCTGCTGGGCGTGCCGCTGGAGGGCAAGGGCTGGGGCCTCGTCTACCTGGTCGGTGAAGTGGCACTGGCCGGTGCGTTTGCACTGTGGGCGGCGCGCCGTACCGGCTTCCCGGCACTGACCGGTCCCTTGGATGAATTCATCAGCCGGCGCGGTGCCTGGATGCTGCTGGCATTAATCGTGCTGTACAAGCTGGGCGACGCGTTTGCCGGCAGCCTGACCACCGCCTTCCTGCTGCGCGGCATGAGTTTCAGCCAGGTCGAGGTCGGCGAAGTCAACAAGGTGTTCGGTCTGATTGCCACCCTGGTTGGCGCGCTGCTCGGCGGCTTATTGATGCCGCGCCTGGGGCTGTGGCGGGCGCTCTTGCTGTTCGGTGCGCTGCAGGCGGTGTCCAACCTGATGTACTGGGTGCTGGCGATCTCGGGGAAGAGCTATGGCCTGATGGTGCTGGCGGTAGGCATCGAGAATCTATGCGGCGGCATGGGCACCACGGCCTTCGTGGCGCTGTTGATGGCGCTGTGCAACCCGCAGTTCACCGCCACCCAGTTTGCCCTGCTGTCGGCACTGGCCGCCTTCGGGCGTGTGTATGTGGGGCCTGCGTCGGGTGTGTTGGTGGATGCTTTCGGTTGGGCGAGTTTCTTCCTGCTTACCGTGCTGACGGCCCTGCCTGGACTGATATTGCTGATCGGCTTGCGCGCGCCGATCGATGCGCTGGCGGCCTCCAATCAGGAGGTGCAGCCAGCTGACGGATGATTTAAGTAGTGGATATGGATGGCTATGCAAGCAAGCTGCAGTATTGAAAACGGACAGGCCCGCATCGTCTTGGCGGGCGACTTCACCTTCGAAGGTCATCAGGCCTTCAAGCAGGCGACCCAGCAGGTGCTGGCCAGCGAGGACGTCAGCCTGCTGAGCGTGGACTTTGATGCCGTCGACTATATGGACAGTGCCGCGCTGGGCATGCTGCTGCTGCTGAAGGAACGCTTCGGTGAGCGTCCTATCCAACTGCTCAAGTCGCGCGGCACGGTGCGCGCGGTGCTGGATGTGGCGAATTTCGGCCGCTTGTTCCAGCTCGACTAGCCCCCATCTGCACGCTGAGCGAAACGCGCCCCTGGGCGCGTTTTTCGTATCCCAGTCCAAGGAGACAAGCCCGCCATGAACAAGCTGCTGTATTTGCATGGTTTCAATAGCAGCCCGGCGTCGGACAAGGCACGCCAGACCGAGGCCAGCCTGCGCGAACGCGGCCTGGCCGAGCGCTTTATCTGCCCGACCCTGCCACCCTCGGCTGAGGCGGCGGCCGCCACGATCGCCACGCTGATCGATGCACATGGCGCGGCCAATCTGACCTTGGTGGGTAGCTCGCTGGGCGGTTTCCTGGCCAGCTGGGCGGCCGAGCGCTTCGATGTGCCGCGTGTGGTGCTGATCAACCCGGCGGTACGCCCGGCCCGTCTGCTGCATGCCTACCTGGGGCCACAGCGTAATCTGTATACCGGCGAGGAATACCTGCTCGAGGCCCACCATATGGACGAGCTGGTTGCGCTGGAGCCGCCACGCATCACGCCATCGCGTTACTGGCTACTGCTGGAGACCGCCGACGAGACGCTCGATTACCGCGATGCGCTCGACTACTACGCGGGCTGCCGGCAAACGGTGATCGCCGGCGGCGACCATGGTTTCCAGAACTGGGGGCGCCTCTTGCCCGAGGTGCTGACCTGGGCCGGCTTGGACGGCTGAATCGGGACCGCACATAAAAAAACGCCCGCAAGCTGCGGGCGTTGTTCATTGCACCGGTCTGGGCTTACTGCGCCGCCGGCTTGGCCTGGGCGAAATCGCCCGCGTAGACATGCACGAGCTTGCTCGGGTCGATATAGCGCTTGATCACCGCATTCACCTGCTCGAGCGTGACGGCCTGCACACGTGCTTCCTGCTCGGCGGTGAAGCGCATCGTGCGCTGCAGGAAGAGCTGGTTGCTCAGGCTGCTGGCCAGGCTGCCGTCCTGGCTGCGGGCGATGGTGGCCGCCTGCAGCAGGCCGCTGCGCGCCTCATCCAACTCCTGCTGGCTGATGCCTGCCTCGACCAGCTTGGCCACTTCCTCGCGCACGGCGTTTTCCACCCGCAGGCGGTTGCTCGGTGCGTAGATCGCATACAGGCCCAGCGAGCCGCCATCGTCCAGCCCGCCTACCTGCAGCCAGCTGCCGGCGCCGTAGCTGATGCCTTCTTTCTGGCGCAGCCGGTCCATCAGGCGGTTCTTCAGCGCACCACCACCCAGTACGCGCGCGGCCAGTGCCAATGCAGGGTAATCGGCCGAGCTGTCGAGTAGCTGCACCGGCAGTCCGCCGAAATAGGCGGCATTCGCCTTGTCGGGCGTTTCCAGGCTCAGCGTGGCCGGTTTGACTGGCTGGAACGGTTCGGCCACCCGCGCATACGCTTCGCGTGCGCGCCAGTCGCCAAACAGCTGCGCCAGCTGGGCCTTGGCGGCCGGGGCGTCGAAGTCGCCGACCAGGGCCAGTTGCGCGTTCTGGGCGCCGTAGAAGCGCTGCTGGAAGGATTTCAGTTCCGAGAGCTTGACCGCTTTCAGCTCGGCAATCTGCTCCTCGAAGCTCGCGCTATAGCGCAGATCGCCCTTCGGATACGGATTGTCGTGGCGTGCCAGCGCCAGTTGGCCAAGCGCCTCGGGCTGGCGCATCTGGTCTTCCAGTGCGGTCAGCGCTTCGGTGCGTAGGGTGTCGAACTCGGCCGCAGGGAAGGTCGGCTCGCGCAGCACGCTGCGCAGCAGGGCCAGCAGTTGCGGCAGCTGCTGGCGGCGGGTTTCGAACTGCACGCTCAGGGTCTGGCCGCTGTGCTCGATCTCCACCTTGGCCTTCAATTGTTCCAACTGGTCGGCCAATTGCTGGCGGTTCAGCTTGCCGGCGCCGCGCAACAGCATCTCGGCACTCAGCTCCATCACTGTGCTGCGCTTGAACAGCGACTTTTCATCGCCCATGCGTAGCTTGAGCACGCCGCTGACGGTATTGCCGCGCGTCTGCTTGGGCAAGAGGGCCAGCTGCATGCCGTTCTTCAGCGTCAGCCGCTCGGTGCGTGCCTCGATGTTGGCCGGGCTGGGGTCGAAGGTTTCGCCCGCGGCGAGCGCGGCACGGCCTTGGTAGCCGGCCAGGACCTTGTCCAGCTCGGGGGCCGCGGGTATCTCGGTGCGCTGCGGCTTGTCGGTGGGGATGAACTGGCCGAGGGTGCGATTGCTCTCGCGCAGGTAGTTGCCGGCCACGCGCTGTACATCGGCCAGCGTGGTGGCCTCGATCTGGTCACGCTGCAGGAAGAGCAGGCGCCAGTCGCCCGCGGCAATCGCCTCCGACAGGCTGACGCCAAACGCCACCGGGTCACTCAGGGTTTTGTCGAAGTTGTTCAGCAGCGCCGTCTTGGCGCGCTGCAGCTCGGCCGCGCTGATCGGTTGCTTGCCCAGACCTTCCAGTACGCCCAGCAGCGCCTTGCGGGCGGCGTCGCGCGACTGGGTCTTGTTCAGCTGGGCCATGAACAGTACATAGCCAGGTTCGCGTAGCTCGAACACGCCCGCATCCACGCCGGCGGCCAGCTTCTTCTCCACCAGGGCCTTGTGCAGGCGGCCGGTCGGGGTGTCGCCCAGGATCTGGGTCAACAGGCTCATCGCCACCGCATCGGGGTGCGAGGCCGGTGCGACATGGTATTGCACCGCCACGATCTGGGTATCACCCACGCGGTTGACGCTGACCTCACGTGCGCCGTCCTGGGCCGGGTCACGCGTATAGGTGGCAGGCAGCACGCGGCTGGGTTTGGGGATGGGGCCGAAGTATTCGGCCACCTTGGCCAAGGTGCGCGCCGGGTCGAACTTGCCGGTAATGGTCAGTACCGCGTTATCGGGCTGGTAGTGCAGGCGGTAGAAGGCCTGCAGATTCTCGATCTTGACGTTCTCCACATCGGTACGCGCGCCGATGGTGCTCTTGCCATAGTTGTGCCACTGGTAGGCACTTGCGGCCATCTGCTGCATGAGGATATTGGCCGGGCTGTTCTCGCCCATCTCCATCTCGTTGCGCACCACCGAGAATTCGGTGTCGAGATCGGTGCGCGCGATATGGCTGTTGACCATGCGGTCCGCTTCCATCATCAGCGCCCAATCGAGGTTCTCCTCGCTGGCCGCGAAGGTTTCGTAGTAATTGGTGCGGTCGAACCAGGTCGTACCATTGAAGCGCATGCCGCGCTTGGCGAATTCCTGCACGATGGTTTTGCCCGGCAGCTTGTCGGTGCCCTTGAACACCAGGTGCTCGAGCAGGTGGGCCATGCCGGTTTCGCCGTAGTTCTCATGCCGGCTGCCGACCAGATAGGTGATATTGACCGTGGTGGTCGGCTTGGAAGCATCGGGGGCCAGCAGCACGCGCAGGCCATTCGGCAGTCGGTATTCGGTGATGCCTTCCACGCTGGGGCCGGCTTGCACGCTGGCGGGCAGTGGCGCGGCGTCGGCCGCCAGGACGGGCAGGGAAAAGCCGAGGGATACGGCCAGCACGAGGCTGAGCGGCAGGATGCGCATGAGATCTCCTTGTTCTAGGGCGCCAGGCGGCATGGGCCCGGCTGCGGTTTCTGTAGGGCGTGTTTGGGCGCCGATGGGGGCGGAGTGTAAGACGCGATGGTCGCCAAGGCATGGTATTGGCGACTAAGCCCGCGTTTGGCGGGCTGAACTGCGACAGTGCTGGCTCAGCTGCGTTCCGCCATGCCGCGTAGGGTGCCGCCGGTGGCGCGGCAGATGCGCCACTCGGGCATGATGGTGGCGCCGAGCTTGCGATAGAACTCCAGCGCCGGCGTGTTCCAGTCCAGTACCGCCCATTCGAAGCGGCCGCAGTTGCGTTCGACTGCGCGGCGCGCCACATCGCGGAACAGCGCTTCGCCGATGCCATTGCGGCGGTACTCGGGCAGCACGAACAGGTCTTCCAGATACAGGCCGGGCTTGGCCACGAAGCTGGAGTAGTTATGGAAGTAGATCGCGAAGCCGACCGCATGCGCGTGGCCGCCCCGATCGACCTCGGCGATCAGCGCCTCGATATAGGGGCGCGGCCCCCATAGATGCTCATGCAGCTGTTCGGCCGTGCCCGTGCATAGATGGCTGAGCTTTTCGTATTCGGCCAGCTCGCGCACCAGGCCATACAGGGCCGGCGCATCGCCAGGGCGGGCCTCGCGGGTGGTAAAGGCGACCTTCATGCTGGCGCTCCGCTTAGCTGCGCACGCAGGGTGTCGGGCAAGGGCAGCGCGCTGCCGCTGGTGTAATCGCACCAGACGATGACCGCCTCGGCCTCGGCGGCCGTCTGCTCGGGGGCATCGTCGCGGCTCAACCGGTGGGCAAGGGTAAAGCTGCGATTGCCGATCTGCTTGACGAAGGTTTCCACCCGCACTGCGCAGGGGTAGACCAGCGGCTGGCGGAACTGACAGCTGCTGGCGGCCAGGATGGGGCCGCTGCCGCCACTCAGCGCCACGCCCCAGCCATGCCGGGCCAGCCAGTTCACGCGCGCCTCTTCGCAAAAGCGGTAATACAGCGTGTTGTTCAGGTGGCCGAGCGCATCCATATCCCCCCAGCGCATGGCAAACACGTCGACGGTCAGGGGCGGGGCGGCAGTCATGGCGGGCACTCGGGCGGGAAGACAAGCGGGAAGATATAGCGGCTGGGCCTGATTTGTCCAAGCCTGTACCGCGAGAGGCCAGCTAGAATCGAGGCCTGTCGCTCATCTTGCCTCTATCGCCGACCATGTCGCCTCTCTCTCTTGCCCAAAGCGCCATCTGTCCGGCCATGCATGCGCATGGTCAGTTCCTAACTCTGGACCTGGCTGAACAGACCACGCCGCCAGCCGCACTGGCGGCGCTGGCCCGCCTGGCCGAGCAGCTCGACCACTGGGCGGCGGCCGCGCCCGCCCTGCGTAATTGCTGGGCCATCGGCATCGGTGCCGAACAGTGGTCAACGCTGTTGCCCACGGCCGCACCGCGCGAGCTGGCACCGTTTCCCGCCCTGGCCGATGCCGTGCAGCCGCTGGCCATCCAGACCCACACCGCCTTCGTGCACTTGCGCAGCGAGGCCTTTGACCAGTGCTATCTGGCCGGCCAGCAAGCGCTGGCGGCGCTGGAGGGTGCCTTGGTGTTAACCGAATCGACCGCGGGCTTCCGTTACCTCGACAGCCGCGACCTGACCGGCTTTGTCGACGGCACCGAAAACCCGGCCGAGGACGAGCGCCCCGAGGTAGCGTTGGTCGATGACGACGGCGCCTTCAATGGCGGCAGCTATCTGCATGTGCAGCGCTATGTGCACGATATGCGCAAGTGGCAGCAGACGCCGCTGGGTACGCAGGAGCGGGTGATAGGCCGAAGCAAGCAGGACGATGTGGAGATGGCTGACGAGGACAAGCCGGCCAGCGCGCATATTGCCCGCGTGGTGATCGAGGAGGCGGGCGAGGAGCTGGAGATCGTGCGCCAATCGATGCCCTATGGCAGCCTGGGCGGCGAGGCCGGCCTGATCTTCCTTAGCTACTGCAAGACGCCGACCACCTTCAGCAAGATGTTGACGCGCATGTTCACCCGTCGCGATGGACACAGCGACCAGCTGCTGCATTTCACGCGCGCCGCCAGCAGCAGCGCCTATTTCATGCCGCCGCGTGCCATGTTGGCAAGCTGGGCGCTATAACAAACCATTCCCCATCCAGGACTTCACTCATGGCTACCCTGATCTGCGGCTCCGTCGCCTACGACACCATCATGGTCTTTCCCGACCGTTTCGACCGCCACATCCTGCCGCACAAAGTGCATATGCTGTCGGTGTCCTTTCTGGTGCCCGAAATGCGCCGCGAGTTCGGCGGCTGCGCCGGCAATATCGCCTACAACCTGAAGCTGCTGGGCGGCGAACCGATCGTGATGGCCACGGTAGGCCAGGATTTCGCCCCCTATGCCGCTCATCTGACTGCGCAGGGCATACGCCGCGACTGCGTGCGTGAGCTAGCCAGCCATTTCACCCCGCAGTGCTATATCACCACCGACCTCGACGATAACCAGATCGCCGCCTTCCACCCGGGTGCGATGAGCGAATCGCATCACAATAGCTTTGCGCCGGTCGCGGCCGAGCTGCGCTATGCGATTGTCGGCCCGGATGGTCTGGATGGCATGCTGGCCCGCTGCCGCGAGCTGGCCGCCGCCAAGGTGCCGTTTATCTTCGACCCGGGCCAGGGCACGCTGCTGTTCAGCGGCGAGCAGCTGATCGACTGCATCAGCGCGGCCAAGGTCGTGACCCTCAACGATTACGAGGCTGAGCTCGTGCACCAGAAGACCGGCAAGAGCCTGGCCGAGCTAGCCGCCCTGACCGAGGTGCTGATCGTGACCCTGGGGGGCGATGGCTCGCAGATCTTTGTCGATGGGCGTGAAATCCGTATTCCAGCCGCCAAGGCTACGGCCCTGGTCGACCCGACCGGCTGCGGAGATGCCTACCGTGCCGGCATCCTGTTTGGCATGGAAAAGGGCTGGGACTGGGAAACCACCGGTCGGCTGGCCTCGCTGCTTGGCGCGATCAAGATTGCCCAGCGCGGCGGACAGAACCACCGCTTCGACCGTGCTAGCTTGGCAGCGGATTACCAGGCGGCGTTTGGCCGCGCCTTGCCTAGCTGGTAAATACGCGGGCTGCAAAACATCAGCCCCCGTCGGCTTGCGCTGGCGGGGGCTTTGTTTTATGTGGCGCTTAGCTAGCGCCGGGCGTGAACACGATCTGTGCGCAGGGTCTCGCCACGATCGGCGGGCCGAAGCTGGTCAGATCGGGCAGGGTGGCATTGTGGTGCTGGCGGATCTGCACGGCGCTGGCATGCGCCTTGTCGTGTGTGGTGTGCGCATCGGCGGCCAATTGCACCGGGTAACCGAGTGCAGCGGCACGGCGCGTGGTGCTGTCCACGCAGTACTCGGTTGCATAGCCGCATAGCACCAGATCGCGCACACCGCGCTCGGTCAGCCAGTCCTGCAGCGCGGTGCGCAGAAAGCTGTCCGGCGTGGTCTTGCGCAAATAGGCATCACCTGGCGCTTGCTGCAGGCCCTCGGCCAACTGCCAGCCGGCCGACTGGTAGGCGAGCCGTCCGGCCAGGCTTTCGTGCTGGATGAAGAGCACCGGCGCGCCGGCCGAGCGCGCGCGTGCACTCAGGCTATTGATGCGCGCAATCACCGCCTCGGCCTCCTCGGGCCGCGGTGAGACGTCGAACAAGGCAGCCTGGACATCGATGATCAGCAGGGCGGTAGACATGGTGAGCGTGGGTTTCCTGGTAGAGCGATGGTTGGCTGGATGCGCTTACAGGCCGGCGCGCAGCTCGGCCAGCACGGGTGCGGTATCGGGGCGCACGCCGCGCCAGAGGAAGAAGGCCTCGGCGGCCTGCTCGACCAGCATGCCCAAACCATCCAGGCGGCACTGCACGCCCGCGGCGGCGGCTTGGCGCAGGAAGGCGGTTTCCTGCTTGCCATACATCATGTCGTAGACCAGGCCATCGGCCTGCCATACCGTGGCGGGCAGCGGCAGGCTGTCGCCGGCCAGGCTGGCCGAGGTGGCGTTGATGATCAGGTCGAAGGACTGCGCAGGCAGCTCGTTCAGGCCGCAGCCCTGCAGCAGGTCCGGCTCATCAAACTGCTCGGCCAGCGCCACCGCCTTGGCGGCGGAGCGATTGGCAATCAGCAGTTGCCCTGGTTCCTCATCCAGCAGCGGTCCAATCACGCCACGCGCGGCACCGCCGGCACCCAGCAGCAGGATGCGCAGACCCGCCAGCGATAGATGACGCTGCAGATCGCGCACCAGGCCGGCGCCATCGGTGTTGTCGCCCACCACGCCCTCGTCGTCCAGCCAGAGCGTATTCACCGCGCCGGCCAGCTCGGCTCGCTCGGTCAGCACATTGGCAAAGGCGTAAGCCTGTTCCTTGAAGGGTACGGTCACGTTCAGCCCATTGCCGCCCATCACGAAGAATTCCGCTGCGCTGTCGATAAAACCGTCCAGCGGCGCTTCCAGGCGCGTGTAACTGAGCACTTGCTGGGTTTGCGCGGCGAAGGCGGCGTGGATAAGCGGGGATTTGCTATGGGCTACCGGGTGGCCGATGACGGCGTAGCGATCTGTCATGTTAAGCGTGGGCTCCGCGGGGCTTTGGCACCCGCGTCTCAATCAGTTAAGGGAGGTGCGCACCTAGCCGGCGCGCATGTGACGGGGTCAGCCCTGCGACCAGGGCAGGCCGCGACCTTTCCAGCCATTGGTCTGACCACGATGGCCGGCCGCATCACGGTCGCCTTCGAAGCCTTCCAGCACGTTGTAACACTCGCTGTAGCCATTGGCGGCAGCCAGGGCGGCAGCCTCATGCGAGCGCGCGCCGGTGCGGCACAGGAAGAACAGCGGCTGTTCGGCATCGGTCTGGTGCTTGAGCTGCTCGAGGAAATGCGGATTGGGCACCATGCCGGGCCAGCTCTTCCATTCCACCTTGATGGCCTGCTCGGGCGCGCCGACAAACTGCCACTCGGCCTGGGTGCGTACATCGATCAGGCGCGCATTCGGCAGGCTGCTGAGCAAGGCATGCGCTTCATCGGGGGTCAGCGCGCCGGAATAGGGCAGGTTCTGGGCTTCGGCACGCGCATGGGCGCGTTGGAGCAGCTCGTTCTGTTGCGACATGGTGATCTCCGCGAGGTGAGGCTGGATGACAGGATTATGGCAAAGAACCAGATGCGGCGACGAAATGCACCAAAACAATGCGCAATGGCAAATTATGAACCATAACGGTGCATTTCATTTGGCGCACATGCCCCTGTATGGCGCATTTGCTAGTCGCCAGGCCGTGGCACGCTTCATGCTAAATTGCTGCCGAGCGCGCATGCTGCGGCTGCAAAGTGCGCGACGACTCTCTACAATCTGATTCCCCGCCGGCCTATTCGATGGCCGGTTACCCCGGACATCCACAGGAGTTATGAGCATGGCGGTCGCCGACGTTCTGAAGCAAATTAAAGAAAACGATATCCGTTTCGTCGATCTGCGTTTCACCGACACCCTCGGCAAGGAACAGCACGTGACCGTGCCGTCGCACGTGGTCGATGAAGAGTGGTTCTCGAACGGTCACGCCTTCGACGGTTCGTCGATTGCTGGCTGGAAGGGCATTCAGGCTTCCGACATGCTGCTGATGCCGGATCCGAGCACCGCCAATATCGATCCTTTCTTCGATGAGCCGACCCTGTTCCTGACCTGCGACGTGATCGAGCCGGACACCGGCAAGGGCTACGACCGTGACCCGCGTTCCATCGCCAAGCGCGCTGAAGCCTATCTGAAGGCCTCGGGCCTCGGCGACACCGCCTACTTCGGTCCGGAACCTGAATTCTTCATCTTCGACGGCGTGCAGTGGAACGTCGACATGACTGGCTGCTTCCTGAAGATTACTTCGGACGAAGGCGCCTGGGCATCGGCGACTGACAGCGAAGGCGGCAACAGCGGCCACCGTCCGCGCGTCAAGGGCGGCTACTTCCCGGTTCCCCCGGTCGACAGCCATCAGGACATCCGCGCTGCCATGGTCGTGGTGCTGGAAGAGCTGGGCGTGCCGGTGGAAGTGTTCCACCACGAAGTGGCCAACGCCGGCCAGAACGAAATCGGCACCAAGTTCAGCACCCTGACCCAGCGCGCTGACTGGACCCAGATCCTCAAGTACGTGGTGCACAATGTGGCCCACCAGTACGGCAAGACCGCTACCTTCATGCCCAAGCCCATCGTGGGCGACAATGGCTCGGGCATGCACGTGCACCAGTCGGTCTGGAAGGATGGCAAGAACCTGTTCGCCGGTAACGGCTATGCCGGTCTGTCCGAATTCGCAATCTACTACATCGGCGGCATCATCAAGCACGCCAAGGCACTGAACGCGATCACCAACCCGGGCACCAACTCCTACAAGCGTCTGGTTCCGC
Source organism: Chitinimonas taiwanensis DSM 18899 (assembly GCF_900119825.1). Taxonomy (GTDB): domain Bacteria; phylum Pseudomonadota; class Gammaproteobacteria; order Burkholderiales; family Chitinimonadaceae; genus Chitinimonas; species Chitinimonas taiwanensis. The sequence continues at coordinate 16,572 of NZ_FPKR01000001.1, read as the reverse complement.
ACTACGAAGCACCGGTCAAGCTGGCCTACTCGGCTCGCAACCGTTCGGCCTCGATCCGCATTCCGCACGTGGCATCCGACAAGGGCCGCCGTATCGAGGCGCGTTTCCCGGATCCGCTGGCCAACCCCTACCTGGCTTTCTCGGCCCTGCTGATGGCCGGTCTGGATGGCGTGCAGAACAAGATCCACCCGGGCGACCCGGCCGACAAGAACCTGTACGACCTGCCGCCGGAAGAGGATAAGCTGATCCCGACAGTGTGCGCTTCGCTGGACGAAGCCCTGGCAGCCCTCGATGCAGACCGCGAGTTCCTGACCCGCGGCGGCGTGTTCACCAATGAGTGGATCGACTCTTACATCGAACTGAAGATGAACGATGTGAACAAGATCCGCATGACCACGCACCCGGTCGAATTCGATATGTACTACTCGCTCTAATCAGCGTGTAGCTTCGCATCGAAGCAAAAGGCCCGCCCCCTAAAAAGGGCGGGCTTTTTACTGCGCGCCTGGCTTGCAAAGGCGCGCCAGCTATGGATACTTACGCGTCCTGTCGTTTGCCCTACCGAGAATGAACCGATGAAGCCCGCTATCTCCCGCATGGAATCCCTGATCTTCGCCAGCCGCTGGTTGCAGGCCCCGCTCTACCTGGGTCTGATCGTGGCGCAGGGCGTCTACGTGTACCACTTCCTGCACGAACTCGTGCATCTGGTCAGCCATGCCACCACCTTCACCGAGACCCAGATCATGCTGATCGTGCTCGGCCTGATCGATGTGGTGATGATCGCCAACCTGCTGATCATGGTGGTGATTGGCGGTTACGAGACCTTCGTGTCCAAGATCGATTCGCTCGACAAGCATGAGGATCGTCCCGAGTGGCTGTCGCATGTGAATGCCGGCGTGCTGAAGACCAAGCTTGCGCTGGCGCTGATCAGCATTTCCTCGATTCACCTGCTGAAGACCTTTATCGGCCTGAGCGACCCGTCGACCACCCACCCAGCCGGCTACCATGCCAGCGTGATGTGGCAGGTGCTGATTCACTGCACCTTCCTCTTGTCCGCCATCGTGATGGCGTACACCGACAAGTTGATGCAGCCCAAGCACTGATCGCTGGGGAGCAAGATGCAAAAAAGGACGCTATGGCGTCCTTTTTTGTTGGTGGTCGGCTAGCTTGCGCGGCGCAGCCAGCCGGTTACCGACCAGCGCGGCCGCGAGGCTGGCTGTACGGCATGCCAGAAGCGTTCGGAGCGGAACAGCACCAGTCGCCCGCCCTGCGGGGCGATATCGCGGTATTCACGACTACCTTCGGCATCCAGCCACAGGCGCAGCTGACCGCCGTCCGCCTCTTGCCAATCCTCGTTCAGGTAGAGCACGCAGGAAATCACCCGCGCATCGTTATCGCGGAAGCGGTCGAGATGGCGCTGGTAGAAGCCACCCGCCGGGTAGTGCGCATAGTGGAACTCGCCCTCGCGGATGCCGAGGAAGAGGTGGGCATTCAGCGCGGCCTGTAGTTGCTCGATCTGTTGCCAGTATGGCTGCTCGGCCGGCTGGTGCTGCTGCGGGTCCAGCCAGCGCACCGCATCGCTGCGGATATCGTCGCGCACGCTCTGCTGCTGGGCGCGGCCCACACCGGCGCGGTGGAACTCCCCGGCCTCCAGACGCCGTGCGCCCTCTTCGCGCAGGGCGCGAATCTGGGCCGGATTGAGGAAATCATCCACGACTACCCAGCCATCCTCGGCCAGGCGGTCAATATAGCTGGGTAAAGCTTGCTCGAAACCATGCATTGCGCTGCGTATTCCAAATAAAAAAGGCGCGCATCGGCGCGCCCGGTGGTTCAAAACAGTGGCTAGCGACGCTCGAAGCGCACCAGGGCCAGGCTGCCGAGCAGATTGGGCAGGAAGGTGATGCGCCGCCCCTGGTGCATGACCATCTGGCTGGTGATGCGCGCGCCATGGCTGGTTAGTAGCGCATCGAAGTCATTCAGCGTGCACAGGTGGATATTCGGCGTGTTGTACCACTGGTAGGGTATCGTCTCCGACACCGGCATGCGGCCCAGCGCCAGCTGATAGCGGTTTTCCCAGTAACCGAAGTTGGGGAAGGTAACGATGCCGGTGCGACCCACGCGCAGCATCTCGTCGATGATGGCTTCCACATGCTTCATCGACTGGATGGTCAGCGATAGCACCACATAGTCGAAGCTGTCGGCCTCGAAGCCGGCCAGGCCCGATTCCAGGTCGCGCTGAATCACGTTCACGCCACGTGCCACGCAGCCGATCACCCCCTGCATATCGATCTCGACCCCATAGCCGCTGACAGCCTTGGCATCGCGCAGATGGGCGAGCAGCTCGCCATCTCCGCAACCGAGGTCGAGCACGCGTGTCTGCGGCGCAATCCAGCTGGCGATACGCGCGAGGTCGGGACGCAGTTCTGTTTTCGTACTCATACGCCCACCTCCTCTGCCACGCGGTTCAGGTAGGCGTGCATCAATTGCATATACGGTTCATCGGTCATTAAAAACGCATCGTGGCCATGCACTGACTCGATCTCGGCATAGCTGACGGATTTCTTCGCATCCAGCAGCGCCTTCACCGTCTCGCGCGAGCGTTCGGGTGAGAAGCGCCAGTCGGTGGTGAAGCTGACCACCAGGAACTTGGCCGGTGTGGCCTCTAGCGCCTTGGGCAGGCTGCCGCCAAAGTGGCGTGCCGGGTCGAAATAGTCGAGTGCCTTGGTCATCAGGAGATAAGTGTTCGCATCGAACACATCGGCGAAGCGGTCGCCCTGGTAGCGCAGATAGCTTTCGATCTCGAACTCGGTCTCGTAGCTGAACTGATAGCCACCCTCCGCCTTCAGCTGACGGCCGAACTTGCCGCCCATGCCTTCGTCGCTCAGATAGGTGATGTGACCGAGCATGCGCGCCAGCTTCAGGCCACGCCGCGGCACGACGCCCTTATCGTAGTAGTCGCCGCCGTGGAAATCCGGGTCGGCCAGGATGGCGGTACGCGCTACATCGTTGAAGGCAATATTCTGTGCCGTCAGCTTGGGGGCCGAGGCGATGGTCAGGCAGTGGCGTACACGCTGCGGGAAGGTTACCGTCCAACGCAGCGCCTGCATGCCGCCCAGGCTGCCGCCGATCACGGCCGCCCATTTATCGATGCCGAGTCGGTCGGCCAGCAAGGCCTGCGACTGCACCCAGTCGTTGACCACTACCACCGGAAAGGCCGAGCCCCAGGGTTTGCCGGTGGCTGGGTTCAGGCTGGCTGGTCCGGTCGAGCCATGGCAGCCGCCCAGATTGTTCAGACCCACCACGAAGAAACGATTGGTATCGATCGGCTTGCCCGGCCCCACCATGCTGTCCCACCAACCCGGATACTTGTCCTCCGCCGTATAACGCCCGGCCACATGGTGGTTCCCGGATAGCGCATGGCAGATCAGGATCGCATTGCTGCGCTCGGCATTCATCTGGCCATAGGTCTCGTACATGAGCTGGAAGCCAGGCAGCACGGCACCGCCCTGCAGCTGGAAAGGCGCATCGAACACCGCGCACTGGGCGGTGACAAGGCCGACGGATTGGGGGGCTTGGGTCATGGCCTAGAGGTGGGTAATGGAGGTTGGCAAGCTGTCGGATTAAAGGGCCGCACGTACAGCTGCAATCACGGCGTCGACGTCGGCGTCGGAGAGATGTGGTCCCATGGGCAGGCTCAGTACTTCCTCATGGATGCGCTCGGCAATCGGCAACTGCCCGCGCGCAATCGACAGCTCGGCATAGGCGGGTTGCAGATGCGGTGGCGTGGGGTAATGAATGACCGTGCCAACCCCTGCTGCTTGCAGGCGCGCCTGTAGCTGGTTGCGCTGTGCATGGCGTACGACGAATAGATGCCAGACCGGTTCCATACCCTCTGGCACGCTGGGCAGCTGGAGCGGCAAGCCTTGCAAGCCGGCCAGATAGCGCGCCGCTATGGCACGTCGGCGGGCATTATCGGCATCCAACAGATTCAGCTTGGCGCCGAGCAGCGCGGCCTGCAGCTCATCCAGGCGGCAGTTGTAACCCTGCACCTCGTTGACATACTTGGTGCGCGAGCCGTAGTTGAGCAAGACGCGCACCTGCTCGGCCAAGACCGGGTCATTGGTGGTGACGGCGCCCGCGTCGCCCAGCGCGCCGAGATTCTTGCCCGGATAGAAGCTGAAGCCGGCGGCATCGCCTAGGGTACCGACACGGCGACCCTTGTAGTACGCGCCATGCGCCTGTGCGGCATCCTCGATCACCTTCAAACCATGCTTGGCGGCAATGGCCAGGATAGGGTCCATATCCGCCGGCTGGCCATACAGGTGCACGGCCATGATGGCGCGCGTGCGCGGCGTGATGGCGGCTTCAATGCGCGCGGGGTCGAGATTGTAAGTGGCTTCCACCGGTTCAACCGGCACCGGGGTGGCGCCGGCATAAGTCACGGCAAGCCAGGTGGCGATATAGGTGTTCGAGGGCACGATGACCTCGTCGCCGGCACCGATGCCATAGCCGCGCAGGATCAGGTGCAGGGCGTCGAGGCCGTTGCTGACACCAATCGCATGCTGGCTGCCGCAATACTGGGCGAAATCAGCTTCGAATTGCTGCACCTCTTTACCCAGGATGTACCAGCCGGATTCGAGCACGCGTGCAAACGCGGCTTTCAGGGCATCGGCTTGGCGCTGGTTGATGGCTTGGAGATCGAGAAAGGGAATAGACATAAGAAGACTCGGAGAATACGGATTACAGCGTGCGCAGCACACGGGCAGGATTGCCGACCACCACGCTATGCGGCGGGACATCGCGGGTCACCACGCTACCGGCACCCACCATGGCGCCTGCGCCTATGGTAATGCCGGGCAGGATCGTGGCATTGGCACCAATGGAGGCACCCGCCTGAACCAACGTGCGTGGAAAACTGGCCGGATATTGTTTGGAGCGCGGAAACGGATCATTGCTGAAGGTCACGTTCGGCCCGACAAACACATCGTCTTCCAGGGTGATGCCGTCCCACAGCTGGACGCCGGATTTTACCGTCACCCGGTCGCCAATCAGCACATCGTTCTCGATCAGGCAGTGCGAGCAGATATTGGCATCGCGGCCAATGCGCGCGCCGGCCAGGATGACCACGAACTGCCACACCCGACTGCCGGCACCAATCTGCGTGCTTTGCACATCGCTAAGCGGATGAATCATGCCTGCGGCTCCTGTTCGACCAAGGCCATGAACTGGGCCTTGTCGCGGATATAGTCGCTTTCGTCATACAGCGCGCTAGCAAGCACCATCAATACGCAGTCTTCCGAGAAGTCATACATCTCACGCCAGATCATCGATTCCACCAGCAGCCCCTGCGCCGGATTGTCGAGCAGCAGTTCGATCTGCTCGCGACCATCGTCGAGCAGAAAGCGGCAGCTACCGCGCACCGCCACCACCAGCTGCTTCAAATCGCGATGGGCATGAAAGCCACGCCGTACGCCAGGCTTGGTTTCAAACAGGTAATACACGCGCCGCACGGTGAAGGGCACATTACGCCCCTCTTCCAGCGCAATCAGCGAGCCGCGATCATCACCGTGCTTTTGTAAGGGGAACAGCCGAATATCCATAGTTGATTCTTCTTTGATCGCATTGATCAGCCCGGCAGGGTGGCTGCCGAACCATTGCTAATGGCTAGCGAATTACTTGTCCAAAATGCGCCGGAAATTGGCTTGAATCCGTTGCAGGCGATAATGGCACGCCGCTATCCAATACCAAGGCCGCGGTAGAAGTCGCGCCAGATACTGATGGGCTGCCATGATGGGCGGCGCAGACAAGCCATCCTTCCTTAGTTGGTACATGATCCGGTACACACCTGTCCGATAGCTAAGACGCAATAGCGGCGATGCAACTGCGTGGGAACTGGATGGCAGATAGCTGCGAAACAGTTCATACAGTTCCAGACGCGTGCTTTTGTTCTGTGCATTGACCGCGCTTTGCTGCAGGCCATGGACACGAAACGCGCACAAAGGCGTGTCGATAAAGACCAGCTCTCCCTGCTGGCAAAGACGTAACCACAACGCTAAGTCGACCAGCTGCTTGTAATGCGGGTCAAATCCTTGATCGGCGTATGCTCGGCGGAACATCACGACCGAGGGCTCGCCCACCTTATTCTCTCCGTGGGTTAAACAGTGCCAGATAACGGCTTGTCCAGAATAAAGCCCGCCCTTCCCTAGGTCGAGCATACGTCTGCCCAGCATGTCATGCTCATCCGCTGTACGCCGGGCAGAAACTGCAAGTGTTGCGCGCGGGTGGGCATCCAGGGCCTTGGCAAGGGTCGATAAAGTCGCAGGGCTAATGAAAAAGTCATCACCAAACAAATACTGGACATACTCCCCCTTGGCCTGGGCTAGGCACCAATTCCAATTGGCCACCATGCCAAGATTGGTGGTGTGCCGATGGAAGATGAAGCGCGGATCATGGCCGATGTGTTGGCGCACCACCGCCTCGGTGCCATCTGTGGAGGCGTCGTCACTGATGATAACTTCGAAATCTGTGCAATCCTGCCTCAGTAAGGACTGCAGGGCTTGGCCGATAAAGCGGGCATAGTTGTAAGTCGGGATGAGAATACTGATCTTGGGCTGTTGCATTTTGAAGGTATTCCAAGGACGGACAGGCCTAAATGGCCAGCTTCTTGCGCAACTGCTTGCGCCAAGCGCGCACGGGCACCAGGCCGATCAGTATTCGCTTCATGACACCGACCAAACGCCCTTTTAAGGACTGCCGACCCAAGAGCGCATGCATGCGGCTGTTGAGCGCCTGGCTTGACTCGCGACTCATCTTGCCGGCCAATTTGCTGAACAGGCTCATCGCAAGCTTCTGGTTGCCGCTGGAGTCCGCCAGCATCATGCCCGCCGCGATGAAACGAGCCGCATCATCGTGGCGTCGATTCTGCATGGAAAACTCCCCCATATTCATCAGATAGAACGCCAGCGTATCAAGCCTTCGTTCCGGCTCCACAAGCTCGGCGACGACCTGCAGCCGCGCGGGGAACCAGCGCCAATACTGCTTGTGGATATTGTTATCGTGATGCCGATACAGATACACGACATCAGGGTAAAAGCGGACTTTGTAGTCCCGCCAGACAATGACCGACATGGGATAGTCGTCGAGGATGAATTTCTCTCTGACCCAGCTTAGTTCGCCGTAGAGGCGGTGCGAGTAGACGGCCCCTTGGGTCAGCAGGCAACCATGGGTGTCATTGGATGCCAGTAGGCTGGAAACCGCTGCGCAGCCTCCGCTTGACTGGGCGTGCTCTACTTCAGCCGTTTCGAAGGGCTTAGGGGGCGTACTCGGATAGTCGTCACCGATGATGGCCCCATTGAAATAAACGGCATCTAGCGCTTCGGACGTGATGGCCTGCATGGCCTTGGCAAGTTTATCCGGCGTGTAGAGATCATCCTGAGACAAGATCGAGATGTAATCGCCACTCGCATGTTCAAACGCAAGCTGCAAGGCGCGCGTGGCCCCGCCATTTCGCGCAGGACTGAGCAGCGTAAAGCCATATTTCTGCTGCAGGGAACGTATCAAGGCCGCTGCCTCCGGTTTCGGAGAGCAGTCGTCAACCACAATCACCTCCCAGTTCGGGTAGGTCTGGGCATAAGCCGATTGAATGGCCGCCTCAATATGCGCCGTGTCGTTGTAATATGGAATCAGGATGGATACTTTTGCGATGGCCACTTAAATTTGCTCCTCGCCGGAAGGCGATATGGCGGACATAGATTGCTTGCTGTGTAAGCGCGCATATACCCCGCCACGGGTCAGCAGTTCCGCATGAGTGCCGATCTCGGCGATCCGTCCGCCCTGCATGGCCACGATGCGGTCGGCGTTTTCGATGGTGGACAGGCGGTGGGCGATGACCAGGGTGGTGCGGCCCTTCATTAGCACGTCGAGTGCAGCCTGCACCTGGCGTTCCGATTCGCTGTCCAGCGCGCTGGTGGCTTCGTCCAGGATCAGGATCGGCGCATCCTTGTACAGCGCGCGGGCAATGGCCAGGCGTTGGCGTTGGCCGCCCGATAGACGTACGCCGTTCTCGCCGATCTGGGTCTCATAGCCTTTGGGCATCGCTTCGATGAAGTCGGCCGCATAGGCGGCCTTGGCGGCGGCGCGCACCTTGTCCATATCGATCTGGCCGGCGCCATAGGCGATATTGGCGGCCAGGGTGTCGTTGAACAGCACTACGTCCTGGCTGACCATGGCGATCTGCTGGCGCAGATTGGCCAGCTGGTAGTCGCGCAGGTCCACGCCATCCAGCTTCAGCGCGCCTTCCAGTGGGTCGTAGAAACGCGGTAACAGCGTGGCCATGGTGGTCTTGCCGCCGCCCGATCCACCGACCAGCGCCACCACTTCGCCCGGTGCAATGGTCAGGTCCACGCCATCCAGCGCCCAACGCTCGCTGCTGCCATAGCGAAAGCGCACATTCTCGAAGCGGATTTCGCCGCGCGCGCGCGCCACGGTATGGGTCCCGGTATCGGGCTCGCTCGGTCGGTCGATCAGGCCGAACACGGTTTCGGCGGCCGCCAGACCGCGCTGCAGCTGCTCGTTCACCTTGGTCAGGCTCTTGATCGGCTGCTGCAGCTGCAGCATTTGCATGATGAAGGTGATAAATGCGCCGGCAGTCAGGACATCGGCCTGGCTGCGCAGCGAGGCGAAATAGATGATGGCCGCCAGTACCACGGCCACGATCAGCATCACCACGCCCGAATTCAGCGCCGAGGTGGTATCGAGCTTCACCATCGCATGGCGCACATGCTTGGCCGCCTGGTCGAAGCGGGCTTCCTCATAGGGTTGGCCGCCGAATACCTTGACGATGCGCTGACCACCCAACGATTCATCCAGGATGCGCACCAGATTGGCTACCGCGTTCTGGCCGAACAGGCTCAGCCGGCGCATGCGCTTGCCCATCAGGGTCACGCAGATGGCAATGCCGGGGATCACGGCAAAGCAGAACAGGGTCAGCTGCCAGTCGATGATGAATAGCGAGGTGAGCAGCAGGATGACGGTGAGCGAATCCTTGAACAGTACGGTCAGCACCTGGGTATTCGCCTGGGTGATCGCGCCCACATCGTTGGCCACGCGCGACAGCAGCACACCGGCGGATTCCTGGTCATAGGTGGCGACTGGCAGGCGCATCAGGCGCGCAAACATCAGGCCGCGCAGATCGTGCTGCACGCGCGCAGCCAGCCAGGATGCGGCATAGGCATTCACATAGGTGGCCACGAAGCGCAGCACGGCCACGCCAAGCAGCGCGACCGGCACCCCCCATAGCGGCCAGTTGCTGGTGATGTCGCCTGGCAGAATCTTACCGATCAGCGGCAGCTCGCCGGCCTTGCCGCCGAAGTTCATATCGATCAGGGGCTGCATCAGCCAACCGAAGCTGGCCTCGGTCACGGCCACCAGGCCTAGGGAGAGCATCGAGGCCAGCAGCGGCCACTTGTAGACCAGCGTATGCCTGAGGATGCGGAAATAGAGTTCGCGGCTGCTTTGCACGGGACAGTTTGGATAAGGGAATCAAGGCGGCATTGTAACCGCCTTGCCGGTGAAAGCCCCGGTGCGTGATGCGCTAGGCGCTCAGCCCGCTCAGGCGGCCGTTCAGGGTAACGGCCACGCCAGCCAGCTGGTTGGCGGTTTCATCTTCCAGCGCGCATGCCTCGGCGTTCTGTTGCGCCATATTGGCGATGCGCTCCACGCTTTGCGCCACGACATGGCTGGCCGTGGTCTGCTCGCGCGTGGCATCGGCAATATCGCTGACGATGGTCACCACCTGCTCGGACTGGCGGCTGATCTCCGCCAGTACTTCGCCAGCGGCGCGCACGGTCTGCACGCCATCCTGGGTCATGCGATTCACCACCTGCATGCGTTGTGCGGCGTTCTGCGTCTCAGTCTGGATGCCGGCCACCATCTGGGTAATCTCGCCGGTGGAGCTGCTGGTGCGCTCAGCCAGCTTGCGCACCTCGTCGGCCACCACCGCGAAGCCGCGCCCATACTCGCCCGCGCGGGCTGCCTCGATGGCGGCATTCAGCGCGAGCAGATTGGTCTGCTCGGCGATATCACGGATCGTGCTCACGATGCCGGTGATTTCCTTGGAATGCTCGCCCAGACTGACGATGGCCTGTGCGCTCTCGTCCACCGCGCTGGAGATATTGCCCATTTCCTGCATGCTCGATTCGATGCGCTGGCGGCCCAGATTGGCCGAGTCGCGCACCGCGTGGGTCAGCTGGCTGGCCGACTGGGTATGGCTGGCCACCTCGGCAATGCTTTGCGACAGCTCTTCCATGGCGGCAGCCATTTCCGAGGCTGCGCGGCTTTGCTGCTGGCTGGCATCGGCAATTTCACTGGTCTGATTCTTCAGCGCGGCGGCCGATTCATTCACCTGGGTCGAGGCTACGCTGACGCCGTGCACAAGCTCGCCCAGCTTGCCGGCCATGCCATTGATCTCCTGGGCCAGATTGTCCATCTCGTTATGCGAACGCGGCTGTCCTTCCGGCAGGCGGGTGGAGAAGCGCCCCTGGCCGATGGCTGCCAGGCCCGATTGCACGCTTTTCAGCGGCTGCAGGCGCGCCGAGATGGTCAGATACAGCAGCAGCACGGTCACCAGCGCCGATACCACGCTCAGCAGGATCAGCTTGCGCTGCAGATCGAGCGCGCCCTGGATGAACTCATCGGTAAAGCTGCCAGCCGCGATATGCCATTTCCAGTTCGGGTTGTAGGCATACACGACGAATTTCTCGGCCTGGTCACCATCGCGTGCCGTCTGGTAATGGAAGTCGCCCTGCGGGTTGGCCAAGAGCTCGCGCGCCACGTCCTGCATGGCCGGGTCACCCAGCTCGCGTACGGTCTTGCCGACATTGTCGCGCGCGATCATCAGCCGCCCCAGGTCCTCCCCTTCCTCGGGCGCCATGGCGAAGACGGAACCGCTTCGGCCGATGGTGATGCCGGCGAGGATCTTGTTCACCGCCTCGATATCGCCCGCCAGCGGCACGCGTACCGAGTAATAGCCGAGTAGGGCGCCGTCTTCCCCCTTGATCGGCTCGGCACGGCTTACGCTGTATTTGCCATTGCGCAGGATGATGTCCAGATAAGGCTTGCCGGCCAGGATGGCGGCGGCCACCGGGTCATCGTCCTTGATGATGCTGCCCACCATGGGCTTGTCGTCCTTCTTCAGCAGGGTGGCGGTGCGCACGAACTTGTCGCCCACGCGCTGCACCACCGCGCCTTCCAGCCCATCGCTGGCCTTCTTGAACGCTTCCAGCGGGGCCAGATTGCCGGTCATCACCTGGGTATCGGTGGCCAGCACCGGCACGCTCATGCCGGCCAGCTCCACAGTCTCGCCATTCGGCTTCAATGTGCCGCCGATATAGTCATGGAAGATGGAAATCTCGCGTTCACCGCGCCGCTTGGCCGCGCTATAGGCCACATCCAGCAGGCCATTCAGCACATTCAGGGTATTGCCCAGATTGCGCTTGGCTTCCGACACCGCCACGGCACGGGTCTGGGTGGCCACGTAAACGGTGATGGCGCTGAATACGATGGTGCAGACCAGGCTGCAGACGATCAGTACCTGCAGGGAAATACGGGCATTGCGAAAGGCTTTCAGCATGGCTTTGTCTCCGTGGCGAGCGCCTGGCGGGCCTGTGGCCGAGGCAGCTATCCAACACTATAGGCAAGGCCTGCCTGATCAGTGTGGCGTGATGCTCCTCAGCCACTGCTGCAGCGCCGCATACACGGCCGGGTGCCTGAGCTGGCCCATATGGCCGATGCCACCCAGCTCGACGCGTGCCACATCACCCATCAGATCAGGGTCGGTCGCGCTGCGCAGCGGCACCAGGCCATCACCCAGCATCTGCGCGGCTGGCTGCTGCGGGTGGCGCAACATGGTGCTGGCCACGAGGCGGTAGGCCACGCCGGCCACCAGCGGCTCGGTCTGGCCGCTGATCGGGTCGAGCAGACCGTGGTGCAGGTCCTGCACGCCTTGGCTACGTTGGGCGGCCAGCTCAGCCAGCGGGCTGCTGACCTTGCTCACCTGCATGGCCACGGTAAGCAGGCGGCCGATGCGTTCGAGCGGTGCACCGCGATGCGGCGAGCCCACGCACACCACCATGCGTAGCGCGCCCAGCCAGCGCAGCTGTTGCTGGCTGGCCTGGTAGCTGGCGCTGCGTGCCAGCAGACCGCCCATGCTGTGCCCGACGAGCACTAGCTCATGCAGGCCAGGCAGCCCGGCCAGGCTGTCTTCCAGATAGCCGGCCAGTGCCGCTGCATTCGCCTGTATCGGCAGGCCGCTGTTGTAGCGCAGGTAGACGGGTAGATAGCCGAACTCCGCCTGCAGGCGCGGTCCGAAGGCGCCCTCGCCCTGCCAGCAGCGCTCATCCAGCGCCAGGCCGTGGATCAGCACGCACAGCTTGCCGTTGTGCGCCTGCAGCGCATCGGCCAGCGCTGCGCGGCTCAGCGGCTCGCTCGCGCCATGTGCGTACAGCGCCATCTCGAAGGCCAGCGGATTGGCATCGGCCTGCAGTGCATCGCCAAACGCGCCATTCAGCGCGCTTTGCAGCCGGCTGGCCGGCTGCTGGCTGGGCTTGGGGCGCCAGATGGCCCCGGCCAGCCCCAATAGTCCGCGCCCGCCCAGGCGCACTGCGCCATACGCGCCACCGAGCACCGCGTCGTGCACGCTGCGCACCAGCTTGACTGGCACGCTGATCACCGGCACGCGCTGCAGGGTGTCGAAGGACTTGTCGGCAATCGCCCTATGCATGGCTTCCACCTGGCCGGCGGTCTGCTCGAAGGCGGCTTTGGCGGCGGGCAGATAGCCGGCGCTAGGTGGCTTGGGGGGCGTAGTGGGCATGGGGCTGTCGGCTCGGTGGCGGTTGGGCGGCGCTGCCTGGCCATTATCCGGCCAAAGCCCGCCAAGCGAGCGATTGCCTTAGTCAGTAGCAGCAAACTATCTGGCAAAATCAGCGCTATCTGTTATCCCTCGCTGCGAATGCAAAGCCCATCATGATTCTCGATTTCGATATCTCGCCCGCTGACGATGCCCGCAAGGAGATCGCCGCCGTGCTCACCCGCATCGACAAGTTCCTGCAAGACCGCGAGACCGGGCTAGGCCATGCCAGCAAGGAAGACCTGAAGGCCTATTTGAAGATGATGTTCAATTTCTCCACCGATGTACTGAGCATGGTGGTGAACAAGGACAGCTATGAGCTGAGCCTGGAGCTTGGCTATGTGAAGATCGACTGCAAGCTCAAGCGCTATTGAGGCGTCGACTTACTCGTCTGACTGGGCTGCCTCCCTAGGGGCGCGCCTGCCAGCGTTGCAGAATGCGCTGCGGCGCACCGCTACGCTGCAGGCCCTGCAGGCTATGGCTGATGGCCGTGGCCCAGTGTGCTGCCTGTGGGTGGCGCGCATGGAAGGCGATATACAGCGCCAGCTCATCCACTCGCCCCCAATCATGCGGGGCTTCGCCCTCCTTCAGCTGCGCCGCCTCGCGCAGCGCCTGGTAGGAACCGGCCGACAACACCATCACATCAATCCCGCCCGCCAGTAGCTGGTGGAAGTTCGCCTGCTCGCTGGGCGACACCACGCGTACCAGCCGCTGCTGCAACAGCGCATCCGGGTATTCATAACCCAGGGTCATGCCCACGCGCAGTCCGCGCAGCACGCTGTAATCGCCGGGGCTGGCCGTGCCGGGCTTGCTACCAATCAAGTGCAGCGGTAGTACCAGCAGCGGCTGGCTGGGCCAGATGAATTGCGGCTGGCGCTCGCTGTTCTGCGCCACATCCAGCATGGCCTGGTAGTGACCGCGCCGGGTCAGTGCCAGGCAGCGGTTGTAGCTGCCGCTTTCAAAGCTCACCGTCAGCCCGGCCGCCTGAAAAGCCTCGGCTGCCAGGTCCACCATCGCGCCGGCCGGCTTGCCCTCGCGCGCAAAGGCCATCGGCGCCCAATCGTTTTCCACGCACACGCGTAACTGCGCCTGGGCCGGCGGCAGGGCGAGCAGGAAGACGATGAGGGCGGCGGGGCGGAACATGCGCTTCCTCATGGGTTGCACGGTCGGGTGGCGGGGCGCGGGTAAGCGCCTGATCAGCAATATATTCCCGTATCCGCCACAGCGCAGCATTGCTGTGCGCCCCGTGCATTGGCAGCGCCACAGCGGGCGGGCAGAATCGGGCGGACTGGCCACAAACACAGCGATAGCCAGCCCTGCCTGAGGAGGCCCCCCTTGTTTCACTGGTTCGAAAAACGCGTCAATCCCTACCCCGACACCCACCCCAAGCAACCCCCGGCCGGTTTCATGGCCTTCTTATGGGCCGGCACGCGCGGCATGCGCGGGCTGATTCTGGCGCTGATCGTCCTCACCGCCGCCATTGGCGCGTTTGAAGCGCTGCTGTTCAGCATGCTTGGCTCGGTGGTGGACTGGCTGGCCGATGTGCCGCCCCAGCAGCTGTGGGAACGCGAAGGCGACAAGCTGCTCTTGCTGGCCGGCATTCTGCTGGCCAGCCCGGTGCTGATTGCGCTGCAGGCGCTGTGCAAATACCAGGGCCTGTTCGCCAACTTCCCCATGCGCCTGCGCTGGCACTACCATCGCCATCTGCTCGGCCAGAGCATGGGTTTCTACCAGGATGAATTCGCCGGCCGCGTGTCGGCCAAGGTCATGCAGACCGCGCTGGCGGTGCGCGACTGCGTGCTCATCGTCTGCGACATCCTGGTCTTCGTCGGCATCTACTTCATCACCATGGTGGCCGTGGTGGGCGCCTTCGATATCAGCCTCCTGCTGCCCTTCCTGGGTTGGCTGGCGCTGTATGTGGCCACCTTGTGGTTCTTCGTGCCGCGCCTCGGGCGTTTGGCCCAGGCCACTGCCGATGGGCGCAGCCTGATGACCGGGCGCATTACCGATGCCTACACCAATATCAGCACCGTCAAACTGTTCGCCCACACCCAGCGCGAAGCCCACTACGCGCGCGACGCCATGCAGGACTACCTGGGCACGCTCTACCAGCAAACGCGCCTGATCAGCGGCTTCGAAATCGTCAACCACATCCTCAGCATGGGGCTGATCGCCAGCACGGCCGGCCTCACGCTCTGGCTGTGGATTCAGGGCGAAGTGGGCGTGGGCGCCGTGGCGGCCGCCACCGCCATGGCCCTGCGCCTGAACGGCATCTCGCACTGGATCATGTGGGAAATGGCCAGCCTGTTCGAAAACATCGGCACCGTGCAGGACGGCATCAACACCCTGTCGCGCGCCGTGGCCGTGCAGGATGCGCCCGACGCCAAGCCGCTCCAGGTCAGCCAGGGCGAAGTGCGCTTCGAAGCCGTGCGCTTTGCCTATGGCGACGCGCAAAAGCCGGTCATCGAACAACTCGACCTGACCATACGCCCCGGCGAAAAAATCGGCCTGATCGGCCGCTCGGGCGCCGGCAAGAGCACCCTGGTCAACCTGCTGCTGCGCTTTTACGACCTGAATAGCGGCCGTATTCTGGTCGATGGCCAGGACATCGCGCACGTCACGCAAGACAGCCTGCGCCGCCATATCGGCATGGTCACCCAGGACACCAGCCTGCTGCATCGATCCGTGCGCGACAACCTGCTCTACGGCCGCCCCGACGCGAGCGAGGCCGACATGATCGCCGCCGCCCGCCACGCCGAAGCGCACGACTTCATCCAGACCCTGAGTGACCCCAAGGGCCGCCAGGGCTACGACGCCCATGTGGGCGAACGCGGCGTGAAGCTGAGCGGTGGCCAGCGCCAGCGCATCGCCATCGCCCGCGTCATGCTCAAGGACGCCCCCATCCTGCTGCTGGACGAAGCCACCAGCGCGCTCGACAGCGAAGTGGAAGCCGCGATTCAAAGCAGCCTGTACCGGCTGATGCAAGGCAAGACCGTGGTGGCGATTGCACACCGGCTATCCACGATTGCGGCCATGGACAGGCTGATCGTGATGGATCAGGGGCGGATTGTGGAGGAGGGTAGCCATGCTGAACTGCTGGCCAAGGGCGGGCTGTATGCGCGCTTGTGGGCGCATCAGAGTGGTGGTTTTTTGGGGGAGGATGCGGAGGTATCAATCCAGGCTGTGATGTAGAAAAATCGGGTCACGTAATAGCGGTTTTGCCTGCATATGCCTCATGGCGTACTTCCCCCGAGGCTTGGTGTGTTTTGTTTCCTCAACCAGTGTGCAGAAAAATGTCTACGCTAGTCCCGCATCAGCTAGACACCAAATCTGGACTGTCCCGGAAACGGTAGACAACCTCCAGCCTCACGCCGCGGCTAGTTCAAAGGCCTCGGGACTGACGCCGCCAAGATGGCTATGACGGCGGACACGGTTGTAAAGCGCTTCGATATAGTCAAATACATCGGCGCGAGCCAATTCACGCGTTTTGTAGATGCGCTTACGGATACGTTCCTTTTTCAGGCTACTGAAGAAAGATTCAGCGACCGCATTGTCCCAGCAGTTCCCTCGCCGACTCATGCTGGGTTCGAGCCTATTGGCGGCACAGAAACGACGCCAGTCATCGCTGCCGTACTGTGAACCCTGGTCAGAATGGATTAAAACCGCGGCTT
>NZ_FPKR01000015.1 GCF_900119825.1 Chitinimonas taiwanensis DSM 18899 | reverse complement strand
AGCCCGTTCGACTTGCATGTGTAAAGCATGCCGCCAGCGTTCAATCTGAGCCAGGATCAAACTCTTGAGTTCAATCTCTGTTTTGCTTCAATTTCTGGCTTGCAAAATCAAAACCGTCGAAACGATTTCAATATCTGCGTAAGCCTTGGCTTCTCAACCAAGCGCCTACGCTTATCGGTTGTATCTTGTTAAAGAGCGTTTGCTTCTTCAGACCCACTCAGCTAGACTCATTCGTTTCGCTTCGTTTTTGTCTGCGTCAGCAGCAGAGAGGCGAACTATACGCAGCCACACGAATCGCGTCAACACCTCCAAACAACAAATTCCACCAAACACACCCACCAAACACATAAGTGCCTGATTATTAATTGGCACCGCACCAAAAGATTTTTACGCACCACCGCGCAAACCTGCGCAGTGCCTCGCCCAGCCGCCCTCACCGGCACGATCAAACAGCGCGAAACACCCACAACTCCATGCAAAACGCCCCTTTCGGGGCGTTTTGCAGTGCCTCAGTTCGATCGCGGGATATTTCGCTATATAAGTTTAGTAATATCAGTCACACCAGCTGACGAACCTCCGCTCTTGGATTGCTGACGTTGCTCCCACTCTGCGAGCAGTCGGCGATAGCGATGCATCTCTTCGTTATGCAGGTCAAATACGCATGGATCGCAGCCGCTATTACAGCACTCGCTGGACTCGGGCGGTGTCGGCTCGATAGGCCTAGGGTCAGTCGCGTCGGTACTAAATGGTGGGTTAGACATGCTTACACAGCTCCAGCCACCGGCCGATCAAACACGTTCTGTTAGAATCGCCGCATGACTTATCAAGTTCTCGCCCGAAAGTGGCGTCCGAAATCTTTCGCGACTCTGGTTGGCCAAGAGCACGTGGTCAAGGCGCTCAGCAATGCACTGGAAAACCAGCGCCTGCATCACGCCTACCTGCTGACAGGCACGCGCGGCGTGGGCAAGACAACGATTGCACGCATCCTGGCCAAGTCGCTGAATTGCGAGACAGGCATCACCGCTACGCCTTGCGGACAGTGCGATGCCTGTCGCCAGATCGATGCCGGCCGCTTTGTCGACCTGCTGGAGATCGATGCCGCGTCGAATACCGGCATCGACAATATCCGCGAGGTGTTGGACAACGCGCAGTACTCGCCCACTCAGGGGCGCTTCAAGGTCTATATCATCGACGAAGTGCACATGCTCTCCAAGAGCGCCTTCAATGCGATGCTGAAGACCTTGGAGGAGCCACCCGGTCATGTGAAGTTCATCCTGGCCACCACCGACCCGCAGAAAGTGCCGGTCACGGTGCTATCGCGCTGTCTGCAGTTCTCGCTGCGCCAGATGCTGCCCGCCCAGGTTGCCGGCCATCTTCAGCATGTGCTGGAAGCGGAAGCACTGCCTTTTGAAGCGGGCGCCCTCACTCTGCTTGGTCATGCGGCGGCCGGCAGTATGCGCGATGCACTTTCCCTACTCGACCAAGCTATCGCCTACGGCTCAGGCCGGGTAGAGGAAGCTGGCGTACGCGCCATGCTCGGCGCGGTGGATCAATCCTATCTATTCGACTTGCTGGAGCAGCTAGCCCGGCGCGATGGCGCAGCGTTGATGGCCGCCGCCGAGCAGCTGTCTCTGCGCGGCATTGGTGCGGATGCAGCTTTACAGGAGCTCGCATCTTTGCTGCATCAGCTCGCGCTGCTGCAAGGCGTGCCAACCGCCATTAGCCCCGATCATCCGCAATATGCCGATCTGCAAGCGATGGCGCCGCGCTTTAACGCCGAGCAGCTGCAGTTGCTCTACCAGATTGCCCTGCACGGGCGCCGCGATCTGGCCCTTGCGCCGGATGAGTTTGCCGGCCTGAGCATGACGCTGTTACGCATGCTGGCCTTCTCGCCAAGCCGCCACCTCGCCAGCACGCCCGGCGATGTAACAGTGAAGCCTGTAGCTGCGCACAGTCCGACTAGCACCCCGAAGCCCAGCGACACACCCGCACCAGTTGTAGCCAGCCCGGCAAACCCTCCAGCACCGGCGACACCGCTTGCGCCCGCGCCTAGCCTCGCACCTGCACCTGCACCTGCACCTGCACCTGCACCTGCACCTGCACCTGCACCAGTTAGCGTAGCTGAGGACGGACCGCCACCGCCGTGGGAAAGTGAGCCCGCCACCGAGGCCGCGCCACGCCCTGATGAACATGAAGGCGCTGCGATACAGCAGCCCGAAGCGACCGCGCCGCACTTCGAAGGTGATTGGGCAGGCCTGCTCAAGCAGATTCGCCTGGGTGGCCAGGCCGGCATGCTGGCCCAGCATGCCGAACTCAGCAGTTACGACGGTCTGCACTTCGAACTGGCCGTGCCGGACGCCTTCAGGGTGGTGGCGGGGCCAGAATACCGCGAGCGGCTTGAACACGCACTCAGCCAGCATTTCGGCGCGCCAGCGCGGGTCAAGGTCAGCGTGGGCGGTGCTGCCGATGCCACACCAGCCGCGCAGCAGCAGCGCGAACGGGCAGCGCGGCTGGCGGATGCCAGTGCGGCTCTGAATGCTGATCCGTTCGTGCAGGCCTTGATCAGCGAATTCGACGCTACCATTCAACCCGATTCCATACAGGCGCTGGGCGACCCCGCCTAAGCGCTCTGTGCATTCCACTTCAGCGATACAAGGAGCAACTATGTTCAATAAAGGCGGCCTGGGCAATCTGATGAAGCAAGCCCAGCAAATGCAGGAAAACATGAAGAAGGCCCAGGAAGAACTGGGCAATATCGATGTGGAAGGTCAGGCCGGAGCCGGCATGGTCAAGATCGTCATGAACTGTCACCACGCCGTGAAGCGCGTGAGCATCGACCCGAGCGTGATCGACGACGACAAGGAAATGCTGGAAGACCTGATCGCGGCCGCCTTCAATGATGCGCTGCGTCGTGCTGAACAGACCTCGCAGGAAAAGATGGCTGGCTTCTCAGCTGGCCTGAATCTGCCCGCCGGCATGAAGCTGCCTTTCTAAGCCAGCCGCCCGCTACAGCTGATGCGCACACCTTCCACGCTCAATCAGCTGATTGACGCGCTCCGTGTCTTGCCCGGCGTTGGGCCGAAGTCTGCCCAACGCATGGCTTACCACCTGCTACAACGCGACCAGCCCGGCGCCTCAGCGCTTGCACACGCGCTGGCTAATGCACTGACTAGCCTGCGCAACTGCGCGCGCTGCAATACCTTTACCGAGCACACGCTGTGCGAGCTTTGTGCAGACCCGGCGCGCGAGGACAAGCTGCTATGCGTGGTGGAAATGCCGGCCGATCTGCTACGCATGGAGCAGACGTTGGCCTTCAAGGGCCGCTACTTCGTGCTGATGGGGCGCCTCTCACCGCTGGACGGTGTCGGCCCTGGCGATATCCATTTCGACAAGCTGCTCACGCGCGCGCAGGATGGGGTGGTGGAAGAGGTGATTCTCTCCACCAATTTCACCGTGGAAGGTGAGGCCACGGCCCACTATCTGGCCGAGTTATTGCGTGCACAGGGGGTGAAGGTCAGTCGGATCGCACGCGGCCTGCCTGTAGGTGGCGAGCTTGAACATGTCGATAGCAGCACATTGGCGCAGGCGCTGATAGAACGGCGCAAACTCTAGCGTCGTGTGGGCGCCACGCTTGCACGCATAAGGCTTGTCTTGTTGAAGCCTGCGCGCTGAACCAAGTACACTCCGCCAACCTGATTTTTTATCCCACGCCGTCACAGAGCGCACTAGATGACCGCCTCCGTTAAACCGGCCCCGACTCGCAGCGCCGCGCCCTTCGAGATCAAGAGCGCCGCACTGAACCTCATCTCTTTCATTCCCAAAACGGCCGATCTGGCCGAGCTGGAAAGCGCCTTGCAGCGCAAGTTCGGCGCCAGCGAGCAATTCTTCGGCGGCGATGCAGCGCTGCTGGATCTCAGCCACTGGCCAGCCGAGGCCACCGCGCTGGATTTATCGGCCCTACTGGCCTTTCTGCGCAAAGCCGGCCTGCAAGCGCTGGCAGCCCGCGGCGGTCAGGCCTTGAGCCGCGAGATCGCGGCCAGCGTGGGCCTGGTGCTTTTGCCCGATGCGCCGGCCGGCCAGCGCGAAGCAAGCGGGCCCCAGCGTGAAGTCACGCCGGAACCTGCACCGCCACCCAGCGGCACGCTGATCATCGACAAGCCGGTGCGTAGCGGACAGCAGGTCTATGCGCGCGGCGGCGATCTGATCGTGCTGGCCCTGGTCAGCCATGGCGCGGAGCTGATCGCCGACGGCAATATTCATGTCTATGCCCCGCTGCGCGGCCGTGCCCTGGCCGGCGCGCGTGGCAATACCAGCGCGCGCATCTTCGCCCATGGCATGGAGGCCGAGTTGCTCTCGGTGGCCGGTGTGTACCGCGCCATCGACGAAGCGCTGCCTGCCAGCATTAAGGGCAAGCCCACCCAGGTGCGCCTGGATGGCAATAAGCTGGTCATGGAAGCGATGGCACTAGACTGATGCCCACAGACAATCCCACGCTGCCTAGCAGCGACACTCATTCAGAAAACTCAGGAAGAAACACCGTGGCAAAAATCATTGTCGTTACCTCGGGCAAAGGCGGCGTAGGCAAGACCACCACCAGCGCCAGCTTCGCCTCCGGCCTAGCCTTGCGCGGCAAGAAGGTTGCCGTGATCGATTTCGACGTCGGCCTGCGCAATCTGGACCTGATCATGGGCTGCGAGCGCCGCGTGGTGTACGACTTCGTCAATGTAATCCAGGGCGAGGCCACGCTGCGCCAAGCACTGATCAAGGACAAGCACTGCGACAATCTGTTCATCCTGCCTGCCTCGCAGACACGCGATAAGGAAGCGCTGACCAAGGAAGGCGTGGAGAAAGTGCTGCAGGAACTGGCGGCCGATGGCTTCGACTACATCATCTGCGACTCGCCAGCCGGCATTGAAACCGGCGCTCTGCTGGCCCTGTATTTTGCAGAGGAAGCCATCGTGGTAACCAATCCGGAAGTATCCTCGGTGCGCGATTCCGACCGCATTCTGGGCATTCTGGACGCCAAGTCGAAGAAGGCCGAGGAAGGCGGTTCGATCAAGGCACATCTGCTTATCACCCGCTACTCGCCCAAACGCGTGGAAGCCGGCGAAATGCTGTCGCTGGATGATGTCCAGCATCTGCTGCGCATCCCCCTGATCGGCATCATTCCCGAGTCCGAGTCGGTACTGCAGGCATCCAACAGCGGCACGCCTGCCATCCACCTGGAAGGCAGCGATGTGGCCGAGGCCTACAAGGATGTGATTGGCCGCTTCCTTGGCGAAGCGCTACCGATGCGCTTCGTGGAAGTGCCCAAGCAAGGCTGGCTCAAACGTCTGTTCGGGGGCTAAGCCATGTCTTTTCTCGATTACCTGCTGGGCACCAAGAAAAAGTCCGCCTCGGTCGCACGCGAGCGGTTGCAGATCATCCTCGCGCACGAGCGCGCCGGCAGCCGCGGCGGGCCCGACTATCTGCCGGATCTGCAGCGCGAACTGATCGCGGTGATTTCCAAGTATGTTGCCGTTGGCCAGGACGACATCAAGGTGTCTCTGGAACGCCAGGACGACTACGATGTGCTGGAAGTGAATATCGTTCTGCCCGAAGCGGCGAAGCGCTAAGCCAGAGAGCCGGGACCTGCCCGGCTTTTTTCAGAGTCCAACGTCAAGCTGGCCGATAGAGCCGGCGTCACGATGCGCCAACATGACCGATCACGCTGATATTCCTGCCCAGGCCGAACGGCCTGTTCAGCTCGACAAGTTCCTCAGCCAGCGCAATAACGAGCGCTGGTGCAAGCGCCTGTCGGCCGAGCATCCGGCGGCCGATTACTGGCTGTGCCACGAGGCACGCATCATGCAGGGCTTTCAGCGCGATAGCCGCTATGCCGCGCGTTTCGTGGCGCTGGATCTGGACCGGCGCATGTTGGTCAGCGAGGCCGATGGCCATCCGCTTACCCACTGGCTGGCCACACCGGTTGGCGAACTTGAACATCCATTCCAGCGCTCGAGCGATCTGGTCAGGCTGATCCTGGCCGGCCTGCGCGCACTGGCCCACCTCGGTCGCTTTGGCCTGGTGCACGGCGGCTTGCGACCGGATGTGATGATCTTGGCCCAGAACGACAAGGGCGAGATTGATTTCGATAGCCTGAAGCTGATCGACTTCGGCGTGGCACGCAATCCGCAGCAGCGTATCGAGAAGCCGCTGTTCATCGATCTGGCTAGCCCGGATGCCGCCTATCTGTCGCCCGCCATGCGCGAGGCTGTGCAGCGTGACTGGCAGACCTATGCCAAGCTGATCGGCGAGCATGGCAAGGCCAGCTGGTATGAGCTGAGCGAAGCCGGCCGGCATCAGTATGAAAGCGTGCTCATCCCAGAGTTGAGCATCAACACCCTGGACTGGCGCACCGATCTGTATGCGCTTGGCCACTGGTTCAAGCAGATTTCCCTGCACCGCATCGACTATTACAAGGACGCGCACCAGGAGGCCTTGCCGGCCCTGATCAAGCGCATGCAAAAGCCGGTGCTATCGGGCGGCTTTACCAGCCTGGACGCCTGCATCAAGGCTTTCGAAGCGCTGGAGGTCGATCAGCGCGCCTTGCAGATTAGCGAGGCACCGCAGACCAGCGGCGTGTTCTGCATGCAGCCCAGCCCGGTGCTGCATCCGCAGCAGCCAGCCGCCCTGGCGCCCACCATGCGTCTGGATGACGAGTTCTCGCCCCAGCCCAGGGAGCGCGCCAATAGCAAGGCACCCGCCAGTAGCAGCCGTGGCAAGCTGCTCGGTGCCGGCATCGGCCTGATCCTGGTCGCCGCGGTCGGCACCGCCTTGCTCAGCTCGAAGGAACAGCACGCCAGCCCAGCCCCAGCCGCCCTCCCCCCCAGCACGCCAGCGGAAGTGCCACCCGGCCCGGTCAGCACCGAAACCAGCAGCCAGGATGAGGCCAGTGTTGCGGCACAGGCGCCCGACGCGACTGCCCTGGCGGGCCTGAGCCTGGCCGATCTGCGCAGCGCCGCGGAAGCCGGTGACCCGGCCGCACAGACCCAGCTGGGCCTGCGCTATCGCAAGGGCTTGGGCCTACCGGCCGATAATGCCAAGGCGGTGGTCTGGTACCGGCGCGCGGCCGAACAGAACCACGCCGAGGCGCAGGCCTATCTGGGCTTTATGTTGATGACCGGCCGTGGCGTACGTCGCGATGACAGCGAGGCCGTGCGTTATTCGCGCCTGGCGGCCGAGCAGAACAATGCCACTGGTCAATACAACCTCGCCCTGCTCTATCTGGCCGGACGCGGCGTGGCCGTCGACAAACTGGCCGCCTACCGCCTGCTGGAGAAAGCGGCCGAGCATGAAAGCGGTGCCCAGCAACGCCTGCAGGAGCTCAAGCGCCAGCTCAGTTCGGCCGAGCTGGCCCAGCTCGCTACCCCCTGAGCGAGCAGCCGCTGCACAATCTGTTGTAAATCACTGACAAGCTGCTAGGTATTCGCGCAACAAAGCCAACCCTTCCGACGCGAGATCGCTACAGTTCGGCCTGTTCCAGACATTACTGGGATTGTCGTTTCGGAGAACACCATGCTTTGCAGCCGCCGTGGCTGGATGACAAGCCTTGCCCTCAGCCTGATGCTGCTGGCCTGCCGCGATGCGGAAGCGCCGCTCACGCCCACACCGCCCAGCGTGCGCCTCTATCTGGTCGGCACCAATGCCCACTACGCGCCTTTCGAGTCGATCACCCAGGACAAAGAACTGGCCGGCTTCGATATCGATATCCTGCGTGCGGTGGCCAAGCACAGCAATCTGCAGCTGAGCTTCCAACACACACCCTGGGCCCACCTGTTTCCAGCCCTGCTGAGCGGCGAGCGTGACATCCTGGCCTCGGCCATTAGCATCACCGCGGAACGCCAGCGCGAGATGGCTTTCTCCACGCCCTATTTCCAGGCCCGCCAGCTAATTGCCATCCGCCGCGACAGCCGTATCAATAATCTGGATGGTTTGCATGGCAAGCGCATCGGCGTGATGGCCGGCACCACTGGCGAGTCCGAGCTCAAGCGCATCCTGAGCCCGGCCAAATTGGCCCTGCGCAGCTATACACGGCTTGACCAGGCCATGCTGGCGCTGCAGTCCGGACGCGTGGATGCAGTGGTGGCCGATAGCGGTGTGCTGCTGCATTACGTGGCCAACAACCCGGCCGCCAAGCTGCGTACGCTGGGCGACAGCCGCTTTGCCAAGGAACAGTACGGCTTTGCGGTGCGCAAGGAAGACCGCGAGTTACTGGCCAGATTGAACGCCGGCCTGGCGCAGATCATGGCGAATGGTAGCTATGAGCGCATCTATACCCAGTATTTCGGCGTGCGCCCCTAGCACTCAGTCCGGCAGCAGGCTGTAGCGGCTCTGCAGAATCAGCAAGCGCATGCGGCCATCGCGCCGTTCGCGCTCATAGCCATCGCGCTCGCGCAGCAGTTTGCGCCGCTCTTCCTCGTTGGCCGGCTTCTTGGCCAGCAGGCCATCCACGCGCTGCATCTCGCGCGACCAGCGCGACATATCCTGTTCGAGCGCGTCGATATCGCGCCGCAACTCATAACGCACCCGCCCGCGTTCGTATTCCTGCAGGAAGGCCGCCTGGCGTTCGGGCATGCAGACATTCTGGTAGGACTGGCCACTCACCCCAGCACGGTAGCCGCTTTCCGGTGTGCAATAGCTGAGCAGACCGCGCTCGCGACCGCGTGAATACTCGGCCGGGTCGGGCAGTACACCAGCCTTCTGGCAGGCCTCGGCATAGCTGCCCAGGCGGCTCGGTTGGCCAGCCCGGCCGTCGCTCTCGCCTACCCCATACCAGTCGCCGGTACGGCATTCGGCTTCCGACATCGCCGCGCAGCCACTCAGGGCCAGTGTCGCCAGCAATACACCTATCGTTTTCATTTTGTCCTCCTGTCAGTCGTGCTGCCCAGCATAGTGGGCGCCAGCAAAACGCCAACTGAATAAATGCTCCGCCCCGGCACAAAAGTACAAACAGGCCCTACAAGGGCCTGTTTGCTTGGCAAGAACGCGCCGTTCAGTGCGGCATCAGCCGCACACCGTAGCCGCCGCCCAGTACTTCCAGCGAGAACAAGCGGTCGATATTCGGATGCTTGCCCGGATGCTTGCGCGCATCCTCCGCATGCTCGCCGTACAGCCACTGGCCAAGGCGCGCGGCCTTGGGGGTGATAGCGCCGAAATCACGGAACAGCGCATGGTAGACGGCCAGCGAGCCGGCCTGGCCTGGACGGTTCTCGATGATCGCCTCCAGCTTGCCCTCGCGCCACAGCTGCATGCCACCAAGCTGATCGATGCGCGGCAGGCAGGACAGCGCTTCCTGGAAGCTCAGTGCCGGCGGCTGCTGCAGTAGCTGCTTGCTGGCCTCACGGAAGTGCGGCACGCGGCTGTCGCGCATCCATTCGAACAGGGCCATCTCGCGCGTCACGATCTGCACGCCAGCCGCCGCGGCACGCGCCAGGGCGGCCGCCTTGTCATCCCGATTGCGCGAACCGATCGCGTCGCTGACCAGAAACACTTCCTTACCGGCCGCACGCAATTCCAACACGGTCTGCAGCACACAGACATGGGCCTCGATGCCGCATACCACCACCTGGCTGCGCGTCTCGGCCGGCGTGCCCTTCAGGCAATCGGCCGCCACACAGGAGAAAGTGGTCTTGTCCACCACGCTGGGCTCGGCCGCCGTATTGCGCAGCAGGGGCAGGGTATGGCCGAGGCCTTGCGGGTATTGCTCCGAGAGCACGACCGGCACGCCATTCATGCGCGCGGCATCGATCAGCCATTTCATGGCGGCTACCAGGCGCGGGGCTTCGGCAATGGCCGGCACCAGCTTGTCCTGCACGTCCACCACCAGCAGGGTGCAATTGTCGGCATGCATCAGCATGGGCAAGTCTCCTTTTTTGTTTTGGGGATGGACAATCCTACCGCGCCCGGCGGGCGGGCCAAAGCGAAAAGGGCGCCAATGCGCCCTTTGCAGTCGATCTGGCCATATCGAGACAAGCTTACTCGGCCTCATCCATCCAGTTGAGCTGGATGGCTTCCAGAATCTTTTCCCCGCAATGGGCAGGATCGTCATCAAAGCCATCAAGGTCGAGCACCCACTGCATCAGATCGGTAAAGCGGATGGTCTTCGGGTCCAGCTCGGGGAATTTGTCGTACAAGGCAATCGCGATCTCGCGCGAATCGGTCCACTTCATGAGGTTTACTCCTGTTTGATATCGACCACCGGACAGGCCAGCAACTGCTGCAGTTGGGCCGGGCTGATGCGGAACACGCTATCGCTGGTACCGGCCGCGGCCCAGACCTGGCGGTAGTGCAGCAGATCACGGTCGAGTAGTAGCAAGGGGGCTTCCAGATGCCCAACCGGCGCCACGCCACCGATTGCAAAACCGGTATGGCGGCGCACGAATTCGGCATCGGCGCGAATCACGCTCTGATCGAGCAGATCAGCCACCTTTTCCATATCCACCCGGTTGCGCCCGCTAACCACCACGACCACGACCCGCCCCGACTCCACCGCGCGCAACACAATGGACTTGGCGATCTCGCCTACGCTGCAACCAATGGCGGTCGCGGCCTCCAGCGCAGTGCGCGTACCGTCGGGAAAGGTGCGGATATCGAGGGGAATCCCTGCTGCGGCAAGGACGGCTTCAACACGTTGCTGGCTGCTCAGGGTTTGCATGCTTGGCGCTCCAGGGGATGCCGGCTCAGACGTCCCAGTCTTTGTCGTAATGCTCGCGGGCGTGATTGATGGTGTACTTGGGAATTTCCACCGTCAGGTCGGCCTTGGCCACCACGGCCTGGCAGGACAGGCGCGATTGCGCGCTCAGGCCCCAGGCCTTGTCGAGCAGATCGTCCTCTTCTTCCTCGCTGGGCGCCAGGCTGTTGAAGCCCTGCCGCACGATCACATGGCAGGTCGTACAGGCACAGGACTTCTCGCAAGCATGCTCGATGGCGATATCGTGCTCAAGCAGCGCATCGCAGATCGTCTCGCCACTGGCGACTTCAAAGCTGGCCCCGCTCGGACAGAGCTGGGCATGGGGCAGTACGGTAATGATGGGCATGTTTGCCTCTCGGGATAAATTCGTGCGTGCGGGGCAATCAGCCCAGCGCGCTCAGCTTCTGGCCAGTCAGGCCGCGTTTGACTGCGGCGTCCATGCGCCGGCCGGCGAACTCGGTGGTGGCATGGTTGAGCGCCTCGGTGCGGTCGCGGATCAGCACGGCGTCTGCGCCGGCGATGGCTTCGCGCAGCGCCTGGATGGCCGTAGCGACTGCGGCGTGCTCAGCTTCGTTCAGCAGGGCGCCATCGGCCAGCAATGCCAGCTCGGTTGCTGTGGCCAGGCCCTCGCCTTCCACGCGTGCCTCGGCCAGACTGCGCGCCTGCATATCCTCGCTGGCATGCGCCATCGAGTCCTGCAGCATGCGGGCGATCTCCTCATCGGCCAAACCATAGGATGGCTTGACCGCGATGCTGGCCTCGATGCCGGTCGACTGCTCGCGCGCTGATACCGCCAACAGACCGTCGGCATCCACCTGAAAGGTGACGCGGATACGCGCAGCACCGGCCGCCATGGGCGGAATACCACGCAGCTCGAAGCGGGCCAGCGAGCGACAATCGGCGACCAGCTCGCGCTCGCCCTGCACCACATGGATGGCCATTGCGGTCTGACCATCCTTATAGGTAGTGAAGTCCTGGGCACGCGCGGTCGGGATGGTGCTATTGCGTGGAATCACCTTCTCAGCCAGGCCGCCCATGGTTTCCAGGCCCAGCGAGAGCGGGATCACATCCAGCAACAGCCACTCATCCTCGCTCTTATTGCCGGCCAGCGCATTGGCCTGCATGGCGGCGCCCAGCGCCACCACCTTGTCCGGGTCCAGATTAGTCAGCGGTTCGCAGGCAAAGAATTCACCCACTGCACGGCGCACATGCGGCATGCGCGTGGCGCCGCCCACCATCACCACCCCCTTTACGTCCTGCACGCCCAGGCGCGCATCGCGCAAGGCCTTGCGTACCGGGTTAATGGTCTTCTGTACCAGGGTGTGGGTAATCGCCTCGAAGGTCTCGACATTCAGCTCCAGGTCGATGACCGTGCCAGCCTGCAGCTTGGCGGTGATGCGTGTGCTGTCGTGCTCGGACAGCGTCTCCTTAGCCTCGCGCGCGCGGGTCAGCAGCAGACGCGTGTCATGGTCGCCAAGCAGGCTCAGGCCGGCCTGCTCGACGATCCAGCAATAGATGCGCTGATCGAAATCGTCACCGCCCAGGGCCGAGTCGCCCGAGGTCGCCAGCACCTCGAACACGCCGCGGCTGAGCTTGAGTATCGACACATCGAAGGTGCCGCCGCCCAGGTCATACACGACATAGATGCCCTCGGCGCCGTTATCCAGCCCATAGGCCACGGCCGCCGCGGTCGGCTCGTTCAAAAGGCGCAGCACATTCAGGCCGGCCAGGGTTGCGGCATCCTTGGTCGCCTGGCGTTGGGCATCGTCAAAATAGGCGGGCACCGTAATCACCGCACCGATCAGCTCACCGCCCAGGCTCGCTTCGGCGCGCTGCTTGAGCGTGCGCAGAATATCGGCCGAGACCTCGACCGGGCTTTTCTCTCCGGCCACGGTCTTCAGCTTGAGCATGCCAGGCGCGTCGACAAAGCGGTAAGGCGTGGCGGCCGAATCAGGCAGATCCTTGACCCCGCGCCCCATGAAACGCTTAACCGACACGATGGTATTGCGCGGGTCCTCGGTCTGACGCGCCTGGGCGCGATGACCAACCGTGACCTGACCATCGGCCGCGTAATGGACGACCGAGGGCAGCAGATTGCGGCCACGCTCATCGGGCAACACGGCGGCAGAACCGCTGCGCACGGTGGCCACCAGCGAATTGGTGGTACCGAGGTCGATACCCACCGCCAGCTTATGCTGGTGCGGTGCGGGTGCTTCGCCAGGCTCGGCAATCTGAAATAGGGCCATATCGCGTTCTGTCTTTCTCAAGCGGGTACAGCAGCGGCATGGGCCGCCATGGCTGGCATCGAAACGGCAGTCAAGCCGCCTATTTACTTAACAACAAGGCCAGGGCGTCGATTACTTCCGCCCAGTCACCATCGTCGGCCAGCGCCTCGGCCAGAAAAGCCGACTGGGCCGGACTCCAGAATGGCGCTTCAGCCAGGGCCAGACCGGCCGGTAAAGCATGCGCCGCCACGAAGGCGCGCATGGCCGCAGGTTCATTCGGCAGGCCCAGCTGGGCGAACAGGCCGGCAAAATCGTGCTGACTGGTATCCATGGCAGGCATCCTTCGCGTCTACAACATCATCGGAATCGCCAAGGCTGGCAGCAGCCCGGGCGTGTTTAATCCAGCAACACCTCAATTGCA
Source organism: Chitinimonas taiwanensis DSM 18899 (assembly GCF_900119825.1). GTDB lineage: Bacteria > Pseudomonadota > Gammaproteobacteria > Burkholderiales > Chitinimonadaceae > Chitinimonas > Chitinimonas taiwanensis. The sequence goes on along the minus strand of NZ_FPKR01000015.1, from coordinate 121,814 downwards.
TCGCCGATTTCCTGTTCGAGCTTCTCGAGGAAACGCAGCTTGCGCACCAGCAGGGCCCCGCCAGCATGGTCCTTTTGCACGTCCAGGCAGTCGGCCAGCGCCAACTCAAGCTGGCGGGTTTCGCCTTGCAGCGTCTGGGCCAGCGCCTCCAGCGCGCTGACATCGCCGGCCGCACGGGTCTCAGCGACCTGCTCGCGCCATGCCATCTGTTGCATCAGGAAATCGACCGGCATGCTGGTATTGGTCTCTTCCTGGGTATCCACCCCAGCCAGCTGCAGCAGGTAGCGCGCACGGCCCAGCGGCGACTTCAGCACCTGAAAAGCCTCGTTCACCCGCGTGGCCGCCTGCATGGCCAAGCGCTTGTCCGCATCGGCCAGCGCGGCAGCGCGGTCTGGGTGGTAGAGGACCTGCAAGTCGCGATAAGCCGCTTCCAGCCCGCCCTTATCCAAAGCAAAACGGCGCGGCAGGGCAAACAGCGCGAAATGGTCGAGGGAGAAATCAAAAGCCATGGTAGGAAAACCTCAGGCGCCGGGAAGCAAAAAGCAACGCCGCGCAAAGGCGGCGCAGTTTTGCGGCTCGCCCGCAATGGCGATAAGCGGCGTGCTCAGGTATTGAAGCTTTCGCCGCAACCGCACTCGTCCTTCACGTTCGGATTATTGAACTTGAAGCCTTCGTTCAAACCCTCCTTGACGAAGTCGAGCTCGGTGCCGTCCAGATAGGGCAGGCTCTTGGCATCGGTGAAGATCTTTACCCCGAAGCTTTCGAAAGCCAGGTCGTCAGCCGATTCCTGATCGACGAACTCCAGCTTGTAAGCCATGCCCGAACAACCCGAGGTACGTACGGCCAGACGCACGCCCACACCCTTGCCGCGCTTGGCAATGTAGTTCGCGACGTGCTTGGCGGCTTTTTCAGAAAGCGTCAGTGCCATGATCAGCCCTCGTGCTTGGCCTTGTAATCGGCCACCGCTGCCTTGATGGCATCTTCGGCCAGAATCGAGCAGTGGATCTTGACTGGCGGCAGGGCCAGTTCTTCGGCGATCTGGGTGTTTTTGATCGCCATCGCCTCGTCCAGGGTCTTGCCCTTCACCCATTCGGTGATCAGCGAGCTCGATGCAATCGCCGAACCGCAGCCATAGGTCTTGAACTTGGCGTCCTCGATCACGCCGGTATCGCTGACCTTGATCTGCAGCTTCATCACATCGCCGCAGGCCGGGGCGCCCACCATGCCGGTGCCCACTGAGTCGTCGCCCTTTTCGAACGAACCGACGTTACGGGGATTTTCGTAGTGGTCGATGACCTTGTCGCTGTATGCCATATTGCTTTGCTCCTGTGAGGGGTGAGGCGCGAGGTGTGAAACCTTCAACCCGCCATCACCGCCAGATTCCACCACCGAAATGTGAGACTGGGGACACCTCACCCCTTACGCCTCACACCTCACAAAATCAGTGGGCCGCCCATTGCACGGTGTTCAGATCGATACCTTCCTTGAACATATCCCACAGCGGCGACAGTTCGCGCAGCTTGCCGATCTTGTCGTGGATCAGCTTGATCGCGTAATCGATGTCTTCCACGGTGGTGAAGCGGCCAATGGTGAAGCGAATCGAGCTGTGGGCGAGCTCATCATTGCGTCCGAGTGCGCGCAGCACATAGCTGGGTTCCAGCGAGGCCGAAGTACAGGCAGAGCCCGACGACACAGCCAGGTCCTTCAGCGCCATGATCAGCGACTCGCCCTCGACATAGTTGAAGCTGATATTGAGGTTATGCGGCACGCGCTGGTCCATATCGCCGTTCAGATAGACCTCTTCCATATTCGACACGCCCTGCCACAGCCGGTCGCGCAGCATGCGGATGCGTTCAAGCTCGCTGGCCATCTCTTCGCGTGCGATCTTGAACGCGGCGCCCATGCCGACGATCTGGTGGGTGGCCAGGGTGCCCGAGCGCATGCCGCGCTCATGACCGCCACCGTGCATCTGCGCTTCCAGGCGCACGCGCGGCTTGCGGCGCACATACAGCGCGCCGACGCCCTTCGGACCATAGGTCTTGTGGGCCGAGAAGCTCATCAGATCGACCTTCAGGCTAGCCAGGTCGATGGCGATCTTGCCGGTGGCCTGGGCAGCGTCGACATGGAACAGGATGCCGCGCTCACGCAGCAGCTCGCCGATCTGGGCGATAGGCTGGATCACACCGATCTCGTTATTGACCGCCATGATGGAGACCAGGATGGTGTCATCACGCAGGCTGGCCTTGAGCAGTTCCAGATCGAGCAGACCGTTTTCCAACGGACTCAGATAAGTGACCTCGAAACCTTCGCGCTCCAGTTCACGCATGGTATCGAGCACGGCCTTGTGCTCGGTCTTCATGGTGATCAGGTGCTTACCCTTGTCCTGGTAGAAATGCGCGGCACCCTTGATGGCCAGGTTATTGGATTCCGTGGCGCCCGAAGTCCAGACGATTTCCTTCGCATCGCAGTTGACCAGTTTGGCCACTTCTTCACGTGCATTCTCAACCGCCTCTTCCGCGGCCCAACCAAATGGGTGCGAGCGACTGGCCGGGTTACCGAACTGCTCGGTCAACCAGGGAATCATCTGTTCGGCAACACGCGGATCCACCGGGGTGGTGGCGGAATAGTCGAGGTAAATCGGCAGTTTCATTTACTACGCTCCATGCGGTACATCAACGCCCAGTCGGAAGGCGGGCCTTGGGGCCTCTAGATCAATGGTTCAGGCGACAGCCTGTTGTTCCTGCGTACTCTTGCGCTTGTCGTGCAGCACACTGCATTCATTGCTTGCCTGATTGCTCGGGCATTTGCTGCGCTGTTTCTCGATCAGCTCGGCCAGGCTGACCGAAGCCAGATAGGCATAGATGGTGCGGTTGAGGTCAGACCACAAGTCATGCGTCATGCAGCGCTTATTGTCTTCCAGACAGTTTTCCTTGCCGCCACACTGGGTGGCATCCAGCGGCTCGTCCACGGCGGTGATGATGTCGGCCACCGAGATATCGGCCACCGGGCGCGCTAGACAGTAGCCGCCACCCGGACCGCGCACGCTGTCGACGAGATTGTTGCGGCGCAATTTGCCGAACAACTGCTCAAGATAGGACAGCGAGATCTGCTGGCGCTCGGAGATGCCGGCCAAGGTAACCGGGCCTTTCTGCTCGCGCAGGGCCAGGTCAAGCATGGCGGTAACGGCAAAACGGCCTTTGGTGGTCAAACGCATATGCGCACCTGCTGAAGGATTGCCTCGAGGATAAAATACCCGACTGTTTTGGTCAAGATTTTATCCTACTGTTTTAGTCAACAATTCGATTCAGATAATTGGGGTCGAACTTATCCGCGGTGGCGCGCTCTTCCGCGCAGTCCACGCCCAATTGCTCGAGCTGTTTCAGTATCTGTTCGATGCGCGCATCGATGTTCGCACTATGGTCAACCAGGCCATGGATGGCCTGTACCACCGGGTCATTCATCTGACTGGAAATGGCATAGGCCGAGAAGCCCATTTTCTCCGCCTTGGCTTCGCGCGCCTGGGCCAGATCATCGGCCACGATACGGGCCGGGATGCCGACCGCGGTGGCATTGGCCGGCACATCCTTGACCACCACGGCATTCGAGCCGACCTTGGCGCCGGCGTGCAAGGTGATCGGCCCGAGCACCTTGGCGCCAGCACCGATGATCACGCCGGCTTCCAGCGTCGGATGGCGCTTGCCCTTGTTCCAGCTGGTGCCGCCCAGGGTCACGCCGTGGTAGAGCGTGCAGTCGTCACCAATCACGGCGGTCTCGCCGATCACGATGCCCATGCCGTGGTCAATGAACACACGGCGGCCAATGGTGGCGCCTGGGTGGATCTCGATGCCGGTGAAGAAACGGCTGAGGTGAGAGGTAAAGCGGCCCAGCCATTTGAAGCCATTGCGCCAGCAGGCATTCGCCAGTTGGTGAAAGGTCAGCGCGTGCAGGCCGGGATAACAGGTGAGCACTTCCCAAGTCGAGCGGGCGGCCGGATCACGGTCGAAGACAACGGCAATGTTTTCACGTAAGCGCGCGAACATCGGGGGCTCTGGGAAGCGTCGAGAAAGGCCGAGCATTTTACTCGACTATTGTGCGCTGCGAAAGAACGCGCTGCGCTAAGCCGCGCACTCGAATCACTATCCCCAACAGGCTGATCGGGCAGACAGGAAGCCGCCCCTTAGCCCACTTGGATCAGCCCGCGGGCGAGGGCTGTGCCTTCAGAGCCAGGGTGGCACCCGGGCCGAGCTCGGCCTCGTGACGCAGGCGCCATGGGCTGGCTTGCGACCCAACACTGGCCGCTTCCAGCTGTACCAACCAGCGCTGTTTATGCAGCGGCTGCTCAAGTTTGGCCACCAGCATGCCGCCAGCCTCTGGTTGCAGGGTCAGCACCACATCCAAGCCAGCACGGGTCGGATGGGCCAAACGCAGCACAACAGCTTGCGGGCTGGCTGGCAGGGGCAGTAGCAGCGCCCGCACGCTCAAGCCATCGTCGGCCACGAACAACTGGGCGGACAGGCCGAGCGCGGCGGCCTGCTTGTCGCGACCGATCTCCATGCCGATCTCATTGCCGCGCTTGTAGTAATCATCAGCCACTAGGCCATCGTCACTCTTGATGGCGAGGATAATCAGCCCGATGCAGGCAAGGACGGTCACGCTGAGCAGGATCAGAAATAGCCAAGCAACGGGCTGGCGGTACCAGCGACTGGATTCGGTCATGGGGTAGCAACTCTGAAGGAAAAACACCAGGCATGCGTATGCATGCCCGGCTGGCCTTTACTGGCCGATGAAACTGGATTTCTCGCGCACCTTGAGGGTCAGGTCATCTGCGGCCTGCACTTCGAAGTAGATCTTCTTCGAACCACGCGAGACGAACTGCGGCTCGACTTGCACCCGCACACCGACCTGGGCCGAGCCATTGGCTGGCACCTCGACGATATCACCCTGGTCGGTCAACACCTTCAGATCAGGCAGGCCGTCGGCGCGGATGATAAAGCGATGTCCGGTCTCATCGGTATTCTGAATCTGCAGGCGATAGCTGTTTTCCAGCAAGCCCTCGTCGGTCTCGCGTACCAGCGCATTACGGTCGCGCATGATGTTGACCTTGACCGGCGACTTGAGCAGCAAGGAGGCCACTACCGAGACTGCCACCACCAGCAGGACAGCGCTATACAGGATCACGCGCGGACGCAGCACATGGTTGGCAATCTCGGACTCGGGGTATTTATGCGCCAGCGCGTTCTCGGTGGTGTAACGCACCAGGCCGCGCGGGTAGTTCATCTTGTCCATGATGCTGTCGCAGGCATCGATACAGGCGCCGCAGGCAATGCATTCATACTGCAGGCCGTCACGGATATCGATACCCACCGGGCAGACCTGCACGCACAGCTTGCAGTCTATGCAGTCACCCTTGCCTTCCGCCTTATAGTCCTCACCCTTCTTGCGGCTACCGCGCGGCTCACCACGCTCGGCGTCGTAGCTGATGATCAGCGTATCCGGGTCAAACATCGCGCTCTGGAAGCGCGCATACGGGCACATGTATTTGCATACCTGCTCGCGCATCCAGCCGGCATTGCCATAGGTGGCAAAGCCATAGAACAGGATCCAGAAGGTTTCCCACGGGCCGGTATTCCACGCCAGCACCTCAGCACCGAGTTCGCGAATCGGGGTGAAGTAACCGACGAAGGTGAAACCGGTCCAGGCGGCGATCAGGATCCAGATCGCGTGCTTGGTGTATTTGATGCGCAGGCGACGGAAATTCATCGGACCGTTGTCGAGCTTCATGCGCGCCATGCGGTCGCCTTCCACCCACTTTTCCACCCACAGGAAGATCTCGGTGTAAACGGTTTGCGGGCAGGAATAACCGCACCAGAGCCGCCCACCTATCGAGGTCCAGACGAACAGGCCAAAGGCGCTCATCAGCAGCAGCGCAGTCAGATAGATGAAGTCCTGCGGCAGGAAGATGAAGCCGAAGATATAGAACTTACGGCTGACCAGATCGAACAACAGCATCTGCCGCTCACCCCAGTTCAGCCAGGGCATACCGTAGAAGAACAGCTGGGTAGCCACTAGCCAGAACCAACGCCACTGGGTGAAGCGCCCGGTCACCCAGCGCGGGTAGACCTTCTTGGCCTTGGCATACAGCACCCGATCTTCATACTCGATGTCGGACTCTTCAGGCTGCGCCTGAACCACCTTGATGGGGATGTTCTTGAAGGACTGGGACATGGGAAGCGTTCCGGAAACGGTTTTCAAAAGCTGCTGAGCTTTGGGAAGCCGTCTATCGAAGCAATATTAGCGAATGACGGAGCATTCACGCTGCGACCTTGCGTCGCAGGGAAAACCGCCATGCCCAGGGGCATGGCGATTCGAGGTCTTACTTGGCAGCAGTCTGTTCGCGCTCGGACAGACCGTACACATAGGCAGCCAACAAATGTACCTTGCCGTCGCCCAGTGCTTCCTTCCAGGCCGGCATGCGATTCTTGCGGCCGTTGGTAATGGTTTCCACGATGCTGCGCTCGCTACCACCGTACAACCAGACCTTGTCGGTCAGGTTGGGGGCGCCAATCGCCTGGCTACCCTTGCCATCGGCCTGGTGGCAAGCCACGCAGACCTGGGCAAACGTTGCCTCACCACGACCAGCGCGCACCGCATCGTAATTGCGGCTAGCCAGCTTTAGCACATAGTTGGCCACGTCCTTGACCTTCTCTTCGCCGAAGGCGGCGCCGAAGGCAGGCATCTGGCCCGCACGACCATTGTTCAGCGTTTCCAGGATGTTCTCTGGCTTGCCGCCGTACAACCAGTCGTTATCCGTCAGATTCGGGAAGCCCGTGGCACCGCGGGCAGCCGAACCGTGACACTGCATGCAGTAGGTCAGGAACAGGCTCTGACCGGACTTGTGTGCCTCGTCGTTCTTGGCCAGGGTCGGGATGTCGACCTTCAGGTACTTGTCGTACAAGGGCTTGATCGCCGCTTCCTTGGCGGCCGATTCCTGCTGGTACTGGCCGACCGAGCTCCAGGCCTTCACACCCGGGAAGATAGTGATGCCGGGATACAGGATCAGGTAAACCACGGCGAACACGATCGTGATGTAGAACATGCCCATCCACCAGAACGGCAGCGGGTTGTTGTACTCCTCCAGGTCACCGTCCCACTTGTGCCCGGTCACATCGGCCTGTTGGCCCTTGGGCAGCTTGACCACGCTCTGCGACTTGAGCAGATAGGTGAGCCAGAGCAGCGACAGGAAGACGATGCCGGCTACCCAATAGCCCCAGAATTGGCTAATAAAATCACTCATTATTTACTCCCGGCCTGCTCGTGCGGCAGGTCGTCGTCATTGATCGGCTGCATGGCGGCTTCATCGAAGCGGCCGGCCGCTGGTCGACCATAGGCCCACAGGGCGATGGCGACGAAGCAGACCAGGCCTGCGACGGTGATGATTTGCCGAAACAGATTGATGTCCATGGCCACACTCCCGGTTAACGGATGCCCTTCAGCGCCAGACCCAGGCCTTGCAGATAGGCCACCACGGCGTCCATCTCGGTCTTGCCTTCCACCAGCTTGGGTGCCTCAGCGATTTCTGCATCGGTGTAGGGCACGCCAACCTTGCGCAGCGCCGTCATGCTGGCCTGCACCTTGGCTGGGTCGAGCTTACCGGTCGCCAGCCAGGGGAAGGCGGGCATATTCGACTCGGGCACCACATCACGCGGGTTGTTCAGGTGAACCACATGCCACTCATCCGAGTAGCGGCCTCCCACGCGGGCCAGGTCCGGGCCGGTGCGCTTGGAACCCCACTGGAATGGATGGTCGTAGACCGACTCGCCCGCTACCGAGTAATGACCATAGCGCTCAGTTTCCGAACGGAAGGGACGGATCATCTGCGAGTGGCAGTTGTAGCAACCTTCGCGTAGGTAGACGTCGCGACCAGCCAGCTGCAGCGCGTCGTAAGGCTTGACGCCCGGAATTGGCTTGGTGGTGGACTTCGAGTACATGAGCGGTAGGATTTCCACCAGCATGGCCACGCTGATGATCATCAGCGTGAACACGATCAGGTAGCCAACATGCTCTTCAATCAGTTTCTGGATCTTATTCATGACGATTTCTCAGCTTAGGCGTGAGCGTGCTGCAAGGCCGGGATAGGCGCATCGACCGACTTGCCCTGCATGATGGTGCGAACCATGTTGTAGGCCATCAGGAACATGCCGCCCAGGTAGAGCACACCACCCAGTACACGGATGTAGTAGTAGTCGTAGCTGGCCTTGACCGAATCGATGAAGGCATAGGTCAGCGTGCCGTCAGCATTGGTGGCACGCCACATCAGGCCCTGGGTCACACCGGAGACCCACATCGCGGCGATGTACAGCACCACGCCCAGGGTTGCCATCCAGAAGTGCGCTTCGATCAGCTTGATCGAGTACATCTTTTCACGGCCGAACAGACGCGGAATCAGGTAGTAGATCGAACCGATCGAGATCATCGCCACCCAGCCTAGGGCACCCGAGTGCACGTGACCGATGGTCCAGTCGGTGTAATGGCTGAGCGCATTCACGGTCTTGATCGACATCATCGGACCTTCGAAGGTCGACATGCCGTAGAAGGACAGCGCAGTGATCAGGAACTTCAGAATTGGATCGGTGCGCAGCTTATGCCAGGCGCCCGACAGGGTCATGATGCCGTTGATCATGCCGCCCCAGCTGGGTGCCAACAGGATCAGCGAGAAGGTCATGCCCACCGACTGGGTCCAGTCTGGCAGCGCGGTGTAATGCAGATGGTGTGGGCCGGCCCACATATAGGTGAATACCAGAGCCCAGAAGTGCACCACCGACAGGCGATACGAGTACACCGGGCGACCAGCCTGCTTGGGCACGAAGTAATACATCATCCCGAGGAAGGCAGCGGTCAGGAAGAAGCCCACGGCATTGTGGCCGTACCACCATTGCACCATGGCATCCACGGCACCGGCGTAGACCGAGTAGGATTTCCACATACTGACCGGCACAGCCATGCTGTTCACGATGTGCAGCAGGGCCACGGCCAGGATGAAGGCGCCGTAGAACCAGTTGGCCACATAGATGTGCTTTTGCGTGCGCTTGGCGATGGTGCCGAAGAACACGATGGCATAGGACACCCAGACGATGGTGATCAGGATATCGATCGGCCATTCGAGCTCAGCGTATTCTTTACCCGAGGTAAAGCCCAGCGGCAGGGTGATAGCTGCCAGTACGATGACCAGCTGCCAGCCCCAGAAGGTGAACGCCGCCAGCTTGTCGGAAATCAGGCGCACCCCGCAGGTACGCTGCACCACGTAGTAGCTGGTGGCGAACAGCGCGCAGCCACCAAAGGCAAAGATCACCGCATTGGTATGCAGCGGACGCAAACGGCCGAAATGGAAATACGGACCGAAGTTCAGTTCTGGCCAAGCCATCTGGGCGGCGATAATCACCCCGACCAGCATGCCCACAATCCCCCAGACGACCGTCATGATGCTGAACTGCCGCACCACCCGGTAGTTGAAGGTCTCCACCCCAGTCTGGGGCTCAAGCGCCGAATTGGCTTGCATGGAAGTCTCCGAAAACACGAAAAAACATAGGCCACGATTTGGATTGCGTGACCTGGGCAAGCTGGGTGACGGCCGGGGCCGTACCAAAACGAACTAGATAACGTGGCAACATCGGCATTCCAAAATGCCTAGACAGCCTAACGGGCATTCGGAATCGCGATCTTGATATGCATCAACCGCGCCAGAGGCGCACTAAGGCAGTGCGGGGCGCGGTTGAGAAATAAGCCTGCATAACAAGGATTAAGCTGCTGCGACGCAACAAATTTTACCGCCAAGCCCACCCTGCGGGCAATCGAGCAATTACTCTGCAAGGCGCATCCAGACTGGATTTGCGCAGCATTAACGATATATACAGAGAACGATTCTCAGCTAGCAGCATCAGTGCAATAGGCGCTGTCATTCTGGTAGCCAGTCAGTACCGCGTGCCCTGCGCGACTTATTGCTAGCTATAGTCCGCCAGCAAACAAAAACCCAAATGAAAACGGCAGGCCCAAGGCCCGCCGCTTTCAATTCAAATGCAACGCTTAGTGATGATGGCCGTGCGGGCCATGCACATGGCCGTGCTCGAGCTCTTCCTGACTGGCGGCGCGGACTTCGGCTACGGTGGCGACAAAGCGGATACGCTTGCCAGCCAGCGGATGGTTGCCATCGACCACGACCTTGCCATCGGCAATCTCGGTCACGGTGAACAGCATCACATCGCCACTCTCAGGATCATCGGCTTCGAACATCATGCCGACTTCCAGCTCGGCCGGGAACACGTCCTGCGGTTCGATACGCACCAGCTCGGCATCGTATTCACCGAAGGCATCATCGGGTTCCATGGTCACATCAATCTTCTCGCCGACCTTCTTGCCGTGCAGGGCTTCTTCCACAGCCGGGAAAATACCGTCGTAGCCGCCATGCAGGTAAACCATCGGCTCATCCGGCTGGGTCTTGTCCAGCGAGCTGCCTTCGGCATCAAACATTTCGTATTGCAGGGCGACAACCGAGTTCTTCACGATTTCCATGGGCGGATTTCCTTGGGGTGATGCCGTCAGGCATCGAGTTGCTGAATGAGTTTGAGGACATCCGCCGCATGCCCGCGCGGAGCAACGTTATACAGCGCGTGACGCAGCGTGCCGGAACGGTCGACGATGAACGTGGAGCGGATGGTGCCGAATTTTACCACGCCATTGCGCTCGACCTCGCGCAGCGTGTGGTAGTGGCGGGAAACCTGGGCCTCGCTATCGGACAGCAGACGGACCAGCAGGCCATGCCGGTCGCGAAACGCCTCATGACAGAACGGGTCATCCAGGCTCACGCCCAGCACCACCGTCCCGCTCCTATCGAAATGTTCGGCCAAGTCGGAAAACTCCAGCGCCTCTACCGTACAGCCAGGATCATCGTCGCGATGATAGAAATACAGGACGACCTGACGCTGCTGGCGGAAATCGGATAGGCGCACCATGTCCATGGCGGCATCAGGTAGTTCGAAATCGGGTGCGACTTGACCGGGTTCCAGCATAAATACCTCCGGAAAAAACCCTCCTGCTGCGTGGGCGGGCGGCGGATGCGATAATCCGGCTCAACTCACTTTTCCCCTATATAGCCTAGATGCCCAAATCGCTACTCGGGAATCTGACAGCCGAGCAATTTCTGTCCGATTACTGGCAAAAGAAACCGCTGCTGATCCGGCAGGCCGTCACCCAGTTCGACTGGCAACCGCAGCTGGCTGACCTGTTTGCGCTGGCCAGCGAAGAAGATGTCGAATCACGCCTGATCGAATTCAAGCAGGGCAAGTGGTCGTGCGAGTCCGGCCCCTTCCGCCTTAGTCGCTTCAAGCGCCTGGCCGCGGGCGACTGGACCGTACTCGTGCAGAACGTCAACCATCACAATGCCTTTGCCGCCGAACTGCTGCACCGCTTCGATTTCATCCCCCATGTGCGCCTCGATGACCTGATGATCAGCCATGCGCCAGCCGGCGGTGGCGTGGGTCCGCATTTCGACAGCTACGATGTGTTCCTGCTGCAGGTGGGCGGGAAGAAGCGCTGGCGCATTTCCTCGCAGACTGATCTGAGCCTGGTCGACGATGCGCCGCTGAAGATCCTTCAGCACTTCGAGCCCGAGCAGGAATGGGTGCTCGAACACGGCGATATGCTCTATCTACCGCCCAAGTATGCGCATGAAGGCGTGGCACTCGAACCCGGCCAGACCTGGTCGGTCGGTTTCCGTGCGCCCAGCGCGCAGGAAATAGGCGGCGCCTTCCTCGACTTCCTGCGCGACCGCATTGCATTGGACGGACTGTACGCCGATCCCGATCTACAGCTGCCGCAAGACCCAGCGCGACTGCCCGACGATTTCGTCGCTCGCATCGCCACGATGCTGAATGGCATACGCTGGACCGAGGACGATGTGCGCAGCTTTGTCGGCCACTACTTCTCCGAACCGAAGGCGCATGTGTTCTATGACGGCCCGGAGGATGAGCTGAGCGAGCGCAGCTTCGCCAGCAAGCTGACCAAGCAGGGCGTACGGCTCGATCTGAAGACCGTGCTGCTGTTCGACGACAGCCAGTTCTATATCAATGGCGAAGCGCTGGCCGTACCGGCCGATGCGCGCCCTGCCCTGCAGCAATTGGCCAATCGGCGCCAGCTGCCCGCGCAGGCCTACCCGGCCGCCGTCAGCGCGGTTCTCTACACCTGTTACCAATACGGATACCTGCACCTTGGCTAAATACGCATTCCCGACCGACTGCCCTTGTGGCAGCGGCAAGTCCTACAAGGACTGCTGCTTCATGTACCACATGGAGAAAGTGCATGCGCCCACGCCCGAAGCGCTGATGCGCTCGCGCTATGCCGCCTATGTGCTGAAGAAGGCCGACTACCTGCTGTACAGCTGGTTCCCCGACACCCGCCCCGCCGAGCTGGAACTCGGCGATGACATCAAGTGGGTGGGGCTGAACATCCTTGGCAGCGAGCTGAGTGTGGATGGTCTGGAAGGCACGGTGGAATTCATCGCCAAGTACAAGATTGGTGGCCGCGCCGCCAAGATGACCGAAAAAAGCCACTTCGTCCGCCACGGCAATCGTTGGTATTACGTGGATGGCGATGTAGCGGAATAAGCAGCCCTGCTGCCGTTTTGATTGTCATGCAGCCTGCGCCCGGCACGTCCTAAGCGGATATGCCAGCCGCGGCGCTGCCTAGCCGCCCATAAGGAAGCCCATGAGCACGCTCAGCATCAGCACCCAGTTCGATTCCGGTTCGATCGAGGTCGTCAGCCTTGCCGATCACCGCGACATCCAGCTCAAGATCAAGCCCGACAACGCGAGCGAATTCGCGCAGTGGTTCCACTTCCGCCTGCAGGGCGCGGCCGGCCTGCCGGTGTGCCTGCGTTTTCTGAATGCCGGCAATTCCGCCTATCCGGACTGGCGTGCTTACCGCGTGGTGGCCAGCTACGACCGCCAGCACTGGTTCCGCATCCCGACCGAATTCGATGGCCAGGTAATGAGCGCTAGCGTGACCCCGGTCAGCAATAGCCTGTACTTCGCCTATTTCGAGCCCTATAGCCACGAGCGCCACCTCGACCTGCTGGGCTTCGCCGCCGACTCGGACAAGGTCGAGATCGAGCATCTGGGCAAGACGCTGGATGGTCGCGATATGGACCTGCTGCGCATCACCGACAGCGAATCGAACACGCCGGAGGCGCAGCGCAAGAAGGTATGGCTGATTGCCCGCCAGCATCCGGGCGAAACCATGGCCGAATGGTTCGTGGAAGGCTTCCTCGAGCGCCTGCTGGATGGCGATGACCCGACCAGCCGTGTGCTGCTGGATAAATGCGTGTTCTATGTGGTGCCGAATATGAACCCGGACGGTGCGGTGCGCGGCAATCTACGTACCAATGCCGCCGGGGCTAATCTGAACCGCGAATGGCAGAACCCAACTCTGGCTCGCAGCCCGGAGGTCTTCCTGGTGCGCGAGAAGATGCTGGCCACTGGCATCGACCTCTTCCTCGATGCGCATGGCGATGAGGCACAGCCCTATAACTTCGTGGCGGGCTGCGAGGGCAACCCCGGCTACAGCGACCGCCTGCACCGCCTGGAAAATGCCTTCAAGGATGCCTGGCAGGTGGCCTCGCCCGACTTCCAGGACGTGCACGGCTACGAGAAGGACGAGCCGGGCCAGGCCAATCTGGCCCTGGCCACCAACTGGGTGGGACAGCAGTTCGACTGCCTGGCTTACACCATCGAAATGCCGTTCAAGGACAACGCCAATTTGCCCGACGAGGAATATGGCTGGAGCGGCGAGCGCTCGAAGAAGTTCGGCGCCAGCGTGCTGCAGGCCATCCTGGCGGTAGTCGACCGGACCCGCTGAGACAGCGTACCCACAAAAAAGCCCTGCCAGCACTGGCAGGGCTTTTTAACGCCGACGCAGATCAGAACTTGAAGTTGCCGCCGTTCAGCGTGCTGCTACTGCCACAGGCGGCCGTGGTCGCTTCGCGGTTGCCGCTGCTGGTGCTCTGGTTACTTTCCCAGGTCGCGCTGCTGCCGTTCCACTTCACGAACTTGTACTGGATGGCCGTGGCCGGTGGCAGCTGGGCGGTGCCGCTCCACGTGGCATTTGAGCCCGTACCCTGGACGGTCAGCTTGAAGCCATTGGCCGGCGTCCAGTTGCCCAGCACCGTCTGGTTGCCGACCGCATACAGGCTCTGTCCGCTCACCGTGCTGGCATTGGCGATGCTGAAGGTGACCGGCACCGCGGTGCAGCCCGGCGTGGTGGTCGTGCCCTTGGTCCATACCGCGTAATTGCTGCCCGAGGCACGCAAGGTCCAACCGCTACCCGGATTCCAGTCAGTACCCCCTATCTTCATCGCCACCTTGGCATCGATGATGGCGGCGTAGAGGCCGTTCTCGGCACGCTGGATGGCCACGGCCGAGGTGGAGGTAAGGCCCTGTTCCTTGCGCACATTGACGATGGCCTTGATCGCATCCTTCATGCCCCAGTTGTACACATGCGGGTAGTAGATGGTCGGGATGCCCGGGTGGGTCAGGATGTAGGCATAGCCCTGCATGACCTTGTCGCACGGTACCGGCCAGTGGTTCTGACCCACGCCGCAGCTTTCCGATGGGCCGGTATCGTGGTTGTCCACGAAGGTCACCATCTTCTGCGCCCACCAGCCTATGCCACCGGCCGGCTTGCCGCTGCCATCGCGCAGTCGGCCGTACTCGTTGTAGCTGAGCGCCTGGTTGAGCAGGCCTTTGGTGGTGAAGTCGAAGGCGCCGCACTTGCCACCGGTGCCGTCCACATAGTTCATCAGCAGCTGGCGGTGGGCATCGACATTATTGAAGTTCAGATCGGTCCAGATCTCACCCACGCAGAAGCCCGGCGCCATCGCATCGTGATAGATGCCGGCATAGCTCGGCGCATAGCCCTTGGAATAGTCGTAGCGGATGCCGCTGAAGCCGGCATTCTTCAGACGGGTGCCGACCCAGCTCTTGATGTCGTTCTGCACAAAGGTCTGGCTATGGTCGATATCGCGTGCCGCGGCGTAGCCATCGCCCGAGTCGGCATTGCCGCATTTGCCGGTCCACTCATCGCTGTTCACTACCGCGCGGCAGTCCCAGGTCGGATTGGTGAAATCGGCCCAGTTGGCGGTGCCGACACGGTGGTTGATCACCACATCGGCCACGCTGGCAATGCCCTGCGCCGTCAAGGCTGCGGTAGCGGCGGTCAGCGCGGCCTCGCTGCCGTAGCTGGAGTCGAGCTTATTCAACTGGCGGGGCAGATAGCCCTGGGTGGCGGCGGCATCCGATGGCGGCGGGAACCAGACATGGGTCACGCCCAGCGCTTTCAGATCAGCCGCCTTGGCTTGCAGATCGCTGTACAGCAGGCCATTGGCCGAATTCCAGTGGAAGCCCTGGAACAGGATGGCCGTACTGGACTTGGATTGTTCGGTTGCGGCAAGCGCAGGCAAGGCGGCAGCAACTGCGATCGCCAGCAGGCTGGCGCACAGAGGGTGGTGCAGATTCATGTTGTCACTCCGATTTAGCTTTTATTGGATTGATGGCTAAGCCATGTTTTCTGGGGGGGGAAGTCCTGATCACTGGGTTGGCGTTACTCCTTTTCAGTACAACGCGGACGTAAAAAAGCCGCCTCTGCCGAGGCGGCCGGAACTTACAGCAGGACGGGCGGGACGAGGCTCAGCATCGTCCCACCGGCCCAGGTTGAGGTGCACTCAGCGCGCCGCGCATCGGCGCTAGGAGCGATGCCTTGCACCTCGGCCACCTTATTGCACCACGCACACCACGGCCGAACGGGCCGGGATAGTGAAGGTGCCGGTGTTGGTACAGGCGCTGGCTGCTGCTGCCTTCACGCGTGTATCCACACCGTTGGCCTGGGCACTGTGCAGCACATAGGCCTTGCCGCTCTCGGCCGGAATACTCATGGCCTGGGCGCTGGTACCCACGTTCACGAAGTACATCAACGCCTGGTAATTGGCGCCGGCATAGCCCGCCCCATCCAGGTGGCCGACGATGACGGTTGGTACCTGGGTCGAACCGGTGTTGTAGAACTTCAGACGGGCTTTGATATCGGCCGCTTCACGCAGACGGAACAGCGTGCTGCTGGCGCGAATCGCCATCAGCTCGCGGAAGACATCGCGTGCATAGGCAATTTCTGTCGCACCCGGCTTGATATTGGCATTGTTCAGCAAGGGCTTGATCACGCTGTAGTTATCACCGTTATCGTCCTTGCCCGGTGCGCCGGTGCCAAAGTAGTTATCGGTGTAGCTCCAGTCGATGCGGTTGAACCAATCGCCCGAGTTGTAGCTGTTACGGTCGAGCGACTTGGAACGCAGCGTGTCGATACCAGCATGGAAGTAAGCCACACCCTGGCTGAAGCTATTCAGCGCAGCGGCCAGCATCTGCACGCGGGCACGGTCTTCCTTGCTGGTGCCCAGCGGCAGCTTGTAGGCATTGATATCGAACAACGTCTGGTTGTCGTGGTTCTCCACATAGTTGACCACTTCCTTCGGGTCGACCACATAGCCAGCCGGCTGGCCGTTGTAGTCGATATTCTGCAGCTGGCGGGTCTCATCCCAATGGGTCTGCAGGCTGTAATCGCGGATCGAGCCGGCCAGGCCCACCTTGATCACATCGGCCGCCCACATCAGATCGGTCGCCGCACGGCCGCCACCTTCGGCGTTCGCGTCATAGAACAGGCCATTGATATAGCCCTGGTTGCGCACCAGATTCACGCCGCCGTCAAAGGGACCGCCACCGCGAATGAAGTCACGCGCGCGATCGCTGAAGGTACCGATGCCGGAACCATTGAGCGAAAGCTGCGAGGCTTGCACGAAGCGCGCGCCATCGGCCACTTCACCGAAGTTCCAGCCTTCGCCGACCAGAAAGATATCCTTGCCGGTAGCCGCGTCGACCTTGGTCTTCAGCTCTTCCATCACGGCGCGCGGTTGGTGCGCCATCAGGTCGAAACGGAAGGAGTCGATCTTGTACTGGGTGGCCCAGGTCAGCACCGAGTCGATCATCAGCTTGGCCATCATGCGATTTTCGGTCGCGGTGTTGTCGCAGCAGGTCGACTTCTCCACGCCTCCAGTCGCATTCAGGCGGTGGTAATAACCGGGCACGATGCGGTCGAGCACCGACTTCTCGTTCTGACCCGAGGACGATGTGTGGTTGTACACCACGTCCATGCCCACACGCAGACCAGCCTTGTGCAGCGCCTGCACCATTTCACGGAATTCGATGATGCGCTTAGCGCCATCGTTCGCGTCGGTGGCAAAGCTGCCTTCCGGTGCCGTGTAGTGGTAAGGGTCATAGCCCCAGTTGAAGCAGTCGCTGTCCTTCACCGCGGCAATAGCGGCCTGCTGCTGCTCCGAATCGGCCGCCGCATTCGGGATGGCCGGGTTGACGCAACCGGTCTCCGGCACGGTGGCGATATCGAATACTGGCAGCAGATGCACATCGGTCAGACCGGCTGCAGCCAGCGCCTTCAGATGCTTCATGCCGTTTGAGTTGTCGGCCGTGAAAGCGCGATACTTGCCGCGTAGCGCCTCGGGCACCGTGCTGTCGTTGATCGAGAAGTCGCGCACATGCAACTCGTAGATCGACATATCAACCTGCTCGGTCAACAGCGGGGCAGGCGTGCTGTCCCAATCGGCCGGCTTGAGGTTGGCGGCGGACAGATCAGCGATATAAGTACGCTTGGAATCGGCCGACAGGCTGAGCGAATACGGATCGGTCACGCGGTTGCGCACCACGCCCGTACCACGCACGAACACATCGACCAGATAAGTCACGTACTTGCCGGACAGATCGGCCGCCTTGCTCAGGCTCCACACACCGGTCGCGGCATCGCGGCTCAGACTTTCCACCGAGCTTGCCTTGCCACTTGCGCTGTCATACACGCAGGCCATCACCTTTTGCGCGGTTGGCGCCCACAGCTTGAAGGCGGTATTGCCGCCAGCCACGGTCACACCCAGATCATTCAGCGCAGCGGCACCGGCAAACTGGTCATCCAGCGCACCGGCCAGCTGGGCGCTGGTGGCGTTCTGCACCTTGCCATCGGCCGTTTCCTGCACCAGCAGCAACTGATGGGTGTGCAGATCGGCGAGCTTGTCGAGATCCGCCGCCTTCACCTGCACCACTACGCCCGGTGCCACGAACTTGAAGCGGGTCGCGACATCGTTCGGCACCGCGGCGGCCAGCTCCAGCGTCAGCGCACCATCGGCACCACTGACTGCCGCATCCTTGGCTACGGCCAATTGGCCATGCTTCGAGTGGTAAAGCTTGAACACACCCGAGGCATCGACCTTCGGCCACTTCAGCAGCTGCTTGCTCAGCCAGTAAGCCTGGGCATCGGTGCTGGACACGCTGCGCGTATCGGGCGCGGCGGTGTAGACCTTGGCATCCTGCTGAACCAGATAGATATCAGCGGTCTGATTGCTGACCTGCAGGCCGGCAAAGTTGACGGTGATATTGCTGCTCCAGCCATCCTTATCGTCATTGCTCGGCTTACCTGCGCCGCCCATGCCGTGGATGATGAATTCCACCTTGGTACGGCTGGCGTCATCCTTGGGGTTGAGCACTGGCAGCTCGAACACGACCTCGCTGGCGCCCGCGCTATAGCCGGGCATGCTGCTGAAGGCCGCTGGCGTATTCCAGGTCGGCAGGGTCAGCCCGGTCACATTCACGCCCGCGCCATCCCAGAAATGCAGCCCCCAATCGGCGTACTGGCCGTCGTAGCGCTTGTAATGCACGCGCAGCTTGGTCAGGTCGATCGGACCGCTCGCATCAGGATTGCTGGTGTAGGTGGTGTTATCGCCCTCGATACGCCAGATCTCATTGGCGCCCGCGGCCAGGGTATAGCTTTGGTCGGCGCCCGCATGGTCCTTGGTATCGCCGTTATGGAACAGATAACCGACGCTGCCGCTGCTGGCAGCCAGTTCCGGCTTGTAGACGGCGCCGAAGCTATCGGTGCTGCTGACGTTGTAACCGGCGTTCCAGCCCGGGTCCTTGCCAGCCCCCCAGGTATGCAGCTGCCAGCCGGTGTAATTACCGTCCAGGCGCTTGTAATGCACGGTCAGGGAAGTGCCGGTAGGCGGGGTGCCACCACCACCGCCGGCAGCAGGCACGCTAAATAGGACACTCTGGAAACTGGTGGCATCGCAGGCTGCGATATCACCTTGGACGGGCGGTTCGGGCTCATCGCCTCCACCACCACAGGCACTAAGCAGAAAGCTGCCGGCCAAGGCCACGCCAAACAGGCGCAACCTTGCCCAGCTGCTTGAAAAGCGGCTGGCATTCATCGGTCTTCACTCCGTATTACGCCCCATTAGGGCAGGTTTTTTGTGCGTTACAACAAAACACCGCGTAGTCGCCGTATTGAAACTACGTGATTTTCCATTGAACTTACCCATTTGTGACGGAGTGAATTCGCGCGGTCAAGCCCCAATTGACCCCATATTCCAAGCGTGCCCGCAGCCCTTGTATTGACAAGGCCTTAGACAAGAGCAGGTACTCTAATTACGAGCAAAAACACAAACGCCGCGCAGAAACCGCGCGGCGTTTTATGTAACAAGAAAAGAGCAATTACTCCATTCCGTGTTGCGGGGGCTTGGTTTACAGCGGCTGAATATCCAGTTTGGCGAACAGCGCACGGTCGCCATCGCACTCTGGGTTGCCGGTGGTCAGCAGCTTGTCGCCATAGAAGATCGAGTTGGCGCCTGCCAGGAAGCACAAGGCCTGCACGGCCTCCGGCATCTGTTGGCGGCCGGCGGACAGACGCACAAAGCTTTGCGGCAACACGATGCGCGCCACCGCGATGGTACGCACAAACTCGCTCCAGTCTATGCCGTCCACATCGGCCAGCGGCGTGCCGGCTACCTTGACCAGATTATTGATTGGCACCGATTCGGGCTGCGGATCGAGATTGGCCAACTGGGCCAGCAGACCGGCACGTTCCTCGCGGCTTTCCCCCATGCCGACAATGCCGCCGCAGCACACATGCATGCCCGATTCGCGCACCTGGCGCAGGGTATCGAGGCGGTCATCGTAAGCGCGCGTGCCGACGATATCGTCGTACTTCTCCGGCGCGGTATCGAGGTTATGGTTGTAGTAATCGAGACCGGCGTCCTTGAGCTGGCCTGCCATGCCCTCCTTGAGCATGCCTAGGGTTGCGCAGGTTTCCATGCCCAGCGCCTTCACGCCGGCAATCATTTGCTTGACCTCGTCTAGATCGCGCTGCTTGGGACCACGCCAGGCGGCGCCCATGCAAAAGCGTGATGCACCGGCCGCCTTCGCGGCCTGGGCGGCAGCCAGCACCTCATCCAGCGGCATCAGCTCCTGGCTGCTCACACCGGTGTCGTAGCGCACCGATTGTGGGCAATAGCCGCAGTCTTCCGGGCAACCGCCAGTCTTGATCGACAGCAGGGTGGACAGCTGCACTCGGTTCGCATCGAAATGCGTACGGTGCACGCCCTGGGCGCGGAACAGCAGATCATTGAAGGGCAAGGCAAACAGCTCTGCCACCGCCTCGGGCGTCCAGCGCGCGGTTTCGGCATGCGGCTTAACGGGGCGATGAAAGGCCAGCGTTTGGGAAGCAATCGCTTGATTCATAAGGGTCTTGGGCACGATTTGTTAGAATTGGGGCGAATTCTTGGCTGGTCAGACCACATTGTCAAATTTACGGCGAAGTTTTTTCGACAAGCTTGCCCTGGCCGGGCGGCAGCTCTATGCCCATGCGCTGCCGCAAAGCTGCGTACTATGCGCGGCCGACAGCGGCCCGCACGCACTCTGCCCGGCTTGTGAGCAGGACTTACCGCGCCTGCCGACCGCGCACTGCCCGGTCTGCGCCCTGCCCACGCCGCAAGGCGCGCCTTGTGGCGACTGCCTGCAGCAGCAGCCGGCTTTCGATCACACCGTGGCGGCCTGGTCCTATGCCTGGCCGCTGGATAGACTGATTCCGGCCTTCAAGTACTCGGGCCAGCTGCTGCTGGCCAGGCCGCTGGCCGACGGCCTGCACGCGGCGCTACGCGATGCAGCGCGCCCCGACCTGATCCTGCCCATGCCGCTACACCCGCAACGCCTGCGCGAGCGCGGCTTCAATCAGTCGCAGCTGCTGGCCAAGGCGGTCGCCAAGGCGCTGGACTGCCCATGGCACCAGGATGTACTGGAGAGAATCAAGCTCACACCACCGCAGGCCAGCCTGCCGCGTGAAGCACGGCGCACGGCGATCAAGCAGGCCTTCCGCTGCCGGCAAGCGCTGAGCGGCCTGCATATCGCCGTGGTCGACGATGTGATGACCACTGGCGCCAGCCTCAACGAAGTTGCCGCCACCCTGAAAAAGGCCGGTGCACAGCGGGTCGACTGCTGGGTATTGGCCCGCACCCTGAGCTGAGTGTCCGCCATGTCACGCCCCGCGTGCATCACCCATTACCAAGATATCCAGCAAGCCGACGACAGCAGCTATCCAGGCAGCGCGGAACGGCATAGCATCGGCGCCCCTTTTGGTCGTCACTTCGGCCTGCTCAGGCTGGGCATCCATCATGAATATCTGCCGCCGGGGCGGCGTACCTCCTGGCCGCATGCGGAAAAGACCGAGGAGGAGTTCGTCTATGTGCTGGAGGGCGCGCCCGATATCTGGCTCGATGGCAGCCTGTACCGCCTACAGCCCGGCGATGGCGTCGGCTTCAAGCCTGGCGACGGCCTCGCCCACACATTCATCAATAATACCTCAGCCCCGGTGCGCCTCCTGGTGGTCGGCGACACAAAACGGGCCGACAACCAGGTGCACTACCCGCTGCATGCGCAGCACAATGCCGCCATCGGCGCGCTGCACTGGGCTGATGTACCCGAGCGCCCACTGGGTGGGCATGACGGCCTGCCCGATGCGCTGCGCACCACTTGCTTAAAGGATTAATCTTGTTCGCTGTTGTGCTGTTCCAACCGGAAATTCCCCCCAATACCGGCAATATCATCCGCCTGTGCGCGAATACTGGCTGCGAGCTGCATCTGGTCAAGCCGCTGGGTTTTCCGCTCGACGACGCTAAGCTGCGCCGCGCCGGGCTCGACTATCACGAGTACGCCAGCATGCAGGTGCATGAGGACTGGCAGGCCTGCCAGACCGCGCTGGCTGGGCGGCGCATCTTCGCGATGACCACGCGCGGCTCGCGCCGCTATGACCAGGTGCAGTATGCGGCTGGAGATGTCTTCCTGTTTGGGCGCGAATCCGCCGGCCTGCCGGCCGAGCTGCGCGATGGTTTCGCCGCCGAGCAACGCATCAAGCTGCCGATGCGACCCGATAACCGCAGCCTCAATCTGTCCAATGCGGTGGCGGTCACGGTGTTCGAGGCCTGGCGCCAGCACGATTTCGTCGGCGCCCAGTCCTAGCTCGTCTCAGGCCGCGCCTGATGCACTGATCACCTGGTTCTTACCCGATTTCTTGGCCTGGTACATGGCTTGGTCGGCGCGCTCAACCGCTCGCTCGGCGTCCTCGCCCGGCTCATAGCGCGCCACCCCGGCCGAGAAGGTGATCAGCACCCGCTCATTGTTGTGCAGGAAAAAGCGTCGGGTCAGCTCACGCTGCACACGCTGCATCACGCTGGCCGCTTCGGTCAGCAAGAGTTCGGGCAGCAACACCACAAACTCCTCGCCACCATAGCGCGCCACGATATCGGTCGGGCGCAGCACTTCCTTAACCACCTTGACCAGGTGGATCAGCGCATCATCACCGGCCTGGTGGCCACGCTGGTCATTCAGTTTCTTGAAGTTGTCGATATCCAGCATGGCTAGGCACAGCGGCTTGCCACTGCGCTCGGCCCGCGCGATCTCGGCCATGAAGGCCTCATCGAAACCGCGCCGATTCAGTGCGCCGGTCAGCTGGTCCTCGCGGATCTTCTCGCTGATCTCGCGCAGCTGGTTTTCCAGTTCCTTGATGCGCTGGTCAGCCGCCTGCGCCTCGCTGCGCGCCGCCACCAGCTCTTCGTGCGAGCGGGCCATATCGAGCTGCATGCTGCGGGTATCCTGCATCAGCTCGTCCAAGAGCTGGTTCAGGCCGGGTATGCCGCGCACCGCTTCGATACGGCCCGCATAGGCTTCGATCTTGCTGTGGTAGCCGCCAGTGCTCTCGGCCATGCCCCCCAGGCGATCGATAAATAGCGAGATCATATTGCGCAGCGTTTCCTGGGCCTCGTCCAGGTTGTGCTTGAGCATGCTCTGCTTGTAGAACACCTCCTTGAAGCCGGTCTCGATCTGATAGAGCCGGTTCATGCTCAGCGGCTTGGCGAGCAGATCATTGACCACCGCCACCTGGCCACGTACCCAGTCATCGGCACCCGACATCTCAAGCAGATTGTCGCTAAGCAGGCGCAGCAGATTGACCAGGGCGGCGGTCACCCGCTCATCGTGCTCGGTCTGCACCGCCAGCTGAGTCCAGAACTTACGCAGGCGCTGGGCCAGAAATTCCAGCCCCTGCTCGCTGCTGACTGCTTCGGCCGCCAAGGCCAGGCTGCTCGCTTCCTCCTGCAGGCCTGGGTAGCCAATCAGCCGCTCGGCCAGGCCCTGGCGCAAGGCCGCACTCAATAGCTCACGCCAGCGCTGCCAGTCACCCGCAGCCGGACCGCTCGTCGCGGTCGCTGCCGACGCCTGCATCGACACGGCGACTTCGCTGGAGGCAGCGACCACTGCACCCTCTTCCTCAAGCGGCGTAATCTCACCGCCGCCGCCCGCGCCATCAGCCCAGCTGCGCACCAGCGCATCGAGTTTTTCGTTGAGCAGATTCGGATAGTTGCCGAAATTGAGCAACACCTTGGCCAGTGATTCGCGCTTGCGGGTGGCGGTGAAATGCGGGCTGCGCAGATCCCATTGATTGATCAGCTCACGGATCAGCTCGGCCCAGGCGCGGGTCAGGCTGGCCTGACCACCTTGGGCCTCGATGGCCTGCAGCAGCACGGGCGGGATGACCGACCAGTCGCGCGCGACGCCAGCTTTTTCAATCTGCACAATCTGGCGCTTAAGCTCGGGCGTCTGCTTGGGCAGGGCATGCAAAGCCGCCAGCAGCTCGGCCAGCAGCGCTTGCCCCGCCCCGCCCTGGCGCGGCTTACCCTCGGCGATCTCGAAGTAGATTTCCTCGTAACGCTCGGGCGTCGGTGCAATACGGCGTGCCGCCAGCAGCTTGAGCGTCTCACGGGCCAGATCGGTGGGGTTGGTCAACTTGGAGCTCATGCCGGCAGCAGATCAATAGGGAAGCAGAAAGGTGGGCCGATTATAGGATTCAGGGCCCTGGCATGCCGTGAAATCCACGCATGCCGGCCATCCGGGGCCACAAACAAAACGGGCGTTCGATTGCTCGAACGCCCGTTTCACACTGCGATGGCTGTTGTAGGGGCTTAAGCGCCGACAACCGTCACCTTCAGATTGGCAACCACATCGTGGTGCAGTGCGACAACCAGGTCGTACTCGCCGATGGCCTTGTACGGGCCTTCCGGCAGACGCACTTCCATCTTGGCCACGGTCACGCCGGAGGCGGCGGTGATCGCTTCAGCCAGATCCTGGTTGGTCACCGAACCGAACAGACGGCCGTCAACGCCAGCCTTCTGTGCCACGGTCACAGCAAAGCCTTCCAGCTTTTCAGCGCGAGCCTGGGCTTGTGCCAGGATTTCGGCTTGCTGGGCTTCCAGCTCGGCGCGGCGAGCTTCGAAGGCCTTCAGGTTAGCTTCCGAAGCACGCTTGGCCTTGCCTTGCGGGATCAGGAAGTTACGGGCGTAACCAGGCTTCACATTGACGATATCGCCCAGGCCGCCCAGGTTGGCTACTTTTTCCAACAGAATGATTTGCATAGTCTTTACTCCGGCTTAGTGCTTGTCGGTGTAAGGCATCAGCGCCAGGAAACGTGCGCGCTTGATGGCGTCCGACAGCTGACGCTGGAAACGGGCCTTGGTGCCGGTGATACGAGCCGGGATGATCTTGCCGTTTTCGTTGATGAAATCCTTGAGCAGATTTACATCTTTGTAATCGACGTGCTTGATGCCTTCGGCGCTGAAGCGGCAGAACTTCCGACGCTTGAACAGATGACGGGACATGATGACCTCTATGAATTCAAATAAACGTTAAGTGCTTGGCAGCTGAACGCGTTTCCAGTCGCTGATGTGCAGCACCAGACTGTGCTTGTAACGTTGATTGCGGGCGGCGAGAAAACCTTTGACGACGATTTCCACATCCGTACCCAGCACCGCGAGCGTTTTGGCCTTGTCGCCTAGGCAGACACAGGCGATTTCGCACTGTACCTGCCGGCTGACACCGGCTTCTGGTTGGCTTGAATCGTGGACTAGCCGAAATTCAAGCGCCGGAATGCCGGCTGGGGTGTAACGCAGCGGCTCGACATCCAGCAGTCGGCCGGTAACAACAACCTGATTACGCGCGTTCAAGCCACTGGCCTAAATCAGGCAGCAGCCGCTTCCTTGGCCTCTGCGGCCGGGGTCAGCGACTTGGACTTTTCTTCCTTCATCATCGGCGATGCCTCAGTAACGGCAGCATCGGTACGGATGGTGAGGTGGCGCAGCACAGCGTCGTTGAACTTGAAGGCATGCTCGAGCTCATCCAGAGTAGCCTGGCTGATCTCGATGTTCATGAGCACGTAGTGAGCCTTGTGCATCTTCTGGATCGGGTAAGCCATTTGACGGCGGCCCCAGTCTTCCAGACGATGGATCTTGCCGCCATCGTTGGTAATCATCGTCTTGTAGCGCTCGATCATGGCGGGCACTTGCTCGCTTTGATCGGGATGCACGATGAACACGATTTCGTAGTGTCGCATGTGATCTCCTTGCGGATTTAAAGCCTCCCGCCATGCGGTAGCGGTGAGGCAAGGGTGGAAAGCCGGACATTCTAGCCTTGAAGCTGGCGGGCAGGCAAGAAAATCAGGCATTTAGGGCGTGAGGCGTGAGGCGTGAGGCGGATTCAGTGTGATGGTCCTCCCCAGAACCACGCAAGCCCCACATGCGGCGCAGCCGCACCCAAGCATCACCCCCTCACGCCTTACACCTCACGCCTTACACCTCATCCCTCACACAAGCATCAGTGCAGCTTGATCTTCGGCCTATGCACGCGGTCCAGCCATTCGGACAAGGTGATCAGCACGGTACGGAAGAAGCCTGACAGTGCCATCTGATGCTGCTTGTGCAAGCTCCAGTACATGAGCTTGGCGATCTGCCCTTCCACGAACAGGCTGCCCTTCGAGAGGCTGCCCATCAGCGAACCGACCGAGGAATAGCTGGCTAGCGACACCAGCGAGCCATAGTCCTGGAAGCGGAAGGATTTGAGCGGTTTGCCGAGCAGCGCGCGCTGGATATTGGCTGCCAGCAGCGCGGCCTGCTGGTGCGCCGCCTGGGCGCGCGCCGGCACCCAGCCGCCCTGGCCATTCGGGCAGGCCGCGCAGTCGCCAAAGGCAAATACGCGCTCATCGCGCGTGCTGCGCAGCGTGCCATCCACCACGATCTGGTTGAGCCGGTTGGTCTCCAGACCGCCCAGCTCACGCAGCCCGTCTGCCGCCTTGATGCCGGCCGCCCAGACGGTGAGCGTGCTCGGGATGAACTTGCCGCTGGCCATGCGTACGCCTTCGGCATTCACCTCCACCACCCGCTCATTGCTGTGTATCTCCACCGCCAGCTTGCGCAGCTCATGCGCCGCCGCCACCGACAGGCGCTCGGGCAGGGCCGCCAGGATGCGCGGGCTAGCTTCCACCAGCACGATCTTCAGCTCGGTATCCGGGTTGATATGCTCAAGACCGAAACTGGTCAGCACATGGGCGGCGGCATGCAGCTCGGCGGCCAGCTCCACCCCAGTGGCGCCCGCGCCGATGATGGCCACGCTCATACGCCCCTTGCCCGCCTCCATCGGCAGGCTTTGCGCGCGCAGGCAGGCATCGATCAGTCTTTCGTGGAAATGGCGTGCCGCGGCAGGGCTGTCGAGGCAGATCGCATGGTCCTGCACGCCGGGCGTGCCGAAATCATTGGTCTGGCTGCCGACCGAGAGCACCAGATAGTCATAGGTCAGCCGCTGCGCGGGCAGGATTTCGCGCCCTTCGCTATCGATCAGCGGCGCAATCAAGACTTCGCGTGCCGCGCGATCCAGCCCCACCAATTTGCCCTGACGGAAACGGAAATGGTGCCAGCGTGCCTGGGCTAGGTATTCAATCTCTTCGGCGTGGCTGTCGTAGCTACCGGCCGCCAATTGGTGCAGCAGCGGCTTCCAGATATGGGTGCGTTGCGCATCCACCAGCACCACCTCGGCGCGGCCGGGCTTGCCCAGCTTGTCGCCCAAACGGGTGGCCAACTCCAGCCCCCCGGCTCCGCCACCGACAATCACGATACGTGGACATCGCGCTGCGTCCGCCATACACCACCACCCTTTTGCCTAGTCTGTTTACCGCTGCGGCCCGGCCCAGGCACACCGAGCCGCAGCGGTAAACAGCCTGCCGAGCGTCATTCTAGCCAGCCCGGCCCACGCGTCTAAGCACCAAAGGCGCGCAGCTTATGCCGAGATCAGGCGCATGCCGTCGTAGGCGACTTCCATCCCATGCGGCAGGCGCGCATTGAGCGCGTGGTATTCGAGCTCATGGGTCATATGAATAAACACGGTGTGGCGCGCGCCGATGCGCTGCGCGGCGGCAATGCTCTGCTCGACGCCGAAATGGGTGTGGTGCGGCTGATTGCGCAGACAGTCGAGCAGCAGCAGGTCGAGGCCCTGCAGCAGATCAAAGCTCGCTTCCGGAATCTCCGACACATCGGTGATATAGGCGACGCGGCCGATGCGGTAGCCATAGATGGTCCAGCGCCCATGCAGGACCGGAATCGGCACGATCTCCACCCCACGGTGGCAGAACGGCCCCACCACCGGCGTGGGCTGCAACACCGGCTTGTCCCACCACGGCCCGGGCGGCAGCGTCGTGTAGTGAAAGCGGTTCTGCACGTCCTGCATCATGAAGTCATTGCCGAAGATGGGCAGCGGCGCCTTGTTCACATAGCAGAAGGCGCGCAGATCATCGATGCCATTCAGGTGGTCGGCATGCGGATGGGTGTAGAGCACGGCATCGACCTGGGTCAGGCCCTCGCGCAGCGCCTGGGTGCGCAGATCGGGGCCGCTGTCGATCAGGAAGTTCAGACCATTGGCGCGCAGCACCGAGGACGCGCGCGTGCGGCGGTTGCGCGGGTCAGGCGAGGTGCAGGTCGGGCACGGGCAGCCGATGGCCGGCGTGCCGGCGCTGGAGCCGCAACCGAGAATCAGCACCTCCACGCTCATGCCAGCACGCCCTCCAGCTTGAACAGGCGCTTGAAATTGGCGGTGGTGGCGGCCGCCACCTCGGCCACGCTGATGCCGCGCAGGTCGGCGATATGTTCAGCCACATGCTTCACATAGGCGGGCTGGTTCTGCTTGCCGCGAAACGGCATGGGGGCGAGATAGGGCGAGTCGGTTTCGATCAGCATGCGCTCGAGCGGAATCGTGCGCGCCACTTCCTTCAGCTCCTCGGCCTTCTTGAAGGTGACGATGCCTGAGAACGAGATATAGAAATTCTGCGCGATGGCCGCTTCGGCGACTGCCTGCGATTCGGTAAAGCAATGCATGACGCCGCTCGCCTCGCTGGCCTTTTCCTCGGCCATGATGCGCAGCGTGTCCTCGGCGGCGCTGCGCGTGTGGATGATCAGCGGCTTGCCGGCTTCGCGCGCGGCACGGATATGCACGCGGAAACGCTCGCGCTGCCATTCGAGGTCACCCTGCAGCCGGTAGTAGTCGAGCCCGGTTTCGCCAATCGCGATCACCTTTGGGTGCTGGGCCAATGCCACCAGCTGGGCCACGCTCGGTTCGACCTCATCCTCATAATCGGGATGCACGCCCACCGAGGCATAGACATGCGCATAGCGCTCAGCCATCGCCACCACGCGCGGCCACTCGGGCAGGTTGACCGACACGCACAGCGCATGACTGACCTGGTTGGCGGCCATATTGGCCATCAGCTCGTCGGCACGCTCGGCCAGTTCGGGGAAGTCGATGTGACAGTGGGAATCGATAAACATGGTGTCCAGCCGGAATAAGAACGGGCGCCAGCGCGCCCGTGGATTCTAACGCGATCATGCGCCTAGTTCGGCAGCAATGTCAGTGTGTGCAGGCTGGGGCCGGGCAGGAAGGGCGTGGGCTCGCCGCGCACCCAGGCGGCGTGGCCAGCGAGGAAGTAAGGGCTGAGCGGATGGCCGCTCTGCCCGCCCGGCATGCTCAGAATGCCCTGCGCCTCGCGTCCGGGCGACACCACCATGCGCTGCGACTGACCAAAGCTCGGCCCGCTGACGCGCGGCATATGCTCGTCACCGGGCATGGCATCAGCCGGCGCCGACAGCCAGCGCGCCAGGGGCGGCAACAGCTTGGCAAACGGGTGGGCGATGCGCGCGGTATTACGCTCGCCCCAGGTAGCAGCCGCCAGCGGCCGGCCGTCCTGGCCCAACTCGGCAATCACGCTATCGATGGCAGCCAGCTCCAGCGCCCGCCAGTCGCGCCCGCGCAACCAGCCCGGTGGGCGTGCATCGAGCAGCTGCGCCAGCACCAGCGGCCAGCGCGGGTTGGCCAGATCATAGTCAGCCCCAGCCTCCAGCTGGTTCAGCTGCGCATCCAGCCCGCCGAAGACCTGCGCATACAGCGCATACAGATAGCCGCGCGCCAAACGGTAGCCGACCGAATCCAGGCTGGCTTCGCCCTGCCAGCTGTCACTTAGCAGGCGGCGGAACTCGGCCCGCAGGGGCCGACCTTGCACGGCCGCCTCATCTAGGGTGCGCAAGGCACGCTCGCGCCAGCCCTGCATGAACAGCGCACGGCTATCGAGGCCGATGGCATGCACGGCACGCTCGTCCGCACCCGTCAACCCACGCAGCGCATCGCGTATCTGCCGCGCCCGCGCCCCCGGGTCGGCGCCGCCATCGCCGAGCTTGCGATACTCGGTGCCCGCCAGCTGGCGGCTATTGGCGGTGGATAGCTGACCATCGGCCGGCAGGTTCCAGCGTGGATAATCGTCTGGCGCGCGCAGCCCCTGCCAGACGGGCAGGCTGCCGGCGCGGTAGGGGAAGCTGCTGGCCAGGCTCGCATCACGCGCAGGCAAGGGGCCGGCTATCGTCCAGCCGATCTGGCCGCTGGCATCGGCCGCCAGCATATTCTGGGCCGGGATGCCGGCCCGGTTGGCCACGGCCTGAGCGGCGGCCAGATCGCCGGCCTGCTCGAGTCGGGCCAGTTCCAGATTTACTGCACCTGCATCGTGCGCCACCCAGCGCAGCGCATACCAGCGCTCGCCGATCTGGCGGATCGGGCCGAGACTGCTCTCCCGCACCAGCAAGGACTGCGCGGCCTCGCCCTTCACGCTCAGCGTTTCGCGGTACTCGCGCACCAGCTCCCAGCCGGCCGCGCTACGGAAGCGGCGTGGATTGGCCGGATCAGCCTCCAGCTCGATCAGGTCGAGATAGTCGCCATAGCTATTGGTGAAGCCCCAGGCCACCCGGCCATTGCTGCCCACCACCACCAAGGGCGCACCCGGCAGGGTCACGCCGGTGATGCGCGCCGTGCTGCCATCGGCCTGGGGGTAGACAAGGTCGGCGCGATACCAGATGTGCGGCAGGCGCAGCCCCAGGTGCATATCGTTGGCCAGGATCGCGCCACCATGCTGGCTGCGCGTGCCATCCAATGCCCAGTTATTGCTGCCTACCGAGCTACGCGCAGCATTGCCAGGGCGGATCGCCGCTGCGGGCTGGCCAAACCAGTCCGGCCCCCGCATGGGCAAGGGCACCGTGGCCGGTGGCAGCGCCTCGGCATCCAGCGGCACATCAAGGGCCGAGCCCTCGGGCAGCAGGAAGGTCAGTTGCTCGGGCGTGCTATGCGCCTGCAGCCAGCCACGCGCCAGCTCACGCTTGGGCAGATTGCCCTGCAGATCGAAATACATGGCCCACACCACCAGGAGGCTATCGGCCGGCTGCCAAGGCGCTGGCTGGCTAGCCAGCAGGCCATATTCAAACGGCCGGCTGCGCAGATCGTGCAGACCCTGGTTGACCCCGGCGCTATAGCGCTGCAACAGGCTGCGGTCGGCCTCGCTCAGGCGAGCCAGTGCCTGCTCGGCGCGCGCGCGGAAGCGGTGCAGGCGATGGGCACGGTCGGTATCGAGCGCGGCCGCCCCCACCAGACCAGCCAGCTCGCCGGCCGCCACGCGGCGCAGCAGATCCATCTGGAAGAAGCGCTCCTGCGCATGCAGATAGCCGGTGGCCTGGGCAATATCGAGCCGATTGGTGCCGCGCACGGTCGGCACACCAAGCGCATCGCGCGTCACGCTGACCGCCGCCTGCAAGCCGCCCAATACCTGCTGGCCATCGAGCTTGGCCAGGCTGCCACGCAGGAATAGCCACAGGGTCAGCGCCGCCAGCAAGCTCAGCCCGAGCACCATCCCCACCGTCCACTTCAGCCAGACCGCCACGCGCCGCATGCTCTCCCCCAGCCCGCCAGATGGCGGCTTTTCGAATGCCGGCCAATCTACCCTGCCCGCCCCCAATCTGAAAACGCCCAGTCCTTGGCTGCGCCCAAAAACAGACAGGCCCACGCCGTAGCGTGAGCCTGTTAGGGTTTACCGGCGGCAAGGTCAGCGCTTGCCCGCCAGGCTATCAACCGCGCTTGGCGGCGGCGATGCGCATGCGCAGGGCGTTCAGCTTGATGAAGCCCTCGGCATCCTTCTGGTTGTAGGCGCCGCCATCATCATCAAAGGTGGCAATGGTCTGGTCGAACAGCGAATCCTTCGAATCGCGGCTGACCACGCTGACGCTGCCCTTGTATAGCTTGACGCGTACCCAGCCGTTCACGCGTTCCTGGGTCTGGTCGATCAGCGCCTGAATGGCGCGGCGCTCAGGACTCCACCAGTAGCCGTTGTAAATGATCTCGGCATAGCGCGGCATCAGATTGTCCTTCAGATGCGCTACTTCGCGGTCGAGGGTAATCGATTCAATGCCGCGATGGGCCTTGAGCAGAATCGTGCCGCCCGGGGTTTCGTAGCAGCCGCGGCTCTTCATGCCCACATAGCGGTTCTCGACCAGATCCAGACGGCCGATACCGTTACGGCCGCCGAGTTCATTGAGCTTGGCCAGCACTTCATGCGGCTTCAGGCGCACGCCGTTCACCGCCACCACATCGCCGCGCTCGAATTCGAGGTCCACATACTCGGCCGCATCAGGGGCCGCCTCGGGCGAGACGGTCCAGCGCCACATGCTTTCCTCGGCCTCGGCCTTGGGGTCCTCCAGATGACGACCTTCGAAGCTGATATGCAGCAGATTGGCGTCCATCGAGTACGGTGCGCCACCCTGCTTATGCTTCATATCGATATCGATGCCGGCTGCTTCGGCATAGGCAAGCAGCTTTTCGCGCGAGAGCAGATCCCACTCACGCCACGGGGCAATCACCTTCACACCGGGCTTAAGCGCGTAGTAACCCAGTTCGAAACGCACCTGGTCATTGCCCTTGCCGGTGGCGCCGTGCGACACCGCATCGGCGCCGGTGGCGTTGGCGATCTCGATCTGGCGCTTGGCGATCAGCGGGCGGGCGATCGAGGTACCGAGCAGGTATTCGCCTTCGTAAACGGTATTGGCGCGGAACATCGGGAACACGAAGTCGCGCACGAACTCTTCGCGCAGGTCGTCGATATAGATGTTCTCCGGCTTGATGCCGAACTTGAGCGCCTTGGCGCGCGCCGGCTCCAGCTCTTCACCCTGGCCGATATCGGCGGTGAAGGTGACCACTTCGCACTGGTAGGTGTCTTGCAGCCACTTGAGGATGACGGAGGTATCGAGGCCGCCCGAATAGGCGAGGACGACTTTCTTGATGTCGGACATGGGAGCTTCCTGCTTCAGTTCAAAGTTGCGGCGAGACGGTCTTGGCGTAGGTCTCGCCATCGATATCGATGGTTTCAAAACACAGCTGGCACTGGCGCTCGGCCAGTGCGCGCGCAAAATGGGCGGCGACCACGGTCTGCATGGCCGCCACGGCTCGTCGTTTGAATTCAACCGTGCGGCGATTGATCAGATGCAGCTTCACATGCACGAAGGCATGGCTGGCCGCACCATCGCCCACATACCAGTCGCTGAGCTTGATGGCGCGGCTCTTGATGTCGTTCAGCTTCACATCACCCAGGCCGACCAGCGCGCCATGCAACTCGGCGAACAGCGCGCGGAAATCGGGAGCCTCGGGCAGGTTGTCGCTGTATTCGATGACGATATGCGGCATGGCTTAATTGTCCACGCGGCCCAGCAGCAGGAATTCGATCAGCGCCTTCTGCGTGTGCATACGGTTCTCGGCTTCGTCCCAGACGATGGACTGCGGGCCGTCCAGCACCTCGGGGTCGACTTCCTCGCCGCGATGGGCCGGCAGGCAGTGCATGAAGACCGCATCCTTATCGGCCAATTTCATCAGCTCGCTGCTGACCTTGTAATTCAGGAAGTCGACGCGTCGTTGCAGGCTTTCGCGCTCATAGCCCATGGACACGCACACATCGGTGGACACGAGGTCGGCGCCCTCGGCCGCTGCACGCGGATCATTGGTCTGCTCGAAATGCTCACTACCGTAGTGGATGCCATCGATCACCTGCATCTCATACCCCTTGGGGCAGGCGAGGCGCAGTTTGAAGTTGAAGATCTTGGCCGCCTGCAGCCAGGTGCGCGAGATATTGTTGCTGTCGCCGATCCAGGCCACGGTCTTGCCCTCGATCGAACCGCGGTGCTCGATATAGGTGAAGATGTCGGCCAGGGTCTGGCAGGGGTGGTATTCATTGGTCAGGCCATTGATGACCGGCGCGTTCGAGTAGGCGGCGAAGGTATCGACGATGCGCTGCTCATAGGTGCGCAGCATGACGATATCGCACATGCGGCCGATCACGCGTGCCACGTCCTCGATCGGCTCGCCGCGCCCAAGCTGGGTGTCCTTGCTAGCCAGGAACATGGCATGGCCGCCGAACTGATTCATGCCGGCTTCGAAGGACACGCGCGTGCGGGTCGAGCTCTTCTCGAAGATCATCGCCAGAGTCTTGCCCACCAGCGGCTGATACAGCTCGCCTCGGCGCAGACGATCTTTCAGTACTCGGCTGCGCGCGAACAGGTGCTCGTACTCGTCGCGGGTAAAGTCGGTGAACTGGAGAAAGTGCCTGACGCTCATGCTGGAACCTTAGGGGTTTGTTGCGAAACGGGAAAAGGTTTGAGCTTCCCCGATGCAGCAAGCGCTGGTCAAGCAGGATTTTCAGCTATGCGACACGAATTTATGGAATATGGACATGTCGGGCGCAGCCGACAATCCACCTACTGTCCGCCCAGGAGCACCTGGTTGCGCCCGGCCGCCTTGGCACGGTAGAGCGCCTGGTCGGCCACCCGCAGCAGCGCCTGCGCATCGTGCCCATGCAGCGGATACTGGGCAATGCCGGCAGAGAAGGTCTGTCCGCTTAAGCCGCTGCATAACTGCAGGGCAGAGAATGCCGCCAGCAAGCTCTGCGTGCGCGTCAGCGCCAGTTCCTGGCCGATATCGGACAGTACGAGACAGAACTCCTCGCCGCCGAAACGGCAGGCAAAGTCCGAACCACGGATATTGGCGCGCAGCAGATTGGCCAATTCGATCAGCACCTGGTCACCGACCGGGTGACCATGCCGGTCATTGACCGACTTGAAGTGGTCGAGATCGATCAATACCACGCAGAGCGGGTAGTGACGGCGCTCGGCCAGCTGCAACTCGCTGGCCAGCGCCTGCTGCAGATAGCGGCGGTTGTACAGATCGGTGAGCGGGTCGCGGATGGCCTGCTCGCGCAGCTGCTCCTGCAGTCGCTCAATCTCCACCACCTTGGCCGCCAGCTCGCGGTTAAGCATCTCCAGCTCGGCGCGCGCGCGTTCGGCCTCGGCCTGTTTGACGCGTGCGAAATCGCGCTCGCGCTCGGCTTCGCTCAGCTCGCTCTGGATCTGCGTCATCTGAGTGCGCGCCCGCGCGGCACTGCCCTGGATGCGCTGGTAGTACTGCTGGTAGCGCTCCATGGCGATATAGGCCTCATGCCACTGGCCAAGCGCCGCATGGGTGCGGGCCAGTTCACGTGGAATCTGGATCTGGTAATAAGGATCGTGCTGCTGGTCGAGACGGTTCTGCGCTTCGCGTAGCGCGGCCAGCGCTTCTTCCAGATGACCGCAACCGCGCTCGACCAGACCGAGCACCCAGAAGCAATGCGTGACCACCTTGACGTCGCCACTTTGCTCAGCCGACTGCAGCGACTTATCCAGCATGGCACGCGCCTGCTGCCAATCGCTGTGTGCGGCAAAGGTGTGCGCGGCAATCGCCTGGAAGAAGGCGGCATCCGAGCGGCCGATACGCACCGTGTGCGCATTCATGTCCAGATAGGGGGAAATCGTCTCGTACGCGGCCTCATGCGCGCCGATGGCCAGCTGGCACATGGCCAGATTGCTGGCCACCATCGGCGCCAACGCCGCCAGGCGCGAGCGCGCCACCATGCTGTCCGCCTCGACCAGGAAGCGGATCGCATCCTCGTAATTGCCCGCACCGTGCTGGGCATCGCCCAGATTAGACAGCACCAGGGCCAGATGGTCAGGCGAGTCAAGCTGGCGCGCCGCACGTAGCGCGCGGTAGTAATGGCGCATGCCCTCGTCGAGCTGGCCGGCATCCACGCTGCTGGCGCCCAGCGCATTGAAGATCATGGTCGCATCGACCGGGTCGGCGTCGTTCAGATCGGCCAGATAGCAGATCAGCTCCGCATACGATTCCTCGACCCGCCCGGCACGCCCATACAGGGCCGAGATGCCGAAGCTTGCGCGCATCTGGCCGAGCAGATCACCGCTCTGCTCGAATTGACGCTTGAGCGCATGAAACTCCGCCTCGGCCAGCGCGCGGTCGCCATGGCGCATCTGGTAGCTGGCCAGGGTCAGCCTGGCGAAGGCCTCGCGACGCGCATCACCCAGCGCGCGCGCGCGCAGACGCACCTGCTCGGCCAGCTCGCGGCCGTGCAGGGGGTCTCCGTACTGGCTGTGCCAAGCTTCGGCATTCAAGCGGTCCAGCTCAGCCAGTTCGGTCGCCTTGGCTGTCGATAAGTGTTTCATTATCCGCCTAGCATCCGCGTTTCAAACCTCGGCGTCCAGCGGGCGCAGCCCCTGTTCGTCGGCATCGGTCAACACGCGGATACAGGGCAGCCAGCCGTCGAACACCACCCCATGCAGTTCGACCTGCTTTTGGCTACGCAGCAGGTTGACCAGGTAACTGATGATCTCGGGGGTAATAACCTGGCCCGGCACCAGCACCGGTATGCCAGGTGGATAAGGCACGATTTGGTCAGCGCTAATCCGGCCGGCCAGTTTGGCGTTGACCTGGTCGGCTTCGTCCAGCAGCGGGGCAAGTTGTCCACCGCAGTAAAACGCATCGCGCGGCAGGTATTTGAGGCTAGTGAAGTGCGGAATCGCCGGGGTGCGATACAGGCGACGCGGTGCGCGCCCCTCGCGACTGATGCGCATCAGCGCGTCGTACAAACGCGACACTTTGCTCTTGGTGGTGCCGATGGTCAGCAGCAGGGTGATCGTGTTGAAGGTCGATTTCTCGATCTGAATATTGAAGCGCTCGAACAGCAGCTTCTGCAGCTCGTCCACCGTGTAGCCGCAGGCCGAGATATCCACGGTGATCTTGGTCGGATCGAGGCGCACGCCATCGCCCTTCACCTCGTCCTGCAGCAGGTCGTCGAGCTCCAGCACGCGGAACACGCCGGTGGCATTGATCAGCTCCTTGAGCTCGGCCGCCAGCGCTAGCGTGCGGCTGAGCAACTTGTAGCCTTCCATGCTCATCTGCTTACGCGCGACGTCCAGGCTCGCGATCATGCTGTACTGCGGGCTGGTGGACGTGTGCATATTGTAGTTCTCGCGGAACACATGCTCATCGAGGCTCGCGTCGTTCACATGGATCATCGAGGCCTGCGAGAACGCACTCATCACTTTATGGGTGGATTGGGTGGCGAAATCGGCGCCGCATTCGAGCGCGGTGGGGCGGAACTCAGGGTGAAAGCGCGCATGACCATACCAGGCCTCGTCGATGATCACCTTGATGCCGTGCTGGTGCGCGGCTTCGATGATGGGCTTGAGGTCATAGCGCAGACCGTCGTAGGTGCACGAGGTCAGAATCATTGCGCGCGCATCCTTGTTCGCCTCGATGGCGCGGAAGATCACCGCCTTGGGCACCGGGCCGAACAGGCCGTATTCCTCATTGGTGCTCGAATCGAGATACACGGGCAGCGCGCCGGAAATCACCACGCCGTGGTGTACCGACTTGTGGCAGTTGCGGTCGAGCAGTAGCTTGTCGCCAGGCGCCAGCAGGGTCTGCAGAATCACCTTATTGGCGGTGGAGGTGCCATTGGTGGCAAAGAAGGTGCGCCGCGCGCCAAAGGCCTTGGCGGCGATCTGCTGTGCCTCCTCGATGATGCCGGTCGGGTGCAGCAGCGAATCGAGCATGGGCACCGAACAGGACAGGTCGCCCTTGAAGATGTGCTCGCCCATGAATTCATAGAAATCTTCGGCCCAGGGGCTGCCGCGCAAGCTGTCGCCCGAGCTGTGGCCCGGGGTGTGCCAGGCATCCTTGGCCATGAACACGTATTGCTTGAGCTTGTCGTAGAACGGCGTGTGCGCGCGCTCTTGCAGCTGAGCATTCAGGATGCGGTACCAGCCAAGATAGTCAGGGTCATCGCGGTAGAAATAACCATCCACGGTCTCGCACAGCAGGGTGTTGACCACCTCGTCCTCGTTCTCCTGCGCAATCAGCACATACACATCGAGTTCGGGACGCAGTGCGTGGATTTCGTGCACCAGATTCAGCGCGCTCAGGCGCTGTTTGCCGCGTGCCTTGCCGCTGTCGCCGGGCAGCTGGTCATCCACGATCACCGCCTGGATCTCCCCATCGGCCTGGATCGCAGCCAGCGCCTCGGCGCTGCTCTCCACGCCGGCAAAGGTAATGCCCAGCGGGTTGTCCAGCTGACGAGCCGCGGCGTTCAGCCCCTTAACAAGTGCTTTGAGCACCAGCTTCTCGTCGTTTACCAGTAAAATACGGCTCACCGGTTTCGGCATTTCATGTCTCCCCTTCTATTCTTTGGTAGTGGGCGGGATCGCCGCGCCAGCCAGCAAGAATAATCCAAAGCACCTACCCAAGCACATAACAGATGATTTGCAACCCGTACGAAGTCATCATCCAAGGCCTGACCAAAAGTGGCCGTGAATTTCGCCCGTCTGACTGGGCAGAGCGCCTATCCGGCATTCTTTCGACTTTCGGCATGGACCAGAAACTGTCCTACGCCCCCTATGTCCGCCCGATGGTGATGGAAAACATCCGCTGCGTTGCCATCGACAAGCAGTTGGAAAAGGTGGACCCGCGTGTCTACAGCTTCCTGATGAGCTTCGCCAAGGACAACGACCTGCGTGTGGTCGATTGTCGTCAGCTGCTGGACGAGCACTACCCGAACCAGTTCCTGGGCTGATCGCCGTCCCGGTGCTTGCAGCGGCCACCTGGCCACTCGCCAAGCTGCGCCACGTCGCGAGCAAAAACTCCATTTTTTGATTTTTGCACCAGGACAGTGCCAAAAGACCAGGGCCGGCCATCTGCAGCGCGCAGATGGCCGGCCTCGTTTCGGCTTGCGCTTGGCTTACAGGCCGAGTTCAGCCCAGATCGCATCCACCTTGGCGCTGACTGCCGCATCGTGGCTGATCGGCACGCCCCATTCGCGCGTGGTCTCGCCCGGCCATTTATTGGTGGCATCCAGGCCCATCTTGGAACCCAGGCCCGATACCGGCGAGGCAAAGTCCAGATAGTCGATCGGCGTGCTGTCCACCAGCGTGGTATCGCGTGTGGGGTCCATGCGTGTGGTAATCGCCCAGATCACCTCCTTCCAGTCGCGCGTGTCCACATCGTCGTCCACCACGATGATGAACTTGGTGTACATGAACTGGCGCAGGAAGGACCACACGCCGAACAGCAGCCGCTTGGCGTGACCCGGGTAGGCCTTCTTGATGCTGACGATGGCCATCCGGTACGAGCAGCCTTCGGGCGGCAGGTAGAAGTCGACGATCTCGGGAAACTGCTTTTGCAGAATGGGCACGAACACCTCGTTCAGGGCCACCCCCAGCACGGCCGGCTCATCGGGCGGTTTGCCGGTATAGGTGCTGTGGTAGATCGGATCGGGCCGTGTGGTGATACGCGCCACCGTGAACACCGGGAACCAGTCCTGCTCGTTGTAGTAGCCGGTGTGGTCGCCATACGGGCCTTCCAGCGCATGCAGATAGCCACCGATCTCCTTCATCGGCACGCCCGCCTCGCTCACGCCGCTCCAACCCTTCTCGGCCGGCTCGATATGGCCTTCCAGCACGATTTCGGCGCTGGCCGGCACCTGTAGATCATTGCCGATGCACTTGACCAGCTCGGTCTTGCTGCCACGCAAGAGGCCAGCAAACTGGTATTCAGACAGCGAATCGGGCACCGGCGTGACCGCACCGAGTATGGTGGCCGGGTCGCAGCCGAGCACCACCGAGATCGGAAACGGCGTACCCGGATGCTTGATCGCATGCTCGCGGAAGTCGAGTGCGCCGCCGCGGTGGGCGAGCCAACGCATGATCAGCTGGCGCTTGCCGATCAGCTGCTGGCGATAGATGCCGAGGTTCTGGCGCGGCTTGTGCGGCCCGCGCGTGACCACCAGGCCCCAGGTAATCAAGGGCGCCACATCGCCAGGCCAGCAGTGCTGGATCGGGATACGGTGCAGATCGACCGCCTCGCCCTCCCACACCACATCCTGGCATGGCGCCTTCTTCAGCACCTTGGGCGCCATATTCAGCACCTGCTTCAGAATCGGCCATTTCTCCCAGGCATCCTTGAAGCCCTTGGGCGGCTCGGGTTCCTTCAGATAGGCGAGCAGCTTGCCGATTTCGCGCAGCGCACTGACTTCCTGCGCGCCCATCCCGAGCGCCACACGGCGCGGGGTGCCGAACAGATTGCCGAGCACCGGCATGCTGTGGCCGGGCACATTCTCGAACAGCAGGGCCGGGCCTTCGGCACGCAATACGCGGTCGCAGATCTCGGTCATTTCCAAGTGACTGGAAACCGGGGTCTTGATGCGCTTGAGTTCGCCCATCGCTTCCAGCTGGGCAATGAAGTCGCGCAGATCGTGGTATTTCATGGTGCGGCGGTCTCGGGGTTTGGGTTTGCGGGCAGGGCTGCCCATTCAAGCAGTGCGTCGAGCGCAGCCTGGCCGGCCTCGGCGCGCGGGTGGTTGAGCAGGCCAACCACGATCCAGTCGCGCCCGGCGCTATCGCGCAGATAGCCGGCAATCGCTTTCACATCGTTCAGGGTACCGGTCTTGATGCGCGCGCGGCCAGCTACCTCGCTATTGTTCAGGCGCCGGCGCATGGTGCCATCGAGGCCGACGATGGGCAGGCTGGCCAGGAATTCCGGCGCAAAAGCGCTGCGCTGGCCCGCCAGCAGCAGCTGGCCCAGATGCTCGGCACTGATGCGCGCGGTACGCGATAGCCCCGCGCCGTTTTCCAACACCAGCTCGGGGAAGTGCAGTGCCTGGCTAGCCAGCCAGGCCTGCACCGCGGCCTGGCCGGCGGCCTGGCTGTCCAAGCCGGCCTGCGGGCGTTCAGCACCCAGGGTCAGCAAAATGGCGCGCGCCATGGTGTTATTCGACAGCTTGTTCACATCGCGGATCTGCTCGGCCAGGGGCGCCGACAGCTGCTCGGCCAGCAGACGCGCCTCGGGCGGCACGCTGGCCTCGCGCGTGCTGCCGACAATCTCGCCACCCAGCTCCGCCCACAGGCTGCGGGTCAGCTGGCTGGCGAAGTCGGGCGCGCTGAGCACACCCAGATAGCGGCTGGCACGGCAATTGGGCGGAAAGCTGCCCTGCAGCTGCACATCCAGCCCGCCATCGCTCAGGCTGCTGATCTGTGGCCGCGCCCAACCGCGCGACCAGCTCGCGCAGTCGCCCGTGCGTACCCGTTGCACACTGCCGGCGCGGATGCCGGCCAGGGCGGGCTCGACGCGCACCTGCACGCCGCGCGCATCGCTTTCCATATCAAAGCGCAAGGCTTTGAAGTTCATCAGCAGCGCATCGGGCGCCACGTTATAGGCACGCTCAGGCTGCTCGTCGAAATCACCGTCCTCGCTCGCCGGCAGCTGGAAATAACTGCGGTCGAGCACCAGATCGCCGTCGATACGGCGCAGGCCGCGGTTGCGCAGCTCGCGCAGCAGCTGCCAGACGCGCTCATAGGTCAGGCGCGGGTCGCCGCCGCCCTTCAGGTACAGATGCCCGTGCAGGGTATCGCCCTGCTGCACACCATCGGTATAGAAGCCGGTGCGCCAGGTAAAGGTCGGCCCCAAGGTCTCCAGCGCCGCCAGCGTGGTCAGGAGCTTGATGGTGGAAGCCGGGTTGACCGGCAGCTCGGCCTGATGACGCAGGCGGGCCGGGCCGCCATCCAGCGGCATCACCAGTGCGCTGAGCGCGCTCTCGGGCAGCTTGACGGCCCGCAGGCGCGCCGCCACCGACTCGGGTAGCTCGGCCAATGCGGCGCCCGCCAGCAGCAGCCCCAGGCAGGCGCGTAGCCCACCCAGCAGATATCGACACAACAAATCGTCACCTCTCATTCAATCGACCTGCACGGGCCATAGCGCCCCCCATTCGCCCGCCGCGCGATAGACGAGCGGGCGCGCCTGCAGACGCCAGGCGCCGGGCTGATCGGGTGCAAACAGGAACTGACCGGCCTCGACACGCGCCGGTTCAGTGCTGGCCAGCACACGGAAGGCATCCTCAAGGCGGATGTCGTCCAGAAACCAGCCGACCCGCCCATCCTCGGGCGAATAGAAGGCGCCATGGTCAAAACGGTAACGAAAGCGCAGCTGCACGCGGCGCTGCGCATAGTCGCGCAGATCGATGCGCTGCTCACGCCAGAGCGCATCCACCGCGCGCGACTCGCCCGC
This sequence comes from Chitinimonas taiwanensis DSM 18899, assembly GCF_900119825.1. Taxonomy (GTDB): domain Bacteria; phylum Pseudomonadota; class Gammaproteobacteria; order Burkholderiales; family Chitinimonadaceae; genus Chitinimonas; species Chitinimonas taiwanensis. Next base: position 79,734 of record NZ_FPKR01000015.1, on the reverse strand, counting down.
ACTGCGCTGCGTGGTCAGCACCGTCCAATGCGCCTGACCCTCGGGGCGAATTTCCACCAGCGCCTGCTCGTCGGCGCCGGCAATGCCTAGCCGGCTGCGGAAGGTCAGCGCGGCGGCAGCGCCCAGCACGGGCGAATCGGCCAACTCCAGCACTTCGTCCCCCATATGACGGTGGGCAAGACGGAATGACTGTAAGTCCACGCCGGGCTGGCGCGTGCTAAGCGTGGCATAGCCGCCTGCGCCCTGGTAACGCCAATTGCCCAGATCCGCTTCGGCGCTATCCTGCGGCGCCCAGGCGGTCACGCGCAGTGCGCGCCACTGCTGGCCGGTAGCGCCAGGCAGAGCGGGCACGCTGAAAAGCGCGCCGCTCAGCGCGGTCTGCGCCGGGCCCAATACGCGGGCCTCGTGCCGGCTGGCATGCGCGGTGTCCGGGTCGAACACCATGACCTCGTATTCGATCTGCCGCTCGGTCTCACCCTGGCGGATCTGCTCGACCCGGATCTGGTAGCGGGTATCACGCGCCGGGCATGGCCAGCTCGCGCCATCGCCCAGGCCCTCGGCCAGCCACACCAGGGTAGGCTCGCCCGCCGCGGCACTGGGTGGCTCCTGCTGCACCGCCACCGGCACGCCATCACGCAGCATGCTGACCCGCGCGGCGCGGAAATCAGCCTGGGGCAGCGACAGCGACCAGCGCGCAAACACCACCGGATACGGCACCCAGCCAGGTGGCGGCCAGGCCACGAAGTCACGCGCCAAAGGTGGGCGGTTGCCGCTATACATCTCGTCGAAAGCGGTAAAGGCGCTGGCACGCTGGGCAGGCGTCGGCCCGTCCACATCGCCCACGCCGATGCGCATGGTCTGCGGGTAAAGCAGCCAGCGGCGGTGATTGGCGCCGACATTCTGCGCGCCGGCGTCGCGCATGAAGGCATCCACCGCCTGCACGCCGCTCACCCCCAGGGCCATGGCGGAAAACCGTGCGCCCTGCTGCGCTTCGGGCGTGGCGCAGCGCCAGTCAGGCCTCAGCTCATGGCTGATGCGGCCATTGGCGGCGGCCACCAGGGCAGCGGCCTGCGCCTTGGGTGTGGCGGCCAGATCCTCGCGCAGATCGGCCGGCAAGCCGGCCATGGCGCGATACCAGTTGATGCGCCGCAGGGTGGCCAGACGGTGCGCAGGGAGGGTTTCACCCGGCTGGCAATCGGCCAGGCTACCCTGCCAGAAGTTGGCTACGGCCGGGCTTGGGTAGCGCACGCTGTAGAACAGGCGCACCGCCTCGCGCTGGCTGCCATCCACCTGCCAGCCCAGACGCGATCCATCCAGGGCGATGGGTTCATATTCATCCATTACGTCTTCACCCTGGCCAAGCAGGGGCAGACTCCATAGGCAGATGGCCAGCCAGCGTCGCATCACAGCTCCAGCGGGTCGACGTCAAGCGACCAGCGCACCTTGCCCGCCTTCTGCGCGCGCAGCGCCACCATCCATTCGGCCAGGAAGGCCAGCAGGCGGCTACGCGCGGTCGACTGTACGAGCAGCTGGGCACGTTCGCGATTGGCAAGGCGCATCATGCCGGCCGCCACCGGGTCCCAGACCGTAACCGCCTCGGACAGTGGCGCCAGTAGCGCAGCCTGACGCAACCAGGCCAGCGCATCGTCCAACCGGTCGGCCTCGGCGCGCAGTACGGCCTGGTGCAGAAAAGGTGGGAAACCAGCCAGCTTGCGCTCGGCCAGTTCGGTGGCGGCAAAGGCCGCGTAATCGTCATCCAGCAGGGCCTGGTAGAGCGGGTGTTCGGGAAAGTCGGTCTGCAGAATCACCTCGCCTGGCTTATCGGCCCGTCCGGCGCGACCAGCCACCTGGGCCAGCTGCGCGTACAGGCGCTCGCTGGCGCGGAAGTCGGCCGAATAGAGACCGCTATCGGCGCCCACCACGGCCACTAGGGTCAGGTTCGGGAAGTCATGCCCCTTGGCCAGCATCTGGGTGCCTATCAGGATATCCACCTCGCCCGCATGCACGGCCTGCAGCGCCGCCTCGAAGCTGCCCTTGCGGCGCGTGCTGTCACGATCGATGCGCAGGATGCGTGCGCCGGGAAAACGCTCGGCCAGCGTGTCTTCCAGGCGCTGAGTGCCCTGCCCCAGCGGCTTCATGTCCTGGTTGCCACAGCCTGGGCAGACACGCGGCAGCGGCGCCTCGTCACCGCAATGGTGGCAACGCAGCGTGCGCTCGCGCAGGTGCACGGTAAGCCGGGCCGAGCAGCGTGTGCAGGCCGCCATCCAGCCGCATTCACCGCAGTGCATGACTGGTGCATAGCCGCGCCGGTTCAGGAAAACCAGCGCCTGTTCGCCGCGCGCTAGGCGCTCGCCCAGCGCAGCCAGGGTGCGCGCATGCAGGCCATCCTGCAGCGGCTGGCGCTTGGTGGACAGCAGCCGCCACTGCGGCGGCTGGGCTCCGACCACCGCGCGCTGACTGAGGCGCAGATGGCGGTAGCGGCCGGCCTCGGCGTTCTGCCAGCTTTCCAGCGCCGGGGTGGCCGAGCCGAGCACGATGGGTACACCAGCCTGGCGCGCCCGGTAGACGGCCACATCACGCGCCGAGTAACGCAGACCATCCTGCTGCTTGAAGCTCGCGTCGTGTTCCTCATCCACCACCACCAGGCCCAGGCGCGGTACCGGCGTGAACACCGCCAGGCGTGTACCGAGCACGATGCTGGCCTCGCCGCGCGCGGCGCGCACCCAGCCGGCCGCCCGCTCGCCATCAGCCACAGCGCTGTTCAGGCTGACGATGTCCACGCCCGGAAAGCGGCGCAGGAAGCGCGCCTCGAGCTGCGGGGTCAGATTGATTTCCGGCACCAGCACCAGCGCCTGCTCGCCCCGCGCCAGCACGGCAGCAATCGCATTCAGATAGACCTCGGTCTTGCCGCTGCCAGTAATGCCGTGCAGCAAGAAGGCCGCAAAGCCCTGTGCAGCGCTGATCGCCTGCACGGCCTCGGCCTGCTCGATATTCAGCGCCGGACCGGGCGCAGCCACGCTAGCACCGGGCTGCAGCTGCTCGGCCCGTACACGGCCATCCTGCAGCCAGGCTTGCACGGTTTTCCAGGCCGTGCCGCCCGCGGCGCGCAACTCGGCCTCGCTACGCGGCGTGGCCAGCAGCTGTGCCAGACGCTGCTGCAGGGCAGCGCGCTTGGGCACCTGGGCCTGCAGGGCCACGCTATCGAGTGCGTGGTAACGCAAGGCCTCGGCCACCCGGTAGGGGTTAGGGTCGCGAAAACGGGTCGGCAGCGCGGTATGCACGACCTGGCCGAGCGGGTGCTGATAGTAGTCGGCACAGAACTGGAATAACCCGAGCACAGGCGCCGGCAAGGCTGGCATATCGTCGAGTACCGCCTCGGCCGGCTTGATCGCGCTGGCCTCGTATTCGGGCTCGGCCAGTATCGCCAGCACCACGCCCACCAGCCGGCGGCTTCCGAATGGCACCACCACGCGCCGGCCAATATCGGCCGGGGTGGCGCTATCCAGCCAGTAATCGAACAGGCGGGGCAGTGGGACATCGAGGGCAACGCGAAGATAGGGCATGGGCTGTCAAGCAAACAATTTTCGGGACCGCCAAAGAGGCCTAAACACCCGTCGCAACAGGGCTTTTGCGACTGTCCACATTTTCTGTGGATAACTTTGTGGGCAAGTTTGGGGAAACTCGGTAAACCCCCGTAGCAACAGGAGAAATGCTGGCTTGCCCAAAAAATAGGCTTGGAAATAAATTCTTAAAAATCAATAACTTGTTAAAAATGCACCGAATCAAGGCAGCGCACATCACGACTTGACAAGCTGGCGCGGTGCAGTGAAGGCCACTGTGCATAACTTAGCCGCCATTCCCCGTGCTTTACTTGAACAACTGCGATTAAGTGCCTGTTTTTTCTGGCATTGCGCACGGCACTGCGCGAGTGGGCTAGGACAATCGCTCGCCCACTCTTGGTGCATTTGCTCAAGCTGCGTGGTAGGCGCGCGAATGCCGATGAACGGCATCCACCAGTGCGGTCACATGCTCGGGCGGGGTGAACTGCGAAATGCCATGGCCAAGATTGAAGACATGCCCATTGCCATGGCCGAAGCTGGCGAGCAAACGCTCGACCTCACCCTCGATGGCCTTCGGATTGGCAAACAAGGCGTTCGGGTCGAGATTGCCCTGCAGCGCCACCTTGTCACCCACGCGACGGCGCGCATCGGCAAGGTCGACGGTCCAATCCAGGCCAATCGCATCGCAACCGCAGTTGGCAATGTCTTCCAGCCACAGACCACCACCCTTGGTGAACACAATGACCGGCACCTGGCGCCCATCGTGCTGACGTTTGAGGCCGGCCACGATCTGCTGCATATAGCGCAAGGAGAATTCCTGGTACTTGCCATAGGCCAGCGCCCCGCCCCAGCTATCGAAGATCTGCACGGCCTGTGCACCGGCCTCGATCTGGGTATTCAGGTACTGGGTCACCGCCTCGGCATTCACGGCCAGGATGTGGTGCATGAGATCGGGGCGGTCATACATCAGCGTCTTGATCTTACTGAAGGTATCCGAACCACCGCCCTCGACCATATAGCAGGCCAGGGTGAAAGGGCTGCCGGAGAAGCCGATCAGCGGTACACGACCCTGGAGCGCTTTGCGGATGCTGCTGACCGCATCGAACACATACTGCAGCTTGGCCATATCCGGCACGCGCAGGGCGCGGATCGCCGCCTCATCGCGCAGCGGGCGCTCGAACTTCGGGCCTTCACCTTCGGCGAAATAGAGGCCCAGGCCCATCGCATCGGGCACAGTCAGGATGTCGGAAAACAGGATGGCGGCGTCGAGCGGATAGCGTTCGAGCGGCTGCAAGGTCACCTCGGTCGCCAGTTCGGTGTTCTTGCACAGATCAAGAAAGCTGCCAGCGCGTGCGCGGGTGGCGCGGTATTCAGGCAGATAGCGGCCAGCCTGGCGCATCAGCCAGAGTGGCGTGTAGTCGGTCGGCTCACGCAGCAGGGCGCGCAGGAAGGTGTCGTTCTGGAGTTGGCTCATGGCGGTCCCCGGCCGCCAGTGCGGCTCGGTATGGAAATGGGAGGATTCAGGCGCGCATTATGCCAGCCCGGCCCCCTACCCTCCCAGCCATGCGGGACAAAAGCCGCGCGCTGGCCTATGCTCGCCGCCATCGTCCAGCCCGTGTTTTGTCATGCCCAGCCAACCGTTTCGCCGCCTGTCCGCCACCTGGCTGGCCGGCCTGCTTGCCCTGCTACCACTCGTTCTGACCGTCGGCCTGCTTGTTTGGACTGGCCAGCTGCTCTACCACTATCTGGGGCCGGGCAGCGTGGTCGGCAGCCTGCTCAGCTGGCTAGGCCAGCCCTTCGCCCGCCAGCCCTATCTCGAATACGGCCTGGGCATCCTGCTGCTTCTGCTGCTTATCTATCCGCTCGGTGTGCTGGTGCAGTCGAGCTTGCGCCGGCATATCGATGCCTTGATCGACCTGACCCTGCGACGCATCCCCTTGATTGGCAGCCTGTACAACCTGGCCGACCGCTTCGTCGGACTGCTTGATCAGAAGGATGGCGCCGATATCACTGCCATGAGCCCGGTCTGGTGCCTGTTCAGCGGCGATGGTGCAGCCGTGCTGGCCCTGCTGCCCAATCCCGAGCCCGTGCATATCGATGGGCGGCCCTACTTGGCCATCCTGGTGCCAACAGCCCCGGTCCCCATTGGAGGCGGACTGCTGTATGTGCCCAGCGAATGGGTGCGGCCGGCCCAGATCGGCGTAGACAAGCTGAGCAGCATCTATGTCTCGATGGGCATTGATGCGCCGCCCGACTTGCAGGCCGCGGTAAAGCAGGCGCAAACCTCGCGCGCGACCAGCGCGTTATAAACGATCAAGGCAGCCCTGGGGCTGCCTTGATCGTTTGATGCTCACGCGCTCAGGCCAACCAGCCCGCCGCGCGCGCCGCCTCCAGGCGGGGTAAGACATAGTCCCACAGCCCGGGCGCCGCGTCCTTGATTGGCAGGTTCTTGCGTATCACCTGCTCGAAGCGCACACCATTCTCCAACCAGCTCTGCCCCTGATTGGCCAGGTTCTGCAGCATGGGCAGCAGCCGGTCGCAGGCGTAGGCAAATTTGCCCTCCGGCGTCACGCGGTCCTCATACTCACGCCAGAGCGCGGTAAACGCCTCGCGCTGCGCCGCGGGCAACAGGCCGAAGATGCGTTCGGCCGCCGCTTCTTCCTTGGCGACCTTTTCCAGCGTGCCCGTCTCGTCATACAGAAAGGTATCGTCGGCATCAATCTCGACGATATCGTGCAGCAGGAGGATCTTCATCACCCGCTCGGCATCCACGGCCGGCTCGGCATGCTCGGCCAGCAGCAGGGCCATCAGCGCCACATGCCAGCTATGCTCGGCCGAATTCTCCAGCCGCTGCATGCCAGCCGGGCGTGTACGGCGCAGAATGGCCTTGAGCTTGTCGAGCTCGAGTAGGAAGTCGAGCTGGGCGATCAGATGGGCGTTCGACATCACTTAGCCCAACTGTCCTTCAAACCCACGGTGCGGTTGAACACCAGCTTGCTGCCCGGCACATGGTCGCGGCGATCGGTAACGAAGTAGCCGAGCCGTTCGAACTGGTAGCGGGTTTCCGGCGCCGCGCCCTGCACGGCGGCTTCCACATGGGCGGTCACGGTCTTGAAGGACTCGGGATTGAGGAACTGCACGAAGTCGAGGTACTGACCGTCTTCGCCACGCACCGCATCGGGGCGCTCAACCGTGAACAGGCGGTCGTAGAGGCGCACTTCGGCCGCGACACTATGTTCGGCCGATACCCAGTGGATGACGCCTTTGACCTTGCGGCCGACCGGGTTCTGCCCCAGCGTGGCCGGGTCGAGCGAACAGATGAGCTCCACCACGCGGCCATCCGCATCCTTGATCACCTCATCGCACTTGATCACATAGGAGTAGCGCAGACGCACCTCGCCTCCCAGGGTCAGGCGCTGCCAACCTGGTGGCGGTACTTCGGCGAAATCGTCGCGGTCGATATACAGCGTGGCCGCCAGCGGCACTTCACGCTCGCCAAATTCGGGATGGTGCGGATGAAACGGTGCGCTGCGGCTACCGCTGACGCCTGGTTCGAAATTGCTCAGCGTGACCTTGATCGGATCAAGCACGGCCATCACGCGCGGCGCTTCTGCTTCCAGGGTTTCGCGTACCGCGCCTTCCAGCACGGCGTAGTCGATCACGTTCTCGCTCTTGGAGATGCCGCAACGCTCGGCAAACAGGCGGATACCAGCCGGGCTGTAACCACGACGACGCATGCCGCTGACGGTGGGCATGCGTGGGTCGTCCCAGCCACTGACCTTGCCTTCGCTGACCAGCTGGTTGAGCTTGCGCTTCGACGTCAGCGCATACAGCAGCTCCAGACGCGAAAATTCGATCTGCTGCGGATGGCAGTCGATGCTGATGTGGTCGAGCACCCAGTCGTAGAGCGGGCGGTGGTCGGCGAACTCCAGCGTGCACAGCGAATGAGTGATGCCCTCGAGCGCATCCGAGATGCAATGCGTGTAGTCATACATCGGGTAGATGCACCAGGCATCGCCGGTACGGATGTGATGCGCACGGCGGATGCGGTAGATGACCGGATCGCGCATATTCAGATTCGGCGAAGCCATATCGATCTTCAGGCGCAGGGTCTTGCTGCCATCGGCGAATTCGCCCGCGCGCATGGCGCGGAACAAGGCCAGGTTTTCTTCGACGCTGCGCTCGCGGAAAGGGCTGTTCTTGCCCGGCGTGCCGAAGTCGCCGCGGTATTCGCGCATCTGTTCGCCATTGAGCTCGCACACATAGGCGAGGCCTTTGCCGATCAGCTCTTCTGCGTACTGATACAACTGCTCAAAGTAGTCGGAGGCCCAGCGTACCTGGCCGTCCCATTCATAGCCGAGCCAGTGCACGTCTTCCTGAATGCTCAGCGCGTACTCTTCCGATTCCTTTTCTGGATTGGTGTCATCGAAGCGCAGATTGCATTCAGACGCCAGGCCGCGCGCCTTGTAGTCTTCCTTGATGCCGAAGTTCAGGCAGATGGACTTGGCATGCCCGACATGCAGATAGCCGTTCGGCTCGGGCGGAAAGCGCGTCACGGTGCGCTGATGCTTGCCACTGGCCAGATCGGCATCGATGGCGGAGCGGATGAAATTGCTGACGACGGGCGTGTTGTTATCGTTGCTCATGTAGTGACAAGGCTTTGAAGTGTGTGCAATGCGGCGATTTTAACCGATACGCGGGTTTCAGCCGCGGAACATGAAGTACACGGCGCCCATCAGGCATAAACCGGCCCAAACGAAATCCCATTTGAAGGGCTGACCCATGTAGAAGATCGCGAAGGGCACGAAGACGCTCAGCGTGATCACCTCTTGCAGGATCTTCAGCTGGGCAAGGTCGTACACAGTGAAACCGATGCGGTTGGCCGGCACCTGCAGCAGGTATTCGAACAGCGCGATGCCCCAGCTGGCGAGCGCGGCGATATACCAGGGCTTGGCCGCCATATCCTTCAGGTGCGCGTACCAGGCAAAGGTCATGAAGATGTTCGAGCAGACCAGCAGCAGAATGGCCTGCAGACCAGGGGGAAAATGAGCAAGCATGGCAAACACGGCGAGCGCGGGGAGTCTGATAAAATCGACAGTTTGTATGCCAGCCTCCCACTCGTCCAGCCAATGCCCGCTTTCCGTATTGCCCGTCTGATGCTCTGCGCAGCCCTGCTGCTGCCTGCCCACGCTGGCGTGGCTGAGGAAATTGCTGCCGACCTCAAGCGTGGCGAGGCCAGCGCCGCCTTGGCCGCCGCCGACAAGGCGCTACTTAAGTCCCCGCGCGATGCCCGCCTGCGCCTGCTGCGCGGCAATGCGCTGGCCGCGCTGGGCCGCCAGGCCGAAGCGATTCAGGTGTTCAGCGCGCTGACCAACGATTACCCGCAGCTACCCGAGCCGTATAACAATCTGGCCGCCCTGTATGCGCAGCAGGGCCAGCTCGATCGGGCGCGCACCACCTTGCAGATGGCGCTGCAGACCAATCCTGCCTATGCCACCGCGCACGCCAATCTGGCCGATGTGTATGCAAAGCTGGCCGCACAGGCCTACGAGAAAGCCCTGCAGCGCGATGTGGTCGAACAGAAGCAGAGCGGCGTATCGCGCCCCAAGCCAGCCGCCATCAGCCAGACCAAACTGGCCCTGGTGCAGGACCTGTTGAGTCGCGGCAACACGCCGACGCTCAGTACGCCTCCCGCCAGCGTGGTGGCCAGCACCGCCAAGCCCCAGCCCACCCAAGCGCCGCTGGTCGTTGCCAGCAACAAGCCCCTACCCATGCCGCCGAGCAGCCTTCCCGCCAGCAAGCCTGCCCCCACCCCGCAGGCGAAACCCGCAGAAGTCAGCAAGCCGGCGGCTCCCGCCACAGCCAAGCCGCCCGAGCCCGCTCGGGATGACAAAGCGGAACAGGAAGCCGCGGTGCAGAAGAGCGTGCTGGCCTGGGCCGATGCCTGGTCGGACAAGCGGGTCAGCGCCTATCTGGCCAGCTATGCGCGCGACTTCAAACCGGCCGGACAAAGCCGCAGCAGCTGGGAAACACAGCGCCGCGAGCGCATCAGTGCCGCGAAGAAGATTTCCGTCAAGCTCGACAAGCTGCGCATCAAGCTCGATGGCGAGCGCGCCACCGTGCGCTTCATTCAGCGCTATCGTTCAGATCGTTTGGAAACTTCCACCGGCAAGACCTTGATTCTGGAGAGAAATGGTAGCCGTTGGCTCATTCAAGAAGAGCGGGTAGGATAAGACCTCATGTCCCGTTCCTGGTTGAAAATCGCCGTCTGCCTCACCGCCGGCCTCTATCTCGCCCCGGCCGCCAATTCCATGCAGTGGCCGCAGGGTAAGCTGTTGGCACCTGCCCTGGTCCAAAGCGCGCTGCTGTCCGACAAGGCCCACCCCGAGGAAGTCATCGTTGCCGCGGTGACTGCAATTCGCGAGGACAGGCTGGCCGATGCCGACAAGCTGGTCGACACCCTGCTCAGCCATCGCCCGAATTACCGCCTCGCCCATCTGCTCAAGGGCGACCTGCTCATGGCGCGCGCGCAACCGCTGGCCGGCATCGGCAGCAGCCCCTTCGTCGATGACAAGCTTAACGATCTGCGCGAAGAAGCGAACGCCCGCCTGCAACGTCATAGCGCACCACCACCGACCGATGCGATTCCGGCCAATCTGCTCCAGCTCGACCCCAGCCAGCGCTATGCGGTGGTCGTGGATGCCGGCAGCTCACGACTGTTCCTGTATCGCAACGACGCTGGCGTGCCGCGCTATGTGCTCGACTTCTATATGACCATCGGCAAGCTCGGCTTCGACAAGAGCCGTGAGGGCGATCAGCGCACGCCGCTGGGCGTGTACTTCATCACCGGCCATATGCCGCGCGAGCAGCTGGACAAGACCTATGGCAGGTTGGCCGAGCTCTATGGTGTGGGCGCCTGGCCGCTCAGCTATCCAAATGACTGGGACCGCCAGCAGGGTCGCACCGGCAGCGGCATCTGGCTGCATGGCGTGCCCTACGACACTTACAGCCGCGCACCGAAGGCCTCGAACGGCTGCGTGGCACTGTCCAACCCGGATATGGCCGCCCTGGGCGAATACCTGCTGCCCGGCACGCCGGTGGTAATCACGCCATCGATTGAATGGCTGTCGCAAGCCAAGTGGCAGGCCAGGCGCAGCGCAGCGCAAGCCGAGCTGGAAGCCTGGCGTCGCGACTGGGAAAGCCTGGATACCCGCAACTACCTCGGCCACTACGCAAGCGACTTCCGCAGTGGCAAGACGGAGCTGGCGGAATGGAAAGCACAAAAGGTCGCCGTGAATGCCGGCAAGCAGTGGGCCAAGATACGCCTCGGTGAACTAAGCCTGTTCAGCTACCCGAGCAGCGAGGGCGACCTGCTGATGGCGAACTTCCTGCAGGACTATCGCAGCAGCAACCTCAGCAATCAAAGCAAGAAGCGCCTCTACTTCAAGCGTGAGGCACGCGACTGGCGCATCGTGTATGAGGGCGCACTCGGCTAAGCCGCTGCACCTGCACCGATACGCAATAAAAAACCCGTCCTAGGACGGGTTTTTTATTGGTAAACATAAGCGGATCAAATCACCAGCCCACCATCCACCGACAGCACGGCGCCATTGATATAGCTGGCGTCATCGCTCGCCAGGAACAGATAAACGCTGGCGATTTCCTCGGGCTGGGCGAGGCGACGCATCGGCACCTTCTCTTCCATGGCCTGGATCACCTTTTCCGGCATGTCCTTCAGGATGGGCGTCGCCACAAAGCCCGGGCAGACGGCATTCGAGCGGATACCGCGCTTGCCCAGCTCCTTGGCCCAGGTCTTGGTGAAACCGATCACACCGAATTTGGCCGCCGCGTAATTGGTCTGGCCGAAGTTGCCATACAGACCCACCACGCTGGACGCGTTCAGGATCACGCCGCTGCCCTGTTCAATCATGGTATCGACCACGGCCTTGGTGCAGTTGTAGACACCCTTCAGATTGATGTCGATGACGCGATCGAACTGCTCGTCGGTCATCTTGCTCAGCTGGGCATCGGCCACGATACCAGCGTTGTTGACCAGCACGTCGACGCGGCTCCATTGCGTCTTCACGCCCGCCACCATGGCCGTAATGCTGGCCTTGTCGGTCACATTGACCACATAACCGATGGCCTGGCCGCCGGCTGCGACGATCTCGCTGACCACATTGTCGATGCCAGCCTGGTTGATATCGCACACCACCACGCGCGCGCCCTCCTTGGCAAAACGCAAGGCGGTAGCCTGACCGATGCCGCTGGCGGCGCCGGTAATCACGGTAACTTTGTTCGCTAAACGCATAGATCTTCTCCCTAAGCTTGCTGCGCCATTGCAGCGATACACATCCGAATACACAAGGGGAAACGCAGCGCCCTTACGGGACACTGCGTTCTGTCTGCTCCATGCTTCTTCTTTGTATATATTCGCTTGAGCGGCCATTGCGGCGGCTCGGGAGACGGCGGTTCTACTTTTTGCCGGCTTGATCGCCCAATCTTGGTTCATCGGGCGCACTGAAGATGTGCGCAACTATAGTACGCCCGACTTAGAGTAGCAACTCGAACTTTGAACTTTTTACTGCATTTCGCCACAGCGCAGCGGATTTACAACAGTTCAAAATTAGAGCAATTACGCAATACCTTGACTGCTCAGATACTCCTCGTAGCCGCCCATATAGTGGACATAGCTGCCATCGCCCTTCAATTCAAGAATCTGGGTCGCCAGCGAGGATACGAACAGGCGGTCGTGCGAAACGAAGATCAGCGTGCCCTTGTACAGATCAAGCGCCAGGTTCAACGATTCGATCGATTCCATATCCATATGGTTGGTCGGTTCGTCCATGACCAGCACATTCGGCTGCTGCAGGATCAGTTTGCCGTACAGCATGCGGCCCTTCTCACCACCGGACAGCACGCGCACCGACTTCTTCACATCGTCACCACTGAACAACAGCTTGCCGAGCACGCCGCGGATCACCTGGTCGTCATCGCCCGGCTTGCTCCACTGCTTGAGCCAGTCGAACAGATTGTCATCACAGTCGAAATCTTCCTCATGGTCCTGGGCGAAGTAGCCTAGCTCGGCCTTCTCGGCCCACTTCACATTGCCGGCATCCGGCTTCAGTGCGCCAACCAACATCTTCATCAGCGTCGATTTACCCACGCCGTTACCACCGATCACCGCCAGCTTCTGGCCGGCTTCAAAGATCAGGTTCAGGTTCTGGATCAGCGGCTTGTCGAAGGACTTGGACAGATTGCTCGCCTCAAAAGCCTGGCGATGCAGCTTGAGCTTGTCATCGAACTCGAAACGCACATAGGGGTTCTGGCGCGAAGACGGCTTGACCTCGACCATGCTCTCCTTGAGCTTGTCGGCGAGCTTGAGGCGCGAGGTGGCCTGACGCGCCTTGGACTTGTTGGCCGAGAAGCGCGCGGCAAACATCTGCAGCTCAGTGATGCGTTCCTTGGCCTTGGCATTGGCACCCAGCTGACGCTCACGCGCCTGGGTGCTAGCTTCCATATAGTCGTCGTAATTGCCCGGGTAGAGCTGGATGGTGTTGTAGTCCAGGTCAGCCATATGGGTACAGACCTGGTTCAGGAAGTGACGGTCGTGCGAAATGATGACCATGGTGGAGTTGCGCTCGTTCAGCGTGTCTTCCAGCCAGCGGATGGTGTTGATGTCCAGGTTGTTGGTCGGCTCATCCAGCAGCAGCACGTCCGGGTCGGCAAACAGGGCCTGGGCCAGCAGTACGCGCAGCTTCCAGCCCGGCGCCACTTCCGACATCGGGCCATTGTGCTGTTCGGTCGGGATGCCGGCGCCCAAGAGCAGCGCCCCGGCGCGCGCTTCGGCGTCGTAGCCGCCCATTTCGCCAAACTTCACTTCCAGGTCGGCGGCGCGCATATAGTCGTCTTCGCTCGCTTCCGGATTGGCGTAGATGGCGTCCTTCTCGTGCATGGTCGCCCACAGCTCGGCATGGCCTTGCAGCACCACGTCCAGCACGCGCTGGTCTTCATAGGCGAACTGGTCCTGGCGCAGCTTACCCAGGCGCACGCCCGGATCGAGGCTGACATTGCCGGCCGTAGGTTCGAGATCGCCACCCAAAATCTTCATGAAGGTGGATTTGCCCGAGCCATTGGCGCCGATCAAACCGTAGCGATTGCCGCCGCCAAACTTGACCGAGACTTTTTCAAACAGCGGCTTGGCGCCGAATTGCATGGTGATATTAAAGGTGTTGATCACCGTGAAAACTCCAGGCTGGCGTGGCGTAAAGCACGCACGTCATCAAAATAAAAAAATCCGCGCATGGCGCGGTGCGAGAATATTCATTAATTTTACCATACCCGTCCGCTCCGACCGGTCGACCTGAAACGTCCGGCACAATTAAAAATGTTCGATTTCAAAGGCTTGATCGACGCATTGCTGCGGCGTGCGCGCGCTGAGGAGGACTCTGGCCCATCCCTGACCCGGTTGATGGTGGATTTGCCGCGCGATGAATCGCTGCGCGCCCTGACCGAAATCGTCAAGGCCGTCGCGGCGTTGAACCGTAATCCCAAGGTCGGCCTGAAGGAACGCCATCGTGCCGTGCAGGCATTCGATGACAAGGCGCGGCCGCTCATGCACACGCTGGTGAGCGTGTACCGGGGCGAAATCGAGATCGAGGGCATCGCTGCGCGCCAGGTGCTGCCCAGCCTGATGGCTTGCTGGCAGGAGCTGGCCTCGGCCTACAAGCTGTGTCTGAAGCAGCATGCGCAGCAACCGGCCGCGCGCTTTGCCGGTGAGGCTGAGCTGATCACCCTGCGTGCGCTCGCCTATTACACCGAGCAGGCACGCTGGACCTATCTGCGCAATTTCGAACCTGAGGCGCGCATCTGGCGCAATCTGAACCGGCTCTATCTGATCGCCGACTCGGCCGGCTTCGCGCACAAGCCCTTGCAGCGCTATCCGCACGAGGCGCCCAGCCAGATCAGCAGCTACTACCTGCATATCGTGCTGCTCAAGCTGGCCGAGCCCGAGCGACGCAGCCCGGAAGCCCTGCACTACCTCGACAGCATGCTGCCCGAATGGCTGAAGCTGCTGCGCCTGGAGAAGGTGATCCGGGTGCGCGAGCAGAGTTTTGCCATCAATCTGGACGACACCAAGCCGCCGATGAAGCTGCGCCGCAATATGGTTGGCGAGCGCTATCGCTATCTGGACACCGAGCCGCTGGCCACCCATCTGCGCGAAATGAGCCCGCATCCGCTTGATGGCCCAGCACTGGAGCCGCTCGCGCTCAGCCTGCGCCAGCAATTGCTCAATGATCTGGCCATCGTCTATTCGCGCGCCGGCCAGTCGCGCGCGCGGCGCAATGAACGGCGTGCCAAGGACAGCCCGGTGCCGATCGCGCTTGGCCTCGCGCAGATTGCCCGCGCGCTGCAGCGCAATGCCAGCGCGGCGGAATGGGAAAGCTGGTCGCTATGCGATGAAAGCCATTGCGGCATCGGCGCTCACTACCGGGCGCGCTATGACGACCGCCTGGCGGTAGGCGAGTTGCTGGCCATGCGCCATGAACAGCAGGTCGGCCTGTATGTGGTGCGCCGCCTGCACAAGCAACGCGATGGTCAGGTGCGCGTGGGTGCCGAGCGCATTAGCCCACAGGTGCAGCTGGTACGCCTGCAGCACGGCAGCGATAGGGCACTCGCCCTGTTCTGCGCCGATAGCCAGTTTGGCGGGCGTATCCTGCTGCTAGACCATGGGCTGTATCACGAGGGAGACGAGGCGCTACTACAAGCTGGCCCGCAACAGTTCCGCATCCAGTTCGGCCCGGCGCTCGAGCGCCTGCCGGCCCAGCTGCTGTGCCCATTCAAGGTTCTGGAAAAGCGTAGCCTGGGGGCGGCCAGTGCCACTGCCCCCGCGCATAAATAAGGCCGCCCACGCTTGGGCCCCCAGCAGGAGACCCGCATGCCCACCATTTCGCTACGCTCCACCCTGGCACTCGCCTTTGGCGCGGTGTCGGTGCTGATGGCGCTGGTGATTTCCTGGTCGATCAACCAGATCGCCTCGGACGCGATACGCCGCGATATCGGCACCGCGCTGACCGAGCTGGCCGAGCAGATGCGCTCGCGCCTGGACATGGGCCTGTATGAAAGGCTGCGCGATGTGGACACGCTGACCGTGCTGCGCCAGCTGCGCGACCCAGCCACCCGGGTTGGCGATAACCGCCTGGTGCTGGAAAAGCTGCGCCGCAGCACCGGCGAGATTGCCTGGATAGGCTTTGCCCGCAACGATGGACTAGTTGTCTACTCTGCTGACGGCCTGCTTGAGGGTGCCAATGTCGGCGCGCGCCCCTGGTTCAAAGCCGGTCGCGAAGGCCCTTTCGTCGGCGATGTGCACGAGGCCAAGCTGCTGGCCAAATTGCTGCCCGCGCCCGCCAATGGCGAGCCGCTGCGCTTCGTCGATGTGGCAGCGCCGGTGTTTGATCTGCAGGGGCGCTTGAGCGGCGTGCTGGGCGTGCACCTGTCCTGGGAATGGGCACGCAATATCGAGCAGACCGTGTTCAGCCTGGGGCGGCGCAATAAGGGGGTAGAGACCTTTGTGCTCAACCGCAATGGGCAGATCCTGCTTGCACCGGCCGGGCGCGAAGCCACCAAGCTGCCGACCGGCCTGACCCGCGCACATCAGGATGGCGGCCAGCTGCTGCAATGGCCGGATGGCGGCTGGTATCTGACCGCGGTGGTCAGCACGCGGGGTTTTGGCGACTACGCCGGCCTGGGTTGGAGCGTGCTGGTGCGCCAGGATGCCGAACAGGCCTATGCGCCGGTGCGCGAGCTGCGTAGCGCCGTACTGACGATCGGTGCGGGCTTCGCCGTGCTGTTCGCGCTGTTCGGCATCTGGCTGGCCGGGCGCATCTCGCAGCCCCTGCGCGAGCTGACCCGCGTCGCCCATCGCCTGCAGTCGGGCGAGGCCGATGCCGTGCTGCCGAGCCATAAGCGCTTTCACGAGCCCAAGCTGCTGGCCGATGCGCTGCGTCATCTGCTGGCCACGCTGCGGCAGGAACAGACCAAGCTGGCCGAGCTGAATGCCAATCTGGAAAACCAGGTGACCGAGCGCACCGAGGCGCTCGATGCCGCCAACCGCCACCTGCTGCTCTCGCTGGAAGAGCGCCAGCGTCTAGTCAAACAGCTGGAGACCCAGGCCAATACCGATAGCCTGACTGGGCTGCTGAACCGGCGCGCCTTCCACGAGCGAGCCCAACAGGAAGTCCAGCGCCAGGCCAGGCAGCACACGGCGCTATCGGTGCTGATCTTCGATATCGATCATTTCAAGCAGATCAACGATCTGTACGGACACGAGGCGGGTGACGAAGCGCTGCGCCAGCTGGCGCTCGCCGCCCAGGAATGGCTGCGCGAGATGGATGTGCTGGCCCGCTTTGGCGGCGAGGAGTTCGTCGCCCTGCTGCCCGACAGCGATCTGGAGGCGGCGCGCCGGGTGGCCGAGCGCATGCGCCAGGCTGCGGCCGAGCTGCAGATCAGCTATCCGAGCGGCGTGATCCGCCTGACCCTGAGCTTCGGCGTCGCGCAATGGCGGCCCGAGCAGGCCATGGATGCGCTGATCGCCCAGGCCGACCAAGCGCTGTATACGGCCAAGCACAAGGGCCGCAATCGCGTCGAGGCCTGGATCGGCTAGGCCGGCACCCAGACCTCGCCGTGCATGAGCACGCGCGCACTGCGCGTCAGCCGCGCCGCGGCTATCCGCCCGGCTTGCATCTGCAGTTCGATGTCATTGATGCCACCTGGATGGGCAAAGCGCAGTGGCCGTCCCTGCAGCGGGCCGCCCAGCAAGCGGCTGAGCACGGTGCCGGCCATGGCCGCCGCCGCGCCGAGCGCAATCGTGCCGGTGCCGGTAAAGCCCTGATGCACCTTGCCCATCGACACCGTACGCGCCAGCAGGTCGACCTGATGGGCAGCAATCGCCCGGCCATCCTGGGTCAGGTGCGCGCAGGCCGGGGCCACCCAGGCCAGCTTGGGGGTGGCCGTGCGCAAACCGGCCGCCTGCGCATCCGGCGCCAAGCCCATGCGCACGCTGGCCTGGCAGCGCAGGGCTTCCAAGCGTGCCAGCAGCGCGGCATCCTGGTTCAGCTGCGCCGGGTGCTCATCGCCCTGCAAGCCCAGATCACTGGCCGCCACAATGACGAGGGGATTCGCTGCATCGATCAAGGTTGCCGGCACTGGCGCCATGCCCTCGGGCGCGAGCAGATCGCAGGGCTGGCCGGTGGGGAATAGTGGCCCGCCGCTGCTGCCGGCCGGGTCGAGAAAATCGAGCTGGATGGGTGCGCCGGGAAAGGCCAGGCCATCCTGACTATGCTCGCCATGCTGGGCGGGCAGGCCATCCTGAATCGGCACGCGCGCCAGGATGTGCTTGGCGGTGTTCACCTGCCAGATGCGCACCAACAGCTCGCCAGCCTCGGGGGCGGCGATCAAACCGGCCAGGATGGCGGCCGGGCCGACCGCCGCGCTCAGATTGCCGCAGCTACCCGACCAGTCGATGCGCCCGCTTTCAATGGCCACATGGCCGAATAGATAGTCGATATCCGCATCGGGCCGCTGCGAGCGGCTGAGCAGCACCACCTTGCTGGTGGACGACACACCGCTGCCCAGGCCATCGGTCTGGCGCCCGTAGGGGTCGGGGCTGCCCAAGAGGCGCGCCAGCAGACGATCACGTTCTTCTGGGTCGGCGGGCAAATCGGCGGCGCGCAGGAACACGCCCTTCGAACTGCCGCCGCGCAGCCAGCTGGCGGGCAGGCGCAGCACGCTCATGCCTGCGCCTTGTCGCCCAGCAGCAGGCTGGAGGCCAGCCAGCTGATCACGCTGTAGACAATGGCCGCCACGATGGCGCTGCCAAAGCCGGGCACCGCAAAGCCACCCAGCCAATCGGCCACCAGCCAGAAGCAAAAGCCATTGATGACAAAGGTGAACAGGCCAAGCGTGAGCAGATTGACCGGCAGGGTCAGCAAAAGCAGCAGCGGGCGGATAAACACATTCACCAGGCCCAGCACGAAGGCAATCCATAGCGCGGTGGCAAAGCCATCCACGCGGATGGACGGCATCAGCCAGGCCAGCAGCAGCAGGCTGACGGCATTGATCAACCAGACGGCGAGTAGACGCATGAGGTGTCCTTCACAGGGGTTTGGGAACTTGTCGGACCGCGTCACGGCGTGCGTGTTGCACGGCCAGCGGAATCTGCGCCTTGTCGACCGTGGCGGCGGCAATCGCACCGGCATCCACCGCGCGCGCCGCATCACGGCAGGCGAGCAGATAGGCAGCCTGCGGATAAGCACAGTCTTCCAGCCCGGTGCGCCCGCGCGCATCGGCGAGACAGGCATCCAGGAGGCGCGCAAAACGCTCGGGCTTGCGCAAGGCATCGCAGCGGCCGAGCAACTCGACCACCGTTTCCGGGCGCAGCTCGCGCGCGCGATGGATATTGCCGTGCTCACGGCAGACCAGCAGCGCCAGCTCGCGGCAATCATTGGGCACACGGATGCGCTCGCACAGCGCCTCGACTAGCGCGACACCGTGCTGTTCATGGGCAATATGGCGCGGCCACTCGGCCTCAGGCGTATTGCCCTTGCCCAGATCGTGGCAGAGCGCGGCAAAACGGGTGTCGAGCGGCCAGCCCTGCGCGGCCGCGTAATCGAGCACCAAGAGCATATGCAGGCCGGTGTCGACTTCCGGATGGTGTTGCGGCGGCTGCGGCACGCCAAACAGCGCGTCCAGCTCGGGCAGCAAACGCGCCAGCGCGCCGCAATCGCGCAGCACCTGCAGCATGCGCGCCGGGCGGTCCTCCATCAGTCCCTTGGCCAGCTCGGCCCAGACCCGCTCGGCGACCAGATGGTCGACCTCGCCCAGCGCGACCATCTCGCGGCACAGGGCCAGGGTCTCGGGCGCCACGGCAAAGTCGAACCGGGCGGCGAAGCGCGCCAGGCGCAGAATGCGCACCGGGTCCTCGACAAAGGCCGGCCCCACATGGCGCAGCAGGCGCCGCGCCAGGTCTTCCTGACCACCATAGGGGTCGATCAGCTCGCCGTCCTCATCCTCGGCCATCGCATTGATGGTCAAGTCGCGCCGCGCCAGATCGTCCTCCAGCGTCACATCGGGCGCCGCATACACGCTGAAGCCTTTATAGCCCTTGCCCGATTTGCGTTCAGTGCGCGCGAGCGCGTATTCCTCATGGGTGCTTGGATGCAGAAAGACCGGAAAATCCTTGCCCACCGGGCGGTAGCCCAGGGCCAGCATCTGCTCGGGCGTTGCCCCCACCACCACATAGTCGCGGTCTTTGACTGGCAGGCCCAGCAACTGGTCGCGCACCGCGCCACCCACGGTATAGATCTTCATGACAGGCTCAAAACAATGGAATCGACTGCATTGTAGCGGCGCGACTGGCCTAGAATCACGCCTCAGACCCCCTAAGCCCATTCCCAAGGAGCCCCCCATGCGCATTGCCAACGATATTACCGAGCTGATCGGCAAGACCCCGCTGGTCCAGCTGAACCGCGTCACACAGGGAATGCCCGGTCGCGTGGTGGCCAAGCTGGAATTCTTCAACCCGTCCCATAGCGTGAAGGATCGCATCGCGGTGAGCATGATCAATGCCGCCGAAGCGAATGGCACACTGACCGCGGGCGATACCGTGGTTGAGCCGACCTCGGGCAATACCGGCATTGGCCTGGCCATGGTGTGCGCGGCGCGCGGCTATAAATGCGTGCTGACCATGCCGGAAACCATGTCCAAGGAACGCCGCGCACTGCTGCGCGGCTATGGCGCCGAACTGGTGCTGACCCCCGGCCCGGACGGCATGGGCGGCGCGATTGCCAAGGCCAAGGAACTGGCCGCAGAGCATGGTTGGTTCATGCCGCAGCAATTCGAAAACCCCGCTAACCCCAAGATCCACCGCGAAACCACGGCCGAGGAAATCTGGGCTGACACCGACGGCCAGGTGGATATCCTGGTTTCAGGCGTGGGCACCGGCGGCACCATCACCGGCATAACCGAAGTGATCAAGGCGCGCAAGCCAAGCTTCCAGGCGATTGCCGTCGAGCCCGATGCCAGCCCGGTGCTGAGCGGCGGTCCCAAGGGCCCGCATCCGATCCAGGGCATCGGTGCGGGCTTTGTGCCCGGTGTGCTGAAGACGGATCTGTACGATGAAGTGCTGCGCGTGAAGAACGAGGACGCGTTCAGCACCGCGCGGCGCATGGCCACCGAGGAAGGCCTGTTGGTCGGCATTTCGTCCGGTGCGGCGGTGTGGGCGGCCCTGCAGGTGGCGGCCCGGCCCGAGAACGCCGGCAAGCTGATCGTGGTGATCATCCCGTCCTATGGCGAGCGCTACCTGTCCACGGCCTTGTTCCAGGGCCTGGTCGACTGAGGCCACCTGCCTAGTACCAGCCCAAGAAAAACGGCCCCGCTGGGCCGTTTTTCTACGTGGTGGCTCGGGGCAAGCGGCTACGCGACAATCTATCGAGGAACCAGCTCAGGCCCAGTGCAGCTACCGTCAAACCGACCACCAGCGCAATCCAAAAGCCCTTGGCGGCCATAGCTTCGACCGGGCGCCAGGGCAGCCAGTCTGGCGCCAGGCCTAGCACGCAACCAAGCGGCAGCGAGAAGCCCCAGAAGGCGGCCAGGTGGATCAGCATCGGCGGGCGGGTCACCTTATAGCCGCGGATCGCGCAGCTGGTGGCAACCTGGGTGGCATCCGAGAGCTGGAACAGCGCGGCGAAGATCAGCAGCTGCGCGGCCAGCGCAGCCACATTGCCATCCGAGGTATAGGCAGACGCGATCTGCCAATTGAAGAGTGCAATAAAGCTGGCCGACAAGGTGGCGAAAGCCAGCGATAAGCCGACCCCGACCCAGGAGCGAAAACGCGCCGCGACCGGGTCGCCCTCGCCCAAGGCATGGCCGACGCGGGTCAGCATGGCGACGCCAAGGCTGAGCGGCACCATGAAGACCAGCGAGGAGAAATTCAGCGCGATCTGGTGTGCCGCCACCTGGGCAGTGCCGAACTTGGCCACCAGCAGCGCGATCAGGCCAAAGGCGCTTGCCTCGGCGAAATAGGTGACGCCGATTGGCAGCCCCACCTTGAGCAGCTGGCGGATTTCCGGCCAATGCGGTGGCTCGAAATGGCTGAGCGGCCAGGAGCTGCGATAGACCGGCGCGCGGTGCATCCAGACGATCAGCGCGATCAGGTTGAACCACACGCAGAACAGCGTGGCCCAGGCGCAGCCCACCCCGCCCAGCTTGGGCAGGCCGAAGCGCCCATAGATGAGCAGCCAGTTCAGCAGCACATTCAGCGCCAGCGCCCCGAGCGCAATCACCATCATCGGCTTGGTCTGGTTCAGGCTCGCACTATAGCCATACAGCACGCGATAACAGGCAAAGGCCGGCAAGGCGAAGCTGGTCACATGCAGGAAGGCCTTGGCCATATCGCGTACGGCCGGCTCGATCTGCATATGGTCGAACACCAGGGCCGACAGATTGGCAGCGGCCATGGCCAACAAGCCCACCCCGAACGCCTTCCACAGCGCCTGACGCACCACATGCGGAATGCGAGCGTGCTCGCCAGCGCCAACATGATGGGCGACGATGGGGTTGACCGCCATCATCACCCCCATCAGCGTGACGATGACAATGGACCAGACCGAGGCACCCAACGAAACGGCGGCCAAGTCCTCAGCCGAGGCATGGCCGGCCATGGCCACGTCGGCCACCGCCATGCCCACGGTGGCCAGCTGGCCGATGAGCATGGGCCAGGCCAGCTGCCAGAGGGCGCGGGCTTCGGTACGGATAGGCTGGGAGCGGGACACGGTATGCGGCATGGCAACAGGCAGCGCGGCAAAGCGCGCTTGAAAAACGCCCTGAGGGCAGGACAGCCCATTCTAGCCGCCCACGCCGCCCCGCACAGGGACAGCGCGCAGCCAGGCGCGCCTAGCCGTACTGGGCCGCGCTGGCGATCTGCGCTTCGCAGGCCAGCTCGCGCCCGAAGCGCTCGCTCAGGGTTAGCGTGGCATTCAGGTTCAGGCCTACGATCAGCAGGCTGCCGTCATCCAGCCTTTCGACCTCGGCATCCAGATAGAGCGCCACCTCGCGCGCACGCGCCAGCTGGGCGGCCTGCGCGCCCTGGCCACGCAAGCGCAACCAGCTGCGGCCCGGGTGGCGACGGCTGATCTGCACAGCGGTCAGCGGCGAGGCCAGGGTGGCGGCATCCTGCGGTGCGACAGCACGGCAGTCGGTGGTGGGGGTATGGGTTTCCAGACAGTCAAACATGGGCAGCTCCGATGCGGTTGTACGACAGCGAAGCCCCGGACCGGGGCGGCGCTTTAGCGGTTCTGGATTCGGCAGCCCAGCTGCCACGCGCCCCGCAAGTTGTCGATTAAATCGGCGCGTTGAAACGAAAAACAAAAAACCCGCTGCACTTTTCAGTGGCCAGCGGGTTTGCGGCTGTTTCGGGCGCTATTGCCTTGCTTGATGCAGTAGCGCCTTGCAGCTTCACCACGCTTTAGCCGTATTTATTAAGCGCCCGCAAGCTGATGGTTCAAATCGGCGCTATGGGCCGCACTGTATGCGCGGCGATGGGGCTCGTCAAGCCGGGACGCCCCTTATTCGGGGTGACGGGAGTCGAGCAGCAGCGTTACCGGCCCGTCATTGACCAGGCTCACCTGCATATCGGCGCCGAATACCCCGGTCGGTACCGGCTTGCCGATCTCGGCCGCCATGGCCGCCACGAAGGCATCGAACAGCGGCTGGGACACCAAGCCGGGTGCCGCGCGACTCCAGGATGGGCGGTTGCCCTTCTTCACGCTGGCAAACAGCGTGAACTGGCTGACCGCCAGCACCTCACCGCCGGTATCCAGCAGCGAGCGGTTCATCACCCCGTCCGCATCCCCAAACACGCGCAGCTTGCTGATCTTGCCCACCAGCCAGGCAATATCGGCCGGGCCATCCTCGGCCTCCGCCCCCACCAATAACAACAGACCGGGGCCGATCTGGCCCACGGTCTGCGCATTCACCGCCACGGCGGCGCTACTCACTCTTTGCAACAACACCCTCACGCCAATACAGCCTTTCGTTCATTCCATTGCAGAAAGCCCTTCACCAGGCGATACACGCTCCACAACCAGGTCGCCACCACCAGCAGGCCGGCCAGTGGGATGCCGATGATGGTCAGCGCCAGCAAACCCGCCAGCGCATAGCCAGCTATCGAATACCAGAAGGTCTGGATCAGCCAGTCGAAATGCGATTCCAGCCAGCTGCCACGCGCTTCATCGCGTTTGATATGGGCAATGATCACCCCGATGATGCCGGTGCACATGGCGGTAAACACCGACACCGCGATCAGGATATAGATGGCCAGCACCAGCTGCGAACTCGAACGTTCGGCCTCCTCGGACAGCATCACTTCAGTCATGACAGCGCTCCTTGTTGTGAACATGGGCTCAGATTAGCTGCAGCCTGGGCTGGCTGTCGGCCCGCTCCAGACAGTCGGCGCCGGCACGGACGCAGAATGCGGCTAGCGCCGACAGGCTGTCAGCATTCGACCACATTGACCGGCACTTCGACGATGTCGATGGCCAGTCCGCCACGCGCGGTTTCCTTGTATTTGATATGCATATCACGCCCGGTATCGCGCATGGTACGAATCACTCTATCGAGCGAGATGAAGTGCTTGCCGTCACCGCGCAAGGCCATGCGTGCCGCATTGATGGCTTTGATGCTGGCCATCGCATTGCGTTCGATGCACGGCACCTGCACTAGGCCGCCGACTGGGTCGCAGGTCAGGCCCAGATTGTGTTCCATGCCGATCTCGGCCGCGTTCTCCACCTGTTCGGGCATGCCACCCAATACTTCGCACAGCGCACCAGCCGCCATCGAGCAGGCCGAGCCGACCTCGCCCTGGCAGCCAACCTCGGCACCCGAAATGCTCGCATTGGTCTTGAACAGGATGCCGATTGCCCCGGCGGTGAGCAGGAAACGCACGATGCCGTCCTCGTTCGCGCCGGGCACGAAGTTGGCGTAGTAGTGGAGCACGGCCGGAACGATGCCGGCCGCGCCATTAGTGGGCGCCGTCACCACGCGGCCGCCGCCAGCGTTTTCCTCGTTCACCGCCAGCGCGTACAGGTTCACCCAGTCCAGCACGGTCAGCGGGTCGCGCAGCGCGGCCTCGGGCTTGCTGGATAGCTGCTGGAACAGATCGGCCGCACGGCGCCTCACCTTCATGCCGCCGGGCAGAATGCCCTCGGTCTTGCAGCCGCGCTGCACACAGGCGCGCATCACCGCCCAGATGCCAAGCAGCTTTTCGCGCACCTCGGCCTCGCTGCGCCAGGCCAGCTCGTTCTCCAGCATCAGCTGGCTGATCGATTTGCCCTCGCGCTCGCACAGGGCCAAGAGTTGCGCGCCGGTATTGAAGGGATGGGTCAGCACCTCGGCGGTCGGCGGGGTAAAGCCGCCCTCGACCGCATGCTCGTCCACCACGAAGCCGCCGCCCACCGAGTAATACGCCCGTCGCTCGATCTCACTGCCATCGGCGGCGAAGGCGGCGAAGATCATGCCGTTCGGGTGATAGGGCAACGATTTGCGCTTGTGCAGCACCAGGTGCTGCGGCTCCTCGAAGGCAATCTCGTGTGCACCCATTAGGTGCAGGCGCTTGCTGCTGCGCACCGCGGCGATCAGTGCCGGCACCGCATCGGTATCCACCAGCTGCGGCTCCTCGCCCATGAGGCCTAGCAGCACCGCGATATCCGAGCCGTGGCCCTTGCCAGTGGCCCCGAGCGAGCCATACAGCTCGGCCTTGATGCTGGCCACCTGGGCCAGCATGCCCGCGCGCTCGATGCGCTGCATGAATTGCCGCGCCGCGCGCATCGGCCCCACGGTATGGGAACTGGACGGCCCGATGCCGATTTTGAACAGGTCGAACACACTGATTGCCATGCTTGTCTCCGCCGGCCGCTCGTGGCGGCCTGTCTGATATCGCCGGCCGGTAGGTCACCGGACTGGCGCGTAGTCTAGCCGCGCCCGACTACGCTTGCACGACAGGGTTTCCCCGCAAACCAAGCAAGCGCTAGGGGCTCAGCGGCAAATAGATGTCGAAACGTACGCTATCGCCCTCCAGGCTGAAGGCGGGCTTTTCGCCCGCCAGGAGCGGCGCATGGCGCGGCCGCTTGACCGCCACGCGCTTGCTGGCCAGCGCACGAGCCGGCGCCAGCAGCGCATCGGCGTCCGCATCGGCACCCACTACCTGCTGAAAGGTGTGCATGTCCTTCTTGGACAGCGCGGACTTGGCTTTGGTCTCGGGAAACATCGGATCAAGGTAAATCACCTCGGGCCGCTCGCCACGCCAGTGGGCGAGCAGATCTGCACTACTGCCCTGATGCAAGGTCATGCGCGCGGCGATCTCGGCTACCTCGGGGTCCTGCGCGGCGCGCGCCAGGCCATCGGCCAGCAGCGCCGCCGCCACCGGCGAGCGCTCGATCAGGTCGACCCGGCAACCGAGGGTAGCCAGCACAAAGCCATCGCGCCCCAAGCCGGCCGTGGCATCCAGCACATGCGGCGTGGCACCCGCTTTCAGCCCACAGGCCTTGGCTACCCCTTGCCCCCGTCCACCGCCATGTTTGCGCCGCCAGGCCAGCGCCCCCGCCACAAAATCCACCCACACCGGCCCCGGCGCACCCTTGCCCAGGCTATGCAGGGCGAGCTTGTCACCATCCAGCACCAGCGCATGGCCGGCATCGGGCAAGGCGGCCAGCAGCGCAAAGCCATGCGAGTCCGCCAGCGCCTGCGCCTCGGCCAATCGGGCCGGGTCTGCGCAGTAGAGACCGGGCAAAGTGTTGTTGGTGGCGGAGTCGCTGCTGAAGATGGTGGACACAATAGAAGGGCGCGGTGGCTGGGTGGTATTGCCGGCGATTATCGCATTGAGGGACAGATAAGCGCTGCCGAGGAAACCCGGGCGTGCAAGTGGGGCAACACGCCTTGAGCTGATCAAGCGGCTGAATCCATCACTGTCTCCAGCGCTGCGACATCTGCCTCGTTGCCAGCAGCATGGCTGTTCAACATCCCGCCATTCAGTCGCTAGGATGAAGCAAACCATCAAATAAATGACTGAGGAGGACGCGTGCGGCTGGCCGTGCTTGCTTACGTGGCTGGCGTGCTATGTCTGCAGTGGCAGGCGCAGCTGCCGGTGTTATGGCCTTGGCTAATGCTGACCGTGGCCTGCGCACTGCTGGCGCGGCAGTGGCGGCCTGGGCGCGTGGCGCTGGTTTGCCTGTGTGCGTTCTGCCTGGGTTTTGCCTATGCGGGCTGGCGGGCGGAAAGCCGGCTTGCGCAGTGGCTGCCCGCGGCGCTGGAGGGCGAGGTGTTGAACGTACAAGGCAACGTGCTGGGGCTGCCGCAACCTTCGCGCTATGGGCCGCGTTTTCGCCTGCAAGTTACCGAGGCTCCGCCCGGCGTGCCGCCGCTTTTACTGCTGAATGATTACACTCGCCCCGCTACCGCCTGGCAGCCCGGCCAGCACTGGCAGCTGCAGCTGCGCCTGAAGCGCCCGCATGGCAGCCTGAACCCCGGTGGCAGTGATTACGCAGCCTGGCTGCTGGGCGAGGGCATAGGGGCGACCGGCAGCGTGCAAAAGCGTGGGCGACAACTGCTGGACGACTTCCAGCCCAGCCCCAGCCACTTTCTGCATGCGCTACGCGCGCGGCTGGCTGCGCACATCCAGACCAGTCTGGGCGAGCGCAGCTATACCGGGGTGATGGTGGCCCTGGTGGTGGGCGAGCAGGGCGGCATCAGCCAGGCGCAATGGCAGCTGTTCCGCGCCACCGGCATTACCCATCTGGTGTCGATCAGCGGTCTGCATGTCACGCTGCTGGCCGGCCTGTTTGGTGGGCTGGTGGGCGCGCTATGGCGGCGTTCCAGCAGGCTGACCCTGCGCTATCCAGCCCGCCATGCGGCGCTGCTGGCCGGCGTGCTGGCTGCCCTCGCCTACAGCCTGCTGGCCGGCTTTTCGGTGCCCACCCAGCGCACGCTGTTCATGCTGGGCACCGCCGCACTGGCCCTGCTCAGCGGCCGGCATCTGGCGGTGTCCACCACTTGGTGCGCAGCGCTGGCGGTGGTGATTGTGCTTGACCCCTGGGCCGTGCTGTCGGCCGGCTTCTGGCTATCCTTCCTGACCGTGGGCGCCATGCTGTGGGCGCTGAGCGGGCACCAGGGCCGCCGCTTGGACTGGCGCAGCCGGCTGCGCCAATGGGGCAATGTGCAATGGGCGGCCACGCTGGGCAGCCTGCCGCTCCTGCTGGTGCTGTTCCAACAGCTACCGCTCAGCTCGCCGGTGGCGAACGCGCTGGCCATTCCGGCCATCAGCGCCGTGGTCACCCCGCTCGCGCTGCTGGGCAGTGTGGACCCGAGCGGCCAGCTGCTTGTGCTTGGCCATAGCGTACTGGCCGCCACCCTGTGGCTGATCGGCCCGCTGGGCCAGCCGGCGGCGCTGTGGTCGCAGGCGCAGCCGCCGGCCTGGACACTGCTGCCGGCCGCGCTGGCGGTGGCGCTGCTGCTGTTGCCACGCGGCGTGCCGGGGCGCTGGTTGGCAGCGCTCTTACTCTTGCCCTTACTGCTGCCGCGCCAAACGCCCATGACGGCCGGCACCTTCCGCGCCACCGTGTTTGATGTGGGCCAGGGCCTGGCCGTGCTGGTGCAGACCCAGCAACATGCGCTGCTTTTCGATGCCGGACCGGAGGGTGGCGGTGGGCGCGTGGTGCCGGCCGGGCTGCGCGCGCTGGGCGTACGGGCGCTCGATGTGCTGATGCTCAGCCATGACGATGGCGACCATACCGGCGGTGCCGCCGCCCTGCTGGCCGAGCTGCCGGTGCATACCCTGCACGGCGCGCTACCGCGTTCCCTGTTGCACAGCGCGCTGCCCGCGCGCCAGCTACCCTGCCAGGCCGGCCAGCACTGGGTGTGGGATGGGGTGGTGTTTACGCTGCTGCACCCGACGCAGGCGGCGGACGGCGAGGATGACAATGCGCGCAGCTGTGTGCTGCGCATCGCGGGGCCGGGCGGCAGCCTGCTGATTCCCGGCGATATCGGCCGGCGCGAGGAAGCGGACTTGGTGGCGGCGCACAGCGCGCTGGACAGCGATGTGCTGCTGATGCCGCACCATGGCTCGCACAGTGCATCCTCACCCGGCTTTATCGCGGCGGTGTCGCCGCAACTGGCGCTGGCCAGCAATGGCTACCAGAACCGCTTTCGCCATCCGCGCCCCGAGGTGGTGGCGCGCTACCAGGCGGCGGGCAGCGCGGTATGGCGTAGTGATGTGGCCGGGGCGGTCACGCTGCGCTTCGATGCACAAGGTTGGTCGGCGCATAGCCAAGCAGCGCGGCAGCCGCGCTACTGGCGGCCGTCGCCGCGCGATCAGGCCAGCTTGATGGTGGCCAGCACGCGGTTGCCGGCGCCCAGATAGTCGAGCGATTCAAAGCTCATCGCACGGGCCATGGAGATGCCGCGCCCGTTTGGGTCGAAGGCGCGCGCTGGATCGAACTCCAGATACTGCTGCCATTCGAAGCCCTGGCCTTCGTCGCAGACCTCGACCTGTAGCAGATCGTCCTGACGCGCGACTTTGATGCGCACACGCTTGTCGATGAATTCGGGCTGGCGTTGGCGCGCTTCCAGGGTTTCGCGCCAGCGGCCAGTCTGCATCATGGCTTTTTTTTCGGCATAACCGAGGCCCAGATTGCCGTGCTCGATGGCATTCACCATCAGCTCGGTCAGGCCCATGGCCACCCGCTCCGGCTGCTTGCTGCCACGGCACAGCAAGCCAGCCAGGCGCTGCGCCTCATCCAGGGTGCCAAGCTGGAATTCCGCCGCCTGTAGCAGCAGCATGGCATCGAGCGGGTTCTCGGCCGCACGTTTGGCCTGGCTGTGCAGACGATGCTGGGCCACGGCCGCCGCCACGATGGCCAGCAGGATGTCGCGCTCGAAGGGCTTGGTCAGATAGTAATAAGCGCCCGCCTCCATGCCCTCGCGCACCGCCTCGGCCGAGCCAACCGCGGTCTGCATGATCACCGGCAGCGTGGACAGCTGGGCATTGGCCTGCATGCGGCGCAGCACTTCCATGCCATTCAGGCCCGGCATCATGCGGTCGAGCAGCACGGCATCGTAGCGGCGCGCGTCCTGCATCAGGCAATCCCAGGCCGCCTCGCCATCGTGGGCCATTTCGATCAGATAGCCAGCCTCGATCAAGTGCTCGGCCAGAATCTCCAGATTGAAGGGCTCATCGTCGACCAGCAGCAGCGTGGCGGGTTTGGGAGATACCATTAGCGTTTCCTTATTCCTAGCCAAGGATTTATACACCGAGATCCGCGGCCTGTCAGACAAGAATCGATCGCAAGGCCGGCGCGCTCAAGCCTGCCAGGGCAGGCAGACGCGGAAGCGTGCGCCGCCCTCGGCGCGGTTCTCCGCCATGATGCGGCCGGCATGGGCGGCGACGATCTCGCGGCAGATGGCAAGGCCCAGGCCGGTGCCGCCGGCGCCGGTATTCGTTTTCGAGCTTTGCACGAATTTGTCGAAGATCAAGCCCAATTCCTCGGGCGGAATGCCGACCCCGGCGTCCTCCACCATCAGCTGCAGTTCCTTGCCGGCGTTTTCGGCGCGCAGGATGATCTGTGCACCATCCGGGCTGTAGCGCAGCGCATTGCCGACCAGGTTACGCAAGACCTGGCCCAGGCGCAGCGCATCACCACGCAGGGCGGGCAGATCGGGGTCGACGGCCAGCACAATCTCCACCCCGCGCGGGCGGGCCAGCGGGGCGAATTCCTCAGCCACCTCGCGCAGGAGCGGCTGCACATCGAGCATGCGCATCTCATAGCGCATCTTGCCGGCCTCGAGCTTGGACAGGTCGAGCAGATCGTTGAGGATGTGCAAGAGGCGCTGGCCACTGCTGCGGATGCGGCTGAAATAGTGGCCGAGCTTCTCGTCGGCCAGGCTCTCGGCGCGCCGCTCGCCCAGTTCGGCAAAGCTGAGCACCGCATGCATGGGCGTGCGCAGCTCGTGCGACATATTGGCCAGGAATTCGGACTTGGCATGGCTGGCCGCCTCGGCCAGTTCCTTGGCACGGTGCAGCGCCTCCTCGGCCGCGCGCCGCTCGCCGATATCCTGAAATACCCAGATCGAACCGGCCTGCGGGTCGTTCGGGTCGATGGCCTTACCAAACGCTTCGCACAGCACCAGCCAGCCATCGGCCGCGCGGTAGCGCACTTCCACCCGCACCACGCCGCCCTCGCGTAGCGGCGGGTAGGCGATCTTGCCAATGCGCTCGAACTCGGCGTCATCATCGTGCAGCTTGCGCATCGAGGCGCCGATCAGCTTGTCGGCCGGGTAGCCGAACAGGGTCACGAAGGCCTGGTTGACGGCCAGGATGTGCCGGCGCGCCAGAAACAGCGTTGGCAAGGGGCTGGCGGCAAACAGGGTATCGAGTTCGGCGGTGCGCTCGCGCACCAGCTCAGCCAGATGGTCGCGATGACGGATCAGCTCGGCCTCGATCGCCTTGCGGGTGGTGATATCACGCACCATCAGCAGCCATTCGCCTTCGCTGGCCGGGGTCAGGCGTGCCTCGAACTGGCGTAGGCCGCTGGGCAGACCCAGGCTGTATTCAAAGCTGTGCAGGCGCACACCCTTGGGTTGGGCCAGCGCCTCCTGCAGGGGCAGCACCAGTGACTGCGGCAGGCCAAGCCGGTAATGCTGGCCCACGCACTCGGGCGTCAGGCCGAATTCGCCCCCCCCAGCCTGGGCGCGACAGTCCATGACCTTGCCCTCGGCATCGAGCTGCAGCATCAGATCGGGAATCGCCTCCAGAATCGCCACATTGCGGATTTCCGCGCGCAGGCGTGCCTCCTCGGCCCGCTTACGTTCGCTGATATCAAGCAGCGAGCCGGCCAGCGCCGGCTGGCGGTTCAGCACCGTGGGGCGCGCGCTGAGCAGCGCATAGAAGCTGCTACCATCGGGGCGCTGCATAAGCAGCTCGCTCGGGCGGCCGCCCGATTCCACCGGGTCGAGCACCAGGGCCAGCGCAGCCTGCCAGCCCGGCGTGACCAGTTCCTCCAGGCTGCTGCGCAACATCATCTCGGCCGGCATGCGCCCAAAGCAGGCGGCGAAGGCGGCGTTCACATACTGGAGTTTGCCGTCCTGCAGCAGATAGATGCCGACCTGGGCGGTATCCAGAATCGCGCGGTATTTCTGCTCGCTCTCAAACAACAGCCGCTCGGCATGCCGACGCTCGCTGTTATCGCACAGGATGAGGATGCGCACGCCGTCGTCCTGCACCGCACTGCTGCGCAATAGCACCGGGAACATGCTACCGCCGCTTCGCCGCGCCAGCTGCGCCTCCTCGGGCGGCTCGGCGGCCAGGTTCAGCTCGGGCAGCAGCAGTGGCAGATTAATGCCCGCCAGCTGCTCGGGCGGATAGCCGAACAGCTGCGCGGCGGCCGGATTGGCCTGCTGCACGTGGCCCAAATCGTCGACAAGCAGGATGGCCTCGCGGCTGGTCTCCAACAGCGCATGCAGGCGCTGCTGGTTGCGCAGCGTGTCGGGCGAG
Organism: Chitinimonas taiwanensis DSM 18899; assembly: GCF_900119825.1. Classification (GTDB taxonomy): domain Bacteria; phylum Pseudomonadota; class Gammaproteobacteria; order Burkholderiales; family Chitinimonadaceae; genus Chitinimonas; species Chitinimonas taiwanensis. The sequence continues at coordinate 47,577 of NZ_FPKR01000015.1, read as the reverse complement.
GGCTGTGGGCTGGGCGGCTCGACCAGGCGCAGCAACTCGGCCTTGGCACGCCGCTGCCCCCACCAGACCATGGCCAGGTGCAGCCAGAGCACCAGGCCAGCCAGGCCTATCATCCAACCGACCTCGGGCGCGATCAGGCCGGGTACCGCATTCCGATAACTGGCCAGGCGCCATTGCCGCCCGGCCAGCTCGATGCGGCGCTCGGCCAGCAGCGGGCCGCTCGGGCGCAGCGTGCTCAGCTGCAGGCCCAGCACCTCGCCAGCCTGGCTCACATCCTCGGCCACATCCAGCCAACCATGGGTTTCCGACATATGGCGCAGCAGCTGCGCGGGCACCAGCACGCTGCCCAAGAGGCGGCCCTGACCCTGCGTGCGTTGCCAGCTCAGCGCCAGCACCGCCATCTCGCCGCTCTCCAGCCGGAATGGGCGTGATAGCGCGCGCTGGCCAGGCTGGCCGGCCAGGGTGTCGGGGATCAGGTCGAATTCGGCCGATAGATCAAGCCCGAGGCCAAAGCGTGCGCTGGCCGAGGGGTCGCCATACACGACCGGTAGGAAGTCCAGCCATTCGGTGGAGCGCAGACGCAGACGCTGGCTGCTGGGGCTGCGGAATAGCAGCGAATAGTTCGGGTAGAGCTCGCGCCAGCGCTGCTCGAAAGCATCGCGCCCGGCCGCGCTGACCGGCTCGGCCACGAACAGGTCCTGCACGCCGGCCGTGGCCTGCAGCGCGCGCTTGAGCTGCTGAAAGTGCGCGGGCTGCGGGCGTGGCTGGCTGGCCAGCAGCGCTTCCAGCGCATCCAGGCCATGCAGGGCACGGCGCAGAATGGCCTCCTGCTGGGCCAGATGCTGGTTGGCCAGCGTACGCTGCTGGGCCAGCTGCCGCTCCAGATCACGCTCGGCCAGAATCAACCACAGCGCAGCCGTCAGCAGGCCGAAGGCCAGCAGGGCAGTCAGTAGCCGGGGCGTACGGTTGCGCATGGCCGGGGCGGAATCAGGCGGCGTCCAGTTCCTGATGCAGGGCCAGGAACTCCTGGCTCAGCTTGTGGCGGGCATCTAGGTGCACCATGGGCAGGCCGCGCTGATGCGACTCGCGGATCTTGATCGAGGAGGACAGATGGGTGTTCAGCACCGGCAGCCCCTCCTCGCGCAGCGCATCGACCAGCTGCTTGGGCAGGCTGGCGCGTGGCTGGAACTGATTGACCACAATGCCCTCAATACGAAGAGCGTCGTTGTGATCGGCGCGGATCTCGGCCACGTTCTCCATCAACGTATACAGTGCCTGACGCGAGAAATCGTCGCAATCAAACGGAATCAGGCAGGCATCGGCAGCGATCAGCGCCGATTGAGTGAAGAAGTTATAAGCCGGCGGGGTATCCATCACGATCACCTCGAACTCCTTGCCCAGCTCGTTCAAGGTATCGCGCAGCTTGTAGATCTTGTGACGCGATTCGAGCTTGGACTGCAGTTCGCCGATCTCGGGATGCGAAGGGATGATGAATAGATTCTCGAAGCGGGTCGGGTGTACGAAGGCGCTGGCCGGCTTGGAAAACAGGCTGAAGTTCAGCGTCTGCTCGAAGTAATCGGCCAGGGTGGGGCTAGCCGTCTTGGCCGCCTCGCCGAGCAGATAGCGGCTGGCATTGCACTGCGGGTCGATATCGATCAGCAGGGTCTTCTTGCCCTCATGCGCGGCAATCGCAGCCAGATTGACCGCGATCGTCGATTTTCCCACCCCGCCCTTCTGGTTGAAGATCACCCGCTTCATGGTTCCCGCCTCCGCAATGTGTTGAGTTTGCGGGGATTCTAGCAGTCGAATGTGTAGGCACGTGGGCGCCATGGCCGCGCAGTGTGGCGCTTTGGCGTTTATCTGTCGTATTTAGGAAATAGAAGGAAACAGCGATGTTGAGCGTAGTCATTCCCATCCTGAACGAGGCGGACACGATTGCCGATGTGGTGCGTTTCGCGCGGCGCAATCCGCTGGTCGATGAAGTACTGGTCATCGACGATGGCTCGACCGATGAATCAGCCAGCCTGGCCTTGGCCGCCGGCGCCCAGGTCTTCACCAGCAGCATGCTGGGCAAGGGCGTATCCATGCACGACGGCCTGATGCTGGCGCGCAATGACTATGTGGCCTTTCTGGATGGCGATCTGCGCGGCCTGGACGAGACGCTGCTCGACCAGCTGTATGCGCCCCTGCAGGACGGGGCCGACTTCGTCAAGGCGCGCTTCGGTCGCAGTGGCGGCAGGGTGACCGAGCTGACCGCCAAGCCGCTGCTGAAGGCCTTCTTCCCCGAACTGAGCAGTTTTCAGCAGCCCTTGGGCGGCATCGTGGCCGGGCGGCGTGACTTTCTGCTCGGGCTCGATATCGAAGATGGTTATGGCGTCGATATCGGCTTGCTCATCGATACCCATCTGGCCGGCGCGCGCATCGTGGAAGTGAATGTCGGCCAGATCGAGCATGACCCGCAGCCGCTGGCCAATCTGGCGCGTATGGCCACCGAGGTATCGCGGGTGATCTTCGACCGTGCCGAGCAAGCCGGCCGCTACGATATCGCCACCCTGCGCGCGGCGGCCGAGGAAGAGCGCCAGCTATCGGCCGAGATCGAGCAATTGGCTGCCCGCGTGCGCCTGTCCAGCAAGCTTGCGCTGTTCGATATGGACGGCACGCTGCTGGAGGGCCGCTTTGCCCTAGAACTGGCGCGTGCCACCGGGCGCGAAGCGGCGCTACTGCGTCATCTCGACCAGCCACAAGCCGATGCCGCCACCCGTTCGAGCGCGATTGCCGCGGTGTTCAAGGGCGTGCCGCAAAGCGAATTCATCCGCGTGGCGAAGACCATGCCGCTGCGCAGCGGTGCCGCACAAACCCTTATCGAACTGAAAAAGCGCGGCTACACGGTGGGCGTGGTGTCGGACAGCTATTTCATTGCCGCCGAAGTGGTGCGCCGGCGCGTGTTCGCCCACTTCGGCCTGGGTCACATCATGCAGTTCGAACAACGCCAGGCCACCGGCCAGCTGCGCATCAATCCCTTCTTCCAGGCCAGCCACGGCTGCCAGCTGCACCCGGTGTGCAAACGCAATGTGCTCAGCCATCTGGAAAACATCGCCGGCCAGCGTTTCGAACAGGTGTTGGTGGTAGGGGATGGCGATAACGATCTTTGCCTCTTGCGCGCTGCGCACAGCGGCTTCGCCATCGGCGAGCGCTCGCCCGCTCTGCGCGCGGCGGCCAAGGCCCATCTGAGCGATCTGCCCGCCCTGCTGGACCTGTGCTGAGCCGGTTCAGGGCTTACGCAGCCAGTGCCGAAGCGGCGCCATCGGCAAGAGGCTCAGGCCGAGCAGACCACCGACCAGCAGCATGCCGCGCGCGCCCTCGGCGCCCGCCCCCGTCGTGCCCGATACCCCGACCCCGGCCAGCAATACCACGCCGCCGACGATCAGGATCAGGTAGCTGGCCAGGAGTGCCAGGCTGAAGAACAGCCACGGTTTGCGCAGGCTGGACTGCCCGCTGAGGGTCACCATCAATACGATCAGGCCGGGTAAGAACGCTAGCAGCAACATCTATCCACTCTCAATCTGTGCACGCGCGCGCCCTGGCCCGCCCAATCGGGCTAGGACCGCATTGCGTGCCAGTATCGCCCAAGCGCCTTCTCGCACTCCACCGCGATGAACACGCCCGCCGCCAGCAGGCCGATGCGTGCCCAGGCGGCGAGATCAAGCGGGGCGACTTCAAACAGCCGGTTCATCGGCCCCCAGTAGCTGAACAGCAGCTGGGCCGGGATCAGCGCGGCCAGCACCCACCAGATGGCCGGGTTGCCGCGCAGCACATGGGCGCCGAGCGCGCTGGCGCGCAGATAGCGGCTATTGAACAAATAGGCGATTTCGCCGGCCACCAACACATTGACCGCCGCATTGCGTGCGGCCGCCTCACTCATGCCGCGCGCCAGTTCCCAGTGGAACAGACCCATGGCCACGGCCGCGATCAGCACCGACACATAGAACACGCGCCAGAGCAGAAAGCCATCCAGTAGGCCCGCGCTAGCCGGACGTGGCGGGCGCTGCATGACATCGGCCTCGGGCGGTTCGAAAGCCAGCGCCAGCGCCAGGGTCACCGCGGTGATCATATTGATCCACAGGATCTGCACCGCGCTGATCGGCAGCTGCATGCCCAAGAGCACGGCCGCCACTAGTACCAGGGCCTCAGCACCATTGGTGGGCAGGATGAAGCGGATCGCCTTCTTCAGATTGTCATTGATCACCCGCCCCTCACGCACCGCGGCCACCAGGGTGTCGAAGCGGTCATCGGTCAGCACCATGCCGGCCGCCTCGCGCGCGGCCTCGGTGCCCTTCTGGCCCATGGCCACGCCGATATCGGCCTGCTTGAGCGCCGGCGCGTCATTCACCCCGTCGCCCGTCATCGCTACAGCGGCGCCGCCGGCCTGCAGTGCCGCCACGATGCGCAGCTTGTGCTCGGGGCTGGCGCGCGCAAACACCTCGGTTTCCTGCACAGCCAAGGGCCAGTCAGCCGCGGGCAGCGCATCGAGCTGCTGGCCGCTCAGCACCCGCCCATTGCGGGCGAAACCGAGTTCGCGGGCAATGGCCAGCGCAGTATCAGGCCGATCGCCAGTAATCATCTTGATGCCCACCCCGGCGCCCTGGCAGGCCGCCACCGCCTGGCGCGCTTCCTCGCGCGGCGGGTCCTGCATGGCCACGAGGCCCAGCAAGACAAAGCCCTCATCGAGATCAGCAAAGCTCAGCTCGCGCTGGGCCGTGCTGCGCATGGCCAGCGCCAACAGACGCATGCCCTGGCCGGCCAGGATATTGGCGCGCGTCTGCCAGGCGTCCAGCTGCAAGGGCTGAGCGCCGCCCGACTGCCAGGCGCGCTCGCAGCGCGGCAGCACCTGCTCGGGCGCGCCCTTGAGCCAGATATGGCCATGGCCGGCGTGGTCATGGTTGAGGCTGGCCATCAGCCGATGTTCGGGGTCGAAGGGAATCACATCGCTGCGTGGGCAGGCCTCGCGCTCGTAGGCAGGCTGCAGGCCGAGCTTGCAGGCCAGCACCACCAGCGCCGCCTCAGTCGGGTCGCCCACTGGCTGCCACTCGCCGTCCTGTTCGCGCAGATCGGCGTCATTACAGAGCAGCGCCGCGCGCGCGATCAGCTCGGCCACCGGCGGCATGCCGAGCCGGCCTTGGGCATCGCTCAGCCCACCATGCGGCGCATAACCGAGGCCGCTGAGCTGGTAATCGCCCTCGGCGGTCAGCAGCGCGCGCACGGTCATCTCATTGCGGGTCAGCGTGCCGGTCTTGTCGGTGCAGATGGTGGACACGCCGCCCAGGGTTTCCACCGCCGGCAGGCGGCGCACAATGGCGCGCTGGGCGGCCATGCGCCGCACACCCAGCGCCAGGGTGATGGTCACGATGGCCGGCAGGCCTTCCGGTATCGCTGCCACGGCGAGGCCAACCACGGCGATAAATAGTTCATCGGCCGGCAGGCCATGCACAAGGCGGCCGACCGCAAAGGTCAGCAACGCCAGCAACAGGGTGGCCAGCGCCAGCTGGCGGCCAAAACGCGCCAGCGCCAGGGTCAGCGGCGTATCCAGGCTATGTGCCTCGGCCACCAGCTGGCCGATGCGGCCGATCTCGGCCGCTGGGCCAGTGGCCACCACCACACCCAGGCCCTGGCCGCGCCGCAGCAGGCTGCCCGACCAAAGCTGGCAGCGCCGCTCGGCCAGCGCGGTATCCGGCGCGCAGGGCGTCGCGCTTTTTTCCACCGGCAGCGATTCTCCGGTCAGCGCGGCCTCGTCGGCCAGCAGCTGGTAGGCCTCGATCAGGCGCAGATCAGCCGGCACGCGGTCGCCCGCCTGCACCAGCACCACATCGCCCGGCACCAGCTGCTCGGCGGCGATACTCTGGCGCTGCCCGTCACGCAGCACCAGTGCTTCGCGGGTCAACAGGCTGCGTATGCCATGCAAAGCCGCCTCGGCGCGGCCTTCCTGCAGAAAACCGACCTGGGCATTGATCAGCACCACGGCGAAGATCACCACCGCGTCGAGCGCATGGCCAAGCAAGGCGGTGATCAAGCCGGCGGCCAGCAATACATAGATGAGCACATTGTCGAGCTGGCCCAGCCAGCGGCGCATTGCGCTACGCCGCGCAGGCTCGGGCAGCGCATTCGGACCATGCACGCGCAGCGCCTGCGCAGCGGCGGCGCTACTGAGGCCGGCTGGCTGGCTGGCCAGGCGTGCCCATACCTCGTTCAGGTCCAGACTGTGCCATGGGGGCTGCTGCATGCCGGCTCCTTGCCTCTAAGCGGCACCATGCCGCCAGGCCAGCATAGACGGCCGCGCCACGCCCGGCCTTGCGGCAAATCAAGTGGCTGAAGTGCTGTGCAGCAGCGGCAGCTGGCGGCAGCAGGACTGGAAATAGGCGCGGTCGGACAGTGGCAGGCCGTGCATTTCCTGCGCCAGACGCTGCAGCGAGGTCTGTGCGGCGGCATCCTGGCCGGCGTGGGCGGCGTACCACGCATGTTCCAGCCACAGGCCGCAGCGCTGCAGCAGGCTGTAGCGCGCGCGGCCCTCGGCCAGTTCGGCCAGCAGGCTTTCCGCCAGGGTCAGCCAGCTGGCGGGCAGCAGTGCCTCGGCCTCTATCCAGGGCAAGGCGCCCGCCTGGCGGTGGATATCGGCCGGGCTGATCGGCTGGTAGGCATGAAAGGCGGCGCGGCTGGGTTCGGCCTGGCGCGGGCATTGGCCGCGCGCGATGCGCATCAGATAGATGGCATTCCAGGCCGACGGGCCGCCACCCGCGCAGCGGCACAACCATTCGCTCAACAGCAGCCAGCGCAGCGCCTCCGGCCCGGCACTGCTGGGCTCGCCACACAGGCCTTCGCCGGCAAACAGCCAGATCGCCATACCGATATTGGCCGCCACCTGCTGGGCCGCATCGAAGGAGCCGAATTCGAAGGCGGCCTCCAGTGCACGGCCGAAGTAATCGAGTGCGCTGGCCGCTTCCTGGCGGCGCAGCGCCAGGTCCGGCCCCTGCCCATTCAGCACGCGTGCACGGCTGATCAGCGCGGACAGGTTGTACCACTCGAAACGGATGCGCGGATGGTGGCGCACCACCGAGGCGCGGGGTTCGGCCGCGCGCATGCCGGCCAGAATCGCCTCGGCCTGGCCGGCCTCGCGCTGGCCCCAGGCCACCCAGGCGGACAGGATTTGCTCCATGGCATCCAGATAACCGCTTTCCCCCTCGCCACCATCCTTGAGCGCACGGCGCAGCTGGCTCAGGGTCTGGCGCGCCGCGCCCAGATCATCAAGGCGGCGCCAGACACTGGCCTCGCCGAGCGCGGCTAGCGCCTGCTGCAAGCCGGCCTCGGCCAGCACGCCGGCCGCCTTGAAACCGGCCAGGGCACCACGCTGGCTGGCCAGGCCCTGCGCATCCAGCCGCGCCAGCAGATGACCCTGGCGCAGGTCCTGCTGGGCGGCGGCCAGCGCCAGCCAGAAATCTACGCCACGGACGCTGGCCATGCCGGCCTCGGCATCGGGACTTTCCTGGCCCAGGAAATCGGCCACTTCCGAGGGCGTGGCAGGGCGGCCTTCCACCAGCAGGCGCAGCTGGGCCGCCTCGGCCTGGGCCAGCCAGAACGGGCCCTGGCTGCGCCCGGCCGGATTGAGAAAGCGCGGGTCGCGCCCAGCATCGTCACCCCAGCCGGCGCGTACGCCCCAGCGGGCGAAGTCGCGGTAGGCGCGGCTGACCAGCATGCGCAGGCTGCGCGTATCGGCGAACTGCTGACGCAGCTCGGCCAAGCGCAGCACGCCGGCACCGCCGCTGAGCTGGCTGGCCTGGCACAGGCGCACCAGCAGCCATAGCGACTGGTAGGCCGCGCGTTGACCCTGCACGGTTTGCGGGGCAGTCAGTTCGATATCCAGCACGGGCATGGGGACAAGGTGAAGAAAACAGGCGCGCATTGTGCGCCGAATTTCCTGGCCCAAGCGCCTTGCGTTACAGACGTTACAGCCGTGGCTGGCGTGGCGGCCGTGCCAGTCGGCAAGCCTGGACACGCCGCCTAGCATGGCGGTCATTCAATCGGAGCCTCTCCATGCCCAAACGATACGCAAGGATGTGTCTGCTTAGCCTGCTGCCCGGCCTGGCCCTGGCTGGTCCGGCCGAGGACCAGCTGGTCCAGCGGCTGGATGCCCTGCTGGCCGCCCAGCCCGCCTTCAGCGGCGAGCTGCTGCTGGTGCAGGGCGAGCAGACGCTTTACCAGCGCAGCCAGACCCCGGTGGAGCGCAGCGATGCACCGCCACCCGACCGGCCCTACCAATACCGGGTTGGCTCGATTAGCAAGCAGCTGACCGCCGTACTGGTGCTAAGCGCCGCGGCCAAGGGCCAGCTCGACCTGGAGCAGGCACTGGACAGCGAGCTGACCCGCCTGCCGGCGGGTGCGCACAACACGGTCAGCGCCGCGCAGCTGCTCAACCACAGCGCCGGACTTATCGAGCCGGGCCAGCCGCCGCAGTTCGTGCCGGGCAGCCGCTTTGCGTATGCCAACCATGGCTATGTGCTGCTGGGCGAGTGGCTAAGCCGGGTTACCAGGCAAAGCTATGCGGTACAGGCCAATGCGCTGCTGGCGCGCTGCCAGATGCACCAGAGCACCATGCCCGCCCCCGCTACGGCCGCCGAGCGGCGCCAGCGCTACCCACAGCTGCGCGATGGCTATGTGCAGCGCGGCACGGCCGCCGCCGAAAGGCTGGAATGGGATATCACGCCAGCACAGCATGCTTCCGGCGGCCTGCTGGCCAGCGCGGCCGACCTGGTGCGCTGGAACCGCTGCCTGCACGCCGGACCGGCCCTGGCACCCGCGCAATATGCCTACCTGACCACGCCGCGCATCGAGCGGCCGCATCGCTGGGGTCTGCTTGGCTACGGCGCCGGCCTACAGGTGCTGCAGCGCGATGGCTTGCTCGAGTACAGCCATGGCGGCTATGTGCCCGGCTATATGAGCACCCTGCTCTATTACCCCAGTCAGTCATTCAGCGTGGTCGTGCTGGAAAACACCAGCTACCCCGAGCGCGATATCGCGCAGGCCTATGCACTGCATGACCAGGTTCGTCTGCTGGCGCGCGACTACCTGCGCGCAGGCGCTCCCCTTTCCCCGCAACCCTAAGGACCGTCCCCATGCGTCATCTATTCACCCTCTTGCTCAGCCTCTGCCTGCCTGCGTTGGCGCAGGCGGAAACCCACACCAGCGCCGTCGACCTCGGCGAGCACTTCCGTGCCCTCGGCCTGCGCGGCACCTTCGTGCTGTACGAGCCGGCCAGCGAGCGGCTGCAGGTGTATCAGGCCGAGCGCGCCGCCACACGCTACACCCCTGCCTCAACCTTCAAGGTCTTCAACACCCTGGCCGGGCTGGACAGCGCGGCCGTGCGCGATGTGGACGAGGTGTTGCCCTATGGCGGCAAGCCGCAGTGGATGAAGGTGTGGGAGCGCGATATGGGCTTGCGCGAGGCGATGCGCCTCTCGAATGTGCCGATCTACCAGGAAGTGGCACGCCGCGTGGGCGCCACGCGCATGCAGGCCTATCTGCAGAACGTCGGCTACGGCAATGCCCAGATGGGCAAGGAGATCGACCGCTTCTGGCTGGATGGCCCGCTGGCCATCTCGGCCATCGAGCAGACCCAGTTCCTTGCGCGCCTTGCCCAGCGGCAGCTGCCCTTCAGCCAGGCGGCCATGCAGGCCACAGAGGAGATCATGCAGATCGACCGCAGCCCTGAGTACACGCTGTATGCCAAGACCGGCTGGGCAGCCAATAGCCAGCCCGGCGTGGGTTGGTGGGTGGGCTGGGTGGCGCGTCAGGGCAAGTTGTACAGCTTTGCGCTGAATGTGGACCTGCGCGCACAGGGCGATGTCGACAAGCGCATTCCGCTTGGCCGCCGTTGTCTGCAGGCACTGGGCGTGCTGTAGGCGCTGGTCGCGCAGCCCCAGGCGTCAACGCCTCGCGGGCTGCGTATCGCTTGCGGTGCTTTGTACAAGCTGCTCTTGAAATCAGCCCGGGCGTACCTATCTAGCGGCCAGAGCATTAAAACCCCAGTCGTAACGAGGTGATTGATATGAGCAAGCAAACCCTGGGCTTCCAGGCAGAAACCAAACAACTGCTGCAGTTGATGATTCACTCCCTGTATTCGAACAAGGAGATTTTCCTGCGCGAGCTGGTCTCGAACGCCAGCGATGCCTGCGACAAGCTCAAGTTCGAATCGCTGAACAATGACGCGCTGTACGAGGGCGATGGCAGCCTGCATATCGACGTCAGCTTCGACAAGGATGCGCGCACCGTCACCATCGCCGACAACGGCATCGGCATGACGCGCGACGAGGTGATTGCCAATATCGGCACGATCGCGCGCTCGGGCACCAAGGAATTCTTCGGCAAGCTGTCGGGTGACGCACAGAAGGATGCCAATCTGATCGGTCAGTTCGGCGTGGGCTTTTACTCGGCCTTTATCGTAGCCGACCGCGTGACGCTGACCACCCGCCGCGCCGGCGAGACCAGCGCCACGCGCTGGGAAAGCGAAGGCGCCGGTGAGTTCAGCATCGAGGACGTGGAAAAGACCGGGCGCGGCACTGAGATCGTGTTGCATCTGAAGGAAGGCGAGGACGAGTTCCTCGACGACTGGCGCCTGAAGTCCATCATCAAGAAGTACTCGGACCACATCACCCTGCCCATCCGCATGAAGAAGGGCAATAGCTACGGCGAGAACGGCGAGGTGATCGTCTCGGACGAGCTGGAAACCGTGAACAAGGCCAATGCGCTGTGGACGCGCAGCAAGAACGACATCTCGGAAGACGAGTACAAGCAGTTCTACAAGCATGTGAGCCACGACTGGGAAGAGCCACTGGCCTGGAGCCATGCGCGCGTGGAAGGCCGTCAGGAATACACCGAGCTGCTCTACATCCCCAAGCGCGCGCCCTTCGATCTGTATGAGCGCGAGCGCCGCCATGGCGTGAAGCTGTTCGTGAAGCGCGTGTTCATTCTGGAAGACGCCGAGAAGCTGCTGCCGCAGTACCTGCGCTTTATCCGCGGCGTGATCGACAGCAATGATCTGCCGCTGAACGTGAGCCGCGAAATCCTCCAGCACAGCAAGGATATCGAGCAGATCAAGGCAGGCTGCGTGAAGAAGGTGCTCGGCCTCTTGGAAGACATCGCCGAGAACCGTCAGGACGACTACGCGAGCTTCTGGAAGGAATTCGGCAAGGTGGTCAAGGAAGGCGTAGGCGAAGACCACGCCAATAAGGAACGCATCGCCGGCCTGTGCCGCTTTGCCACCACCGCCACCGATTCGGAAGCGCAAACCGTGTCGCTGAAGGACTACCTCGGCCGTATGAAGGAAGGCCAGGACAAGATCTACTACGTGACCGCCGACTCGTTTGGCGCGGCCAAGAACAGCCCGCACCTGGAAATCTTCCGCAAGAAGGGCATCGAGGTGCTGCTGCTGAGCGACCGCGTGGACGAGTGGTTCGTGTCCAGCCTGAGCGAATTCGAGGGCAAGGAGCTCGCCTCGGTGGCCAAGGGTGGCCTGGACCTGGGTGCGCTGGAAGACGAGGCCGAGAAGAAGGAACAGGAAGCCAAGGCGGATGCCTTCAAGGAGCTGGTCGAGAAGGTGCAGGCCACGCTGGGCGAACGGGTCAAGGAAGTGCGCATTACCCACCGTCTGACCGACAGCCCGGCTTGCCTGGTGGCCGACGAGCATGCGATGAGCGGCAATATGGAGCGCCTCCTGAAGTCCATCGGCCAGAATGTCGGTGGCTCCAAGCCGATTCTGGAAATCAACCCCGACCATGTGCTGGTGGGCAAGCTGAAGGCCGAGGCGGCTGGCGAGCGCTTCGAGGACTGGGCGCACATCCTGTTCGACCAGGCCCTGCTTGCCGAAGGCGGCACATTGGAAGACCCGGCCGGCTTCGTGAAGCGCCTGAATGGCCTGATGCTGGCCATGTCGCACTAAACGTCCTCCCTCGGGCGGGCCGACCCAAGCCGATACCGTGAATGCACGGTATCGGCTTTTTTCTGGCCAACTGCGTGCGCCTGGCGCTGCGCCTGCCGATCATCCGAAGCGGGTGCCCAGCTGGCATGGTGCGGGCAGTCTGAACTAGACTGAAGCGATAACAGCCACTGCCCGGCGAGGCAGACAGCCCGGAGGAGAGAACCGTTTTCCCTGGGAGCTTGTCATGTTGCGCCACTTACTCCCCCTGATGCTGCTGGCCGGCGCCTTGGCCGGCGAACTCCCCATCCTGCGAACCACGGCCCAGGAAGATGCGCGCCCGCGTTATCTGCCGCTGGCACCCGGCCAGAGCATGGCTGGCGGCTATTGCGCCGAGGTACTGCTCGCACTGAACCAGATCGATCCCGGCCTGCGTTTCAGCGGTCTTGAGCAGACCATGCCGGTCAACCGCATGCTGGCCCTGTTGCAAAGCGGCCAGCTCGATATCTTCGCTTGCCTGAGCAAGACGCCGGAGCGCGAGGCAACGATACGTTTCCTCGAGCCGCCCATCCTCGAACTGCATAACCGCTTGGCCGTGCGTGCCGACGATCCGATACAGATCCGCAATCTGGATGAGCTGCGCGCACTGGGCAAGGACGGTGTGATCCTGGTCAACCGCGGCAGCGGCTCGGCGATGTGGTTGCAGTCACAACCCGGCCTACACATTGACGGTAGCGGCTATGACCAGCCGGATAATCTGAAGAAGCTGCTGGCCGGCATGGGGCGTTTCTACTTCCGGCACGACTTCGGCCTGCAGGCCGAGATTGCTGCGCTCAAGCTCCAGCAGCGTGTGCGCATCCTGCCCATCGTGCTCAATACCCAGCAGCAATACTTGGCCATACAACGCGGCCTGCCGCTGGAAACCCAGCGCCGCATCGAGGCCGCGCTGCAGCAATTGCACCTCTCGGGCGAGTTGGCCCGCCTGCGCGCGCGCTATCCCTAGTCGCCCACTTGCAGCGGCAAACATGGCAAGCTGGCGGCCCATCCGCCAGCCCCCCGTATTGCCATGCCCATGCCATCCCGCCTGCTTGCCCTGCTCGGCATTTGCCTGTTGCTTGTTCCAGCCAGTGCCAGCCAATGTTTCGGTACGGTCAGCCGTGGACGCATCGAAGGCAGCGTACGCCTGCCCATCAGTGGCCCCAATTTCCACAGCTATAGCCGCCTCGCGGCCGCAGCCGGGCGCACCCATGTGCACGAGAAGGTGGCGGCTAGCGTACTGGCCGCCTATGTCGCGCTGCAGGACAGCGCGCCGGGCAAGCACTATGTGTATGGCGAAACCGGTCTCGCCCAGGGCGGTCGCTTCGCCCCGCATCGCACCCATCAGAACGGTCTATCGGTGGATTTTTTCGTGCCGGTGCTCAATCCGTCCGGCGAGTCAGTCCCGCTGCCCACGGCCATCTCAAGCCGCTTTGGCTACGACCTGGAGTTCGATGCGCAAGGTCGGCTGGATACCTACCGGATCGACTTCCCGGCCCTGGCCGAACATCTGTACCAACTGCACCGCGCCGCGCAAAAACAGGGCATCGGCATCCAGCAGGTGATCATCGAACGCGCCTACCTGCCCGCCCTGTTCGCCACCCCGCGCGGCGCCTATCTGCGCGGACAGCTGCACTTCATGCGCGGCAAACCCTGGGTGCGTCACGACGAGCACTACCATATCGACTTCGCCCTGCCCTGCCGACCGCTCTAGACCCACTTCGCTCATGTCCGACACACAGACCCCACGCCTGAACATGGAAGTGCTGCGCCCCAGCCATGCGGCCGAGCTCTTCGACCCCTTTCAGCCGGCCGAGCTGTATCGCTACATCCCGGGAAAGCCACCCGCCACCCTGGCCGACCTGCAACGCGGCTATGGCGAGTTTGCCGCCGGCGCGCCGGCCGACAGCGGCGAGCTGTGGCTGAACTGGGTGGTGCGCGAACGCAGCTCACACCAGTGCATCGGCACACTGCAAGCCACCGTCTTTGCCGATGGCCTGCTATGGGTGGGTTATAAATTCGCGCCCGCCCACTGGGGTCAGGGCTATGCGAGTGAAGCGCTGCGCTGGCTGCTGGGTGAACTGGCCCGGCGCCTACCGGGCCGCGCCATACTGGCGGCGGCCGACCATCGCCACCTCGCCTCAATCCGCGTGCTGCAGAAGGCTGGCTTTCGTTTCTTGCGCCGCGAAGCGGCCGAACTGCATGGAGAGGCCAGTCAGGACGACATCTATCGATACCAGGCTGCAGTAACGGAGGCGGACCACGTCCAGGCTGCCAGCGCGGCGGGAAGTCGCTAAGCTGGCGCCGATCACTTAGCCCAGGACAACCCATGGCCAGCCAAGCCGAGATCGTCGCCTTTCTGGCGGCGGAGTTTCCCCAAAGTAAATGCGTGGTCGAAGCGGTCGGTGCGCGCGCGGCCACCGTGCGCCACCCGGTCGGCTTTGCCGAGCTGCGCCCAGGCGGCACCGTATCCGGCCCCGTGCTGATGACCTTGGCCGATGTGGCGCTGTACGTGGCCATCCTCGGCGAGATCGGCATCGTACCGCTGGCGGTGACCAGCAATCTGACGATCAACTTCCTGCGCAAGCCGAGCGCCGACTGCGATGTGCTGGCCGAATGCCGGCTGCTCAAGGTCGGGCGTAGCCTGATCATGGGCGAAGTCAGTCTGTACTCTGCCGGCAACACTGAGCTGGTCGCCCATGCGACCGGCACCTATGCGCTACCCAGCGCCCAACGCGGCGCCTGAAACCTTCCATCGATTGATCCGCCCACCATGCCTATTCTGCTGATCCTATTTGCCCTGCTGGTACTGTTGGTCGCCAACTGGTTCTTGCGCCGCTACCAGCGTCTGCAGCGCGATGCCTTTATCCGTCATTACAGCTTTCCGTACGGCCTGTTCGAACGGCTGCGCAAGCAGCATCCGCAGCTGAGCCTGAAGGACTGCCAGCTGGTGGCCAATGGTCTGCGCCAGTTCTTCCTCGCTCATCTGCACAGCGGCCAGCAATTCGTGTCCATGCCATCCCAGGTGGCCGACGATCTATGGCATGAGTTCATCCTCTACACGCGCAACTACCAAGCATTCTGCCAGCAGGCCTTTGGACGCTTCTTCCACCACACGCCGGCCGCCATCATGGGCAGCAGCGCAGCATCGGATGCCGGCCTGCAGCGCTGCTGGCGTGAGGTCTGCCAGGAAGAACATATCAACCCGCGCGCACCGACACGCCTGCCGCTGCTGTTCGCGCTGGACAGCAAGCTGCAGATCGTCAATGGCTACCGCTATGTACCCGACTGCAGCGGCGTGCAGCGCAGCACGGATGGCAGCAGCGCCGTGCACTGCGGCGGCGCGCTGGGCAGCTGTGGCGGCGGCGATGGTGGCAGCGACGGCTCGAGCAGCGATAGCGATGGTGGCGGCGGAGACGGCGGTGGCTGTGGGGGTGGTTGCGGCGGCGGGGGCGATTAGCCCCTACCGCTGGTCGAAAACTTCGCATTTGCGCGGAGCGGCAGCGCGCTTTTCATACGCCGGTAGCGTGCCCACCTCCACCATGCGTGGTGCTGCACGACGGCTGCACGCGTCAATGATAGCCATTTGCTATTTAAATTTTTAAAACAATCAATTTGAGCAATGTTTGCTCAGCACCTATAGTTCGCCCCGTTGCGTAGTTCTGTTCACCTTCAACCAGGAGAAAACCCATGTCCGTATCCCTGATCAACACCGAAATCAAACCTTTCAAGGCCACCGCTTTCCATGGCGGCAAGTTCGTTGAAGTCAGCGACGCCAGCGTGAAGGGCAAGTGGTCGGTGTTCTTCTTCTACCCGGCCGACTTCACCTTCGTTTGCCCGACCGAGCTGGGCGACCTGGCCGACAACTACGCGGAATTCCAGAAGCTGGGCGTGGAAATCTACGGCGTGTCCACCGACACCCACTTCACCCACAAGGCCTGGCACGACACCTCGGAAACCATCGGCAAGATCCAGTACCCGCTGATCGGCGACCCCACCGGCACCATCACCCGCAACTTCGGCGTGATGATCGAAGAAGCCGGTCTGGCCGAGCGTGGCACCTTCGTGGTTGACCCGCAAGGCAAGATCCAGATCATCGAAATCAACGCTGGCGGCATCGGCCGTAACGCCGAAGAGCTGCTGCGCAAGGTGAAGGCTGCCCAGTACGTGGCCAGCCACCCGGGTGAAGTGTGCCCGGCCAAGTGGCAAGAAGGCGCCGCTACCCTGGCACCGTCGCTGGATCTGGTCGGCAAGATCTAAGGCTTCATCTCGCCGCTGCGCGACCCGATCTTCGGCCTGTGTTGCTCGCCGTACTCAAGTACGGTTGCGCTACTCGACCAAAGCTCGGGCCGCTCGCCAGGCGAGCTGAATGCCTTAAGCCCGGTAGGCGTGGGCAAGGTAGTGATTTTTCACCTGAACCCAGGTGCGCTCATTCACCCGGCCCGCTCCTACCCCATTCATGGCGTACATAGGAAAGTCCGTACCGCGGTTTTTCCCCTGTGCACCCTTTACTGATTCCCTTGCACCGGCCGGGCTGGGGATGCTTTTCGAACTCGGAGATTCATCATGCTCGACAGCAATATCAAAGCCCAGCTCAAAGCCTATCTGGAACGTCTGGTTGCCCCGATCGAACTCATTGCCTCGCTGGACGGCAGCGCGAAGTCGGCCGAAGTGCGCGAGTTGCTGCGCGAAGTGGCCGAGCTGTCGGACAAGGTGACCGTACGTGAAGATGGCAGCAACGCCCGCAAGCCGTCCTTCGCCATCGTCAAGCAGGGCGATACCCCGCGCGTGCACTTTGCCGGCATCCCGATGGGCCACGAGTTCACCTCGCTGGTCCTGGCCCTGCTGCAGGTGAGCGGTTATGCGCCCAAGCTGGAAGCGGCGCAGATCGAACAGATCAAGGCAATCGAGGGCAAGTTCAGCTTCGAGACCTTTATCTCGCTGTCCTGCCATAACTGCCCGGATGTGGTGCAGGCACTGAACACCCTGGCGGTGCTCAACCCCGGCTTTGACGCGACCATGATCGATGGCGCGCTGTTCCAGGAAGAAGTCGAGCGTCGCCAGATCATGGGCGTGCCGGCCATTTACCTGAATGGCGCGCACTTCGGTCAGGGCCGCATGAGCCTGGAAGAGATTCTGGCCAAGATCGATACCGGCGCAGCCGAACGCGATGCGGCCAAGCTGAATGAAAAAGAGGCCTTCGATGTGCTGGTGGTGGGCGGTGGCCCATCCGGCGCCGCGGCCGCCATCTATGCCGCCCGCAAGGGCATCCGTACCGGCGTGGTGGCCGACCGTTTCGGCGGCCAAGTGCTCGACACCCTGGGCATCGAGAACTTCATCTCGGTGAAGGCCACCGAAGGCCCGAAGCTGGCCGCCGCGCTCGATCAGCATGTGCGCGACTACGAGGTGGACGTGATGAATCTGCAGCGCGTGGCTGCCCTCGTGCCCGCCGCCCAGCCGGGTGGTCTGCACGAGGTAGAGCTCGCCTCGGGTGCCAAGCTCAAGAGCCGTGCGCTGATCCTGGCCACCGGTGCGCGCTGGCGCGAAATGAATGTGCCCGGTGAAGCCGAGTACAAGAACAAGGGCGTGGCCTTCTGCCCGCACTGCGATGGCCCGCTATTCAAGGGTAAGCGCGTGGCGGTGATCGGTGGCGGCAACTCGGGCGTGGAAGCGGCGATTGACCTCGCTGGCATCGTGTCCCATGTGACGCTGCTGGAATTCGGCGATGCCATGCGTGCCGATGCCGTGCTGCAGAACAAGCTGCGCAGCCTGCCCAATGTGACGGTGATCCTGCAGGCGCAGACCACCGAAGTGGTTGGCGATGGCCAGAAGGTGAATGGCCTCAGGTACAAGGATCGCAGCAGCGGTGTGGAGCATCTGGTCGAGCTGGAAGGCATCTTCGTGCAGATCGGTCTGCTGCCGAACACCGACTTTGCCCGCGATGTGATCAAGCTCTCACCGCGTGGCGAGATTGAGGTCAACGAGCGTGGCGAAACCTCGGTGCCTGGCATCTTTGCCTCGGGCGACGCGACCACCGTACCGTTCAAGCAGATCATCATCGCCATGGGCGAGGGTGCCAAGGCCAGCCTCGGTGCCTTCGATTACCTGATCCGCACCCAGGCCCAGTAAACCGCACTGCCCGCGCTTCCCAGCGCCACCACGCAGGCCGCCCCATTGGGGTGGCCTGTGTTCATTTGGGCGCATTACGCGCCGCCCACTATGCTGAGGCTAACGCGTATCGAGTACCCGTCTATGCCCACCGCCTGGCTAACACGCTGTCTTCACCCCCTGCTGCTGGCCGCCAGCCTGCTGCTGTCGGCTTGCGCCACCCAACTGGCGCCAGCCTACGAGCCCGCCGTGGTCAGCGGGCTAGAACGCAATAGCATCGCCACCCTGACCCTGCTAGCCAGCCTGGCCGGCGGCACCCAGGCCGCCGACTTCAGCCAGCGCGAAGCCGCCTATGCCCAGCGCATCGGCGAACTGGATGCGCTAGCCCTGCAGGCTGGTGCGCGCCCAGAGCCCAGCGGCCCGCTGCAGGCCAAGCTCAAGGACTGGCTGCAGGCGAAGGGCATGAGCGAGCCGGATGCGCGCCTACCCAGCGTACACGCCTTGCAGCGCGTATCGGCCACCCTGGCCAAGCTGCGCGATACCGACCGCAAGCAAGGCCTCAGCGCGGTCGAGGTGCAGGCCTTTCGCGGCCAGGTGCTGATCTATCTCGATCAGGCGCTCAGTTATGAATATTTCCTGGCCCGATGAGGAGCCGCGCATGCAGATCGATCTGAGCCAGTTGATTGCCGATATGAAAGCCGCTGCGAGCCAGGCGCTCGGCAATGATGTGAGCGTGTTGCGCGGCTTTTCCGAGCGCCAGCTGCAAGCGATTGCCCAGCAGGCCGACTTCGTGGCCAGTGGCATCCTGAGCGGGCAGATCAGCGCCGAGACGCGCGATTTCTTTCTCGATAGCCTCGAAGACATGACGCTGAACTTTGTGCGCACCCTGCGCGGCCTCTTGATGGTGACCATCGAGAAGGTCTGGAATGCCATGGTCGGGGTGATCTGGCAGGCGATCAGCAAAGTAACCCAACTGGTCCTGCCGCTGCCCAGCCTGGGCTGAAGCGCGCGAACTGGCGCGCAGGCCGCTTCACCCGCTTGGGCTTTGGCGCGCCGCGCGCTAGAGTGCAGCGCCCGATTCCCCCAGCCTGCCGCCATGTCCGTTGATCTCTACTCTGCCGCCGTACCCGTTCTGCAACGCTATCTGCAACAGCTGCGCCAATTGCTGGCCAAGGCGGCCAGCGCGGCCCAGGCACAGGGCCTGGACGAGCACGCGGTCCTGGCGGCAAGGCTGGTGCCCGATATGTTCGGCGTGGCCCAACAGGCGCAGATCGCCATCGGCTTTGCCCGGCGCGCCTGTGCGCCACTGCTCGATATGGAAGCCGAGCTAGCCAACCAGCCGCAGACAAGCTTTGGCACGCTCGATGCCTATGCGGCCGCCACCCTGCATTGGCTGGCGCACATCGATGCCACCCGCTTCAATGCCGCGGCTGAGCGACCGATCCACAGCGAGGCCGGCTTTGCCCAGCTGCAGCTGCCCGGCCAGCAGCATGTGCTCCACTATGCGCTGCCGAATTTCTTCTTCCATCTGAGTCTTTGCTATGCCGGCCTGCGTGCGCAGGGCCTGCCGCTGAGCAAGCAGGACTTCGATGGCCTGCACGCCTATCCGGCCGGCTTCTCCTTCGAAGCCAAGCCGACAACCTGAACGCGGAGCCACCCCATGCCCGATGCCACCACCCTGCGTATCCAGTCCGCCCTGGTGTTGCTGGCCCTGCTCGCCTCGGCGATCGCGCCCTACGACAGGCTGACCTGGCTGCTGGAAGTAGCGCCGGTGCTGATCGCCGCGCCCATCCTGCTGCTCAGCTACCGGCGCTTTCCGCTCAGCTCGCTGCTGTATGGGCTGATCTGCCTGCACGCCCTGGTGCTGATCCTGGGCGGTGCCTATAGCTACGCGCGCGTGCCGCTTGGCTTCTGGGTGCAGGATTGGCTGGACCTGAGCCGCAACCCCTACGACAAGCTCGGCCATTTCATGCAGGGCCTGGTGCCGGCGCTATTGGCGCGCGAGATCCTGCTGCGGCGCGGCTATCTGAGCAGCCGGGCGATGACCGGTTTTCTGGCCGTGTGCGTGGCGCTGGCCATCAGTGCCGTCTATGAGCTGATCGAATGGTGGTCGGCACTGGCGCTGGGCCAGGGCGCGGAAGAATTCCTCGGCACCCAGGGCGACCCTTGGGATACCCAGTCCGATATCTTCCTCGCGCTGCTGGGTGCACTGTGCAGCACCCTGCTGCTCAGCAGCTGGCACGACCGCCTGCTGGCGCAGCTGCAAGGCGCGCCGCGGCACTGAGCACGCGCGGCCGCGATGGTCAAAGCCCCACCCAAGCAGCTAAGCTCAAGACTCTGTGTCTGCCAGGTTTTCGCCATGCACCAATCCGCCCTGCTGTGCCTAGTGCTGAGTTCGCTCCTGACTTGGGGCAATGAGGCCCCTGCCGCCCATGAGTCCGCCACCACCGCAGTGCCAAGCAAGCCCAAGCCGGCCAGCAAGCCGGTAGCGGCCAAACCCGCCAAGCCGCTGTTCACCAGCACGGTTGCGCCGAGCGAGGCCGCCAAGCCGGCTGCGCACGCGGCACACGAGGAAGACCCGAATCACTGGAGCTATGAGGGCAAGCTGACCGGCCCGGCCAACTGGGCGCGCATCAATCCGGCCTATGGCCTGTGCGCCGAGGGGCAGGCGCAATCGCCGGTCAATGTAGACAAGGCCCAGCTGCAGAAGCTCGAGCCACTCAAGATCACCTATGGCCTGAGCAAGCTGGCCATTCTGAACAACGGTCATACGATTCAGGTGAATGTGGAGCCGGGCAGCTGGCTGGAGGCGCTCGGCGAGCGTTATGAACTCAAGCAGTTCCATTTCCATACCCCGAGCGAAGAAGCGATCAATGGCCGGCGCTTCCCGCTGGTCGCGCATATGGTGCATGCCAGCGAGTCGGGCAGCCTGGCGGTGATTGCCGTGCTGTTCAAGGAAGGGCGCGCCAACCCCACGCTCGATGCACTCTGGCCGCGCCTGCCCGAGGAACACGGTGAAACCCGCAGCTATAGCGAGCGCGTGCTGAGCCCGGCCAGCCTGCTGCCCGATAATCTGCGCTTCTTCACGCTCAAGGGCTCGCTGACCACGCCGCCCTGCTCGGAAGAGGTGCGCTGGTTGATCCTGAAAACACCGCTCGAGCTGTCCAGTGCGCAGCTGGAGCGCTTCCGCCAGTTCTTCCCCATGAATGCGCGCCCGCTGCAAGCCCTGAACGGGCGTGAGATTCTGGAAAGCGAGTAAGCCGCGCATGGCCGGCCCACTGCGACTGCTCGGCCAATGGCTTGGCCATGCCTGGGCAGCGCCCGCCGCCTTGGTGGGCCTGCTGCTGGCGCTCTGCCTGTGGCGCCGCGGCCAGCGCTGGCAAAGACGCCAGGGCACGCTGGAAATCGACCTCGGCCTTGCCGAACAGGCCAGTGCCCGCTACGGCGCCATTACCTTCGGCCAGGTGATTGTGGGGCGCAATGCCACGCAACTGGCGCTGCTGCGTGCGCATGAGCAGGTGCATGTGCGCCAGTACCGGCGCTGGGGCCTGCTGTTCTTTCCCGCCTACGCGCTAAGCAGCCTGTGGCAGTGGCTGCACGGGCGCGATCCCTATCGCGACAATGCCTTCGAGCGCGAGGCCTACCGACTGGCCCCGACCCACGGCAAGACGCTGAAATCGCTGTAGTTTCCGCCGCGCCGCTACATGCTTGCCCACCCTGCCCCTTCACTCTAAGCTGGCCACCAGCCTTGCAGACAGGCCTGCGTTCGACAGGCCAGGCAAGGCCCAAACCAAAGAAAACAGAGATGAGTGAAGCCATGTCCCTACCGCCACGCCGGCGCGTTCTCCCCTGCCTGTTCGCCCTGCTCGCCGCCAGCTGGCTGGGCCTGCACCCCGCCACTAGTCATGCCGCCCCGCCACCGGGCGCCGATATCAACCCGGTCGCCGCCGGCCCGCTCAGCTCGGCCCTGCCCCAGGGCTGGCATCAGTCGGGCGCCTTCATGGAAATCTATGTGCGCGCCTACCAGGACAGCGATGGCGATGGCATCGGCGACCTGCGCGGCCTGATCTCCCGCCTCGACTATCTGCAGGACCTCGGCATCAAGGGCATCTGGCTAATGCCGGTCAATGCCAGCCAGGATCGCGACCATGGCTATGCGGTGGTCGACTACCGCAATATCGAAGCCGATTACGGCACGCTGGCCGATTTCGATGCCCTGCTTGCGGCGGCCCATCAGCGCGGCATCGGGGTGATCATGGACTATGTGATCAACCACAGCGCGGCCGACCACCCGCTGTTCCAGGCAGCCAATCGCAAGCAGTCCCCGTTCCGCGACTGGTATGTCTGGTCGGAGCAGGAGCCGGAAGGCTGGCAGATTTACGGCAACTACCCGTGGTATAGCGGCGAGGAAGGCTATTACTTCGCCGGCTTCTGGAGCCAGATGCCGGATTTCAATCTGCGCAATCCGGCCGTGCTGGCCTGGCATGAGGACAATCTGCGTTTCTGGCTGAACCGCGGCGTGGATGGCTTTCGCTTCGATGCGGTCGGCAATCTGGTCGAGAACGGCCCCAAGCGCTGGGAAGTGCAGGCCGAGAACCAGCCCATCATGCAGCGTCTGGTGCGCACGATTCAGCAATACCCGAACCGCTATGTGGTCTGCGAGGCACCGGCCGATCCGGACGGCTTTGGCAGCCAGGACGCCTGTGGCTCGGCCTTTGCCTTTGGTCTGAACAATAAGCTAATGACGGCAGCCAACGGCCATCTGCGCGGTATTGCCGATGTGCTGCGCTACCACGGCCAGGGCAAGGCCCATATGGCCACCTTTACCAGCAACCACGACCATTTCGCCGGTCGACGCGTGTTCGACCAGGTTTATGCGAATGAGGCCAGCAACCGCATGGTGGCGGCGGCGCTGCTGACCCTGCCGGGCATTCCTTTTATTTACTACGGCGAGGAAGTGGGCATGGACGAGGGCGCGGGCCTCGACGGC
The DNA here is from genome assembly GCF_900119825.1 of Chitinimonas taiwanensis DSM 18899. Classification (GTDB taxonomy): domain Bacteria; phylum Pseudomonadota; class Gammaproteobacteria; order Burkholderiales; family Chitinimonadaceae; genus Chitinimonas; species Chitinimonas taiwanensis. The sequence goes on along the minus strand of NZ_FPKR01000015.1, from coordinate 24,484 downwards.
GATGCCTCGCTGCGCGTGCCAATGAGCTGGACGGCCGATGCCAGCGGCTTTAGCAGCGGCCAGCCGTTTCGGGCGCTGGCGACCAATATCGCCAGCCATAACCTGGCCAGCCAGCTCGGCAAGCCCGACTCGCTACATAGCCACTACCGCGCCATGCTGCAGCTGCGCCGCGATAATCCCGCCCTGCAGACCGGCAGTTTCGAGCAGGCCGAGCAAAGCGCCGAGCTGATCAGCTTCCAGCGCAAGTCCGAGCAGCAAAGACTGCTCGTGCTGCTCAACTTCGGTAGCGAGCAGCAGGCCAAGCTGGTCAAGTTGCCGGCCGATGCCACGCTGCGTGCGGTCTATCCGCAAGACGCCACCACGCTGCGGACCGATGGGCGCGGCCGGATCAAGCTGACCATGCCAGCCAAGTCGCTGCGCGTCTATCAGTTCTAGGCATGATATGGGCCGGCACAGCGCCGGCCCGGCTTCAACGCCCTGTCACAATCGCCCGGCATGCTCGCGTGAACTCAACCACCTGCGACTGCCGTGAGCGACCAAGCCAGCCAGCATTACCGCAGCATCTGGATTTCCGATCTGCACCTGGGCACCGCCGGCTGCCAGGCCGGCTATCTGCTCGATTTCCTCAAGCACACCGAGTCCGACCAGCTGTATCTGGTTGGCGACATCATCGACGGCTGGGCGCTCAAGCGCTCCTGGTACTGGAACCAGCAGCACAACGATGTGGTGCAGAAGATTCTGCGCAAGGCGCGCAAGGGCACGCGCGTCGTGTATATCGCCGGCAATCATGATGAGGTCGTGCGCCAGTTCATCGGCCTGGCCTTCGGTGGCATTGATATTCAGGACGAGGTGGTGCACACGATGGCGGACGGGCGGCGCTTTCTGGTGCTGCATGGCGATCTGTTCGACGGCGTGATCCAGTGCGCGCGCTGGCTGGCCATCGTCGGCGACCGCGCTTACGAGATCACCCTCAAGCTCAATCGCTGGTTCAACCATCTGCGTGCACGCTTCGGGCTCGAATACTGGTCGCTATCGCAATACCTGAAGCACAAGGTGAAAAAGGCAGTGAACTTCGTCACCCAGTTTGAAGAGGCGGTGGCGCGCGAAGCCAAGGCACGCGGACTGGACGGGGTGATCTGTGGCCATATCCACAAGGCCGAGATGCGCGAGATCGACGGCGTGCTGTACTGCAACGATGGCGACTGGGTGGAAAGCCTGAGCGCGCTGGTGGAAACCCTGGAAGGCGAGCTGAAGATCATCCACTGGCAGCCACGCCGACCGGCGGTGCGGCGCGATGAGCCACCGCGGCTACCCGAGCGGCTGGCGGATGCACCGGCCTAGGCAAGAAGAAGGCCATCCGGCAAGCGCAAGACAACGACGTGGTGGACGATGGCCGCACGATGTATCGTCGCGGCTTACCTGTCGAGGGAGGGCCTTGGCCACCTCATCCCCCACTGTGCAAGGCTGCAGGCGCACAAGCCAAAGCGCTGTGGCGCTGTCATGTTTTGCCGCCAACACCGACCAAGGGTCAGTCCTCTGCCCGATAGGTGTCTCCAATGCCAAGCCGTTTCGTCTGTTTCCTCGCTGTACCACTCAGCCTGCTGCTCGTCAGCCCGCCCAGCCTGGCGAACAGCCAGATCGACATCGATGGTGCGCAGCAAGCAAGCCACCAGCGCAGCCTGGTTGAACGCATGACGCGCAGCTATGCCTGGCGCTGGCTGGATGCCAACGATGACAAGGCCAGGCGTCAGTACGCGCAGGCCGCCAGTGAGTTTTCAGCCCAACTGATCAAGCTGCGCCGCGCCACCGCCAGCGATGCAGAACTGCAGGAAAACTACGCGCTGCTCGCCCAGCAATGGGATGACTATCAGACACTGATCGCCAGCCAGCCCAAGGCACAGGATGGCCGAGCGCTGCTGGAAGCCTCCGAGGACATGACCTGGATCGCGCAAAAGGGCACACAACTGCTCGAAGCCAAGCTTGGGCCGGCCCAGAAGCCGGTACAGCTTGCGGAAGACATCGGTGCGCTCTCGCAGCGCCTGGCCAAAATCTACCTGATGCGCAGCGCCGGTCTTACCCTTCCCTTTTTGCACAAAGACCTTGCCAGCGCCCGCACGGAATTCGACGCCGCCAGCCGCCAGCTGCGCGCCTATCCTGGCAATACGCCTAGCATGCAATCCCAGCTGCAATTGCTCGATACCCAGTGGCTCTTCTTCCAGCAGGCGATTGACGAGCTTGCCAAACAGAATCTGGATCGCCAGTTACAGCGCAATGTCTTCACCACCAGCGATCGAATCTACGAAGTCGCCACCGAGCTGGCACAGCGTTATCGGGCGCAGATGCACTGAAACCGCTGCTAGCGCCGCATCACCCGCCAGTGCCGACAGGCAGATGCGCCGGCTTGAACAGCATTTCCTCCTGCCACCAGCGGCTTAGCCAGCCGGCCAGCACGGCTGGCTCCGGCAAGCGCGCCGTGCCACCCCAGGCCTCGGCCAGCTCGCCGATGCTCCGCCGTTCACACTGCAAGGTCTGCAGGAAGTCGGCCTCGGCTGCCTCGAACGAACAGAAATGGGGTTGCAAGCCCTTGCGCCAGACCAGCACGCTCAGCGCCTGTGCGCTGCGGCTAGCGGGCGGCACCGCCGCATCGGCGTCAATCGCTTGCCAGATCGCCAGCGCATTGCTGCGCACGCACAGCCATTGCGCGCTCGGCAGCAAGGGCGCCGGCTGGGCTAGGCAGGCATCGCCACCTTGCTCGGCCACGGTATGCGCCGTCCAGGCTGGCGCATCGGCCGTATCGAACACGCTGCGCAATGCCCATTCCAGGCCAGCCAGATCGGCCAGCTCCGGGTTGTGCGGGTATTCGGCCTGCAAATGAGCGGCGAAGTCCGCGCCGTAACAGCCCAGATTGCGCTGCTGCGGCACATGGCGCGCGATATAGCTGGCCGCCAGTGCATCGAACAAGGCCTGGCCCAGATACCGCACACACTTGGGATAGCTATCTGCCAACACCTCGGCGAGGCGCGCGCGATACGCATGATGGTAAATCTGTAAGCCCTGCAGGCCGGCCAGTGGGCCGGATGCCTGGATCGTGGCCGGCAGCGGTCCGGCCGACTCAGCCAGCACATAGGCGCACAGCTGCTGCTGTGTGTGGGCGAAATCGGCGGCGTGAGTGGCGGGAAAAGTAATGGCGCGGTCGTCAGCCTGCGACCGGGCGGGCTGGGGAAAGCGGGCCGCAATCGCACGTGCGCGGGCGAGCTCTGCCAGCAGGTCTGCCAGCGGCGGGATATGCGCATCGCGCTCTATCATGCTGGCGACCGGGCCAAAGCGCTGGCAGGCTTGCGCATACAGCGCCCACACCGCCTCGGGCACCGGCTGGTCATGGGTATCAACCAGGTAGCCGTCCTGAACCGAGTGCCCGGCCAGATGAATCTGGCGCACCCGCTCGGCCGGCAGGCCATCCAGATAGGCGAGCGGATCGAAACCGTGGTTCACGCTGCTCACATAGATATTGTTCACATCGACTAGCAATTCGCAGTCGGCCTGCTGCGCCACATGGCGCAGGAAGTCCCACTCGCTGAGCTGAGCAGCGTGGTAGCGCACATAGCTCGATACATTCTCCAACACCAGCCTGCGCCCCAGCCTGTCCTGTGCGATGCCGATCTGCTCGATCACCCGCTGCGCGCACTCCTCGGTGTAAGGCAGGGGGTAAAGATCGTGCAGACGCTGCGTGCCCAGGCCGGTAAAGCACAGATGGTCGGACACCCAGAGTGGCGCGATACGCGCAGCCAGGGCCTTGATGCGGTCCAGATAGGCGAGGTCCAAGCCATCGGCACTACCGATGGACATCGCCACCCCATGCATGGCCATTGGATAGTCGCGCCGGAAGCGCTCCAGCCATTGCCACGGCTTGCCGCCATCCACCAGGAAGTTGTCGCTGATGATTTCCAGCCAGTCCACCGGTTGCGGCTGGGCCAGGAAATCGGCGTAGTGCGCGGTGCGCAGGCCCAGGCCGAAGCCGGGTGAAGTCGAGCAGGCGATGGACATGGCAGTGATCCGGCAAGGCAGGCGGTGGGCGAAACAGGCCCGCGGCGGCACCGGGTGCGGCCGCGGGACCCGACTTACAGATCGCCGATAGTGCCGCCCTTGGCCAGGCAGTCCTTGGCACTGGCGGCCTTGAAGCCATGACCCTTGCAGGCATTCTGGCCCTTGCAAGCGTGCTCGGTGGTCTTGCAATCGCTATTGCCCTTGCAGTCATGCACGTTGTAGCAATGCACCTTGTCGTTGGCGGCCACAGCCTTGCCGGACGAGCCCTTCGGGGCATCGGCAGCGAACGCGGCGCTCGCCAGGGCCAGCGCACCGGCGGCAAAGGCAAAGGAAGAAACGGTCTTGTGGCTAGGCTTGTTCATGTCTTACTCCTGATTAGAGATGGGAAGCATTGGCGGCAGAGGCATACGGTGCTGCTGCCGTGCCACTTGGTCTGCATACGCGCGGCTTTCTTACAGCGGTATGTATATGTTTTATGTGGGGCAACTGGCAGGCGACGCTTGTGTTTGCGCACACCGACCTGCATCTACACGCCATTGCCCCAGTCGACAGGCCTACACAGCATGTGGAATTTACTGCGCCGCCACGTGGCGGAAGACCCGCTAGCGCACCGATCCTGGCCGGAAGTCGGCCGGCAGATGCCGCTGTTGCAAGGCTTGAGCACGGATGAATGGCAGCGCCTCGAAGCGCGCATGCGCCACTTTCTGGCTCACAAGACCTTCCATGGCGCGCATGGCTTTGCGCTGAGCAGTACGCGCCGCCTGCAGATCGCCGCCCAGGCCTGCCTGCCCATCCTCAACCTCGACGACAACGCCTATGCGGACTGGCATGAGGTGGTGCTTTACCCGCGCGCCTTCGTCAGCCGCGATCCGTGGCGCGATGAGGTGGGTCTGGTGCACGAGGGCGAGTGGGCGCTGGCCGGCCAGGCGCGTCACGATGGCCCCATCCTGCTTGCCTGGCCCGATGCGCGGCGCAGCCCCGAGATCGATGGCTGGAATGTGGTCATCCATGAATGCGCGCACAAGCTCGATATGCTCAATGGCAGCGCCAATGGCTTTCCGCCCCTGCATGCCGGCATGCAGGTGGCCGACTGGACGCGCGCCTTCGAAGCGGGCTTTGCCGATCTGAACCGGCGCCTGGATCGTGGCGAGACCGTCGCCATCGACCCCTATGCGGCCGAAAACCCGGCCGAGTTCTTTGCCGTGCTATCGGAATACTTCTTCGAACTGCCTCATGTGCTGCACGACGCCTACCCGGCCATCTACGAGCAGCTGCGTCAGTTCTATCGCCAGGACCCGGGCGCGCGCCTCGCACCAGTCGAGCATCCGCCCTGGTCAGAGGATGAGCTCACATAGACCCCATGAAAAAAGCCGCCCTTCGGCGGCTTGTGTGCGGGTAGGCCCTGACTGGCTCAACGATCGCTGCGTAGCGGACCGTACTCGATCGGCACCCAGGCATAGCCCTTGGCCTCGGCACGGACATGACCAAGGCCGGGGAAAGGCAGGTGGGCGCCGGCCACCCAGAGCTTGTCACGACTGGCAGCGGCGAACAGCTGCTTGCGCGTGGCCACCGCCTGCTGGCTGTCGATATCGAACTCGATGGCGATCTCGGGCCGGGCGAACTGGCTGGCATGGCTATGCACGATATCGCCCCACACCAGCAGGCTCTGCGCCTTCGAGCTGAACAGAAAGCTGCTATGCCCCGGCGTATGACCGGGTGTGGGCATGACACGCAGCGCGGGCAGCGGGTTCTCGCCCGGCTTGAAGGTATGGAAGCGCCCGGCCGCCTGATAGGGCGCCACCGACTGGCGCGCCAACTTGAAGAAGCCCTGTGCCTCGGCTGGCGCCTTGGCCGCCACCGCCTCGCTCAGCCAGAAATCAGCCTCGGCCTGGGCCGCCCAGACCTGGGCGTTCGGAAAGGCCATCTGCCCATCCGGCGTGCTCAGGCCACACGCATGATCGGCATGCAGATGGGTGAGCAGCACGCTATCTACCTGCTCAAGCCGATAACCGGCCGCCTCGATATTGGCGCGCAGATTGCCCAGCGTGGGGCCGAAACACTGCGCTGCGCCTGCATCCACTAGCACCAGCTGGCTGCCGGTGTGCACGAGATAGACATTCACGGCGGTCTGCATGCCCTTGCTGGTATCGATGAACATGCGCGCCAGCAGGCTTTGCAGATCGCGTGCGCTGGTGTGCTTGAGGATCTTCTGATCAAGGTCGATATAGCCGTCGTACAAGGCAGTGACTTCGAAGTCACCGAGCGCCATGCGATAGAAGCCCGGCACCTGCACGCGCTGCTGCTCAGGCGGTGCAGCATGGGCGAGCTGGGTGGTGGCGACGGCCAGGGTGACGGCACTGAGGCCAAGCGCCAGCAGGCTGGCTTGGGTGATTCGGCGCAGGGGCGCAGACATAAGCCATTCCTTCCAATATCGGTGCGGCAGCGGATGGCCACACCCCGTGAACGACAAGATAGGCGCCCAGAGCGGAATTACCAGCCCATTCCCTCCCCCCCCTGATACTGCGAGCACGGCATGACTGGCAGCTCACTGTTGCAGCATTGCTGCAAATACCGGTGTGCATCGCATATTTGCGACAGATTTTTCGGTAGTTTTGCCGCAATACGGCCTGGCTCCACGCGCAGTCCTCGGATGGACTCCTGCCAGGCCAAGTGGCCTGAAACCCGCTTGTAACAAGTAGTTGCGGGCTACATTAGCAAAATATGTCATTTGCATTCCGCGCCAATTCACACTTGTCTGCAGCGGTTTTCCCCAATGCGTGTGCCCGAAGCCCGCGCCGAACAATGTGCTGGCTTTTTGCAATGCAGCACCAGCATCCCAGAATGGGATAGCGGGCTGCAGACACCAACAACGGATAAATCAGGAGCATCGTTCATGAAATACACTGCTATCGCCGCCGTACTGGCTGGCCTGTTCGCCGTGCCGGCCGTGCAAGCTGCCGAGAACACCGTCAATCTGTACGGTATCGCCCAGCTGGGCCTGACCATTGCCGACAACGGCGACACCAACAAGCTGCTGGTGGAAGACACCGGTTCGCGCATTGGCTTCAAGGGCGAAGAGCTGCTCGGCAATGGCAGCAAGGCCTTCTTCCAGATCGAAAGCGCTGTTGCGATGGACAATGCCGGCGCCAGCGGCTTCGCTTCCCGTGAAGGCTGGCTCGGTCTGAAGGGTGACTTCGGTACCGTCAAGCTCGGCCGCGGCAAGACCTACTTCGACCTGGCCCAGGAAGGCTTTGACGGCTTCAACGGCAACTCGACCATGATCAGCAGCCTGCTGATCGATGGCGCCTACTACCGCATGAACGACAGCATCGCCTACGAAACCGTCAACATGGACGGCTTCACCGGCAAGCTGCAGTACGGCGATATGGAAGGCAAGGACAGCGAAATCTCGCCGTACGCGCTGATCGGCTCGCTGGCCTACGAAAACGGCCCGCTGAACGCTGTGTTCGCCTTCGAGAACCAGAAGGATCTGCCGGCATCGTTTGGCAACGGTTCCAAGACGCTGAAGGATCCAAAGACTGGCGCATATCTGTCCAAAGGTCTGAAGATTCGTAACTACCTGCTGGGTGCTGGCTACACCCTGCCCACCGGTACCAATCTGAAGGCCGCCGTGCGCCTGAGCGATATCGACGGTGCCAAGCGCAACACCTTTATCGCCGTGGTCGCCCATCCGTTTGGCGACGTGACCGGCCGCATCGGCTTCACCCAGGCTGGCGATATCGATGATGTCGAAAACACCGGTGGCAGCTACCTGGCTGTGGGTGTGGACTACCCGCTGTCCAAGCGCAGCATCGTCTACACCGAGTTCAGCTACGCCCGTAATGACTCGGCTGCCGGTGGCCTGATGAGCACCACCGCTGGCCAAGCCGCTGGAGAGCGCAAGAACAGCGCCTGGACCACTGGTCTGATCCACCTGTTCTAAGCAGTTGCAGCACAGGCTTCGGTGCACACCGGGCCGCCACATCAGCACCCCGCCTTGCGCGGGGTGTCTCTTTTTGGAGCGCGGCCCTAGCAAGATCAGGGCGCCGCGCATGCATTGCCCGAGCGGCTATGCTTGAATCATACCCTCACCGCTCATCAGGATTTCATCATGTTCGCCTCGCTCTCGATCCGCAGCCGACTGGCCCTGCTCTGCACCACCTTGCTGCTGTTGCTCTTGGGCGTGAGTCTGCTCGGCATGGCCGGCATACGCAGCGGCAACGCCGAGCTGGCCGATATCTACCAGAAGCGCACGGTGCCGGTGGTGGCCCTGGCCGACCAGATGGACCGGCTGCACCAGGCGCGCGCCGCCTTGCTGCTGGTGCTGGATGCGCCGTTTCCTGATGTGGCCAAGCAGCATTTCGATCAGATCGCCACGCTGGAAGCCCCCTTGCGCAGCGCGCTGGCCGAGCAGGCTGTGCTGAGTGGCGAGGAAGCCGCCATCCGCGACAAATTCGCCGCCAGCTATGCCGCGTATGCGACGGCGCGCCAGGAGATGGAAGCGATTGCCATGCAGGGCGATATGATGGCCGCCGGCCAGGCCTATCGCGAAAAGGTGCGTGGCGCCTTCGAGAACACCACCCAGACCCTGGGCAGCTGGATCGCCCTGCAGCGCGAGGAATCCAAACTCGCCTATGAACGCGCCAGCGCGGCGGGCAACCGCCTGCAGGGTGTGCTGGGCGCCGCGGTGCTGATTGGCATCGTGCTGGCCATTGTGCTGTCCATCGCCATCGTGCGCTCGGTGCTCGGCCCGCTCGAAGCCGCCATCCGCATGGCGGGCAAGATCGCCGCTGGCGAGCTGAACCAGACCGTGCAGCTGCCTGAAAAAGGCGAGATGGGCCGGCTGGGCAAGGCGCTGGAAACCATGCGCGCCCAGCTGCGCGAGATGATGGCCGCCATCGGCGCCTCAAGTAATCAGCTCGACAAGGCTGCCCATGCGCTGCGCGCCGCCTACCGGGAGATCGGCGATGGCTCGCTACGCCAAAGCGAGGCCACCGCCTCGATCGCAGCAGCGGTCGAGCAGATGACGGTGAGCTTTGACCATGTGTCCAATCGCAGCGGCGAAGTGCGCAGCGAGGCCGAACGTGGCTGGCAGCTGGCCGAATCGGGCGCAGCTCAGGCCAATAGCGCAAGCGCCGAGATCGGCCGCGCCGCCGAGGCCGTGCGTGAAAGCCAGGCCACCATAGACCGGTTGGAAGCGCACGCGCACAGCATAGGCAGCATCGCCGCCACCATTCGCGAGATTGCCGACCAGACCAATCTGCTCGCCCTGAATGCTGCCATCGAGGCCGCGCGGGCCGGCGAGCAGGGGCGCGGCTTTGCCGTGGTGGCCGACGAGGTACGCAAGCTAGCCGAAAAGACTTCTTCGGCCACCACCGACATCATGGGCGCGCTCGACTCGATTCAGCGCGAAACCGGCCAGGCCGCCGGCGCGATGCGCCAGAGCAGTACCCAGGTTGCCCATGGCGCGGAAACCGTGCGTGCATTGCTGCCGGCGCTGGCCGAGCTGAAGACCGGCTCGGGCAATACCAGCAGCGAGCTGAGCGAACTGGCCGCCATCTATCGCGAGCAGACTAGCGCCAGCCAGTCGATTGCGCAGAACCTCGAACAGATCGCCCAGATGACCGAGAGCACCAACCTCGCCATCGGACGCAGCAGTAGCACGGTAGATGAGCTGGAACGCCTGGCCGGCGAACTCGAGCAGGCTGTGGCGCGCTTCCGGCTCTAGTCCGGCGACCTGGTCACAAGAAAAAGCCGCTCTTTCGAGCGGCTTATTGCTGGGCACTTACTGCTGGGTAGGCCCGACCGGCGGTGGTCCGGCCGGGCGATCGGGCAGCGCCACCAGCACGCAGGTCGCTTTGATGCTGCGCCCATCCGGGCTGGTGATCTGCACAGTGGTACCAGCAGTCTTGGCGGCACAGGCGGCGGTATCCAATGGGGGCGGAGGCATGCCCGGGCCAGGGCGGGTATCGGCGGCCCAGAGTGGGTTGAGCAGCAGGCAGGCACAGAGAAGGATGTTGGGTTTCATATTGGGCTCCTGAGTAGACAGGCCGCAGCATCGTCTGCCACCGTTTCGCAAACATGTCCGATTGTTTGCCAGCCCCGCGTATTTGCAAGCAGCTGTTACACGGCCACGCTACGCCTAGGCCGCGATCCAGACGGAGACGAGAAAAGCGGCAGCAAGGCGTAGCGCTCTACTACAATCGCGACAGCCTTGCAGAGGGAGCTTGCCGATGTCCGTGTCCACCGCACCTGCCGAACAAAGACGTGCCCACTACCGCCTGCTGACCCAGGAGGTGGAGGCGCTGAGCTGCCAGATCGCCCTGCCGGACGAGGTGCAGGAGATCGACCTGATCGATCTCAGCGAGGGAGGCATCGGCATCCTCGGCTATATCCCCGGCCTGCTGCTGCGCCCTGGCGTGCGCTACCACGGAGTACGCATCGAGTTGCCCCAGGCCGGCGTGCTGCTGGCGAATATCGAGATCCGCGCCGTGCAGGATGTGCAACTGCGCAATGGCATACGCACGGTGCGCAGCGGCGCCCAGTTCCTGGCCCTGACCGTGCCGGCCCAGCAGCTGATCCAGCGCTACATCCTGCAGGCGGAACGCAAGCGCCTGGCGCGCCTGCATCCCGCCGACTAGGCCCTCGCTACTGGCGCGTCCCGCAGCCATTTGCACAGGTAATGGCGCCCTACGCCGCGCGGCATGCCGTGCAAATGGCCGTATTCCTGGTAGCCGAGGCGGCGATAAAAGCCCAGCGCGGCAAAGCTGAAGGTTTCCAGACGCAGCCCGGCCAGCCCCAGGCGCAAGGACAGCGCTTCCGCCTCGTCCATCAGCGCCCGTCCCAGACCGCGCCCACGCGCCGCTTCATGCACCCATAGCTGGTCGATGTACAGGCAGTTCCAGTAAGACCAGGCCACCAGACCTGCCAGCAAATCGCCCTGCGCAGCGTAACGGGCCAGCACATAGCGCTGTGCGGCCTGCGGACCCAGCTGAGCCTGGTTGAAGGCCAGCATGGCCGCCTCCACCTCGGCCACTACCGTATCGGCCTGCTCGCCGTGCAGCCCATCCGCGCTCATCGCTCACCCCGGCGCTTGTCCTGCGAGCGTTGCTTGCCGGCCTTGCCGATCACCTTCCACTTGGCCTGTTGCGCCTTGCGCTCTAGCGGGGTCTGCTGGCTGCGGCGCACCTCGCGCAATAGCTTGTGGTAGTTAAGCAGGCGGTCGGCCGGCACCACCTCACGCACCGCGCAGCCCGGCTCGTCCTCGTGCTGGCAGTCGCGGAAGTGGCAATGCCGGGCCAGCGCCTCGATATCCTCGAAGGTGGCAGCCAGGCTGTCGGCATCCGCATCGGGGCGCCAGGTGCGCAGACCGGGCGTATCGATGATGCATGCACCATCCAGGCAGAAATGCAGCGAGCGCGCCGTGGTGGTATGCCGACCACGCCCATCGCCACGCCTTACTCCGCCGGTGGACTGCAGCGCGCTGCCGCTCAGGGTATTGGTCAGCGTGGATTTGCCGGCGCCCGAGGAGCCGAGCAGCACCAGGGTCTGGCCCAGGCCCAGCCAGGGCGCCAGATCAGCGCGCGCGGCCTCGTCCAGCCCATTCAGCGCATAGGCGGGCACGCTGCGCGGCAGACGCCGGTGCAGCTCGGCCATGCGCGCTTCCACGTCCTGGCCGATATCGGCCTTGGTCAGCACCACCACACCCATCACCCCAGCTGCCTGTACTAGGGCCAGATAGCGCTCCATGCGGCGCAGATTGAAATCATGGTCTAGCCCCATCACCAGCAGGGCGGTGTCGATATTGCTGGCCAGCGGCTGGCGCCGCCCATCATTGGCGCGCCGCGCCAGATGGGTGCTCGGTGCCAGCCGCTCGGCCACCCACAGTTCATCGTGGGCATGAGCTTCTACGGCCACCCAGTCGCCGACCGCCAGACCGCTGCCTGCCTCGTGCAGGCTGGCCTGCAGGGCGGGCAGGGCGCGGGCCGGGTACTCATCCCTGCCATCGTGCAGCTGCAGGCAATCGCGCTGCAGCTCGGTAATTCGCATCAACTGGCTATGGTCGGCAGCCGGGCTGCTCAGCCATTGCGCAGCCAGGGTTTGATTCAGGCCCAGACGGTGCAGGGCGTCAAAATCGAATGCGTGCATGATTCTCTCTATCCAGATCACGTGGCCGACGCGTGCGTCGGCATCGCCATGGCGCAAGCAGCGCATGGCACGGAAAAACGGGAGGTCGGCCGCGGGCAGCGGCAAACACGCGTCTGGCTTGGGAGAAACAGGGCCCGACCAGGATGGCGGGCGGGAAGATCAAGCGCGGGCGGCGAGGCGCCTAGACGGCCGACAGGAGGGCAAGGTCAAATCTATCCATGGTCGTCTCCTGTGGGTGGGTGAAAGAGGCGCCAGTCTGCGCGCCGGCCGGTGGCGCCGTCAAGCTAGGCCGCCGCTCCGCCGCGCGCGGCGCAACAAGCCGCCCCTAGCTGACCGCAGCCGGGAAGCGCTGGCCAATCTGGGCCAGCACACGGGCCAGACATTGATCGAAAGCGGCAATCTGCTCGGCGCTTTCCTGGCCATCGTGCAGCGCGTATTCGAGCGTGCGCGCGCACTCGGTCAGCTCGGTGGCGCCCACATTGGCGGCGACGCCCACCGCCGTGTGCACGACGCGCTCGGCCGTGCTGCGGTCGCCCTCGGCCAATGCCGCATGCAGCTGGGCACTGGTCTGGCCAAGCGCCTTAGGCAGCTTGGCCAACATGCGGTGGTAGAACTCCAGCCGGCCGCCCATGCGGCGCAGCGCACCCTCGGTGTCGAAGCCGGCTAGCTCGCCGTCCGCCTCAGGCTCGGCCGCAGGCGATGGCACCTCCGCAGCCGGGCTGGCACCCTGCTGCAGCCATTTATCCAGGGTCTGGAACATGCGCAAGGGGTCGATCGGCTTGGTGATGCAGTCCTGCATACCTTCGCGCAGGCAACGCTCTCGCTCCTCGACCATCGCATGCGCGGTCATGGCCAGGATGGGCAAGGCGTCAAAACGCGGCTGGCTGCGTATCTGGCGGGTGGCCTCATGCCCGTCCATATCGGGCATCTGCACATCCATCAGCACCAGCTGGTAGTAGTCGGCCGGCTGGGTCTGCAGCAGGGTCAGCGCTTCGCGCCCGGTCTGCGCCACCTCGACCTGTAGACCTTCGCTCTCCAGCAGCTCGACGGCAATCTGTTGATTGATCTCATTGTCCTCAGCCAACAGCACGCGCTGACCTGTCCAGCGCGGCGCAGCACCGTGTACGGGCTGCGGCGCAACCGACACCGGCTGCTTGAGCAGCAGCGGCTGCAGGGTCTCGGTCAGGCTGACCAGATTGATCGGCTTGGTCAGGATGGCATCAATGACGATGTCTTCCACATGCTGGCGCACCTCGTCGCGGCCAAAGGCACTGACCAAGATCATGCGCGGCGTATGGCGCAGCTGGGCCTTCTGTACGAACTGGGCCACCTCCACCCCATCCAGCTGCGGCATCTTCCAGTCGCAGAACACCACATCGTAGGGCTTGCCATGGTCGGCATCATGGATGGCCAGCAGCGCCTCGGCGCCATCGCGCGCCACATCGGCCTGCATGCCCAGCGTGCTCAGCGCATCGACGAGGATTTCGCAGGCCACCGGGTTGTCGTCTGCCACCAGCGCGCGCTTGCCCTGCCAGGCCTGTGCGGCATCCGTCACGGCTGGCTGCGCGCCCTGCACCAGGCCGAAGCTGGCGCTGAAGCGGAAGGTCGAACCCTTGCCTGGTAGGCTATCGAGGCCAATCTCGCCGCCCATCATATTCACCAGCCGCTTACAGATGGCGAGGCCAAGGCCGGTGCCACCATATTTGCGCGTGGTCGAGCCATCGGCCTGGGTGAACGGTTGGAACAGCAGCGCCGCCTGCTCGGCGCTCATGCCGATGCCGGTATCACGCACGGCGAATTCCAGCACCACCTCACCATGCGCCTGCCTGAGCAGTCGGCAGCTCAGGTGGATTTCGCCCTGCTCGGTGAATTTGATTGCGTTATTGGCCAGATTGATCAGCACCTGGCCAAGGCGCAGCGGGTCGCCCACCAACCGGCGCGGAATCTCGGGCGGAATCTGGAACAGGTATTCGAGCTGCTTGTCCTGCGCCTTCTGTGCGGTCACCGTGGCCACATTGGCCAGTACCTCGTCGAGCGAGAACTCGACCTGCTCCATATCCAGCTTGCCCGCCTCGATCTTGGTGAAGTCGAGCACATCATTGATCACCGCCAACAGCGAGTTGCCAGCATTGTGGATCTTGCTCACATAGTCGCGCTGCTTGGCGCTCAGCTCGGTCTTCAGGGCCAGGAAGGCCATGCCGATCACCGCATTCATCGGGGTGCGGATCTCGTGGCTCATATTGGCCAGGAATTCCGACTTCATGCGCGAGGCATCCTCGGCCACCTGCATGGCGTGGCGCAGCGCCAGCTCCTGTTCCTGCAGGCGGTCATTCGCCTCGCTCAGCTCGCGCGTGCGCTGCTCAACGCGCTCTTCCAGGTTCTTTTCCGACGATTGCAACGTTTCCACCAGCTCGAGGTTCACCGCCAGCGCCTCGGCCTGGGCCTTTTCCTTCTCGATGCGCACCGCATTGAAGCGGTCGGCCAGGGCAAAGGCCAGCAGCAGCATTTCCAGCGCCGAGCCGAACTGCATGCCATTCACGGTAATGAAATTGGTGGGCAACAGGCCAAAGCTGCGCAGGCCGGTCATGGCGGCGGCCAAGAGCAGCACGGTGAAGGCGGCCACGAAGTACTTGGCGCTGCGCTGGCGTTTGAGCAGGCAGGCGATGCCGGTACCCAGCACCACCAGCATGGTCAGCGAATCGATGAAGATCGCCCAGGGCAAGGTCGCGCTGAACGCAAACAGCAGCCCGAGGATCTGCAGCGGGTTCAGCGCCACGAAGCCAAGTAGCGCCTTGTCGAACCTGGGCACATAACGCGCGGTGTCCAAAAGATTGCGCATGAACAGCAGCAGCATCAGATTGGTCAGCGCGAAGAAGATCATCGTGGACGGCTTGGCCCAGTGCGGCGAATCGGGCCAGAGGAATTCGAAGGCCACGCCGTTGTAACTGGCCAGCGACAATGCGGCGAAGCTGACAAAGCCCACATACAGCAGATAGGAGCGGTCGCGCAGGGCCAGGAAGAGCAGCAGATTGAACAGGCCCATGGCCATCACCATGCCGAAATACCAAGCCTGGCCCATATAGTCGGTGCGCTGGTATTGCTCAAAGGCCGGCTTGGTCCACAGCTTG
The DNA here is from genome assembly GCF_900119825.1 of Chitinimonas taiwanensis DSM 18899. GTDB lineage: Bacteria > Pseudomonadota > Gammaproteobacteria > Burkholderiales > Chitinimonadaceae > Chitinimonas > Chitinimonas taiwanensis. Next base: position 9,164 of record NZ_FPKR01000015.1, on the reverse strand, counting down.
GCCGGAATATCCATCGAGCTGTCCGACTGCAGACGCAGGAAGTAGGTGCGCTCGCTCTGCGCGGGCAGCGATACCGGCAGTGCAAAGAAGCGATGCCGATACGGCCGGGCGGTGAACGGCAGCTCACCGCCGCTGCGCAGGCTGGTATAGCTACCGGCCTCGGGCTGGAACAAGGTGATCTGGTCGTGGTGGGCGTAGGCAATATCGATCAGCCGCTCCACCGGCAGCGCACTGCTATTGCGCAGGGTCAGGCTCAGCCAGATCACGCTCTTGGTCAGGCCGAAATTCAGCCCATCGCCCTTGCCGACCTGCACCTGAAAGGCACCACTGCGGTGTTTGTCCAGCACATCGGCGAATACCAGCTGCTGGCTGCGGTCCTCCAACACGCCCAGATGGGGCTGCAGCGAGATCGGCGTGGTGTCCATCTGGCCCACTTCCAGCACCGGCACGGGCGCGGCCAGCAGCGCACTGCACAGGCAGGCCGCCAGCAGGCAGCGCAACAGGTGCAGGCAAAAGCGCGAGCAGGACAGCGAGAAAGTCGACGTGGGCATGGGTGGGACAGTGGTGAAAGCCGCAGCCAAAGCGGCTGGGCGCTTAATCGTAGCAGATCGGCCCCGTGCTGTTTCTGCTGGCATCTGCGCGCAGCTTGGCTAGACTTGCGCCACAGAAAAAAACAATAGGGAGTAACAGGGATGCCGTTCAGCAGCGAATATGAAGCCGTCATCATCGGCAGTGGCTTTGGCGGGGCCGCCATGTGCGCGCGCTTAAGCAAGCGCTGGCCGGGTCAGGTGCTCTTGCTCGAACGCGGCAAGGCCTATCCGCTCGGCAGCTTTCCACGCAGCCCGAATGATCTGGCCAGCAATTTCTGGAGCCCGCGCGACGACACCAGCGAACGCCCGCGCCATGTGGCGCGGCAAAAAAGCGACAAAGGTGCGCTGCTCGGCATGTTCGATGTACGCAGCTTTGCACGCATGGACACGGTGACCTGCGCCGGCCTGGGTGGCGGCTCGCTCATCTATGCGAATGTGTTTCTGCGCCCGTCCGCGCGCAACTTTGAGCAGCACTGGCCGCAGGGCCTGAACCTGGCCACCCTGGCGCCCTATTACGATATTGCCCAGTCGGTGCTCGGTGCACGCACCATTCCACCGCACCAGAATGAGCAGGACCGACGCTTCATCCTGCGCACCCAGCAGTTCCAGCAGTTTGCCGCCAGTCAGCAGCTGCCCAGCAAGCTGTCCGATATCGCCGTCTACTTCGGACACGGCTACAGCTATGCGGGCGCGGCGCAGCCGAGCGAGATTGGCCTGCAGGAAAAGAACCGCTACGGTGCGGTGCAGACCTCGTGCACCTATTGCGGCGAATGCGATATCGGCTGCAATGTGCATGCCAAGAACACCACCGACCTCAACTACCTACATGCGGCGCGCGCGTACCACGGCGCCCAGGTGCAAACCCAAGCACGGGTGAACCAGATCGTGCCGCTGAATGCCGCCGGTGAGGACGACGCGAGCGCCGATGGCCAGCATGGCTACCGCGTGTACTTCGACGACTTTGCCGCCGGCAGTGCGCGCACGGTGACGGCCAAGCGCGTGGTGGTGTCTGCCGGCACGCTGGGCAGCAATGAGCTGCTGCTGCGCTGCCGCGATATCTACCGCAGCCTGCCGCGCCTGAGCGCGCGGCTGGGCCAGCGCTTCTCCGGCAATGGCGACTTCCTTGCCTTTGCCCTGGATGGCCAGCGCGAGATCAATTCCACCTATGGGCCGGTGATCACCCAGTACACCGACCACCATCTGTTCGAGAATCACGACCCCGAGCGCGCCTTCCTGCTGGAAGACGCCAGCGTGCCCACCCACGCCGGCTGGGCGGTGGCCGCCTTGCAGCCGGTGCTGCATCCCTGGGACCGCTTCAAGATGCTGCTCAGCGTGGCCTGGGAAGCGCTGGCCAGCCTCTACCCGGGGCGCAAGAGCCAGCGCCTGGGCAGCCTGATCCAGCAGCTGCTGCGCCATGATGTGACCCAGTACAGCGCCGTGCTGCTATGCATGGGCATCGACAAATCCGATGGGCGCCTACAGCTGAACCAGGCCGGCTTCCTCGACATCGACTGGCCGCAAAAGACCAGCCAGCCCTTGTACGACGCAATCCTGGCGCTGGGCGAGCGCTTCAAGGACTTTATCGGCGCGCGCCTGTTCATGCCCATGCCCAACTGGCTGTGGCCGATGCGCCATAACGTGACCGTGCACCCGCTGGGCGGTTGCACGCTGGCCGACAGCCCCGAGCAGGGCGTGGTCAGCGGCCGGCCCGAGGATAGAGGCCAGGTATTCGGCTACCAGGGCCTGTATGTGGCCGATGGCGCCATCGTGCCCGGTGCGCTGGGCGCCAACCCGGCCGCCACGATTACTGCGCTGAGCGAATGGATTGCCCACGGCATCACCGGCCAGCAGCCGGACGACACGCTGCGCTAAGCAGCCAGCAGCCGCAGCAAAAACAAGACAAGAAACCGCACACTTTCAGGGGAACAAGCATATGGCCAGCGAGCTGCAGGGCATCCGGATTCACTTCTTCGAAACCATGAGCGGCTACGCGAGCCTGGGCGGCAGCAGCTTTGCCGACGGTTTCGAGGAAGGCCGCGCGGCAGGCCTGCCGCTCTCACTGCATGTGAATGTGGATGTGGACGACCTGGCCGACTTCCTCGCCTCGCCCGAACACGGCGCAAGGCTGACGGGCTGGGTGGAAGGCCCGCTGGTGGGCGGGCGTGCCGAGGTCGAATCGGGCCACTTCATGCTGATGCCGGACACCGCCGACCTCAAGCGCAAGATCATGAATTACCGCGTCTACTGCGTGAATGCGGATGGCGAGCGCTTCACCCTGGCCGGGCAGAAGGAGGTGCAGCACCACTTCGGCTTTGATCTGTGGAAAGACACCACCACGCTGTACACCAATCTCTTCGTCGGCCATGTGGCGCCCGAGGACGCCGCGCGTGCCGACCTATTGGCCACCGGCATCCTCAGCCTCGGCGTGGCCGACTTCGTGAAAGTGCTGCGCACCGTGCGCGCTAGCGATGCGGCCGGCAACCATAGCCTGAAGGGTCTGGCCGCCTTCGGGGAGTTCTTCGCCGGCTCGCTCTGGCAGGTGTACGGGCCCTCGCTGCCACCGCGGCCTTACGAAGCCCCGCGTGTGTACGCGCGCTTCACCACCGAGGGCGTGCGCGGCGCCACCATCACCGAGCACCCGTTCAGCACCGGCGATGGCCTGGGGCTGAGCCTGACCCGCTTCCAGCGCAACAACTGCGACGATGTGGTGCTGGTCATCCACGGCCTGACCACCTCGTCCGATATGTTCATCATGCCCGAGCATGAAAACCTGGTGCAGCACCTGTTGAACGAGGGCTATGGCGATGTGTTCACGCTCGACCACCGCGGCAGCAACCGCTTTCCTTATAACCTGATCCGCGGCAAGGCGAACCTCGACGACCTGGCCCTGTACGACCATCCAGCCGCCATCGCCACCCTGCGCCAGATCATCGGCCCGAACAAACGCCTGCATGTGATTGCCCACTGCGTAGGCGCGCTGACCTTCGGCATGAGCCTGGCCGCCGGCCAGGTCGGCGGCATCCAGAGCGCGATCCTGAACAGCATCGCGCTGACCGCCTGCGTGCCGCCCTATTCGGCGCTCAAGCTCGGCCTCGGCCCCTTCGCCTGCGACTACCTGCTCGGGGTGGAATACGTGAACCCGCGCTGGCGCCACCAACCGGGCTGGTCACCGGCCAAGCTCTTGGCCATGGGCGTGGACTGGTTCCATCCGGAATGCGATTCCAGCGAATGCCATATGCTCAGCTTCATGTGGGGGGCCGGCAAACCGGCGCTGTTCCTGCACGAGAACATGGCGCCCGAAACCCATGATCGGCTTGGTGATCTGTTCGGCGGCATCAGCGTCAATTACTACCGCCATGTGCTGAAGATGGTGAAGGCCGACCACGAGGCGGTGAAGTTCGCCCCCGAGGACCCGCGCTACGCGAGCCTGCCCGATAACTACTTCGCCGCCGCGGCCAGCATCAGCACACCGATGCTGCTGACCACCGGCCAGCAGAACGGCGTATTCGCCGATTCGAACATCGTCTGTCACGAACGGCTGGAGCGCTTGGTACCGGGCCGCCACCAGCTGCATGTGTACCCGAACTACGGCCACCAGGATGTGTTCATGGGCAAGAACGTGGCCCAGGACACCTTCCCGCGCATGCTGGCCTTCCTGCGCGCGCACAGCGCCTGAGCCTGCCCCTCGGCCCGGCCCGCTAGTGCGGGTCGGGCCTATCTTTGCCCACTTCAGCACGAGAGACGCCGCACCCATGGTCAGCGCCACCCGCACCCTGTACGACAAGCTGTGTCACAACACCCCGGCCGGCAGCAGCCTGCCGCATATGGCCTTCCTGCCGCCCTCCAGTGCCGCCAAGCGCCTGTGTGTGGTGATTTCAGACATCCACTGCACCGATGGCACGGTGGGCAACCAGAGCGGCGAAGGCGAGGACTGGCTGGCCTTCTTTGCCCAGGTCGAGCAGGCCGCCCAGGGCCAGGACGAGCTGGTGGTGATTCTGAACGGCGACATTATCGACCTGATCCGCAGCGCCGCCTGGACCGAGGCCGGCGTCTACCCGTGGCAGCGCGAGCACCCACGCTTTGCCGAGCTGATCGACACCATCATGGCCGGCATCGTGCGTCAGCACGCCACGCCGCAGGGCCTGTTCGGCCGCGATGGCTTTTTCGAACTGCTGCGCCAGCTCACGCGCAGCCTGAAAGCCAGCGGCGTGAAGGTGCGTCTGGTGCCCATCGTCGGCAACCACGACAAGGAACTCCTGCTGGTCGACAGCGCACGCGCGCGCTTCTATCGCGACTGCCTGGACTGGGCGGTGGACGAGGATGCCGAATACCGCGACTGGATTGCCGCCCAATACGGCTTTGACAGCACGCGCGCCGGCGCCGCCACGCCCTGGCTGCCTTTCTACTATGGCGACCGTGGCTTTCAGCTGTTTGCCACCCACGGCCAATGGCGCGACAACACCAATGCCGTGCAGGGCAAGGGCTGGAAAGCTGGCCGCTGGCAGCCGGAACGCTGGCAGCAGCAGCGCTTTGCCGCCTTCACCGATGCCTGCTTTGGCGACACAGTGGCGGCCGGCCTGCTGTCCGGCTTTATCTGGGACGCCAAGAACGCGCTACGCGTGCTGGAAGCGGGCAACCGCACCGACAGCAAGGCAATTGCACGCCTGTGCAGCATCCTCGACGAGATGGACCTGTATCGGCCGGCCAGCAAGGGCATCGTGCGCATCCTGCAGGAAGCACGCGCCCAGCGCGGCAAGGGCGCGGACGAAGCAATCGTGGCCAGCATCTCCACCACCTTCCGCGCCAATCTGCGCCGCTGGCTGGCCCAAGCAGCCGCCTGGCGCCGCGCGCCCTTCCCCATCATCGTCTTCCTGCCCCTGCTCTGGTTGCTCAGCCGCGTGCGCCAGGAGGTGGTCAGCCTGGGCGTGATGAAGCTGATGGCCTGGGTGCAGGAACCCAAGCCCGGCATCGCGCTGCGCGATCTGCTCGGCCTGCCGGCCTTCCACGCCGCCTACCGCGAATACGGCTTCAGCATCCACACCGAGGGCCACACCCATGTGGCACTGGAAGCCGACCTGCAGTTCGACACGCCCGAGCAGCAGCCCAACTACAGCTATGTGAACACCGGCGCCTGGCGCGGCCAGATCTTCCCCAAGGCCAACTACGGCTACCGCCGCCGCGGCATAGGCCGCGCGCTCTACCTGTTCGACACCCAGCAAGGCAACGGCGAGCGCACGCTACGCTACTACGTGCGCGACGCGCTGAGCTGGGGGAGCCAGCTCGATAAGCTGGCTTGAAAACGACAAGGCCCAGCTAAGTGCTGGGCCTCGGATGGTTTCGGGATGCGATGCACTGAGTGTTGAAAGATGGGCAGGCGAGACCGTCACCACGCGGCGCACCTTGCCGAGTCATCAATACCCCACTGGTCTCATCCACCCTGAAACCCCGCGCTACCCACTACAGCCCGCAAAGCCGCTAGCATGGCCCAAACCGTTATCCATGGAAGGGCTAGCTATGCAAAGTCGTTTGCGCTGGGGCATTCTCGGCACCGGTGGGATTGCCCGTCAGCTCGCCCAGGCACTGGCCGAGCTTGATGATGCGCTGCTGTACGGCGTGGCATCGCGCGATGCAACCAAAGCGGCGGCATTCGCGGGCGAGTTTGGCGCGCCCATCCATTACGGCAGCTATGCCGCTCTGCTGGCCGACCCACAGATTGATGTGGTCTATATCGCCACCCCGCATGCCCAGCACCACGCGCTGCTGCTTGACTGCATTACGGCCGGCAAGCCGGTGCTGTGCGAAAAGCCGTTCACCCTGAATGCGCGCCAGGGCGCCGAGGCGATTGCGCTGGCGCGGGCGCGCGGCGTGTTCGTGATGGAAGCGATGTGGACGCGCTTCATCCCGGCGATTGTGGCGGCGCAAGACTTGGTGGCAGCGGGCGAGATTGGTCGCTTGCAGGGCCTGCAGGCCGACTTCGGCTTCTGCCAGCCTTTCGACGCGCAACACCGCACCTTCAACCAGGCCCTGGGCGGCGGGGCCTTGCTGGATATCGGCATCTACCCCTTAGCACTGGCCCAGCTGTTTCTCGGCCCGATCAGTGCGATCAGCGCGCAGGCGGAGCTCGGGCAGAGCGGTGTGGATGAGCAGACCAGCTTCAGCCTGCGCCATCGCGACGGTGGCATCAGCCAGGGCCTATGCAGCCTGCGCAGCCGCACGCCGTGGGAAGCCACGCTGATGGGCGAGCGCGGCACGCTGCGCTTGCATAGCCCGATGTTCAAGCCCGAGCGGCTGACCGTGCACAACGAGCAGGGCAGCCGTGAAATAGCCGTCCCTCATCTGGGCAATGGCTATCGCTACGAGGTGGAAGAGGTAAACCGCTGCCTGCGCGCGGGCCTGCGCGAAAGCCCGCGCATGCCGCTGGACGACACGCTGGCTGCCTTGGCGGCCATGGATGAAATCCGCCGCCAGATTGGCGTCCGCTATCCGGGCGAGTAAGTGCGCTAGCGTGGCGTCGACTCAGACGCGGCGGCGCCAAGCTTGCCCCGCATCGCCCGCTGGCTGGCTGGCTTGGCAGCACAGATAAGCCCGCACTAAGCCTCGCCTGGCAGCACCAAGGTCAGCTCAGGCGTACTGGCAATCAGACGCAGCTTGGCCGCTCTATCCAGCCGCTTGATCGCCACTTCGCGCTTGGAAGCACTCGAGCGGTCGGCGCAGCGCTCCACATACACCGGCACCACCGGCAGGCGCACCCGCGTATAACGCGCGCCCTTGCCGGCATTGTGCGTGGCCAGGCGCGCGGCCAAATCGTTGCTGATGCCGCAATACAGGCTGTCATCCGCACAGCGCAGCAGATACACGCACCAATCTTTCGCTTTGCGCTCACTCATCCCGCCATTGTCCCAACCGCCCCGGCAGCGGGCAAGCCGCCAAGTCACGAGAATGCGGGCGCATCCCTCTGGCCGTCGGATGATCCAGCCATGCGCCATCGCGCCGGCGAATGCAATAAAAGAACACCCAATAAATCAAGCAATTAAACCAGGAATATAAATGCTTTTGAAATAGTAGCCATTCCGCATGCTTCAACATGAATTAAATCAGCATATCTTATTAAACGAAATAATTTGTCTATACCGCTTCAACTATTTACTCTGCGCCGTCCTGCTGGCCACACGCTGGCAGGAATCAGGAGGAAGGTGCTGATCGGCGCCATCCATACAAAATCAAGAAGCAAGGAAAACCATGTTCATCAAGCCATCCTGGCTCATTGCCGGGCTGCTGCTCGGCAGCCTCAGCCTTAGCACGCAAGCCTTCGACGCGCGGTGGTATGCCCCAGGCAAACCCGCCCAGGCCAGCAAGCCCACCCCCAAACTGGCGGCCAACCGTGTCAAGCGCAGCAGCGAAAGCGGCCCTATCGATGCAAGCGATGTTGCCGCCGTCTGCGCACGCACCTTTATCGGAAAAACACCAGAAGTACTACGTAGCCGCACCTCGTTCTGTTCGAAAACTGCGCCATTCCTTTTCAACGTGATGGATAAAGATGGCCATTACCTAGGTGAAGTTTCAGTAGAAACTTACACTTATTCGGATAATAACCCGACCAATACATTGAGCTGGCCGATTAAATATCGCATTCGCACCACGGTCACAGATGGCAATCCAGGTCAGATATTTGTCAAGCCTGAGGTGAATTGCCCCGATTGCACTATCACCCTAAATGCCGGCGCGCTTTTGTCGCTGAATGGCTTAAGTGCAGAACAAACCGTCATCATCAACTTTCCACGGCCAGCGGCCGGAGAGCGGCTCGACTTCGATACTGAATGGAAGTACCAGTTCCGTGGCAAGGGTGAACTGGAGAACAAGCCAAATGAAAGCTATGTACCTAAGGTACGCTGCGACTCAGGCATGGCCAAGAAAGACAGTACGGGCTGCGTCTATTATGAGGCCGCAGCGGTATTCCGTAGCTTGGCTTTAAGTAATCCGGATGTGGACGAATCCGCCCGCCATATCAAAGACGCTCAAGAGAATGGACAACCGGGACAATTTGTCCCGAAGTCGCCTGGCAGTGCATTGGCAGACAAAGATGCAGTAAAGCCATTGAGCAGGCAACGCGGCCAATCCGCTATACGGGCGAGTCGAGAATCAACCAAAAAAGCGTGTGTTGCACGTAAAAACAACCCCATTCAAGGTGAATGCGGTAGCGGCGATACGGATGAACCAGCCGGTAAAGGTTGCGATTGCGATGAGTATCCATTCGCTTCCAGCCGAGAAGGCGGGCAAGACGACGATGGGAGCGGCGCTTCGATCCGGATCATCTCGCCCGATGACAATCGTCGGGCGGGTGGATTGCTCGGCACTTTCTATCTGCGCGAGCGCGTTATCGATAATGAACCGTTCTTCGTTGAAATTCAGTAATCCACTCTTGTAAGCGGTATTACACGCGGATTTGCGATGGAAAAAACTGCAGATGGGGCGATATGCCCCATCTGCGTCGCTTCTTCACCAACGTCTGAACAACCTACCCTCCCTCTCATTCCATGATTTGTCGATGGCTCACATAACTCTTGTTAAATACTT
>NZ_FPKR01000012.1 GCF_900119825.1 Chitinimonas taiwanensis DSM 18899 | reverse complement strand
GACCTGGCGACTGCCGCGTCAGTCGGCTAGCACCGTGAAGTCATGCCCATAACGCAGGATGGCCCAGGCCATGCGCGCGTTCTTCGCGGCGATGGCCACCACTGCTTTCCAGTAACCCCGTCGTGACTGCAGATTCCGGGCCCAGCGACTGTAGCGGTCCTGCTTGTCGCCCAAGCCCGCCAGCACCGCGCGAGCCCCCATCACCAGCAGGCTGCGCAGATACGCATCCCCCGCCTTGGTAATCCGCCCCAATCGCGTTTTGCCACCGCTGCTGTATTGACCGGGCACCAAGCCGATCCAGGCGGCCAGCTGCCGGCCGGAGTCGAAGTCATGCCCGGCGCCGATGCTGGCCAGCAGCGCGCTGGCCGTGGTGGGGCCGATGCCGGGCTGGCGCTGTAGCTGTCGCGCGCGATCATCCTGCCGGGCCTGCTGCGCAATCGCGTCGCTGTAGCTGTCGATCCGCTCACTTAGCTGGCTGGCGTACTGCAGCAAGTCGCCAATGCAGCGATTGGCCCAGCCGGGCAGATCTTCCAGATGCGCACCGATCTCACGCCGCAGCCGTTCCACCTTCTGGGGCAGCACAATGCCGAACTCGGCAATCAGGCCGCGGATGCGGTTGTAGGTGGCGGTGCGGTCTTCAACCAGGCCTTGCCGGGTGCGGTGCAGGGTGAGCAGGGCTTGCTGGTCTGCGCTCTTGATGGGGACGAAGCGCATGTGCGGACGGGTAACGGCTTCGCAGATGGCGGCGGCATCGGCCGCGTCATTCTTGCCGTGCTTGCCGCCGAGTCGGTACGGCGCGACGAACTTGGGGGCGATCAGCTTGACGGTGTGGCCGTGCTGCTGAAACAGGCGTGCCCAGTGATGGGCGCCGGAACAGGCTTCCATGCCGATCAGGCAGGGCGGCAGTTGTACGATCAGGGCTAACAAGTCGGCGCGCTGGACCTTGGGTTTGACGAGGTTCGGCTTGCCGGTTTCATCGACGCCGTGCACGGCAAACACGTTCTTGGCGAGATCGATACCGATGGTGATAATGGCCATGGATTTCCCCTTCCGGTTGGCGATGACGGGTGGAAACGCCATCGTGGCACTGCGGTGCCGTTGCGGCTTCGCCGCTCATCCGGGACGGGGAAGTCCCTTTTATTCGTTAGTGAATCGCCCGTCGTTCCTATTGATCCTCAGCATCGCAACGCTGTCTCGCTACCTGGTGGTAGCGGCACTCACCTTTCATAGGGTCTAGCGAGTTCATAGAAAGTGCATTCAGGAACATCCAGCCCCAAGGCAGGTCTGTTGGCCTACCTCCATCAAACCAAACAGATCATGAGCACCGTTGCCTTTCTCCTCTATTCAATCGGTATTGCCTGTGTCATCGCGGTGGTGCAAATGCGCTACAGCCGTGACGAGAAAGTAGATATCGCCATCATGACCGTTGCCGGCCTACTCTGTCTCGGGGGGGCCGTGGCCAGCACAGCTGAACTCACCTCCCAGTAGGTCATAAGCGACAAACGGCGCTCAAGGGCGCCGTTTGTCTTTGGTGCTTACATCATCCGCTTGATGTCCTGACGCCTTTTCGTGCTTCTCTGGATCAGTTTGGTCTTTCAAGTCAACTAATGGGCTGAGGATGGTGCCATATCGCATTGGTTAGTCTTTTACCGCTTCGCCCCTTTCCAATCAGAGGAGCGGACAGGGGGCAGAATAGCGGCGTATGCCTCGAAACTCCCTTTACTCGCATGGCCACTAACATCCAGGCACGGTGTTAGTGGCCATGCGCTACGGCCTACTAGTCTAATTTCTCGCGGCGTCTCTGAGAGAAGGTTATCTGAGGACCTATTGCAAATCCCATCTGTCTGTTGATTGTGGCAACATGGTCAAAAATATGACTATGTAATAATTAGAGAAAGCTTATGGGACGAGGGAAGCCCGTGATCGTGTTCGGTGACAAGACCGATCACGGTGGCACTGTTATTGAAGGTGACCCAACTAGCACTGTCGCGGGTAAGCCCATCGCCCGACTGGGTGACAAAGTCTCCTGCCCCAAATGCAAAGGTGCGTTCCCCATCATTGAAGGGGTAAGTGACACCTGGTATGCCGATAAACCGGTAGCGATTCATGGCCACAAGACATCCTGTAGCGCCACGCTGATCGGATCCCAAACCCTCCTAACCGTCTCGGTTGAGCCAGGTAATGCCAAAAGTGCCCCGGACTCAGCAGAAGGGACTTTGGGTGGCTCGGCTGACAGCTCATCAACCGCCGCAGCTGCCTCAGCATCCAGTACATCAGCGGACCAACGCCAGACCTATGCAACCTGCTTCCAGTGCGTAGACGATGTTACCGGCCAGCCCGTCGCGGGCCGCGCCTACCTCATCACACGCGCGGATGGCAGCACGCAGAGCGGAAAAACGGATGCCGACGGTTACACCGAGGTGATCGAGGGTGATGAAGACGAGGCGGTATCCGTCCATTTTCATTTCTCGGCGCCCGCCAAGCTCCTGGAGGTCGCTGACCTATGAAACGTGATGACCTGAAAAACGGCACCTTCGACACGTGGGCCAAGATTGAGAAAAGCCGGGCAGCGGACGTCAAAGCGAAGGCCAAGGTGGTCAAGATCGACGACAAGGCTGCAACGCGCCAGGCAATCATCGTCAGCCTGCGCAAGATTGGCTACAACGTGAAGACCCGCTCAGAATGGCGTGCCGCACCACCTAAGGTCGCGCTCGATCCTGACTGGGACTACACCAAAATCGCCATTCATCACGCGGGTAACAGCTTTAGCTGCTCCGCTATCGGCGCGGACGAGATGCGTCGAGCGCAAAGCCTGGAGATGGATAAAGGCTACGACGATGTCAGCTACCACTACGGCGTCGATTGCCGCGGTGTGATCTATGAAGCGCGGGACATCCGTTTCAAAGGCGCCCATATCAACAAGGGCAACACCGGAGTGATTGGTATCGTGTTGCTGGCCGATCTTTCTGAGCCAGGCGAGGCCTGGGAGCAGGAATACAAGAACAAGTCGTTGGGCGCACGTATTGGTGCAACGGCCGATATCGTCAGTGATAACAATGACAGCTCCACGGACACGCTTAGGGTTGTGCAGATGAATTCGCTGTACGCACTGGTGACCAGCCTGTCAGCACACTTCCGCATTACCATCTGCGGCGGGCATCGCGAGTATCAGAACAACGCGACCGGTGAGGGCCGTGCCTGTCCGGGGACGCACGGCATGACGGCAGTCAATCTCATCCGTGCTAGGTTTAAGCTGAGCAAGCCATGAAAAAAGGTCTCCAGATTTTCGGGATCATTCTGCTGGTTTGCTGCGCTGTCTTGCTCTTCGTCGGCTGGCAGGGACGTTGGGACGCTGGCGAAGAGCACAACCGAAGCCAGAGCTGGGAGCCTTTCCTGAAGAAATCGCCATCGCTGCAGATGCGCTACTACAACCCGCTGGACTGTGGTGACTGCGAGGAGAAGACTGTGGCCACGCTGGATCCAGTAAGACAGAAGCAGTTCGGTGAAATATGTGGGGCCCGATATGGGATCACTGATCTGCGGGCTTGCGCGCTGCGACTAGACCGCTAGTTGCCCCACGTTTTGACCCAAAACTGCTCCGCAATTCAAATCCGGGCGATGCTTGGGACGAACCAAAGAAAATGCCAACCTCGAGGGTTGGCTTTTTCTTTCTTGGAGACTCGAAAATGCAAGTTATTGGTCTCTTGTCCCAGACATTGATGTGGTGTCCCGGACTTAATTGTTCTGTCCCAGACTATTTTGTCCAAGAACAACGTCATCAGTGTTGCTCAAGCGCCTTACTCCACCGTCACGCTCTTGGCCAGATTACGCGGCTTGTCCACATCGGTGCCGCGCGCCAGGGCCGTGTGGTAGGCGAGCAGTTGGACCGGGATGGCGTGCACGACGGGGCTGAGTACGCCCACGTGGCGCGGGGTGCGGATCACGTGTACGCCTTCCGATTCACCAAAGCCGCTGTCGAGGTCGGCGAACACGAATAGCTCGCCGCCGCGTGCGCGCACTTCCTGCATATTCGACTTCACCTTTTCCAGCAGGCTGTCGTTCGGCGCAATCACCACCACCGGCATATTCTCGTCCACCAGGGCGAGCGGGCCGTGCTTGAGTTCGCCAGCCGCATAGGCTTCGGCGTGGATATAGGTGATCTCCTTGAGCTTGAGCGCGCCTTCCAGGGCGATGGGGTAGTGCACACCGCGGCCGAGGAAGAGCGCGTGCTGCTTGGGCGAGAAGCGGTCGGCCCAGGGCTTGATCTGCGGTTCCAGATTCAGCGCATGCTGCACGCTGCCCGGCAGCTGGCGCAGGTCGTCCAGATAGCCGGCCTCCTGGTCGCTGCCGAAGCGGCCATTGAGTTTGCCCAGCGTGACGGCCAGGGTGAACAGGGCGACCAGCTGGGTGGTGAAGGCCTTGGTGGAGGCCACGCCAATTTCGGCACCGGCGCGCGTGTAGAACACCAGCTTGCTGGCACGCGGAATGGCCGATTCCTGCACATTGCAGATCGATAGGCTGAGGTCGTGACCGAGCGACTGCGCGTATTTGAGCGCTTCCATGGTGTCCAGGGTTTCGCCCGATTGGGAGATGGTCACCACCAGGTATTTCGGGTTGGCCACGGCTTCGCGGTAGCGGTATTCGCTGGCGATTTCCACTGTGCACGGCAGCTTGGCAATGCTCTCGATCCAGTACTTGGCGACCGAGCCTGCGTAGAAGCTGGTGCCGCAGGCCAGGATCTGCACGCCTTCCACTTCGCTGAGCAGTTCACCGCTGTGGTCGCCGAACAGCGCGGGCACGAAGCCTTGCTCAAGCACCTGTTCGATGGTGTCGGCCAGGGCCTTGGGCTGTTCGTGGATTTCCTTCTGCATGAAGTGGCGGTAAGGGCCAAGCTCCAGCGAAGCGAGCGAGACTTCCGACAGGCGGACGGCGCGCTGCACGCTGGCGCCGCTCTGGTCGAAGATCTGCACGCTGTCGGTACGCAGCGCGGCCACATCGCCTTCTTCCAGGAAGATCACCTTGCGGGTGGCGGCGAGTACGGCCGAGACATCGGAGGCGATGAAGTTCTCACCCTCGCCCAGGCCGATCAGCAGTGGGCAGCCCATGCGTGCGCAGACCAGCAGGTCGGGCTGCTGGATGGCGATCACGCCAATCGCGTAGGCGCCGTGCAGCTCACGCACTGCCTTTTGCACGGCGGCCAGAAGCTCGCCGGTTTCTTCCAGATAGTGTTCGATCAGGTGGGCGATCACCTCGGTGTCGGTCTGCGATTCGAACACATAGCCAAGCGCCTTCAGGCGCTGGCGCTGCTCATCGTGGTTTTCGATGATGCCGTTGTGGACGACCGCCACCTGCTTGGAGATATGCGGGTGGGCATTCGGCTCGGTGACGCCGCCATGGGTGGCCCAGCGGGTGTGACCAATGCCGAGCTGGCCTTGCAGCTGTTCGGCCTGGGCGGCGTTTTCCATCTCGGCCACGCGGCCAACGCGGCGCACACGCTGGATGGCGCTATTGACCAAGACCGCCACGCCGGACGAGTCATAGCCGCGATATTCCAATCGCTTCAGCCCATCGATCAGGTGGGCGACCACATCACGTTGCGCAATCGCGCCGACAATACCGCACATGGAAAACTCCGAATCTGGTTGGATGGCACAAGTCTAAGCAAGCTTGCGCATGCTATGAGTATGTTTTCGTCATCATTTTACATTACTTAAAAATGCAAATGGCATAAGCGCGTAGTCGGGACGATCTTCCGCTGCGCTCGGGGCTGCCGCGCGGCGGCGACTCTGGCATGCTTCGCCGCCCAACCCCCGTCCTATCCTTACCCGCATGCTGATTCTGCCCCTGCCGTCCCGACCCGATTGGCGCAAGCCGCCTGTGCTGACCCTGCTGATCATGCTGGTCTGCACGCTGGTCTATCTGGGCCAGGCCGGCGACGAGCAACGTGCAGCACAGGCGCTGCATTACTACATGCAGTCGGATTTACCGGCCTTCGAGCTGCCCGCCTATCGCGACTATCGCGCCGCGCAAGGCCAGCCGTTGGACGAGGCGCAGCCGGCCGAATATACGGTGCAGGCGATGCAGCTTGATCCGGACTTCCTGCAGGCGCTGCACGCCGGCCAGCTGATACGGCCGCAGCAGCAAGGCTATGCCGACTGGTGGCGCCAGCGTGGGCAGTTCGAACGTCTATGGGACAAGCAGATCACCCCGCGCTACGCGCTGGCGCCTGCGCATCCGAAGGTGCTGACCCTGTTCAGCCATATGTTCCTGCATGGCAGCTGGGATCATCTGCTTGGCAATATGGCGGTGTTCTTCCTGGTCGGCTACACGGTGGAGCTGGCGCTGGGGCCGCTGCTCTTTCTCGGCCTCTTTCTGCTGGGCGGGCTGGGCGCCACGGTATCCGACCTGGTGCTGGCTCAGTACGGACTGTCGCTGGGTGCATCCGGTGCGATCTCGGCGGTCATGGCCAGCTATGTGGTGCTGTTCGGCTGGCAGCGCATCCGCTTCTTTTATGCGCTGCTGTTCTTCTTCAATACCGCGCGCTGGCCGGCGCTGGTCATTCTGCCGGTGTGGCTGGGCAATGAGCTGTTCCAGTACCTGACGGCGGCTGCCGACAATCAGGTGAACTTCCTCGCCCACTTTGGTGGCTTCCTGGCCGGCGCGCTATTGACCGCGCTGTACCGTTGGCGGCGCGGTGGTCGCAGTGCCGCATCGGTCGAGCAGGCGCGGGTGGACGATGCGCAGGCGACGCTGCGTGCACAGGCGGAGCGCCTGCTGGATGCCGGACAGTTCGAGCGCGCTGCACAGCATTACGCGCGGCTGCTGGCTAGCTATCCCGCCAAGGCCGACGATCTGCTCGCCTATTTCCGTTGCGCCAAGCTCGCGCCCGCGCAACTGCCAGCCGCCATCGAACAGCTGGTCGGCCGTACGGCGCGTGGTGAGGCACTGCCCGGTGAGGTAGTGGCCGAGGCCTTGCGTGAAGCAGGCCGGCGCAAGCTGCCCATGCCGCGACTGAGCGCCAATCATTGGCTGGCGGTGGCGCGCCTGTGCATCG
The DNA here is from genome assembly GCF_900119825.1 of Chitinimonas taiwanensis DSM 18899. Taxonomy (GTDB): domain Bacteria; phylum Pseudomonadota; class Gammaproteobacteria; order Burkholderiales; family Chitinimonadaceae; genus Chitinimonas; species Chitinimonas taiwanensis. Next base: position 184,245 of record NZ_FPKR01000012.1, on the reverse strand, counting down.
ACGCACGCCAATTCGACATCGCCAAGCAGCTGGTCACCCGCCTGGCGCGCCAGCCGGGGCCGGAGATTCCCAGCCTGCTGCTGCGCCTGAGCGAAGCCTTGCGCCGGCAAGGCGCGGCAGCCGATGCGACGCGCTTCGAAGCGATGCTGACTTCATTGCACAGCGAATCGGACGAGGCGCACTACCTGCTGCGCCGGCGCGCCGGCTGATCAGCCGGCCTGGGCGGCCAGCAGACGCTTGACGGTGTTCAGCATCTGCGCGGCCGGCTCGCGCACCGCATGATCGGGGTAGCGCACCAGCAGGTGCTCGAGAATACGCGCGGCACCAGCATCATCCTTGCGGTACTCGCATAGCAGGCGCGCGCCGAGCAGGTAGATGGTCGGAATATCGGCGTGGCCAGGATGGCGCTTATCAAAGCCCTTGATCAGTCGGAACGCCCCCTCCACCAACCGCCCCTCCAGCATGGCCGTGGCCAGCGGCAGCACCCAGCCTGCGCGCTCTGGCTGGTAGTCGGCGAAGCGCTGCTGCAGGGCGTCCACGATGCGCGCCGCCTGTGCATAGCGCTGTTCACTGATCAGGAAGGCCAGATAGCGGCTGGCATGTGTGCGCATCTCTTGGTCGGCACCCGCCTCGGCGCACAGCATCTTGTGCAGGCGCTCATTCACCTCGATATCGAACGGATAGTCGCGCGCCAGCTCGCGTAGCAGCTGCAAGGCATTTGCCTGCTGGCCTTCGCGGATCAGCGTGCTGATGTCATGCAGGGCCGCACGCTTGGGGTCGCTGGCCGTCTGGTCCTGAGCCTGTTCGGCAAACCCGCGTGCGACCTCGATGCCGGCTTCCTCGTGATACTGGTACAGCGTGTAGCCCATCAGGCGCGCCATCACCGCTGCGAAATAGGCGAGCCCGAAACCGGCCAGCGGTGCGCGCAATAGCTCGGGCAAATGCGGGAACAGATAGTGGCTGACCGTGGCATCCCCACCGAGCAGCAAGAGCAGCAACGCGCTCAGGCCCAGATAGGGCAGGCCGATGCCGCTAACCAGCTGCCATAGCCGTGCAGGATTCAAAGCAGCCAGCAGGCTATTGCTGACCGCCAACACCATGGTGCTGGCTGGCCAGAACAGCGCCAGGGCAATGCCCCACAGGCTAGCGGCGATCTGACCGAACAGGCTGGCCACCGCGATAAAGCTCACACCAGCCGCCAGCGCCACCACGATCTGCTTATAGGCCAGGTACTGGCCGCCATGGCCGACTGCCAGCCCGGCCGGGTTGTCATGAAGATGGCCGATGGCGGTCTTCTCCAGCACCTGGAAGGCGAAGCGTGCACAGACCGCCCAGGCGGCGAACTGGGCCGCAATATTCAGCGGCATGAACAGCCAGTCGCCCAGCGCAACCAGCAAGGCCACGCCCAGGCAGCTGAGCAGCGGGTCGGGGCTGAACGGATAGCGGAAGAAGGCGGGGAAGCACTCCCAGTAAGGTGTGATGGCCTGGGGCTGGCGCGCCATGCCTTAGCCTTTCTGCTTGGTGGGCTTCTTCCAGCCGGTAATCGAGCGTTGGTCGCGCGCGCGGCAGATGGTCAGCGCATCGGCCGGCGCATCCTTGGTGATGGTGGAACCGGCGGCGATATACGCGCCATCCGCTATCGTCACCGGCGCCACCAGCTGGCTATCGGTGCCGATGAATGCATCGTTGCCGATGGTGGTGGTGAATTTGTTCGCGCCGTCGTAATTGCAGGTGATGACGCCGGCCGAGACATTGACGCGCTCGCCAATCACCGCATCGCCCAGATAGGCGAGGTGACCGGCCTTGCTGCCATTGCCGAGGCGCGCCTTCTTCAGTTCGACGAAGTTGCCGATATGGACCTTCTCGCCCAGCACCGAGTCGGGACGCACACGCGCAAACGGGCCGAGGTCGGAACCGGCACCCACCGTGCTGTCCTCGATCACGGTATTGGCCTTGACGATTACGCCATCACCGAGCGTGACATTCTTCAGGTAGACGTTCGGGCCGATCTTCACGCCGTTGCCGAGCGTGATCCGGCCTTCCAGGATCACGTTCACATCGATCTCCACATCTTGACCATGGCTGACGCTGCCGCGCAGATCGAAACGGGCCGGGTCGAGCAGGGTGACGCCGCCGGCCAAGAGCTTGTCGGCCTGGCGGCGTTGATACACGCGCTCCAGCTCGGCCAGCTGGCGTTTGTCGTTCACCCCGGCCGGCTCCCAGGCATCACCGGCAATTACCCCGGCCACGGCTACGCCATGCTCGACGGCCATGGCGATGATATCGGTCAGGTAGTACTCACCCTGGGCATTGGCATTCTTCAGCTTGGGCAGCCAGTCGCGCAAATGGCGCAAGGGCGCAGCGATAAAGCCGGTATTGATCTCGCGGATCGCCTGCTCGGCCCCATTGGCATCCTTCTGTTCGACAATGCGGGTGATCTGGCCGGCGCTATCGCGCACGATGCGCCCATAGCCGGTCGGGTTGTCCATCATCGCGGTTAGCACGGCCAGCTTGTCTTCGCCGGCCGCGGCTAGCAGCGCCTGCAAGGTGGCGGGGGTGATCAGCGGGCAGTCGCCGTACAAGATCAGCGCCACACCTTCGCTGCACTCGGGCAGGGCCTGTGCGACCGCATGGCCGGTGCCTAGCTGCTCGGCCTGGTGCGTCCAACGCACATCGGCCTGGCCCTGGAACGCCGCCTGGACCTGATCGCCACCGTGGCCGTAAACCACCACCAGGCGGTCGGCCTGCAAGGCCCGTCCGGCTTCCAACACATGGCCAAGCATGGGCCGGCCTGCCAGCGGTTGCAGCACCTTGGGCAGTTTGGAATTCATGCGCTTGCCTTGGCCGGCAGCGAGGATGATCACGTTCAGAGACATGGGAGCCCGCGGGGAAGAAAAGTCAGGCGGCGATTATCGCGGCGCGGGCGAAAAAGGGAAACCCGTCCGGCGCCGTGGTGGGGAGGCCGGCGGGTGGTGCGGGCAACAAAAAAGGCAGCCCGGAGGCTGCCTCTTTGTCTGACACCGTCAGGCCGATCAAGCGCGGTTGCGCAACTTCTTGATGGCGGCCAGTTGGGCGACTGCCTGCGCCAGTTCGGCTTGTGCCGAGGCGTAGTCAATCGAACCGGAACGGTTGGCCAGTGCTTCTTCGGCCAGTTTCTTGGCTTCCAACGCTTTCGCCTCGTCAAGGTCGTGACCGCGGATCGCGGTGTCGGCCAGAACCGTCACCACATGCGGTTGCACTTCAAGGATGCCGCCGGACACATAGACCAGCACTTCCTCTTCGTTGCTATTGGCGACCTTGATCCGCAGCGCACCCGCTTTGATACGGGTGAGCAGCGGAGCGTGGCGCGGCAGCACGCCGATCTCGCCCATCTCGCCCGGGGCGGCCAGGAATTCGGCCGTACCCGAGTAGATCTGCTCTTCAGCGCTGACTACGTCCACATGCATGGTCATGGCCATTTCCTAACCCCTTATTGCAGGCCCTTGGCTTTTTCGACAGCTTCGTCGATGCCGCCGACCATGTAGAAGGCCTGTTCCGGCAGGTGATCGTATTCGCCAGCCAGGATGCCCTTGAAGCCGCGCAGGGTTTCCTTGAGCGACACATACTTGCCCGGGGCGCCGGTGAACACTTCGGCCACGTGGAAAGGCTGCGACAGGAAACGCTGGATCTTACGGGCGCGAGCCACGACCAGCTTGTCTTCCGGCGACAGTTCGTCCATGCCCAGAATCGCGATGATGTCGCGCAGTTCCTTGTAGCGCTGCAGCGTTTGTTGCACGCCACGGGCCACCGAGTAGTGCTCGTCACCCACGATTTGCGGGTCCAGCTGACGCGAGGTCGAGTCGAGCGGGTCCACGGCAGGGTAGATACCCAGCGAGGCGATATCACGCGACAGCACGACGGTTGCGTCCAAGTGGGCGAAGGTCGTGGCAGGCGACGGGTCGGTCAAGTCATCGGCAGGCACGTAAACGGCCTGGATGGAGGTGATCGAGCCAGTCTTGGTCGAGGTGATACGCTCTTGCAGGCGACCCATTTCGTCGGCCAGCGTAGGCTGATAACCCACGGCGGACGGCATACGGCCCAGCAGCGCGGACACTTCGGTACCGGCCAGCGTGTAGCGGTAGATGTTGTCCACGAAGAACAGCACGTCACGGCCCTTGCCGTTTTCGTCCTTCTCGTCGCGGAAGTACTCGGCCATGGTCAGACCGGTCAGCGCTGCGCGCAGACGGTTGCCAGGTGGCTCGTTCATCTGGCCGTACACCATGGCCACTTTCGATTCGGCCAGGTTGTCCAGCTTGATCACGCCGGAGTCAGCCATCTCGTGATAGAAGTCGTTACCTTCACGAGTACGCTCACCCACACCAGCGAACACCGACAGACCCGAGTGAGCCTTGGCGATGTTGTTGATCAGTTCCAGCATGTTCACGGTCTTGCCCACACCGGCGCCACCGAACAGACCCACCTTGCCGCCCTTGGCGAACGGGCAGATCAAGTCGATCACCTTGATACCGGTTTCCAGCAGGTCCACCGAGCTCGACAGTTCGTCGAACTTCGGGGCCTTGCGGTGGATGGACCAACGCTCTTCCGCGACCACGGGACCGACTTCATCCACCGGGTTGCCCAGCACGTCCATGATACGGCCCAGCGTAGCCTTGCCGACCGGCACCGAAATCGGGTTGCCGGTGTTGGATACGGCCTGACCGCGCTTCACGCCGTCGGTCGAACCCATGGCGATTGCACGGACTACACCATCACCCAGCTGCTGCTGAACTTCCAGCGTCAGTTCCGGGCTGGCCAGCGTCAGCGCGTCAAATACCTTCGGCATGGCGTCGCGTGGAAATTCCACGTCAACCACCGGGCCAATGATTTGCACGATTTTACCTTGGCTCATCGTTGCATTCCTTAATGTTAAATACTGTTCCGCGCTGCGATCAGACCGCTGCTGCACCGGCGACGATTTCCGACAGTTCCTTGGTGATGGCTGCTTGGCGGGTCTTGTTGTAGACCAGCTTGAGCTCATCAATCACCGTTCCGGCGTTGTCGGATGCGGCCTTCATGGCCACCATCCGTGCGCTTTGTTCGGAAGCGATGTTCTCGGCCACTGCCTGGTAAACCAGCGCCTCGATATAGCGAATCAGCAGGTCGTCGATCACCACTTCAGGTGCCGGCTCGTAGATGTACTCGAACGGGTGATCGCTGACCGGCTTCATGCTGTCAGCGGGCACCGGCAGGAGCTGTTCCATCACCGGTTCCTGCTTCATCGTGTTGATGAAGCGGGTGTAGACGATATGCAGTTCGTCGATCTGGCCAGCCATGTAAGCGTCAAGCATGACCTTGACCGGGCCGATCAGTTTGTCGAGGTGCGGCGTATCACCGAGTTGCGTCACATGCGAGACCACGCGGGCACCGCTGCGCTGCATGAAGCCAAAGCCCTTGTTACCAATGGCGGTGACATCGACTTCGATGCCGGCCTGTTGCCAGGCCTTCATCTGGTTCAGCGAGGTGCGCAACACGTTGGTGTTGAGGCCACCGCACAGACCCTTGTCGGTCGTTACCACGATAATGCCGGCGCGCTTCACTTGCGCACGCTTGGTCAGGAAGGGGTGAGCGTAGTCCTGCAGGGCTTGGGCCAGGTGGGCGGTCACATTACGGATCTTTTCACCGTAAGGACGAGCCGCCTTCATCCGGGCTTGGGCCTTGCGCATCTTGGACGCGGCTACCATTTCCATGGCGCGGGTGATCTTGCGCGTGTTTTGCACGCTCTTGATCTTGTTGCGAATTTCCTTGCCGCCTGCCATGACTTGACCTTTCTCTCGTTAGATCAAATCAGAAAGCGCCGTTGGCCTTGAACGACTTGATGGCTTCCGCCAGCTTCTTGTCGTTGTCGCCAGACAGCTCACCCTTGCCGTCCATCTCAGCGATGATTTCGGCGTGGTTGGCTTTCACATAGGCATACAGGGCAGCTTCAAAAGCCAGCGCCTTTTCAACCGGCACGTCATCTGCCAGGCCCTTTTCCACGGCGTACAGGGTCACGGACAGCTGCGACACCTTGAACGGCGCGTATTGGCCTTGCTTCAGGAGTTCGGTCACCAGGCGGCCGCGGTCCAGCTGCTTGCGAGTGGCTTCGTCGAGGTCGGAAGCGAACTGGGCAAAGGCAGCGAGTTCACGGTACTGGGCCAGAGCGGTACGGATACCACCGGCGAGCTTCTTGACAACCTTGGTCTGGGCTGCACCACCGACGCGCGACACCGAAATACCGGCGTTGATGGCGGGGCGGATACCAGCGTTGAACAGGTCCGATTCTAGGAAGATCTGGCCGTCGGTAATCGAGATCACGTTGGTCGGCACGAAGGCGGACACGTCACCAGCTTGGGTTTCGATGATAGGCAGGGCGGTCAAAGAACCGGTCTTGCCCTTCACGGCGCCATTGGTGATCTTCTCGATGTAGTCTTCGTTGACGCGCGATGCACGCTCCAACAGACGCGAGTGGATGTAGAACACATCGCCTGGGTAGGCTTCGCGGCCCGGCGGACGACGCAGCAGCAGCGAGATCTGACGGTAAGCCACGGCTTGCTTGGACAAGTCGTCGTACACGATCAGGGCATCTTCACCGATGTCGCGGAAGTATTCACCCATCGCGCAACCGGCGTAGGGCGACAGGTATTGCATCGCAGCCGATTCGGAAGCCGAAGCAGCCACCACGATGGTGTGGTCCAGCGCGCCGTGCTCTTCCAGCTTGCGCACCACGTTGGCGATGGACGAAGCCTTCTGACCGATCGCAACGTAGATACAGGTAACGCCGTTACCCTTCTGGTTGATGATGGCGTCGAGGGCAACAGCGGTCTTGCCGGTCTGGCGGTCACCAATGATCAGCTCGCGCTGACCACGGCCGACCGGCACCATGGCGTCAATGGCCTTGATACCGGTTTGCAGCGGCTGCGACACGGACTGACGGGCGATCACGCCCGGGGCGATCTTTTCGATCGGGCTGGTGCCCGATGCATTGATCGGGCCCTTGCCGTCAATCGGCTGACCCAGTGCGTTCACCACGCGGCCACGCAGCTGCGGGCCAACCGGCACTTCCAGGATGCGGCCGGTGCACTTGACTTCCGAACCTTCGGAAATGTGCTCGTAGTCACCCAGTACCACGGCACCGACGGAGTCACGCTCCAGGTTCAGGGCCAGGCCGAAGGTGTTGCCCGCGAATTCGAGCATTTCGCCCTGCATGACTTCAGACAGGCCGTGCACGCGGACGATGCCGTCGGACACCGAAACCACGGTGCCGGTCGTGCGGCTTTCTGCGCCTGCGGACAGGTTCTGAATCTTGCTCTTGATCAGATCGCTGATCTCGGACGGATTCAATTGCATTGTTTGCACTCCAAAATGATTACTCGCGCCAGTCGCTTGCGCGTTACTGGGCGAGGCGAGCCGTAAGGGCAGCGAGCTTGCCGCGCACCGAGGCGTCAATGACGTCATCACCGACCGTCATGCGCACGCCGCCGATCAGATCGGCGTTCAAGCTGACAGTGGTCTCGACCTTCTTGCCGACGCGTGCGGTCAGGATGGACTTGATTTCGTCCAGCTGGGCAGCGTTCAGCTCGAAGGCCGACTCGATGTGCGCCGTGACCGAGCCTTCTGCCTGGGCCTTCAGCTGCTCGAACAACTCGGCAACATGGGGCAGCAGGGCAAAGCGGCGGCTTTCCAGCACGGTGGCAACAAAGTTGCTGACCTGCGGGGTGGCGCGCGCGCCAAGCAGTTCGATCAGGAGCGCTTGAACCTGGCTCGAGGAGAACTTCGGATTGGCGGCGAACTCGACTGCCGCCGGGTCTTGCGCGGCGGCGGCCAGCACGGCCAGCGCCTCGGACCAAGCCGGCAGGCTGTTCGCTTCCTTGGCCAGGCGGAAAACCGCTTCAGCGTAGGGTCTTGCGACGGTAATGAGTTCAGCCATGAGCTTTACAGTTCCGCTTTAAGCGTAGCCAGCAGGTCGGCGTGACGCGCGGCATCCACTTCCTTGCGCAGGATCTTCTCTGCGCCGGCCAGCGCCAGGGCGGAAACATGCTGACGCAGCTCTTCCTTGGCTTGGTGGACTTGCTGGTCAACTTCGGCCTTGGCACCAGCGATCAGACGGTCGCCTTCGACGCGTGCGGCGTCCTTGGCTTCCTCAACGATCGCGCTGGCGCGCTTTTCGGCTTGAGCGATGATCTCGGATGCTTGCGACTTGGCCTTGCGCAGTTCCTCGGCAGCGCGCTTTTCAGCGAGCTCGAGGTCGTGCTTGGCGCGATCGGCAGCGGACAAGCCGTCTGCGATACGCTTGGCGCGTTCATCCAGCGTGGCCATCAGCGGCGGCCAGATGAACTTCCAGGTGACAAGCACCAGCACCGCGAAGACCAACGCCTGCAGAAACAGGGAGGCGTTAATATTCATGAGTTAACCCCTTGAAGGATAAAGGGTTAATTACTTGATCAGGGCGACGAGCGGGTTACCGAAGGCGAACATCAGGGCGACGGCAACGGTAATAATGAAGATGGCGTCAACCAGACCAGCGATAACGAACAGCTTAGGTTGCAGGGCAGCGGCGGATTCCGGCTGACGAGCAGCGCCTTCCAGGAACTTAGCGCCAACCAGTGCCACGCCGATAGCGGCGCCAACACCTGCCAGGCCAATCATCAGGCCAATAGCGATAGCGGTGAATTGCTGAACGTTAGCGATCAGGACTGCGTGTTCCATTTGATACTCCTAGTTGAGGATGGTGATTTACGAAAAAAGAAAACAGGTGAAACGAAAACGATAGGGCTTAGTGTTCTTCAACGGCCAGACCACAGTACACAATGGTCAGCATCATGAAGATATAAGCCTGCAGGATCACGATCAGGATGTGGAAAATGGCCCATGCGGAACCTGCCACTAACTGACCCAGCGCGCCGAGGATGGAGCCGGGGTTCACACCGGTCCAACCCATGCCCAGCAGTGCGATCAGCATGAACACCAGCTCACCGGCGAACATATTGCCGACCAGACGCAGTGCGAGCGACAGACCGCGCGAGCCGTATTCGATCAGCTGCATGGCGCCGTTGATCGGGATCAGGATGATCTTCATGACCGCGCCTTCGGCATGGAAGGGGGCGGTGAAGAATTCGACCACGAAGCCGACCAGACCTTTGGCCTGAATGCCCAGCAGCACCGACAGCAGCACCACGGACAGCGACATGGCCAGGCCCTGGTTGATATCGGCAGTCGGCACGACCTTCAGGTATTCGATACCGAACAGTGCAACCACCTTGGGCAGCAGATCGACCGGCAGGAAGTCCATGGCGTTCATCAGCACGACCCAGACGAACACGGTCAGGGCCAGCGGGGCGACCAGCTTGCTCTTGCCGTGGAAGATGTCTTTGACGTTGCTGTCCACCAGTTCAATGATCAGCTCGATGAAGAGCTGGAACTTGGATGGCTTGTCCACCGAGGCGCGGCGTGCAGCCAGACCGAAAACGGCCAGGAACACGAAACCCAGGATCAGCGAGATCCAGAAGGTATCCAGGTGGATATTGTTGGGATCTGTTGCTTCGAGTGCCGGATTGGCGCGCAGATTCATCAGGTGATGCGAGATGTATTCTGTCGCGTTGGCAGGTGCGTGATGTTCAGCCGACATAGTTTTTGAGTGATGATTTATTTGGAAATCAGTACCAGCAAATAGGCCAGCAAGCTGGCCACGAATGCACCGGCAAACCACAGTGCATTCGCCCCGAAGATGACGTAGCCGGCGAGCAAGAGCGCCAGTGACACTACGACTTTGACGATTTCTGCCAGCAGGAACTGGACATACAACGTCTTCGGGGCCGGAATTCCTTCAAAACGGCTGACTCGGCCGTACACCCATACCGCTGCAATCTGGCTCAAGCCACCGGCGAAGGCAGCGAACATTGCTTTGGTATCGGCGATAAAAAATGCTGTCGCGGCAACGACCCCGGTCAGGGCCGACATCACGAGCAGCACGGCGCGAATCTGTTTCCTCAACTTCTCCGCAGGAGACAGTGGCCGAGAAAACTCGCGGATATTAGCGTTCTCTTGGTGCATAGGTCAACACGAATGCCCGAAATAGGGGCGTAATCGCCTGTTTTTTCGGGCTAAATTTAAATTCACCCCGGCCGCTTGGCCGGTCGAGTGCTTGCCAAGCGATTTAGTTGCGCAGCAAGGCCAGCAGACTGTCGAGCTGATCGAGCGAGGCGTACTCGATGGTGACCTTGCCGCGACCCTTGCGGCCACTGGCGATCTGCACCTTGGCGCCCAGTTTGTCGGACAGGTCTTCCTGCAGGCGGGCGAGGTCGGGGTCGATCTTTTTCTGCGCGATGGCGGTGGGCGTCGGCTGGCCGGCCAGCAGGGCCTGCACCAGCTTTTCGGTCTCGCGTACCGACAAGCCCTTCTCGGCCACCAGCTTGGCCACCTCGATCTGCTTGAGCAGCGGCAGGCTGAGCAGCGCACGGGCATGGCCCATATCAAGCGCACCTTGCATCAGCTGCTCGCGCACCGGTTCGGCCAGGTTCAGCAGGCGTAATAGATTGGTGACGGCCGAACGCGACTTGCCCACCGCGTGTGCGCACGCTTCATGCGTCATGCCGAACTCATCGATCAGGCGCTGCAGACCAACCGCTTCTTCCAGCGGATTGAGGTTTTCGCGCTGGATGTTCTCGATCAGCGCCATCACCAGTACGACTTCGTCGCCGACCTTGCGGATCACGGTCGGTACTTCGCTCAGGCCAGCCTTTTGCGCCGCACGCCAGCGCCGCTCACCGGCGATGATTTCGTAACGATCGACACCGATCTCGCGCACCAGGATGGGTTGGATCACCCCCTGGGTGCGGATGCTCTCGGCCAGATCAGCCAGCGCATGCTCGTCCATATGGGTGCGCGGCTGGTACTTGCCGGGCTGCAGATGATGGGCGGGCAGGGTTTGCAGCTTGTCTTCGCTGGGTGCGGCGCTGCCCAACAGGGCATCCAGACCGCGACCTAGACCTTTGAGTTTGGCCATCGTATTACTTTCCAAAGCGCGCGATCAGCTCGTCGGCCAGCTCGCGGTAAGCCTGCGCACCGCGCGAGGACTTGTCATAAGAGAAGATGGGGCGCCCGAAGCTCGGTGCTTCGGCCAAGCGGATATTGCGCGGAATCACGGTGTTGAACACCTTGTCGCCAAAGTGCTGGGCCAGCTGGGCCACCACCTGCTGAGCCAGCGTGGAGCGCGGGTCATACAGGGTGCGCAACAGGCCGTCGATTTCGATCTTCGGGTTCAGCGCCATGCGCACGCGGCGCATGGTATTGACCAGATCGGTCAGACCTTCCAGCGCGTAGTACTCGCACTGCATGGGAATGATCACCCCGTCCGCGGCGGCCAGGCCGTTCACGGTCAGCATATTCAGGGCCGGCGGACAGTCGATCAGGATGAAGTCGTATTCATTGCGCACCGGCAGCAGCGCTTCGCGCAAACGCAGTTCGCGCCGCTCGAGTTCGATCAGCTCCACTTCGGCGCCACCCAGTTCGCGGTTGGCGGGCAGTACGTCGTAGCCATGCTCGGTGCTGATGCGCACATCGGCAAGCTCGGCGTGGCCGAGCAGCAGGTGATAGATGCTGCGCCCCAGTTCCTGCTTGTCCACGCCCGAACCCATGGTGGCATTGCCCTGTGGGTCGAGGTCGATCAGGAGCACGCGTTGCTCGGCCTGAGCCAGGCCGGCAGCCAGGTTGACTGCGCTGGTGGTCTTGCCCACGCCGCCCTTCTGGTTGGTGATGGCGATCACGCGGCTCATGCGCGCGGCTCCATCCAGACGATGCAGCGCTCGGCACCCAGGCCAGGCACGGCAAGTGCCTGAATGCGGCTGGCGATATCGGCTGGCAGGGCGGCGATTTCCTCGAACGGTTGCACGCCCTTCAGCGCAGCCCACTGACCCTTGGGGGCCAACAGCTGGCGCGTCAGGCGCACGAAATCGCCGAGGTCGGCGAAGGCGCGCGAGGTGATCAGATCAAACGGCTCACCTGACACGTTTTCCACCCGGTCGCACACCACCTGCACATTCGGCAGGCCAAGTTCGATGACGGCCTGGCGCAGGAAGGTGGTCTTCTTGTGATTGCTGTCCAGCAGGGTCAGATGCCAATCGGGGCGCACGATGGCGAAGGGAATACCGGGTTGGCCACCGCCCGAGCCCACGTCGAGCAGGCGGCGCGGTTGTGCACCGGCAATGGGCGTTAGCGCCGCCAGGCTGTCGAGCAGATGGTGCGACACCATGCGCTCGGGCTCGGTGATGGCGGTCAGGCTATAGGTCTTGTTCCACTTGAGCAGCAGCGCCAGATAGGCGAGCAGCCGCGTCACCGTGGCGGCGTCCAAAGCCAGGCCCAGCGCCGCCAGACCCTCCCTCAATTGCTGTTCTTGTGTTTGGCCGATCATGCGGTCTTTTGGGTCGTATCGTTATCCGTGGCGGCCTTGAAGCCGCGTTTCAGGTGCACCAGCAAGAGGCCGATGGCTGCCGGGGTCATGCCTTGCAATCTTGATGCCTGGCCGAGGGTTTCCGGCTTGGCCTGGTTCAGGCGCTGCTGCACTTCCTTGGAAAGCCCCGGCACCTTGCCGTAGTCGAGCTCGGCGGGCAAGCGTACCGCTTCGATATCGCTGCGGCGCGCCACTTCGTCCTTTTGGCGCTCTACATAGCCGGCGTACTTGACCTGGATTTCGACCTGCTCGGCCACCGCTGGGTCGCTGACGGCCTCACCGGCCACCGGCAGGCTGAGCAGACTGGCGTAATCGACGTTTGGGCGGCGCAGTAGTTGCTCGAGCGTGTACTCGCGTTCGATCTGCTGGCCGAATACGCGCTCCGCATCTTCAGCCGACACCAGACGTGGATTGACCCAAGTCGATTTGAGCCGTTCGAGCTCCAGGGCCACCGCATCGCGCTTGCGGCTGAACAGTTCCCACTGCGCATCGCCAACCAAGCCGAGCTTGCGGCCGTCTTCCGTCAGGCGCAGATCGGCATTGTCCTCGCGCAGCTGCAGGCGGAATTCAGCGCGGCTGGTGAACATGCGATAGGGCTCGGACACGCCGCGGGTGATCAGGTCGTCGACCAGCACGCCCAGATAAGCCTGGTCGCGCGTCGGGGTCCAGCCGTCCTGGCCCTGCACTTGCCGCGCGGCGTTCAGACCGGCGAACAGGCCTTGTGCCGCTGCTTCTTCATAACCGGTGGTGCCATTGATCTGGCCGGCAAAGAACAGACCGTGGATGGCCTTACTCTCGAAGGTGGCCTTCAGCGCGCGCGGGTCGAAGTAGTCGTACTCGATCGCATAGCCGGGGCGCAGGATGTGCGCGTTTTCCAGACCACGGATCGAGCGCACGGCGGCCAGTTGGATGTCGAAGGGCAGCGAGGTGCTAATGCCGTTTGGATAGTACTCATGCGTCTGCAAGCCCTCGGGCTCGAGGAAGATCTGGTGCGCATCCTTGTCGGCAAAGCGGTTGATCTTGTCTTCGATGCTGGGACAGTAGCGCGGACCCACGCCTTCGATCACGCCGGTGAACATCGGCGAGCGGTCGAAGCCGGAGCGGATGATGTCGTGGGTGCGTTGATTGGTATGGGTGATCCAGCACGGCAGCTGCTGCGGGTGCATGGCGCGATTGCCGCGTACCGAGAATACCGGTGTCGGGTCATCGCCCGGTTGGGCTTCCATCACGCTGAAGTCGATGCTGCGCCCGTCAATGCGCGGCGGCGTACCGGTCTTCAGGCGGCCAACTGGTAGCTGCAGCTCGCGCAGACGGCTGGACAGGGTGACCGAGGCCGGGTCGCCGGCGCGGCCACCGGTATGGTTCTCCAGCCCAACGTGAATCTTGCCGGCTAGGAAAGTGCCGGCGGTCAGCACGACGGTCGGTGCTTCGAAGCGGATGCCGATCTGGGTGACCACACCAACCACGCGTTCGCCTTCGACCACGATATCGTCGACCGCTTGCTGGAACAGGGTCAGATTCGGCTGGTTCTCCAGCATATGGCGGATGGCGGCCTTGTACAGCACGCGGTCGGCTTGGGCGCGGGTGGCGCGCACGGCCGGGCCCTTGCTGCCATTCAGGGTACGGAACTGGATGCCGCTCATATCGGAGGCCAGGGCCATGGCGCCGCCCAGAGCGTCCACTTCCTTGACCAGATGGCCCTTGCCGATGCCGCCGATCGAAGGGTTGCAGCTCATCTGACCGAGCGTCTCGATATTGTGGCTGAGCAGCAGGGTACGCACGCCCATGCGGGCAGCGGCCAGTGCGGCCTCGGTGCCGGCGTGGCCGCCGCCGATTACGATGACATCGAAACGTTCCGGGTACAGCATGATCCAACCTGTCGTTAAGTGCCTGAATAGTAAAGGCAAAGGGGCTGCATTGTACTGCAAAAGCCGCTGTGGCGGCCAGCCTGGCGGTGTGGGGGCTGGTTCGCCGGCTGCGCTCAAGCTATAACGGGAGCGTTTTCACTCTCGGAACCAACACGAATTCATGGGTATGGATAACTATATTGTCTGGTTTGTCTTGGGCCTGGCCCTGGCCGGTGCGGAAATGCTGGTGGGTACTTTCTACCTGCTGGTGTTTGGTCTGGCCGCCGCAGTGGGCGGTCTGGTGGCGCTGATAGGCCTGGGCCTGGTGCCGCAGTTGCTGGCCGCGGCAGCTTGCGCGATTGCCGGTACGCTCTGGCTGCGCAAGCATCCGATCAGCCGTGGCAAGGCCGTGCCCTCGCTCGACCTGGGGCAGCGCGTCGAGGTTGAACAGTGGAAATCGGCCACCGCCCTGCGCGTACGCTATCGTGGCGCGGGCTGGGATGCGGAAGTGGCTGAGGCGCTGCCAGACCAGGCGGTTGCCCTGTATATCGTCGGCCAGCGTGGCAATACGCTGCTGCTGGCCAGCACGCCGCCGGCAGTCTGATACAAGCTTTACCCCTACTTATTACAAAAGCAGTTTTTCAGGAGAAATAGATGTCGATTGCCTTGGTTCTTTTTGTTGTCGCGCTGATTTTCGCGGTCAAGTCGCTCAAGGTGGTGCCGCAGCAGCACGCCTGGGTGGTGGAGCGCCTGGGCCGCTATCACGGCACGCTGCAGCCTGGCCTGAATGTAGTGGTGCCCTTTGTTGACCGTATTGCCTATAAGCACGATCTGCGAGAAGTGCCGCTCGATGTGCCTAGCCAGATCTGTATCACCAAGGACAATACCCAGCTGCAGGTCGATGGCATCTTGTATTTCCAGGTGACCGATCCGCAGCAGGCTTCCTATGGTTCGAGCAATTTCGAGCTGGCCATCACCCAGCTGGCGCAGACCACGCTGCGTTCGGTGGTCGGCCGTATGGAGCTGGACAAGACCTTCGAGGAGCGCGACGACATCAACCGCACCGTGGTGGCGGCCCTGGATGAGGCCGCGTCCAACTGGGGGGTGAAGGTGTTGCGCTATGAGATCAAGGACCTGACCCCGCCCAAGGAGATCCTGCATGCGATGCAGGCGCAGATCACTGCCGAGCGCGAGAAGCGCGCGTTGATCGCCGCCTCGGAAGGTCGCAAGCAGGAGCAGATCAATATCGCCACCGGTCAGCGTGAAGCCGCGATCCAGAATTCTGAAGGTGAGCGCCAGGCTGCCATCAACCAGTCCGAAGGCGACAAGGCGGCGGCCATCAACCGCGCCGAGGGCGAGGCTGAATCGATCCGCCTGGTGGCGCGTGCCACGGCGGAAGCGATTCACCTGGTCGCACAGACCATCCGCCAGCCGGGCGGCTACGAGGCGGTCAATCTGAAGGTGGCTGAGCGCTATATCGAGGCCTTCGGCAATATCGCCAAGGAAGGCAATACCATGATCCTGCCGGCCAATGCGGCCGATGTGGGCAGCCTGGTGGCGACGGCCATGAGTGTGGTCAAACAGCAGCAAGCAAGCTGAGTGGGTGGCCGGCCTGCGCCGGCTGCCCGAGCCTTCTTACGCAGGGAGTGTGAGCATGTCCGATTCCAAGTATCGCCTGATTACCCGTAGCGACTTTGATGGCCTGGTGTGCGCCGTGCTGCTGAAGGAGCGCGACATGATCGATGACATCCTGTTTGTCCACCCCAAGGACATGCAGGATGGCAAGGTCGCAGTGACCGAGCGCGATATCAGCACCAATCTGCCCTATGTGCCGGGCATCTATCTGGCGTTTGATCATCACTTCTCGGAAACCCTGCGCAATGGCAAGCAGGACAATCACATCATCATCCCCAGCGCGCCATCGGCGGCGCGCGTGGTGTATGAGTACTACGGCGGCAAGCAGGCCTTTCCGCGTGTGACCGAGGACATGATGCTGGCGGTGGACAAGGCCGACTCGGCCGATTTCACTGCCGATGAGATCCTCGCCCCCGAAGGCTGGGTGCTGCTCAACTACCTAATGGATGCGCGTACCGGCCTGGGCCGCTTCCGCGACTTCCGCGTCAGCAATTACCAGCTGATGATGGACCTGATCGAATACTGCCGCAGCCATGGCATCGAAGACATCCTCAGCCTGCCCGATGTGCGCGAGCGGGTGGAGCTGTACTTTGAACATGAGCCACGCGCCAAGGATCAGATCATGCGCTGTACGACAGTCAGTCAGAACCTGGCTGTGCTCGACCTGCGCAATGAGGACACCATCTTTGCGGCCAATCGCTTCATGATTTATGCGCTTTATCCGGAGACCAATATCTCCATCCATGTCATGTGGGGGCGCGACAAACAGAACACCGTGTTCGCCATCGGCAAGTCGATACTCGATCGTTCCAGCAAGACCAATGTGGGCGAGCTCTGCCTTGCCTATGGCGGCGGCGGGCACGAGGCAGCTGGCACCTGCCAGGTCGAGAACGAACGCGCGGCCGAGGTACTGGCCGAGCTGACCCAGCGCATCAATAGCGATGGCTGAGACGCGCTAGTCCGCAAACAACAACGCCGGCCTAGTGGCCGGCGTTGTTGTTTGCGTGCGCTACTTGCAGCAATAAGGCGCGCGGCTAGTGATGATGGTCATGCGGCCCGGCGTGTTCGCCATGCGCCGGGTCATGCTCGTGCTGCCTGTGCTCGGGCTTGCCACCGACCAGGGCGGCCAGCGCCACGACCTTACCGCGCGGTGGCATGCCCAGCCAGGAGGGCTGCAAGGTCACGTGATCGATACCGTAATCCTTGGCCAATAGGCCCTGTATGGCCGCCAGCAGGCGCGGCCAGCTGTCGGCCGATTCGATGACCAGATGGGCGGAGAGCGCGACGCGCGTCGGGCCCAGGTGCCAGACATGCAGATCGTGCACTGACTGCACGCCCTTCTGTTCGGCCAGCGTGTGGCCGATCGCGCGCAGGTCCAGATGGGCGGGCACCCCTTCCATCAGCATATGGCTGGACTGCAGCACCAGCGCCCAGGTCGAGCGCAGGATCAGCACCACCACCAGCAGGGACAGAATCGGGTCGATCGGCTTCCAGCCGGTGGCCCAGATCACCAGACCGGCCAGGATGGCGGCCACCGAGCCGAGCAGATCGCCGAGCACATGCAGCAGCGCTGCGCGCGAATTCATATTGTGGCTGTCGCCGGCCAGCAGCCAGGCGGCCACCAGGTTCACGCCCAGTCCCAGCGCGGCAATCGCCATCACCCCCAGGCCGTCCACCTCCTTGGGGTTGAAGAGTCGGCCCAGTGCTTCAAACGCGATCCAGCCCACCATGGCCAGCATGAACAGGCTATTGATCAGTGCGCCGAGTACCTCGGCGCGTGCATAACCATAGGAATTACGGGCCGAAGCGGGTCGGCGTGCCACCAGCTGGGCGAATAGGGCCAGGCCCAGCGCGGCAGCATCGGTCAGCATATGCCCGGCATCCGACAGCAGCGCCAGCGAGCCGGTGTACAAGCCACCCATGGCTTCCACCACCGCGTAGCCGGCGGTCAGCAATAGCGCGATCAGCATGCGCTTGCGGCTGGCATCGTGATGGTGGTGATGGGCGTGGTGATCGTGGGACATGGTCTTCAGGTTCGGTCAGAAGCCGCGCTAGGTCAACCCGGTAAAGCGCAGCGCATAACGGCGCTCGCCGCTGGCCTGGCCATCTTCGAAGCTGCGTTCGATGAATTCCGCCTCCTCGCGCCCCAGGGTCAGCAGGCTGGTGCTGCGCGTACCGTAGTGCTCGCTGCGGATGAAGATCGCCGACAGCAGGCGCTCCCATTCGGGTGGCACGCCGGTATGCGGCAGTTGCGCATCGGGCGCCAGGCTTGTGTCGGCCAGCAGGGCGAACAGCGCGGCCTCATCCTCGCCGACGGCGCGCATACCGGCTTTCAGCCGCTGCAGCTTGGGCCAGGCGGTATCGAAGCCGGCATTCGACACCGCGTGGATGCCGCGCCCGAAGCGCAGCACGCGCTCGCCTGTGCTTTCGTAGCCGAGCAGATGGCGCCCATCGTAGATCAGCAGATTGAAGGGATTGCAGGCGGCAGCCTGCTCGCGCAGCGCATCCAGCGTGGCGCTGGCGCTCAGTGTGCTGCGCAGCGCGTCGACCACCAGCTGGCCGCGCGAGGGGGCGCCGGCTTGCTGCCGGCTCGGGTCGCGCACATTGGTCAGCGCGGCAAAGCGCCCGCTGCGGCTGATGCCCATCCAACTGCCGCCGGCCTGCAGATCGCGTCCGGCCAGGATATCGCCCTCTGCCCACCAGGCTAGCGGCGCAGTCGGGCGCGCGTAGAACTCATCGCGATTGGCCAGCACGCGCAGGGGTCTGGCGCTACGCGGCTGCCAGTCAAAGCCGATCAGGCACATCTCAGGCCACCAGGCTGTACAGCATGCGGCTGGCGATCAGAATCAGCAGCGCGGCAAAGCACTGCTTGAGCCGCGCCACCGGCAGGCGGTGGGCGAGCGCCGCACCCAGTGGCGCAGTCAGGAAGCTGGCCAGCACGATGCCAGCCAGCGCCGGCAGGTAAACAAAGCCCAGGCTATAGGGCGGCAGATGGTCGAGGCCGGCACCATTCAAGGCATAGCCGGCCAGGCCGCCAAGTGCGATGGGCAGACCCAGCGCGGCCGAGGTACCGACCGCCTGCTGCATGTTTACATTGCACAGGGTCAGGAAAGGCACCGAGAGCGAGCCGCCGCCAATGCCGACAAAGGCCGAGATGCCGCCGATCACCCCGCCAGTGCCCAGCAGGCCGGCGCTGCCCGGTAGCTGGCGGCTCGGTTTGGGCTTGAAGCCGGACAGCATCTGCGCGGCGACCAGATAGGCGAACAGGATGAAAAACCATTTCAGGCCCAGCGAGGGCAGGCGCGCGGCCAGCCAGGCGCCGGCAAAGGTGCCGAAGGCGAGGCCGAATGCCATGCGCCTGACCACCGGCCACTGCACGGCACCGCGCGCATGGTGGGCGCGCAGGCTGGAGATGGCGGTGAAGATGATGCTGGCCAGCGAGGTACCGAGCGCGATATGCAGGATATGTTGCTCGGGAAAGCCGCCGCGCTCGAACACGGCGATCAAGGCCGGTACGATGATCAAGCCACCACCCACGCCCAGCAGGCCGGCCAGAAAGCCGGCTGCAGCGCCGATGAGCAGGAAGGCGAGCAGGCTCAGGCTGATCATGCCGTCTCTCCCAGCAAGGCCATCACCGCGCGCCAGTGTGACGGCTCGACTGGCGTGATGGACAGGCGATTGCCGCGCGCGAGCAAGAGCATGCCCTCGAGTTCAGGCGCTTCGCGCATCGCGTTCAGGCTCAGATAGCGTGTCTGCTTGAGAAAGCGCACATCGACCTGCTGCCAGCGCGGTGCTTCGGGCTTGGATTTCGGGTCGTAATACGGACTGCTGGGGTCAAACTGGGTCGGGTCGGGATAGGCGCCGGAACAGACCTCGACAATGCCGGCTACGCCCGGCTGCTTGCCGCCAGCGTGATAGAACAGCACGCGGTCGCCGATCTGCATCTGGTCACGCATGAAGTTGCGTGCCTGGTAATTGCGCACCCCATACCAACCCACGGTCTGGCTTGGCAGGGCGGCCAGATCGGCAATGCCCAGCTCCTCCGGTTCGGCCTTCATCAGCCAGTAGCGCATGGCGTCTCCTGCCTTCAGCTGCAAAAAAAGCAAGCCTAGCCCAGCCGGGCAGCGGCGCCAAATGACGGTGTGGATGCTAGCCCGGCAACTGTCCGGCGCGGCAGCGGTAGTGGCAGCGCTCGGTCAGCACGGCGTCAAGGCGCACATCGTGCGCGTCCAGTGTCAGTGTGGGCACGCGCTGGCAGTCGAAGGCCGCACCAATCAGCTTGGGCCGGCGGCCAATGCGGCGCGCAAAGCTGCTGTCGTAATAGCCACCGCCCTGACCAAGACGACCACCCTGGGCATCGAAACCGACCAAGGGCAGAAAGACCACGTCCAGCGCGCGCGCAGCGCAGCGTCGTGGTGCATGGTATTCGGCGATGCCATGCCGGTTGCGCCGCCAGCTGCCACGCGGGTCGGCCAGGTCGGCAAAGCTTAGCCGGCGTCCGCGCCGCGGCACCACCGGCAGCCAGACCGAGCAGCCGCGCTGCTGCGCCAGGGTGATCAACACGGCCAGCGACAGTTCCGAGCCCACCGCCTGGTAAGCACCGATGCGTCGTCCGGGTTGTAGCCAGCGCAAGGCGCGCCCTGCTACGCGGCGGGCAGCCTGCTGGCGCGCAGCGCGCGGCACGGCCAGGCGGCGACGGCGTAGTTCACGGCGCAGGCTGGCTTTATCGGTCATGGATGGGGGAGGTAGTAAGCGGGGAGGGGATCCCCGCGGGCGCCGTTCCGGCTCACATCTTGAACCTAACGGTTCAAGTGGTCACGCGCGGCACGCCATCAGGCTCATCGGATAAACGATGGGCACAACAGGCGCGGCCAGCTACGCAGCCGAGGTCAATATATTGGTTCAAAGAATATCGAACCGGAACGAACGCCGCAGGGAAACTTTGAAAGAGCGGGCAGTGAGACTGCCGGGGGGGTCAGAACAGCTGCTGCTGTTCCTTCAGCGACTCGTCGATGGTCTGCTGCATGCGGCCGATTCTACGCTTAAAGTCGGCCATGTCCAAACCACCGGCCACGCGGGTATTCATGAACTCATGCGTGATATTGAGTGCGGCCATGATGGCAATCTTGTCGATGCCCATCACATTGCCGCTATCGCGCAGCTCGCGCATCTTGGCATCGAGGTAGTTGACCGCTTCCAGCAGCGCGGCTTCTTCGGCCGGCGGGCAGGCGACACGGAACTCGCGTCCCATGATAGTCACATCCAGCTGCTTGATCTCGCTCATTGGGCTGCCTCCTCGGCTTGCGGCAGTTGCGCGAGCAGGGCGTCGACACGCGCTTTGGCGCCTTCCACCTTCTCGTTCAGGCGCTTATTGTCGTTCTTCAGCACCAGCACCTCCTGGCGCAGGTCGAGGTTCTCGGCCCGCAGCTGCTGGCACAGCTTGGCCAGTGCGTTGATGCGGTCTTCCAGACTCTGGAGTTCAGCTTCCATGGCGGGCGTCGTGGGCAATGAAGGAATGGGCCGATTCTAGTCGATTTTGCTGGCCGCGCGTTCAGTCCGGCTGGTCTGCCTCGTCCTGCACGGTTGCGTCTTCCTCCTCGCCCAGGTCCATATCGAGCGGGTCGTTCGGCCGCTCCAGCGAGATGCGCCCCAGCGTGGCGGCGCGGAAGTCGGTCAGGATGCGCTCGGCGGTCTTCTGCTCGTCGAGGCGATTGCCGGGCAGGATATAGCCCATCGCGCGCCCGGCCTGTTCGAACAGCACATCGCCCGGCTGGCTCAGATCCTTGAGCTTGTAGCGGGTGGCAATCGTGCTGGGGGCATGCAGGGCCAGCCAGCCCATCGCATACCAGGCCACATCCACTGCATCGAAGGCATTGCGGCCTATGGTGCCGGACAGGGCGAGCTTGTAGCCATGATTGTTCGAGGCGATCTTCGGCCACATCATGCCGGGGGTGTCGACCAGGATGGTGCTGTCCGGCAGCTCGATGCGCTGCTGGCTCTGGGTCACGCCCGGGGTGTCGGCCACCTTGGCCAGCTTGCGCTTGGCCAAGTGGTTGATCAGCGTGGACTTGCCGACATTCGGCACGCCCAGAATCATCGCGCGCACCGGTTTTTCACCGCCAGTGCGATGCGGCACCAGCTCACGGCACAGCTTGAGCAATTTGCCCATATCGCGTGCCTTGGTCGCTTCTTCCAGGGTGATGACCGCGGTATTCGCTTCCTGCTTGAAAAACTGCACCCAGGCGGCCGTTACCTTGGGGTCGGCCAGATCGGCCTTGTTTAGCACCTTCAGGCTGGGACGCTGGCGATGCACGCGCAGCTCATGGATCAGCGGGTTGGTGGTGATCTGCGGCAGGCGCGCATCGAGTACCTCGATGACCATATCCACCTTGGCCATGGTGTCGGCGATCTGCTTCTTCGCCTTGTTCATATGGCCGGGGAACCATTGGATTGCCATCGTCAGTACTCGCTTGAAAAGATAGGGCCACGGCTGAAAGCGCGTAGGCCGGAAGGGCGCGGATTATACCCGCACAGCGAAAGGGCCGGAAAATCAATACAATAGCGCCTCGCGCAACTTTTCACCCGGCACGCGCTCCATAGGCGTATCACACCGGGTAGACCCAGCATGAAACCTCTGATCAAAGTCTTCATCGCCGCCGGCATTGCCGCGGCGCTCGGCACCATCCTGTATGTGGGCAATACCGCGCAGGCGCAGGCGCCGGCTGTGCAATACACCTCGATCAAGGGCCAGCAGACCAGCCAGGCCGCCCTGAAGGGCAAAGTGGTGCTGGTCAATTTCTGGGCCACCAGCTGCACCGGCTGCATGGCCGAGATGCCCAAGCTGATCGAGACGCATAAGAAATACGCCAGCCAGGGTTTCGAAACCGTGGCGGTGGCCATGAGCTATGACCCACCCAATTATGTGGCTGCCTATACCGAGAAGGCCCAGCTGCCCTTCTTCGTGGCACTGGATGTAGATGGCAGCCTGGCCCGCCAGTTCGGCGACGTGAAACTGACCCCGACCACCTTGCTGATCGACAAGCAGGGCAATATCGTCCAGCGCTATCTGGGCGAGCCGGATTTTGGCCAGCTGCATGCCCTGATCGAGGAAAAGCTCAAGGAAGCGTGACCACGCGTATTTTTATGCCAATGTTCTGACGGACGGCCGCTTTTTGCGGCCGTTTGGTTTTTGCAGCGCAGCAGGGGCCGACTAAGCTGAAAGCAGCTTCGAGGAGGGAGCGCGCAATGATTTCCTGGAAAAACCATTTTCTCTATCAGGTCGACTATCAGCACTGGGCCAACGACAAGCTGTTCGAGAGCTGCGACAAGCTGTCCGACGAGGCACGCAAGCGCGATGCCGGCCTGTTCTTCAAGAGCATTCACGGCACGGCCAATCATCTGCTGGTGGTCAATCTGCTCTGGCTGGGGCGCCTGCAGGGCGAACCGAAAGACTACCGGCTTAATCAGCAGATCTTCGAGGACTGGCGTGAGCTGAAGACCGCGCTGAAACAGACGGTGCGCCAGACCCAGCACTGGCTGCAGGCCCAGCCACCCGAGTATTTCGAAGGCGAGCTCGCTTACCGCACCGTGGCCGGGCTAGAGCAACGTGACTGGATACACGATGTGCTCACCCATTTTGTCACCCATTACGCGCACCATCGCGGGCAGATTTCCGGCATCGCCACCCAGCTGGGCGCGCCAGCACCCGAGATGGATTTCATCTACTACCGGCGCGATATGCAGGACAGCGTGGCCAAGGCGGGTATCGCCGCCAATGGCTGATGTTTAGGCATCGCCCAATGAAAAACGCCACCGCGAACGGTGGCGTTTTTATTGGTGCGGAAGGACGCGCTTAGAGGCGAATCGGTGCCGGCTTGGCGGAAACGGCGGCCGGTGCGGCATTGCTCTGGTACTGCTTGAGCTTGCCGTCCCAATCGCGCTTGATCGCAGCATAGGCGGCCAGCTTGATATGGCCATAGCCGCGGATCTGCTGGATCAGGCTTACGATATCGGCCGCCAGGGGCAGCTTCTCGGCGCTGAGCCCGGCCAGCAATGTATCCAAGCCCTGCTCGAACTCGACGATCAGACGGCGTTCCATCTTGCGGTCCTCGGCATAGCCGAACACATCGAGCGCACCGCCACGCAGGCCCTTCAAACGGGCCAGCACGCCAAAGGCGCCCATCACCCAGCTACCGAGCTTGAACTTCTTGGTCTGGCCCTGCTTGGCCAGCCACTGCAGCCAGGTCGGGCCGAGGCTGAAGTTCAGCGTGTACTTGCCATCGAACTGCTCAGCCAGCTGGCGCTGGAACTCGCCATCGCTGAACAGGCGCGCCACCTCATACTCATCCTTATAGGCCAGCACCTTGAAGTAGGCGCGGGCGGCGGCCCAGCTCAGCAGCTCTGATTCGGGCGCCACGCGGCGTTCGGCCAGGCGTACTTTCTCGATCAGGGCGCTGTAGCGGGCAGCATAGCCGGCATCCTGGTACTGGGTCAGGTCGGCCACCCGGCGCGCAATGAACTCGTCCAGGGTCTGGTTGGCCAGCTTGATGGCGGCCTGCACCTGTGGGAAGGCGATCTTCTCCACCCGGATGCGGTCGACGGCGGCATGGCGGCCCCAGACAAAGGCCTGCTGGTTCATCTGCACGGCGGCGCCGTTCAGCTCGATCGCCTGCATGATGGCCGCGCCCGAGACCGGGATCAGGCCCTTCTGCCAGGCGTAGCCGAGCATGAACATATTGGTGGCAATGCTGTCGCCCATCAGCGCGGTGGCGATCTGGGTCGCGTCGACCACGTCGAAATGGCTGTCGCCGACCGCTTGCTTGACGGTGTCCAGCATCGAGCGGGCCGGGAACTGCATATCCGGGTTCTTGGTGAAGTCGCCGGTGGCAGCCTCGAAACCGTTCAGCACCGCATGGGTGTGCTCGCGGCGCATCTTGGCTAGGCAGTCATTGGTGGCGGTGACCACCATATCGCAACCGAGCACGGCATTCGCATCGCCGGCCGCAATGCGTACCGCGTGCAGCTTGGCCTGTTCGCGCGCAAAGCGCAGATGGGTGGTGACGGCGCCGCCCTTCTGGGCCAGGCCGGTCTGGTCGAGCACGGTGGCGCCGATCTCGTCGATGCGTGCGGCCATGCCGAGCACACCGCCGATGGTGACCACGCCGGTGCCGCCCACGCCAGTTACCAGCACGCTCCACGGCGTGTCGAGTATTGGCAGCTTGGGCTCGGGCAGGGCAGGCAGGCTGGCATAGGCTTCCGCCCCCAGCTTGCTGCGCTTGGGTTTGACCTCGCCCTCCAGGGTCACGAAGCTCGGGCAATAGCCCTTCAGGCAGCTGAAGTCCTTATTGCAGGAGCTTTGGTCGATCTTGCGCTTACGGCCGTACTCGGTTTCCAGCGGGATCACGCTCAGGCAGTTCGACTGCTTCGAGCAATCGCCGCAGCCTTCGCACACGCGCTCATTGATCACCACGCGGCGCGGCGGGTCGATCATCTTGCCGCGCTTGCGACGGCGGCGCTTCTCGGCCGCGCAGGTCTGATCGTGGATCAGCACCGTGGTGCCGGGAATCTCGCGCAGCTCGCGCTGGATCCGGTCGAGCTCATCGCGGTGATGCACGGTGATGCCGGCCGCCAGGCCCTGCACGCCCTGGTATTTCTCTGGCTCATCCGAGGTGATGATGATCTTCTGCACGCCCTCGGCTTCCAGCTGACGGGTCAGCATGGGTACGGTCAGCGTGCCGTCCACGGTCTGGCCGCCGGTCATCGCCACCGCATCGTTGTACAGCAGCTTGTAGGTGATATTCGACTTGGCGGCGATCGATTGGCGGATGGCCAGGATGCCGCTATGGAAGTAGGTGCCATCGCCCAGGTTGACGAACACATGCTTGGTATCGGTAAACGGCTGGATACCGGCCCAGGTCACGCCTTCGCCGCCCATCTGGCTGAACATCTTGGTGCCAGGGGTCACCCACATCGCCATGTAGTGGCAGCCGATGCCGGCCAGGGCCAGCGAGCCCTCGGGCAGCTTGGTGCTGGTGTTATGCGGGCAGCCCGAGCAGAAGTAGGGCTGGCGCAGGATGATGTCGCGCGGCTTCTTCAGCGCGTGTTCCTTCTCGTCGAGGAAGCGCAGCCGTTCTTCGATGACCGGGCTGGTGTAGAAGCGGGCGATACGGCTGGCGATCACGCGCGCGATCATGGCCGGGGTCAGCTCGCCGGCGGCTGGCAGCAGCCAGTTGCCTTCCGGCAGCGTCCACTCGCCCTTCTCATCGAACTTGCCGATCACACGTGGGCGCACCGACTCCTGCCAGTTGTACAGCTGCTCCTTGAGCTGGTATTCGAGCACCTGGCGCTTTTCCTCCACCACCAGGATTTCATCGAGGCCCGAGGCAAATGCATGCGTGCCCTCGCTCTCCAGCGGCCAGGTAAGGCCAACCTTGAAGATGCGCAGGCCGATATCGGCAGCCAGCTGCTCATCGATGCCCAGGTCGTCCAGCGCCTGCATCACATCCAGATAGCTCTTGCCGGCGGTCATGATGCCCAGGCGCGGCTTGGGCGAATCGACCACGATCTTGTTCAGGCCGTTGGCGCGCACATAGGCGAGCACGGCGTACAGCTTGTGGTGCAGCAGACGTTCTTCCTGCACCAGGGGCGGATCGGGCCAGCGGATGTTCAGGCCGCCTTCCGGCATCTTGAAATCGGTGGGTAGCTTGACCTGCACGCGCTCGGGGTCGATGTCGACGATGGCCGACGACTCGACCGTGTCGGAAATCGCCTTCAGCGTGACCCAGCAGCCCGAGTAGCGGCTCATTGCCCAGCCATGGATGCCGAAGTCGAGGAATTCCTGCACGCCGGCCGGATTGAGCACCGGCACCATGAAGGCATCAAACGCGTGGTCGGTCTGGTGGGGCAGGGTGGAGGACTTGGCGGCGTGGTCATCGCCGGCGATCAGCAGCACGCCACCGTGAGCCGAGGAGCCGGCCGCATTGCCGTGGCGGATCACATCGCCCGAGCGGTCCACGCCCGGACCCTTGCCGTACCACATGGCGAACACGCCATCGTATTTGGCGCCCGGGAATAGGCCGACCTGTTGCGAGCCCCACACCGCGGTGGCGCCTAGGTCTTCGTTTACGCCGGGCAGGAAGACCACACCGTGCGGGTCGAGGTATTTCTTGGCGCGCGCCAGTTCCTGGTCGAGGCCACCCAGGGGCGAGCCACGGTAGCCGGAGACAAAGCCGGCGGTATTCAGGCCGGCGGCCTGGTCGCGCTGGTGCTGCAGCATGGGCAGGCGCACGAGTGCCTGGGTGCCGGTCATGAAGGCGCGGCCTTGGGCCAGCGCGTACTTATCGTTCAGGGAAATGGTGTTTCCCATGATGTCTCCTTCTTTGGCTGAAGGCCGCTGCTCTGTAGGCGGCGGTCGTGGCTTGCCTTCTTTGTAGCTTGTGGCTGCGTGAAGGGTGGGCAGACGCCCAAATTCGCGCGCATTCTATGCGCATTTTTGAGCAAATGCTCGGCTTATTTGACGTTAACGTCAATTGTGGTTTGCATGTCATTCAAGCAAGTGCTCGATTGACTACTTACTGATTAGTAAGTATCTTGCCTATCAAACAGTTAGCTGGCTGCCATACTGTGTTTGGAAACGCCGCCAGCCGCGAAATTCCCCCAGGCGACACAGATCGCCTTATCCAAATAGCTACCGTTACCGTCTGGAGATACACATGGCACACGCCCGCTACCCGCATCTGCTTGCCCCGCTTGACCTCGGCTTCACCACGCTGAAGAACCGCGTGCTAATGGGTTCGATGCACACCGGCCTGGAAGAGTCGCCGAATGGCTTTGAGCGCATGGCCGCCTTCTATGCCGAGCGCGCGGCTGGCGGTGTGGGGCTGATCGTGACCGGTGGCGTGGCGCCAAATGAGGCGGGCCGTGTGTACGAGGGTGGCGCCATGCTGCATAACGCCGAGGAAGTCGCCCACCACAAGATCGTCACCGATGCGGTGCACGCAGCGGGCGGCAAGATCGCCCTGCAGATCCTGCATACCGGTCGCTACAGCTTCCAACCCAAGCCGGTCGCGCCCTCGCCGATCACCTCGCCGATCGCCTTCTACGAGCCGCTGGAACTGACCGAGGCGCAGATCCTGGAAACCATCGAGGAGTTCGCGCGCTGCGCGGCACTGGCCAAGGAGGCCGGTTACGACGGCGTGGAAGTGATGGGCAGCGAGGGTTATCTGATCAACCAGTTCATCGCCGAAAAGACCAATAAGCGCACCGACCGCTGGGGCGGCAGCTTCGAGAACCGCATGCGCTTCCCGGTCGAGACCGTGCGCGCGGTGCGCGAGAAGGTCGGTACCGACTTCATCATCATCTACCGCCTGTCCATGCTCGACCTGGTCGACAATGGCTCGGTGCTGGAGGAAACCATCCAGCTGGCCAAGGCCGTGGAAGCGGTCGGCGCCACCATCATCAATACCGGCATCGGCTGGCATGAGGCACGCATCCCCACCATCGCCACCATGGTGCCGCGCGCCGGCTTCACCTGGGTGACCAAGAAGCTCAAGGGCCATGTGGGCATTCCGCTTATCACCACCAACCGCATCAATATGCCGGACACGGCTGAAGAGGTGCTGGCCCGTGGCGACGCCGATATGGTGTCGATGGCACGCCCTTTCCTCGCCGATAGCGAATGGGTGAAGAAGGCCGAGGAAGACCGTGCGCTCGATATCAATACCTGCATTGGCTGCAACCAGGCCTGCCTCGACCATATCTTCCAGGCCAAGATGACCTCTTGCCTGGTCAACCCGCGCGCCTGCCACGAGACCGAGCTCAACTACACCCCGACCGCGCAGAAGAAGAAGCTGGCCGTGGTTGGCGCCGGCCCGGCCGGCATGGCCTTCGCGTCGGTAGCCGCCGAACGTGGCCATGAAGTGACCCTGTTCGAAGCCAGCCATGAGCTGGGTGGCCAATTCAATGTGGCCAAGAAGGTGCCGGGCAAGGAGGAGTTCCACGAGACGCTGCGCTACTTCAAGCGCAAGCTCGACCAGACCGGGGTGAAGATCCGCCTCAACCACCGCGCTGTACCGGCCGAGCTGGAAGGCTTCGACGAGGTGGTGTTGGCCACCGGTATCCGTCCGCGCCAGCTCGACATCCCCGGCATCGACCACCCCAAGGTCCTCAGTTACCTCGATGTGCTGCGCCACGAGAAGCCGGTGGGCAAGGCCGTGGCCATCATCGGCGCGGGCGGCATCGGCTTCGATACCGCCGAGTACCTGACCCACGAAGGTGTGCCGACCAGCCTTGATACCGATGCCTTCCTGCGTGAATGGGGCATCGACAAGACCCTGACCCAGAGGGGTGGCCTGGCCCCGCAAGGCGCACAGCCGCATGCTTCGCCGCGTCAGGTGTGGCTGCTGCAGCGCAAGGCCTCCAAGGTGGGCGACGGGCTGGGCAAGACCACCGGCTGGATTCACCGCCAGAGCCTGAAGATGAAGCAGGTGGAAATGCTCTCCAGCGTGAGCTACGAGAAGATCGACGATGCCGGCCTGCATATCCGCATCAAGGACAAGGCCCAGGTCCTGCCGGTGGATAATGTGATCATCTGCGCAGGCCAGGAACCCTTGCGGGAGCTGGAAGAAGCGCTGAAGGCCAAGGGCAAGACCGTGCACCTGATCGGTGGCGCTGATGTGGCGGCGGAACTCGACGCCAAGCGCGCGATCAATCAGGGCTCGCGCCTCGCCGCCGTGATCTGATCCTCCTTGATGTCGAGGTAAGCACAACGGGCCTGCGGGCCCGTTGCGCGTTTGACGGCCGCACGGCGATACTGCCCATCCCCCTTGGAGGAGCCTCCCATGCAGCTCAGCAGCCAAAGTTTTCAGGCCGGCCAGCCTATTCCTGGCGAGTTCGCCTTTGCCGTGATCGACCCGGCCAGCCATGTGCGTCTGTCCAGCAACCGCAATCCGCAGCTGAGTTGGCAGGATGTACCGGCCGGCACGCGCTCGTTTGCGCTGATCTGTCACGACCCCGATGTGCCAAGCAGCGGCCAGGATGTGAACCAGACCGGGCGCGAAGTGCCGGCCACCTTGCCACGCGTGGATTTCTTCCACTGGACCTTGATCGATCTGCCCGCCAGCCAGCGCGAGATCGCCGCTGGCAGCCATAGCCGCGCCGTCACGCCGCGCGGTAAGCCCGGCCCCACGTGCGCCGATGGCCTGCGGCACGGCCTGAACGACTACACCGGCTGGTTCGCGGGCGACGCGGACATGGGTGGCGACTACTACGGTTACGACGGCCCCTGTCCACCGTGGAACGACGCCATCGTCCACCACTATGTGTTCACCCTGTATGCGCTTGATGTGGACCAGTTGAAGCTGGATGGTCCAGTGACCGGGCCGGCCGTGCGCGCGGCCATCCAGGGCCATGTGCTCGACCAGGCCAGCTTGGTTGGCACCTATACGCTGAACCCGAGGCTGGCCTGATGGGGCTGGGCCGGCTGCCGTCGTGGGCTTGGGGCGCGCTGCTGCTGGCTGCGCCAGCCCAGGCCGCGCCGCTCGGGCCGACCCAGTGCCTGGAAATCGCCGAGGACAGTACGCGCCTGCGTTGCTACGACCAGGCCATGGGGCGCGCGTTGCCGGCCGAGCCTGCGGTGAGCGAGGCCGCAGTGCCCGCCCCCGTCCCCAAGCCCGATATGGCCAGCCAGCTCAGCGCGCGGCCCAGCGACACGCCGGCCAAGCAGTCCCTGCTCGATAGCGCCTGGGAGCTGGAACCGAGCAGCAAGCTCGGCACCTTCGTGCTGCGTTCCTACCGGCCCACCTATGTGCTGCCCTTCTTTCATACCGCCCAGCCCAATGGCAGCCCCAGCAGCCGCGACAATGCGCCGCTGCCGACGGCGATCAGCCAGCAGCAGCGCACCGAGGCCAAGTTCCAGCTCAGCCTGAAGACCAAGCTCGCGCAGAATCTGTTCGAGGACAATGGCGATATCTGGCTCGGCTTTACCCAGACCTCGCGCTGGCAGGTCTACAACCGCGACAGCTCGCGCCCTTTCCGCGAGACCAACTACGAGCCGGAGGCCGCGCTGGTGCTGCGCAGCAACTACCACGTGCTCGGCTGGCATGGCCGTCTGCTTTCGCTCGGGCTCAACCATCAGTCGAATGGGCAAAGCCAGCAGCTATCACGCAGCTGGAACCGCGTCACGGCGGGTGTAGGCTTGGAAAAGGATGGCTGGAGCGTGCTGCTGCGCCCCTGGTGGCGAGTGCGTGAATCGGCGCGCGACGACGATAACCCCGATATCGAGAACTACCTGGGCCGCGGCAGCCTCACCATCAGCAAGCTGCACGATGCGCAATGGTTCAGCCTGATGGCGCGCCATTCCTTGCGCACGGGCGCGGAATCGCGCGGCGCGCTGCAGTTCGACTGGGGCTTTCCGATCAAGGGCAATCTGAAGGGCTATCTGCAGCTCTTCCATGGCTATGGCGAAAGCCTGGTCGACTACAACCACCGCGCCACCTATCTGGGCCTGGGTTTCTCGCTGATCGACGGCAATTAAGCACCGGCCGTGGCGGTGCGAGCCGCCGAGCGGCCGCATCACGCCAGGCGGCTGATGCCTGGCCTAGGCGTGTTCGAGCAGCAGGTTTTCCAGCTGGCTCAGCCGCGCGCGTTCCAAGGGCTCGGCGGCGGCACGGGCGCCCAGGCGTTCATCGTGCTCGGGGCGCAAGCTCAGCCGCACCAGGCTGCCCTCCTCGTAGAAGGCCAGCGTGGTGTGGCCGGAGGGGGGTGATTCAACCCGGTAATCGATGCCCAGATTCAGGCAGCGGATCTCGACTGCCTTGGCGTCGTCCGAGTAGATGACCAGATTGATGTCCGAATGCGGGCCGGCCAGGCCAGACAGCACCGAGCCGACCAGATAGGGCTTGAACTCGGCGAACAGGCGCATTGCGCTCAGCGCTTTCTGACGCAGCGCGCTGACGACCTGACCATGACGGGGGGAAAACAGATTGCGGTACTCGCGCAGCGCGGCCTCGATCTCGTCGTTGCCGGGCAGGTTCTTGCCCTCAGGCAGACCGAGCCTGCGTGCTGCCTTGCGCTTGGCCGTGCCGAAGTCGTCGATATGCTCCTCGGCCATCAGCCTGGCGGCCAGGTGCACGATTTGCTCTCTTGCCCCGCGAGGGGATCGGTCCCGGTTATGCATGCTGTCTCCTTGGGTGGGGCTAGCGCAGGGATCGGGCCGGCAGGCAGTGGCCGGCCTGTTTAGCGTACCGCATACGCGGGCCGATTTCATGCCCGTGTGGCGCGTGTTGCAGCCATGTACCGCTGGCAGCTTGGCATGCGCGCATTACACTGCGCCTTCTCGTCTTCCTAGCGTAAAGCGCACACCGTGACCGCCGAGCAACTTGCTGACCTGCACTGGCTGCTAAGCGCCCCCGCGCTGCTGGCCGACGCTGCCTTGCCCGAGGGTGTGCTGCAGGGCAGTGCCAGCCTGGGCGAGCGCTGGTGGCAGGCCCTGCCGCAGGCGGAGCTGGCCAGTTTGGCCTTGCCCGGCACCGACGGCTTTCGCCTCGGGCGCTATGCCGAATCCCTGCTGCAGCTCGCCCTGCAGCAGCTGCCTGGGCATCAGCTGCTGGCCAGCCAGCTGCCGGTGCGTAGCGAGGGCCTCAGCCTGGGTGAAATCGACTATCTGTTGCGTCCACCCGACGGGCCGCTGCTGCATATCGAGCTGGCGGTGAAGTTCTTCATTGCCCTGCCCACCGAGCGCGGCCTCGTGTATGTGGGCCCTGGCCTGCGCGATGCGCTGGAACTCAAGCTCGCGCGCCTGTTCGCCCACCAGCTGCAGCTGGCCCAGTGGCCGGCCGGGCGCCAGGCCCTGGCCACCGATGCCCCTATCCAGCCCATGGCCTGGCTGCGCGGTAGGTTGTTCTACCGCGAGCTGGATGAAGCTGCCCCAGCCCTGCTGGCGGCCGACCATTTGCGCGGTTGGTGGCGCTGCTGGGGCGAAGCCTTGCCACAGCAACGGGCCGACAGCCTGTGGCGCGCGCTGAACAAGCCCGATTGGCTGGGCCTGCGCGCACCAGACGATCAGGCACTGCCGCTAGCCGACTGGCAGGCGCAGGCCGCCCTGCATTTTCAGCACCAGCACTGGCCGCTGCAGGTGGCCGAGTACGCGCCGCCCGCTGAGGGTGGCGCCGAGCTGGCGCGCGGCATGCTGCTGCCGGCGGGCTGGCCCAGCCCGGCCATGCTGAGCAGCCTGCTGGCGCGCATTGCCGCCTTGCCTGATCAGTAAGTTGCGCATCACTTCCCGGCCTGGTTGAGGGCTGCGGCTACCATTCATGCCGCCCGGCTGCAGCCCGTCGCAGCGCGCGCGGCCTTCCCTGGCAAGCTGAGTACAATGTTCGCCCCGATGACCTCCGGACCACACGCCATGCGCGACGAACTGCACCCCAACCCGTTGCTGCAGACCTGGGGCACCCCCTACGGCCTGCCCCCTTTCGACCGCGTGGCGGCCGAACATTTCCTGCCCGCCTTCGATGTGGCCATGCCCGCTCATCTGGCCGAGCTCGATGCGATTGCTGCGCAGACCGAGCCGCCGAGCTTCGCCAATACCGTGGCCGCCTTCGATGGCACGGGCCGCCTGCTCAAGCAGGTCGAGCTGCTATTCAGCAATCTGTGCAGCAGCGAAACCTCGCCCGCCCTGCAGGCCATCGAACGCGACATGGCGCCGCGCCAAGCCGCGCACGATAGCGCCATCTATATGCATGCCGGCCTGTTCGCCCGCATCGATGCGCTGTACCGCGACCGTGCCGGCCTTGGCCTGGATGCCGAGCAGCTGCGCCTCTTGGAGCGCGTGCATCTCGATTTCGTGCGCGCCGGCGCCAAGCTCGATGCGGCGGCCAAGACCCGCTATGCGGCGGTGATGAGCGAGCTGGCCGAGCTGTGCACGCAGTTCAGCCAGCATGTGCTGGCCGACGAGGCGGCCTTTGCGCTCGAACTGCAGTCGGAAGCCGATCTGGCCGGCCTGCCCGAGTTCGTGCGCGCCGCCGCACGCAATGCGGCCAGTCAGTGTGGCCTGCCTGAAGGCAGCCATGTGATCACGCTGTCGCCTTCCATTGCTGAACCCTTCCTGACCTTCTCGGCGCGTCGCGATCTGCGCGAAACCATCTGGCGTGAGCGGGTGGCGCGCGGCGCCCATGCCGGCGAGCGCGACAACCGCCCGGTGGCGGCGCGCATCGTGGCGCTGCGTCAGCAGCAGGCCGCCATTCATGGCTATGCCAACTATGCCAATTACGAGCTGGCCGACCGCATGGCGGGCACGCCGGCCGCGGTGCTGGGTCTGCTCGAGCAAGCCTGGCAGCCAGCGCTGGACAAGGCGGCCGAGGACAGACTGGTGCTGGAGGCCAAGGCGCGCGCGCTGGGCCTGCCCACGCCGATTGCCGCCTGGGACTGGCGCTATCTGGCCGAGCTGGTACGCCAGGAGCAATACCAGCTCGACGATGCCGAGCTCAAACCTTAC
Source organism: Chitinimonas taiwanensis DSM 18899 (assembly GCF_900119825.1). Lineage (GTDB taxonomy): Bacteria > Pseudomonadota > Gammaproteobacteria > Burkholderiales > Chitinimonadaceae > Chitinimonas > Chitinimonas taiwanensis. The sequence continues at coordinate 149,810 of NZ_FPKR01000012.1, read as the reverse complement.
TTCACGCTGGAAAACATGCTGGCCGCCATGTTCGACTGCGCGGGTCGCCTATTCGGCCTGGAGTTCGTCGAGCAGCACGGCATCCCGCTCTATCACCCTGATGCACGCCTGTGGGAAGTACGTCGTCAAGGCCAGCTGATCGGCGTGTTCATCGGCGACAACTTCGCCCGCCCGAGCAAGCGCAGCGGCGCCTGGATGAGCATCTTCCGCAGCCAGTCCGGCCTCGCTGGCGGCACCCTGCCCATCGTCATCAATAACAATAACTTCGCCAAGGCCGATACCACGCTGCTCAGCTTTGACGATGTGCGCACGCTGTTCCACGAATTCGGCCATGGTCTGCATGGGCTGCTGTCGCAAGTGCGTTACGAGCGCCTGGCCGGCACCCAAGTGCTGCGCGATTTCGTCGAGCTGCCCTCGCAGATCTTCGAGAACTGGGCCGAGGAAGAGCAGGTGCTGCAAAAGCATGCGCGCCATTACCAGAGCGGTGAAGCTATCCCCGCCGCGCTGCTGGCCAAGCTGCGTGCCGCGCGCCAGTTCGACCAGGCCTGGGCCACCATCCAGTACGTAGGCCCGGCCTTGATCGATATGGCCCTGCATGCGCTGCCCAATGGCACGCCGGTCGATATCGCCGCCTTCGAAGCCGAGCAGTGCGCGCGCCTCGGTGTGCCCTCGGATATTGGCCAGCGCCACTACCTGAGCCACTTCGGCCACCTGTTCGCCGGGCCGTGGTATGCGGCGGGCTACTATGTGTATATGTGGGCCGAGGTGCTGGACGCCGACGGCTACGAGGCCTTTGTCGAGGCGGGCGACCCGTTTGACGCGGCCACCGCCGAGCGCCTGTTCACCCATATCTACAGCGCCGGCAATAAGCAGGACCCGGTTGAGGCCTACCGTGCCTTCCGCGGCCGCGACCCCGAGGTGGCGCCGATGCTGAAGAAGCGCGGGCTGATTGCCGCATGAGCCCGGCCGAACTCGCCCAAGGCCAGCTTGACGCCTACAACGCCCACAATCTGGAACGCTTCCTCGGCTTCTACGCCGAGGACGTGGTCGGTTATGTGTTTCCCGACCAGCCGCTGTTTGAGGGCAAGGCGGCCATGCGCGCACGCTATGCGCAGATCGTCTTTCCCGGCAGCACGGTGCACGCGGCCGTGCCGCAGCGCATCGTGCAGGGCAAGCGGGTCATCGACCATGAAACGGTAACAGGCCACCCGCTATTCGGCGAAAGCCGCGTCACCGTCATCTACGAGGCTGAGGACGGGCTGATCCGCAAGCTGTGGATGCTGCGCTAGCCGGGCCGGGCGGCCGCCCTGGCTTGCTATAGTCGGAGCGTCGTCCACCTCCATCCGGGCAAAGGAAGACCCGCATGTTTGAAGCCGCCGAACTCGGCCACAAGATCAGCAAGGCCGAGTACAAGACCCGTGCGCCCTTGCTGCGCGAAGCGCTGCTGGAAGCCCAGTACGAGCTGAAGGAGCAGGCGCGCTTTCCGGTGGTGATCCTGATCAATGGCGTGGATGGCGCGGGTAAGGGCGAGACGGTTAATCTGCTCAATGAATGGATGGACCCGCGCCTGATCGACACCCATGCCTTTGCCGAAGCGGGGGCCGAGGAGGCGCTGCATCCGCCCATGTGGCGCTACTGGCGCGCGCTGCCGGCCAAGGGGCGCATCGGCATCCTGTTCGGTTCCTGGTACACCGATCCGATCCATCGTCAGGTGGCCGGCAAGGGCGATGCGGCACGCCTAAACAGCCAACTCGATGCGCTGGTGCGTTTCGAGACCATGCTGGCCGAGGAGGGCGTGCTGCTGCTCAAGTGCTGGTTTCATCTGAGCAAGCAGGCGCAGAAGCAGCGCCTGAGCGAGCTCGAACAGGACCCGCGTACCCGCTGGCGGGTGGGTGAGCGCGACTGGGCCAATCTCAAGCAGTACGGGCGTTTCCGTGCGGTGGCCGAGCAGGTGCTGATGCGCACCAGCACCGGTGCCGCGCCCTGGGTGGTGGTGGATGGCGAGGACGAACGCTACCGCAGCCTGACCGTGGGCCAGCTGCTGCTCGATGCACTGCGCCAGCGCCTGGCCCAGGCATTGCCCAGCCATGCCCTGTGCGCGCCCTTGCGCCCGCCGCTAGATGGCGTGCGCGTGCTGGACCGCCTGCAACTGCTGCAGCCCATGAGCAAGGCCGACTATGGCCATGAGCTGGAAACCCTGCAGGGGCGGCTGAATGCGCTCAGCCGCCACCCCAAGCTGCGCGAGCGTGCGGTGGTGCTGGTGTTCGAAGGCAATGACGCGGCCGGTAAGGGTGGGGCGATCCGCCGGGTCACCGCGGCGCTCGATGCACGCCACTACCGTGTGCACCCAATTGCCGCGCCCAGCGAAGACGAGCTGGCCCAGCCCTATCTGTGGCGCTTCTGGCGCCGCCTGCCCAAGCGCGGCAAGTTCGCGCTGTTCGATCGCTCCTGGTATGGCCGGGTGCTGGTCGAGCGGGTCGAGGGCTATGCGGCCGAAGCCGACTGGCTGCGTGCCTATGCCGAGATCAACGACTTCGAGCAGCAGCTGCACGAGGCCGGCACCCTGGTGCTGAAGTTCTGGCTGGCCATCGATGCGGACGAGCAGCTCAAACGTTTTCAGGCGCGCGAGCAGACCGGCTTCAAGCGCTTCAAGATCACCCCGGACGACTGGCGCAACCGCGAGAAATGGCCGCAATACGCAGAGGCGGTGCACGATATGGTCGAACGCACCAGTACGCCGCATGCGCCGTGGATTCTGGTCGAGGCGAACAATAAGTACTACGCGCGCATCAAGGTGCTGCGCAGCATCTGCAGCGCCATGGAGGCGCAGCTAGGCTGAGCCGCTGACAGCACCCTGTCAGCAGGTGGCGCGCAAGCTGGGGCTGTCCGACCCGCCGGGTCTTCGCCGGAGCAAAATCCATGTCCTTCAGCCCCTTGCAGGGCGGCTGCCAGTGCGGCGCCGTCCGTTACCAGATCGAGGCCGCGCCGCTGCTGACCGCGCTATGTCATTGCAGCATGTGTCGGCGCGCGCATGCCGCGCCGGCCGTGGCCTGGGCCATGTTTGCCCAGGGTGCTGTGCGCTTCGTGCAGGGCGAAGCGGCGCGCTATGCGTCCTCCGCCGAGGCCTGCCGTCATTTCTGCGCGCGCTGCGGTAGTCAGCTCGCCTTCACGGCCGACTATCTGCCCGGCCTGATCGATATCGCCATCGGCAGCCTCGATACGCCCGAGGTGATGGCGCCCAGCCTGCACTACTGGGAATCGCGCCGCCTGCCCTGGCTGCAACTGCACGACGGCCTGCCGCGCTATGCCGAGTTTCCGCCGCAAGAATAGGTGCGCCCGCCATGCTGGCCTAAAATGGCGCCTTTCCCGCCTGTTGAGCCACGCATGTCATCTCCCTCTTCCCCCCGCATTGCCATCATCGGCGCCGGCCCGGCCGGGCTGATGGCGGCCGAGGTACTGGCCCAGGCCGGCCACGCGGTCAGCGTGTACGACGCGATGCCCTCGGTGGGACGCAAGTTCCTGCTCGCCGGGGTAGGGGGCATGAATATCACCCACTCGGAAGCGCTGGCGCCCTTCCTGGGCCGCTATGCCGAGCGCGAGGCCGATATCGCGGCGCTACTGGCCGACTTCAGCCCCGAGGCATTGCGCGAGTGGATACATGGCCTGGGTATTGCCACCTTCGTTGGTAGCTCGGGGCGGGTGTTCCCCACCGATATGAAGGCCGCGCCGCTGCTGCGTGCCTGGCTGCACCGGCTGCGTACGGCCGGTGTGCAGCTGCAGGTGCGCCACCGCTGGCTGGGCTGGACTACCGAGGGCGAATTGCGCTTCGCCACGCCCGAGGGCGAAGTCGCCGTGCGCGCCGACGCCACGGTGCTGGCCCTGGGTGGCGCCAGCTGGCCACGGCTCGGTTCGGATGGCCAGTGGCAGCCGCTGCTGGCCGAGCGGGGTGTGGATATCGCGCCGCTCAAGCCGGCCAACTGCGGCTTCGAGGTGGATTGGAGCCCGCATCTGCGCGAGAAGTTTGCCGGCGCGCCGCTGAAGACGGTGGCGCTGCGTTTTTGTGCCGCAGACGGCCAGAGCGAGTACAAGGCTGGCGAGTTCGTGATCAGCGAGCAGGGCGTGGAAGGCAGCCTGATCTATGCGTTCGCGGCCCGCCTGCGCGAGCAGATTGCCGAGGTCGGCAGTGCCTGTATCGAAGTCGATCTCTTGCCTCAGCACAGCGCCGAGCGTGTCCTGGCCGAGGTCAGCCATCCGCGCGGTGCGCGTTCGCTGTCCAGCCACCTGCAAAGCCGCCTTGGCCTCAGTGGCGTGAAAACCGCGCTGCTCTACGAATGCCTGAGCAAGCCGGCCCTGCAGGACCCGGCCCAGCTGGCTGCGGCCATCAAGGCCCTGCCCATCCGCCTGCAGCGCCCACGCCCGCTGGCCGAGGCGATCAGCACGGCCGGCGGCGTGCGCTTTGAAGCGCTGGATGCCGGCCTGATGCTGCGCGCGCTGCCCGGCGTGTTCTGCGCGGGCGAAATGCTCGACTGGGAAGCGCCGACCGGCGGCTATCTGCTCACCGCCTGCTTCGCCAGCGGCCGCGCCGCTGGGCAGGGTGTGCTGCGCTGGCTTGCTACGGCCTGATCCGCCCCCATCTACTGCGCTGTCTTCCTGCCCCGAAAGTGTCCCGTATGCGCCAAGCCGTCGATCTGAACAAAGCCTACCGTCTGCTCAACCATGGCCCCACCGTGCTGGTGTCCAGCGCGCATGGCGGGCGGCAGAATGTAATGGCCGCTGCCTGGAGCATGCCGCTCGATTTTTCGCCGCCCAAGGTCTGCGTGGTCATCGACAAAAACACGCTGACGCGCGAACTGGTGGAGGCCAGCGGCGAGCTGGTGCTGAATATCCCCGCGCGCAGCCTGGCTGCTGCTACCGAGGCCGTGGGCACGCACAGCGGGCGCGATGGCGATAAGTTCGCCGAGTTCGGCCTGGGCCACAGCCCGGCCAGCCTGGTGGGCGCGCCACTGCTGGACGGCTGCCTGGCCTGGCTGGAATGCAAGGTGATCGTGGAGCGGCATAACCAGGATGCCTATGACCTGTTTATCGCCGAAGTGGTGGCCGCCTGGGCCGATCCGCGCGACTTCAGCGAAGGCCACTGGCATTTCGAAGCCGGGCGTGAGCGCTCGATCCACTATGTGGCCGGCGGCACTTTCTTCGAAACCGGCGCCGAGTTCAGCGTCAAATAGGGGGCACTTCGCGCTGCAAAGGTGCCAGGGTGTGCGACGCGCTGGTCGCGAGGCCACGGTTTAGTGCTTACTGACGCGACCAATCGGTCGGTCTTGCATCAAATCGGCCAACACCGCCTCCAGTAGCTCGGTATGCGGGACAAAGTCGGGCGGTGCTTGGTCCCAGAAGTCGTGCGTGGCCTCGAGATGCACACCGCTGACAAATACCTTGCCCTGGCCGTAGGAGAACATCGCTGCCGCAATGCCCGCAGGATGCTGCACCCTGCCCTTGGTGGCCAGATAGGTCGCCCACACTTCGCTGCGTTCCTTGCTGGGCAACAAGGTCATGACTGAACCAGCCTGAAAGTAAGCGCCAAACGTCATCTGCTTGGGCAACCAATGTACGGGCTCAATCCGCTCAATGGCATCTTCGCCCGCGAAGTTGTCGGCCTCCATCTTGGCAAGATTCAGGGCATCAAAGGCAAACTGTTCGTCCTCGTACCTTGCCTGGGCAATGATGGCCCCGCCGCAAATCCCGGCATAGCGGCCACCGGCATGTACCCACTGTTGAATGGCGCGTATGGACTGCGCGCTCATGGCCTGGCTGCCACCTTGGGCCCAGGCGCGCAGATCATCCTCGGTACCCGGTATCAGAAATACCGAGCGCGGCGGCAAAGACTTCAGTGCTTTGGGGATATCCGCCCACCGCCGGATGACCCGTGACTCGGGCGCCAATGCTTGCAGCGCAGGTGTCTTTGGCTTGCGGATCAGGTCGAGCACCGGTTGTTCGCACCCTGAGCAAACCGGCGCGCCCGCATAAACGAGAACGACCGGGCGCAAGGCCGATGGCTTCGCAGCCTGTACGGTGGCATTCGGCGTCGCCGCCAGGGCGGGCAAGGCCCCAAGCAAGCAGGCCCATAAGCGCCAAGCTGCGCGGTGCATCGTGTTGTCTCCTTGAATGAAAGCGCTTGGATGATGGGTGAGTGGCTCGCGCCGTGCACCGACGCCAAGCTGCGGTATGGCTTCAATCCAGCGCATCGCGCGGCGCGCCATAGGCGCGTAGCGCGGCCTGCAGCGTCTGCTCGCGGCTGGGGGTGAAGGTCTGGAGGAGCACGTCTATGGTTTCGATGCGGTCGAGGCGGAACTGGCGGTGTGCATTGCGCAGCTCGCACCAGGCGATCAGCGTCCACACCTTGCCCCAGAAGAACAGGCCCAGCGGCCACACATCGCGCTGGTCGGCCTGGCCATCGGGCTTGCGGTAGTAGAGCCGCACCACCTGGCGTTTGTCGATGGCGCCGCGCAATGGCGCGAATGCCGCCTCGTGCTGGCCGGGGAAGGCCGGCGCGTGCAGCGGGGTCATGCCACGCTGTATCTCGGCTGGCAGCACGCTGCGTATCTTGGCCAGTGCCGATTCGGCCGCGCGCGCCAGCTGCGGGTCACTCCAGGCTGCCACCATCTCTGCACCCAGGCGCAGGGCGGCCAGTTCTTCGCGGTCGAACATCAGCGGCGGTAAATCGAGCTTGTGGCGCAGCACATAACCGACCCCGGCTTCCCCTTCGATCGGCACCCCAGAGAGGCACAGATCGCGCACATCGCGATAAATGGTGCGCTCGGATACCTCGAGCCGCTCGGCCAGCCAGCGTGCCGTGGTCAGGCGTCGGCCGCGCAGGAACTGCACAATCTGGAACAGGCGGTCGGCACGGCGCATGGCGGGCTTTCTTCGGACGGATGGGGCGGCAGTCTGCCCTGTCGCCCCCTGGGCTTCAATGCCGAAGCGCGCTTAGTGTGGGCTGTGCAGACCGACGCTATTGCCCTCGCTATCGCGCAGGATGGCAATCGAGCCGATATCGGCGCGCAGGAAGGTCTTCGGCATCAGGATCGCCCCGCCAGCCGCCTCAACCCGGCTCAGCACAGCGTCCAGATCAGGCGCATTCAGGTAGACGAGCGTGCCATTGGCCTGCGGCTGCTGGTGCGGGCTCTTCACCAGCGCACCGCCGATGCCGTGTTCGCCATGCGGCAGTATGGCCATATGCATCTCGCCAAAGCTGTCATCGCGCTGCAGCGCAACGCCCAGCACGGTCTGATAGAAGCGCTGAGCGCGGTCAAGGTCATGGGTGGGTAGTTCGAACCAGTTCACGGCATGCATGGGTTTTCCTCCTGATGCGGTCTCGGGCTGAGACCGTGCCATGCATGCTAGGCCGGGGGTGCTGACAGCGTGTTGTCAGCAGGGGCGGGTTCAGGGCGCGCTGCGTATCCGCTTGACCACCTCATCCGCCAGCGCGTTCGGCACCGGGATGGTTAGGTGGTATTGCTCGATCTTCCAGTTGCCTGCCACGCGGCGCAGCACGCCGGTGCCGCGGCAGACGCCCAGGCTGGCGTTATCGAGCAGTTCATCGAAGGACGCATGCTGGCCGTCGGCGGACACATTCACCTGGCGCGCGGTCTTGGTATAGGTCCAGCCGCGTCCACGGTCGAAATGCGGCTTGGCGTAGGCCTGGAACTCGGCCACCGTCCAGCGTTCGCTGGCATCGGTGCCAATAAACACCGCGTCCGGCGCGAACAGGCCGAAGTAGTCGTCGAAACGCGCTTCGGCCGCGGCGCGGTGGAAGTGGTCGAGCACCGTGCTGACTTCCTCGACCGGATTGGCATGGGCGCTGTGCAGGCCAATGAATAGACCAGTCAGCAGCAGGGTGCGTGCGAGCGACATCGGGGCTTCCTCTGCGTCAAGCGCGGTTTAGACGTGCAGCAGCACCATCTTCAGTGGGTGCTTGCCATCGGGGCTCGGGAAGTCGCTGTCCGGGGTGATCCATTCGAATTCGCGCACCGGGCGGCCGGCCTTGGCCGCGCTGCGCTGCAGCTGGTCGAGCCAGGCTTCGGCCTCCACCTGGGCCACATTATTGCAGCAGAAGATGCTGCCGCCTTCCTTGGTGGCCAAGAGGGCCGGCTTGAAGACCGAGGCGTAGTCATTGACCAGATCGACCACCCCGAACAGGCTCTTGGCGTAACGCGGCGGGTCGAGGAAGACCAGGTCGAACTGGCGCGCTTCCAGTACCGGGAACGGCGGCATGCGCTTGCCGCGCACCATCTTGGGCTGGCCAATGCCGGCCAGCTGGCGCACGGCCGGGAATACATCGCTGTGCACGAAGCGCGGCCGGGTGGCCAGCGTGTTCAGGCGGGCGTTTTCCTTGCCGACTATGATGCTCGATTCGGCGAAATCCACATTCATCACGAAGCGTGCGCCGGCCTTGGCGGCGGCAATGCCCACGCCCGAGGTATAGGCGAATAGATTGAGCACTTCCTTGCCGGCGGCTTCCTGCATCACGCGGCGGCGGCCGGCGCGCAGGTCGAGGAAGAGCCAGGGGTCCTGACCGCTGTGCCGGCCCTGGATACGGTAGCTGACGCCCAGCTCGCGCGCCTCGCGCGGCAGCATGGCGGCTTCCAGCTCGGGTCCGCTCAGCGGATTGCGGATGCGCGAGTTGGCCTCGCTGCGGTCGTTGTAAACGGTGGCCAGGCCAGGCAGCACCTCGGCGTAATAGGTGCTGATGCTGGCCAGCTCGGTGTCGCTGAGCGGGGTGTGGAAGGTCTGCACCAGCAAGAGGTCGCCGTAGCGGTCCACGGTCAGGCCGGACACGCCTTCCACGCTGCCGTGGAACAGGCGGTAGGCATTGGTGTCTTCGGCGTGCAGCTGTGCAAGCAGCGCGCTACGTTGGGCAAAGGCGGTGGCCAGCAGGCTGCGCAGATCGGTGGACATACAGAAAACTCCGCGGCCGCCCACAGGCGGCCGTTGCTAATGATTGATGCGCGATTGTACCGGGCTGGCGGGTTTTTCCCGCGCCGACTTTGCCGCGCCAGCGTGAATCAGCCGAACAGCTTGCCGCCCAGCAGCGAGGCGGCCTGGCCGAGCACATCGCCGCCCTCGGCCGGCACTTGGCCATTCGGGGTCAGCTTGTCCACGATCTGCGGCAGCCATTGCGATACCGTGCTGGCCGCCTCGGCCGGCGAAATGCCCAGCTTGGCAGCAATATCGGCCACTGGCCCGCTGCCCAGTACGGCCTGAATCTGCTCGGGCGAGATATTCAGGTTCTGGCCAGTGCCGACCCAGGAGCTGACCACCTCGCTCAGCCCACCTTGCTGGAACTGCTGCACCAGGCCCGCCACGCCGCCCTGCTGCTCAAGCAGGCTGCTGACTGCCTGCAGCGCGCCGCCCGCTTGTTCATTACCGCCCAGCAAACCACCGATCTGATCGAAGAGGCTCATATATTGCTCCAGTCTATTGCCCCGTCGGGGCAGGGAAAGAATCAGGCTAGCCTAGACCGCGCGCCGCCCGACCGCAATGGCGGCCGTCCCGCCGCAGGCTGTCGGTACGGCCGCCATGGGCAGGATAGTGGCAAGATGGCGTACTATCGCGCCCCATGCTTTTTCGCCGCCAGGATGCCCCCATGACCGACAATGCCCCGCTGACCCCCAAGCCCTGCAAGAAATGCGGCGCACCTGGCCAGGTGATGAAGGCCGGTTCGAACCGCCACTGGGTCGAATGCGCCAAGTTTGGCCGCAACGGCAATTGCAATGTGATCAGCGCCGCCGTGGGCAGCCGCAAGGCGGCCATCCAGGACTGGAACGCCCACTGCGCGAAGTAGGCGCATTGCCCGCATGCCCTTCACCCTGGCTCAGCCCGCGCATAGCACGCTGGAGATCAAGAAAAGCCGCTTCATCTGCTGCGTGGAGCCGGTGCGCGACCGCTCGGCGGCCCAGCTGCGCGTGGCGGCGCTGAAGGCCGCGCACCCGGGCGCCGTGCATGTGTGCTGGGCGCTGCTGGCCGGCGGGCAATCGGCCGCGGTGGATGACGGCGAGCCGTCCGGAACGGCCGGCATGCCGATGTTGAATGTCTTGCGTCACCAGGAACTGGACGGCGTGCTAGCCACCGTGGTGCGTTATTTCGGCGGGGTGAAGCTGGGCGCGGGCGGCCTGGTGCGCGCCTACACCGATGCGGTGGCCCAGGCCCTGCTGCAGGCCGACAAGGTAGCGCTACAAAAGCGCGTCGCGCTGCGCTGCCGCGTGCCCTATGCGTTGGAAGGCCTGCTGCGCCGCCAGCTGGCCGCGGCCGGTGCCAGCGATCTGGTGGTCGCGCATGCTGGCCTGGTCGACTTTGCCTTCAGTCTGTTGGAAAGCGAACGCAGCCGCCTCGTGGCTGAGCTGAATGAGGCCTGCCACGGCCAGCTCGCCTGGCTGGCAGTGGACTAAGCCGGCGCGCTAGCCGCGCAGCTGCGGGTCGAGCAGCGTACCCGTATCGATTGCATAACCTTCCCCATAGCGGCAAGCCAGTTGCTGCACTTGCGCGCGCAGCGCCGGGCTATCGATATGGGTGGCAATCAGCTGCGCATCGCTGGCTGCCGTGCTGGCCAGCAGACTTTTCCACAGCTGTTCGTGCAGCGCGGCCTCGCTGCCGCGCAGGCCTTGCGCATTGAGCTTGATCCAGCGCCAGGGCAGGCCGGCCAGCTGGGCAAAGGTCAGCGTGCGCGCATCCACCTTGTCCAGCGCAAGCTGCACGCCCATGGCCTGCAGCCCATACAGATTGATCTGCAGCTGGCCGTCTTCGCGCAGCGCGGCGGCGGGGATTTCCAGCACCAGCCGCCCGGCTGGCAAACCGCTTTGCTGCAGGGCCTGGCTAACCTGGGTGGTCAGCTGGCGGTGCTGCAGCTGGGCCAGCGAGAGATTGATCGCCACGGCCGGCGCCATTTGGGCGTCAGTGGCCGACCAGGCGGCGGCTAGCTGGCAGGCCTGGGCAATGATCCACTGCCCGAGCGCGATGATCTGGCCATTGCTCTCGGCGATATGGATGAAGTCACGTGCCGGCAGGTAGTCGCCCTCGGGCTGACGCCAGCGCAGAAACGCTTCCTGCAGCACGACCTGGCCGTTATCCAACTGCTGGACGGGTAGTAGCTGGATAGCCAGCTCGGCACGTTCAGCCAAGCCTGGCATGCGCCGGTCCAGCGCCATTTCCTTGCTGCACAGCTGGTTCGCCGCCTCGGCATAGAAGCGGAACTGGCCCTTGCCGGCATGCTTGGCCACATACATCGCGCTATCGGCCTGCTTGAGCAGGGTGGCCGCATCATTGCTGTCACTCGGATAGATGGCGATACCGACACTGGCACCTACCTGATGCTCGCGGCCATCGAAGGGCACCGGCGTGCAGGCGGCCGCGATCAGCTTACGCGCGATGCCGGCCACAGCGCGCTCGTCGGCCACATCCTCGGCCAGCACCACGAACTCGTCACCGCCGATGCGCGCCACGATATCGCTCTCGCGCAGCAGCTCGGTAAAGCGGCTGGCAATGGTCTTCAGCACCGCATCGCCGGCGGCATGGCCCTCGCTGTCATTGATGGTCTTGAAATTGTCGAGGTCGATGAAGATCAGCGCGACCTTGGCCTCGTGGCGGCGCGCGCGCGACTGCACCTTGGCTAGCGCCTGCTGCAGGCCGGCACGGGTGGGCAGGCCAGTCAGATCGTCGCTGCCGCTCAGCTGGCGCAGGCGCTGCTCGCTCTGGTGGAAGGCATCCATCTGGCGCCCCAGCTCGCTGCGCGCCTCGGTCAGCAGGGTCATCTGCTCCTGCAGGCGTTGCTCAGCCAGCAGGGTGCGGCGCTGCAAGCGCCACCAGATCAGGCCGACCAGGCTGCTGGAAGCCAGGCCAAACCAGAACCAGAGCGGCAGGAAGCTGCCCTGACCGTTGCCGGATGCGGGCTGCGGCGCCACGGCTGGTGGCTGGCTGAACAGGGTAGCGCTGTTTTCCAGCACCCAGAATTCGCGCCCATGCTGGTCGAGGAACCAGTACTGGTCATTCGGCACATTCTTCAGCTCGCCCCGGTGCAGCACGAAGCCGAAGGTCTTGCCGCCCGGCACGATGGGCACGTCGAAATACACACCGAAGGCATCCTGACCGCTGGCGGCAAATGGGGCGGTCCAGCTGACTTGGGCGCTGGGCTGCAGATCATTGCCCCATAGGTGCAGGCCCCAGCCCGAGTAGTCGGCGTTATCGCGGTGGAAATGGATGCGGACGGTATCGGGCGGCAGGCTGCTGGCCTGGCTGGGCAGGCACAGGCCGATCAGCAGCAGGCAAAGCAGCCAGGCTCGCCACAGGACGGGGTGGGGATGGCGCAATCTGTCACTCCGGGGTGGATTCAGGTTCTATGACCCATGCACCTACCGCTGCTGCGGGGCAGGGTAGGCGTTGGCTCGAAGATACCAGATAGCGTGGGGCTGTGAGGGCGGCTAGTTACGCCCAAGTAGCGGGGCGACCTTGGTCCGGAACTCGGCCGAATCGCGTACCGCGGCCACCGCATCCCAGGCTGCCTGGGCGGCTTGGGCGTTCTGCCTGGCCCATTGGTGTGAGAACACCAGGTAGTTGGCGGTCTGTGCCAGCGGGGGGCCGACCTTTTCCAGCGTGCTGCCGAATTCCGGGTTTTCCGCCAGCAAGCGGTCGCCGTTATAGGTGAGCAGTGCGGCACCATCGACCACGCCCATCAGCGTGTAGCGCAGCACATCCTTGGCATCCTTGCGGCTATCGTCGACCTTGGCGCCGGCCGCCTGCAGCGGGCCGATGACCGAGAACTTGGTTTGCGCGCCGATAGCCTTGCGCAGGCCGCTGAACTGCTTGCCATCCCAATTCAGTGGGCTGTTGTGCGGGCGGTAGAGCGAATAAGTGATGTCGAGCATGCGCCGGCTGGTGTCGGGCTGCTCGCCGCGCATCGGGTAGACACCCATGGCCAGGCGTTCGGGCACGAAGCTGGCGTTCACGATGCCGTCCACGGCGTTCTGCTGCATCTCCAGCAGGCAGCGCTTCCACGGCTTGTGCACGTACTGAAAGCGCAGGCCGGTACGCTGGCTGACCATCTCGAGCATGATGGCCACATAGCCGGGCCGGTCGAGCAATATCCACGGGTGATTTTCCTGATCCTCGACGCAGAGGGTCAGGTTCTTGGCATGCTGCTCGGCCAAGGCGGGCAGGGCCGCCAACAGCGAAGCGATGATCATGCGCAGCCGCACTACGTCCTCTCCCCAGCCTTGTTTCGAATGCTTGTGTCTGCTCGTACTGCAGTGACTGCATCCTAGTCGGCCAGGGCGGCGAGTGCCAGCTCGCCTGCCTTGTTCAGGCGGGTGCCGCCACGAAGGCGATTTCCACCAGCATGCCGGGGCTGACCAGCTCCACCTTCAGACAGGCGCGCACCGGCGCGCAGCCCGGTGGCAGCCAGGCATCCCAGACCGCGTTCATGGCCGGCACATTGAGCAGATCAGTCACATACAGCGTGGCCATCAACAGGCGTGACTTATTGCTGCCGGCCAGGGCCAGGGTCTTGTCGGCCTGGGCCAACACCTGCTCGGTCTGGCCGCGCATATCGGCGCTGAGGTCGGCCGGCACTTCCACGAAATGCACGAGGCCCTGGTAGACGGTGGCGTCCGACCAGCGGGTTTCGGGATTGATGCGTTGGATATCCATACGGTACTCGCGGTGTAGGGCGCGGCCAGGCTATTTGCCCTTGGCGCGCGGATGGGCCTGGTCATAGACGGCGGACAGGCGTTCGAAATCGAGATGGGTGTAGATCTGGGTGCTGGCGATGCTGGCGTGGCCAAGCAGTTCCTGGGTGGCGCGCAAATCGCCGCTGCCCTGCAGGAAGTGGCTGGCACAGGCATGGCGCAGCCGATGCGGGTGCAGCTTGTCGCCCAGGCCAAGCTGATCGGACCAGTGCGCGATGCGCTGCTGCACCGCGCGCGTGGTCATGCGCCGGCCATAGCGGTTCAGGAACAGCGCCTGCTCGCCGGCCTGCAGCAGCACGGTGCGGCAGGGCAGCCAGTTGGCAATCGCCGCATGGGCGGCCTGGCCGACCGGCACCACGCGCAGCTTGCTGCCCTTGCCCAATACGCGCAGCGTGCCGTCAGGTTGCAGATCGCCAAGATTCGCCCCTACCAGCTCGGACACACGCAGGCCGGAGGAATAAGCGAGCTCGTACATGGCACGGTCGCGCAGGGCGAGCGGTTCGTTCGCATCGAGGTTATCGAGAAAACCGGCCGCCGCATCCACGCTGACCGGGCGCGGCAGCTTCTTCTCGGCGCGCGGCGCGCGCACGGTGTCGACCGGATTGGCGCTGAAACCGGCGTCGCGCACCAGGAGCTTGAACCAGGCGCGCCAGGCCGACAGCCGCCGCGCGATGCTGCGTGCATCATGACCGCGCTGACGCAGCTGGCGCACACAGGCGCGGATATCGCGCACGCTGGCTTGTTCCAGCGGCGTGGCGCCGAGCAGCTCGAGCAGCAGGCGGGCATCGGCCAGATAGGCGGTGCGCGTGGCCGGCGATTTGGCGCGCTCGCCGGTCATATAGCGTTCAAAGCGCGCCAGCGCGTCCATACGCTCAGTCCAGGCAGCGTGCCAGCGCGGCCGAGATCAGCTCGCCGATGCGGGCGAGGTAGAGGGTGCCCATTTCCGGGTAGAAGCGCTGCGCATCCTCGCTGGCCAGGATCAAGAGGCCAAACGGCGCGCCCTCGGTCTTCAACGCCACCTGGGCGAAGGACTTCAGATGCGGTGCCGCCTCGCCCAGCCAGGCCAGCGCCTCATCGGTCACATAGGGGCCGCAGTAAGGCGTGCCCAGGCTTTGCGCCAGCACGCGCACATCGTCGCTGACCGGGCTGAACTCGCTCAGCGTCTCGTCTGCCTCGCCGCCCCATAGTCGCACCGCCACATGCGGCACGCGGAAGCTTTCCTGCAGATGGTAGCTAAGCGTGCCCAGCACGCCGGCCAGGTCGCGCGCCTGCAGCAGTGCCACGGTCAGGCGCTGGATCTTGTCGCCGATCTGGTCGTTTTCCTCGCCGAACTGCAAGAGCTCGGCCAGCTTGCTCTCGATCAGTTTGTTCTTCTCGCGCAGGGTCAGAATCTGCCGCTCGGCGAGCGGAATCGCGCGGCCACCGTGCGGGTGGGGAATGAAGATCTCGGCCACCAGGTCGGCATAGTCTTCGAAGAACTGCGGGTTGGCCTGCAGCCAGGCGGCGACTTCGGCGCTTTGCATATCGTGGTAGTCCTCTGCTCGGGGTTGTAGGCGGGCAATACGGAAGTGGTCGGCTTGGAAGGGCTGGTGCAGGGCGCTCACAGCTCGATCTCGCCTTCAAACACGGTTACGGCCGGGCCGGTCATCAGCACCGGCTGGCCGGGGCCAGCCCAGCTGACGCGCAGATCACCGCCGCGGGTATGCACGAGCACGCTGGCATCAAGCAGGCCGCGCCGGATGCCGGCCACCACGGCCGCGCAGGCGCCGGTGCCGCAGGCCAGCGTTTCGCCCGCGCTGCGTTCGAACACGCGCAGGCGGATTTCGCCGCGGCTAAGGATTTGCATGAAGCCGGCATTCACTTTCTGCGGGAAAAGCGGGTGGGCTTCGATGGCCGGGCCGTCTGTGGCCACCGGGGCGTTTTCGACATCCTCGACCACCTGCACCGCATGGGGATTACCCATCGACACGACCGTGATCGCCAGCGTGCGACCGTTCACCACGATAGGGTGGCTGATCGCTTCGGCTTCGGCCACAAAGGGAATCTCGGCCGGCGCAAAGCGCGGTGCGCCCATGTCCACGGTGATGAGGCCATTGTCTTCCAGCTGCGGGGTGATCAGGCCCTTGGCGGTTTCCACGCGGATCGCGCGTTTGCGCGTCAGGCCCTTGTCGTGCACGAAGCGCACAAAGCAGCGCGAGCCATTGCCGCATTGCTCGACCTCGCCGCCGTCGGCGCCATTGAAGATGCGGTATCGGAAGTCGGCATCCGGGTGGTGCGGGTTCTCCACCAGCAGAATCTGGTCGCAGCCGATGCCGAAGTGGCGGTCGCCGATCTGGCGCAGCTGCTCGGTGCTTAGGCGCAGCGACTGGCTGACCCCGTCCAGCACGACGAAGTCATTGCCGAGGCCGTGCATCTTGGTAAAGCGCAATTTCATGGGTGGGAACCGTGGGGCGGAGAATGGAGAGGATTTACCGCCCGGCGCGCGCGGCGTCAACCGGCATGGGCCGGATTCACAACAAGCGTGCGTATTCGACCATGATGCAGCGGTCCATCACCACGGTCAGGCCGGCGGCCTGGGCACGCAGTGCGGCCGGCTCATTCACTATGCCCTGCTGGATCCAGATCGCTGGCGCGCCGATGGCAATCGCGCTGTCCACGATGGCATCCACTTCACTGGCATTGCGGAACACATTGACGATATCGACCTGGCCGGGCACGTCTTCCAGCCGCCCATAGGCGGGCTGGCCGAGTACCTCGGCCACCAGCGGGCGCACCGGCACGATCTGAAAGCCCCAGGCCTGCATCTGGCGCGAGACCCGGTAGCTGGGCCGGCTGGGCTGGGGCGAGAGACCGACCACGGCGATGCGGCGGCTATCGGTGAACAGGCTGCGCAGCAGCGAATCAGGCGGGTTGGCGAACATGGACCGATGATGCCACGCCCGGCGCGGCCAGGCGACCGGCGTGCGTCAGCGCCTGTTGAGGCGTTTAGATCAGCAGCAGGGAAAGGCCGGCCAGGCTGGCACCCAGGGCGGCGCCGGCCAGCACATCGCTTGGGTAATGCAGGCCGAGCACCGGGCGCGATAGCGCGACCAGCACGGTGAAGGGCAGCAGCAGACCGGCCAGGGCTGGGTAGTAGCTGAGTGCCACCACGCTGAGGCTGACCGCATGCAGCGTGTGGCCGGATGGGAAGCTGTACTCGTCCAGCACCTCGTAGGCGCGGAAGATGGCGGCCGAGCGCATGAACGGGCGTGGGCGCGAGGTGGCGCGCTTCAGCCATTTGTACAGCAGCAGGCCAATCGCCCCGACCGCGGCCATATGCAGCACGGCCGGCAGCGCGGCTTGCCCCTGCACGAGCAGCAGCCCACCCATCAGCGCATACCAGAACACGCCATCGCCAAGCCGGCTGATGCGGCAGAAGAAACCGCGCCAGAACTGCGTGCGGCTGGCGCGGTTGCACTGCACGGTCCAGTGCTGGTCCAAGGCCAGCCAGTCGGCACGACTATGGGGTAGGCGCATTGCTATCTCCTTGGCTAACTGGCGCCAAGCGCCAGCGACTGCGGCGCGCGCTGCAGCGCCTGGTGTACCACTTCCTCGAAACGCTGCACGATGCGCTCCCAACCAAGCTGGGCAGTGGTCTGGCGTGCGGCCAGGCCCAGTTCACGCATCACGCTCGGGTAGCTGGCTGCGTAGCGCGCCTGTTCGATGAAATCGGCGTCATCGTCGAAGGCGGCTTTCAGGCCGTTCTCATGGTGGCGGATATGCGCGCGCGCGGCCGCGTAGTCATAGGCCAGCACACCCAGGCCGCTGGCCATCGCCTCCACGGTCACATTGCCGTAGGTCTCGGTGGTGCTGGCGAACAGAAACACATCGGCCGAGGCATAGTGGCGCGCCAGCGCCTCGTTGCGCTGCATGCCGGCAAACAGTTGCTCGGGGTGGCTGGCCTGCAGGGCAGCGCGCTCCGGGCCATCGCCCACCCACAGCAGCTGGCTGTTCGGGCGGATGGCCTGCATCTGCTTGAAGGCGGCCAGCACCAGGGGCAGGTTCTTCTCCGCCGCCATGCGCCCCACATAGGCGACCACCTGGGTGCAGTCGTTCACCCCCCAGCTGGCGCGCAGACCGGCATCGCGCTTGGCTGGATCGAACAGGCTGGTGTCCACGCCACGCGCCACCACCTCCAGCTTGCCAAAGCCCTGGCCCTCGAGCTCGGTCTTCACGTCCTCGCTGGGAATCAGCGTGGCCAGATTGCGGTTGTGAAAGCTGCGCAGATAACCCCGCAGCGGCCGCTCCAGCCAGCCCATGCCGTAGTGCTCGCTATAGCTGTGGAAATTGGTATGGAATTCCGAGATGGCCGGAATGCCGAGCTTGCGCGCGGCGCGCAGCGCGCTCCAGCCCAAGGGGCCTTCGGTCACCGCCACCACCAGATCGGGGCGCTGCTGGCGCCAGCGCTGCAGCAGGCGGCCGGTGGCCGGCAGGCCAAAGCGCAGCTCCGGGT
Organism: Chitinimonas taiwanensis DSM 18899; assembly: GCF_900119825.1. GTDB lineage: Bacteria > Pseudomonadota > Gammaproteobacteria > Burkholderiales > Chitinimonadaceae > Chitinimonas > Chitinimonas taiwanensis. The sequence goes on along the minus strand of NZ_FPKR01000012.1, from coordinate 131,585 downwards.
AGTTGGGTATGCCCAGGCCGCGCACCAGCATTTCATCACGCAGCGGCGCGCCATCACCGCGTTGGCGTGGGCGGATCAGCTCGACCCGATGGCCACGTTCGCGCAGGCCATGTGCCATACGGCCTACCGTCATGGCAACGCCGTTCACTTCGGGGGGAAAGGTTTCGGTAACCAGGGCTAGGTGCAGGCGGTGGGCTGTCATGCGCCGCAGACTGCTGGCCATGCATGTCTGGCGCGTGACGCCGGAATGAAGCTTTGATGACGCCGGCTGGGCGGTGGCGCGCGCTTACGTCTTCCTGGCTTAGTCGGCGCCGCGTTCGCCTGGACGCGCTGCCGCCGGGCGTTCCCAGATCACTTCCAGTGCGGGGTCCGAGTACGCGCTATGCGCTGGGTCGAGCAGATAGACGGCATCGATGTCCTCGTCGCGCGTGTCGATGCACAGGCAACGATCCTGGCCGCGCCAGGTGCAAATGAGGCGGCCACGGTCCCAGTCATCGCACTGCGCGGGGCGGCCCAGCTGCGCGAAGACATTCGCGCGCCTGAGCGCGCCAATATCGGGCTGGGCGCGGAAATAGGCTTCGGCGACCTCCGCTGTGGCTTCGTCCTGCGCTGAGCTATCCAGCTGCATTGCACGTTTGCGCAGATGGCGCTCAGCCAGCTGATTGGCCAGATAGAGCGCCACGACTAGGGCGACGAAGACAAGCAGGGCGGTGAGCATGGTGACTGGGCTGATCCAAGGGGCGGTGCGCTAGCGCACGCCGCTGCGGAATGTGGCTGCCATTATCGCGATTGCTACCGCTGCGGCCAAGCCGGGCGGTGCGCGATCTATCCCGCGCACCGCCGCAGGCGCGGCTTATTCCGCCTCGCCGTGCGCGCAGCCGCAGCCACCGTGGGCATGGCCGGCCAGGCTGCTTGCGGCCGTTGCGGGGGCGGCTTCACCGCGCGCGAGGCGGGCGCGGATCTGCCGGGTGGCGGCCAGCATATTCTGCAGTGCGGCCTCGGTTTCCGGCCAGGCGCGCGTTTTCAGTCCGCAGTCGGGGTTCACCCACAGACGCTCGGCCGGAATCACCTGCAGGGCTTTTTCCAGCAGCGCGGTCATTTCCGCCACCGGCGGCACGCGCGGCGAGTGGATGTCGTACACGCCGGGGCCGATCTCGTTCGGGTAGGCGAATTCACCGAATGCATCGAGCAGCGTCATTGCCGAGCGCGAGGTTTCGATGGTGATCACATCCGCATCCATGGCGGCAATGGCGGGCAGGATGTCCTCGAACTCCGAGTAACACATATGGGTATGGATCTGCGTCTCGGGGCGGGCGCCGGCGGCGGCCAGCTTGAAGGTGGTGACCGCCCAATCGAGGTAGGCCGGCCAGTCGGCGCGCTGCAGGGGCAGGCCTTCGCGGAAGGCCGGCTCGTCGATCTGGATCACCGCGATGCCGGCCGCGTCGAGCTCGGCCACCTCGTCGCGCAGCGCCAGCGCCATCTGGTAGGCCACTTCGGCGCGCGGCTTGTCGTCGCGTACAAACGCCCATTGCACCAGGGTTACCGGGCCGGTCAGCATGCCCTTCATCGGCAGCTGGGTCAGGCTTTGTGCATAGCGGGTCCAGTCCACCGTCATTGCCGTCGGGCGGCTCACATCGCCCCAAATCAGCGGTGGCTTCACGCAGCGCGAGCCATAGCTTTGCACCCAGCCGTGCTGGCACACCGCCACGCCGGCCAGTTGCTCGGCAAAGTAGTCGACCATATCGCTGCGCTCGGCCTCGCCATGCACGAGCACATCAATACCGAGTGCTTCCTGCTTGGCCACCGCCTGGGCGATCTCGGCCTGCATGGCGGCGGTGTAGTCGGTGGCGCTTAGCTCACCGCGCTTGAAGGCCGCGCGCTGGGCGCGGATGGTGGCGGTTTGCGGGAAGGAGCCGATGGTGGTGGTGGGCAGCAGCGGCAAATGCAGGCGTTCGCGCTGCAGCAGTGCGCGTTCGGCATAGCTGAGGCCGCGCTCGAACTCGGGCAGGGCGGCCAGGCGCGCAGCCACTTCGGCATTGTGGCGCTTGGGCAGTGCGCGAAAGCGCGCCAGCGCGGTGCGATTCGCTTCCAGGGTCTGGAAACACACGCTGCGCCCCAGGCATAGTGCGCGCGCCAGCGTGCTCAGCTCGCCCAGCTTCTGCTTGGCAAAGCTCAGACCGTCGCGAATCTCGTCACCCAGCTTGGTTTCCTGGTCGAGATCGGTCGGCACATGCAGCAGCGAGCTGCTGCTGCCCAGCCACAGGTTATCGCCCAGTCGTGCATGCAGTGGGGCCAGCACGTCCAGCGCGGCATCCAGATCGGTTTTCCATACATTGCGCCCATCCACGATGCCGACCGACAGCACCTTGCCTACGGGCCAGTCGATAAAGGCATCGAGCTGCTGCGGCGCGCGCACGGCATCCAGGTGCAGACCGGCCACGGGCAGGGTCTTCAGCAGCTCGGCCCGTTCGGCCACGCCGCTGAAATAACTGGCCAGCAGGATGCGCGGATGCGCTTCGGCCAGCTCGCGGTAGACCGGTGCGAAGGCGGCCAGCCACTGGGCATCCAGGTCCAGTCCCAGAATCGGCTCATCCAGCTGCACCCATTCGCTGCCTTCGGCCAGCAGCTGCTTGAGCAGGCGCACATAGGCGGGGAGCAGTCGCGGCAGCAGGGCCAGCGGCGCGATGCCCTGCACGCGTGCGAGCTTCAGCAGGGTGAGCGGCCCACACAGCTGCACCTTGGCCGAGAAGCCGGCCAAGCGTGCCTCGCGCAGCTCATCCAGCAGCCATTGCGGGCCGCCGTCGAAACGGCTGGCGTGGTCGAATTCGGGCTTCAGGAAGTGGTAATTGGTGTCGAACCACTTGGTCATTTCACAGGCCGGCTGGGCAGCATTGCCGCGCGCCAGCTCGAAGTACTGGCTGCGGCTCAGCGTGCGGGCATCAAAGCCGAAGCGCGCGGGTAGGGCGCCCAATAGGGCGGTGGTGTCGAGCATCTGGTCGTAATAGGAAAAATCACCTACCGACACAAAGCGCAGGCCGGCCGCCTGCTGCCATTGCCAGTGGCGCAGGCGCAGCTCACGGCCCTTGGCCTCGAGGCCGGCCTGGTCGAGTTCGCCGCGCCAGAACTGCTCCACGGCAAACTTCAGCTCACGTTGGCTGCCTATGCGCGGAAAGCCGAGGATATGGGTGGTTAACATGAGAATTCCTTTAGCGATAAGTGGGAATGGATGAACGGTTTGCATCATGAGACGCGGCTGTCTATGATTCAAACGCATCTTTTTCCGGTTTCTTATCGATATTGCTCATGAACCATCAACTCGAACTACGCCATCTGCGCACCATCGCCGCCCTGTTCGATGCGGGCGGGGTGGCCAAGGCCGCCGAGCGGCTGAACCTGACCCAGTCGGCGCTCTCGCACCAGCTCAAGCAGCTGGAAGATCATTTCGGCCTCTCGCTGTTCGAGCGCAAATCGCAGCCGCTCAAGCTCAGCCCGGCCGGCCAGCGCCTGCATGCGCTGGCGCAGAGCGTGTTACCGGCGGTGGCCGAGACCTGCCGTGATATCGCGCGCATCCGCGACGGCGCAGCCGGCAGCCTGCGCGTAGCAGTGGAATGCCATACCTGTTTTGATTGGCTGATGCCGGCCATGGACGAATTCCGCCCGCGCTGGCCTGAGGTCGAGCTCGACATCGTGTCGGGCTTTCATGCCGACCCGGTTGGCCTGGTGCACCAGGACGAGGCCGATGTGGCCATCGTGTCCGAGCGCGATGCGAACGAGCCCATGCATTACTTCCCGCTGTTCCGCTACGAGATCGTTGGTCTGGTCGCCAACGACCATGCACTGGCCGGCAAGGCGCTGCTGGAAGCGGCCGACTTCGCCGACGAGACCTTGATCAGCTACCCGATTCCGGACGAGATGCTCGATGTGATGCGCCAGGTACTCAAGCCCGCCGGCATCGCCCCCAAGCGGCGCAGCAGCGAGCTGACCATTGCGATTTTGCAGCTGGTGGCCAGCCGGCGCGGTGTGGCCGCCTTGCCCGAATGGGCGGTGGCGCCCTATCTGGAACGCCGCTATGTGACCGCGCTGCCGATTACCGCCAACCATCTGTTTGGTGAGCTGTATGCGGCCGTCCCCAAGGCCCGCGCCAGTCTTGCCTATGTGGAAGACTTCGTCGACACGGTGCGCGCCACCTGCGCGGCGAGTCTGCCGGGGATTGCGTTGTTGTGAGATGTGGCGCTTGAGGCGCATGACCTAGACATCAATTGCAATGAGTTAAGGGGGAGTGATGGAACTAAACATTTTGATAAGTTGGCTAGCTCCACTAGGTGCTGCAATTGCCTTTCTCGTAGGACTGTTTCAGTGGATAGACACACGAAAGAGAGATATCGAGCAGAAGCGGTTTGAGCAGTTTCATCGTGCCTTCGAGCAAGTTTCGGGGCGGACGATGACGGGGCAAGTGCTTGTAGACACAGTACAAGCAATGGCGGTTTATGAGCTGACGAACTTCCCGGAATATAGGGATCTTTCGATCCCTATTCTTGAATATTATTTGCACCAAACCTCGGGTGAGGATGATTCCAGTCTGTTTCGGCGTGCGCTATTGCATGCACAAGCACGACTCACTCAATAGGGCGAATTCGCGCAGCAATCCGCAATTACTTGGTGGATTGTCGCTTCGCTCCGAATCCACCCTACCGTTGCCAGCCTGTTTCGCGGGCTATGCTGTTCAAGCAGGCAACAGTGTGTGGCGCGCCACCTCACCCCTCCCGCCTTACCCCTCACAACTCGATTGCCTTTCAAGCACTTGCTTGGTTAAAGTGAGGTCCGCATGAACGATACCGCCAAACGCATTCTCGATCTGGCCGAGGCCCTGTGGCTGGAGCGTGGCTTCAATGGCTTCAGCTACCAGCATCTGGCCGGGCCCTTGGGGATGAAGAATGCCGCCATCCATTACCACTACCCGAGCAAGACCGATCTCGGTGTGGCCTTGGTGGCACGCTTTCGGCGCCGCTTTCAGCGTTCCGTCGAGCATTACGCGGCCACCAGCCACGACCCTTGGGACAAGCTGGAAGCCTATGTGGACCTGTTGACGGTCAACTATGCCGATAGCGAGCGCTTGTGCCCGACCGGCATGCTGGCGGCCGAATGGGCGACGCTGCCCGAGCCGGTGCGTGAAGAGGCGCGCGGCTTCATGCGCGAGCTGTACCAGTGGTGTGCGGGCGTGCTGCACGAAGGCGTGGCCGGCGGGCATTTCCGCTTTGCCGGTAGCTGCGAGGACAAGGCGGCCTTGCTGCTGGCCACCTTGCAGGGCGGCTTGCAGGTGGCGCGTTTCGAGCCCAGTTGGCTCGACGCGATCAAGAAACAGCTGCGCCTTGACCTGGGCGCGCGTTGAGCGCCCGAGGACACAAACCGAATCAATCTGCCCCTTGGGGCGTCAGCAGCCCGCAGGGCACAAGGAAAGCCAGATGGAAAAATTCAGCAATGCCTTCAGCCGCATCGTGGCCAAATTCGAAAAAGTGCCAGGCCCGATCCGGCGCTGGGCGCGCTCCAAGGCGCTGGGCAGTTATGTGAAGTTTGCCGGCACGGCCGGTATCGACTTCGAGGACATCAGCACCGCGCAGGTGGTCTGCCATATCCGCAACGTGGCCAAGAACCAGAACCATATCAAGGGCGTGCATGCGGCCGCCATGGCCCTGCTGGCCGAAACCGCCACTGGCTTTGCGGTGGGCATGAACCTGCCCGACGACAAGCTGCCGCTGCTCAAGAGCATGAAGGTCGAATACAAGAAGCGCGCGGTGGGCGATCTGAAGGCAGTGGCTGCGCTGACCGCCGAGCAGATTGCCCAGGTGCGCACGCTGGAAAAGGGCGATGTGACCGTGCCGGTGACGGTGACCGACGAGAGCGGCAATGAGCCGATCCAGTGCGAAATGATCTGGGCCTGGATTCCCAAGAAGCGCGGCTAAACGCCGAGCGGAGCGCGCCTGCGCCTTCTAAGCTGTAAGCCAAACCGATAGCCGGAAACCACCATGAGCCTGCCCAGTTTCAGCACCCTCAGCCTTACCCTGGAAAACCATGTTGCCCAGATCACCCTGAACCGGCCCGAGCGCGCCAATGCCATGAACGAGGCGATGTGGCGCGAGTTGCACGAGGCGATGCGCTGGCTGGATGGCGAACCGGCCGCGCGGGTGGCGGTGATCAGTGGCAATGGCGCGCATTTCTGTGCGGGCATTGATCTGGGCATGCTGATGGCGGTGCAGGGGCGTATCCAGGACGATTGCCAGGGCCGCCAGGCCGAGAAGCTGCGCGCGCTGATCATCGAGCTGCAGGACAGCCTGAGCGCGATCGAGCACTGCCGCAAACCGGTGATTGCCGCGATTCATGGCAGCTGCGTGGGCGGCGGACTGGACTTGGTGGCGGCCTGCGATCTGCGCTATTGCAGCGAGGACGCGGTGTTCTGCCTGAAGGAAGTCGACCTCGGCATCGTGGCCGATGTGGGCGTGCTGCAGCGGCTGCCCAAGATCATCGGCGACGGTCGCACGCGCGAGCTGGCCTTTACCGCGCGCGAGGTGGGCGGCAGGGATGCGGCGCGCTATGGCCTGGTCAGCCAGTGCCTGCCCGACCGCGATTCGCTGCTGATGGAGGTGATGAGCATTGCCGACGATATCGCCGCCAAGCCGCCGCTGACTGTGCGCGGCATCAAGGACAATCTGAACTTCGCGCGCGACCACACGGTGGCCGAAGGGCTGCGCTATGTGGCGACCTGGAATGCCGCCATGCTGGTCTCCAAGGACTTGGAAGCGGCGGCCATGGCCCATATCACCAAGCAGGCGCCGAAGTTCCGCGATTGAGCTGCGCGCTAACCAAGAAAAAGCCCGAACATCGTTCGGGCTTTTTGACGTCTGGCGTGGCCGTGTCGATCAGGCGGCCGGTACGCTCAGGCCGCGCTGCACGGCCGGGCGGGCCAGGAAGGCGTCCAGCACGCGCTGCACATTCGGGAAGTCGGCAAAGCCGACCAGCTCGCCCGCGCCGTAGTAGCCGACCAGATTGCGCACCCAGGGGAAGATGGCGATATCGGCGATCGTGTACTGCTCGCCCATGATCCAGCTGCGGCCGCGCAAGCGTTGCTCGAGCACGCCGAGGAGGCGCTTGGATTCGGCCACATAGCGGTCACGCGGGCGCTTGTCCTCGTAGTCCTTGCCGGCGAATTTATGAAAGAAGCCGAGCTGGCCGAACATCGGCCCCACGCCGCCCATCTGGAACATCAGCCACTGCAGCGTCTCGTAACGCTGGGCCGGGTCGCTGGGCAACAGCTGGCCGCTTTTCTCGGCCAGGTAGAGCAGGATGGCGCCCGATTCAAACAGCGCCAGCGGCTGGCCGCCCGGACCATGCGGGTCGAGGATGGCGGGAATCTTGTTGTTCGGGTTCAGCGACAGGAAGGCCGGCGAGAACTGATCGTTGCGCTCGAAGCTGACCAGATGGGCCTCGTAGGCCAGGTCGATCTCCTCGAGCAGGATGGAGACCTTCACGCCGTTGGGCGTGGCCAGCGAATACAGCTGCAGGCGTTCCGGGTGTTGGGCAGGCCATTTCTCGGTGATGGGGAAGGCGGCAAGATCAGTCATCGCAGTTCCTGGCTGGGGCCGGCGTGCAGGCCGGCCAGTGGGGGTGAACGCGCTCGCAGGCGCGGTTAACAGCCTATCTGCGGCCATTGGCGCAAATAAAAAGCCCGAATCAGGCGATTCGGGCTTTTTTGGGCACGGCGGTGCGGACGATCAGTGCTGGAGGATCTTGGACAGGAACTGCTGCGCGCGCTCGCCGCGCGGCTGGCCGAAGAATTCTTCCTTGCTGCAGTCTTCCTCGATCTTGCCCTTGTCCATGAAGATGACGCGGCTGGCCACCTTGCGTGCGAAGCCCATTTCGTGGGTCACGCACATCATGGTCATGCCTTCCTGGGCCAGTTGCACCATCACATCGAGCACCTCGTTGACCATTTCCGGATCCAGTGCCGAGGTCGGCTCATCGAACAGCATGACGATGGGGTCCATGGCCAGCGCACGGGCAATCGCCACGCGCTGCTGCTGGCCGCCCGACAGCTGACCGGGGAACTTGGCTGCATGGGCTTTCAGGCCGACGCGATCCAGCAGCTTGAGGCCCTTGTCGAGCGCTTCTTCCCGCGTACGACCGAGTACCTTCTGCTGGGCAATGGCCAGATTGTCGGTAATGGTCAGGTGCGGGAACAGCTCGAAGTGCTGGAACACCATGCCAACGCGCGAGCGCAGCTTGGGCAGATTGGTCTTCGGGTCAGCAATCGAGATGCCGTCCACGATGATATCGCCCTTCTGGAATGGCTCCAGCGCATTCACGGTCTTGATCAGTGTGGATTTACCCGAGCCGGACGGGCCGCACACGACGACCACTTCGCCCTTCTTCACCTCGGTGGTGCAATCGGTCAGCACCTGGAAGTTGCCGTACCACTTGGAAACGTTCTTGATGGAAATCATGGTTATGTCCTCGAAGCCTTAGCGGATCACGGCAATCTTGGCGTGCAGGCGCTTGACCAGACGCGACAGGGTGAAGCTGACGATGAAATAGATGACGGCCACGCTCACATACATCTCGACCGGGATGTAGTCGCGGCTGGCCACCTTGCTGGCGGCGCCCAAGAGGTCGGTCGCGCCGACCACATAGACCAGCGAGGTATCCTGGAACAGGATGATGGTCTGGGTCAGCAAAAGCGGCACCACATTGCGAAAGGCCTGCGGCAGGATCACGAAGCGCATGTTCTGCCCGTAGGTGAAGCCCATCGCATAACCGGCGGCCACCTGGCCCTTGGGAATCGACTGGATGCCGGCGCGGATGATTTCGCAGAAATAGGCCGCCTCGAAGATCGCGAAGGTGATGTAGGCCGACTTCTCGGCGCCTACCTGTACGCCCGAGATCAGCGGTACCAGGATGTAGAACCAGAAGATCACCAGCAGCAGCGGCACCGAGCGGAACAGGTTCACATAGGTGCTGGCCAGCATATTGAGCGGCTTGATGCTGGACAGGCGCGCCATGGCCAGCAGGGTGCCGAACAGAATGCCGAAGCAGGTGGCAAAGGCGGTCAGCGACAGCGAGTACTGGAAGCCCTGCCAGAGGAAATCAGCCGAATTGGCAACGGCGGCGAAATCGAAATTCATTATTTGCCCCCTCCGCTGATATAGCCGGGTACCTGGGTACGACGCTCGATCAGCGCCATCAGGCGATTCACCGAGAAAGCCAGGATCAGATAGATGACCGACACGATGGTCATCACCTCGATCGGGTTGGCCGGCGCGTATTCACCGGTGATCTGGCGCATCTGGAAGGTCAGCTCGGTCAGGCCGATGGCCAGCGCCACGGCCGAGTTTTTGAACACATTCATGAACTCGGAAGTGAGCGGCGGGATGATGATGCGGAAGGCCATGGGCAGCAGCACATAGCGGTAGGTCTGCGGCAGGGTGAAACCCATGGCGAGACCGGCGTTCTTCTGCCCGGTGGACAGGGTCATGATGCCGGTACGCACCTGCTCGGCCACCCGTGCGCTGGTAAACAGGCCCAGGCCAATCGCCGCGGTGATGAATTCCGGCATCGGCATATCCTGCTTCATCCAGTTGCCGGCCGCCTTGGGCAGCAGTTCGGGCAGCACGAAGAACCACAGGAAGAGCTGCACGATCAGCGGGATATTGCGGAACAGCTCGACATAGGCGGTGGCAAGGCCGGACAGCCATTTGTTCGGCACGGTGCGCAGCGTACCGATCAGGGAGCCCAGCGCCAGTGCCAGCACCCAAGCGCACAGCGCGGTTGCCACGGTCCAGCCCAGGCCAGTGATCAGCCACTGGTAATAGTATTCGCCGGTGCCGTACACCTCTTCAAAGATGACGGCCCAGTTCCATTGGTATTGACCCATGGAGAACTCCTTAAACGAAAGGGGGCCGCAGCCCCCTCATGGGCACCTCGTACACACCGCTGTCACGGCTCGTGACAGCGGCTGTCAAAGCACCGTTTCTTACTCAGTCAGCAATCAGATACCCGTGTCGTTCGGGTTCTTGATCGCTTCCTTGAGCTTGTCGCTCATTGGCAGGTTGATGGTGATGTTCTTCGGCGGAATCGGCTTCAGGAACCACTTGTCGTAGATCTTGTTGATCTCGCCCGATTTGTAGATCGCGGCCAGCGTGTCGTCAGCCACTTTCTTGAACTGCGGATCATCCTTGCGCAGCATGATGCCGTACGGTTCCACCGACAGGGCGGGGCCGACGATCGCGAAATCCTTCGGATTCTTGGTATTGGCGATCAGGCTGGCGATCAGGATGTCATCCATCACGAAGGCGGCGGCACGGCCGGTTTCCACCATCAGGAAGCTCTCGGCATGGTCCTTGCCGTAGACGTTCTTCACGTCGATGGCCTTACCTTGCTCGTTCTGCTTGATGTAACGGTCGGAAGTAGTGCCGGTGGTGGTGACCACGGGCTTGCCGTTCAGATCATCCAGCGTCTTCACGCCCGAATCCACGCGGGTGCCCATGCGCACGGCGGTCACGAAGTAGGAGTGGCTGAAGGCCACCTGCTTCTGACGTTCCTTGGAATTGGTGGTGGAGCCGCATTCCATGTCGATGGTGCCATTCACCATCAGCGGGATACGGGTCTGCGAGGTGACCGGCACCAGCTTGACCACCAGGGAAGGCTTGTTTAGCTTCTTCTTCACCGCGGCGACCACCTGGTTGCACAGGTCCATGGCGTAGCCAACCGGCTTTTGCTTGTCGTCCAGATAGGAGAAGGGGATCGACGATTCGCGATGACCAACGGTGATGATGCCGCTGTCGTTAATCTTCTTCAGCGTACCAGTCAGTTCCTCGGCTTGAACGCTACCAACAAATGCAGCAGCCAAGGCAGCCGACAGGATCAGGGATTTGCGCATTGCTCAGTATCTCCTTCTATGGGTTGTGCAAGAGTGCGGCGTTCATGCTTCACATGACTATAGCCACGATCAGTACTTGGGCGATAAAACCTGCAGCGGGAACGACTGGGTCAGATACGGCGCAGGACGTGTGTCCTGGGGCCATCGACTGCGTCTCTTCCCCCGCCTCAGCATGCTCGGGCTGTCGCCGCGGGCGAAAGCCGGCACCGGCTCGCTGTGAGCGCTTGCGAAACCACGCTTGCGCTTCCTTATTGTGTGCGCAAAGTGTATCGACGCTTAACCACGCTACAAGCGGGGATTCCCTAATAAACCGTACCATGGCAGGGAAAACACCAAGTTTTCCCCTGCTTTTTCAGTCACTTTGTGGTGTGGTGCCAACAAGGGCGTGCAAATGGTTGGCCAGGCGCACGTAATCGCGTACCGCCAGGTTCTCCGGCCGCATGGTGGCGTCGATGTCCAGCGCGGCAAAGTCGGCGTCGCTGGCAATGCCTTTCAGATTATTGCGCAGGGTCTTGCGCCGTTGCGCAAAGGCCTGGGCCACCAGCTTCTCCAACCCGGCCGGGTCGGTAGCGCGGAGTTCAAAGGGGCGCGGAATCATCCGCACAATGGCGGAATCGACCTTGGGCGGCGGGAAGAAGGCATCCGGCGGCACATCCAGTAGCTTTTCCATATGGAAGTGGTATTGCAGCATCACGCTCAGCCGGCCGTAATCGGCATTGCTCGGCTCGGCCACCATGCGCAGCACGACCTCGTTCTGCAGCATGAAGTGGCAGTCGTTCACCTGGGGCGCGAAGCTGGCCAGGTGAAACAGCAGCGGGGTGGAAATGTTGTAGGGCAGATTGCCGACCAGGCGGATCTGCCCGCCCGGGGCGATCTCCTGCGCCAGCGCGCCGAAGTCGTACTTGAGCGCATCGGCATTGTGGATGACCAGCCGCTCGGCCGGGAAACGCCCGCTCAGATTGGCCACGATATCGCGGTCGATTTCCACCGCGTGCAGCATGCGTAGCTTCTTCAGCAGCGGCTCTGTCAGCGCGGCCAGGCCGGGGCCGATCTCGACCATGGCGTCGTCCTGCTGCGGGTGGATGCAGCTGACGATATCGTTGATGACGCCCTGGTCTTGCAGGAAGTTCTGGCCGAAGCGCTTGCGGGGGATATGTTGTTTCATAGCCGCCATTGTAGGGCCTAGGCACGGCCGGCCAAAGCCAGCCGTGCGATTAGCGGGTCTGGGCCAGTTCAATGGCCAGCTGTACGGCCGCTGCCAGCGAGCCGCCATCGGCCCGACCCGTACCGGCTAGATCCAGCGCCGTGCCGTGATCGACCGAGGTGCGGATCAGCGGCAGGCCCAGGGTCAGGTTGATGCCCTGGCCGAAGGTGGCGTGCTTGAGCACCGGCAGGCCCTGGTCGTGATACATGGCCAGCACCGCATCGCCCTGCGCGAGTACCGGCGGGTTGAATAGGGTGTCGGCCGGCAGGGGGCCGATCAGCTGCATACCCTCGGCGCGCAGGGTGTCGAGTACCGGGATCATGATGTCCAGCTCCTCGCGGCCCAGATGACCGCCTTCGCCCGCATGCGGGTTGAGGCCGGCCACCAGGATGCGCGGCTGGGCCAGCCCGAACTTGCTGCGCAGATCGGCATGCAGGATGCGCAGCGTGCGCGTCAGTGTGTCCGGCGTGATCGCATCGGCTACCGCGCGCAAGGGCAGATGGGTGGTGGCCAGTGCCACGCGCAAGGCATAGCCGGGCGCGACCGCGTCGCAACGCCCGGCCAGCATCATCACCACCTGCGGCGTGCCCGTCTGTTCGGCCAGGTATTCGGTGTGGCCGGTAAAGCCGGGGTGGCCGGCCTCGCAGATCACCCCCTTGTGCAGCGGGGCGGTGACCATGGCGGCGAACTCGCCCGACTGGCAGCCGGCTATCGCCCGGTCGAGCAGGGCCAGCACATGGCCGGCATTGCGGGTGTCGAGCTGCCCAGGCACGCAGGGCGCAGCGAGCGGGATATCCAGTACTTCCAGTGAGCCTGGCGCCGGGCTGTGCTCAGGGGCGTAGTCGACCAGCTGCACACCCGCGCCATACAAGCCGGCGCGCGCTGCCAGCAGTCCGCGGTCGCCCAGTAGCACCAGGCGGGCCGCGAAATCACTTGGCTGCAGGGCGGCAGCCAGCTCAGGGCCGATGCCGGCCGGTTCACCGCAGCTGATGGCAATCAGGGGAGGGCGTGACATAGGGGGACTCGCTAGAAACGCTCATCCCCGCCGGGGCGGGGATGAGCGGGGGTTTATTTTTCGTCCAAGCGCAATTCGACGAAGGCCTGATCGCGCATCTGGCGCGACCAGTCTTCGTACTGCTCGTCGGCCTTGCGTTCCCGCAGCGCGGTGCGCACGCGCACCCGTTCGCGGTCGCGCGTCACGTCCTGGTCACGCCGTTCCACCACCTGGATCAGGTGCCAGCCAAACGGCGAGCGTACCGGAGCGGACAGATCGCCAGGGTTCAGGGCATTCATGGCCTGCTCGAAATCAGGCACGGTGTCGCCAGGCGAGATCCAGTCCAGATCGCCGCCCTTTTGCGCCGAGCCGTCTTCCGAATGCAGCTTGGCCTGCTCGGCGAAGTCCACGCCATTCTGGATGCGCTCGCGGATTTCAGTGATGCGTTGCTTGGCATCGGTGTCCGAGGTCAGCTCATTGACCTTGATCAGGATGTGGCGCGCATGGGTCTGGCGGATGATTTCCTTGGCATCGCGCTGGCGCTTGTCGCCGAGCTGGATGATGTGAAAACCGGCCGGGCTGCGCAGGATGGGCGTGTACTGGCCGGGCTGCAGCTTGTCCACCGCTTCCAGGAACAGCGGGGGCAGGCGGCCGGACGAACGCCAGCCCAGGTCGCCGCCCTGCAGCGCATCGCCAGCGTCCGAGAAACCGGCTGCGACTTCGGCAAAGGCCTTGCCGCTGGCCAGGGTGCGCATGGCAGCTTCGGCGCGCTGGGCGCGCTGCCTGATTACTTCGGGCGCAGCGCCTTCCGGAATGGCGACCAGGATATGCGCGAGCTTGAATTCCTGCTCGGCGCTGACCGCGTCCTTATTGGCGGCCAGATACTGGTCGACCTCGGCATCGGTCACGAACACGCGGCTATCCACCTCGCGTTCGCGCAGGCGCTGCAGCAGCAGGTCCTGGCGGATCTGTTCGCGGAAGAACTTGTAATTGGTGCCTTCCTTTTCCAGCGCGGCGCGGAACTGGGCCAGATTCATCTTGTTCTGTTCGGCAATTCGCTCGATGGTCTGGTCGAGCTGGCGCTCATCCACGCGCACGCCGGTATCGGCGGCGAAATCGGTCTGCGCGCGTTCGTTCACCATGCGGTCGAGCACCTGGCGGCGCAGCACGTCGGCCGGCGGCGGGCTGACCTTCTGGCGCGCAAAGTTCTGCACCACGGTCTGGATACGGGCATTGAGCTCGTTCTCGGTAATCACCGACTTGTTCACGACCGCGACAATGCGATCAAGCGGCTGCGGCTCGGCATAGGCCGGCAGGAGCAGGGCGGCAACGGCAAGGGCCGCGGCAAAACGGGGTGTGGGGCGCATGATCAATTCAGTTTGCTGTAGCCGGGAATGCTGTCTTTGAGGGTTTGCAGCGGATTGGAACCGATCTTACCCAGATCGTTCAGCTCCAACTGCAGGAAAAAGGTGCGGCTGGTTTCATTGGCCGTGGTGACGAAACGCTGGTTGACGGCGCGGAACACCCAGCAGCCGCCATTGTATTCGAGCCCGGCCAGTGTCTCCAAAGCGCGCCGGTCTGGAATCGACCAGTTGTAGCGCGCCACGGCATTGATCTTGCGCGTAAGCGGCCACTGCGCCGAGATATCGGCCTGCTTGATGTCATTGCGCTTGTCGAAGCGGTAGCCAAGGTTGAGCGAGCTGCCCGGCAGCGGCTGGTAGCGCAGATTGAAGGCGGTCTTGCGCGAGCTGTGCGCCTGCTGGTCGTACTGCCAGCTGGCATCCAGCCACCAGTCATCGTGCGGCCGGCCACCCACGCTGGCGATCAGGTCGGAAGCGGTCACATCCTCGCTGCGCGCGGTCTCGGTCAGCGTCACCCTTTGCGGGTCGAAGTAGAAGCGTTGGCCGAGCGCAAAGCGCGCGCGCTCCTCGCCGCTGTCCTGGGTGAACAGGCGCGAGGTCAGCGCCAGGGTCAGCTGGTTGGCATCGTTGACGCGGTCGCCGCCCGTGTACTGGTTCTCGCTGAACATCTGCGCGAAATTGAAATCGGCCACGCCCGAGTCGAAGTTGGGGAAGGCCGACTGGTCCTTATAAGGGATGCGCACATAGTAGGCGCGCGGCTCGAGCGACTGGACCAGGGTGTTACCGAACCACTCGGTGTCCTTGTCGAAGTACAGGCCCGAATCGAGGCTGAATACCGGCAGCTCGCGCTTCAGCTCGCGGCCGTCGCTGAGCGCATAGCGGCTCAGGTGGGCGCCGATGCGTGGGGTGATAAAGCCCCAGCTACGTTCAAGCGGCAGGCTCACGCTCGGGTAGAGGATGCTGCGTCGCCCATCCAGCTGGGTGCGCGCCATGCTATTGGCCACCGCTTGGCTGCCGTGCTTGAACACGCTGCCCTCGCCGCTCATTTCAAAACGATAGGGTGCGGGCAGCGGTGCGTTGTAGTTGAAGCTCAGCTGCGGCAGGCGCGCATAGGGCTCGGTCACCGGGTTGGCGCTGTCCTGCAAGGTCTGGTAGCGCTGTACCAGCAAGCTCATGCTCAGGCCGGGAATCGTGTAATTGAGCGCGGCCTGGCGCGGCAGAAAGGTTTGCGAGGCGACGGCGATCCGGTCGCCGAAATCGACGAAGTAGCGGTCGTCCGAGGCCTTCTGCAGATCGACCTCGCCGCTCAGTCCTTCAAATAGCTGCTGCTTGTGCTGCCAGCTGAAGGCCGAGCGGCTGGCACCAAAGTCGCGGTCGCGGTGGATGGCCTCGGCACGCAGCTCGCCGCCGAAGCGTTCACCCAGATAGCGAAACTCATTGTTCAGCAGCAGGCCGCGCTGGGCGATCAGGCGCGGCGCGATGGTCGCGTCCATATCCGGCGCGATATTCCAGTAATAGGGCAGGGTGACATCCACGCCGCCCGAGCCGGTCAGATTGAAGGAGGGCGCGAGAAAGCCGGACTTGCGCGAACCATCAAGCGAGAAATCGATATAGGGCGAGTAGAGGAAGGGCACGCCCTTGAACTCGATGCTGCCATTGCGCGCGATGCCCAGATTGCGGCTGTAGTCGAGCTCGAGCTGACCGGCGCGCACGAACCAGTCGTCCTCGCCCACCGAGCAGGTGGTGAAGCGCGCCTGCTGCAGCTTGTACTTGCCCGGACCGTCGAACAGCAGCTTCACCGCATCGCCACGGCCCTGGCGCGGGCCGCTGCCGAGGCGGAAGCTGGGTGTGGCCAGCTCGCCGGTGCGGCTGGTCTCGTTCAGGCGCAGGGCGCCGCCGCTCAATACATTCTGCTGCTCGCTCAGGCGAGTGTTGTCGCCGGCCTGCAGCTCGCCGCTGTCCTGGAACAGCTTGACCCAGTCGGCCTCGATACGTCGGCCATCGCTGTCGATCTGCACATTGCCGCGCGCCTGCAGCTCGCCCTTGCCCACCCCTTCAATCTGTTCAGCCTGCAAGGTGGTCGTGCCGGCTATCTCCTCGGCCTGGGCGGAGAAGGCGGCACACAGGGCCAGGGCAAGTGGGAGCGGGGAAAAACGCGGCATGGGCGCGGGGCAGGGGGAATACGTGAAGTGCGCTAAAATCGCACACTTTCCCGCTTCGCACAAACCCGCCCATGGAACGCATCCAAACCCTGCAGCAGTGGCTGCAAAGCCAGCTGACTCAGCCCTTTAGCCTATCCGAGCCGATTGGCGATGCCAGCAGCCGGCGCTATTTCCGCCTGACCCTGGCCAATGGCGAGACGCGCATGGTCATGGATGCGCCGCCCGAGCGGAATGCGCTGGCACCGTTTATCCAGATGGCCGAACGCCTGCAGGGCGCGGTGCGCGTACCGCGCGTGCTGGCGCAGGAACTCACCCAGGGCTTTCTGCTGCTGGATGATCTCGGTGATATCGATCTGCAGCGCGCACTGGCCGCGCTGCGGCCCTTGGCCGACCCCGCGCTCAGCCAGCGCGAGCAGGAAGAGCAGGAGCGTGCGCTGTGTGCCCAGGCCGAGGTGCTGTACCGCTGGGTGATTAGCGATCTGCTGGCCCTGCAGCAGCAGGCGCCAACCGAGGGTTTGCCTGTCTACGATGCGCAAACCATGGTTGATGACCTGAACCGCTTCGCCGAATGGTATGCCGACCGCCACCTGGGCCGCCCGCTGGCCGGCGAGGACCTGGCGCTGTGGGAGCGTGCGCGCGCGCTGCTGGTGGCGCGTGCCCAGGCCCAGGGCAAGGTGCTGATCCATTTCGACTTCCATTGCCGCAATCTCCTGGTTGGCCACGCCACCGGCCCACAGCGCGGGCTGGCCGAGCGCGTCGGCATCATCGACTTCCAGGACGCGCGCCTCGGGCCGATCTGCTACGACCTCGCCTCGCTGCTCAAGGATATGTATGTGCAGTGGCCCGAGTCGCTGCGCCTTGAGCTGGTGATACGCTACTGGGAGGGTGCGCGCCAGGCCGGCCTGCCGGTACCGGCCAGCTTCGATGCTTTCTATGCCGAGTTCGAGATCATGGGCGTGTTCCGCCAGATCCGTACCCTGGGTACTTTTGCCCGCCTTGCGCACCGTGATGGCAAGACTCAGTACCTGGACGATATGCCGGTGGCGATCAGCTATCTGCGCGAAACCTGCGCGCGCTATACCGAGCTGCATCCGCTCTACAAGCTGATCAATAAGCTGACCGATTTCGTACCCGGCGTCGGCTACACCTTCTAAGGGAGGTGCTGATTGATTTGGCGCCTCGCTCACGCGCGAAGGTGGCATCCATCAGCGTCTCCCTAAGCCCCAGTCGGGTGCGCGCGCCGGCCGCATGCACCCGACGCTTAACCTGCCGCGGCCAACGCCTTGCCTCTTAGCGCACTCGCTCTCGTCATCATCGCGGCCTTCACCCACGCCTCGTGGAATCTACTGGCCAAGCGCGCGGCGGACAGCCGGCATTTCGTCTGGCTGTACTCGGCCGGCACGGTGCTGCTGTGGGCGCCGGTCATCGGCCTGCTGTTCTGGCATGATGCGCCGCAGCTGGACTGGCGCGACGGCCTGGCCCTGCTGGTCAGCGCGCTGCTGCATACCGCTTACTCGCTGGCCCTGCAGCGTGGCTACAAGGTGGCCGATCTATCAGTCGTCTATCCGATGGCGCGCGGCACCGGCCCCTTGATTGCCTTCTTCGGCGCGATACTGGTGCTGGGCGAACGGCCGGGCTGGCTGGCCGCCCTGGGAGCCCTGCTGGTGGTGGCCGGGGTGTTCTGGCTGGCCGGTGGCCCGCAACTGTTGCGCCCCGGCACCGATAAGCGCGGCCTGCTGTGGGGCGTGCTGACCGGTGCTTTCATCGCTGCCTACACGGTCTGGGACGGCTACTCGGTCAAGGTCTTGCTGCTGTCGCCCTTCCTGGTCGACTATGTGGGCAATCTGCTGCGCTTCATGTTGCTGCTGCCGCGTGCGCTGGCCGACCGCGCCGCGCTGTGGCCGGAATGGCTGCGTTACTGGAAGCCGGCCCTGGGCGTGAGCGTGCTGGGGCCCTTGGGTTACACGCTGGTGCTGTTTGCCATGCAGCAGGCCCCGGTCAGCCATGTGGCGCCGGCGCGCGAGTTATCGATGATGGTGGGCGCCTGGTATGGTGCCAAGCTGCTGGATGAGGGCGAGCTGTCGCGTCGCCTGCTGGCGGCGGCCATCATCGTGGCTGGCGTGCTCTGCCTTGCGCTGGGCTGAACTTCCCTTCATTGCTATCTGTCAGGACCTCCCATGAGCTATCCGCAAGCCCACCACGGCCCCCGCCTGTACGACTTCCGTTCCGACACGGTGACCAAGCCCACGCCGGCCATGCTGGCGGCCATGGCCGCAGCCGAAGTGGGTGACGATGTCTGGGGCGATGACCCGACGGTGAACCGCCTGCAGGCGGTGGCGGCCGAGCGGCTCGGTTTCGAGGCCGGCCTGTTCGCCCCTTCGGGCACCCAGAGCAATCTGATTGGCCTATTGACCCACTGCCAGCGCGGCGATGAATACCTGGTTGGCCAGGATGCGCACACGTACAAGTACGAAGGCGGTGGCGCCGCGGTGCTCGGTTCCATCCAGCCGCAGCCGCTCGAGAACGCCGCTGACGGCAGCATTCCACTCGCCAAGCTGCAGAAGGCGGTCAAGCCGCGCGATGCCCACTTCGCGCGCACCCGCCTGTTGGCGCTGGAAAACACTATCGGCGGCAAGCTGTTACCAGCCGCCTATGTGGCCGAGGCGACCGCCTGGGCCAAGGGCATCGGCCTGGCCACCCATCTGGACGGCGCACGGCTCGCCAATGCGGCGGTGGCCAGTGCACGCAGCTTGCGCGAGATGAGCGCGGGTTTTGACTCGGTGTCGCTCTGTCTGTCCAAGGGCCTGGGCGCGCCGGTCGGCTCGCTCCTGCTGGGCAGCCGCGCTTTCATCGACGAGGCCAAGCGCTGGCGCAAGATGCTCGGTGGCGGCATGCGCCAGGCCGGCATCCTGGCCGCGGCCGGCCTGTATGCGCTCGACCACCATCTCGAACGTCTGGCTGAGGACCACGAGAACGCCGCACGGCTGGCCCAGGGTCTGGCCGCGCTGCCCGGCCTGAGCGTGCTCGCACCGCAGACCAATATCGTCTTCGTGAGCGTGGATGCCGCGATTGCCGAGCGCTTCGCCGCCCATCTGGCCGGGCAGGGCATTCTGATCAGCGGCAGCACCGAGCAGCGCTGGGTCACCCATCTCGATGTGGATGCGGCAGCGGTGGATGCCGCTTTGGCGGTGGCGCAGCGCTTCTTTGGCTAGAGTGAGTCGGCTCTAGCACGGTGTATATCCAGGCCGGCACCACCTGCCGGCCGCCGGGCGGCGTATCATCGGGCCGCCTTCCTTGCCCCGCCTGCATGCCATGATCGTCCGTCCCCGCCCACATTGGTTGCGCCTGCTTTTCGTCTGGCGCGGTTCGCTGCTCTTGCGCATCCTGCCCCAGCTGGCGTTGGTGGTGCTGTTGGCCAGTGCGGTCACGCTTAGCCACGGCGAGCTGGCCGATCGCAAGATCACCCTGACCGCCACCCCCTTCACCCTGATCGGCATTGCGCTGGCCATCTTCCTGGCCTTTCGCAATAACGCCAGTTACGACCGCTACTGGGAGGCACGCAAGCTGTGGGGCGTGCTGCTGATTGAATCGCGCGCGCTGGCACGCCAGCTGCTGACTCTGCCCAAGCAGGCGCCCGAGCACACGCATGCGGCCATCGATCTGATCATTGCCAGCGTGGTGGCGCTGCGCCAGCAGCTGCGCGAAGAGAACAAGCCGGCCGAGCTGGCGGGCTGGATGAGTGCGGCGGAGTTCGCGCGCCTGCAGGCGGCGCGTGCCAAGCCGAGCTTTATCCTGCTCTTGCTGGGCGAAAGGCTGCGCGCGCTGCGCGAGGCCGGTGCGCTGTCCGACTGGCTGCTGCCGCCGCTGGAAGCGCATATCGATGCGCTGAGTGCCGCCATCGGCGGTTGCGAACGCATCGCCGGCACGCCCTTGCCCTTTGCCTATTCGGTCATCCTGCACCGCACTGTATATATGTTCTGCGCGCTCTTGCCCTTCGGTCTGGTCGACAGCATCGGTGCGATGACCCCCTTGATGGTCGGCTTCGTGGCCTATACCTTCTTCGCCCTGGAGGCGATAGGCGAGGAGATCGAGGAGCCGTTCGGCACCAGTGCCAATGACCTGCCCCTGGATGCGTTGAGCCGTGGCATCGAGCTGAATTTGCGCGAGCTGCGCGGTGAGACCGATCTGCCGCTGCCGCCCCAGCCAATAGACTTCATCCTGCGTTGAACCCGAAAGGCCCCGCCATGCGCGCCATGATTCTTGCCGCCGGCCGCGGCGAGCGGATGCGTCCGCTTACTGACACCACCCCCAAGCCGCTGCTCGATGTGGGCGGCACGCCGCTGATAGGCTGGCATCTGAAGAAACTGGCCGCCGCCGGGGTGCGCGAGGTGGTGATCAACCATGCCTGGCTGGGCGAGCAGATCGAGGCCTGCCTGGGTGACGGCAGTGCCTATGGTGTGCAGATCCAGTATTCGGCCGAGGGTAAGGCGCTGGAAACCGCTGGCGGGGTGGCCAAGGCCTTACCCCTGCTAGGCACGGCGCCCTTCATCCTGCTCTCGGCCGATATCTATACCGACTACCCCTATGCCCGCCTGGTGGCGGCCGCGCAGGCGCTGGCGGCCGAGCCGCAGCGGCTCGCGCATCTGGTGCTGGCACCCACCACGCGCTACCAGCTCGACTTCAGCCTGGACGAGGCGGGCTGGGTGCGTGGCGATGCGGCACCGCAGTACACCTATGCCAATCTTGGCGTGCTGCGGCCCGAGCTGGTGGCCAGCGTGGTGGCCGGTCAGGCGGCCAAGCTTGGCCCCTTGCTGCACCAGTTTGCCGCCGCAGGCCGCATCAGCGGCGAGGCCTATGCTGGGCCATGGCTGAATGTGGGCAGCCCGGCCGATCTGGCCGAGGCGCGCGCGGCCGCTAGTCGCCAAACCCACGCAGGTTGAAGCCAAAGGCATAGCGTGCCAGATAGGCGCCGTCAGCCCGGCGCCGAGGAGCGCATCATGCGTACGCTGATTTTTGCCCTGATCGCCATCGTGTTGGCCGCCTAGTGGTGGCTAGCACCGCTGCCTCGCCGGGCTGATCCGTTTCAGGTCGGCTCGGCCCGTGTGGCGCGTGGGCGGTCGAGCAGGGCCCACGCCAGGCTTAGCGCAATCGCGATCGCGGTGGCCACCAGCAGCACCCGATAGGCGAGTTCGGTACTCAGGCCCTGTTGTTCGAGGCTATGCAGTGCAAAGCCCGCGCCGGCCTGCACGCTGAAGGCCACGATGAAGATCAGCAGATTGACCGAGGTATTCGCCCGCCCGGCTAGCGCCACCGGGAAACGCGCGGTGAGCACCGCGTAACACAGGCTGCCACCCATGCCGGTCAGTGCATAGAACATGGTCAGCACGAGCGGCGGCAGGCCGACATTGAAGGCCAATAGCAGGGTGGCCAGCACATGCAGGCCGCAGGCCAGGCCATATACCGATAGCGCGCTCATGCCCTGCCTGGCCAACCGGGTCGCCAGCTGGCCCCAGCCCAGCGCCCCCACCGCACCCGCTACCATCATCCAGAACAAGGCATGGCCAACCGCCGCCTCGTCCAGCAGGCGCACATGACGCAGCCACTGCCCGACCCACAGGCCCTGCATGGCCATGTGGGCGCCCAGGGCCAGGGCGGCCACCAGGGCCAGGCTCCAGAATGCGCGCGCACGGAACACCGACCAGGTGCCGCGCAGATTGTCGGCCAGGCTTTCCGGCCGCGCACTGTGTGGCGCATCGGGCACCGTAGTCCACAGCAGCAGGCTGGCCAGCAGACCCACGCTGCCGGCGGCCAGGAAGGCGCCCGGTATGCCGGCCACCCCCACCAGCCAGGCAATCGGTAGTGTGGACGCTACCGCGCCAATCAAACCCCAGACATGCACCCAGGCATTCATGGCCGGCAGCTCGTGCAGGCCAAACCATTGCGCATTCGACTTGATGGCCGTCATCAGGCAGCCGGACACGCCGAGGCCAATCAGCCCACGGGCCAGCAGCAGGCTGGCCTCACTCTTGCCCAGCGCGAACAAGCCGCAACCGGCCACCGCCACCAGCAGCAGCCAGGCATTGACCCGGCGCGGGCCGAAGCGGTCGATGGCAATGCCGATCGGCAGCTGAGCCGCGGCAAAGGTCAGGAAGTAGACGGCGGTCAGCAGGCCCAGCGTGGCTTCGGAAATACCCAGTTCACTGCTCAGGCGTGGCGCGATAGCCGCGTTCACGGTGCGTAGGCCATAGGAAAAGAAATAGCCAAGGGCAAACGGGGCGAGCAGGCGCAAGGCGGAGACAGATTGGGCAGGCATGGGGGGATTCTGCCTGAACTGCACGCCGCACTTGCGGTACGGCTTCACGGCCCGGCCCGCAACTGTCCACCCGTACCGACCGGCTAGTGCTGCCGCTCTAGGGCCAGAAACTGCCCCTGAGCGTCACCTCGCGGCGCAGTGCGCGGGCAGGGTAGCCAGAAATGCCTATGGCATGAAAGCTGCTGTGCTCGCGGCGAACTTCTATTCCTGGAGCTGTGTGATGAATCCCGCATTTCTGCGCCCGGCGCGCAAGCTGGCCTCGCTGCTGGCCCTGGCATTGACCCTGGCTGCCTGCGGCGGTGGAGGTGGCGGAAGCGAGAACGATGCCGGTCCGCAGCAGCCGGCGGCGCCGGTTAGCAAGACCGAAGCCGCCCGCTTTCTGAGCCAATCGACCTATGGTGCCAATGAGGCCAGCATCAACCATCTGGCCAGCGTCGGCTATGCGCGTTGGCTGGACGAGCAGTTCAGTAAGCCACTGAGCCCCTTCAAGGCCCATATCGACAGGACGATTGCCGATTACGCGGCAGCCGGCACCGGTTCGGTCAATACCAACGATGTCTGGGAGGCCTATTGGAAGCAGGCGATTGCCGGTGAGGACCAGCTGCGTGCCCGGGTGGCATTCGCCCTGTCGCAGATTCTGGTGATTTCCGCCGCCGGCGATTCGCTGGGCGGGCGCCCGCGCACCGTGGCCGGCTACTACGATGTGCTGCAGACGCATAGCTTCGGCAACTTCCGCCAACTGCTCAATGATGTGACCCTGCATCCGGGCATGGCGCTGTACCTGACCTATATGGCCAACCGCAAGGAATCGGCCACCCGCGTGCCGGATGAAAACTATGCGCGCGAGATCATGCAGCTGTTCACCATCGGCCTGCACCAGCTCAACCCGGATGGCACGCTCAAGCGCGATGGCAGTGGCAATCCGATTCCGACCTACACCAATGAGGATGTGACCGGCCTGGCCAAGGTGTTTACCGGTTGGAGCTGGGGTGGACCGGACAATAGCAATAGCCGTTTTGGTGGCGGCACGCCCGACCCGAATCGCGACATCCTGCCCCTGCAGGCCTACCCGAACTATGCCTCGGTATCGGAAAAGAAATTCCTGGGCGTGACGATTGCGGCGCGCAGCACGGCAACGGTGGCCGATATGCAGGCCGATCTGAAGCTGGCGCTGGACACGCTGTTCAATCATCCGAATGTCGGACCCTTTGTCGGCCGCCAGCTGATTCAGCGCCTGGTGACCAGCAACCCGTCCCCCGCCTATGTGCAGCGCGTGGCGGCGGCCTTTGCCAATAACGGCAGTGGCGTGCGCGGCGATATGAAGGCGGTGATCCGCGCGGTGTTGCTGGATAACGAGGCGCGCGATGCCAACCTCGCCAGCAGCACGCAGTTCGGCAAGCTACGTGAGCCGGTGATCCGTCTTGCCCACTGGGCACGCGCGTTCAACGCGACCTCCAAGTCGGGCACTTTCATGATTCAGAATCTGAACAACCCGATTTCGCAGCTTGCGCAAACGCCGCTGTTCTCGCCCTCGGTGTTCAATTTCTTCCGCCCCGGCTATGTGCCGGGCGGTACGGCCATCGGCAACGCTGGCCTGGTGGCGCCCGAGTTGCAGATCACCAATGAAGCCTCGGTGGTCGGCTATCTGAACTTCATGAATGACGCGATACGCAATGGCACCGGTAGCGGTCGCGATGTTCTGCCCAATTACGCGGCCGAGATCGCCCTGGCCGATGACGCTGCCAAGCTGCAGGCGCGGGTTGATCTGCTGCTCACGCATGGTCAGCTCAGCGCGGCTACGCGTGACGAAATCATCAATGCGATTGCCGCGATCAGCATTCCCAAACCGGCTGCCGATGGCAGCACGACCAATGTGGACAATGCGCGCAAGAACCGCGTGTATACCGCCATTTTCCTGACCATGGCTTCGCCCGAATACCTGGTGCAGAAGTAAGGAGCCCCGCATGAAACCGTTCAATGCCTCACGTCGCGAATTCCTGCGCGCCAGCTCCGCCCTCTCGCTGGCCGGTGTCGGTGGTGCGCCTTTCCTGATGAATCTGGCCACCATGTCGGCCGCAGCGGCCGCCAATGCACCGGCCGATTACAAGGCCCTGGTCTGCTTGTTCATGTCGGGCGGCAACGATACCCACAATATGGTGCTGGCCACGGACCCGACTTCCTTTGCCAGCTATACCCAGGTGCGTTCGACGGCCGACGCCGGCTCCATCGCCATGGCGCAGAACATCCTGCTGCCGATCAGCGCGCGCGATGCCCAGGCCAAGAACGCCGGGCGCAGCTTTGCCCTGCACCCGCGCATGGTCAATATCCAGAACCTGTTCGCGGCACAGCGCGCCGCGGTGATCGCCAATGTGGGCCCCTTGCTCGCACCCTTGAACAAGGCGCAATGGACGGCACGCTCGGTGCCCACCCCGCCCAATCTGTTCTCGCACAATGACCAGCAGTCGACCTGGCAAGCCTTTGCCCCCGAGGGCGCGCTGACCGGCTGGGGTGGACGCATGGCCGATCTCTTGATGAGCATGAATGGCACGCCATTGCTGACCGCGGTATCGACCAGCGGCAAAGCCACCTTGCTGAATGCGAATTCCGCCATCCAGTACCAGGTCACCAGCAGCGGCGCGGTGGCTATCAATGGCTTGAACAGCAATCTATACGGTTCGGCGGCCGGTTCCGCTGCCTTGCGCCGCATCCTGACCGGTGGGCGCAGCCACATGTTCGAAGCCGAACAAGCGGCCATCACCAACCGTGCCATTGATCTGCAGGCGGTGCTCAGCACCAATATGCTGCCACGCTACAACGCCACCAGCGCGCCGAACGGCATTCCCGACCCGGCCGTGGTGGTCAATCCCGCCACCGGCAACAATATCGATAATGGCCTGGCTAACCAGTTCCAGACCGTGGCGCGCATGATGGGTGGTGCCAGCGCACTCGGCATGCGCCGGCAGGTGTTCTTCGTGAATATCGGCGGCTTCGATACCCACGATAATCTGAACAACACCCTGAACGATCTGTATGCGCGCATTGACCATGCGATCAATTACTTCGATGGCGTGCTGGAAAGCCTGGGCATGCGCAATATGGTCACCACCTTCACCGCCTCGGACTTCGGGCGCACGCTGTCCAGCAATGGCGATGGCAGCGACCACGGCTGGGGCGCACACCACTTCGTATTCGGCGGCGCGGTGAATGGCGGCGATGTGTACGGCCGCTTCCCGACCATCGGCGTGAACACCAGCGACGATGTCGGCTCGGGCCGTCTCTTACCGGCCCTGTCGGTCGAGCAGTACGCGGCCACGCTGGCGCGCTGGTTCGGGCTGAGCGAGAGCCAGATCAACGATGTCTTCCCGCGCCTGGTCAACTTTGGCTCGGAACGCGATCTGGGCTTTATGCGCGTCTGATTGCACGCTACCGCAAAACAAAAGGCCGGCGATTGCCGGCCTTTTGTTTGCTGGGGCTCCGCTCAGGCCAGCAGGGTCTTCATGCGCTCGCAGGCGCGCACCAGGCCGCGCGTGATGCCCGGCTCCCAGGCCGAGTGGCCAGCGTCCGGCACGATTTCCAGGCTGGAACCGGGCCAAGCCTGGTGTAACTCCCAGGCCGACACCGGCGGGCACAGCACATCGTAGCGGCCCTGGATGGTGATCATCGGCAGATGGGCGATCTTGCCCACATTGGCGAGCAGATCGTTTTCGGGCAGGAAGATGCGGTTGACGAAGTAATGCGCC
Organism: Chitinimonas taiwanensis DSM 18899; assembly: GCF_900119825.1. Lineage (GTDB taxonomy): Bacteria > Pseudomonadota > Gammaproteobacteria > Burkholderiales > Chitinimonadaceae > Chitinimonas > Chitinimonas taiwanensis. The sequence goes on along the minus strand of NZ_FPKR01000012.1, from coordinate 104,884 downwards.
TCGATGCGCCCCACGCCCAGCGCCACGCCATCGGCGCCGTAATTGGCCTGCACGGCCGGGTCGGGTTGCAGGGTCGCGCACTCGCCCTCGTACACGCTCCACACCTTGGCGGCCGGCATATGCACGGCCGGGTCGGGGTCATTCAAGCGGGTGTGGAAGTGACCGAGCAGATTGTCGCGCTCGGCTTCGGGCAGATAGCCGGCGAAGCGCTGCCAGGCTTCCGGGAAGAACTGGCGCATGCCGCGCATGAACCAGTCGATTTCCCACAGCCGGCACAAGAAGATGCCGCGCAGCACGAAGCCGAGGCAGCGCTCGGGATGGGCCTCACCATAAGCGAGTGCCAGCGTGGAGCCCCAGGAGCCGCCGAAAACCAGCCAGCGCTCCACGCCGAGCAGCTCGCGCAGGTATTCGATATCGGCGATCAGGTGCTGGGTGCTGTTGTCGCGCAGCTCGCCCAGCGGGGTGGAGCGGCCGGCGCCACGCTGATCGAAGATGATGATGCGGTAGTAGGCGGGGTCGAAGAACTGGCGGTGCTTGGGGCTGGCACCGGCGCCTGGGCCGCCATGCAGGAAGAGCACTGGCACGCCCTGCGGGTTGCCCGATTCTTCCCAGTACAGGGTGTGGATCGCATCGATGGGCAGCATGCCGCTGCGGTGCGGTTCGATGGCGGGATAGAGTTCGCTGCGTTCGGTCATGGACGTGGTTTCCGTCTTGGCTAAGCCGGCATGATACGGCTGGCTGGTGCACACGGCCAACGCACGGTGCGCGACCGCGCGCCGGCCGGCGGGTAAAATGCCGCCATTCCCAGCTTGCGAGTCCACCATGAGCGCACCCGACGCGAACCTGACCGTTGACCTGTCCGGCCTGAACTGCCCCTTGCCGATTCTGCGCGCCAAGAAGGCGTTGGCCGATCTGCCCAGCGGCACCGTGCTGCAGCTGATCTGTACCGACCCCGGCACGCCCAGCGATTTCGAGGCCTTCTGCCGCCAGACCGGCCATGCGCTCAGCCACTATGCGGTGCAGGACGGCAAGTTCCTGTTCTGGATTACCCGGCGCTGAGCATGGCCGCCTTGGACGACTACCTGGCGCTCGACCTGCTGACCTTGCGTGCGCATACCGAGGCGGCTGGCGATCAGCTCGACCCGGCTGAGCAGGCCGCGCGCCTGCGCGAGGCACTGGCGCTCGGTGAGGTGGTCGAGGTGCGTCAGGGCGCCTTGCTGCAGGCCTATAGCATGCTGCGCCCGCAGGATGGTTACTGGCTGGTCACCGCCTTCAACACCCATCCCGCCCACCGCAATGGCGGCGTGCTGCGCGCCCTCTTGCAGCAGCTGTGGCTGCGTGTGCAGGCGCACGGCATCCAGGAGCTGCGCAGCCACGTCTATCACAGCAATACCCGCTCGCTCGCCTTTCACCGCAAGCTCGGCTTTGTGCCGGGCCGGCAGAATGCGCGCGGCGTGGAACTGATACTGCCGGTCGCCCGCCTGCGCGAGCACGCGCTGCTGACCGGTCTTTAACCTCACTTCCCCTAGCCCCGGACGCTTCCCATGACCCAAATCACCCTGATCCGCCCCGACGACTGGCATCTGCACCTGCGCGATGGCGAGGCGCTGAAGGCAGTACTGCCCGATACCGCACGCCGCTTCGGCCGCGCCATCGTGATGCCGAATCTGAAGCCGCCGGTACGTACGGTGGCCGATGCCGCGGCTTACCGCGAGCGCATCCTGGCGGCCATTCCAGCCGGCATGCGCTTCGAGCCGCTGATGACGCTCTACCTGACCGACGTGACCCCGCCCGAGGAGATTGCCCGTATCAAGGACAGCGGCTTCGTGAAGGCGGTCAAGCTCTACCCGGCCGGCGCCACCACCAATTCCGATGCCGGCCTCACCGATATCAAGAAGGCCATGCCCACGCTGGCCGCTATGGCCGAGCTCGGTGTGCCGCTGCTCGTGCATGGCGAAGTGACCGACCCGAATGTGGACGTGTTCGACCGCGAGGCGGTGTTCATCGAGCAGGTGATGAAGCCGCTGCTTGAGCAGCTGCCCGATTTGAAAGTGGTGTTCGAACACATCACCACCCAGCAGGCCGCGCAGTTTGTGTGGAGCGCCGGCGCCAATGTGGCGGCCACCCTGACCGCCCACCATCTGCTGATGAACCGCAATGCGCTGTTCCAGGGCGGTATCCGCCCGCACCACTACTGCCTGCCGGTGCTCAAGCGCGAGGTACACCGCCAGGCCCTGCTGGAGATGGCGGTCAGCGGCAGCCCGAAATTCTTTCTCGGCACCGATAGCGCGCCACATGGCAAGTCCACCAAGGAAGCGGCCTGTGGCTGCGCCGGCATGTACACGGCGAATAACGGCATCGAGCTGTATGCCGAGGCCTTCGATAGCGTGGGGGCGCTGGACAAGCTGGAAGGCTTTGCCAGCCGTTTCGGCCCGCTGTTCTATGGCCTGCCGGCCAATCCGGACACGATCACGCTGATCAAGGAAAGCACGCCGGTGGCGGTCGAGCTGCCCTATGTGGGCAGCGACACGCTTGTGCCCTTGCGCGCGGGCGAAACGGTGGCCTGGCGCCTGCAGGACTGAGCACGCGCTATCTCGCTCAACAAGCCGCGCTTAGCGCGGCTTTTTCTTTGCCAGGATGAGCTGGACGTGCGTATGCGCGCCTGGCTTGCGGCCCTGCGGAACGGAATGGGGGAGGTGGAAGTGGTAGTGCGCGGGGAGGGGCTACGGCCGCCTTGTGGGAGGCCGTATCCGTGCCGGTCGCCTTGTGGGAGGCAGGAACGGAATGCAATGTTGCTGGGAGTGTTCACCCTGTGCGGGATGGTTTGCGCCATGCGACCCAGTGGATGACGGGGTCTATGCAGTCAGCATTCCATGCCGGCACGATCATGGGTTGAGGGCCCGGTGCAGCATTGGGGCGCAGTATTCCAAAGCCGCTTCATTGTATCTACTCATATTTGTATATCAGGTATGCGTATTTGTTATGTAGTCCACTACAGGCTTACCATGCCTGCCTTGCCCGCTTGGGCTGATGCGCCACCTTGGGGCCTATATGCTGCGTTTTCGCCAGATCGAAGCTTTCCGCTACCTGATGCAGACCGGCAGCAGCGTGGGTGCCGCACGTCAGATGCATGTGACCCAGCCGGCCATCAGTCGCCTGATTGCTGATCTGGAGTCGGATGTCGGCTTTGCACTGTTTGACCGCAATAAGGGCCGCCTGCTGCCCACGCCGGCCGCCATCCGTTTCTATCGCGCGGTGGAGGAGAACTTCCTTGGCCTGGCCCGCCTCAAGCAGGTGGCCGACACCATACGCCAGGACACGCCGGAGAGCCTGGTGGTGGCCTGCCTGCCGGTGCTGTCCACCGTGCTGCTGCCAGCCGTGCTGCGCGAGTTCTATCGCTACCGGCCCACGGTGCCGGTCGATATCTATGCGCAGAACACGCCCGAGATTCTGGCCCGCCTGCAGGACCGCAAGGCCGATGTGGCGCTGGGCCTCGCGCTGCCGCCGGTGGCGGGTATTGAGACCGAAGCCTTGCTGGAAACCCCGGTGCTGTGCGCGATGCCGGTTGGTCACCCGCTGAGCCGGCTCGACCTGGTGCGCCCCAAGGACCTCGATGGCCTGGCCATGGTGGGCTGGCTGCCCGATGGCAGTGCGGCCTACCGCGAGGAACAGATGATTCTGGACAAGGCCGGCGTGCGCCCGCACTACCTGGTGCGCACCCATACCGCGCATACGCGCTATGCGATGGTGGCGAATGGTTTCGGGGTGTCGATTGTGGAGCCGTTCGCGGCGCAGATCTGGCAGGCGAATGGCGTGGTGTTGCGGCCGTTCGAATCGAATATCCGCTACCAGTACATGCTGGCCTACCCGAGTGCCGGGGCAAGCACCCCGCTGCTGGCTGAGTTCTGCGATACGGTGCGCAAGGTGGCCAAGTCGCTCAAGCTGGTCGGCGGTACGCCGGCCTACCAGGAAAAATAGCGGCTGCCGTGCTGCTTGAGCCAAGCGCGCTTGTGCCGCCAGTCGGGGCAGGCGCTGGCCACCAGGGTCCAGAAGCGCTCGGAATGGTTAAGCTCGACTAGATGGCAAAGCTCATGGATGACCACATAGTCGATGACTGGCAGCGGCGCCTGCATCAGTCGCCAGTTCAGGCGGATGACCGCGCCGCTGGTGCAGCTGCCCCAGCGCGTGCCGGCGCTCGATAGCTTGAAGTCGTGATAGCGCAGATTCAGCCGGCCGGCCCAGAGCGCCAGGCGCTCGGCCAGGAACACGCGCGCCTCGCGCCGCATCAGTTTTTCCAGCGCGGCGGGAATATCGGCCGTGCTGTGCGCCACCAGCTGAAGGCTATCGGCCTCCACGCGCGCGCGGCTGAAGCCGATTTGCAGCGCATGCGGCTCGCCCAGCCAGTCTATGCGCGCACCGGCCACCAAGGCGGTCGGCTCGGGGCGGGCGGCCATGGCGTCGAGTTTGCTGGCGATCCAGTTCGCCTTCTGGTGCAGGATGGCGTCGAGCTCGGCCAGTGGAAAGCGCTGCGGCACGCTGACGGTCAGGCCGTCCGGCCCGATCTTCAGCCCCACGCTGCGCCGGCTGGCGCGCTTGAGCGTGAAGTCCACGGTGCGCCCGTTCAGCTGCAGGGCGCGGCGGATTTCAGCCTGCGAGCGCATTGCTACCGTGGATTTCCGCTGGCTTGCGCGACTTCGGCCAGCACGGGCCCACGCCACTGATGCGCACCATCTCGGCCTCTATCCATGCTTCCACCGCTTCGCTGACCTGCTCGGGCGTTTTGCCCTGGGTGGGGATGGCCGGGCCGATCGAGATGGTGATCTCGCCCGGATACTTGAGGAAGCTGTTACGCGGCCAGAACTCGCCCGAATTGACCGCTACCGGCACCACCGGCACGCCGGCGCCACAGGCAACGCGCGCTCCGCCCTGTTTGTAGCGGCCGCGCTGGCCGGCCGCCACCCGCGTGCCCTCGGGGAAGATGACGATCCAGGCCCCGCTGCGCAGCTTGGCACCGCCCTGCTGGATCAGCTGGCGGCTGGCTTCGCGCGGGTTGGCACGGTCGATGGCAATCGGGCGCAAGCTCCACATGCCCCAGCCAAAGAAGGGGATGCGCAGCAGCTCGCGCTTCACCACCCAGGCGGTCAGCGGCAGCATCGCCTGCAGGGCCATGGTCTCGAATGCGGACTGGTGCTTGCTCATCACCACCGCGGCCTGCGCCGGCAGGTTTTCCTGGCCGATGATGTGGCCCCTCAAGCCACAGGTCAGGGCCAGCCACCAGATGGCAAAGCGGCTCCAATAGCTGACCACCGCATAGCGGGCCTTATAGGGCAGGGGCAGGGCCAGCATGCAGCCAATCGCGCACAGCACGGTGTTCAGTGCCCAGCCAGTCATATACAGCGCAGAACGTAACCACAGCAACACGTCAGCTTTCCTCCTGGCCGATCAGGTCGAGCACGGCCTCCATCAGGTCATAGAACACCTTGGTATTTTCCGGCAGGCCGCCTTTGGCCAGCGTCTTCTCGCCCTTGCCGGTACGCACCAGAATCGGTTGGGCACCCACGGCGGCGGCGGCTTCCAGATCGCGTAGGCTGTCGCCTACCACGATGGCCTTCTCCAGCCGCACATCGAAGCGCTGGGCGATGTCCTTATACATGCCGGGCTTGGGCTTGCGGCAGTTGCACTGCATATCGGCCGTGTGCGGGCAGAAGAAGATCGCGTCGACCCGTCCGCCCACGCCGGCCAGCAGCCGGTGCAGCTTGTCGTGCATGGCATTCAGCTCGGCCATGCCAAAAAAGCCGCGCCCGATGCCGCTCTGATTGGATGCGATGACCACCCGCCAGCCCACATGGTTGAGCAGGGCAATCGCCTCCAGGCTGCCGTTGATGGGAATCCACTCGGCAGCCGACTTCACGAAATCGTCGCGATCGTGGTTGATCACGCCATCGCGGTCGAGAATGACTAGTTTCATGCGGGTTCCCGCCTTTCTGTGTGCGTGGCGAGTCCTGGCTGCCGCTTACTCGGCCAGCAGCGAGATATCCGCCACCTGGTTCATCAGCGCGCTCAGCTCGGCCAGTAGGGCCAGGCGGTTATGACGTACGTCCAGGTCGTCGGCCATCACCATCACGCTGTCGAAGAAGGCATCCACCGGCGCACGCAGGCCGGCCAGCTGCTTGAGCGCGGCCGTGTAGTCGTGCGCGGCCAAGGCGGCTTGTACCGGCGCTTGCAGCTGGCTCAGTGCGCCATGCAGCTCGCGCTCGGCAGCTTCCTGCAGCAGGGCGGCGCTGACCGCGGGCAGGCTGCTGCCCTCGGCCACATTCTTCTTCAGGATATTGCGGATACGCTTATTGGCGGCGGCCAGCGCGGTGGCTTCCGGCAGGGCCTTGAACTCGGCCACGGCAGCCAGCTTGAGGTTCAGCTCATCAAAGCGGCTCGGTGCATCGGCCAGCACGGCTTCGATATCGGCGGCGGGGAACTCGGCGGCCAGCAGGTTCTTCAGGCGTTCGAGCATAAAGCCGAACACGCCATCCACCGTGCCCTCGGCAATCACGCCGGCGGGGAAGGCGGCGGCGCTCTGTGCGAGCAGGGCCTTCAGATCGAGCGGCAGGCGCGCTTCCACCAACATGCGCAGCACGCCCAGCGCGGCACGGCGCAGTGCGAACGGGTCCTTGTCGCCAGTCGGGATCAGGCCGATGCCCCAGATGCCGACCAGGGTTTCCAGCTTGTCGGCCAGGGATACGGCCTGGGCAATCGGGCCCTCAGGCAGGCTGTCGCCGGCAAAGCGTGGGTGGTAATGGCCTTCGATGGCGGCGGCTACCGCTTCGTGTTCGTCATCCAGGCGCGCGTAATAGGTGCCCATGATGCCTTGCAGCTCGGGGAACTCACCGACCATATCGCTCATCAGGTCGGCCTTGGCCAGGAAGCCGGCCCGTGCGGCCAGCGCGCTGTCGGCGCCCAACAGGCCGGCAATCGCGCCCGAGATGCTTTCCAGGCGGGTTACCCGCTCCAGCTGGCTGCCGATCTTGTTGTGGTACACCACGTTCGCCAGGCGTGCCACGCGGCTGTCCAGGCGCTGCTTCTGGTCCTGCTCGTAGAAGAACTTGGCGTCCGACAGGCGTGCACGCAGCACGCGCGCGTTGCCGTGAATGATGTGGCTGGGGTCGGCCGTCTCCAGATTCGAGACGATCAGGTAGTGATTGACCAGCTTGCCCTGCGCATCCAGCAGCGGGAAATACTTCTGATTCTGCTGCATGGTCAGGATCAGGCATTCCTGCGGCACCTTGAGGAAGTCGGCCTCGAAGCTGCCCTGCAGCACCACCGGCCATTCGACCAGGGCGGTCACTTCATCGATCAGCGCGTCGCCGCCGGCATAGCTGCAACCCAGCGCGGCGGCCATTTCATCGAGCTTGGCCTTGATGGCCTCGCGGCGCGCTTCGAAGCTGGCGACCACCTTGCCATTGGCGGCCAACGTGGCGGCGTATTCATCCGCATGCCGGATCTCGACCGGGCCCTGGCTGAGAAAGCGGTGTCCGCCGGTATGGCGACCAGCTTGCAAGCCGAGCACCGAAGCCGGCACCACCTCGCTGCCATGCAGGGCCAAGAGGCCATGCACGGGGCGCACGAACTGCACCTCGCGGGCGCCCCAACGCATCAGCTTAGGGGCGGGCAGCTTCTTCAAGGCTTCCAGCAGAATGCCTTCCAGCACGCCAGCCAGTGCCTCGCCGGCCACGCTCTGGCTCAGATAGAGCGCCTCGGCCTTGCCGTCCGGCTTGCGCTCCAGGCGCGCCACAGCGTCGAGGCCTAGGCCCATCTTTTCCAGTTTCTTCTGCAGCGCCATGCTGGGCTGGCCTGCAGCATCGAAGGCCACCGCCACCGACATCACCTTTTCTTCCACTTCACGGGCGCTGGCCTGGCTGGCCACGCCCTCGATGGCCACACCCAGGCGGCGCGGCGAGGCAAAGGTCTGAAAACGCGGCGTGCCATGGATCAGATGACGCTGGCTCAGCTCGGCGACGAGGGTGTTGGCAAACGAGGCGGCCAGCTTGGGCAGGGCCTTGGGGGGCAGCTCTTCGGTGAACAGTTCGATCAGTAGGGTCGGGTTCATAAGATTGTCTTTAGCCCCAGGCACACAGCCTGGTGGGGATGGGTTTATTCCTTGGCCTCGGCGGCCGCCTTTTGCTTGGCCAGCGCACAGACCTGACGTAGGAAGTCGGCCTTATAGGTATCGCTGCCGGCCGGTTCGAACTGCCATTGGAAGCCGGGCACATCGCGCCGGCTGGTTTGCTCGCCGTCCTTGTCCTGGCGTTCGACCGCGATGCCAGCCATCTCGGCCTGCGCGCAGTTGAGCACGAAGCGCGTGTATTCCTTGCGATAGTCGTACTCGTCGGCGAAGTCGGACTTCTGGTCGGCCTTGAATTCGCGCAGCAGCCACACATACACCAGCGCTTCGCTATAGCCATCGGCCTGCACAGTCTCGATGCTGTTGAAGTCGACCTTGGTGTCGAACTCGGGCAGCTGGCCGTACAGGCGCCAGTCGGCTTCTTCCGCCTCGGGCACCGCCACCGGTGGCTCGGCATCCTCGGTATTCATATAACTGCCGCCACATGCGGCAAGACCCAGGGTCAGGAGCAGTGCAGCGGCCAGTTTCATGAATCAGTCCTTTTTCAGCATCGGGAAGCCCAGTGCTTCGCGGGCATCGTAGTAGGCCTGCGCCACACCGCGCGACAGGGTACGGATACGGCCAATATAGGCCGCCCGCTCGGTCACCGAGATCGCCCCGCGTGCATCCAGCAGATTGAAGGTGTGGCTGGCCTTCATGATCATCTCGTAGCCGGCCAGCGGCACCTGGGCTTCCAAGAGGCGGCGCGCTTCGCTTTCGTAGTCGTTGAACTGCTGGAACAAGAGCTCGACATTCGAGTGCTCGAACGCGTACTTCGATTGCTCGACTTCGTTCTGATAGAACACATTGCCATAGCTGACCGGCGTGCCATCGGGCAGATGGGTCCACACCAAGTCGTACACGTTCTCGGTGTTCTGCAGATACATGGCCAGACGCTCGAGGCCATAGGTGATCTCGCCCAGCACCGGCTTGCAGTCGAGGCCGCCCACTTGCTGGAAGTAGGTGAACTGGGTCACTTCCATGCCGTTCAGCCACACTTCCCAACCCAGACCCCAGGCGCCCAGGGTGGGGCTTTCCCAGTCGTCTTCCACGAAGCGGATATCGTGCACGGTCGGGTCGAGACCGAGTGCCTTCAGGGAACCGAGGTAGAGGTCTTGGATGTTGTCGGGCGAGGGCTTGAGCGCCACCTGGAACTGGTGGTGCTGGAATAGGCGGTTCGGGTTCTCGCCGTAGCGGCCGTCCTTGGGGCGGCGGCTCGGCTGCACATAGGCGGCATTCCACGGTTCCGGGCCCAGGGCACGCAGGAAGGTGGCGGTGTGGAAGGTGCCGGCACCGACTTCCACATCGTAGGGCTGCAACAGTACGCAACCGTAGTCGCCCCAGTATTTCTGCAAGGTAAGGATGATTTGCTGGAAGGTCAGCATGGGTGGCGCGATCCGCAGGGAAATGAATTCGAGGCGCTGATTCTACTGGCATTCCGGCGCCTGACCAATGCGCGGGCGGCATGCTCGTCCCGCCTGCCCAAGCCGGTTTACGGCTGCTATACCGAACTGCGGCGCAGGTGGAGGGTGGACATGGGGCAAATTCGGCGGTGGCGGGTGGTCTTGGTCGGGCTGTGCGCGGCGGGGCTGGCTGTTGTGCCGGCCGTGGCGCGCGAGGCCAGAGCCTGCGGCCACCATGACTATCCACCCTGGAACTGGAGCGATGGGCGCGAACATATCGGCAGCTGCATCGAGGTGGTGCGGCGTGCTTTTGCGGCGGCAGGCTTGCGCGTGAACTTCCAGTACGTGGGCCCCTGGCGACGCTGCCAGAACCTGGTCGAGTCGGGCGAGGTGGAGATCAATGTGTGTGCGTTCCGCAACCCGGAGCGCGAAGCCTACTCGGTCTTCCTGGCAATACCGATGGGATACAACGACATCGTCGCCTTCGGCCGCAAGGCGCAGCCCTTACGCGTTGCCGCACCCGCGGACCTGCGCGGCCTGCGCGTCGGCCTCGTCAACGGCGTGTCGATGGGCGAGGCTTTCGATCAGCTGCTGGCCAGCCAGACCGAGCGCGACTTCGCCAACGATGCGCAAAGCACCTTCAGAAAGCTGCCGGCTGATCGTGTCGATGCCGTGCTGTATGGGCGCGAGGCCGGCCAGTTGCTGATCGAACGGCTTGGCCTGGGGGCGCAGCTGGCGGTGCAATCGCCGGCCCTGGTGCGCGGCGAGTTGTATATCTCCGTATCGCGCCAGGCGCGCTGGCTGCTGCCCTATCTGCCCAAGGTGGAGGCCTATCTGCGTCGCAGTGCCTACCCGGCCGAACTTGCGCATCTGCAGCAACAGTTTCACCGCCAATACCTGCTTTCCCCGCAACCATAACCGGCCTGCCCACACCGTCGGCAGCCAAGCGCGTACCATCGCCCCCGTTCCACTGTTTCCGGGCCGCAGCGTGCTTCATCTCTACCAGTCCAACCGCCTCGATACCCTCGCCATCCTGCTGCACGGCGTGCTCAGCGTGCCGCAGCAGGATGTGTACGCGCGCGAAACGGTCATCGTGCAGGCGCGCGGCATGGGGCGCTGGCTGAGCCTGAATATCGCCGAGCGTTTCGGCATCTGCGCGAATGTGGATTTCCCGCTGCCGGCCGGCTTTCTCTGGCAGCTGATCGAAACCGTGCTTGGCCCGCAGCCGCGCAGCGGCCCATTCGGCAACGATGCGCTGGCCTGGCGCCTGCATGCGCTGCTGGCCACGCCGCCGGCTGCGCTGGCACCCTATCTGCGTGTGGGCGAAGCGGGCGGGGTGCTGTCCGAGCGCAAGCGCTGGCGCCTCGCGGTGCGCATTGCCGATGTGTTCGACCAATACCTAGTCTACCGCCCCGACTGGCTGTCGGCCTGGGAAGCTGGCCGTCTGCTTGATCTGGGTGAGGACGAAGCCTGGCAGATGGCCCTGTGGCGCGCGCTCGCCCAGGACCGCAGCCATGCCCACCGCGCCGACCTGATGGCCGCGCTGATAACCCGCCTGCACGACCCGGCTCCGCTGGATCTGCCCGAACGGGTGGTGCTGTTCGGCAGCTCCAGCCTGCCGCCCTTGCTGTTGCAGATTTTGCAGGCGCTGGCCGAGCGCATTGATGTGGCGCTGTTTGCGCTCAACCCCTGTGCCCAGCCCTGGGGCGATATCGCCCAGCGCGCCGAGGCCCAGGGCGTGGGCGAGCGCCTGCTGGCCGCCTGGGGCGCGCAGGGGCGCGTGTTCTTCGATGAGCTGGCCGGCGTGGATGAGCTAAGCAGCCTGTTCGACGAGAAGGCTCCGCCCGAGCGCCTGCTTGCCCAGCTGCAATACGATGTGCTGACCCTGGCGCCGCGCACGCCGTTGCCCGTACATGCCCACGATCACAGCCTGCGCATCCACGCCTGCCACAGCCCCCTGCGCCAGGTGGAAACCCTGCGTGATGCGCTGCTGCAGCAGTTTGCCGGTGACGCCAGCCTGCAGCCGGCCGAGGTGGTGGTGCTGTGCCCGAATATCGAAGCCTATGCGCCCTATATCGAGGCGGTGTTCGGCCAGGGCGAGCCGAATATTCCCTATGCGGTGGCTGACAAGGGCGGCCTGGGCGCCTCGCCGCTGCTGGAGGGCTTTGTGGATTTGCTGCGCGTGCCCGATGGCGACTGGGAAGCCGACCGGTTGATGGCCCTATTGGAGATTCCCGCCCTGGCCCAGCGTTTCGAACTGGCCGAGGCCGAGCTACCGCGCCTGCGCGAATGGATTGCTGCGGCTGGCATACGGCGTGGTCGTGCGGGCGACGCCTATAGCTGGCAGGCCGGCATAGGTCGCGTGCTCCTGGGCGTGGCGCTGCCGGATGCCGACACGCTGAGCGATGCACAGCTGCCACTCTTTGCCGAGCTCGTGCCGCTGGCCGATCTCGATCTGCGCTTTGCTGGTGCCGCGGCCGGGCTCAGCCGCTTCAGCCGTCAGCTGGCGCGCTGGCAGGACATGCTGCAGCGCCCGCGCCCACTGCAGGAATGGGCGCGCCAGCTGGCCGACTGGCTGGGGCGCTGGTTCGAGGAGGGCGAGGCCGAGCTGCCGGCGCTGGAAACCCTGCGCGCCGCCTTGAGCGAGCTGGGTGAACTGGCCGAACGCAGCGGCGTGAGCGAGCCAGTAGGCCGTGTCGCAGTGCTGGAATGGCTGCACAAGCAGCTGGCGGCGGGCTCGGGCGCGGGCGGTTTTCTGACCGGCGGGGTGACCTTTGCCCAGCTGATGCCGATGCGCAACCTACCTTTCCGCGTGGTAGCGGTGCTGGGCCTCGACGACGGGGCCTTCCCACGCGAAAGCCCGCCCGATGGCTTTGACCTGATTGCCCGCCACCCGCGTCGCGGTGACCGCGCGCGCGCGCTGGACGAGCGCTGGTTATTCCTGGAAACCGTGCTGGCCGCGCGCGACAGCCTGCTGCTGTTCTACACCGGCCGTGATGCGCGCAGCGATACGGCGTTGCCACCCTCGACCGTGATTGCCGACTTGCTCGATGCGCTGGCCAGCGGCTTCTACAGCGGGGATGGCCGCGAACTGACCGATTGCCTGGTGGCGCAGCATGCGCTGCAACCGTTTGCCAGCACGCGCTTTGCCGCCGCCCTGCCCAGTTTCGATGCGCGCTGGGCTCCGATTGCCCAGCTGGCCGGTCGCGGCAGCGCCCAGCCACCCCGCCTGGCCGATGCCGAGCTGCCCAGGGACGAGGCCCTGGACGCGCTCGCGCTCGGCGAGCTGCTGGCCTTCGCGCGCGATAGCAGTGCCTGGTTCCTGCAACGCCTGGGCGTGCGCTTTGCACGCAGCGAGGAGGGCCTCGCGCACCGCGAACCGTTTGAACTCGACCGCGCCAGCCAGCGTGCGCTGCTGGCACTGGCTGATGTGAAAGCCGACCAGGCCACCAGCCTGCAGGCGCTCGGCCAGGGCGCGGCCCTGCTGCCTGTGGGTGCGGCGTCCGCCGTGTGGGCTGAACGCGCCGCGCAAGTCTTCGCCCCGGCCGTGGCGCAGTGGCGCGCGCTGGGCAGCGCGGAATGCGCGCTTGATCTGGAACTGGCCGGCCTGCGCCTGCATGGCCGCCTGCATGGCCTGGACGAGCAAGGCCTCGGCCTGCGCCAGCCGGGCAAGTTGCGCGAGGGCGACCGCCTGGTGGCCTGGTTGCAGCACCTGGCGCTGTGTGCAGTGGCGCCCGCGGGCGTGGCCACGCAGACGCGCCTGATCGGTCTGGAGGAAATCGCCCGCTATGCGAGCCTGCCGCCGAGTGTGGCCTGTGCGCAGCTGGTCGACTGGATCGACGCCTATCGCGCCGCCTGCCGCCGCCCCTTGGCCCTGCTGCCGCGCAGCAGCCTCGCCTATGCCGAGGGCCTGCAGGCCAAGAAGGATGGCGGGCCGGCCAAGGCGCTGGCCAATGCCGTCAAGGCCTGGGAAGGCGTGCAGCAACAGGCGGGCGAGGGCAGCTATGCCAGCGTGCGTGCGCTATGGCGTGGCCAGGCCCCGTTCGATGAGGATTTTGCCGCGCTGGCCGAGCAGTTGCTGCTGCCGCTCTTGCAGGCGGAAAGCCGGAGCAAGCTGGCATGAGCGCGCATTTCCACGCCCTGAGCGCGCCGCTGGATGGCCTGAGCCTGATCGAGGCCAGCGCCGGTACCGGCAAGACCTGGACCATTGCCGCGCTGTATGCGCGTCTGGTGCTTGAGCAGGGCCTGGGGCCCGAGCAGATCCTGGTGGTCACCTATACCAAGGCCGCCACCGCCGAGCTGCGCGCGCGTATCCGCGCCCGGCTGGCCGAGCTGGCGCAGGCATTTGAAAGCGCCAAGAGCACCGATCCCCTCTGCGCGAGCCTGCTGGCCGCCTGGCCGGAGACTGAGCGCAGCGAGGCCGCGCGCCGCCTGCGCGCCGCGGTGTCCGGCTTCGATGCTGCGGCCGTGTTCACCATTCACGGCTTCTGCCAGCGTGCGCTCGGCGAGCATGCGCTCTTGGCGGGCCTCGAGCTTGAGCGCGAATTCCTGGCCGAGGAGGCCGAGCTGCTGCAGAACGTGGCCGACGCAGCCTGGAAGGATGAGCTGGCCAAGGCCAGCCCGAGCTGGCTGGCCTGGCTGATTGCCCAGGGCCAGTCACCCGATGCCTGGCTGCAGCAGCTGCGCAGCTATCTGGGCCAGCCCGGCCTGCGCATTGCGCTGCCGCAGGGCGCCGATGTGGCGCAGGCCGAAGCACGCTTTGCCGCGGCGCACAGCGCGCTGCGTGCCGCCTGGCAGGCGGAAGGCGAGCAGGCGCTGGCCTGGCTGTGGCGCATGTCGGACGACGGCCTGTTCAAGGGCAGCCATCGCGCCGACTGGCTGAAGGGCTCGGTGGCGCTGTGGCAGGGCTGGCTCTCGGGCAGCGGCCTGCCTGAGATCAAGCTGGACGAGAAATCGCCCGGCCAGGCCGAGAGCAAGGTGCGCCGACTGTATGCGCGCGAGCTGGCCGAGGCCTTGAAGACACCACAGCCGGTGCCTGCGCCCTTCGCGCTATTCGAAACACTGGTCGAGGCTGCACTGCCGCTGCAGGCCGCCTATGCCGCGCGCCTGGCTGCGCTGCACGGCCGGCTGATAGTCGAGCTGGCCGAGCGCCTGCAGGCGCGCAAGACCGCGCTTGGGGTGATGAGCTTTCACGACCTCTTGGTCGAGCTCGATGCCGCGCTGGCCGGCCCGGACGGCGATACTTTGGCCCAGGCTTTACGCACGCGTTATCGCGCCGCGCTGATCGACGAATTTCAGGATACCGACCCGCTGCAGTTCCGCATCTTCGACCGGCTATTCGGCCAGGGCGGCCAGCCGGCCATCCTGGTCGGCGACCCCAAGCAGGCCATCTACGCCTTCCGCGGGGCCGAGCTGCATGCCTATCTGGCTGCGCGTGAACGGGTGGCCGAAGCGCGCCGCTACAGCCTTGCCACCAACCGGCGCAGCACGCCCGAGCTGGTTGGCGCGGTCAACCAGCTGTTTGCCTGCGCGCCCGATCCTTTCTTGCTGCCCGCGCTGCGCTACCCGCCCGTGGATGCGATCGACGACAAGCCGCGCCTGAGCTGGCAGGGTGTGCCGCAGGCGGCCTTGCAGTGGGATTGGCTCGGTGACGCCAGCCTGGGCAAGGGCGAGGCGCGCGCGCTGGCGGTGGCGCAGACGACAGCGCGCATCGCCGCCCTGCTTGCACCGGGCGCGGCTCAGCTCGGCGGGCGGGCGCTGCGCGGCGGCGATATTGCCGTGCTGGCCAGCGCGCATGCCGACCTCGCCGCGCTGCAGGCGGCGCTGGCCGAGGCCGGTGTGCCCAGTGTGCGCATCAGCCAGCAAAGCGTGTTCGATACCGAGGAAGCGCATGACCTCCTGCAGGTGCTGACCGCGTTGATCGAGCCGAGCGAGCGCGCAGTGCGCGCGGCGGTGGCCACGGTCAGCATGGGGCTGGACGGCGCCACGCTCTACCAGCGCCTGCATGATGAAGCGACTTGGGAGCACTGCCTGGCCGACTTCCGCCGCTGGCAGCAGCTGCTGGCCAGCCGTGGCGCCATGGCCGCGCTCAGCGCCTGGCTGATCGACAGCGGGGCGGCCGAGCGCCTGGCCGGCTGGCGCGATGGCGAGCGGCGCCTGACCAATCTGCTGCATCTATTCGAGCTGATCGAACTCGCGCGCCGCGAACGCGCGGGCCTCGCTCCGCTGCTGGCCTGGTATCGCCAGGCGCTGGCCGATTCGAGCGGCGAGGACGAAGGTCGGCTGATGCGCCTGGAAAGCGATGCCAGCCGCGTGCGCCTGGTGACCATCCATGCGTCCAAGGGCCTCGAGTACCCGGTCGTGTTCTGCCCGTTCCTGTGGGACGGCGCGCTGTTCAAGCCGGGCGAGCAATGGGCGCTGTGCCACGAGGGCGAGGGCAATGTGCTTGATCTCGGCTCGCCCGATTTCGAGGCCCGCCGCGCCAAGGCGCGCGAGGAGCGCCTGGCCGAGAAGCTGCGCCTCTTGTATGTGGCGCTGACCCGGCCGAAGAGCGCCTGCTTCATTGCCTGGGGCGAGGTCAAGGATATGGCGAGCTCGGCCCTGGGCTGGCTATTGGCCGGCGGCGCCGAACGCCAGCGTGCGGCGGCCGAGCTGCAGGGCGAGATTGCCGCGCTGTGCGCAGCCGGCCCGGCTGCCCAGATGGACTGGGCGGCGGCGCTGAGCAGTGAAGTGGCGGCGACCCCGGCGCCGGCCGAGGCCGCGCCCGTGCCGCAGCTGGCCAGCCTTACCCGCCGCCTGGGCTGGCAGTGGCGCATGAGCAGCTTCTCGGCGCTGACCGCTGGCGTGCATGCCGAGGCGCCCGATCATGATGGGCGGCTGGCCGAGCCGCTGCTGCCGCTGCCCGAGGCTGGTCGCTTCGATACCTTCCCGGCCGGTGCGCGCGCCGGTGTCTGCCTGCATGCGCTGTTCGAGAACTGGGATTTCTGCCGCCAGGACCGCCTTGGCCTGGAGGCGATGGCGCGCAAGCAGCTGCTCGCGCATGGCTTTGAACCAAGCTGGACCGAGATGGCGGCCGATCTGGTCGAGGTGGCGCTGGCCACCCCGCTGGGCGAGCACGGCGCCAGCCTGCAACAGGTGCCGGCCGCGCAGCGCATGGTGGAGCTGGAATTCACCTACCGTTTACAGCCGTTTGCCTGGCGCGCCTTGGCTGCCCTGCTGGCCGACCCGCGTCATGGCCTGCCCGCGCGCTTTGCCGCGGCGGCCGAGAGCCTGAGCGCCGAGGTCGGCGCCGGTTATCTGAAAGGTTTTATCGATTTGACCTGCGTGCTGGATGGCCGCCATTACGTGCTGGACTGGAAGTCCAACCGCCTAGCCAGCTATGGCGCGGCCGAGCTGGAAAACGCGATGGCCGAGGAACACTACTATCTGCAGGCGCTCATCTACTGCGTGGCCCTGCACCGCTATCTGCGTTGGCGTCTGCGCAGCTACGACTACGCGCGCGACTTCGGCGGCGCGCTCTATCTGTTTTTGCGCGGCCTACCCGGCGGCGGGCTGTGGCGCTACCGGCCCACGCTGAGCCTGATCCAGGGCCTGGAAGATCTGCTGTGCGGAGCGCGCGCATGATCAATACCGCCTTGTTGCCGCCGTTTGCCGCCGAATTGCTCGAATGGCTGGGGCAGGCCTTCCCGGCCGCGCCCGAGACCGCCCTGCAGCTAGCCGCGCTGACCTTGCGAGGCGCAAGTGAAGGCCATGTGTGCATTGCACTCGCGCAAGTGGCCGGGCAAAGCTGGCAGGGCGAACGGCTGCCCGCCTTGGCCGACTGCTTGGCGGCGCTGGATGCGAGCGGCTTTGTCGGCGCGCCGGGTGACTATGCACCGTTTGTGCGCGATGGCGAGCGGCTCTATCTGGCCAGGCTGTGGGCGGATGAGACTGAGCTCGCGCGCATGCTGCACGAACGCGCCGGGCCGAGCGCGCTGGCGCCCGAGCAGGTGAAGGCCGCGCTCACGCCGCTGTTTGCCGGCAGCGCGCCCCAGGACGGTCAGCGCCTGGCGGCCGCCACCGCGCTGCTCAATCGCATCGCGCTGATTTCCGGCGGGCCGGGCACCGGCAAGACCACCACGGTGGCCAAGGTGCTGGCTGCCCTGCTGCAGCTGGAACCGCGCTGCCGCATCGTGCTGGCCGCCCCCACTGGGCGCGCGGCCGCCCGCATGGTAGAGGCCCTGAACGGTGCCAAGCAGCAGCTCGGTCTCGACCTGGTGGCCCAGGCCGCGCTGCCGCACCGCGCGCAGACCCTGCATCGCCTGCTCGGCTATCGGCCCGATTCGGCCACGCCGCGCCACGGGCCGGACAACCCGCTGGCGCTGGACGCGCTGGTGGTGGATGAAGCCTCGATGATCGATCTGGCGCTGTTCCGCCGCCTGCTGGCCGCCCTGCCGGTCCAGGCGCGGCTGATCCTGCTCGGCGACCGCGACCAACTGGCCTCGGTGGAAGCTGGTTCGGCCTTTGCCGAGCTGGTCGATCTGGCCGGGCATAGCGCGCCGGCCTGGGCGCGCCTGCAGGCGGCCACCGGCACCGAAGGCCAGCCACCCGCCGCGCCGCTGTGCGCGGGCCCGGCCCTGCAGGACGGCATTGCCCGCCTGCAACACAGTCATCGCTTCGGTGCCGATAGCGGCATCGGCGCTTTGGCGCGCAGCGTGAATGCCGGCGATGTGCCGGCCACGCTGGCGCTTTTGCAGGCTGGGCGCGCCGATGTGGACTGGCAGCCGGGTAGGGTGATCGACTGGCTGCCGCAGCTGCTCGATGCGCTGGCGCCGCAGCTGGCCGACTACCGCGCCGCGATTGCCCGGCATGATTTCCCGGCCGCGCTGGCCGCCTTCAACCGCCTGCGCCTCCTGTGCGCGGTGCGCGAGGGGCCGGTGGGCGTGGCTGCCATCAACCGCCTGATCGAAACCCGCCTCATGCAGCAGGATGTGCGCCGTAACCCCTGGTATGCGGGGCGCGCCGTCATCGTGCGTGCCAACGATGCGGCGCTGGGCCTCGCCAATGGCGATGTGGGCCTGACCCTGGCGGGGCCAGATGGCCTGCGCGTGCATTTCGCCGATGGCGAAGGTAGCCGCGCCTGGGCGCCCGCGCGCCTGCCCAGCCACGACAGCGCATTCGCGCTGACCGTGCACCAGTCGCAAGGTTCGGAATTCCAGGCCGTATGGCTCTTGCTGCCGGATGAGGAGGTGGCCGTGCTCAGCCGCAGCCTCGTGTACACAGCGCTGACCCGCGCGCGGCGTAGCGTCAAGCTGTGGGGTTCAGGCACCACGCTGGCGGTGGGCCTGGGGCGGGAAACGCGCCGCGCCAGCGGGCTGGCCGAGCGCTTGCGTGCACTGGCCGGGGTGGCGTAGTCGCCAGGGCGGTGCTGATTCATTCCCTTGTCGCGCCTTAGCGCGGTTCCCCCGCAGCGGCGGGGGCGGAGGGGGTGGAATAAAACAAGGGGAAGCGTTGCGTTGGCGTTGTCGATTCGCACCCGGCTTCGCCGGGTGGTGAGCTGATCATTGAGTAAACGAGTAAGTCAGCGTCCCTAGGCCTAGGCTAGCGCCGTTCGCGCACCCAGCCGGCCAGCCTATCGGCGCCCATGGGGCGGGCGAAGTGATAGCCCTGGGCGATATCGCAGCCTTCGCCGCGCAGGAACTCCAGCTGCTCGGCCGTCTCCACGCCCTCGGCCACCACCTTCAGGCGCAGGCTCTGGCCAATGCGTACCACGGCGCTGGCCAGCGCGCGGTCGTCCGGGTCGTCGCTCAGATCGCGCACAAAGCTCTGATCGAGCTTCAGTTCGCGCACCGGAAAACGCTTCAGATAACCCAGGCTGGAATAGCCGGTGCCGAAGTCATCCACTGCCAGCGTGATGCCCATGCCGTCGAGGCGGCGCAGCGCATTCAGCGTGTCGTCGTCGCGCAGCATCATCAGGCTCTCGGTAATCTCCAGCGTGAGCTGATCGGCGCGCAGCTGATGGCGCGCCAGGGTCTCTTCCACGCGCTGGGGCAGATTGTCGTGACGGAACTGGCGCACCGAGAGATTGACCGCCACGCGCGGCACAGCCACCCCTATGCGCTGCCACTCGGCCATCTGCCGGCAGGCTTCGTCCAGCACCCAGGCGCCAATCACATCGATCAGCCCGCATTCCTCGGCCACCGGCACGAATTTGGCCGGCGACACCATGCCCCATTGCGGATGCTGCCAGCGCAGCAGCGCTTCCAGCCCATACAGCTCGCCACTGGCGATATCGAGCTGCGGTTGGTAATACAGCAGCAACTCGCCGCGCACCAAGGCCAAGCGTAGCGCGGCTTCCATCTCCAGGCGCGCCGCCGCGTCCTCGTTCATATCGTGACGGTAGAAGCAGTAGGTGTTGCGCCCGCCCTCCTTGGCCCGGTACATGGCGGTATCGGCATGCTTGAGCAGCGCGTCGTAGTCTTCGCCATCGCTCGGGTAGAGGCTGATGCCCATACTGGCCGAGGGGCTGAGCACCAGACCGTCGACTTCCACCCGCTCGCCCGCCGCCGCGATCAGTTTCTCGGCCAATAGTGCTGCGCCATTCATATCGCAGTCGGGCAGCAGCAGTACGAACTCGTCGCCGCCCAGGCGGCAGACGGTGTCCGACTCGCGCACCAGGCCCTCCAGGCGCTTGGCCACCGTCTTCAAGAGGCGGTCGCCGGTGGCATGGCCGAGCGAATCGTTGATGGTCTTGAAACGGTCGAGGTCGATGAACATCAGCGCGACCTGGCTCGCTTCGCGCTGCGCGCGCGCCAGCGCCAGCTCCACCCGGTCGGCAAATAACGAACGGTTGGGCAGGCCGGTCAGCACATCGTAAAAGGCCAGCGTATGTACACGCGCCTCGGCCGCGCGGTGTTCGATGGCAATGCCGGCCAGATGGCTGCAGGCGGCCACGATCTTGCGGTGGAAGGCATTCGGGCTGCGTTTTTCACGGAAGTAGAGCGCGAAGGTGCCGAGCACGCGTCCATCGCTGGCATGAATGGGCATGGACCAGCAGGCGTGCAGACCGTGCTGCAGGGCCAGGTGCTTGTAGTCGGCCCAGAGCGGATCGCTGGCGATATCGCTGACTTCCACGCTGCGGTCGAAATAGGCGGCCGTGCCGCAGGAGCCCACATTCGGGCCGATATGCACGCCATGGATGGCCTCGCTATAGGCATCGGGCAGACTGGGTGCCGCGCCGGTCTTCAGCTGCTCGCCATCCAGCAGCAGGATGGAGCAGAGCGTGTCGGGCGCCAGCTCCTCCACCCGCTTGGCAATCAGGTGCAGCAGATGCTGCAGGCTGTGCCCGGCCGCGAGCGCTTCCAGCGCCGCATGCTGCATGGCCAGCATGCCCTCGGCCTGTACCTGCTCGCTGATATCGAGCGAGTAGGTGACCATGAATTCCTCGCCCTCGAACAGGAGATGGGAGGCGCGCACCTCGACCGGCACGCGGCCATCGGGCAGGCGGCGCGCCAGCGAGCGCATGCTCTTGGCGCCAGCTTTCTTCACCATCGCCCATAGCTCGGGCCAGCGCGCCTCGCTGCTGCCCAGATTGAACTCCCAGATCGGCTGGTTCAGCAGCTGCGCATGCGTGCAGTTCGCCAGCTCGCCCGCATAGGTATTCGCATAGCGGATGATGCCGGCCTGATCGACCCACAGCACGGCCAGCCCCGCCTGCTCGACCGAGAACTGGGTCAGCCGCAGCGTGTGTTCGGCCGCCTTCTGGCGGCTGATGTCGTGCACGATGGAATGCAGCAAGGGCTTGCCGGCATGGATGATGGGAATCGTGCGCACCTCGACATCGCGCACTTCGCCATTTTTCAGGCGGTGACGGAATAGGAAGGCATTGCGTTCCTCGCGCGTGGCGCGCTGCATCTCTTCGGCCACTTCCTGCGCGCTCAGGGTATTGATATCGCTGATATGCAGCTGCTGGAATTCCTCGGCCGTGTAGCCGTAGTAGGTGCGCGCGGCCTGGTTGGTGTTGACGATGCGGCCATCGGCCGGGTCGACCACCAGCTTGATATTCGGGCTGCGCTCGAAGAATTCCTGATAGGTGCGTTCCGACTCGGCCAGGCGCTGCTCGGCCTCGTGACGCCAGCCGATATCGGACACGAAGGCCATCGCGCCTTCGTACTGGCCGGCACGATCGAGCAGCGGTGCCGTGCTCAGCTGCGCCCACAGCGGGCTGCCATCTAGCCGGCGCAGGCGGAATTCGTGTGTCTCACGCACACCGGCCTGGCGCTTGTGCAGATTGGCCTGCGCCTGGGCGACTTCGCTCTCGTCCATGAAGTCCCACAGCTGGCGGCCCAGCAGCGCATCCACCGTACCGCCCAGCATGCTGGCCATGCGCGGGTTCAGGTAAATGGTGCGCTGTTCGCGGTCGATCAGCCACACGCCTTCCTCGGCATCTTCGACGATGCGCTGGAAGAAAGCTTCGCTGGGGCGGGGCGGGCTGGACGGCATCGTTTCCCAGATCGTTGTAGGGCGAACCACTGAATATATAGGGTGCCAGCCGGCATTTCGCCGTGCGGCAAGCATGCCCGGGGCCTGTGCTAGAGTGCCGCGTCACCGTCGCGATTGTCCAGTCATGAGCCTCTCGCTCAAAAATATCCGCTACTTCATCGCCGTGGCCGAGGCCGAATCGATCACCGGCGCCACCCAGTCGCTCAATATCTCCCAATCGGTGGTCACCGAGGCGATCAAGTCGCTGGAAGCCGAACTCGGCGCCATCCTGTTCCAGCGCCACGCGCGCGGCATGGTGCTGACCCATGCTGGCCACCAGTTCCTGCGCCATGCGCACCAGATCCTGTCGGCGGTGCGAAATGCGCAACAGGCACTGTCGGCGCGGCCCGACACCATGGTGGGCAAGCTGAATGTGGGCGTGACCCCGCTGATGACCGGCTACTTCCTGCCCTATCTGCTCGACCGCTACCGGCGCGTGTTTCCCAAGGTGGAAATCCAGGTGGTGGAGGATCGGCGCGACTATCTCGAGCACCTGCTGGTGAACGGCGAGCTCGATGTGGCGTTGATGATCGTCTCGAATGTGGAAAACAAGCAGGCGCTGGAAGCGGAAACCCTGATCGAGGCGCCGTGGCGCCTGTGGCTGCCGGCCAATCATTCGCTGCGCGAGCTGGGCAGCATCTCGATCAAGGAAATCGCCGACGAGGCGCTGATCATGCTGAAGGTGGACGAGCTGGAAGAGAACACGCGCGCGTTCTGGCGCGCGGCTGGCCTCAAACCGAAGATGGCCTTGCGCACCGAATCGGTGGAAGCCGTGCGCTCGCTGGTGGCCACCGGGGCCGGCCTCTCTATCCTGCCCGATCTGCTCTACCGCCCCTGGTCGCTGGATGGCGACCGGTTGGAGGTGCGCAATATCCTGGAGGAAATGCCGCGTTTGGAAATTGGCATTGCCTGGCGGCGGGGTTCGGGGATTTCAGAGGCGACGCAGAATTTCCTGGTGGTGGCGAGGGAGCATAGTCGGGCGCATGCTCGGTAGGTAACCGTTTCAAGCAAACTTTGTGAGGACGCTGTGAGAAAGCTAAGCGTTGAGGAGTACCGGCAGCTTGATTCTAAGAGTCTTGCTGAGCGGATAGATGATTTTCTTCAAGCGGAATTGCCGATTCCAATAAAAATTGATTCTGTCCCATTTGCAAGTGCTAGCGCAAAATCAATACTGAATAGTGAGCGGTTTCAGAATTTAGAGGAGGGGTTAAGGAAACGTGCGCTGGAAATGTTCTTTCGATCAGTATTCCAGTCTGAGGCTTGTGTGCGATATTTGGTTTTAGGTGGAAGTTCAGGTGCCAAATCAGGGCTAGGTCAAGAGACTTTTAGCCCAAGAGATCAGTCTATCTCTGGGGCTCTTCGTCAGGCGCAACTGGTATCGGCGCGAATTGCTTTTGAGTGCTTTATGGAATTCTTAAGTTTGGTGGAGAGCGGGATTTTATTTAAGAAAAAGTCTCGTGACTCGAAGCTGGGTGGATTTATAAAATGGCTACAAGGTCCTAATAATAGTTTTGGATGGGTTGTTTTTTATGTGCTTCCGTTGAAGCGCTTTGATAGAAATTACAGAACTCCAGAGGTTCATGGTACTTCACATGTTGCTATTGAAGCCTTACGCGGTGCCCCTGTGAGCATGAATAGATCAAATGATGAATTGAGTGCCTTGAACTTAATTGTAAATCTTTGGCAACTAGTTGTGCAGACGCTTAATAATGAAGAAATTCGCGTATGGATGATAAATCCAGAGGATGAGAAGTTGTTTCCTCCGCTTGATAAATGGCGAGAGATCGATTTGGGGAAGTGGTGTGCTGAATATGAAGAGGATATTCTTCTCACTAAAAAGAGATAAGCCAATTAGCCAAGTAGGGTGGAGAACGTGTTTCCCGCAGCGTCGATTTTTTAGCGGCTGCGCCGCGATACCCACGCTAGGCGTGGTTTAGGGCGGGAGTGCGTCCCGCAGCCGCCTTACTTTTCTTGTCTTGCCAAGAAAAGTAAGCAAAAGAAGGCGCGCCCGCGGTCTCGCCCGGCTGCGCCGGGTTCCCTGCGCTGCGCGAAGCTCGCGGCCGGGGCAAGAACTCGCCGTCCGTTCCGGCCGGCTCAAACAGCTTGCCCCGGAAAGCCCCGCGAGCTTCTGTGCTGCTCGGCGAGTACCGAGGGCATGGGGTGCTCCGTGGAACTGGCAGTGCTTGAGCATCGGCGCCGAAAAAACGGCGCGCTGTTTTGCCCCTCTCCCTCCGGGAGAGGGGTTGGGGTGAGGGTGCCGTGAGTTGCGATGCGCTGGAGACAGACCGCAAGCAAATCACAGAAACTCGTCCACGGTCACAACAAATCTAGGCAGGTGGAGCTGCGCCCTGATGCCCTCTAAGTCGCCGGAGCTTGGGTGCTTTGGCGGGGGCCGTCGGCGGCAGCTGTTTGAGCCCGCATAGCGGGCGAGTTCTGCCGCCGCCCGCTAAAGTGCCCAAGCGCAGGGCAGTCGCGTAGCGACCGGCTTAGCGGGCGCGCCTTCTTTTGCTTACTTTTCTTGGCAAGACAAGAAAAGTAAGGCGGCTGCGGGACGCACTCCCGCTCCAAACCACGCCTAGCGTGGCATTCGCGGCGAAGCCGCTAAACCGATGAATAAACAAGAGGAAGCCTGTTGATGGAGCAACACATGACGCAGCAAAACGCGCTTCAGCGCAGCTGGCTGGGGTTTAGCTTGGGGCTTGGTGTGGTGCTGGCTCACCTGGCCTGGGAGTTCAGCCACGGTGGCGTGCGCAGTCACCATTTGCTCAATAGCCCCGATCTGCCGGCCATTTCCAACTGGTGGGGGCTGCTGGCGCTGCCCTTGCTCGGTTGGGCGGCGGCTTACACGGTTGCGCGTCGGCTGGCGTCCCAGGCGCAGGGCTGGTCTGCTGTCCGTTATGCCTGGCTTGGGGCCTTGCTGCTGGGTCTTGCCTTGTCCGGCGCCTTCCTGGCCGGCTATACCGCGCTGACCACCGGCCTGTTCTTTACCGTGCTGGCGGCCGGGCTGGTTCTGCCTACTTATCGGCTCGAGTATCTGTTTGGCTTCGTGCTGGGCATGACCTTTGTTTTCGGCGCGGTGCTCCCGGCCATCGTCGCTACCGTGGCCGCTGTCCTGTCGGGCTTCTTGCATCGGCTGCTGTACCCGGCCTGTGTGAGCCTGTTGCGGCGCGCCCGCGCCTAGCGTCGGCCACGGCCGGCTGAGCTTATGGCGCTGTGCGCTATGCCAGATTACCCATGGCCGACTATCGCGGTGCGTGCCGGGACGGGTTACAGTCGCGCTGCCGTGATGCAGGCGGCATAGCGCATGAACAATAGGGAGGAATGATGGATAGCAAGAGCAGATTGAATCGGCCGACCAGTGCCTTTGTGGGCGCGTCCTGGGCGGCCTTGGTGGCGGGCATGGCGACTTACTGCCTGGGCCTGTGGAATTCGACCCTGCAGCTGAACGAGAAGGGCTACTACTTCACCCTGCTCATGTACGGCCTCTTCTCGGCCGTATCGCTGCAAAAGACCGTACGCGACAAGCTCGAAGGTGTGCCGGTCACCGGCATCTACTTTGGCCTGTGCTGGCTGTCGCTGGGATTGTCGATTTTGCTGCTGGCGGTGGGGTTGTGGAATGCCACGCTGGCGTCGAGCGAGAAGGGCTTTTATGCGATGGCCTTTGTGCTGAGTCTGTTTGCCGCCGTGGCCGCACAGAAGAATGTGCGCGATCTGGCTCTGTTCAAGGAAGAGGGCGTGCAGCAGGAAGCGCAGTAATCGCTAGCGCGGCACCCAATAAAAAACGTCGGCCCCTTGCCGACGTTTTTTATTGCCTGTGCCACTAGCTGAGCAGCCGTTCGATAAACAGGCCGATGACTATGATGACGGCAACACCGGCTGCCACCCATTGCACAGCATGGCGGCGCCGCTGCCAGCGCAGCTCGGCGGTGCTTTTCTCCTTCCAGCGGAAGAAGGCCCACAACACCAGCAGGACCACGAACAGGATGCGCAGCAGCAGGAACATGGTCAGATCTGGTTGGGTAGATAGCGGTGGAAGGAAGACGGTGCGTCTTCCGGGCTATCAAAGCTCGCGTATTCCCAGGCATCCGGGTCGGCCAAGAGCACGCGCAGCAGCTTGTTGTTCATTGCGTGGCCGGACTTGAAGCCTTCGAAGCTGGCGATCAGCGGGTGGCCCAGGATGTACAGATCGCCAATCGCGTCGAGCACCTTGTGGCGCACGAATTCGTCCTCGAAGCGTAGGCCTTCCTGGTTCAGCACCTTGTACTCGTCCAGCACGATGGCGTTTTCCATGCTGCCGCCCTGGCCGAGATTATTGGTGCGCATGTATTCGACCTCGTGCATGAAGCCGAAGGTGCGCGCGCGCGCGACTTCCTTGATGTAGGAGGTCTGGGCGAAATCCAGCTCCACGGTCTGGGCCGATTTCTGAAACGCTGGATGCTTGAATTCGATGGTCAGCTTGACCTTGTAACCCTCATGCGGATGCAGGCGCACCCATTTGTCGCCCTCGACCGCCTCGACCGATTTCTTGACCCGCACGAAGCGCTTCTTGGCCTTCTGGTCGACCACGCCAGCCTGCTGGATCAGGTAGAGGAAGGGGGCCGCGCTGCCGTCCATGATCGGCATTTCCGACGCGGTCACATCCACCAGCACATTGTCGATGCCGAGGCCGGCGAAGGCCGACATCAGGTGCTCGATGGTGGCCACCCGCACGCCGTCTTTGACGAGCGTGGAAGAGAGTCGGGTGTCGTTGACGAGGTCGGGACCCACCCTGAAAGACGGCCGTTCGGGCAGATCGGCGCGCCGGAACACAATGCCGGTATCGGCCGGCGCCGGCGAGAGGGTGAGTTCCACCTTCTCGCCCGAGTGCAGGCCAACGCCAACAGCGTGAATCGGCGATTTCAGAGTGCGTTGATAGATCATGGACGGGCGCTTTATACCGGTAACAATGCCTCGATTTTACCGTATGGCAAATTCGATACTGATTGAACCTTGCTATCAGGCCGTTAGGCGTGAGGTTGCTAGGGGTGAGGCGTAAAACCCATGACGGAGACGGCAGTGAATGATCTCACTGCACGAATCCGCTCCCTCATCACCTTATGCCACACGGCAAGGATGGGAAGGCGTCGTAGCGAGCGCCCCGAGTTCGCGCCGAGAAGCGCAGCCGTACGCTATGTACGGCGAGCATCGCAGGTGCGAAATCGGGGTGCGCAGTAGACGCTCTCCCATCCGTATCAGTCAGCTTGCTTGCGCAGGAAGGCCGGAATGTCCATGTCGCCACCGGCAAACACGGTGCCACGCGGCGATTCGACCGCGGCATTCACGCTGCCGGCGCGGCGGCCGGTGCGGAATACGGCTGGCTGGTCGTATTGCTCGTAGTCCATCTGGGCCGGCATATCGTCGGTACCCGTGCGCTGCACGATGTGCAGATTCGGGCTCTTCTTCGCCTCACGGCCGCCCAGACCGGTGGCCACCAGGGTCACGCGGATCTTGTCGCCCATATTCTCGTCGAAGGCGGTACCGAAGATGATGCGTGCGTCCTCGGCCGTGTAGGCCTTGATCGCATCCATCACCTCGTGCACTTCGCGCATCTTCAGGCTGTAGTCGGCAGTGATATTGACCAGCACGCCACGCGCGCCGTTCAGGCTCACATCCTCCAGCAGCGGGCTGGCCACGGCCGCTTCGGCGGCAATGCGCGCGCGGTCCACGCCTTCGGCATGGGCTGAACCCATCATCGCCATGCCCATCTCGGTCATCACGGCCTTCACGTCAGCGAAGTCCACGTTCACGAGGCCCGGCACATTGATGATTTCAGCGATGCCGGCCACGGCGCCGCGCAGCACATCGTCGGCGGCCTTGAAGGCATCCTTGAAGGACACATCATCGCCGAGCACCTGCATCAGCTTGTCGTTCGGGATGATGATCAGCGAATCGACGTACTTGTTCAGCTCTTCGATACCGGCTTGCGCGGCCTTCTGGCGCTTGCCTTCGAAGGCGAACGGACGGGTGACCACGCCCACGGTCAGGATGCCGCGTTCACGCGCGATCTGCGCCACGATGGGGGCTGCACCGGTGCCGGTGCCGCCGCCCATGCCGGCGGTGATGAACACCATATCGGCGCCATCGAGCAGTTCGCCGATACGTTCACGGTCTTCTTCTGCCGCGGCGCGGCCGATGTCCGGGTTGGCGCCAGCGCCCAGGCCCTTGGTCAGGTTGCCACCCAGTTGCACCACGTTATCGGCGCGGTTGCGCTTCAAAGCCTGTGCATCGGTGTTGGCGCAGATGAATTCCACGCCGGTGACACCCGAATCAATCATGTGATCGACGGCATTACCGCCGCAACCACCGACACCGATCACCTTGATTCTGGCGACTGGTGCAATGTCCTGCGCTGCTTCCAGAAACGAAATAGGCATTGCTCTCTCCTCTTTGCCCGAACTAACTACTTAATAAGAAAGTGCCGGCAGCAGGCTGCCGCCGGCTTTCAACTCAAAAATTGCCCTGAAACCACGTCTTCATGCGTTCGATCAGGCCGCCGAAGCTGGCGCCCTGCATCGCCTTGAAACCATTGCGCTGTGCTTGCTGCTTGCCGAGTACCAAGAGGCCCACGGCGGTGGAAAAGCGCGGGTTCTTCACCACTTCGGCCAGGCCGCCCACGTACTTGGGCACGCCTAGGCGCACCGGCAGGTGGAATACTTCCTCGCCGAGTTCGACCATGCCCTGCATCTGGGCCGAGCCACCGGTAATCACGATGCCGCTGGACAGGCGTTCCTCGAAGCCCGAGCGGCGCAATTCGGCCTGCACGAGGCTGTACAGCTCTTCCACGCGCGGCTCGATCACCTCGGCCAGGGTCTGGCGGTTGAGCTGGCGCGGTCCGCGCTCGCCCACGCCCGGTACTTCAATCATCTGTTGCGGGTCGGCCAGCTGGCGCAGGGCAATGCCGTGCGCGCGCTTGATGTCCTCGGCTTCCTTGGTCGGGGTGCGCAGGGCCATGGCGATATCGTTGGTGATCTGGTCGCCGGCAATCGGAATCACCGCGGTATGACGGATCGCGCCATCGCAGAACACCGCGATATCGGTGGTGCCGCCGCCGATATCGATCAGGCAGACGCCCAGCTCCTTCTCGTCCTCGCTTAGCACGCTCATCGCGCTGGCCAGCGGCTGCAGGATCAGGTCATTCATCTCCAGGCCGCAGCGACGCACGCACTTGGTAATGTTCTGCGCGGCGGAGATGGCACCGGTGACGATATGCACCTTCACTTCCAGGCGCACGCCGCTCATGCCCAGCGGCTCCTTCACATCTTCCTGACCGTCGATGATGAATTCCTGGGTCAGGATGTGCAGGATCTGGTGTTCGGTGGGGATGTTCACCGCGCGGGCGGTTTCGATCACCCGGTCCACATCGGCCTGGGTGACTTCCTTGTCCTTGATCGCCACCATGCCGTGCGAGTTGAAGCTGCGGATATGGCTGCCGGCGATGCCGGTCAGCACTTCGCGGATCTTGCAGTCGGCCATCAGCTCGGCCTCTTCCAGCGCGCGCTGGATGGCACCGACCGTGGACTCGATATTGACCACCACGCCTTTTTTCAGGCCCTTGGACGGAGCCTGCCCCAGGCCGATGATGTCCATGCGGCCATCGGGCAGCACTTCCGCCACCAGTGCCACGATCTTCGAGGTACCGATGTCGAGGCCGACCAGCAGGTTCTTCGTTGTGTTCGGTTTATTCACCGTCATTCTCCAAAAGCACTATTCATTACCGCCCCGCGCTCAGGTCGCCTTGGGCGCCGGCCTGGCGGCGGGCAAGCCGCCGGGTAGCCGGACTGCGAACCCGTTCGGGTAACGCAAATCCACATAGGAAATCGGCTGGGTGATCACCGCCAGCGTGCGCGGATAGGCATCCACGAACTTCGCCAGGCGTTGCTCGGGGTTGTCCCGACCGATTTCCACCAATAACTTGCCATCTAGCTGCAGGCGCCAGGCGCGGCGCGGCGACAGCCATAGATGGTTGGGCTTGCGGCCGATGACGGCCAGCTGGTTGCGAAAGCCGATATAGCCAAAGGCCATTTCCTGCTCGCTGCCCTCCGGGCCTTCCAGCACCGGCAGTACTTCATTGCTGGCGGCGTCGAAACGCTCGCCATGGGTATTCAACAGCCCCACCGTGCCCCAGCGCGCCAGCGCCACATGCTCCTCGATGGTCACATCGAGCCGGTCGGGCCAGCGCCGGCGCAGATTGACCTGGCGCACCCAGGGCAGTTTCTCGAAAGCCGAGCGTGTCTTGTTCAGGTCCAGGGTGAAGAAGGTGCCCTTGAGCTCGTTCTTCACGATGTATTGCAACTGCTCGCGCGTGACATGGGCGAGGCTGCCCTCGACCTTGATCTGCCGCACCGGGAACAGCGGCGAGTGGATGATCACCAGCAGCGCGGCATACAGGAACAGCAGCACGGCAAGGCCGATTAAGAGATTGGCCAGCCAGTTCAATGCCTGTGGTTTGTCCCACATCAGCCGATGCCCCCGCAGTCAGGAGAGAGGCGTGAGGCGTGAGGCGTGCGCGTGCCTGCCGCCGTGGCCATGCCACCGGCGCTGCTCGCGTCAAACCTGCTCACTGCCTGCCAAGCGCTCATCTGCTTATCCTTTTCACGGCACTGCACCTCAGCCCTAACACCTCACGCCTTACCCGACAAAGTCGTATCGAGGATGCGCAGCACGATGTCCTCGTAGCTGAGGCCGGCGGCCTTGGCACCCATGGGGAACAGGCTGTGGCTGGTCATGCCCGGGGCGGTGTTCACCTCCAGCAGGTAAGGGTTGCCCAGCTCGTCCATCAGGAAGTCCACGCGCGCCCAGCTCTGCCCGCCGATGGCCCAGAACGCCTGCTTGACCAGCTCGGCGATCTCGGCCTCCTGGGCCGGGGCGATGCCGCAGGGGCAGCGGTAGACGGTGTCGTCGCGGAAGTACTTGGCCTGGTAGTCGTAGAACTCGGTGGCCGGCTCGATCTTGATCATCGGCAACACGGTGTAACCGTTCACCGCGTCGCCCATGATGGGCGCCGTGTACTCGCCGCCGCCGATGAACTGCTCGGCCAGCACCAGGCGGTCGTATTTGCGCGCTTCTTCAAAGGCGGCCTTCAGCTCACCGGCCTCCTTGACCTTGATCACGCCGATGCTGGAACCCTCGGTGGCCGGCTTTACGAACAGCGGCAGGCCGAGCTGCGCCTCCACCGCGGCGAAGTCGCTGTGCTCGTCCAGCAGCTCGAAGGCCGGAATCGGCAGGCCGAGCGCGCGCCACAGCAATTTGGTGCGCAGCTTGTCCATGCCGATGGCCGAGGCCATCACGCCGCAGCCGGTATAAGGCAGGCCCATGAAATCAAGCGCACCCTGAATCGTGCCGTCCTCGCCACCCGGGCCGTGCAGGATCAGGAAGGCGCGCTCAAAGCCCTCATCCTTGAGTGCTGAGAGCGGCTTTTCGCTCGGGTCGAATTGGTGTGCATCCACGCCGCGCGACTGCAGCGCGGCCAAGACGCCAGCGCCGCTCATCAGCGACACTTCGCGCTCCGAAGAGCTACCGCCCATCACGACGGCGACTTTTCCGTACTTGTTCATGCTTTTGCTACCAGTTTGCCCGGCACGGCGCCGATGGAGCCGGCACCCATGGTGACGATCACATCGCCGTCGCGGGCGTGTTCAAGAATAGCGGCCGGCAGGGCGGCGATGTCTTCGACGAATAGCGGCTCGACCTTGCCGTGCACGCGCACGGCGCGGGTCAGCGCGCGGCCATCGGCCGCCACGATGGGGGTTTCGCCGGCGGCATACACCTCGGTCAGCACCAGGGCATCGGTGCTGGACAGCACGCGTGCGAAGTCTTCGAAACAGTCGCGCGTGCGCGTGTAGCGGTGCGGCTGGAAAGCCAGCAGCAAACGCTTGTCCGGGTAGGCGCCGCGCACGGCGGACAGGGTGGCGGCCATTTCGACCGGGTGGTGGCCGTAGTCGTCGATGACCACGGCGCTGCCGCCGTGGGGCAGGGCCACCTCGCCGTAGTGCTGGAAGCGCCGACCCACGCCGCCGAAGTCGGCCAGCGCCTTCTGGATGGCGCTTTCCGAGGCACCGACCTCGAGGCCGATAGCGATGGCGGCCAGGCTGTTCAGCACATTGTGGTGGCCGGCCGCGTTCAGCTCGATGGCGATCCGGTACTCGATGCCGTTCTTCCACACCGCGTCGAACTGCATCTTGCCGCCCGGCAGCGCACGGATGTTTTCCGCACGCAGCGTGGCATCCGCGCTCACCCCATAGGTGGTGACCGGCTTGGACACCATGGGCAGGATGGCGCGCACATTCGGGTCGTCGATGCACAGCGCCACGCGGCCATAGAAAGGCAGGTGGCTGATGAAATCGAGGAAGGCCTGCTTGAGCTTCACGAAGTCGTGACCATAGGTGTCCATATGGTCGGCATCGATATTGGTGATGACGGCCAGCACCGGCTGCAACATCAGGAAAGACGCGTCCGATTCGTCCGCTTCCACCACGATGAAGTCACCGCGGCCGAGCTTGGCATTGGTGCCAGCCGCGGTCAGCTTGCCGCCAATCACATAGGTGGGGTCGAGACCGGCTTCGGCCAGGATCGAGGCGATCAGGCTGGTGGTGGTGGTCTTGCCGTGCGTACCGGCCACCGCAATACCCTGGCGGAAGCGCAGCAGCTCGGCCAGCATCATGGCGCGCGGAATGACCGGCACCTGGCGCGCACGCGCGGCCAGCACTTCCGGGTTGTCGGCCTTCACCGCGGTGGAGGTGACCACCACATCGGCATGCTGCTGGTAGGCCGCGTCATGGCCGATGAAGACCATGGCGCCCGCTTCGCGCAGACGCGCAGTGACCGCGCTTTCGCCCAGGTCCGAGCCCGACACGTCGAAACCCAGATTCAGCAGCACCTCGGCGATGCCGCACATGCCGGCACCACCGATGCCGACGAAATGGATGCGTTTGACCTTGTGTTTCATGCTGTTACTTCCTCAATGATGTCCGCCACCACCTGGGTGGCAGCGGGCAAGGCCTTGTTTCTGGCCGCCTCGGCCATGCTCACGAGGCGCTCGCGTTTCAGTTCGCCCAGCTGCGCGGCCAACCACTCGGGCGTCAGTTCGCGCTGCTGGATAAGCAGGCCGGCACCGGCCTCGCTCAGGTATTGGGCATTGCCGGTCTGGTGGTCATCCACGGCATGCGGAAACGGCACCAGAATCGATGCCACCCCGGCGGCAGCGAGCTCGGCCACGGTCAGCGCGCCGGCACGGCAGATCACCAGATCGGCCTCGGCATAGGCCTGCGCCATATCGTCGATAAAGGCCACGCACTCGCCGGCCACGCCGGCTTCGGCGTAGTTGGCGCGCAGTTGTTCGATCTGCTTGCTGCCCGCCTGGTGGATGACCTGCGGGCGCTGCTCGGGTGCCAGCAAGGCCAGCGCCTTGGGCACCGCGCTATTGAGGGCGGCCGCGCCCAGGCTGCCACCCACCACCAGCACGCGCAGCGGACCCGTGCGGTGCGCAAAGCGCTCGGCCGGCGCGGGCAGGGCGGCAATATCGGGGCGCACCGGGTTACCGACCAGCTGTCCCTGCTTGGGAAAGGCGCTCGGGAAGGCGGTCAGCACGCGCTCGGCCAGATGGGACAGCAGCTTATTGGTCAGGCCGGCCACCGAGTTCTGCTCGTGCACGATCAGCGGCTTCCACAACAGCGTGGCGGCAATGCCACCCGGGAAGCCGGTAAAGCCGCCAAAGCCGATCACCGCATCGGGCCGGTGACGGAAGATCACCGCGACCGACTTCCATAAGGCAATCGCCTGCTCCAGCGGCTGCACCAGCTTGCGCACCAGGCCCTGGCCGCGCACGCCGCCGATGCTGAGCAGCTCGATGGGGATGCCGTGCTTGGGCACCAGCTCTGCTTCCATCTTGCCGCGCGCACCGAGCCACACCACCTGCCAGCCACGTGCCTGCATTTCCTTGGCCACGGCCAGCGCCGGGAAGATATGCCCACCGGTACCGCCGGCCATGACCAGCAGGGTACGGCGCGGCAAGGCCTCGCCGCGCGAGGACTGCGCTGCAGTACGTGCTGCGGCGCCTCGACCGCCACCGACGCTGGTCATCATGGCCGGGGTCGATATGCCGGCAGGCAGTTGTGCACCAAAAGGTGCCCATACCTCGCAGCGCACGCCCAGTAGTTCTCGCGCATTCACACTGTGTACCCCCGCATCATCTGGCGATTCTCCCAATCCACGCGCAGCAGTACCGCCAGCGCGACCAGATTGGCCAGGATGCCGGAGCCGCCGAAGGACAGCAGGGGCAGGGTCAGGCCCTTGGTGGGCAGGAGGCCAACGTTCACGCCGATATTGATCACCGACTGCACACCGAGCCAGATGCCGATGCCCTGGGCGACCAGGGCCGAGTAATAGCGTTCGAGCTTGGCGGCCTGGATGCCGATGGCGAAGGCGCGGAACACCAGCCAGGCGAACAGCAGCACCACCAGCGTGACCCCGACAAAGCCGAATTCCTCGGCGATGATGGCCATCAGGAAGTCGGTATGCGCCTCGGGCAGATAGCTGAGCTTCTCGACCGAGCCGCCAAGGCCGACGCCGAACCATTCGCCGCGCCCGAAGGCGATCAGCGAATGCGAGAGCTGATAGCCCTTGCCGTATGGGTCTTTCCACGGGTCCATGAAGCCGACCACGCGCGCCATCCGGTACGGCTCGATCACGATGAACAGCACGAAGCCGACCAAGAGGGCCACCATCAGGCCGCCGAACAGGCGCCAGTCGAAACCGCCAAGGAAGAGGATGCCCATGGCGATGGCGGTGATCACGGTCAGCGCGCCGAAGTCCGGCTCGGCCAGGAGCAGCACGCCAGTGACCAGCATGACCACGAACATGGGGAAGAAGCCCTTCACCAGGCTGTGCATATAGGCGGCCTTACGTACCGTGTAGTCGGCCGCGTACAGCACCACGAAGAACTTCATCAGCTCGGAGGGCTGCAGATTGATCACGAACAGCGACAGCCAGCGCTTCGAGCCATTAACCTCACGCCCCACGCCGGGAATCAGCACCATGATCAACAGCGCGGTGCCGATCAGGAATAGATAGGGCGCGTACTGCTGCCAGACCCGGATCGGGATCTGGAAGGCGATAAAGGCGGCCGAGAATGCCACCACCAGGAAGATGCTGTGGCGCACCAGGTAGTAGCCGGAGCGGAAACCGGTATCACGGTCCACATCGGCCGCGGCGATGGAGGCCGAATAGACCATGACCAGGCCGACGGCGAGCAGCAGCAGCACCGACCAGACCAGGGACTGGTCATAGCCGTGCATGCTGGGGCGCCGCTTGAGGGCCTGATAGAACAGCTTCACTGCTTAGTGCTCCAATGCCTTCACCGCGGCGATAAACACTTCCGCGCGATGAGCGTAGTTCTTGAACATATCGAGGCTGGCGCAGGCCGGGGACATCAGCACGGCATCGCCCACCTGGGCCTCGGCCGCAGCCAGTTGCACCGCCTCCTCCATACTCTTGGCGTCGATCAGCTTGACCGTGGTCGCAGCCAGCGCGGCGCGCACCTGCGGGCCATCGCGGCCGATCAGCACGGCGGCGCGCACCTTGCCCTGGCAGGCCGCGGCCAGCGGGCTGAAGTCCTGGCCCTTGCCATCGCCACCGGCGATCAGCACCACCGGCTGAGTCATGCCTTTCAGCGCCGCTTCGGTAGCGCCCACATTGGTGCCCTTGGAGTCGTCGTAGTAACGCACGCCCGCCACCTCGGCCACGAACTCCACACGGTGCGGCAAGCCCTTGAAGCGCTTGAGTGCCGACACCAGCGGCAGCGTGGGCAGGCCAATCGCACGGGTCAGCGCCAGGGCCGACAGCGCATTGGCCGCATTGTGCAAGCCGGCCAGCGGCAGCTCGGATGCCAGCATCAGGGCGAAGTCGCCGCAGACCAGCTCGAAATCGGTGCCGATCTTGCGCAGGCCGTACTCGGTGGGCGAGCGCGGGGTATCGAGGCCGAACCAGAACACCTGGCGGCCGGCACGGGCCATGCCGCGGCAGTAGCCGTCCTCGCGGTTCAGCACCATGGCGCCCAGGCCTTCGAACACGCGCGCCTTGGCCATCGCGTAGTGGAGCATCGAGTCGTAGCGATCGAGATGGTCTTCGCTCACATTCAGCACGGCGGCCGCATCGGGCGCCAGGCTGAAGGTGGTTTCCAGCTGGAAGCTCGACAGCTCCAGCACCCACACATCGGGCTTGGGGCGGGCTTCGGTTTCGATCTCGGTGACCACATCCAGCACCGGGGTGCCGATATTGCCGGCCACGATGGTGTTCAGACCGGCCGCCTCGCACATGGCACCCACCATGCTGGTCACGGTGGACTTGCCGTTCGAGCCGGTGATGGCGATCACCTTGGACTTCGCATCCACGGCCAGGCGCGCGCGCGCGAACAGCTCGATATCGCCGATCGCCTCGATACCGCGTTCGACTGCGGCGGCGATATGCGGCTCGGCCAGCG
The DNA here is from genome assembly GCF_900119825.1 of Chitinimonas taiwanensis DSM 18899. Classification (GTDB taxonomy): domain Bacteria; phylum Pseudomonadota; class Gammaproteobacteria; order Burkholderiales; family Chitinimonadaceae; genus Chitinimonas; species Chitinimonas taiwanensis. The sequence continues at coordinate 68,292 of NZ_FPKR01000012.1, read as the reverse complement.
GCACGCCCGGGCTTACCACCAGCAGCTCGGCGCCGGCAAAGGTCGATTCGGTGAATGCGCCGAGCTTGACCGGCACCTGCGGCAGCAGCGCGCGCAGCTCATCGAGCCCTGGCGGCGTGCTGCGGCTATCGGCCACGGTGACGACCGCACCATGCCGTGCCAGCCATTTGGCGGCCGACAGACCGGTGATGCCCAGACCGACGACGGTGATGTGTTTGCCCGCGAGGTGCATGAATCGGCTTCCTTAACGCAGTTTCAGGGTGGCAAGGCCGGCCAGGACCAGCAGCATGGTGATGATCCAGAAACGCACCACCACCTGGGTTTCCTTCCAGCCCTTCAATTCGTAGTGATGGTGCAGGGGCGCCATGCGGAATACCCGCTTGCCGGTCAGCTTGAAGCTGGCCACCTGGATCATCACGCTCAGTGCTTCCACGACGAACACGCCGCCCATTACCGCCAGCACGATTTCCTGGCGCACGATGACGGCCACGGTGCCGAGTGCGGCGCCCAGGGCCAGCGCGCCCACATCGCCCATGAACACTTCGGCCGGGTAAGCGTTGAACCACAGAAAGCCGAGACCGGCGCCGGCCATGGCCGCACAGAACACCGCCAGCTCGCCCGCGCCGGGGATATGCGGCAGCAGCAGGTAGGCGGCGAACTTGGCGTGACCGGCCACATAGGCAAAGATGGCCAGGGCCATCGCCACCATCACGGTGGGCAGGATGGCCAGGCCATCTAGGCCGTCAGTCAGGTTCACCGCATTCGAGGTGCCGACGATGACCAGATAGGTGAGTACCAGGAAGCCGACCGTGCCGAACGGGTAGGCGATGTGCTTGAAGAAGGGCACGATGAATTCGGTATTGGCCGGCAGGGTGGCGCTATTGGCGAGGTAGAGCCCGGCGCCGATGGCGATCAGCGATTGCCAGAACAGCTTCTGGCGGCTGGTCAGGCCCTTGGGGTTCTTCAGCGCCACTTTCTTGTAATCGTCCACAAAGCCGATCACGCCGGTGCCCAGGGTGACCAGCAGCACCACCCACACATATTTGTTGTACAGATCGGCCCACAGGAGCGTGGTCAGGCCAATCGACAGCAGGATCAGTGTGCCGCCCATGGTGGGCGTACCGGCCTTGACCAGATGGGTCTGCGGGCCGTCATTGCGCACTGCCTGGCCGACCTTCAGCTCGGTCAGCTTGCGGATCACCCAGGGGCCGAGCAGGAAGCTGATGAACAGCGCGGTCATGGTGGCCAGCACCGCACGCAGCGTGATGTAGTTGAACACATTGAAGGCGCGGACCGAGTCGCCGAGCCAGTTAGCCAGTAAGAGCAGCATTTAGTTTTCCCCCTTGCCGGCAGCCGGCTGGGTCAATTCATTCACCACGCGCTCCATCTGCATGAAGCGCGATCCCTTCACCAGCACGGTGCTGGTCGGGGTCAGTTCGGTATTCAGGGCACGCAGCAGGGCGGTGTGGTTGGCAAACCAGTTGGCACCAGCGCCAAAGGCGGCCACGGCCTGCTGCATTTGCTCGCCGGTGGCGAACAGGCGCTCGATGCCGGCGGCCTGCGCATAGGCACCGATGGCGCGATGGTGTTCGGCAATATCGCTGCCGATCTCGCCCATATCGCCGAGCACCAGCACGCGCGGCGCAGCCTGTGCAGCCAGCACATCCACGGCGGCACGCATGGAATTCGGGTTGGCGTTGTAGCTGTCGTCGATGACCAGCGCGCCATTGGCAGCTTGCTTCTGCTGCAGGCGACCCTTGGTGCCGGCATAGCTGGCCAGGCCAGCGGCGATCTCGACCGGCGCCAGGCCCAGTGCATGGGCGGCGGCGGCGGCGGCCAGCGCATTACGCACATTGTGTTCACCAGGCACCTTGAGCAGCACGTCGGCGCGCCCGCTGGGCAGGCAGAGCGTGAAGCGGCTTTGCAGCGCCTCGATCTGCAGCTGCTCGGCATGGGCATCGCCGCCGTTCAAGCCAAAAGCCAGCACGGCCCGGTGGCCGGCCAGACCGCGCCACAGCGCGGCATAGGCGTCATCGCCATTGACTACCGCGCGCCCATCGGCCGCCAGACCTTCGAAGATCTCGCCCTTGGCCTGGGCCACACCCTCGACCGAGCCGAGGAATTCCAGATGGCCGGCGCCGGCGTTATTGACCACGGCCACATCGGGCTTGGCCATCTTGGTCAGGTAGCGGATCTCGCCGAAATGGTTCATGCCCATTTCCAGCACCGCGAACTGGTGCTCGGCGCGCAGGCGCAGCAGCATCAGCGGTACGCCGATGTGGTTGTTCAGATTGCCGGCCGTGGCCAGCACGGCGGCGTCACCGACCTTGCTGCGCAAGATGGCGGCGAGCATTTCCTTCACGCTGGTCTTGCCATTGGTGCCGGTAACACCGACCACCGGGGCGCTGAACTGGCGGCGCCAGAAGGCGGCCAGCTGGCCGAGTGCGGCCAGGGTGTCGGCCACTTCAATGCGGTTGCCGGCCAGCGCGGGCAGGCGGCCGGCTTCCACCAGCACGCAGGCTGCGCCCTGTGCGAGCGCCTGCTCGGCATAGTCGTGGCCATCGAAGCGCTCGCCTTTCAGGGCGACGAAGAGATCACCGGCGCGGATATCGCGGCTGTCGGTGCTCACGCGCAGAAAGCTGGCCGCGGCCTCACCCAGCAGCTGGCCGTTGACGGCGCTGGCGGTGACTGACAGGGGCAGCATTGCTTGATTCATGCTTTTAGGGCTTTCCAGTGGGCCAGGGCGGCCTCGGCAGTTGCAACATCGCTGAACGGCGCCTTCACACCATTCGCGTCCTGATATTCCTCATGACCCTTGCCGGCGATCAGCACCACATCGCCCGGCTCGGCCAGTTCGATGGCCGAGCGGATCGCCGCGGCGCGGTCGCTCTGCACGCTGTAATCACCGTGCTGACCCTGCTCGGCCGCCGCGCCATCCACGCCATCGAGGATGTCGCGGATGATCTGGCGCGGATCTTCGGTGCGCGGGTTGTCGTTGGTGATGATCACGGTATTGGCCAGCTGGCAGGCAATACGGCCCATCAGCGGGCGCTTGCCGCGGTCGCGGTCGCCGCCGCAGCCGAATACGCAGTAGAGGCGACGCCGGCTGGGCATCACTTCGCGCAGCGTGGCCAGTGCCTTCTCGAGCGCATCCGGCGTGTGGGCGTAGTCGACCACCACCAGCGGCTTGGCGCCGCCGCCCAGGCGTTGCATGCGCCCCTTGGCCGACTCGATCTGGCCGAGCACGGCGCAGGCAGTATCGAGCGCCACGCCGCTTTTCAGCAGCACGCCCAGGCAGGCGAGCAGGTTGTAGGCATTGAAGCGACCGAGCAGCGGGCTGCGCAGCGTCGCCTCGCCCCAGGGCGAGCTGATCTGCAGCTGCATGCCCGACAGATCGCTGATCAGGCTGGTGGCGCGCAGCGCGCCGTTTTCGAGCCCGTAACCGAGCGCCAGTTCCGCTGGCAGCTGGCTGAGCAGCTCGGCGCCATAGGCGTCATCGGCATTGATCACCGCGGCCGACAGGCCTTCCCAGTCGAACAGCTTGCGCTTGGCTGCGCCATAGCTGGCCATATCGCCGTGGTAGTCGAGGTGGTCGCGGGTCAGATTGGTCAGCACCGCCACATCGAAGGCCACGCCATGCGCGCGTGCTTGCTCGAGTCCGTGCGAGCTGACTTCCATGCTCAGGTGGCTGGCGCCGGCCGCGCGGTACTGGGCGAGCAGGTTCTGCACGCGTACCGCATCGGGCGTGGTGTGGCTGGCTTCTTCCAGTGCATCGAGAAAACCGTAGCCTAACGTGCCAAGCATGACCGGGCGCTGGCCGAGCAGGGTGAAGGCCTGGCTCAGCCAGTGTGCGCAGCTGGTCTTGCCATTGGTGCCGGTAATGCCCACGCACCACAGATCCTGGCTCGGGTTGCCGAGCAGATGGGCACTGACGATGCCGGCCTGGGCGCGCAGGGCAGGGATGCCCAGATTGGGTACCTGCCATGCCGGCTGCCAGCTGAAGTCGTCGCTTTCCCACAGCACGCAGCCGGCGCCGGCGGCAATCGCATTGCCGATATGGGCGCGGCCATCGCTGTATTCGCCGCGGAAGGCCAAAAAGGCATCGCCGGGGCTGACCCGGCGGCTATCGGCAACGATGCGGCGACCTGCGGCAATCGCATCGATCGCCGCCCAATCCAGTGGAGGCAGGGTCCAGCTCACTGGCTTCATGTTTCCTCCTTCACTTCCGGCTCGTTCGGATCGGGCAGCAGGATATTGTTCAAGGGCGCATCGGGCGGCACACCCAGCATGCGCAGGCTGCCGGCCACCACATTGCTGAAGGCGGGGGCTGCCACCGTGCCGCCGTAATAGGAGCCGGCATTTGGCTCGTCGATCATCACCGCCACGATCAGGCGTGGGTTGGAGATCGGCGCGATGCCGACAAAGGACGCCACATAGGTCTTGTCGGTGTAGGCGCCACCTTGCAGCTTCTTCGCGGTACCGGTCTTGCCGCCCACGCGATAGCCGACCACCTGCGCGCGCAGGGCCGTTCCGCCTGGTTGGGTCACCGTTTCCAGCATCGCTCTTACCTCCTGCGCCGTTTCTGCACTCATCACGTGCGTGCCCGGCAACGGGGCCACTTGTTTCTGAAAGGTCACCGGGCGAATTTCGCCATCGGTGGCAAATACCTGATACGTCTTGGCCATCTGCAACAGGCTGACCGACAGGCCATAGCCATAGGACATGGTGGCCTGCTCGATCGGCCGCCAGGTCTTCCAGGGCCGCAGGCGGCCGCTGGCTTCGCCGGGGAAGCCGCTGCGTGGCGCTTCGCCTATGCCTACCGAGTCGTAGAAGTTCCACAGATATTCCCGTGGCAGGTCGAGGGCGACCTTGGCCGTGCCCACGTTCGACGATTTCTGCACGATGCCGCCCAGCGTGAGCGGGCCGTAGCTATGCGTGTCGCGTATCGTGGCCGGGCCGATGGTCAGCGTGCCGTTATTGGTCGAGATCACCGTGCTGGACTTGAATTTGCCGCTTTCCAGGGCCGCCGCAATGCTGATCGGCTTCATGGTCGAGCCGGGCTCGTACAGATCGGTGATCGCGCGGTTGCGGCGCGCGGCCGGGTCGTAGCGGCCGCGGTTGTTCGGGTTGAAGCTCGGATAGTTGGCCAGAGCCAGCACCTCGCCGGTGCGCGCGTCCAGCACCACGATGCCGCCGCCTTTAGCCTTATGGGTGTCTACGGCGTTCTTCAGCTCGCGGAAGGCCAAGTACTGGATCTTGCGGTCGATTGACAGGGTCAGGGTCTGGCCATCGCGCGGCTTCTCGATGCTGGTCACGTCCTCGACGATGTAACCACGCCGGTCGCGGATCACATGGCGGCTGCCCGGTTTGCCGGCCAGCATGCTTTCGCGCGTCAACTCGAAGCCTTCCTGGCCCTTGTTGTCGATGTCGGTGAAGCCGATCACGTGCGCCATCACCTCGCCGGCCGGGTAGTAGCGCCGGTACTCGGTCTGCTTGGACACACCGGGAATGGCGAGGCCGATCACGCGAGTGGCCGCTTCCGGGCTCATCTGGCGCTTGAGGAAGACGAAGTCGCGCTTCTTGTTGGCCAGCTTCTTCTTCACTTCCTCCGGCTTCATGCCCAGCGCCTTGGCCAGCGAATTCAGCTGCTGGCTCGTGAGCTCGGGCATATCGGCCGGGCTGGCCCACACCGATTGCACCGGGGTGGAGATGGCCAACGGCTCGCCATTGCGGTCGGTGATCATGCCGCGGTTGGCGGCCAGGGTCAGCTTGCGGAAGTAGCGTGCCTCGCCCTGCTCGCGCAGGAACTCTTCCTTGAAACCCATCAGATAGGCCGAGCGGCCGATCAGGATCAGGAAGAGCAGCACCAGGCCGCCCAGCACCAGCCAGGCGCGCCACATCTGCAGCTTGAGCGAGAGATTCGCGTTGGTGCGGTAAGCCATGCCTCAGCCCCCCGCCTGTTTGAGCGGTACAACCTGGGTATGGTTGCCGTCCGGCACACGCATATTGAGCCGGTTCGCTGCCTCGGTTTCGATGCGCGAATGCATGGCCCAGGTGCTCTGCTCCAGCTGCAACTGGCCCCACTCGACTTCCAGCCGGGCCGCCTCGTTCTGCGCCTTCTGCAACTCGATATAGGCTCGCCGTGCTTTGTGCTGCGAGGTGACCACTCCCAGCGCACAGGCGATAAGGACAAAGAGCAATAGCAAATTCAACCGCGTCACTTGCTTTTACTTCTGCACCGGCATCGGTGCGGCGCTGCGTTCGGCAATGCGCAAGATGGCACTGCGCGCGCGCGGGTTTTCATCCACTTCGGTCTTGCTGGCCCGTACCGGCTTGCCCACCAGTTTGAGCGGTGCCTCGCCGATATCGGCGGCGCGCACCGGCAGGCGGCTGGGCAGCTTGTCGGCGGTGGCGGCGTCGGCCATGAAGCGTTTCACGATGCGGTCTTCCAGCGAGTGGAAGGCAATCACCGACAGCCGTCCGCCGCGGCGCAGGCGCTTGAAGGCCTGCGGCAGGGTCAGCGCGAGCTCTTCAAGCTCGCGATTGATGTAAATCCGTACAGCCTGGAAGGTGCGCGTCGCCGGGTCCTGGCCCGGCTCGCGGGTGCGGACGGCCGTTGCCACGATCTTGGCAAGTTGGCCTGTTGTGAGGACAGGCTCGAGCGCCCGAGCCGCAACAATCGCGCTTGCAACCTGTTTAGCAAACCGTTCTTCGCCATAGTCTCTAATCACCTCCGCGATATCGGCCTCTTGAGCCGTCGCCAACCATTCCGCGGCCGTTTGGCCCCGGGTCGTATCCATGCGCATGTCCAGCGGCGCGTTGAAGCGGAAGCTGAAGCCGCGTTCAGCCTCGTCGATCTGCGGCGAGGACACCCCAAGGTCCATCAGCACGCCATCGACCTGCGCAATGCCCAGCGCATCCAGCGCGCTGTCGAAGCTGGAAAAGCCTTCGTGCACGATCTGGAAACGCGGGTCGTCAATTGTTTTGGCGTCGGCCACCGCCTGCGGATCGCGGTCGAAGGCGATCAGGCGGCCCGTGGGGCCGAGGCGCGACAGGATCAGGCGCGAGTGACCGCCACGCCCATAGGTGCAATCCACATAGATGCCAGCCGGCTGCAGGTTCAGGCCATCCACCGCCTCGGTCAGCAACACCGTGCGGTGGGTAAACATGGCGGCGCTCACAGCACGAAACCTTCCAGCTGGGCGGCGATGTCGGCCGGCGACATGGCCAGGGCGGCGGCGGTTTGTGCCTGCCAGCGGCCTTCGTCCCACAGCTCGAACTTGGAGCCGAGGCCAACCAGCGCAACCGCGCGATCAAGCCCGGCGAAGTTGCGCAGGGTGGGAGAAACGAGGATGCGGCCGGCCGAGTCGAGTTCGACTTCTTCGGCGTGGCCGAGGATCAGGCGTTGCAGCGCGCGGGCTTGCGGATTGAAGGCTGGCAAGTTGTTGAGCTTTTCGCGCACGGGTTCCCAGGCGGGCTGGGGATAGATCAGCAGGCATTGGCTCGGGTCCACGGTCACGGTCAGCTTGCCGCCGCAGCCTTGCAGCAGGGCGTCGCGATGCTTGGCCGGGATGGCCAGACGCCCTTTGCTGTCGAGGTTGAGAGTGGCTACGCCGCCGAACATGTTTACCGCCAATAGTCCCGCTGGAGGGGGATTGAAACCGCTTGCGCCGCTCTCGCTTTACGCAGGTCGATTTCGCTGAATCTTGGGATGGCAAAACACTTTTCACCACTTTTTCCCACTGCGCCCCACTATAGGGCAACAATTCGACACGGGTCAAGCGCGTAAAGGGGAATTTCTGTTTTTGCTACAATCACTTAGCGCTAATTTGCAAAGCGATAGCTTGATGTAATAATCCTTTGCAAATAAGGGTTTATAAAAAAACCTGAAAGCAAAACTTTAACTCTGAGCGAAAAACACCATGTCTTATCGAGCTTGTCTGGTTTTATTTGCCCTGTTCTGGGGCCTGCCGGGATGCTCGCAACTGCAGCAAACCGGCCGTGCCGTGGCAGACGGCAATGGCGTGCTGCAAGACAGCAGCGAACGCCATCTGGGCGGGCGCAAATACAAGATCCGCGTGCAGGGGTCGACCGTGGTTTTCAATGGCCAGGCCGAGCAGCTGTTCCGCCGCCGTGCCGAGCAATACACGGAATCGATGGGCTGCAAGGGCTGGAAGCTGCATGAATACCGCGCGGGCACTGAGAACACGCTGCTCGGTGCACGCCAGTACGCCGAAGGGGTGGTCGAATGCCTGTGATGGCTCGGCCTGGGGCGCGCTGATGCTGGCCAAGCTTGCGCGCCTGGCGCTGTTTGCCGCCGTGGCGCTGTTGATCTGGAATGCCTTTCTGAAGCCTGAAACTCGTCGGCGTTTCCGTAGCTATGTGGAGACGCTCGCTTATGCGCTGCTGGCATCCTCGGCCGTGATGGCGCTGTGGCACGGGTGGCGCTACGGTTTTTGAACGGCGGCCGTCAGCAGGGCGGAAACCGCGCGACCAAGGGGCTGTCCAAACTGCCTGCGTGTTCCGGAGACCCCCATGCCTGTCTACCAAGCCCCCCTCATCCCTGCGAGTGAAATCACCCCGGAGGCGGTGTACCTGAATCGGCGCGAGTGGATGAAAGGCGCGGCCCTGCTTGCGGCGGCCAGCGCGCTGCCCACGGTGGAGGCCGCCGCCGCGCCCTCGGCCTTGCCCACCTTCTACAAGAGCCGCTACAGCACCAGCGAGGCGAAGAACAGCGAAACCGAGATCACCAGCTACAACAATTTCTATGAGTTCGGCACCGACAAGCGCGACCCGGCCGAGTACGCGCATACCTTGAAAACCCGCCCCTGGGTGGTCGAGGTCAGCGGTCATGTGGCCAAGCCGCGCCGCTTCGATATCGACAGCCTGCTCAAACTCGCGCCGTTGGAAGAGCGCATCTACCGGCTGCGCTGCGTGGAGGGCTGGTCGATGGTGATTCCCTGGGTGGGTCTACCGCTTGCGGCGCTGCTCAAGGAAGTGCAGCCGACTTCGGCCGGCAAGTATGTGGAGTTCACCACCCTGCTGGCGCCCGAGCAGATGCCGGGTCAGCGCACCGGCTCGCTCGACTGGCCCTATGTAGAGGGCCTGCGTATCGACGAAGCCATGCACCCGCTCAGCATCCTGGCCGTGGGCCTGTATGGCAAGCCGCTGCCCAAGCAGAACGGTGCGCCGATTCGGCTGGTGGTGCCTTGGAAGTACGGCTTCAAGAGCATCAAGTCCATCGTCAAGATTCGCCTCGTCGACAAGCAGCCGATCAGCAGTTGGATGCGCGCGAACCCGACCGAATATGGCTTCTATTCGAATGTGAACCCCGAGGTCGACCACCCGCGCTGGAGCCAGGCCAGCGAGCGGCGCATCGGCGAATTTCTCAAGCGCAAGACCTTGATGTTCAACGGTTATGCCGATGAGGTGGCTAGCCTCTATAAGGGCATGGACCTGCGCCGCAACTTCTAGGCAGCATGGGTCGCAGGCAAGAAAAAAGACGCAGCCCAGGCTGCGTCTTTTTTTGCGGAATACGAGGCGAAGTCGGCCTATAAGCCGGGTCCTGTGACATGGCGGTTACCCGCCACCGACAGTCATTCCTCTAGGACGGCCATTACTGGCCGCCTCAAGCAACCTACCCGCAAGCTCAGGGGGCCCCGTCAACGCTTGCCTATTTGGTCTTGCTTCGGATGGGGTTTAGCCTGCCTTGGACTGTCACCAGCCAAGCGGTGCGCTCTTACCGCGTTTGGTTTGCACCAAACGGCTGCTTGCGCAGCCACCTTTTCACCCTTACCTGTGCTGTCAAATGGGTTGCCCCATTTGATGCACCAAACGGGTTACCCCATTTGATAAAGACTTTGCGTCCCTTGCGGGCCGCCAAGTCCAGCCATCGGCGGTTCAGCTCTCTGTTCCACTTTCCGTCGCCTCGCGGCGCCTGGCCGTTAGCCAGCATCCTGCCCTATGAAGCCCGGACTTTCCTCCCCCCGCTTGCGCGGGCGGCGACTGTCCGGCCAACTTCGCCCAGCTAGTCTACCACCGTGGTCAAGCCCCCCTTGCGCTGCGACCAAGCGCCGCAGGGCAGGGGGCCGTCGCCCCGCTACAATGCGGCCATGCCGCCCAATGCCCTTGTCTCCATCCTGCACCGTCTGGTGCTGCTGCGCGCCCTGACCATCACGGCCTATGTGGCCGCCATCCTATTCGCAGTCTTCGTGTTCGAATGGGGCTTGCCGCTGCTCTCGCTTGGCCTGGTCTGCCTGCTGCTGATGGCCTACAACCTGTTCAGCCTCTTGCGCCTGCGTCTGGCGCGTCGCCATGGTTATGCGATCACCGCGGGGGAAATCGCCCGCCAGCTGGCCATGGACATCCTCGGCCACGGCCTGTGGCTGTTCTTCATCGGCGGGGCCAGCAACCCGTTCACCGCGCTCTTCCTGCTGCCGCTGGTCATTGCCGCCGCCACCCTGCCGGCCCGCTTCGTCTGGCCGCTCACCGCGCTCACGCTGGCCACCTATAGCGCGCTGCTGGTCTGGTATCTGCCGCTGCCGCTGTCTGAGGAATCGCTCGCGCAGGCCTTCTTCCTGCATACCCTGGGCATGTGGCTGGCCTTTGTGGCCGCGGCGCTGATCGTGGCTGGCCTCGTCACGCGCATCGGCCAACAGCTACGCAGCCAGGAACGCGCGCTGGCCGAAAGCCGCGAAGCCGGCCTACGCCAGCAACAGGTGCTGGGCCTCGCCCTGCAGGCGGCCGGTGCCGCGCATAGGCTGGGCACGCCGCTGGCCACCATGACGGTGCTGGTCGATGAGCTGCGCGCCGAGCGGCAGGACGATGCGCAGCTGGCGGCCGATCTGGAGCTGCTGCAGCTGCAGCTGCAGGCCTGTCGTACCGAGCTGGGCCGGCTGCGCGCCGATGGTGAGCAGCCAGCGCCTCAGCCGGCCGACCTGGCTCTGTTGGCGCTGATGGATGACTGGCGCGTGGTGCGCCCGGCCGCGCGCACCGAGGTGCAGATTCTGGGGACTGCGCCGCCCACCGTGGTCTGGCCGTTCGCCCTGCGCCAGGCCTTGCTCAATCTGCTCGATAACGCTGCCGATGCGAGCCCGGACTGGCAGTGCATTGCACTCGACTGGTCGGCCGCCCAGCTGAAGATCACCATCAGCGACCGTGGCCCCGGCTTCGACGGCAAGGTGCCGGTCGGTGCAGGCGAGGGGCTGGGCATGGGCGTGGCGCTGGCGGTGTCGGCCATCGAGCGCTGCGGCGGCCGCGTGCGCTGGCAAACGCCAGCCGAAGGCGGCACTGCGGTGGAAATCTGCCTGCCGCGCGAGGTGCACCCATGAAGCGCATCCTGCTGGTGGACGACGATGCGGCCTTGCTGGCCGTGCTGCAACGCGCGTTTTTGCGCCGCGGCTGGCTGGTGGACAGCGCGCAGGACGCCGCTACGGCGCTGGCCTGTGCTCAGACGCACGCGCCCGACTGCGCGGTGCTCGACCTCAAGCTCGGCCCGGACTCCGGCCTGCGCCTGATCCAGGCCCTGCATGCCGCGATTCCCGATTGCCGCATCGTGATGCTGACCGGCTATGCCAGCATCGCCACCGCCATCGAGGCGATCAAGCTGGGTGCCGTGCACTACCTGGCCAAGCCGGCCACGGTGGATGAGATACTGGCTGCGCTGGACAAGCTGGACGGCGATGCGGCGGCTGAGCTGGAGGCCCAGCCGCTTAGTGTGGACCGGCTCGAATGGGAGCATATCCAGAAGGTGCTGGCCGAACATGGCGGCAATATCAGCGCCACCGCGCGCGCCTTGAACATGCACCGGCGCACCTTGCAGCGCAAACTGCTCAAGCGCCCCAGCCCCAACCCGCCCGAGCGCAATCTGTAGCGCCAACGCGCCCGGCGGGTTCCGCGCCACATTCGGGTCATCCCCAGCCGCCCAAGCCGCGCCACAGCGTGCTTTGCGTTTAGAATCGACGCTCGTTTCCCTTGGGGAAACGCGGCTTGATTCGATAACGCCACGATCAGTTCACCGCCCGGCATAGCCGGGCGCGAATCGACCGTGATAACTCAATGATTCCTCGCTGATTGATTCCACCCCCTCCGCCCCCGCCGCCGCGGCGGCAGTCCAAGTTGCACGGGCTTGGAGGGAACCGCGCAAGCGCGTCAGTGGATATTCATCAGCGCCTCGTCAGGTGCCACCATGTCTGCAGCCCGCCCGCTTGATCTCGTTATCGCCGCCGTCCGCGAAGTGGCCGCCATCGAAGTCATGCCGCGTTTTTTGCGTGTGGGTGGCAGCCGCAAGGACGATGGCACGCTGTTTACCGAGGCCGACCTGGAAACCCAGCGCGCACTGATCGAACGCCTACCGCAAATCGTGCCCTGCCCGGTGCTGGGCGAGGAAATGAGCAGCGAGGAACAGCAGGCGCTGTGGGAGGCGAACGCGCAGATCTGGGTGATCGACCCCATCGATGGCACCACCAACTTCGTGCATGGCCTGCCTTACTTCGCCATCTCGGTGGCCTTGATGGAACACGGCCGCCCGCGCCTGGCCGTCATCTACAACCCGGTGGCGAATGAGATGTTCACTGCCGAAGCGGGGCAGGGCGCCTATCTCAACGGCCAGCGCCTGCCGCTGAAGAAGCATGTGCCGACCATGCCCGAGGCGATTGCCGGTGTGGAAGTGAAATGGCTGGGCGGCAAGCTGCCCCAGCGCCTGGCCGCCCTGCCGCCCTTTGGCAGCCAGCGCAACTTCGGCGCCTCCACGCTGGACTGGTGCTATCTGGCCGCCGGTCGCTTCGATATCTATGTGCACGGCGGCCAACGCCTATGGGACTACGCCGCCGGCTGCCTGATCCTGGCCGAGGCCGGTGGGCACATGACCAGCCTGTATCACGACGACTACTGGGACGACGACGTCTGGCAACGCTCGGTGATCGCCGCGCTGAATCCGGGTTTGTTTGGGCAGTGGGTGAAGTGGGTGAAGTACAACTTGTAGGCCTTGTGGAATTCAGTCCTTTAGGAAAAGGTATGAAGATCGGAACACTCGTTAAGAATAGTATTGGAAGCATTTTTCGATATTGTGAATCGAATGACCATCAAGAATTTCTGCGGCTACAAGATGTTGATTACTGCAAAAAAGTCTTTGGAATAAATTTCCCATTCTGTGTTGCTGTTGATGCTATTGAGATAGGTCGTTCTAAAAGATTTTGGACAGAAATTTATCTCGTGCGAGGTGTTAGTGTTCGAGTGTCAAGCCAATGGTTTGAATCAAGTCGTGCTAGCTTCCTTGGTTATTTGAAAGAAAAATCTTTGTCGATTCCCGATGTTTTTCATGCCGTCGGCGAGCCAACAAAGAAGGCCACGTTGCCAGGCCGACGCCCAAGATATGGTGAGAGCCACATAGCTAATGCCCAAAATCTTTTCATTAGAAATATACTTGGAAACATAGGGTTTGAGTCGTTCTCGGAAAAGGATTGGATCGATACTCGGGATTGTTTTGGGAATGCATGTGCATACTGCGGCGCTAAGACCAAGCTGATTATGGAACATGCTGTGCCTATAAATCGAGAAAGGCTAGGAGAGCACCGCCTTGGTAACTTAGTACCCAGTTGTTACCCGTGCAACGCTCGTAAGGGAAATAAAACCTACAGAGAGTTCCTTGAAGGCAATATAGATGCAATCGCTAAGATTGATGCGTATATGGATAGTAAGAATTATGTGCCGCTTGAACAAAATGAGCAGTTCAAAAAAATATTGGATTTGGCGTATCGTGAGGTTGAACTGCTACGAGATAGATACGTTGCGATAATTAATCAGCTCTTTTGAGCCTGCCATGCGTGTAGCCGAGGGTGGGCGGCTTCGCCCACTGGATTTTCGGTTTAGCGGCTAACGCCGCGAATTCCACGCTGCGCGTGGTTTAGGGCGGGAGTGCGTCCCGCAGCCGCCCTTCTTTCTTGTCTTGCCAAGAAAGAAGGCAAAGAAGGCGCGCCCGCGGTCTCGCCGGCCTTCGGCCGGTTCCCTGCGCTGCGCGAAGCTCGCGGCCGGGGCAAGAACTCGGTCGGCTTGCAGCCGCCCTCAAACAGCTTGCCCCGGAATGCCCCGCGAGCTTCTGTGCTGCTCGGCGAGTACCGAGGGCATTGGGCGCTCCGTAGAGCTGGCAGTGCTTGAGCCGGCGCCGCAAAAAACGGCGCGCTGCTCTGCCCCTCTCCATCCGGGAGAGGGGTTGGGGTGAGGGTGCTATGTACTGCACTTGCTTCAATTCCCCATCCACGGCGCTTCTCCCAGCCTGCTTCAAGCCCGCTAGCCAAGCCCTGGCTCTTCAGCCGAGTAGGGTGGGCAGCGTGTTGCCCACCGCGCTGGTATTTAGCGGCTAACGCCGCGCACTCCACGCTGCGCGTGGTTTAGAGCGGGAGTGCGTCCCGCAGCCGCCTTACTTTTCTTGTCTTGCCAAGAAAAGTAAGCAAAAGAAGGCGCGCCCGCTAAGCCGGTCGCTGCGCGACTGCCCTGCGCTTGGGCGCTGTGGCGGGCGGCGGCAGAACTCGCCCGCTGCGCGGGCTCAAACAGCTGCCGCCGACTACCCCCGCCAAAGCACCCAAGCTCCGGCGGCTTAGAGGGCATAAGGGCGCAGCTCCACCTGGTTTGATTTGTGGTTTTCGGCAAGGGTATTCAACAGTACTGCTCGCTCTACGAAGCGCCCAATGCCCTCGGTACTCGCCGAGCTTCGCGCAGCGCAGGGAACCCGGCGCAGCCGGGCGAGACCGCGGGTGCGCCTTTCTTTGCTGACTTTCTTTGGCAAGACAAAGAAAGTCAGGCGGCTGCGGGACGCACTCCCGCCCTAAACCACGCATAGCGTGGACACTGCGGCGTTAGCCGCTTGGCAAAAGACCGCCTTAGACACATAGCCACAGCGTTGGCCTCAGTCACCTAAACCAAGCTCACCGCCATCTTCCACCTCGGAGCCAATATGTCCTTCGATGCGTTTATCCAATCCGCCTGGCGGGCCCATGCCGATGACACCGCGGCCGTGGCGACGCAGCTGAGCGAGTCGCTGGCCCTGCTGCAGACGGCTGAGCAGGTGCCGGCCTATGTGCGCTTGGTCGTGCATGTGTATGGCGAGCATCTGGGTCAGTGGGCGGCTGGTAGCGCGCTGCTGGCACAGATTGAGGCCCTGCCGCTGCTGGGCCATGGGCTGGCCGAGCAGGCGCTGCGGCGTGGGCAGGCTAGCTTGGCTTTTTGCGCTGGGAATGAATCCGCTCTACAGGTCTTGAACGCGGCCGACCGGGTGGCGGCGCTGGCTACGAGTGCCACGGCCTTGGCCGGGCGGGAGCGCCTGGGCGAAGGCATGGCCGCCCTGCGTGCAGCCTGTGCCGAAGCCGAACAGGTGCTGGCAGCGCATGACGACGCTTGGCGTGCGCTGGCCGTGGCCGGCAACAATCTGGCCCTGCAGCTTGAGCAGACTGCGGGGCGCACACCCGAGCAGACTGCCGCCATGCTGGCAGCGGCCGAGACCGGCCTCGCCTGTTGGTGCCGTGCCGGCACCTGGTTGGAAGAGGAGCGCGCCGAGTACCGCTTGGCGCGCAGCCTGCTGCAGGCGGAGTTGCCCGAGGCGGCTAGCCAGCATGCGCAGCGCTGCCTGGATATCTGCCTGGCCCATGCCGCGCCGTATTTCGAGCAATTCTTCGCCAACGCCGTGCTGGCCCTGGCCGCGCGGGCGGCAGGTGATGCAGCGGCCTTTAGCGCACACCGTGCACAGGCCCTTGCCTGCCATGCTCAACTGAGCGCGGACGACCTGCGCTGGTGCGTGGCCGAGCTGGCTGAACTCGGGCAAGCTTGAGCCGAACCGCGCCAAACAGGAAGTGATGATCACGATGCAGATTTACGGTACCAGCCGCTCGCGCAGCTTGCGGGTCTTGTGGTTGGCCCAGGAGCTGGGCCTAGCTTTCGAACATATTCCGCTCGACTGGCAGCAATGCGGCCAAGATGCCGCCTACCTCGCGTTGAACCCGGCCGGCACCATTCCGGCCCTGGTCGATGGCGATTTCGTGCTGGCCGAGTCGCTGGCTATCAATGCCTACCTGGCGCGCCGAGATGGACGGCTGTGGCCACAAGGTGAGCAGGACGAGGCATGCTTCTGGCAATGGACGCTGTGGGCAAGCAGCAGCCTAGAAGCGCCCTATCTGCAATGGGCAAGCCAGGCGCTGTGGCTGCCTGAAGCGAAGCGCGATGCCGGGCAGCTTGCGCAGGCTTGTCAGGCTTTGCAGCGACCCTTGGCGCGCCTGAACGTGGCGCTACAAGACCGTGACTACCTGCTCGGCAGCGCCTTCAGCGTGGCCGATCTGAATGTGGCCGGCGTGATCAACGGCCTGCGCCGCTTCGACTTCACCCACTACCCGGCCGTGGCAGACTGGTTGCAGCGCTGCCTGACGCGCCCCGCCTATCTGGCTGCTGCACGCTTACCCTGATCACGGTCCGCCTTTGATACCTGCTGTCGCTTTTATCCATCTCGGCACTCGCGTGCTGGAGGCCTTGCCTGCTGAGCTGAATAGGGCCAGCTGGCGCGTGTGCGAGCGCGCCGGCATGCAGCTGGAAGGCGTGCTGCGCCACGAGCGCAAGGACCCGGACGGCACACTGCGCAATACCCGCCTCTACGCGGCGATACGCTGAATCGCAGCCGCTGGCCCCAGCCAAAGCCCCGGTCTTTAGGCCGGGGCGTTGCGCTTTCTGGGCCGGCATGGGTGTGTGCAACTGTGGCATTTTCGTCTATCGAGCGATTGCTCTAGACATTTGTCATAACGTTGTCTAAGTTGCTGCTACCGCCACAAAACAAAGGCGGATCAAGTACTTAACCATAATGGAGACAACCCCGATGCAACACTTCGCACGTCTGATGGCGGCGCTAGGGCTCGCCTGTGCCCTGCTGCTGCCCGCCCATGCCGCCAGCGGCTACACCCAGACCAAGTATCCGATCGTGCTCGTGCACGGCCTGTTCGGTTGGGACCAGGCCCTGGGCATTGATTACTGGTATCGCATCCCCGCCGAGCTGCAGAAGGACGGCGCCAAGGTCTATGTGGCCCAAGTGTCGGCCACCCATAGCACCGAGCTGCGCGGCGAGCAGCTGCTGGCCCAGGTCAAGCAGGTGCTGGCCATTACCGGCGCCAGCAAGGTGAACCTGATTGGCCACAGCCATGGCGGCCCCACCGTGCGCTATGTGGCCGGCGTGGCACCGCAGCTGGTGGCCTCTACCACCACGGTGGGCGGGGTGAACAAGGGCAGCAAGATCGCCGATCTGGTGCGCGGCACGCTCAAGCCCGGCTCGGTATCGGAAAGCGTGGCGGCGGGCGTGGCCAAGGGTCTGGCCGGGCTGATCTCGCTGGTATCGGGCGGCAGCAGCCTGCCGCAAGACCCGGTACAGGCGCTCGAGGCGCTGACCACCCAGAAGCTGGCCGACTTCAACCAGCGCTTCCCGGGTGGCGTGCCCAGCACGGCCTGCGGCGAGGGCGCGTATAGCCACAAGGGCGTGCTGTATTACTCGTGGAGTGGCGGCAGCACGCTGACCAATGTGCTCGACCCGGGCGATGGTGCGCTGGCGCTGACCGGCCTTATCTATGGCGAGCAGAACGACGGCCTGGTCGGCACCTGTTCGAGCCGCCTCGGTAAGGTGATCCGCGCCGACTACCGCATGAACCATATCGACGAGATCAACCACTTCTTCGGCATCGTGCATCTGTTCGAGACCAATCCGGTCACCCTGTATCGCCAGCATGCCAACCGTCTGAAGAACGCGGGCGTCTGAGCATGCACAAGTCGGTGTATCTGCTGGCCGCCCTGGCGGCCGGTGTGGCGCTGGCTGCGGTGTGGCCGAGACCGGCTGAGGCCGAACTGGCGGGGGGCGGCGCGAGCGCGCCCTTCGCCGCCTCGCTGGCCGGCACCCAGCCCGATGGCGCGCCGGCCAGCCCGGCGGCGCAGCTGCCGGTGGATGACAGCCTGCGCCGCCTGTTCGACTACTACCTGGCCACCGAGGGAGAGCAGTCGCTGGCGGCCATCGTGGCCGCGGTGGAGGCCGAACTTGCGCGGCGCTTTGCCCCGGCGGCCGCGCAGGCCGCCAAGCAGCTGTTCCAGCGCTACCTTGCCTATAAGCGGGATTTGCAGGCGCTGGATGGTGTGGCCAGCCTGCAGGGCAATGCGCTGGGTGTGGCGCGTCAACGCCTGGATGCCGCGCGTGCCTTGCGCAGCCGGCATTTCAGCGCAGCCGAGGCGGCCGGTCTGTTTGGCTGGGAAGACCGCTACGACGATGACGCGCTGGCGCGCATGCAGATTCAGCAGGATGGCAGCCTGAGTGCGGCGGACAAGCGCGCGCGTCTGGCCGAACTCGACCGCCAGCTTGACCCGGCCATTCTGGCCGCGCGCCAGCAGCCGGTGCAGCACCTGGCGGTGGCCGAACAGGTGGCCAAGGCGCGCGAGCAGGGCGCCGATGCCGCCGAGGTGTTCCGCATCCGTGCGGCCAATGTGGGGGAGGCAGCAGCCGAGCGCCTGGCCAAGCTCGATACGGAGGAAGCCGACTGGCAGCGCCGCATCCAGGCTTACCAGCAGACGCTGGCCGCGCTGCGCGCTGACAGCACGCTGAGCCAGGCGGAGCGGGAGGCGCGCATCGCCCAGCTGCGCGAGGCCGGTTTCGATGCCCAGGAAAGGCTACGCCTGAGCGCCTATGAATAAAGGACGGATCACCGCGCCCTGGCCAGTCTCTCCCCGGTCGGGCGTGGATAAAAACGGAGAGGAGTGAGCCCCGGCCGGCGCGCTAAACGCGCGGGCTGGGCAAGTGAAACAGGGCAGCCAAAAGCTGCCCTGTTTCCTTTCTTGCCCACATCGGGCCTGTGCTGGATACCCTGGCTGCCTAGTTGAGCAGCTTCAGGCCCAGCACGGCGGCCAGCAGCAAGGCGCTTTCCACCAGCTCGATGCCAGCACCCAGGCAGTCGCCACTGACCCCGCCCAGCTTGCGGCGCAGCCAAGCGTGATAGGTCCATAGCAGCAACGGAGCCAGCAGCAGGGCAGGCGCCAGCCAGGCCGACAGGGCGAGCAGGGCCAATAGCCATAGCAGGCGCGCACGCTGAGGAATGCGCCAGCTGAAGGCCTCGGCCAGGCCCGGCGCCAGCGGCGGCAGACCCTGCCAGAACAGCGGCCCAAGCCGCGCCCAGGCCGGAATCAGCCATAGCGCAGCCCAGCCCTGGGCGCGCGCCAGCAGCATCAGCAGCACCAGCTTGGCGCTGCACTGCAAAATCAGCGCTAGTACACCGAAGCTGCCCAGATGCGGGTCCTTCATCACCGCCAGCAGCCGCGCCCGGTCGCGATGCGCGGCACCCAGGCCGTCGGCCAGGTCGGCCAGGCCATCCAGGTGCAGGCCGCCGGTCAGCCAGGCCCAGGCCATGAGGCCCAGCCAGGCCAAGAGCCAAGGGTCGAGCTGTGCACCCAGCCACAGCGGCAGGGCAAGCAGCGCACCCAGCAGCAAGCCCACCAGCGGAAACCAGCGCGCCGATTCGACCAGCAACTGGGGCTGGAAATCGGGCGTGGCTGGGGTGGGCAGGCGGGTCAGGAATTGCACGGCCAGCCAGAATCGCGTCATACGGCCTCCGTGGCGAGATCCAGGCCGGCGGCACGCGCCTTGTCCCAGTCGAGTGCGGTATCGAGCGCATCGGCCAGCCGGTCGATCTCGGCCTCCAGATGCTGGCCGGCATCGGTCGCCGCGCTCGCATCACCGTGCCAGCCGGCCCAGGCCAGCAGCGCCTGCAAGGCGGGGGGCGAGTCGAACAGGCCGTGCAGATAGCAGCCGAACACCTGGTCATCGGCCGACAACTGGCCGTCCTGGCGGCCATCGGCCAGGGCGATCGGGCAGGCCGCATCCGCGCCCACGGTTTCGCCGTGGTGGATTTCATAGCCATGCACGGCGGCGGCCGGTTGGCCGGGCAGCCGCAGCTGGCCAGCCACATTGCGCAGCTGCTTGTCGCGCGCCAACGTGGTGGTGCTGGGCAGATAGCCAAGGCCAGCGCTCGTGCCCGGCTCGCCCTCCAGGCCAAGTGGATCAGCCACGCGCTGGCCCAGCAGCTGGTAGCCGCCGCAGATGCCGATGACTTTGCCGCCATAGCGCAGATGGCGCGCAATGGCGGCGTCCCAGCCCTGGGCGCGCAGCCAGGCCAGATCGGCGCGTGTGTTCTTGCTGCCTGGCAAGATATACAGCTCGGCCAGCGGTAGCGGTTGATTGGGTGTCGCATACACGCAGTCGAGCCCGGCCTGCCGGCGCAGCGGGTCGAAATCGGTGTGGTTGCTGATATGCGGTAGGGTGAGGATGACCACGCGAAACGCGCCGCCCTGGCCCTGTGTGCGCGGCACGGCATCTTCGGCGGCGATATCGAGGCCATGCAAATAGGGCAGTACCGCCAGCACCGGCTTGCCGGTCTGCGCCTCCAACCAGTCCAGCCCGCCTTGTAAAAGGCTAAGGTCACCGCGGAAGCGGTTGATGATGAAGCCGCGCACGCGTGCCTGCTCACTCGCCGACAGGCAGGCCAGCGTGCCGACGATATGCGCGAACACCCCGCCGCGGTCGATATCGGCCACCAGCCACACCGGGCAGTCAGCCTCCTCGGCAAAGCCCATATTGGCGATGTCGTTGGCGCGCAGATTGATCTCGGCCGGGCTGCCGGCGCCCTCGACCACCACCCATTCGTAGTGCGCAGCCAGGCGCTGCCAGCTGTCGAACACCGCCGCGCGAGCGCTGGCCTTGTAAGCGTGATAGTCGACCGCGTCGAGATTGCCGATCGCGCGGCCCTGGATGATGACCTGGGCGCGGCAGTCGCTGCTCGGCTTGAGCAGCACCGGGTTATGGTCGGTATGCGCGGCAATGCCGCAAGCCACCGCCTGCACGGCCTGGGCGCGGCCGATTTCGCCGCCGTCCGCCGTCACCGCGCTATTGAGCGCCATATTCTGCGGTTTGAACGGCGCCACGTGCAGGCCACGGCGTTTAAGTAGGCGCCCGAGTGCGGCGACCAGCGTGCTCTTGCCGGCGTCCGAGGTGCAGCCTTGAATCATCAGGGTGGGCATGGGCGTCGCAGCGCTTTACAGATCGAGGTAGTAGGGGGTGGCATGCACGATGGGCGCCGCCCAGCGCTCGCGTCCGGCCAGCAGGCCAGCCTCGGCCAGGGCCAGGCGGATCAGCCCGGCATGGGCGATCAGGATGGCGCCCGCGGGCGCCTGCTGTTCCAGATGCGCATACACGCGCAGCCAGCGTTGTTTGAGTTCCAGCGCGTTCTCGCCGCCACCGGGCCGGTACTGCCAGATATCGGCCGCCCAGGCGTCGAGTTCGCTGCGGTCTATCGCCTCCCAGGGCTGGCCTTCCCAGCGGCCGAAGTCGAGTTCGCGCAAATCTGCCAGCACGGTGGGCCGCGCATGCAGGCGGCGCGCCAGTGCCAGGCAGCGGCGTAGCGGGCTGCTGAAGACGGGCAGGGCGGGCAGTTGCGTGCGCAATTGCGCGGCGGCGCTGGCCAGTTCGGCCGCAGCCACCGGCAGGTCGAGCCGGCCATAGCAGCGCCCGGCGCCGGCCAGGCAAGGCGGGTGGCGCACTAGGATCAGGCGCATGGCTGGCCGCGCTGGGGCAGGAAGCAGGGCTGGCCGGTGATCAGGCCGCGCTGCACCGGGTGGCGGTAGAGCGCGCTCAGATTGGCCTCGTTCAGCACCTCGTCCACCGGGCCGGCCTGCCAGCGCCCATCGCCATACAAGAGCAGCACATGGCTGGCAAAGCCGATCGCATGGTTGGGGTCATGGCTGACCATGATTAGCGCACGGCCCGCCGCGGCCTCTTCGGCCAGCACATCGAGCGCCTGCTGCTGGTGGCGCAGATCGAGCTGGGACAGCGGTTCATCCAGCAGCAGCAGGGCAGCCTGCTGGGTCAGACTGGCCGCAAGGCCGGCACGGCGTCGCTCGCCGCCCGACAGGGTGGCCAGGTCGCGCCCGGCCAGGTCCAGGAGGTCGAGGCGCGCCAGCTGCGCCTCGGCCAAGGCCACATCGGCCGCGCTTTCCCAGTCCCAGCGGCCCAGGTGCGGGTGGCGGCCAGTCAGCGCCTTTTCGCGCACGCTCAGTGGAAACGGGCAGTCATCGTGCTGATTGAGCCAGGCCAGCTGGCGCGCGCGTTCACGCGCCGGCCAATCGCCCAGCGCACGCCCGGCTAGCTCCACGCGGCCGGGGCAGGCTAGCCAGCCGGCCAGCGCGGCCAGGAGTGTGCTCTTGCCGCTACCGTTCTCGCCCAGCACCAGCCAGCGCTGGCCAGCCTGCACGGTGAACCGCAGGTCGGCGCATAAGAGGCGGCCACCTTGGCGCAGCGCCAGATCGTGGACCTGCAGCAGCGCGCTCATCGGCGTACTCCGCGCTGCTGCAGCAGCCACAGGAATACCGGCACGCCGGCCAGTGCGGTCACCACCCCTACCGGCAGCTGCTGCGGTGCGATCAGTGTGCGGCCGACCAGATCGGCCGCCAGCAACAGGCAGCCACCGCCGAGCGCCGCGGCCGGTAGCAAGAGGCGTACATCCTGGCCAAGCAAGAGGCGCAAGGCATGCGGCACGATCAGGCCGATAAAGCCGATCATGCCGGCCGTGGTCACCGCCACCGCGGTGGCGGCCGCCGAGCTGAAATAGAGCAGCCATTGCAGCAGACGCGTGCGCCCACCGAGCGCATGGGCGGCTTGCTGGCCGTGGCTGAGCAGATTCAGCTCGCGTGCAAACGGCCACAGCAGTACCGCCAGCAGCACCAGGCTGAACAGCGGCAGGTGCCAGTCTGCACCCGATAGATCGCCGAGCATCCAGAACACCATGCCGCGTAACAGGCCTTCGGGCGCGATGGCCAGCAGCAGCGAGCTGAGCGCGCCGGTAAAAGAGGTGACGGCAATGCCGGTCAGTAAGAGACGTGCCTGCTGGCTGGAATGGTCATGGCGCGCCAGACCGAACACCAGCAGCGTGCTGAGCAGTGCACCGAGGCCGGCCGACAGCGACACCAGCGCCGTGCCACCGCTGAGCAGCAGGGCAGTCAGCGCGCCGACGCTGGCGCCGCCCGAGGTGCCGAGCACATAGGGTTCGGCCAGCGGATTGCGCAGCAGGATCTGCTGGGCGAGGCCGGCCACGGCCAGGAGGCCACCCACCGCGAGCGCGGCCAGGCTGCGCGGCAGGCGTAGCTGCAGCACCACATCGCGCGCCAGCAGCGCATCGGGCGTGTTCTGCCACAGCTGCCAGGGTCGGTAGGCGGTGCTGCCAAGGCAGAGGCTGGCAGTCAGCAGCGCGAGTGCCAGCACCAGCAAAAGCGCAAGCAGGCCGATCAGGCGCGTGCGGGTCAGCGGGGCTGCGCTCACTGGCGTGCTTTCTCCACCGCCGCGCACAGCGCCTCGGCACCGTCCACTAGGCGTGGGCCCATGCGGCTGAGCAGATCGGGCGGCAGCATATACAGCTGCTTATTGGCCACCGCCGCCATGCGCGGGAAGCGCTCCCAGCGGGTCAGCCAGCTGTTCTTGGCGGTGCTGTCGCCGCTAGTGGCGATCAGTTCCGGGTTGGCGGCCAGCACGGCTTCCTCATCGATGGTGGGTGCGCGTGCGGGCAGGCTGGCAAACACATTGACCGCGCCACACAGGCGCATAGCGTCGGTGATCACCTGCTCGCCATTGATGGTCATCAAGGGTCTATCCCACACCTGGTAGAACACGCGCACCGGCTTCTTGCCCGCATGCTGGCGCGCCAGGGTGGCCGCACGTTCGCGCAGGCCCTGGGCTGCGCTGCGCGCCTGTGCGTCGAGACCAGCTAGCACGCCTAGCCGCTCCAGCACGCCTGGGATATCAGCCAAGCGCTGCGGATCGTCGTAGAACAGCGGGATGCCGAGCTTTTCCAGCTGGGCGAGCTGACGCGCCGGGTTACCGCTCGGCCAGGCCACGATCAGATCGGGCTTCAGCGCGCGGATCTGTTCGAGGTCGAAGCTGTTATAGCTGCCCACCTGGGGCAGGCGGCGCGCTTCGGCCGGGTAGTCGCTGAAGCTGGTGGCGCCGACGATGCGGCTGCCGGCGCCAATCGCGAACAGGTTCTCGGTCAGGTGCGGGGCCAGGCTGATGATGCGCTGGGCCGGCTGAGCCAGCGTCACGGTGCGGCCCTTGTCGTCCTTCACGCTGACGGCCGCCATGGCCGGAGCCATCAGGGCGGCAGCCAGTAAGGCGCAGACGAGGCGGCTTACCATTCGACCCCCTTCTGGGCGCGGATTCCGGCGTTGTAGGCATGCTTGTCGTTTTCGATCACCGATACGGTGTCGGCAATCTCCAGCAACTCCTTGGCGGCGGCGCGCCCGGTAACCACCACATGTTGCATATCGGGGCGCGATTCGAGATCGGCCAGCACGCGCGCCTTGTCGAGGTAGCCATAGCTGAGGCAATAGGTGAGCTCGTCCAGCACCACCAGCTCGTAAGCGGGGTCGGCCAGCATCCGGCTGGCAATCGCCCAAGCTTCCTCGGCCTTGCGCGTGTCGCCTTCACGATTCTGGGTGTCCCAGGTAAAGCCAT
Organism: Chitinimonas taiwanensis DSM 18899; assembly: GCF_900119825.1. Lineage (GTDB taxonomy): Bacteria > Pseudomonadota > Gammaproteobacteria > Burkholderiales > Chitinimonadaceae > Chitinimonas > Chitinimonas taiwanensis. Next base: position 43,736 of record NZ_FPKR01000012.1, on the reverse strand, counting down.
CGCCCATCACATGCCATTCGCAATGGCGGCCCAAAAGCGCTTCCTCGCCGGTATCGGTGCGGCTCTTGATGAACTGCACCACGCCCACCTTCATGCCATGCCCAATCGCACGCGCCACCATGCCAAAGGCCGAGGACGATTTGCCCTTGCCATTGCCGGTCAGCACCAGCAACACGCCGGTGTCGAGATTGGCTTCGGCGATGCGGCTGTCGATCAGCGCCTTCTTGCGCGCCATACGGGCGGCGTGGCGGGCATTGCGTTCTTCATCCAGAGTCATCGTGCATCCTTGTTCAGCGTATGGGCCGCGGCCTTTAGGCGCGCGGCAAACAGATCGAATTGCTCGGGCTGGGGCAGCCCAAAGCGTAGCCCGGCTGGCGCGGCAAAATAACGGCACCACAGCCGCTGCTGCGCCAAGGCCGCATGCCATAGCGCAGCCTGTGGGTGTGGACACCAATGTAGCAGCGCCTGCTGGCCTGCTACCACCAGGCCTACTTCGTTCAGCAAGCTGCTGAGCTTTTGGCTGGCCTGCGCCAGCCTGTAGCGCTGGGCGGTCTGCCAGGCGCGGTCGCGAAGCGCCATCTCGCCCGCCCACTGTGCGGGTGCGCTGACCGACCACGGCCCGAGGCGAAGTGCCAGCGCATCCAGCAGCGCCGGAGCCGCTGCCACAAAGCCCAGCCGCACACCGGCCAGGCCAAAGAACTTGCCCAGTGAGCGCAGCACGATCAGGCCCTCTGGCAGTCGTGCAGCGAGCAGGCTGTCGGCTGGTGCCGCATCGGCAAAGGCCTCGTCCACTACCAGCCAGCCACCGCGTGTCGCCAGCTGACCATGCCAGTCGCGCAGGCGCGCCGTATCGATCAGCGCCCCGGTCGGGTTGTTTGGGTTGACGACTACCAGCACATCCAGCTCGGGCAGCGCAGCGTCGATCTGCTCGGCGGCCAGCGTCCGCAGCGGGTGACCGTGCTGCTGCCACTGCCAGGCATGCTCGGCATAGCTGGGCGAGAGCACACCGACCCGGCATGGCGCGCGCAGCTGCGGCAGCAGGGCAATCGCCGCCTGGCTGCCTGGCACGGCCAGCAGCGTGTCACAGCCATAGTAGTCGCGCGCGGCGGCCAAGAGGGCGGCATCCTGTTCGGGTAGGCGCTGCCAGATGCTGGCAGGCACGGGCGGCAGCGGATAGGGCTCGGGGGCGATGCCGCTCGAGCAATCGAGCCAGTCGGCGCGCTCGCCGCCATATTCGGCCATCGCGCGCAGCAGATCGCCGCCGTGGCGAGGTGGGCTCAGGACCAGCACAGGCGCAAGCCCCCGAGCAGGCCGAGTACGAGCAACCAGAGCAGCAGCGTGCGGCGTAGCAGCTGCACGCCACGCATCAGATCCGCCGCGGTGGCCTTATGGCCCTGACCGAGCAGTGGCCGTGTTTCCCACTGCCCGTGGTAGCAGGCCGGCCCGCCCAGCTGTACGCCCAGCGCCCCGGCACCGGCTGCCATGACCGGGCCGGCGTTCGGGCTATCCCACAGCGGGGCTTGCCTACGCCAGCTGTGCAGGGCGCTGCGGCGGTGGCCAAGCAGCGCATAGCTGAGCGCAGTCAGCCGCGCCGGCAGCCAGCACAGCACATCGTCGGCACGCGCGGCCACACGGCCAAACTGCAGAAAGCGCGCGCTACGGTAGCCCCACATCGCGTCAAGGGTATTGGCCAGTCGGTGCAGCAGCACGCCTGGCCCGCCCAGCAGGGCAAACCAGCACAGGCTGGCAAAGATCGCATCGGCGCCGTTCTCGAGTGCCGATTCCAGCCCGGCTGCGGCAATGCCGTCCGCCTCCAGCGTGCTGCAGTCACGGCTGACAATGCGCGCCACGGCCGCGCGTGCGGTGGCCAGATCGCCCGCTGCCAGGGGTGTGGCAATGGCGGCGATATGTGTAAACAGGCTGCGCGCGCCGAGCGCAAACCACAGTGCCAGGCCATCGGCCAGCCACTGCAGCGCGTCGGGCAGCAGGCTGCGCAGCGCGATGAACAGTGCCACGCCACCGAGCACCAGCCCGCACCAGGCCAGCAGGCCGCGCGCGATGCGTGCCCGGCCACGGTTCAAGCTGGCTTCCAGGCCCTGGGCCAGCCGGCCGAAGCCGACCAGCGCATGCCAGCGGCGCGGCTCGCCCAGCAGTGCCTCAAGCCCCAGGCCAAGCGCGAAGGCGGCCAGCCAGTGGCCGGGCGATAGTTCAAGCATCGCGCGTGCTGACCCCGGCGCTGGCGAAGGTCGCCATCTGGCCATGCAGCGCGCAAGCCAATTGCAGCAGCGGGTAGGCACTGGCCGCGCCACTGCCTTCACCCAGGCGCATGCCGAGCTGCAACAGCGGTCGGGCGTCGAGTTCGGCCAGCACGCGCACATGGGCGGGCTCGGCCGACTGGTGGCCGAAGATCAGCCAGTCGCGTACGCCGGCATGGAGCCGGCAGGCGGCCAGCGCGGCCACGCTGCTGATCAGACCATCGACCAGCACCGGCAGGCCGGCTTGGGCGGCGGCGATATAGGCGCCGCACAGCGCGGCAATTTCGAAGCCGCCTAGGGTGGTGAGCGCACCGAGCGGCGTATGACAGCGCGCGGCATGCAGCTGCAAAGCCTGGCTGAGCAGGCTGGCTTTGCGGATCACCCCGGCGGCATCCAGGCCGGTGCCGGGGCCGACCAGCTGCACGACCTCGGTATTCAGAAATATCGTCGCCAGCGCGCTGGCGCTGCTGGTATTGCCGATGCCCATCTCGCCGCCGATGAAGATATCGGCGCCATGGGCCAGTGCGCGCGCCACGGCAGCCTGGCCCACGGCCAGTGCGGCCAGGCATTGGTCTTCAGTCATGGCCGGCGCTTCAAGCAGATTGGCCGTACCCGGCGCCACCTTGGCCTGCACCACCTCGGGCAGCGCGGCAGTGCTGCTGAGTACGCCGACATCGACCACTTCGAAGGCCGCGCCAATCTGGCGCGCCAGCACGCAGATGGCTGCACCGCCGTGGGCGAAGTTGGCCACCATCTGCGCGGTCACCGCCTGCGGGTAGGCCGAGACGCCGGCCGCAGCGATACCGTGGTCAGCCGCGAAGATGCTGATCCACGGCCGTTGCAGCGTCGGGCACTCGCGCCCTTGCAGGCTGGCCAGTTGGAGGGCGATCTGCTCGAGCTCGCCCAGCGCACCGGCTGGCTTGGTCAGCTGGCTCTGGCGCTGTGTGGCGGCCGCCAGGGCGTCCTGGCTGGGGGCTTGGGTCGGCGCTTGCCACCAAGGGGAGGGCTGCATGGTGAAATCCTCAAGGACGTTTCAGGGCCAGGGGCAGGCCGGCCACGATCAGGGTGACGGCCGCGACTTGGGCGGCCAGATCCTGATGCAGGCGGCCGGCTTCGTCGCGAAACTGCCGCGCGAGCGGATTGTCCGGCACGATACCGCTGCCCACCTCATTGCTGATCAGATAGAGCTGGCCACGGAATTCGGCCACGGCCGCGAGCAGGTCGGCACGCGCGCGTGCCCAACCATCCGGGTCGGCACGGCACAGCCAGTTCGACAACCAGAGCGTCAGGCAGTCAATCACCACGAAGTCGGCCTGGCTGGCCCGCAAGGCGGCGCCCAGCTCCAGCGCCTCCTCGCAGGTCTGCCAGTGTGCGGGGCGCTCGGCGCGATGCTGGCGGATGCGCTCCGCCATTTCCGGGTCAAACGCTTCCGCGGTGGCGATCCAGTACACCGGCCCACCATGGGCTAGTGCGGCACGCAGCGCGTAGCCGCTCTTGCCGCTACGTGCACCGCCAATCAGCAGCTCTGTGCTCACTTGGGCTGCCAGTTCAGCGACAGCATGCCGTTGCGGCCCAGGCTGCCGTAGTCCTGCACCAGCGCATACTGCTTGTCGGCCAGATTGTTGATGCGGGCGGCCAGCTGCCAGTCGCGTGTGAGCTGCCAGCTTGCGCTCAGGTTGAGCAGGCCGTAGCCGGCCAGGCGGCTGGTATTGGCGGCATCGTTATAGCGTTTGCCCTGTGCCACCACTTCCAGGCGGGTTTCGAGGCTGCCTACGCGTAGGCCGCCATATAGCGCGCCCGATTGACGTGCGCGGCGCAGCAGCTGCTTGCCGTCGTTGTCACCGCCCGACACGTCCTTGGCATCCAGCCAATCCCAATGGCCGCCAGCCAGCCAGCCATTCGCCTGCCAGTCCAGCGCCAGCGTGCTGCCGCTGAGCTGGGCGCGGCCGATATTGGCCGGTTTCCAGGTCCAGGAGCCGGGCGCGATCGGCGCCCAGGCAATCAGATTGCGCACGGTGTTGCGGTACACGGTGAAGCTGACTTGCAGCGGCTTGCTGCGATAGCGCAGGAAGGCCTCGCGGTTGAAGGACTTCTCCGCCTGTAGATCGGGGCTTTCCGCGCCCGGCCAGTACAGATCGTTGAACGATGGCGCGCGAAAACCGGTGCCCAGATTGCTGCCCAGCTGCCAATCGGGCAGGAAGGACCAGCTGGCGCCGAGTTGGCCGCTCAGATGCTCGCCAAACTGCGAGTTATTGTCCTGGCGCAGATTGATCTGCCCGCGCAGCGTGTCCTGGGTGAGCAGGTAGCCGGCCAACAGGCTGTTGATGCGGCGCTTGCGCACCGCATAGTCGGTTTCGCCGCTCACCGTCTGTTCGAGCGTTTCCGCACCCAGCGTGGCAGTGCCGCCGCCAAGGGCAATATCGTTCTGCCAGCTGAACGACTGCTGGCGGGTGTTGATGCTGGTCGGCGCATCGCGCAGATCGGTGGCCGACAGCGGTGTGAAACTGCGGCTCTCGTCACGGCTATTGCCAGCCTTGAACTCTGCCTGCCAGTCGGGGCTGAACTGCGCGCGCGCCCACAGCGCACCGCTGGTCTGGGTGCTCTTGTCGCGGTAGTCGTAGGACTGCGCCACGCTATTCCAGTTGGCATCGCTGACATAGCTGTCGTAGGCGCTTTCGGTACGCGCGTAGAGCAGATTGCCACCCAGCTCCAGGCTTTCCACCAGCTGGTGGCTGAGCGCGGCGCTCAGGCTGCTGTTCTGGTAGCCATCGCGGTCAGCGTAATAGCCGGGGTTGGCCGGGTTGGCGATGCTGCTCACCCCATCGGTGTAGCTGTGCGCAAGGCCGAGTGCATAGCGGGTCTTGCCACTCTGGCCTGCCAGGCGGCCGCTGGCCTGGTACTGACCGTCGCTGCCGGCACCGAGGCTGAGGCTGGGCTGGCTAGTGTTTTGACCCCGGCGGGTGAACACTTGGACCACGCCACCAATCGCATCCGAGCCGTACAGGCTGGCGGCCGCACCGCGCAGGATTTCCACCCGCTCGATCTGGTCAACCGGCAGGTTCTGCAAGGAGGGGCTGCCCAGGGTGGCGGAACCCCAGCGCACGCCGTCGATCAAGACGATGGTGTGACCGGCATTGCTGCCGCGCAGGAACAGGCTGCTGGCCTTGCCGGGGCCGCCATTGCTGGTGAATTGCACGCCGGCCTGCTGTTGCAGCACATCAGCGAGGCTCTGGCCGCGGAAACGTTCGAGCGTGGCGCGTTCGATCAGAGTCAGGTCACCCAGCACATCGGCCTGCGACTGTGCGAGGCGGGCGGCGGTGACGACGATGCTATCGGCGGCGATAGGCGGGGTGGCGGCAAAACCAGGCAGGCTGGCGACGAGCAGGGGTAGGGCAAGGGTAGGGCGGAACAAAGCGTGGGGTCTCCTGAACCACGCTCGCGGGGCTGCGAGCTAGCTGGCGACAGGAGACAAGCCAGGCGACAGGCAGGCAGCCGCAGGCCACCTCGCTAGCCGCTGCGTGCACCCTGCCGCGCGTCGAATGATTACCGCCTGGCGCAAGGGCGCAGGCGGCACAACAAGGCCGGTATCCGGGCTCACAAGACTTGATGTAGCGCCTTCCCATGACCGAGGTCACAGTGGCTCGATAGCTACACCCACACTTGCTTACCGTTGCAGGGACAGCACAGGCTTCTCACCTGTTTCCCGTTTAACTGATGGCCAGACATGGCCGCCAGCACCTTGAGGCCGCGCATTCTATCAGCTGGCACTGATGCGCGCGCGGCGCCCGACGGGCGTGTCGCGGCAGGGGCGAGTTCCCGCATAATGGCGGCCATATCGCATTCGCCTGCCAGTCGGGCCAGAAAGGACCACCGCCATGCAGATCAAACGTGCCATCGAAGTGTGGGAGAAGGGCATGGACGGCGCCTTCGTCGCTACCTGGCCAGTGGCCGATACGATCTCGCCGGTCTTTCTGCTCCAGCTGTTTGCGGCCGAGCAGCAAAGGCCCGACCCCGACATGCTGCTTGGCTACTTCCTCAGCCCCGATAAGCTTGCTGCCCTGCAGCCCTATGTGGCCGAACAGCTCGATGCCAGCCGCTACGATTTCATCCTGACCGCCTTCGGCCTACCCAGCCAGCGCGCCCAGGATGCGGCGGATGCGCAGGAGTCCCCGCCCTTTGATTGACGTGCCTGGTGCTAGCAGAAAAACAAAACGCCCCGTTGCCGGGGCGTTTTGTTTGGCGGGTACCGATCAGGCGATCGGCATTTCCTCACCAGTGAACTTGCGGATGTGCTCGAGCAGCTCGTCTTCCTGATAAGGCTTACCCAGGAAGGCGTTCACGCCCAGTTCAAACGCGTAGTTCTTATGCTTATCGGCAGTACGCGAGGTGATCATGATGATCGGGATATCGCGCGTGTCGGCGTTGGCGCGCAGATTGCGCGTCAGTTCGAAGCCGTCCATACGCGGCATTTCCACGTCCAGCAGCATCACAGCCGGGCGGATGTCCTGCAGCTTCTGCAGCGCATCCACGCCGTCCTTGGCGGTTTCCACCTGATAGCCTTCGCGGGCCAGCAGACGGCCGGTGATCTTACGCACGGTGAGCGAATCGTCGACCACCATCACCACCGGGGCGACCTGCAGCTGCTCTTCCGGCAGCGGCGCGCTGGCGGCCATGGCGGCATCGAAGTCGGCCACCGGCGCGTCGGCACGGCGCTGCAGCAGGGCCAGCGGGTTGAGCAGCAGCACGATTTCACCATTACCGAGCACCGTGGCACCGGCCACACCGGCCACGCGCACCAGCTGTGGACCGATGTTCTTCACCACCACTTCCTGGTTCTTCACCAGTTCGTCGACGTGGATGGCGATGCGGCTGACACCGGAGCGCAGCAACATGATGGTGTTGTAACGCTTCTGCTCGGGCTGGCTGTCGTAGTCGCCCAGGAGGCGTGGCAGGTAGTGGAACGGGTATTGATTGCCCATCCACTCGAGCTGATGGCGTTGATAGAGCTGATGCAGCGGCTCCATCTTCAGTTCCTGCACCTGCTCGACCATCACCGAGGGGATGGCGAACAGCTTACCGGCCACCTTGATCAGCACGGCCTGGGTAACGGCCAGGGTCAGCGGCAGGTGAATCGTGAAGGTGGTACCGCGACCGGCTTCGGATGACACTTCCACCCGACCGCCGAGGTCTTCCAGCTCGCTCTTCACCACGTCCATGCCAATGCCGCGTCCGGACAGCTGGGTGACTTGGTTGGCGGTGGAGAAGCCGGCTTCGAAGATTAGCGCCATGATCTGCGCGTCGGTGTAATCCCCGCCGGCTTCGATCAGGCCCTGCTCGAGGCCCTTCTGACGGATGCGCTCCAGATTCAGGCCGGCGCCGTCGTCGCGCAGTACCAGCACCAGTTCATTACCTTCCTGGCGGGCTTCCACGACGATTTCGCCGAATTCATTCTTGCCGGCGGCCAGGCGCACCTCGGTGCTTTCCAGGCCATGGTCAATACCGTTACGCAGCATGTGCTCGAACGGCGACACCATCTTTTCCAGCACCGAACGGTCGATTTCTACCCGACCGCCCTTGATTTCCAGGTTGACCTTCTTGCCGGTTTCCTTGCCGGTCTGGCGCACCACGCGGTACAGACGCTCGGACACCGAGGAGAAGGGCACCATGCGCACGCGCATCAGTTCCTGCTGCAGATCACGCGTCATGCGTGCCTGCTGCACTAGAGCGGCACTCGACTCGTCCAGGTTCTTCAACAGGTTGTGCTGCACGGTGGCCACGTCGTTCACGCTCTCGGCCATGAAGCGGGTCAGTTCCTGCAGGCGCGAGAAGCGGTCGAACTCAAGCGGGTCGAAGTCCGGCAGATCGCTGGCCTGGGCCATGCGCGACTGCATTTGCGACTCGGCCTGGATCTCGATCTCGCGCAGCTGGCCGCGCAGACGGCCGACGTTATCGGTCAGGTCGAGCAGCGAGCGCTTGAGCGCCAGCATTTCCGATTCGATCCGCGTACGCGAGATCGACACCTCGCCAGCCTGGTTCACCAGACGGTCGACCAGGTCGGCGCGGACACGCACCGTGCTCTTGCCGGCTTCCGGATCGGACAGGCCGAGTGCCTGTGCCTGTGCCTGTGCCGGTGCAGTGCGGGCCGCTGCGACTGGCGCGGCGCCCGGCGTGGCGACGGCCTGCGGCAACACTACTGCATCGGCAGGTAGCGCTTCATCTAGCTCATCCGTGGCCGGCTCGCCATTGATCAGGCGGTCCTGCAGCAGGGTGATGGTGTCGAGGTCGGCTTCCAGCTCGTCGAGCAAGGCCGGTACCACGGCCTCACCGGCGTTGAGCAGGCGGGTTTCCATATTGTGGGTGGCTTCACCCAGACGCATCGCACCGGCCATGCGCGCGCTGCCCTTGAGCGTGTGTAGCACACGCTTGAGCGATTCGAGCGCCTCGTGGCGGGTCGATTCCTCGCCCAGGGCACGTAGCTCGGCCGATACCTGAGGCAGCAGTTCCTGCGCTTCTTCGATGAAGATAGGCAGCAGCTGCTCGTCCAACTCGTCCAGTACGGTGATCTCTGCCAGGCGATCGCCACCACCCAATGCAGCCACGCTGCCGACGCCATCGGGCTCGGCTGCCGTGCTGCTGGGCAGATCGATTTCGACAGGGGCCAGTTCGACGGCCGGCATTTCGATTACATCTTGTGCGACGGCTTCCAGCTCGGCTTCGACCGGCGTCGCATGCTCGACGATCAGTGCCTCGTCCACCTGGGCGAGCGGGATCTCGCTCAGCGCATCCTCGAGCGACTCTGGCGGCGCCATCACCTCCACCAAGTCATCCAGCACCAGTGGCGCGGCTTCTTCGGTGGCGGAGACGCTGTCCGCGACCGCGGTCAGTTCAAGCGGCAGGTCGGTATCGAACAGCAGATCAGCATCCGTCTCTGCTTCGGGCAGGCTGACTTCCGCTACTTCGATCGCTTCGATCGTCTCGAATGCCTGCGGTGCCGTGACGGCCTGCTCGAGCGCATCGTCGGCCTCGCTGATTGCGGGAAGGTCAACCGGTAGGTTCAGGTCGAGATCGACCTCGGCTGCAGTCTGTTCAATATCAAGCGGTGCCGGGGCGGCAGCGATCGTCTCGGTCTGCGGCTCGGCTGCGACATCGGCATCCAGGGCCACATCATCGAGTTCGATATCCAGGCTCAAGCCATCCAGATCGGGTAGATCGGCGGCTGGCGCTTCGACCTCGACCGGCACAGGTGCCACGGCCAGTGGCTCGCTGATCAGGTCGATTTGAGCCTCGGACTGCACGCTCGGCGCGGCATCGCTGGCCATCAGGCTGTCGAAGTCCAGATCCAGCGGCGCTGCGCTATCGAGCTCCAGCGTCAGTTCTTCGCCAGCGGCCGGCAGTTCGGCGTTAACCAGCTCATCCGGCAGATCAAGCTCCAGCGGGATATCCAGGCTAGGCAGCTCGGCCTCGCTCGCGGGTTCAGCTGGCAATTCGGTACTGATGGCTTCGGCCACGCTGGTCGGCGCCAGATCGGCGTCCTTCAGGCGGTTCGACACCACTTGTAGCATGGCAACGGTCTGCGCCTCTTCGCCCGGGGTTTCATAGCGGCTGATCTGGCCGAGCATCACGCCAACCTTGTCGATCGCCATCGACAGGGTGTCGTAATCGACCTGTACCGGGGCTACGCCAGCCTTCTGATAGGCGAGCAGCGCTTGCTCGATCGCATAACCGAGTTCGCCTAGGGCATGGAAGCCGGTGGTATTGGCAATGCCGCACAGAGTGTGGGCCGCATGCACAAAGGCCGCTTCGACCTCACCGCTGCTGTTGAAATCGATGAAGGCGTTGTTCAGCGTGGCGAAATGGCGATAAGCCTCGTCGAGGAAAATGCCGAACAACGACTTGGAGATACTGATCTCGCCAATCTGCAGATCGGCCGCTTCCGGCGTTGCCTCTGCGTGTGGCAGCGTCAGCGAGCCGGGCTCCAGCGCGATATCGCCCAGATCGAAGTCCAGGCTGTGCTCGTCCTCAGCGGCCGATGCTTCGACCGCGACTTCGGGCAGATCAAGCGCCAGTTCGATAGGGTCGGTTTCCAGTGCGCCAGCATCACCCTCCAGCACGGGCAATTCCGGCGGCGCGGCCTGATCGGCAGCGGGCTGCGCTTCAGTGGCGACCGCCACTGTCTCGCCAACAGCCGGCTCGTCCTGGTCGGCGCCGCTCTTCAGGCGCTCGGCCTCGGCGAACAGGGCGGCGGCATCCACCTGCGCGGTACCGCTGGCCTGTAGCTCGCCCACCCACTGGGTGAAGTGGGCCGAGGTGCTTTCCAGCAGGCGCAGCAAGGCCGGCGAGGCCTGCTTCTCATCCTGCAGCCATTTATTCATCACCTGCTCAATCGCCCAGGCGACTTCACCAAGCTGATTCAAGCCCACCATGCGACCACTGCCCTTGAGGGTGTGGAAGCCGCGGCGGATCACGGTCAGCGCATCCTTATTGCCGGCCTGCTCGCGCACGATGTCGACATGACTATTGATGGCAGCCAGTACCTCGACCGCCTCTTCCAGATAGACATCGAGCAATTCGGCATCCACGGCCGCTTCGCTGACCACCTGGCTGGCGGGAGCGGGTGCCGTGGTCGCCGGTGCGGCGATCGGCTTACCTTCTTCCACCTCCAGCGCCTCGACCCGTTCCTGGGCCTGGGCTTCCTGTTGGGCGGCGGCCGCTTCCTGGGCCTCGTCGACCACAGGCTGGGCCGGTTCGTGGCCAATCTTCTGCAACCACGGGGCGATCAGGCGGATGCGATCAGTCTCTTCGCGCTTGAGTGCGTCGATATAGAAGCCCAGGCTGGAGAAGGCCTCGGCCAGGAATTCCAGCTCATCGGGTGCGGCATCGTAGCCTTCGATCTGGCAGCGACGCACGATTTCGGCACCCGCATCCAGCAGGGCCAGGGCATCGCGCTCGTCCAGAATGGTCAGCGCACCGCGAATCTGCCGCAGCGGCGCATCGGTCTGCTGCAGTTCGCCACGCGTGCTGCTATCGCGGAAGAAGTCATCCAGTGTCTGTTCGATCTGGGCCAGATTGGTGAGGATCTCCTGGGCGACCTGCACCATCAGCAGGCGTTCCTGCGCGCGACGGGATACTTCGTCCAGCAGGCTGACATCGAGCTCGCCCGTGCTGCCATTGCGCAGACGTGCCTGCATGGCTTCGGACTGGGCAGGGAAGTCGTTCGAACGCTCGGGGAAGATCAGCAGGGCGTTTTCCAGCAGCAGCAGTGCCGTAGCCACTTCCAGAGCCAACGCTTCGCTCGGGGTCTTGTCCTGCTTGGTCAGCACATCGCTGAGCGCCTGCAACAGGCTGTCGAAACCACTCAGCTGGATCTGCGCGCTACGTCGGCTCAGGTCAGCCAGTTGTTGCTTGAAGCTCGGCAGGCGATCGGTGCCGCCGCTGCCCACGCGGGCCCAGTTGTCCTTCATCTGGGCCACCAGCTCACGCAGCTCGCGCACCAGCTGCAGCGTAGCCAGCTGCTGGGTGTCATCCTCGAGTGCGCCGGCAGGCAGCATCTCGGCCAGATTGAAGGCCTGACGTACGGCCGCGCATTGCGGGCTGCGGGTTTCCAGATGGGCAACCGTATACAGCACATCGCGGAACAGGCGCTCTGCCACCTTGCCGGCGCCTTCGTTCAGGCGCTTCAGTTGCTGGTTCAGGCGTGAGAACAGCTGCTTGAGGTCGATATCAAGCTGGGCGGTATTGTCCAGCGAGCCTTCCGCCAGAGCGGCCGCGGCCCACCAGAAGCTGCGCTGCAGGCTGCTGGACTGGCTGCGCGCCACGCCATACAGCGCTTGTGCCATCCAGGTGCCACTTTCCTTGCGCTCACCCTTGAGCCACTTGAGCAGGCCGGCTTCGAAGCGCGCGCGGGCTGCTTTCAAATAGGCAGCCTGTTCGGCATCGGCGCGCTTGGTGGCGCTCAGTTGAGGGGGCAGCTCGGCAGAGAGCGAGGGGAAGAATAGATCGGCGCCGCTGGACTGGCGCTCGCCGCGCTCGGCGCGCACGCGCCGGTAGGCCGGCAAGAGCTTGAGTGCCAGATCGGGCGAGCCATTGACCAAGGCTTCCAGGTATTGGCTCAGGCTGGTGGCGGCTTCGGCGATCAGGCCAAGCAGGGAGGCACTTGCCTCACCGCGCTCGACCGCACCAACCGCGACTTCCAGCTCTTCGGCAAAGCGGGCTGCGCCCGATAAGCCGACCATTTCCACCGCACCACGTACCTGGTGCAGATGGGTTTGTACAAATTTCAGTTCGGCTGCATCGGCCTTGGCAGCGTATTTGTCCAGGCACTGACGTGCCTTGTCCAAGGCCTGGTCAATTTCACCTTTGACCCATATCAGCGATCCCAGGTCGAATTCGGTGTGCGCGCTCATCAGTATTGTCGTTCCGCGAGAGGGCTAGATAGATAGCTGGCCACCTTGCTGCGAGAGACAAGGTGGCCGCGAGCGGATCAGAGCTTGAAGCCTGCGACCGAACCCTTCAGTTCGGCAGCCAGACCGGTCAGCTGACCAATCTGTACGGCAGTTTGCTTGGTGCCGGCGGTGGTCTGTTCGGTAATGCGCAGAATGTCCTGCATCGATACCGCCACCTTGTCGGCCAGTTGCTGCTGCGATTCGGTTGCGTGGGCAATGGTCTGAATCAGACCTGCCAGCTCGTTCGACACCTGACCGATCTCGTTCAGCGCTTGACCTGCGGCATCGGACAGCTTGGCACCTTCCACCACACCCTGGGTGGAGATTTCCATAGCGGCCACCGCATCATGGGTATCGGCCTGAATGGTCTTCACAATCGCACCGATCTGCTTGGTTGCTTCGCCCGAACGTTCAGCCAGACGCTGCACTTCTTCCGCCACCACCGTGAAGCCGCGACCGGCTTCACCGGCCGAGGCGGCCTGAATGGCGGCGTTCAGGGCCAGCACGTTGGTCTGCTCGGTAATGTCCGAAATCAGTTCCACGATTTCGGTAATTTCCTGCGAGCTTTCACCCAGACGCTTGATCCGCTTGGCGGTTTCCTGGATCTGTTCACGAATTTCATTCATGCCCTTGATCTGGTTCTGTACCGCCTCGGTACCTTTGTTAGCGGCTTCCAGCGACTGGCGCGCCACGCGGGCTGATTCAACCGTGGTACCGGACACCTCGTTAATCGAGCGGGTGATGTTCTGCACCACTTCGTTGGTGTCGATAATTTCTTCGGACTGGCGCTGGGCGGCTTGCAGCAGTTCGCCCGAAATTGCCTGGGCTTGCTGGGATGCGGCCGTCACCTGATCGGTGGCGCGGTTAATACCGATAATCAGGCTGCGCAGCTCGTCGATCGTGTAGTTCATCGAGTCGGCGATGGCGCCGGTCAGGTCTTCGGTCACCGAAGCGCGCACCGTCAAGTCACCGTCGGCGAGGTCGGACATTTCGTTCAGCAGGCGCAGAATGGCCTCCTGGTTACGCTTGTTTTCCGCTTCGATTTCGGCGCGACGACGTTGCGATTCGGCGTTGTACACGCGGATCAGACCGTAGAGGCCAGCAAAGGCCAGCGCGGCGAAGATGATTTCCAGGATGATGGACAACACACCGCTCGCCTGGCTTTCATAGGCTTCGGTCAGTGCCTTGGTGTCCTTCAGCAGGGTTTCGCTTTCCTTGTAAATGGTCTGGTTGGCCAGACGTGTGTTTACCAGGTTCTGCATATTGCGCGAGAAGGCGCCCACCACGGTCTCGAAGTCCTTGAACAGGTCGCGGATTTCAACCAGCTTTTCCTTCACTTCCGGATTGCTGGCGGCGGGGATGCGCAGCTCTTCGCTACCCTCGATCATGCCGGCCAGGGTGTCGCGGAAGGTGTTGGTGTCCTTACCCAGCAGGAACACCACTTCTGGGTTGATGATTTCACCGGCGAGCATGGCGTTGGCGTTCTTGGCCATACGCTGCGACAGCATCACCTGCTGGTTGGCCAGTTCCAGCTCGTGGCTGGAGGCATTGGCTTCGCCCAGCAGCGACACCAGCTGCTGGGTCAGTTCCAGCAGCTTGGCATCGTTGCGGTTAATTTCGCTCACGTTCTGGGTCACCGACACCAGGGTTTCGCGTTGCTTGAGGATGGTCTCAACCGTCGGCTTCTTCTGGTTCGGCCGGAAGTTGGTGTCCCAGTTCTGCTTGATCTTGGCGAGGATTTCCGCCGCCTGGCCCTTGGAGGCCGGCAGGCCATCGCCGCCGCTGACTAGACGGGTCAGGTCGGTATCGAACTGGGTATAGGCTTCGCTGAGCAGCGGGAAGGCTTCGGCATTACCCTGGATAGCCTGGGCGGACGAACGTGCCATCCGCTGCGAGAGCATCTGCATTTCTGTCGAGGTGGCACGGTAGGCCGCATCGTGGCCGGATGAGCGCACCATCATGAAAGTAGTGATCGCGAACAGGGCGATAAAGATCAGCATGGTGTACAGGCAGATCTCGATCTGACGCCGCGCGGGCAGATGACCAATCAGCGGCAGTGGCCGGCTGGCGCCGCCTTCGGTCTGCGGGCGGATACGGTCGAGGATCGACACCGTGCGCAATGGGTCATAGGCCTTGTCGGCCTTGCCATCATCTGCAGACGGCTTCATCTTCAGCTTGCTAAGCAGGGAACTTGCCAGGCTGCTTTGCGTGGGCGCGGACGCACCGTCGCTCGCTTCTGCGGCTTGTTCCTTGCTGCGCGATTTCAGTTTGTCCAACAGCGCCATGTTCGAAAATCTCCCTGTTGCTATTTTTCGGGCCGGGCAGGCCCACTACCGCATGTTTTAAATCGATTCAGTGCTTGTACTCAGCGGGCTCAGATGGTGCCCACTTGCAGGAAAGGTGCCTGCTGCACCAATTCCTGAATGCGCAGTTCGCGCCATTCCTTGCCATTTGCATCGCGTCGGGTCGGGCCGCACCAGGGAACGGCAGGGTCGGCTGGCGCCACTTCCTGCATATCCTGCACATTGCGCAGACCGAGCATGCGATTGACCAACAGAGCCGAATTCATGATGTGGCGCGGATGGATGAGCAGCAGGCGGCTGCTGACCGCAGGCTGCACTGGTTCATCGCCGAGAAAGCCCGGCAGATCGACCACGCTGAACAAATTACCGCGGATATTAGCCAGACCCTTGAACCAGCGCCGGGTCAGCGGCACGTTGACCATATTCGGCACCGGCAGCACTTCGCTGACGTCGGTAAGGTCGACCAGCCATGAAGAATCACCAACCTGGATGCCCAGCTTGGTGGTCGCGGTGTGCGTGGTAGGCAAGGCCTTGAGCCTGGCAACCACGCTTTCCTGGAATTCGCGAAGACTGACGCGTTTGGCCATGGTCTAAGCGGCTCAGCCCAGAGCGGCGATCTGCTGCAGCAGCTCGTCCGGGTTGACTGGCTTGACCACATAGCCGCGTGCACCCTGGCGCTTGCCCCAGACGATGTCGGTTTCCTGACCCTTGGACGTGCACATGATGATGGGGATGTGCGCGGTCACATCATCCTTGGAGATGGTGCGCGTTGCCTGGAAGCCGTTCAGGCCGGGCATGACCACGTCCATCAAGATCAGGTCAGGCATCAGCTCCTTGACGCGGGCGACGGCTTCTTCACCGCTTTCCAGGGTCATCACTTGGAAGCCGTTCTTGGTCAGCAACTCGCCGAGGAAATGGCGTTCGGTCGGAGAGTCGTCGACGATCAGGATTTTCTTGATAGTCATGCGTGTATCAGTCCCTTGATGCTTGCTCAGGCGTGGGTGGCGTGGGCGCCAACGGCCTGCAGCAAGCTGTCTTTTGTAAATGGCTTGGTAAGGTATTCGTCCGAGCCGACCATGCGGCCTCGGGCCCGATCAAACAGGCCGTCCTTGGAGGACAGCATGATGACCGGTGTCGCTTTGAATTTTGGGTTCTTCTTGATGAGCGAACAAGTCTGGTAACCGTCCAGCCGCGGCATCATCACATCGACAAAAATCACATCCGGATGATGGTCGCTGATTTTTGCCAGCGCGTCGAAACCGTCTTCGGCCAGTATGACCTCACAACCCGCCTGACCAAGAAAGATCTCGGCGCTGCGGCGGATGGTATTGCTGTCGTCGATCACCATAACCTTGATGCCGGCGAGATTCTGCATCGAGCTTGTCTCCTTTTGCCTGTTCGGTGCGATAGGACACCGGAATGGCGAACGCTAACATAGCACAATGACAATCAAATCACTATTGCCGCAAATTGGCAGTTATCTCGTTTTATATCAGAGTGAATAAATAAAATACCCCAGCCAAAGGGGAGGTGGCTGGGGTAGGAAAGCCGGTCTTGTGGCCGGCACCCGCTCAGGGAGGGAAAGCGGGAGGCGTGCAATACACCTGTGCAATACGAGCGGGCCGGATTGATTTGGTTCCGGCAAATTTACATTTCCGGCGTTTGTGCCTGCGCAAACCAGTTGCCAATTACCGTCTCGGTTTCTTCCATGCCCTGCTTTTTCAGGCTGGAGAACAGCTGCACGCTGCAATTGGGCCATTGCTCGAGCGCACCGCGCACCTGTGCCAGGGTCTTGGTCTGTTCCTGGCGGGTCAGCTTGTCCGACTTGGTCAGCAGTACATGCACGGGTTTGCCGGTGGGCAGGAACCAGTCGAGCATGTTTACATCCAGCGGCTTGAGCGGATGGCGCGAGTCCATGATCAGCACCAGGCCGATCAGGTTTGGGCGGGTGGCCAGGTAATTACCAAGCAATTGCTGCCAATGGGCGCGGATGGCTTCCGGTACCTGGGCATAGCCATAGCCGGGCAGGTCGACTAGAAAGCGATCATCGCCCAGATTGAAATAGTTGATATGTTGCGTGCGTCCTGGTGTCTTGGAGACGAAGGCTAGGCGGACATGATTGGCCAATGTGTTGATGGCGCTGGATTTGCCGGCATTGGATCGGCCGACGAAGGCGACTTCCAGGCCGTGCTGCGGTAGCATGTGCAGCTCATTGACGGTGGTGTGGAAGCGAAGTTGGCTGAACAGCGACATGGGAGCAATTCTCGTTATGTTGCGTGCCTTTTGCGGCACCTGCAGGTTCGGATAGAATATCAGGTTTGAATCAAACACTTTGGCCTGGGCGGTACCGATCGCCTGCCTGGGCTGACTCGTAGTACCCGGATAAACAGAGCAACGACGGCGCGAGCGCCGCACCCATCGTCATCAAGGAGTTACCTCTATGAAACGTAGCGCGCTGGCAGTTTTGCTTGGCTTCGCGGCTTCCTTTGCCTTTGCCTCGGAAGCGCCGGCCCCGGCCGCCAAGGCCGATCCGGCCAAGGGCAAGGCCATCGTCGAGCAAGTGTGTGCTGCCTGCCACGGTGTCGATGGCAATAGCGCCGCCAGCGCCAACCCGAGCCTGGCCGGCCAGCATCCGGAATACCTGTACGCCCAGCTGAACGCCTTCAAAAAAGGCGAGCGCAAGAACCCAATCATGATGGGTCAGGTTGCCGCGCTGTCCGATGCCGATATGAAGAATCTGGCCGCCTACTTCGGTGAGCAGAAGCCGAAAGAGCGCGCGAGCACCAATAAGGCGCTGATGGAAGCGGGTAAGAAGATCTACCGCGGTGGCAATCGCGAAACCGGCTTGCCGGCCTGCATGGCCTGCCATGGTCCGAACGGCGCCGGCATCCCGGTTCAGTACCCACGTCTGGGTGCCCAGCATGCGGCCTATATCGAGAAGTCGCTCAAGGACTACAAGGCTGGTGGCGAGCGTGTGAACCCCATCATGAAGCCAATCGCCAGCAAGCTGTCTGAATCGGACATGAAGGCCGTGGCCGAATACATCGCCGGCTTGCGTTAAGCCTGGCTCTGGCCGGGAACTTTCCCGGTCTGCAGTACCCAAGGGGTGGCATCGCCACCCCTTTGACTTGTCTACGGGATTCCAATTGCGCCGTCTTCCCTTCTGGCGAGCTGTCTACGAGCTACTCAGCTCCATGCGCTTTGCCATCAGCTTGCTGACCATCATCGCCATTGCTTCGGTGATCGGCACCGTGCTGCAGCAGAACCAGCCCTATCCGAACTATGCGATCGAGTTCGGTGATTTCTGGTTCCAGCCCTTCCAATGGCTGGGCCTGTTCGATGTCTACCATGCAGGCTGGTTTCTCGGGATCCTGGCTTTCCTGGTGCTGTCCACCTCGCTATGCATCTATCGCCAGCTTCCGGGTGTGATGCGCGATGTGCGTCAGTACCGCGAGCAGGCCTCGCTGAAGTCCTTGCGCGCGATGGCCCACCATGTCGAGCTGCCGGCAGCGCAGCCCACCGAGCTGCTCGCGCAATCGGCGCAGTGGTTGCAGGCGCAGGGCTATCGCTTCAAGCAGGTCGAGCGCCAGGACGGCACCATGCTGGCCGCCAAGAAGGGCAGCCTGCAGCGTCTCGGTTATCTGCTGGCCCATGCGGCCATCGTCATCATCTGTATCGGCGGGCTGATGGATGGCAATCTGCCCCTCAAGCTGCAGGAAATCTTTGGCCAGAAGGCGCCCGAGCTGCGCAATGTGCCGCAGAGCCAGATTCCGCCCCATAGCCGCCTGGGCGAGGCCAATCTGTCCTTCCGTGGCGTGCTTGATCTGCCTGAGGGTGCGGCGGGTGATGTGGTGTTCCTGAATGCCGGGCGCGGCTACTTCGTGCAGGAGCTGCCGTTCACGCTGCGCCTCAAGCAATTCCATATCGAGCACTACAGCACCGGTCAGCCCAAGCTGTTTGCCAGCGATATCGAAGTGACCGACAAGGCCAGCGGCAAGGTGACCAGTGCTACGGTTAAGGTCAACCATCCGCTGATCGTCAACGGCATCGCCATTTACCAATCCAGCTTTGGCGATGGCGGCTCGCAGCTCGAGTTTGCGGCCTGGGACTGGTTCGGCAAACAGGCCGCACCGCAGACCTTGAACGCGGTATCGCAGAACAGCCAGGCCATCGAGTGGAATGGCAAGCCGCTGACGCTCGAGTTTGGCGACTTCCGTGCCTTCAATATCGAAAACCTGGCCGAGGCCGCCGAAGTGCCGGGCATGGCCAAGATGATGCAGGACGCCCGCCAGGTGAAGGCGGACAAGAAGGTCAAGAACGTCGGTCCATCCATACAGTTCAAGGTGCGCGATGCACAGGGCCAGGCGCGCGAGTATCTGAACTATCTGGCGCCGTTCGAGCAGGACGGCCGCTATTACCTGATGAGCGGTGTACGCAGCGAGGTGGCTGCCCCGTTTGCCTTCGTGCGTCTGCCCTTGGATAGCAATTTCACCCTCGATACCTTCATGCGCTTGCGCGCGACGCTGTTCGATCCGACCGCCTGGCCGCAGATTGCCCGTCGCACGGCCGACAAGGCGCAGAGCGAAGGGGCGATCAGCGCGCCGTATCGGCCCGAGTTCGAGCAGAGTCTGAACTGGGTGCTGCAGCGCTTCTCGGAAGGGGGCTTCGTTGCGCTGGAGCGCTTCCTCGACGACAAGGTGCCGCAGGACAAGCGCCAGGCAGTCGCGCAGACCTATATCAAGCTGCTGCAGGGCGCGGTCATCGATGCGATGGCGGTGGCGCAGACGCGTGCCGGCCTGCCTGAGATTGCGCTCGATGAAGCGCACTACCGCTTCCTGATGGATAGCCTGGTGGCGGTATCGGCCAGCTTCGATTACGGCAGCGATTTCTATCTGCAGCCGCGCAGCTTCAAGGAAGTGAAGTCGAGCGGCTTCCAGCTGACCCGCAGCCCGGGCAAGAACCTGGTCTATCTGGGCAGCTTGCTGATGGTGCTAGGCATTTTCTGCATGTTCTATATTCGCGAGAATCGCATCTGGATCTGGGCCGGTGATGGCCGCGTGCTGCTGGCCATGAGTGCCAACCGGCGCGATGAGCAGACCGAGCGCGAGTTCGCCGTGCATACCGACAAGCTGGCCGACCTGGCTGGCGAGCACAAGGAAGTACAGTCATGAACACCACCACCCTGAATGCCCCCAAGGCCACGCTGGCCCAGCCGTTCTGGCGCGGCCTGAAGTTGGGCGATCATCTGTTTGCGCTCGTGATGCTGATCGCGGCCGGCGTGGCCTTTGGCCGCTACCGCAGCTTCATGGATGGCTATGAGCAGGCCATCCTGCTCGGCTGTACCCTGGGCGCGATTGCGCTGGGCTGGTTCTGGAAGCCGGTGCGCCTCTACCTGCCGCTCAGCGGCCTAGTCGCGCTGGCCGGCATCGGCCTGTATGGCGATGACCTGACGCGCGGGCAGAGCGCGTTCTGGCTCAAATACGTGCTGGCCAGTCAGTCACTGGTGATGTGGATGTGCGTGCTATTCGTGTTGGCCACGGGTTTGTACTGGCTGGGCCTGGCGCGCCGCTCGTCCACCGCCGAGTCGATTGCCTCCGGCATGACCTGGGCGGCCGCCGGTGCGGCGATGAGCTGGTTCTTCGTGCGCTGGTACGAGAGCTATCTGATCGGCCCGGATGTCGGCCATGTGCCGGTTTCCAATCTGTACGAAGTATTCGTGCTGTTCTGCCAGATCACCGCGCTCATGTATCTGTATTACGAGCAGCGCTTCGCCACCCGACGCATGGGCGGCTTTGTGCTGCTCATCATCAGCGCCGCGGTCGGTTTCATCCTCTGGTACTCGTTCGAGCGCGGCGCGCATGAAATCCAGCCGCTGATCCCCGCCCTGCAGTCGTGGTGGATGAAGATCCATGTGCCGGCCAACTTCGTCGGCTATGGCGCCTTTGCCCTGGCTGCCATGCTAGGCGTGGCCCAGCTGCTCGCGTCGCGCGGCATCCTGGCCAGCCGCCTGCCCAGTTACGACACGCTGGGTGAAGTCATGTACAAGGCGATTGCCGTCGGCTTCCTGTTCTTCACCATCGCCACCATCCTGGGCGCCATGTGGGCGGCCGATGCCTGGGGCGGTTACTGGAGCTGGGACCCGAAAGAGACCTGGGCGCTGATCGTCTGGCTCAATTACGCGGCCTGGCTGCATGTGCGTCTGGTCAAAGGCTGGCGCGGCAATGTGCTGGCCTGGTGGGCGGTGATCGGTCTGTTCGTGACCAGCTTTGCCTTTCTGGGCGTGAATATGTTCCTGTCCGGCCTGCATTCCTACGGCTCGCTCTAAGACGGCCAGCGCGCCGCCTGGCTCGCTTTGGTATAATTAACGATTCCTAATATTTATTGCTACAACGGCCAAGTCGACGCTTGGCCGTTGGCTTGTTCGTGGAGTCGTCGCGTGAGTATCCGGCTGGAACGCATCATTTCCCCCAGCGCAGCCCAGCTGGCCGAGCTGTATGCGGTGTGTAGCCAGGCGCCCAATTACTGGCAGTTGACCGAGGGCAAGCTGCTGCCGGGCAAGGCCGCCATTGCCGGCTGGTTCGATGGCAGCGAGCTGCCGGTGGGGCGCAAGCCGGATGACCAGCAGATCTATGGCGTGCGCCTGGGTGCCGAGCTGATCGGCATGGTGATGGCCTTGCGCGGCTGGCGCTATCCCGAGCAGACCATGATAGGCCTGTTGCTGCTGTCCGAACGCTGGCAGGGCAAGGGGCTGGGGCGGGCAGTGTACGAGGCGATCGAGGGCATCATCCGCAGCTGGCCCGGCATGCGCGTGGTGCGCATCGGCATCATCGCCAGCAATACGCCGGCCTTTCCCTTCTGGCACCGCATGGGCTTTCGCGAGACGGGCGAACGCCGCCGCGACCTGAGCTTCCTGGCCGACACCATCCTGCTGGAGAAGCCACTCTAGTGCCGACCTCGCTCGCCTATCTAGGGGTGGTCTTCGTCTGGTCCACCACCGCCTTGGCCATCAACTGGTCGGTGGCCGGCATGTCTTTTCTGGCCGCGCTTGCCGGGCGGATGAGCTTGGGCGCACTGCTGGCTGGTCTGCTGCTGCTCGTCCTGCGCCGGCCCTTGCCGCTGGATGCCGCTGCGCGGCGTACCTATCTGATTGCCGGCCTCGCCATGTCGTCTTCGATGGCCTGTACCTATTTCGGCGCGCGCTACATCTCGTCTGGCTTGATGGCCGTGCTGTTCGGCCTGTCGCCGCTGGTGACCGCGCTCTTCGCCAGTGCACTGATTGGCGAGCGGCCGGGGCGTGGCCAGTGGTTGGGCATGCTGCTTGGGCTGGCCGGGCTATGGCTGATCTTCCGCGACCGACTCAGCCTGGGGCCGGAAGCGTATTGGGGGATTCTCGGTGGCTTGGCAGGCAATGTGCTGCAGGCCCTGGGCGCGGTGCTGACCAAGCGCCATGGCGCGGCTACGCCGCCCCTGGCCACCGCCACCGGTGCCCTGCTGGTCAGCGCCGTCTGTACCCTGCTGGCCTGGTGGTGTCTTGACGGGCAGTGGCCGCTGGCGGCTGAGCTGAAGCACTGGGGCGCGGTCGTCTATCTGGCCAGCGTGGGTTCGGTGCTGGCGATGAGCTTGTACTACCTACTGATTAAGCGCCTGCCCACCGCCCATGTCGCGCTGATCACGCTGATCACCCCGGTGACCGCACTCTGGCTTGGCCATGTCGCAAATGGGGAAACGGTTTCCGGCGGCGTACTGGCCGGCAGCGCGCTGATCGTGTTCGGCCTGTTGGTGCACCAGCTGCCGCTCTGGAAGCAGTGGGCGGAAAGGCTGAGCCGCGAGGCGGAGTAAGCGCAGCGATTACCTAGGGCGCGCCATGCGCCGTGTTCAGAAGTCGCCGTAGCGCGCCTGCAAGAGGGCAGCCACCACGGGGGCCACCGTCTCGGTGCGGAAGATACGTGGGCCAAGCAGCAGGGCCTGGAAGCCGGCCGCCTTGGCGCTCGCCTCTTCCTCCAGCGAAAAGCCACCCTCAGGGCCAACCAGCATCTGCACCGAAGCCGCCTGGGCTGGCAGCGCATTTAGGCGCTGACCGTCGATCGGCGACAGCAACAGCTTGAGTTCGGCGGCCGGCGCCTGGGCCAGCCAGTGTTCGAGCTTGATCGGCGCCAGGATGCGCGGCACGCGTGTACGCCCGCATTGCTCGGCCGCCGACTCGGCTACGGCCTGCCAGTGCTGCAGACGCTTCTCGGCCCGTTCGGCCGCCAGCTTGTAGCCGCAATAGGCCGATTGCACGATCTGTATCGTCTGCACACCGAGCTCGGTCGCCTTCTGTACGGTGTAATCCATGCGTTCGGTGGCCGAGAGCGCCTGCACCAGGGTCAGCTGCAGTGGCGACTCGCGTTCGCTGGCATCGAAGGCGCCCACCTGTACCGACACATGGCGCTTGCCCATGGCCAGGACGCTGGCGGCGTACTCGCCGCCCTGGCCGTTGAACAGGGTCAGCGCATCGCCCGGTTGCAGGCGCAGCACCTGCACATGGCGGGCGCAGGCTTCGGGGAGATCAAATTCCAGGCCGCTGCTGAGCGGTGCATCGAGATAGAGACGGGGCATAGGGCAACGATATAGCCAGTAATGGCGCCGATTATGCCAGCCCGACCTTGCCTATACTTCGGTCATCACCATTTAGCGGACCGCACGCATGGCCAGCCTGACCACCCCGATCTGCCAGTTCGGCCTTGCCGCCCCGGATTTCCTGCTGCCCGCTACTGATGGACGCAGCTATCGCCTGGATGAGCTGCGTGGCAGTAGCGGCTTTCTGCTGATGTTCATCTGCAACCACTGCCCGTATGTGAAGGCGATACGCGAGGCGCTGGTGGACACCTGCCGCGAGCTGGCTAGCTATGGCATAGGCTGTGCGGCGATCAGCAGCAATGATCCCAGCCTCTATCCAGAGGACGACTTCGAGCATATGAAGGCCTATGCCAAGGCCTACCGCTTCCCCTTCCCCTATCTGTATGACGAGGATCAGCGCGTGGCGCGCGCCTATGGCGCGGTGTGCACGCCGGATTTTTTTGGCTACAACAGCGAGCTGCAGCTGCAATACCGCGGTCGTTTCGATGCCTCGGGCCGCAATGGCCCCCAGCCTGGCGCCAACCGCGACCTGTTCGAGGCCATGAAGCAGATCGCCATGACCGGCAAGGGGCCGCAGGAGCAGATCGCTGGTCTCGGTTGCTCGATCAAGTGGCGCCATCCCTGAGCTTTTTTGCCACAGCGCGCGAGTTTGCCGACCTACGGCGGGGCCGCGGCGGCTGCCTGCAGTGCGCAAATCACTATCCGTAAATTCGATACAACGTCGATATCAATCGGAAAAAACGAAATCAGCCTGTTCGCAAGCAGTGCTTGGTACAGGCCGATCTGATACGCCGATAGCTAGGCACCAGGCTGGCTTGGCTCGGCTTCTGCGCTGCAGCATCGGATTTTTGTCCTTGATCTATATGGGCTTCGGTGATTGCTCTGCATGTGGGGCTGGCCGAGCATCGTGCAGCGCCGCACGGTTTTGGCGCGCCGCACTATGCAGCTGGCACTGGCTTGGCGCGTGAGCTATAGGTTTTTCAGATGACTTGTATCTCCCCTCATGGCTGGCCGGCGCTGGCTGGCCGGGAAAACAATCACCGCGTCATCTGCTGCGCCATGCCCGGCGCGCCGAACCCATCCTGTCGAGGAGATTTCCATGCATGCGCGCTACCCCTTGCTTGCCCTGGTCCTGGCCCTGAATACCGCTGCCTTCGCTGCCCCGCTGCAAAGCCTGGGCAAGCCCGAGGGCAAGCTCAATATCATTGCTTGGCCCGGTTATATCGAGCGTGGCGAGACCGACAAGAACTACAACTGGGTGAGCGATTTCGAGCAGGCCAGCGGCTGCAAGGTGAATGTGAAGACGGCAGCCACTTCGGACGAGATGGTTAGCCTGATGAACCAGAGGGGCTACGACCTGGTCACCGCCTCGGGTGATGCCAGTCTGCGCCTCGTGTATGGGCGCAAGGTGCAGGAGATCAATCTGAAGCTGGTGCCATCCTATGCCACGATCGACCCGCGCCTGCAGAAGGCGCCCTGGCATACGGTAGATGGTAAGCACTACGGCGTGCCTTATCAGTGGGGCGCCAACTTCCTCGCCTACAACACCAAGATTTTCCCTAGTGCGCCCGATAGCTGGTCGGTGGTGTTCGAGGCTCAGAAACTGCCCGATGGCAAGCCGAACAAGGGACGCGTGCAGGCCTACGATGGCCCGATCTATATCGCCGATGCGGCGCTCTATCTAATGCACAAGAATCCCGCCCTCGGTATCAAGGATCCGTATGAGCTGAATGAGGCCCAGTACGCCGAGGTGCTCAAGCTCTTGCGTGCGCAAAAGCAGCTGACCCACCGCTATTGGCACGATGTGACCGTGCAGATGAACGACTTCAAGAATGAGGGCGTGGCGGCCAGCAGTGCCTGGGGTTACCAGATCAATGCGCTGCAGGCGGAGAAATTCCCCATCGAAGGGGTGATACCGAAGGAGGGGGCGACCGGCTGGGCCGATTCGACCATGCTGCATGCCGAGGCCAAGAACCCGGTCTGTGCCTACAAGTGGATGGAACATTCGCTGAACCGCAAGCTGCAGTCCTCCTTGGCTGAGTGGTTTGGCTCGGTGCCTGCTGTGCCGGCAGCCTGCGGCGACAAGGCGCCTGGCGGCTCGGACTTCTGCAAGTCGAATGGCTTTGCCCGCATTAGCCAGATCAAGTTCTGGAAGACGCCGCAGGCCAAGTGCGCGACGCAGGGCGCTTGCGTGCCGTATAGCCGCTGGACTCAGGACTACATCGCGATCATGGGGGGGCGTTGATGCCAGGGGCGTACCCGTGCTGCACGGGTGCGCCCAGGCTGACGTAGCGCTCGGCAGTCCGGCGGATGCTCCCCGGGCTGTCTTTGGTCCCGGCCGTGCCAGCGCGGCGCGCCAGCCGGCCGGGATGTTTCTTGTTTCCTCCTGAAATCTGCTGCCACGGCTGACGCAAGCCTTGGCCAGCTGAAATGTACCCATGACCTTAGCCGTTGAATTCAGCCAGATCAGCCGTCACTACGATGCGGTGCGCGCGGTCGACAATGTCAGCCTGGCCATCGCCGATGGCGAGTTCTTCTCCATGCTCGGCCCATCCGGCTCGGGCAAGACCACCTGCTTGCGTTTGATCGCCGGCTTCGAGCAACCGAGCGCCGGCAGTCTGCGCATTCATGGCCAGGAGGCGGCCGGCGTGCCGCCCTATCTGCGCGATGTGAATACCGTGTTCCAGGACTACGCGCTGTTCCCGCATATGAGCGTGCTGGATAACGTGGCCTATGGCCTGATGGTGAAGGGCGTGGCCAAGTCCACACGCCTGGCGCGCGCCGAGCAGATGCTGGCCATGGTCAAGCTGGCCGACTATGGCATGCGTAAACCGGCTGCCTTGTCGGGCGGCCAGCGCCAGCGGGTGGCGCTGGCGCGCGCGCTGATCAACCAGCCGCGCGTCTTGCTGTTGGACGAACCGTTGGGCGCGCTCGACCTCAAGCTGCGCGAGGCCATGCAGAGTGAATTGAAGGCGCTGCAAAAGCAGCTCGGCATCACCTTTATCTATGTGACCCATGATCAGGGTGAGGCGCTGTCGATGTCGGACCGGGTGGCGGTGTTCAATAAGGGCCGTATCGAGCAGGTAGATAGCCCGCAGCAGCTGTACACCCAGCCGCGCACCGCCTTCGTGGCCGATTTCGTCGGCGGTGCGAATGTGCTGCCCGCTGCGCTGGCCGAGACCTTGACCGGACGCGCGCAGGCCTGTGCGATTCGCCCCGAGCAGATTTACTTCCTCAGCGAGCACGGCGCTGGCCTGCAGCTGCCCGGCCAGGTGCTGGACATCCAGTACCACGGCGCCGTCAGCCGCTTCGAGGTGGAGGTGGCCGGCGGACAGCGCCTGGCCGTGGCAGTGCCGAATGGCCAGACGCTCGCCCAGTACCGGCCCGAGCCCGGCAGCGCGGTGCGCCTTGCTTGGGCGCCCGAGGCCATGGTCTGGCTGAGCGAGCAGGGCTAGATCATGGCAAGTGCAAGCCTGACCTTGACCCCACCGACGCACTTGGCGCGCTGGCGTGTGCAGCTGTCCACGCTGCTTTACCGGCGCAGCACTCTCACGCTCTTCCTGCTGCTGGCGCCGCCGCTGCTGTGGTTTGGGGTCATCTACCTCGGCTCGCTGCTGGCCCTGCTCGCGCAGGCCTTCTACACCTTCGACGACTTCACCATGGCGGTCAGTCCTGAGCTGACCCTGGATAATTTCCGCGCGATTGCCGACCCATCCAATCCATTGTTCGGCGCGAATATCGATATCGTGCTGCGCACCCTGGGCATGGCCAGCGCGGTCACCCTGGCCAGCGCGCTGCTGGCTTTCCCTATCGCCTACTATATGGCGCGCTATGTGCACGGGCGCTGGAAAGGCGTCTGGTATATCGCGGTCATGCTGCCCATGTGGGCCAGCTATATCGTCAAGGCCTATTCCTGGACGGTGATTCTGGCCAAGGGTGGCATCGTGTACTGGCTGATTGGTGCGCTCGGTCTGAACGGTGTGTTGGAGGCGATTCTGGCCCTGCCGGTAATCGGCGGCAGCTCGCTATCCACCAGCAATCTCGGTCGCTTCCTGGTGTTTACCTATATCTGGCTGCCCTTCATGATCCTGCCCACCCAGGCTGCGCTGGAGCGGGTGCCGCCATCCCTGCTGCAGGCCTCCAGCGATCTGGGTGCCACGCCGGCGCAGACCTTCCGTACCGTGCTGCTGCCGCTGGCCTTCCCAGGCGTGGTGGCCGGTTCCATCTTCACCTTCAGCCTCACGCTGGGCGACTACATCATCCCCACCCTGGTCGGGCCGAGCGGCTATTTCATCGGCAATATGGTTTACACCATGCAGGGCTCGATCGGGAATATTCCCATGGCCGCCGCGTTTACCGTGGTACCCATCGTGATCATCACCGTCTACCTGGCCCTGGCCAAACGTCTGGGAGCTTTCGATGCGCTCTGATACCGCCAGCGGCATGCAGCCCGCAGCGCCGCTCTGGTTGCGCGGACTGGCCTGGGGCGGGCTGCTCTTCCTGCATTTCCCGCTCGTGGTGGTGTGCTTGTATGCCTTCAATACCGAGGCATCCGCCTTCAGCTTCCCGCTACAGGGCTTCACCCTGCACTGGTTCGAAGCCGCGCTGGCGCGCGAGGATGTGCTGCAGGCGATCTGGCTATCGTTGAAAGTGGCCAGTGGCGCCACCCTGCTGGCCCTGCTACTGGGCGGCCTGGCCGCGGCCGCGCTGTATCGGCGTAACTTCCTTGGCCGCGATGCGATCACCGTCATGCTCAGCCTGCCGATTGCCTTGCCCGGCATTGTGACCGGCATCGCACTGCTGTCCACCTTCAAGCTGGCCGAGGTCGATCCGAACTTCTGGACCATCCTGATCGGCCACGCCACCTTCTGCATGGTGGTCGTGTACAACAATGTGATCGCGCGCTTTCGGCGCATGCCCTACAGCCTGGTGGAGGCCTCGATGGACCTGGGCGCTGACAGCCTGCAGACCTTCCGCCATGTGGTGCTGCCGCAGATCGCTACCGCGCTGCTGGCGGGCGGCGTGCTGGCCTTCGCGCTCAGTTTCGACGAAATCATCGTCACCACCTTTACCGCCGGACATGAGAAGACGCTGCCGATCTGGCTGCTGAACCAGCTCGGCCGGCCGCGCGATGTACCCATCACCAATGTGGTGGCCATGCTGGTGATGCTGCTGACCATGGGGCCGATTCTGCTGGCCTGGAAGCTGACCCAGGGCACCGAGGCCGTGGCCGGCAGCGGCAAGTGAATGCATTCGTATCGAAGCGGGCAGGGCGCTGCTGGCCCCGCCCGTTCTTATCCCGCACAGGAGCGCTGCAATGAATACCCAACTGTTGATCAATGGCCAGTTCGTCGCCGGCGAGGGTGAAATCGAGGAGGTGTTGAATCCAGCTACCGGCGAGGTGATCGCGCGGGTGGCCGAGGCTTCGCTCGAACAGGTGCAGGCCGCGGTGGCGGCCGCCCAGGCGGCCTTTGCCAGCTGGGGGCGCAGCACGCCCAAGGACAAGGCGACGCTGCTACTTAAGCTGGCTGACGCGATCGAGTCGCGCGCGACCGAGTTCGCGCGCATCGAGTCGCTGAACTGCGGCAAGCCTTATCTGTTTGCCCTCAACGATGAAATCCCGGCCGTGGCCGATGTCTTCCGCTTCTTTGCCGGCGCCGTGCGCAACCAGATGGGTGCGCTGGCCGGCGAATACCTGCCCGGCCACACCAGCATGATCCGTCGCGATCCACTCGGCGTGGTGGCCAGCATCGCGCCGTGGAACTACCCGCTGATGATGGCGGCCTGGAAGATTGCCCCAGCCATCGCCGCCGGCAATACCGTGGTGATCAAGCCATCCGAGCAGACGCCGCTGACGACGCTGAAGCTGGCCGAGCTGCTGGCCGACATCTTCCCGGCCGGGGTGGTGAATGTGGTGTGCGGGCGCGGCGATACGGTCGGCTCGCCGCTGATCTCGCAGCCCGAGGTGCGCATGATCTCGCTGACCGGGGATGTATCGACCGGGCAGAAGATACTGGAGACGGCTTCCAAATCGCTCAAACGCACCCATCTGGAGCTGGGCGGCAAGGCGCCGGTCATCGTGTTCGACGATGCCGACCTCGACGAGGTGGTGGCTGGTATCCGTACCTTCGGCTACTACAACGCGGGCCAGGACTGCACGGCCGCCTGCCGCATCTATGCCGGACCGAAGATCTACGACAAGCTGGTCGCCGATCTGTCCAGCGCGGTGGCCAGCATCAAGTTTGGCGATCAGCATCTGGAAGGCGTGGAAATGGGCCCGCTGATCTCGGAACGCCAGCGCAAGCGCGTGGCCAGCTTTGTTGAACGCGCGGCGGCCGAGTCGCATATCGAGGTGACGGCCGGCGGTAAGCTCGGCGCCGGGCGCGGCTTCTTCTTCGAGCCAACCGTGATTGCCGGCGCACGTCAGCAGGATGAGATCGTGCGCAAGGAGGTGTTCGGCCCGGTGGTGTCGGTGACCCGTTTCGACGCAGTCGAGCAGGCGGTGAGTTGGGCGAATGACTCCGAATATGGCCTGGCCAGCTCGGTGTGGACGCGCGATGTGTCCAAGGCGATGCAGACTGCCGCCCAGCTCCAGTACGGCTGCACCTGGATCAATACCCACTTCATGCTGGTGAACGAGATGCCACACGGCGGAATGAAGAAGTCCGGCTACGGCAAGGATATGTCGGTCTACGCGCTGGAGGACTACAGCTGCGTGCGGCATGTGATGGTGAAGAACTAACCAGCGCAGGGCAGGGTGGCTTTGGGGGCAGCGTAAGCTGCCCTTTGTCATTGGAATCAAGCGATTGGATGTTGCAATGCAGCGATGATTAAATTCATCGCTTGTGGTGAATTTATTCACCGCTTGTGATTAAATTCCACCCACGCAAACCGACCCACAAGGATTCCATCATGTCCAAGAACGCCGATCTCCACGCCCGCCGTCTGGCCGCCACACCGCGCGGTGTGGGGGTGCTGGGTGATTTCTTCGCCGAACGCGCCGAAAACAGCCTGCTGTGGGATGCGGAAGGTCGGCGCTTCATCGACTTCGCCGCCGGTATTGCCGTGCTCAACACCGGCCATCGTCACCCCAAGGTGACGGCCGCGGTCAAGGCGCAGTTGGATGCGTTCAGCCACACCTGCTACCAGGTAGTGCCCTATGAGGGCTATGTGCGCCTGGCTGAGAAGCTGAACGAGATCGTCCCGATCGACGGCCCGAAGAAGACCGCCTTCTTCACTACCGGTGCCGAAGCGGTGGAAAACGCGGTCAAGGTGGCGCGTGCTGCCACCGGTCGCAGCGGCATCATCGCCTTCTCGGGCGCCTTCCATGGCCGCACCCTGATGGGCATGGCGCTGACCGGTAAGGTCAACCCCTACAAGATCAACTTCGGCCCGATGCCGGCCGATGTCTTCCACGCCCCCTTCCCGGTGCACGGGGTGTCGGTGGCCGATTCGCTCAAGTATGTGCA
Organism: Chitinimonas taiwanensis DSM 18899; assembly: GCF_900119825.1. Classification (GTDB taxonomy): domain Bacteria; phylum Pseudomonadota; class Gammaproteobacteria; order Burkholderiales; family Chitinimonadaceae; genus Chitinimonas; species Chitinimonas taiwanensis. The sequence goes on along the minus strand of NZ_FPKR01000012.1, from coordinate 12,648 downwards.
GCACCTGTTCAAGGCCGATGTGGATCCCAAGCGCGTGGCGGCCATCATCATCGAGCCAGTACAGGGTGAGGGTGGTTTCTATGTGGTGCCGGCCGAGCTGATGGCCGGTCTGCGCAAGATCTGCGACGAACACGGCATCCTGCTGATCGCGGATGAAATCCAGACCGGCTTTGCCCGTACCGGCAAGACCTTCGCCATGGAACACCATGCGGTGAAAGCCGACCTGGTGACTATGGCCAAGAGCCTGGCCGGCGGCTTCCCGCTTTCCGCGCTGACCGGCCGTGCCGAGCTGATGGACGCCGCCGCCCCGGGTGGCCTGGGTGGCACCTATGCGGGTAGCCCGCTGGCCGTGGCGGCCGCGCTGGCCGTGCTGGAAGTGATCGAGGAAGAGCAGCTGAATGCCCGCGCCGAACGCCTGGGCGCCGCGCTGAAGGAAAGACTGAACAGCCTGAAGAGCGCCGTGCCGCAGATCGCCGATGTGCGTGGCCTGGGCTTTATGGTGGCCGTCGAATTCAACAAGCCGGGCAGCCATGAGCCGGATGCCGACTTTGCCAAGAAGGTACAGACCGAGGCGATGAAGCGCGGCCTGATCCTGCTCACCTGTGGCGTGTACTCGAATGTGATCCGTTTCCTCGCCCCGCTGACCATTGAAGACGCGGTGTTCGCTGAGGCGCTCGATATCCTCGACGCTGCGCTGAAGGCCTGATTGATCGCGGCCGGCACTGACCGGCCGCCAAACCGCTTGCCCTGGGAGTTGCCCGTGCTGAATCTGAAAGACCCCAGCCTGCTCAAGCAGCAGTGCTATATCGATGGCCAATGGTGCGATGCCGATTCCGGCGCTACCCTGGCGGTGAACAATCCGGCCACTGGCGAGATCATCGCCCAGGTGCCCAAAATGGGCACGGCCGAGACCCGACGCGCCATCGCTGCGGCTGATAAGGCTTGGCCGGCCTGGAAGGCGCGTACCGCGAAAGACCGCGCCGCCATCCTGCGCAAGTTCTTCGATCTGATGATGGCCAATCAGGATGATCTGGCCGCCATCCTGACCGTGGAGCAAGGCAAGCCGCTGACCGAAGCCAAGGGTGAGATCGCCTATGGCGCTTCCTTCCTCGAATGGTTCGCCGAAGAAGCTAAGCGCGTGTATGGCGAGACCATTCCGGCCACGCTGGGCGATCGCCGCCTGCTGGCCATCAAGCAGCCTATCGGTGTCTGTGCTGCGGTCACACCGTGGAATTTCCCCAATGCGATGATTACCCGCAAGGCCGGTCCTGCGCTGGCTGCCGGTTGCCCTATCGTGATCAAGCCCGCCTCGCAGACGCCGTTATCGGCGCTGGCCATGGCCGAGCTTGCTCATCGTGCTGGCGTGCCGGCCGGGGTATTCAATGTGCTGACCGGCTCGGCGGCCGAGATCGGCGCCGAGCTGACCAGTAATCCCACCGTGCGTAAGTTCACCTTCACCGGCTCGACCGAGATCGGCCGCCAGCTGGCGGCCGCCTGCGCGCCGACGGTAAAGAAGGTGTCGCTGGAGCTGGGCGGCAACGCGCCCTTCATCGTCTTCGATGATGCGGATCTCGACGCTGCGGTCGAGGGCGCGATTGCTTCCAAGTACCGCAATGCCGGCCAGACCTGCGTGTGCGCGAACCGCCTGTATGTGCAGGCTGGCGTGTACGACGTCTTCGCCGAGAAGCTGGCCACGGCCGTCGGCAAGCTCAAGGTGGGCAATGGCCTGGAAGCCGGCGTGACCCAGGGGCCGATGATCGATACCAAGGCGGTCGAGAAGGTCGAGGAGCACATCGCTGACGCGCTGGCCAAGGGCGGCAAGGTCATTGCGGGTGGCAAGCGCCATGCACTCGGCCACAGCTTCTTCGAGCCGACCATCGTGACCGGCGTGACCGCCGAAATGAAGGTAGCGCGTGAAGAGACCTTCGGCCCGCTGGCGCCGCTCTTCAAGTTCGAGACTGAACAAGAGGTGATCGAGCGCGCCAACGATACCGAGTTCGGCCTGGCTTCCTACTTCTACACCCGTGATCTGGCGCGGGCTTTCCGGGTTGGCGAGGCGCTGGAATACGGCATGGTCGGCGTCAATTCCGGGCTGATTTCCACCGAGGTGGCGCCGTTCGGCGGCGTCAAGCAGTCGGGTCTGGGCCGCGAAGGTTCACGTCATGGCATCGAGGATTACTTGGAAATCAAGTACCTTTGCCTTGCAGGAATGTAACTTCGGCGTTAGGATTACACCAATCGCGTTGCACTCGGACGCGAACCATTTCCTCCTCCTCTTCCCGCTTAGGTCTTCGGATCGGCGGGAACTTTTTTTATGGGTAGGAAATGCAGCATGCTGATCATCTGCTGGACAGTTGCGCATGCAGACATGAAAAAAGCCGACGCTGGCGCGTCGGCTTTTTGTATTTGGTCGGCGTGAGAGGATTCGAACCTCCGACCCCTTGCTCCCGAAGCAAGTGCGCTACCAGGCTGCGCTACACGCCGAAATGAGTCGCGCATTATGGCGACTCGACCGCGGGCTGTAAAGCCCTTGGCGTGCTTAACTGTTTCTTTCTACCGCCACCCGGGCCAGGGCGCGCAAGGCTTGGCTGGCTGGGTTGTCGGGCAGGCTGGCAATGGCATCCAGTGCCAGCTGCGCTTCGGCGTGTGCCGCACTCAGGGCGGCCGCCAGCGCGCCGCTGCCTTGTACGGCCGCTAGCACGGCCGGGAAATTCTCGCGTTGCGCATGCACGATCGCGTCGCGCACCACCTGCGCCTGCTCGGGCGTGCCGAGACGCATGGCGTGAATCAGCGGCAGTGTGCACTTGCCCTCGGCTAGATCATCACCGAGGTTCTTGCCGATCTCGGTGGCCTCGCCCGAGTAATCGAGCACATCGTCGACGATCTGGAAGGCCGTACCCAGGTGCATGCCGTAGCTGGCCATAGCCGTTTCGGTCTGCTCGTCCTGCTGGGTCAGCAGCGCACCCAGGCGCGCGGCGGCTTCGAACAGCTTGGCGGTCTTGTAGCGGATCACCTTCAGGTAGGCGGACTCATCGAGCTCGGCATCGCCGATATTCATCAGTTGCAGCACCTCGCCCTCAGCGATCACATTGGTCGCATCGGCCAGTACCTGCATCACCCGCATATCATTCACGCCCACCATCATCTGGAAGGCGCGCGAGTACAGGAAGTCCCCGACCAGCACGCTGGCGGCATTGCCAAATAGCGCATTGGCGGTATCGCGGCCGCGGCGCAGGCTGGATTCGTCCACCACATCATCGTGCAGCAGAGTGGCGGTGTGGATGAACTCCACGACGGCGGCCAACTCGATATGGTGCTGGCCTTCGTAAGCCAGCGCCTTGGCGGACAGCAGGGTCAGTATGGGGCGCAGGCGCTTGCCGCCCGAGGAGATGATGTATTCCGCAACCTGGCGTACCAGTACCACCTCGGAGTGAAGGCGATCGCGGATCAGTGCATCCACGGCTTGCATATCGGCGGCGGTAACGGTTTTGACGAATTCGATGGTCACGGCAGCGGGCTGGGCTTGGGTAATAAAACCGCGCGATTATAGCCGAGCGGGCGCAGGCTGGCCCCCGCAGGGCATAACTCTTTGTGATCGATCTCGGCATGACATGGGCGGTAGGGGCAAAAGCGTTGCTTTGTTTGGAAAAACTTGACCAAATTCAGCGACTTCCGTATAGTCCGCGGCTCCCTGCGCTCTGCGTGGGGAGTTACTCATTAGGAGCCCAGTCATGTATGCGGTCGTAAAAACCGGTGGCAAGCAGTACAAAGTTGCCATCGGCGAAAAACTCAAAGTAGAACAGATTGCCGCCGACATCGACGCCCAAATCGTGCTTGAAGAAGTGCTGATGGTGGTGGACGGTGAAGCGGTTTCGGTTGGCACCCCTCTGGTTGCTGGCGCAACGATCAAGGCAACGGTTGTTGCCCATGGTCGTGGCGAAAAGGTCCGTATCTTCAAGATGCGTCGCCGTAAGCACTACCAGAAGCGCCAAGGTCATCGTCAGAATTTCACCGAAATTCGCATTGACGCTATCGTCAAGTAAGCTAAGGAGTCTGAAACATGGCACATAAAAAAGCCGGCGGTAGTTCGCGTAACGGTCGCGACTCAGAAGCCAAACGACTGGGCACCAAGGTTTACGGTGGTGAGCTGATCAACGCAGGTTCGATCATCATCCGTCAACGCGGTACCCGCTTCCACGCTGGCGACAATGTCGGCATGGGCAAAGACCACACGCTGTACGCCAAGGTTGATGGCTACGTGAAGTTCGTGGTTAAGGGCGCGCTGAAGCGCAAGACCGTTGAGGTCCTGCCCTACACCGGCGTTGAGGCTTAAGTCTCCCCGGTAAGCGAAACGCCGGCACCAGGGCGTTTCGCTTAAAATCGAAGCCCTATCGCCAGATAGGGCTTTTTCATTTTGGCCGCATTGCGGCGCTAACCAATATCCGGATGGTCCGACCATGAAATTCATCGACGAAGCCCGCATCGAAGTGATCGCCGGCAAAGGCGGCAACGGCTCGGCCAGCATGCGGCGCGAGAAGTTCGTGCCGCGTGGTGGTCCGGATGGTGGTGACGGCGGCCGCGGCGGCAGTATTTGGGCGGTGGCCGACAAGGACATCAATACCCTGGTCGATTACCGCTTTGTGAAGCAGTACCGTGCGCACCATGGCGAAAATGGCCGCGGCGCTGACTGCTACGGCAAGGGCGCGGACGATATCTTCCTGCGTATGCCGGTTGGTACGGTGATCAGCGACAACCTGACCGGTGAGCTGATTGCGGACTTGGCCGAAGACGGCCAGCAGGTGCTGATTGCCAAGGGTGGCAAGGGCGGCCTGGGTAATCTGCATTTCAAGACCTCCACCAATCGCGCGCCGCGCAAATTCACCTATGGCGAAGAAGGCGAGCAGCGCGAGCTGCGCCTAGAGCTGAAGGTGCTGGCCGATGTGGGCCTGCTGGGCATGCCGAATGCCGGCAAGTCGACCTTTATCCGTGCGGTGTCGGCCGCCAAGCCCAAGGTGGCCGATTATCCGTTCACCACACTGGCGCCAAACCTGGGCGTGGTGCGCATCGACCACAACCGCAGCTTTGTGATTGCTGATATTCCTGGCCTGATCGAGGGTGCGGCGGAAGGCGCCGGTCTCGGCCATCGCTTCCTCAAGCACTTGGCCCGTACCGGCATCCTGCTGCATATCGTCGATCTCGCCCCGTTCAGCGAAGAGGTTGACCCGGTGCGCGAGGCGAAGGCCATTGTGGAAGAGCTGCGCAAATACGATGAAACGCTCTACAACAAGCCGCGCTGGCTGGTGCTGAACAAGCTCGATATGGTGGCGGAAGACGAGCGCGAGCAACGCGTGAAGGACTTTCTGGCTGCCTATGGCTGGGATGCGCAGACGCCTGATGCCTATGGTGCGTTTGATCCCAACCTCAAGCGTGTCTTCACCATCTCCGGCCTGACCGGCGAGGGCACCCAGCAGCTGTGCTGGGCGCTGATGGAATATCTGGAGGCGATTCGCCCCAAGCGTGAGGCCGTGGTGGCGCCGCAAGACCAGCCGGCTTACGAACCTTACGATCCGACCAAGTCCTGACAGGCACGCCGGTGTCCGACGAGAAGCTTGCCGATTTCCTGGCGGCCGGCCTGAACCCGGCCGAGGTGCCGCCGCTGGCGGACCTCCTGCAGGCCCGACCCCTGATCAATGCCTTCATCACCCTGTTCCACGGCAACGAGGAACAGGTGTTGATGCGCCTGATGGTGCTGCGCGAAATCGGCGCGCGTGGGCAGGAGCCGCGCTGGTCGCCGGCCCAGCTCGAGGCGCATTTCGCCTATGTGAACCCGGTCAAGCTGCGCACCGTGTTGGCCCGTTTGCGCGAGAACGGCCTGCTGCTATGGGATGCGGACGAGAGCCTGTACCAGATCGCCGAGACCGGCCGCATCGCCTTGGCGTCGGTATCGACGCTGCTGGCCTTCTCGGATCAGGATGCCGAACTCGGCTATCTGACCTCGCAAGCCGTCGGTCAGCAGCAGATGGGGCGGGTGTCGAATGAAACGCTCCAGCATCTGCTCGCACGCCTGAACGAGCTCTACAAGCACTTTGAGGACGCGCTCGAGTCGCAGTCGGAATTCCAGATCCAGAAGGCCCAGAAGCGGCTCGAAGCCGTCTGGCGCTGGGTGCAGAAGGGCACCGAAGTGATTCGCGCCATGTTCGAGGACGAGGCGCTGGACCGGCGCGTGCTCGACCAGGTCCAGGCCATCGGCATGGCGCAATCGCGCATCCTGCGCCTGACTGGCAGCTTCCAGCGCCGTCTGAACCAGCTGCAGGCGCAGCGTGTGCATCTGGGGGCGTCCGGCCTGACTTCGAGCGATATCGGCGATTGGCTACGCGGTGCGAGCCAGGTCGAGTTGGCCGGCATGGCGCGCGGCATGCTGTGCTTCCCGCCGCAGCTGGCGCTGGCCACCGGTGCCGAGATGGTCGATGTGGCCGAGTTCGAGCTGCTCGAGCGCGAACGCGTTGCCGCACAAAGCGCGGCCCTGCCCAGCAAGCTGGCCGCCCCGCTGCTGGATGCACCCGAGGCCGAACGCCTGTTCGAAGCCGAGGCGCTGTACGCGCTCTTGGCCGGCGTGGCGCAAAGCGCCGATCTGCGCAGCGCCGTGCTGGTCGATAGCTATCCGGAAACCGCCTACCGCCTGTCCCTGCTGTCCTTGCTGGGCGATGCCGATGCGGCGCTGGAGCAAAGCGTGGTCGGCGATATCGTCAAGCTGCCGCTGCGCCTGGCGCATGGCGCCGAAGTGGATCAACTCGATCATCCCGAAGTAGCCGCGCTGACCCGTGGCGCGCTGCTGCCTACTGCAAAGCCCACCTCATGAAAGCGCAAGCCGCCTGTGCTGCTTGCCTGGTCCCGCTATGAATGACGCGATCTCCATCCTGTGCGCGCGCCTGATTGCGCACCGCTTTATTCCCCGTGTCGATCCGCTCGCGCGCCGCGCGCTGGTTGATGAGGATTTCCGCCGTGCACTCGAGCACCGCCTGAATGAAGTTGGCCTGACTCTGCTGGAGAACCCCTACGCCGAGCATATCGCTGTCGGCTTGCAGCAGGACATGGAAGCCTTCGTATTCGGTGAAGGTGAAGCCTGGCTCAGCAACAATATGAATCTGCCGCGCGATGCGATCGCGCTGCTGATTGTGCTGTGGGCGCTGATCATCCTGCCCAAGCGTGAGCGCCAGGTGACCCGAGCCGAGAAAGAGCGCGAGGGGCAGGCCGATATGTTCGGCGCGGAGAAGCCGCTGGCCCAGGGCGAGGACGTCTCGGTCGGTGTACCCGAAGATGCGCTGTTCGCCGACTTCCGCGACAAGCTGGGCGGCAAGACGCGCATGAATGCCAATCTGGGCCAGCTGGCCCGCCTCGGCTTTATCGAACGACGCAACAAGATGCTGCTGGAGGGGCCGCTGCTCGATCTGATGCTCGACTACAGCACGCTGGCGCCACGCATCATCGAAGGTGCGCTGAGCGATGTGCTCAAGCGCCGCGCTGCCGACGCCGGCAGCACAACCGAATAAATACGCCGCCTTCACGGCCTGGCAGGAAAGATCGCGTTCACGATGTTCCAATTCCGAAAACTCGAAATGCGTAACTGGGACTTCTGGCAGAGCATCGAAGTCCCGCTCGACGCCCAGATCGTCACCATCGTCGGCCCGAATGGCTCGGGCAAGACCACCCTGCTGGATGCCTTGCGCACCCTGCTGGCGCTGCCCTGCTCGGGCCGGCGCGATTACAAGCGCTATGTGCGCAATGCGTCCGAACCGACCGCCTGGCTGCGCGCCGTGGTGGATAACCCGACTATGAAGTCGGGTGACTTCTTCCGCCAGCGCCCGTTCTGGGCGATTGCCGATGATGCGGTCACCCTGTTCTGCCGGGTGTCCAAGCAGGGCGGTGACTGGGTGCGCCACTATGCGATCGCCTCAGGCGTGGTCGAGCTGAACCCGGAAACGGAAAAGACCCTGAGCTGGCTTGGGGTGCGCGATTACAAGCTCAATCTTGAGCAGGCCGGCCTGACCCGTGCGATTGCCGAGGTGCTGGCGCTTGAGCAGGGCGATACCGACAAGTTATGCGAATACGGCCCGAAGGCGCTGCTTGACCTGGTGTTCCAGGTTTTCGGCGATAAGGCGGTGCTGGACAACTACCAGCAGGCCAAGCACGAACAGAAGGAAGCCGAGAACGAGCTGCAGGAGCTGACCCGCCAGCTGGATGGCCTGGAGGTGCGCGTCAACAATATGCGCACGCGCGCCCAGCGCTATCTGGACTGGCAAACCCTCGAGCAGGAAGTACAGCGCCTGGAAAACAGCGTGCTGCCGGCCATGCGCTATCTGGAGTCGTATGACTCGGTGATGGGCTATGTCGGTCAGTTCAAGGGCATGCGCCGCAACCTTAAGCTGCGCCAGGATGAACTGAACCGCGCGGATGCCGAGCTGCGCGAGCAGGCGGCGGCGGCCGAGGCGGTGATCGGCGCGGAAAAACAGGCCGAGGCCAGCTATCAGCAGCTGTGGGAGCCTTTCCAACAAGCCAAGACCGAGGCGCGCGCGGCCGAGAAGTTGCTTGAGCAGCGTGATCGCATGAAGGCGCTGGCCGAGGCGGAGTCGGGTGCCGATGCGGCGGAACTGGGCGATAAGCTCGGCCGTCTGCGTGGCGAGCAGGCCGAGCTGCAGGCGCGCATCAAGCAAGCCAAGCTGGAGCGCGAGCAACTATCCGAGTTGCAATTTGCCCTGCAGGGCGGCCGTCAGCCGAGCGAACCGTTTGTGCGCCAGATGCGCGCCGCGCTGGATGAGGCCGGCATTGGCCACCAGCTACTGAGCGAAATTGTTGAAGTGCGCGATAACAGCTGGCAAGGCGCGGTCGAGGCGCTGCTCGCCCCGTATCGGCACATCATCCTGCTCAATCGTGAGTCGGATCGTCAGGCCGCCTTCCAGATCGGCCAGCGTCTGCAATACCGCCATTTCATCGTGCCCGAGCGCGAAGCGCCCCCGAAGGCGGTGCCCGGTTCGATCCTGGAAATCCTCGACATCAAGACCGATGCGCCGGCCTGGTTGACCCGTCAGCTCAATCAGGTGCAGCGGGTGAAGTCGATCGAGGCGGCGGCCGGCGTGCAGAGCGACTGGATCACTCGTGAGGGCTATCACAAGGAGCGTCGCGGCGCGCGCCATATCGGCGTCGACGCGCGTGATCACCATTTTGGCGAGGGCGCCCGTCAATCGCGCCTGACCGAGGTGAGCCGCCGCCTGCGCGATTTGAACCAGCAGATCCTCGATTGGGAAGGCGCCTCGGTGGAGCTGGGGCGCGAGGTTTCGGGGCTGCAGCTGCAACTGGCCGGCATGGATGCAGTCCAGCAGCTGGCCGCGCGCCGCGATGAATTCGACGCCGCGGAAAAGATGTTGCCCGAGCTGCAGAGCGAGGCCCAGCGCCTGGGCGCTGAACTGGCTGAGCAGCAGCAGGGACTGGAGACCATGCGCAAGGCCGGCATGGATGCTCGCTTGCGTATGAAGGAAATCGAGATCAGCCGTAATGGTCTGCTCAAGCAGGTCAGCGATCTGCTGGCCCAGGTGGAAAGCCGCCAGCAGGAGCAGACGCGTCAGATCGAAGAAGCCAAGCAGCTGCGCGCCACGCTGATTGAGCAGGGGCTGGCCACGCAAACCTTGCCGGCCCTGCGTGAAGAGTGGGGCTCGGCCCAGAATGTGCGCCACGATATCCATCGCCAACGCGAGCGGCTTGAGCATGGCGACTGGGAGCGCGATGCCAGCGTGCTGGAACTGCGCGAAAAGATGCAGCAGGACTATGAGCAGCTGGCCGGTGACACCGCGGCACGCAGCCGTGAAGTGGAGCGCGCGCGCGAGCTGACCGACGAGGCGCGCAGCGCGTATATCGCCAAGCTGCGCGCGACTGTGCGCGCCTACAGCGCCAACATCAAACGCTTGGGTGAGCTGTCCGGCATCGTGGTGGAAGTGGATCCGCCCCATCTGGATAACGATGATGTGACCCTGGCCCAGGCCGGCCTGGCTGTGCGCTTCGACTTCGACCAGAAGGGCATGATGGGCCTCAACGATGGCGAAGCGTCGGGTGGCCAGCAGGTGATGAAGTCGCTGATCCTGCTGATCGGCCTGATGATGGATGAGAGCAATCCTTCTGGCTTCGTGTTTATCGACGAGCCATTTGCTCACCTGGACGTGCTGAACATCGACAAGGTAGGCGCCTTCCTGAAAGCGACCCAGGCGCAATATCTGATCACCACGCCGCTTACCCATAATGTGAATGCCTTCGCGCCGAGCGAGCTAACCCTGTGTACTTATAAGAAGCGCCCGGGCGAGCGCTGGGCGCCGGTGATCAGCCAGGCGCGCCGGCGGGTGAATAAGTCTGCCTGAGGCGTTGTGCGAACTCGGCAAGCTGGTGGATACGTGCTTGAATGAAGCGCAGCCCCTTGTCTGGAGTATCAAATGCATTTTGCTCAGATCGCCGAACTGTGTGGCAGTTGGCCTGGGGTGAGTAGCGATGTGAAATGGCGCGATGTGCGCGTCCATTCGGTCGGCGGCAAAATGTTCTGTCTGTATCGCGAGCCACAAGTCGGCGCTCAGACGATGTCTTTCAAGGTCAGCCCGGAGCGTTTTCTGGAGCTGACCGACCAGCCCGGTATTCAAGCGGCGCCCTATCTGGCCCGCCATGGCTGGATTCAGCTCGACCGGCCCGATGTGCTGCCGGCGGCTGTGCTACATGAACTCTTGCACCAGTCCTATTGCCTGGTGCGCGCGAAACTGCCCAAAAAACAGCGCGACGCGCTGTCTGCCTGAAACGGAACCCGATGAAACAAGTTTTCCATTACTTTGCGCCTTGCCCACGTGGCCTGGAAACCGTCCTTGCCCAAGAGCTGGCTGAACTGGGCGCACAGGGCGTGTCGCCTACCGACGGTGGCGTGGCTTTTCACGGCGACTGGGCGCTGATGTACCGGGCCAATCTGCATAGCCGCATCGCCAGCCGCATCCTGTGGCGCCTGGCTGAACGCAGCTATCGGACGGAAGACGATATCTATAAGGCGGCGCGCGCACTCGAGTGGCCGGCGCTGTTCGATGTCAGCCGCACCATCAAGGTCGCTGTCACCGGTGTGGGCTGCAAGCTGCGCAGCCTCGACTTCATCGCCCTCAAGGTAAAAGACGCAGTGTGCGATGCGTTTCGTGCCGCCTGCGGTGAGCGCCCCAGCGTGGATACCGCGATGCCTGATATCCGCCTGCATGTGTTTCTGACCGAGCGTCAGCAAACGCTATATATAGATACCAGCGGCGAGGCGCTGTTCAAGCGCGGCTATCGACGCGAAACCGGCGATGCACCGCTGCGTGAAAACCTGGCGGCCGGCATCCTGCGCTTGACGGGCTGGCAGCTGGATGAACCGCTGCTGGACCCGATGTGCGGCAGCGGCACCTTTCTGATCGAAGCCGCTATGATGGCCAAACGGATTGCCCCAGGCCGCTGGCGCCACTTTGCCTTCGAGCGCTTCACGCAATTCGATGCGGCGCTCTGGGCGCAACTCAAACAAGCGGCCATCGAAGCCGAGTTGGCGGTATCACCGGCTGCCATCTATGGCAGCGACGATACACCCGCTGTTCTGGATGCTGCGCGCGCCAACCTCGCGGCAGCCGGTGTAAGTGACGCCGTTGTGCTGGAAGAGGCGGATGCATTGGAACGCAATGCGCCGGCTGATTCGGGCGTGCTGATCTGTAACCCGCCATATGGCATCCGTCTGGAAGAGCAGACCTGGCTGGATGCACTCTATCCGATGCTTGGGCATGCGCTCAAGCAACGCTTTGCCGGTTGGCGCGCGTATTACTTCACCGCCGACCTGCGCCTGGCCAAGCTGATCCGCCTATCTGCCAGCAAGCGCACGGTCTTGTTCAACGGCTCGCTGGAATGCCGCTTGTTCGAGTACCGCATGGTGGCCGGCAGCAATCGCAAGAGCGACGCTAGCTAGAAACTTATGTATGTATGAACGTCAAAACGCCCCAAAAGGGGCGTTTTGCATGGTGTTGTGGGTGTTTCGCGCTGTTTGATCGTGCCGGTGAGGGTGGCTGGGCGAGGCAATGCGCAGGTTTGCGCGAGGTGGCGTAAAAATCTTTTGGTGCGGTGCCAATTAATAATCAGGCACTTATGCGTTTTGTGGGGGTGTGTTGTGGAATTTGTTGTTTGGAGGTGTTGACGCGATTCGAAGGGCTGCGTATAGTTCGCCTCTCTGCTGCTGACGCAGACAAAAACGAAGCGAAACAAACGAGTCTAGCTGAGTGAGTCTGAAGAAGCAAACGCTCTTTAACAAGATACAACCGATAAGCGTAGGCGCTTGGTTGAGAAGCCAAGGCTTACGCAGATATTGAAATCGTTTCGACGGTTTTGATTTTGCAAGCCAGAAATTGAAGCAAAACAGAGATTGAACTCAAGAGTTTGATCCTGGCTCAGATTGAACGCTGGCGGCATGCTTTACACATGCAAGTCGAACGGGCTTAGGTGCTTGCACCTAAGTTAGTGGCGAACGGGTGAGTAATGCATCGGAACGTACCGTGTAGTGGGGGATAACCCGGCGAAAGTCGGATTAATACCGCATACGATCTAAGGATGAAAGCAGGGGAT
>NZ_FPKR01000028.1 GCF_900119825.1 Chitinimonas taiwanensis DSM 18899 | reverse complement strand
CGGTACAGGAATATTAACCTGTTTCCCATCGACTACGCTTTTCAGCCTCGCCTTAGGGGCCGACTCACCCTGCGCCGATGAACGTTGCGCAGGAAACCTTGGGTTTTCGGTGACAGGGAATTTCACCCTGTTTATCGCTACTCATGTCAGCATTCGCACTTCCGATATCTCCAGCATCCTTCACAAGACACCTTCACAGACCTACGGAACGCTCCTCTACCATATGTCCTAAGACATATCCCTAGCTTCGGTTCATAGTTTGAGCCCCGTTACATCTTCCGCGCAGGACGACTCGACCAGTGAGCTATTACGCTTTCTTTAAATGATGGCTGCTTCTAAGCCAACATCCTGGCTGTCTATGCCTTCCCACTTCGTTTTCCACTTAACTATGCATTTGGGACCTTAGCTGAGGGTCTGGGTTGTTTCCCTTTCGACACCGGACGTTAGCACCCGATGTCTGTCTCCCATGCTCGCACTTGACGGTATTCAGAGTTTGCCATGGTTTGGTAAGTCGCGATGACCCCCTAGCCATAACAGTGCTTTACCCCCGTCAGTGATACATGAGGCACTACCTAAATAGTTTTCGAGGAGAACCAGCTATTTCCAAGTTTGTTTAGCCTTTCACCCCTATCCACAGCTCATCCCCTAGTTTTGCAACACTAGTGGGTTCGGTCCTCCAGTGCGTGTTACCGCACCTTCAACCTGGCCATGGATAGATCACTTGGTTTCGGGTCTACACCCAGCAACTAGACGCCCTATTCGGACTCGCTTTCGCTACGCCTCCCCTACTCGGTTAAGCTCGCTACTGAATGTAAGTCGCTGACCCATTATACAAAAGGTACGCAGTCACCCCACAAGGAGGCTCCCACTGTTTGTATGCATCCGGTTTCAGGTTCTATTTCACTCCGCTCCCGCGGTTCTTTTCGCCTTTCCCTCACGGTACTGGTTCACTATCGGTCGATGATGAGTATTTAGCCTTGGAGGATGGTCCCCCCATCTTCAGACAGGATTTCTCGTGTCCCGCCCTACTTGTCGTACGCTTAGTACCACCGATCTCTTTTCGCATACGGGGCTATCACCCACTATGGCCGGACTTTCCATTCCGTTCTACTAAGAGTTCGACTATCACGTACAGGCTACTCCGCGTTCGCTCGCCACTACTTACGGAATCTCGGTTGATTTCTGTTCCTTCAGCTACTTAGATGTTTCAGTTCGCTGAGTTCGCCTCCACAGACCTATGTATTCAGTCTGGGATACCCCTAAGGGTGGGTTTCCCCATTCGGACATCTCCGGATCAAAGCTTAATTGCCAGCTCCCCGAAGCTTTTCGCAGGCTTACACGTCCTTCGTCGCCTATCATCGCCAAGGCATCCACCAGATGCACTTATTCGCTTGACCCTATAACCTAAGACGGCACAATTAATT
>NZ_FPKR01000014.1 GCF_900119825.1 Chitinimonas taiwanensis DSM 18899 | reverse complement strand
AGGCTTGATCCTATAACCCAAGACGTTTGGGTGTGTTTGTGATACGTCGAATCAACTCAATCGCATTGATTACTTCTTCCATGGTTTGTTGCTTGTAAGAGCAGCGAACTGAAAATGTTGTGTCTTGACGAAGTCAGGATGCACGCCAGTTATGCTTGGCGGCCATAGCGTGTTGGACCCACTCCTTCCCATCTCGAACAGGACAGTGAAACGACACCGCGCCGATGATAGTGCGGATCTCCCGTGTGAAAGTAGGTCACTGCCAGGCTCCCTACCGAAAAGCCCCGGTCTCAACAGAGACTGGGGCTTTTACTTTGGCGCAGCGCTGAGCGTGGTATGGATCGTGATATTTGAATTGCCCGTTGGCCCGTTGCTTGGCGGCGAGGGGCGGATACAGGGTACTGATGGAGTGAAATGCAAACAGCCCGCTCACGCGGGCTGTTTCGTTTGGGCGGCTTTGCCTGGATGGGCGCTAGCCGCGGTATTTGCGCACCAGACCTACCAGCACCCCGAAGATCTCCAGCTCTGCCTTCGGCCGGATGACGGGGTAGGCCGGATTGGCCGGTAACAGCACAAAGCGGCCCTGTTCTCGGCCCAGGGTTTTCAGGGTGAATTCGTTGTCCACGATGGCGATCACGATATCACCGCTATTGGCGCGATTACGTCGCTCGATGACGGCCAGATCGCCCTCATGGATGCCTGCATCGATCATGGAATCGCCTTTGACCGGGATCAGCAAGGTATCGGATGGCCGTTCGATCAGGTATTGATCGATGGCGAAGGCATCGCTGCCGACATCCCTTGCTGCCACGGGCATGCCGGCAGGTACAGGCTGCGAGGACAGCGTGCGCTCGAAGAAGCGGTCGGTGGGTGCCCAGTCGCCATCCGCGCTGCGGGTCAGAAAACCCTGCAGCTGCAGGCGGGCGAGTAGCTTGGAGACGGCTGATTTGCTGGCAAAGCCCAGTAGCCCCATCAGGCGAGCGTAAGAGGGCAAGCAGCGATTATCTGCGTAATAGTCCTGGATACGCCCCAGGTAGTCGAAGTCTTTCTCGAAATCGTTCATGCGAGCTCAAGCGGGATAGGCCAAAAATGACACCTTTACTTTAGAGAACGTACGTTCTCCTGGCAAGTGCTCCTACCTGGCTAAGCGGTGGCGGGAATCATGGATAGCCGTGCGGAAGCCATGTGCTATACCGAAATCAGACCCTTAACCCAAGCATAAAACCTCGCCCAATTGCTGCGCGAACTTTTCGCCGCGCTGTGTCCCAAACGTATACCGCTTCTTCGTCGTGCCTAGCAAAGAGGGATCGCCATGGATATCTTCGCCAACTTCAGCGCCCGTTATGATCGAACCCGCGAGGAGGAAATGAGCCTGCGGGAATACCTGGAACTGTGCAAACGCGACCCCGGTGCTTACGCCACTGCGCCTGAACGCATGTTGCTGGCCATTGGTGAGCCGGAGATGGTGGATACCCGCAATGACTCGCGCCTGAGCCGGGTGTTTGCGAACAAGGTGATCCGCGTCTATCCAGCCTTCCGCGAGTTCTATGGCATGGAAGAGGTGATTGAGCAGGTAGTGTCCTACTTCCGCCATGCTGCCCAGGGCCTGGAAGAGCGTAAGCAGATTCTCTATCTGCTCGGGCCGGTGGGCGGCGGTAAGTCTTCGATTGCGGAAAAGCTCAAGGAGTTGATGGAGCGGGTGCCGTTCTATTGCGTGAAAGGCAGTCCGGTCAATGAGTCGCCGCTGGGCTTGTTCAATGGCAGCGAGGATGGGCCGATTCTGGAAGAGCAGTTTGGTATTCCGCGCCGCTATCTGAAATGCATTCCCAGTCCTTGGGCGGTTAAGCGCTTACAGGAATTCAATGGGGATATTGACCAGTTCCGCGTCGTCAAGCGCTATCCCTCGGTGCTCAAGCAGATCGCGGTGGCCAAGACCGAGCCCGGTGATGAGAACAATCAGGACATCAGCTCACTGACTGGCAAGGTGGATATCCGCAAGCTGGAGAAATATGCGCAGGATGATCCGGATGCGTATAGCTACTCGGGCGGTCTGTGCCTGGCCAATCAGGGCTTGTTGGAATTCGTGGAAATGTTCAAAGCACCGATCAAGGTGTTGCACCCCTTGCTGACGGCGACTCAGGAGGGCAATTTCAAGGGAACCGAGGGTTTCGGGGCCATTCCCTTCGATGGCATCGTGCTGGCCCACTCGAATGAGTCGGAATGGAAGCAGTTCAAGAACAATAAGAATAACGAGGCCTTCCTCGACCGTATCTATATCGTCAAGGTGCCGTACTGCCTGCGTGTCAGCGAAGAGGTGAAGATCTACGAGAAGCTGGTGCGCAACTCGTCGCTGCATCAAGCACCTTGTGCGCCGGGCACGCTGAAGATGATGTCGCAGTTCTCGATTTTGTCGCGGCTGAAGGAGCCGGAGAACTCGAGCATTTTCTCCAAGATGCTGGTGTATGACGGTGAGAACCTGAAGGACACCGATCCGAAGGCAAAGTCGATTCAGGAGTACCGCGATTTTGCTGGTGTGGACGAGGGCATGGATGGTCTGTCCACGCGCTGGGCGTTCAAGATCCTGTCCAAGGTATTCAACTTTGACCACTCGGAAGTGGCCGCCAATCCGGTGCACCTGCTGTATGTGCTGGAGCAGCAGGTGGAGCGCGAACAGTTCGCGCCCGAGACCGAACAGAAATACCTCGCCTATATCAAGGAGTATCTGGCCGGGCGCTATGTCGAGTTCATCGGCAAGGAAATCCAGACCGCCTATCTGGAGAGCTATTCCGAGTACGGGCAGAACATATTCGACCGCTATGTGACCTTTGCCGACTTCTGGATTCAGGACCAGGAATACCGTGACCCGGATACCGGCGAAAGCTTTGATCGCAATGCGCTGAACAACGAGCTGGAGAAGATCGAGAAGCCAGCTGGGATCAGTAATCCCAAGGATTTCCGCAACGAGATCGTCAATTTCGTGCTTCGGGCGCGCGCCAATAATGCCGGCAAGAATCCGACCTGGACCAGCTATGAGAAGCTGCGCGCGGTGATCGAGAAGAAGATGTTCTCCAATACCGAGGAGCTGCTGCCGGTGATTTCCTTCAATGCCAAGGGCAGCAATGAAGACGCCAAGAAGCATGAGGATTTCGTGAACCGCATGGTGCAGAAGGGCTATACGGCCAAGCAGGTAAGGCTCTTGTGCGACTGGTACCTGCGCGTGCGCAAGTCTTCATAGGGTGAGAGTGGCCGCTGCGGCGAACCGTATTGTTGCGCCAGGTTCGCCGTCGGCAACGCTGCGTGCGTGACGCACTTTCACGGGAGCCACCATGGTTCATCTGATCGACCGCCGGCTCAACGGCAAGAACAAATCTGCTATCAACCGCGAGCGCTTTCTGCGCCGCTTCAAGGGCCAGATCAAGGAAGCGGTGACCCGTGCAGTCAAGGGCCGCTCGATCACCGATATCGAGAGTGGCGAGAAGGTCTCCATCCCGGTCAAGGACGTGTCGGAGCCGGTGTTTGGCCATGCGCGCGGCGGGGTCTGGGAAACGGTTCATCCTGGCAATAAGGAATACCAGAAGGGCGATCATATCGACCGCCCGGATGAGAATGGCGGCAAGGGCGGCTCGGGCAAGGCCTCGCAGGATGGGGAAGGCGAAGACGATTTCGTGTTCGAGCTCAGCCGCGAGGAATTCCTCAATTTCTTCTTCGAAGACCTCGAGCTGCCCAATCTGGTCAAGACCCAGCTGACCGCGACCGAAGCCTTCAAGCAGGTGCGTGCGGGCTACAGCACTGATGGCACGCCCTCGAATATCGATGTAGTGCGCTCGCTTAAGGGCGCGCTGGGGCGGCGCATTGCCCTGACTGCCGGACCGATGGCGCGCATGAACGAAGCGCGTGAAGAGCTGGATGAGCTGCTGGAAAAGCACGACGAGAGCGACCCCGCGGTGAAGGCCTTGCGCGAGGAAATCCGCCTGCTTAAGACCCGCATCATCGGCATTCCATTTATCGACCCCTTCGATCTGCGCTACAGCAACCGCGTGCGGGTGCCGCGCCCGCATACCCAGGCAGTGATGTTTTGCGTGATGGATGTCTCGGGCTCGATGGATGAGCAGAAGAAGGACACGGCCAAGCGCTTCTTCATTCTGCTCTACCTGTTCCTGACCCGCGCTTACGAAAAGATCGAGGTGGTATTCGTGCGCCACCACACCCAGGCGGCCGAGGTGAACGAGCATGATTTTTTCCATGCGCGCGATACCGGCGGCACCGTGGTCAGCTCGGCGCTCAAGCTCGTACACCAGATCATTGCTGAGCGCTTTCCCACCAATGATTGGAATATCTACATCGCCCAGGCTTCGGACGGCGATAACTGGGATAGCGATTCGGTGGTGTGCAAGGACATCCTGCTGGGCGACATCCTGCCCCTGGTGCAGTACTACGCCTATATCGAGATCACCGAGGGCGAGCCGCAGAATCTGTGGGCCGAATACGAGCAGGTGAGGGAGGCCTGCAGCCACTTCGCCATGCGCAAGATCCAGTCGCCGGCCGATATCTATCCGGTGTTCCGCGACCTGTTCAAGAAGACGGTGAGCCATACATGAGCGAGATCGCCCCCGCGCCTGCCGAGAGCAGGAAACGTAGTCGCAAGAAAGCCGAGCCGCCGGCCAAGGGGCCGCTGTCCACTGGTTCGGAATGGACGTTTGAACTGATTGATCGCTACTACAAGGAGATCAGCCGCATCGCTACCGATTTCGGCCTCGATACCTATCCGAACCAGCTCGAGATCATCACCGCCGAGCAGATGATGGATGCCTATGCCTCGGTCGGCATGCCGGTTATGTACCACCACTGGAGCTATGGCAAACACTTTCTCAGTACGGAGAAAGGCTATAAGCGTGGCCAGATGGGGCTGGCCTACGAGATCGTCATCAACTCCAGTCCCTGCATTTCCTATCTGATGGAAGAGAACTCGATCACCATGCAGGCGCTGGTGATCGCCCATGCGGCCTTCGGGCACAACAGTTTCTTCAAGGGCAACTACCTGTTCCGAGCCTGGACCGATGCCTCGGCCATCATCGACTACTTGGTATTTGCGCGGCAGTACATCCGCAAATGCGAGGAACGTTATGGCGTGGATGCGGTGGAGGAGCTGCTGGACAGCTGTCATGCCCTGATGAACTACGGCGTGGATCGCTACAAGCGCCCGCCCAAGCTTTCGGTGGCGGAGGAACAGGCGCGCCAGGCCGAGCGGGCCGACTATCTGCAAAGCCAGGTGAATGAGCTGTGGCGCACGCTGCCGCGCCGGCATGAGGAAGCGGAAAAGGCCGTCAGCCGCCGCTTTCCGGAAGAGCCGCAGGAAAACCTGCTCTACTTCATCGAGAAATTCGCCCCGCTGCTCGACCCCTGGCAGCGCGAGATCGTGCGCATCGTGCGCAAGGTGGCGCAGTATTTCTACCCGCAGCGCCAGACCCAGGTGATGAACGAGGGCTGGGCGACCTTCTGGCATTACACGATCATGAATCGGATGTATGACGAGGGCCTGCTCACCGATGGCGCGATCATGGAGTTCCTCCATTCGCACACCAATGTGGTCTACCAGCCGCCGGTCACCAGCCGCTGGTACTCGGGCATCAACCCGTATGCGCTGGGCTTTGCCATGTACACCGATATCAAGCGCATCTGCGAGCAGCCTACCGAGGAGGACCGCTTCTGGTTCCCCGATCTGGCCGGCACGCCGTGGCGGCCGGCGCTGGAGTTCGCCATGCGTAACTTCAAGGACGAGAGCTTTATCGCCCAGTATCTATCGCCCAAGCTGATCCGTGATTTTCGCCTGTTCGCGGTGCGCGACGACGACCAGGAGGCACAGCTGGAGGTGAGCGCGATTCATGACGATGCCGGCTACCGCGCGATACGTCAGAAGCTGGCCGACCAGTACAACCTCGGCAATCGCGAGCCGAATATCCAGATCTGGGATGTGAACACCCGCGGCGACCGCGCCTTGACGCTGCGCCACACCCAGCACAACCGCCGCCCGCTGGCCAATAGCGTACACGAGGTGCTCAAGCATATCGCGCGGCTGTGGGGTTTCTCGGTCAAGCTGGAAAGCTGTGACCCCGAAGGGCGGGTGATACTCAGCTATGACTGCAAGCTGGAAAAACGCCACGGCCAGTAGGCGGTGGCGTGCCGGTTTCAGTGGCTGAGCAGCTTGTTACGGCCGAACAGATTGGCCAGGCGCAGCGGTAGGTTGGGTGTGCGCGCTTCACTACGCAGGCTGAAGTGCGTATCGGCCAGCGCCTGGATCAGCAGCGCCTCGTCCTGTGCCAGCTGGTAGCTATGACCACGCCCCAGCACGATATCGGCGCCCGCGGCGGTGAACCAGATCACGCCACTTTCCACCGCAATGCAGCTGCCGGCGCGCGTAGGCAGCGTCAGTAAGGATTCCTTGCTGAGACGGTAGGACTGTTGCATGGCGGCGCTCCTGGCGGTGGTTGATGCTGGCCAGATTACGCGCAGCCCGGCAGGGTTTTTAGGCCCAGACTGTTCCTGTTTCGGGCAGAACAGCTGGCCGCCAGCGCCAACTGTCACGGTCGTTTTGCCCCCCAACTGTTCCTTGGCCCTGCACCGGCTTGCAGCGCAAGATAGCCGGGCCCGCCACTTTGATTGCGCCACCATGACCAGCGCCCGCAGCACTACCCTATATCTGGCCCTTGCCGACGAGATTGCCGCCATGGTGGCGGCCGGCACCTTGCGCGCCGGCGAGCGCCTGCCCAGCCTGCGCGAGCTGCGTGACCGGCGTGGCGTCAGCCTGTCCACCGTCACCGAAGCCTTCCGCGTGCTGGAAGATCGCGGCCTGATCGAGGCGCGGCCCCAGTCGGGTTTCTTTGTGCGCCAGAAGCTGGTGGAGCCACCACCACCATCGCGCCCGTCCAGCCAGCCGGCTGAAGTCACCGTCAATAAACGCCTATGGGACTATCTGCAGCTGACCCGTGGTCGCCAGCATGGCTTCTGCTATGCGGTGATGGCGCCGGAGTGCTTTCCGAACAGCCAGCTGCAGAGGCTGATGAACGAGGCACTCAAGCAATCGCCCAATCTGCTGTCCGAATACGGCGGCACGCGTGGGCTGGAAGTGCTGCGCCGCCAGGTGGCGCGCCATGCAATGGAATGGGGTGGGCGGCTCAGCCCCGATGATGTGCAGATCACCGCCGGTGGCATCGAGGCGCTCAATCTTGCCCTGCGTGCTACCACCCAGCCCGGCGATGTGGTGGCGGTCGAATCGCCGACCTATTTCGGTCTCTTGCAGCTGTTCGAATCGATGGGCTTGAAGGCGCTCGAGATTCCCACCGACCCCGAGCGCGGCATCTCGCTGGCCGCGTTGGACCTGGCCACTCGCGATGGTGCCGTGGCAGCCTGTGTGTTGATGCCCAATTTCAGCAACCCTACCGGCAGCCTGATGAGCGATGAGGCCAAGCAGCAGCTGGTGCGCCTCTTGGCCGAGCGCAAAGTGCCGCTGATCGAGGACGATATCTACGGCGAGTTCTACCAAGGCCGCGAGCGTCCGCGCCCGGCCAAGGCCTTCGATGAGGACGGCAATGTGCTGTACGTGGCCAGCTACACCAAGCTGGTGGCGCCCGGCATGCGCGTAGGCTGGATTGCGCCTGGCCGCTACCGTTCGCGGGTGGAGATCCTCAAATACATCAATACCTTCTCCACGCCGGCCATTACGCAAGCCACGCTGGCACGCTTTCTGGAAAGCGGCGGCTACGATCTGCATATGCGCCGTCTGCGCCGCATGTGTGCCGAGCAGATGGCCCGCCTGCACGATGGCCTGGCGCGCTACTTCCCGGCCGGTACGCGCTGGACCCGTCCGCAGGGCAGCTATATGTGCTGGATAGAGCTGCCGGCCGGTGCGGACAGCACGCGGCTCTTGCAGGCCTCGGTCGAGGAAGACATCAGCTTTGCGCCCGGCCCGCTGTTCTCGGCGCGCAATGCCTACCGCAACTATCTGCGCCTGTGCGCGGGCGAGCCCTGGAGTGCCGTGCAGGAAGCCAAGCTGCGCCGCCTGGGCGAGCTGGTGCATGCTCAGCTGGACACCGGGCGTCCGGCGCCTAGCCAGCAGGGCCAGGCCCTGTTCGAACTCGGTTAAATAGCGTGAACCGTATGGATGAGACCTTGCAGAACGGTGTGCGCTACGACGCGCGCCATGCCGCCGCCTATTCGGCCAAGATACGCGCGCTGATTCCCGGCTACGAACTCCTGCACCAGCTATCCACCGAGCTTTTGCTGGCTACGCTGCCCGCCAGTGCGCGTGTGCTGGTGGCCGGCAGCGGCACGGGCGAAGAGCTGCTGCGCTATGCGGCAGCCGCACCCGGCTGGCAGCTGTCCGGCATCGAGCCCTCGGCTGATATGAATGCGCTGGCCCAGGCGCGCTGCGAAGAGGCCGGCTTGCTCGACCGTGTGCAGCTGCTGCCCGGCAAGGTGAGTGAGCAGCCCTTGCCCGCGGCCAGCTTCGATGCGGCGACCAGCCTGCTGGTGTTGCACTTTCTGCCCGACGATGGCAGCAAGGCTGCTTACCTGCAGACCTTGGCGGCCGCCTTGCGGCCGGGCGGTGTGCTCTTGCTGGCCGATCTGGGCGGCGAGCGGGGCGAGGCGGGGTTCGAGCAGCTGTTTGAGGCCTGGTATCAGCAGCAATGCCGCAGCCAGACCCGCCGCGACAGGGTGGAGCTCGATTTCGCCCATCTGCGCCAGCATGTGTATCCACTCAGCGCCGCACGGCGCGCTGAACTCTTGCAGCAGGCAGGCCTAGTACCTGGCCCCGAGTACTGGCGCGCCTTCGGTCTGGCTGCCCTGCTGGCCCGCAAGGCCTAGCTGGGCGCCTTGCACACCGCTTCTATCCGATAACCGTCAGGGTCGATCAGGAAGGCTGCGTAATAGTGCGGGCCATAGTCGGGGCGCAGGCCGGGTGGGCCATTATCCTGGCCGCCCACGGCCAGTGCGGCAGCGTAGAACTGGTCGACCGCGGCGCGCGAGGTGGCCGCAAAGGCCAGATGAAAACCCTCGCCTGGCGCGGCTGCGTCGGCGCAATGCTTGAGGCAGAGCAGGTCCTCGCCATCCGCTACGCCATAGCCGATCGCATCGTCATCTTCGAACACGCGTCGATAACCGAGTGCGTGTAGCGCCGCGTCGTAGAAAGCGGCTGATAGCGCGAGGTCGCGCACGCCGAAGGACAGGTGATGCAGCATTGCCGGGCCTGGTGTGTGGTGGTCAAGGAGGCCGACCATAGCGGCCGGGCGCCGGGCAGGGCAAGCGGGCAGGCAAAAAAAAGATCGGCCGAGGCCGATCTCAAAGGGTCGCGCAGTTTGCGGACGCGACTTACAGGGAGAGGAGCGACGGGCGCCTGGCCCGTAACGCATGTTTAGTTGGTGCCGACCTGCAGCTCGCTCTGCACGCTCTTCACGCCTTCCACGGCGGAGGCGACTTGCAGTGCACGCACACCGGCTTCCGGCTTGTCGACCTTACCGCTCAGGGTGACCACGCCTTCCTTTGTGCTGACTTTCACGTCCAGGGCGGAGATGTCCTTTTCGCTCAGCAGGGCGGCCTTGACCTTGGCGGTGATGGCAGCGTCATCCACATACACACCTGCCTTGGCGGCTGGGCCGCTGGCTTCCATGGTCTTGCTGTCGGTAGCGAAGGCTGGGCTGGTCAGCGCGGCGGCCAGGGCGAGCGGAGCGGCGATACGAAGCAGGGAACGGAATTGCATGGGGATTTCCTTTCTTGTGAATCGGAATAAGTAGTACGCCGATTGGCGTGACAAGCCCACTACTGCAATGCCTGTGCCACTTTAAAAAAGTTGTTTTATTACAGTGAGATAGCACGCTGTGTTGACCGCATGTTTGCTGCTGGGCACGCGGCGAGCCGGTTAAACCACCCATTTTGTCGCTATACAGCGACAGCTGTGCGCTACCCCCGCCTAAGTCACTGAAATCTTAGCTGGCCACGCTGTCGCCATTTGGCGACGCTGTTTCGCGGAACAGGCCTGGGGTCAGGTCGTGTTTTTGCAGCAGGCGGTAGAACTCGGTGCGATTGCGCTCGGCCAGCCGCGCCGCATCGGCCACGCTGCCATCGGTCAGCTTCAGCAGGCGCACCAGGTAATCGCGCTCGAAGCGCTGCTTGGCCTCGCTATAGCTAAGCACTTCCACCGCCGGCACGCGCAGTGCGCGCTGCACCAGCGAGAGCGGGATGATGGGCGAAGTGGCCAGCGCGCACACCTGTTCGACCGCGTTATAGAGCTGGCGCACATTGCCCGGCCAGGGCGCGGTGGCCAGCGCCTCCAGCGCCTCGGGCGCAAAGCCGTTCAGGCGCTTTTGGTATTTCTCGGCCAGCTTGGCCAGGAAGTGGTTGACCAGCAGCGGAATATCCTCGCGCCGCTCGGCCAGGCTGGGCAGGGCCAGGGTCACCACATTGAGCCGGTAATACAGGTCCTCGCGGAACTGCCCGTCGGCCATGGCGGCGTCCAGGTCGCGGTGGGTGGCCGAGAGCAGGCGCACATCAATTGGCAGCGACTGGCTGGCGCCGACCGGGCGCACCGAGCGTTCCTGCAGCACGCGCAGCAGCTTGACCTGCAGCGGCAGCGGCATGTCGCCGATCTCGTCCAGGAAAAGCGTGCCGCCATCGGCCGCCTGGAACAGGCCGCGATGGTTGGCCACTGCGCCGGTGAAGGCGCCCTTCATATGGCCGAACAGTTCCGATTCGAGCAGCGCTTCGGGAATCGCGCCGCAATTGACGGCGATAAAGGGCTGCTTGGCGCGTGGACTGGCGCGGTGGATGGCCTGCGCCAGCAGCTCCTTGCCGCTGCCGCTTTCGCCGCGGATCAGCACGCTGGCGTCCGATCCGGCAATCAGCTTGGCCTCGGCCAGCAGCGCGGCCATGCGCGTTGAGCGGCTGACGATGGCTTCGCGCCAGCTGCTGTCGCCGCTGTCACGGTCTTCCGGCGCGGCGCTCAGTGCCAGGGCCTGGGCGATCTTATCCAGCAGCACCTTGCTGTCGAAGGGCTTGGTCAGATAGCCGAACACGCCGCGCGCGGTGGCTTCCACCGCATCGGGAATCGTGCCGTGCGCGGTCAGCAGGATGACCGGCAGCGCGCGGAACTGGGCGCGGATCTGGTCGTAGAGCGCCAGGCCATCGCGGTCGGGCAGGCGCACATCGCTCAGCACCAGCTGCGGGCGCTCGATGGCCAGTCGGGCCAGGGCCGCATCGGCGGTCTCCACCGCGGTCACCCGGTAGCCGGCGGCGCTCAGGCGCATGCTGAGTAGCTTGAGCAGATCGGTATCGTCATCGACGAGCAGGATATGGGCACTCATGGTTTGACTCCATTACTGGCGGGGGCCGGCCGGCTGGGCAGGCTGCGCTCAATCGCCTTCAGCGCTTCGAGCTTGAGATTCAGGGCATCGAGCTGGCCGCGCAGCGCGTCCAGCCTCTCATTCTGTTGTTCATTCTTCTTCAGGCTGTCGCGCAGCTGCTGGCCTTGCCGCTCCAGCTGCTCTTCCAGCTTTTTCTGCTCGCCCTGCTGTTCCTCCTGCTTGCGTTGTTCGCTGCGCAAACCGGCAATCAGGCTGCTCAGCAGGCGCGCGAGCGGCTGGTAGGGCTGGGCATCCGGCTTGCGCTGCACGGCATCGAGCAAGGCCTGCGCCTGCGCAAGGTCGGCGCTGCTGCGTGAGCGCGCCAGTAGCAGGGCCAGGCTCAGGCTATTGGCCGGCGTGGCCGTGGCGCTACTCAGGCGGCGCAGCTCTTGCTCGCGCTCGGCCGGGCTGAAGTCCTGCAGCTTTTGCTGGTAGTCGAGCACTTCGCGGTTGGCGAGGTCGGTCGGGCTGGGCGGCTCGACCTTGACGGGCGGCAGGCGGCTGGCGCAGCCACCAAGCAGGGCGGCCAGCAGCAGGGCGGGCAGACGGCATTCATTCAGGGTCATAAGGCAGTTCAATCCGGAAGCGACAGCCCACTTCGGCGGGCAGCAAGGCAATCTGACCGCCATGGGCGGCAATGTATTCATGCACGATGGACAGGCCGATGCCGCTGCCGCGGCGCGCGCCGGGCATCTGGCGCTGGCCCTGGAAAAACGGTTCGAACACGCGGGCGCGATCCTGCGGCGCAATGCCCGGCCCCTGGTCGCTGATCTCGATGGCCAGGTGGCCAAGGCGGCGCTTGAGGCGAAAGCGCACCTGGCCGCCATCCGGGCTGAAGCGGATCGCATTAGAGAGCAGATTGCCGAGGGCGGTACTCAGCTTGTCGGCATCCACCGCCACGCTCAGCGCTTCGCCCTGCAAGTCTACGCGCAGCTGTTTGGCCTGCCATTGCAGCTGCTGGGTGGCGATCACCTTGCGGATCAGGCCCAGCAGTTCGGTAGGCACCAGGTTCAGCTGGCGCGCTTCGAAGGTGGCGGCATTGAAGCGCAGCAGGTCCTCGATCTGGGTCTGCAGCGCCAGGGTGTTCTGGCTGAGGATATGGGCGATCTGTTGCTGCTGCTCATTCATCGGGCCGACCACCTCGTCCACCAGCAGAGCCACCCCCTCGCGCAGCGCGGCCAGCGGGGTTTTCAGCTCGTGCGAGATATGGCTGAGGAAGCGTGCCTTGTCCGCCTCCAACTCACCCAGGCGCTGGCGCAGCCAGTCCAGGCGCTGGCCCAGGCGTTGCAGGTCGGCCGGGCCGTGGATAT
Organism: Chitinimonas taiwanensis DSM 18899; assembly: GCF_900119825.1. Lineage (GTDB taxonomy): Bacteria > Pseudomonadota > Gammaproteobacteria > Burkholderiales > Chitinimonadaceae > Chitinimonas > Chitinimonas taiwanensis. The sequence continues at coordinate 129,340 of NZ_FPKR01000014.1, read as the reverse complement.
CGATGGCCTCGTCCAGCTGGTTTTCGCCCAGCGCCACGATGGCCGCCTCCAGGCGCAGGATGGGCTTGGTCAGCCACAGGCCGAAGACCAGCGCCAGCGCCACGGCCAGCAAGCACGCCGCCAGCACCTGCCAGCTCAGCTGGGCGCGGCCCGCTTCCAGCTCATCCAGCAGCGCACGGTGGCGGGCGTCTATCTCGCTGCGCACCTGCTCGCCAATCTGGGTATTCAGCGCATCCAGATCGCGGAAGGCCTGCGCCAGCAGCGGCTCGCGGCTTTCCACCGACATGCCGGTGGCCGCCAGCTGGGTGCTCACGGTCTGCAGCGGCTGGGTCCAGCCCTGCAGGGCTTGCGACTGCGGCAGCGCGCGCAGCAGGCGCTGGCGCGCCGCCTCGGCATCGCGGCGCGCTTCCTCATAACGCAGGCGGAAGCTGCTTTCCTCCAGCACCAGGTATTGGCGCGCGGCACGCTGCATGGCCACGCTGCGTTCGGCCAGCAGCTGGGCATCGGTATTCAGCTCCAGCGCCTGGCTCGCCCCCGCGCGGTTCTGCCCAATCAGCTTTTCCAGCGTCAGCAGGCCGCGCAGCGAGGCGCTGCCCAACAGGACAATGATCAGCAGAAACGCGCACAGCAGCAGCGGGCGGAAGGAGATTCGGGCAAGCATAAGGCTTGAGTGTAGCCGCTGCTGGCTGAGTGGCAGCTGAATTGCGGGTGTGGAGACGCTTTGGACGGTGTGCCGCTAAATCTGATCAAGGGCTGTGCTTGATCAGGCGGCGGGGTGCAGCCGTGATGCGGAGGGGGATGGTGAGTGCGGGCATCCACCTGATGACTTCATCCCCGCAAGGATGCCGTTTAGGCATCGGGGACTGGACACTCACAAAGCTCAATGAACACGTTGTTCACGAAGCCAATGGCGCTCAAGAGGGTTAGACAGACACCCACCGCTGGTAGGGTGAATAGGGTTATAAGGCCCGCGGCGTTAATGGCACCCTGCGTCCACTTGTTGTTTAAGAAGGCATCAAGCTCGCGCATCCGCTGCCCGACAGGTGTGTTCAGCTTCGTGCATAGATTGAATTCACTGGGGGAGCAGATCCACTCCTGGATGTTGACGCCTGCGCGACGACCTTCGGAGATGATGCGCTCAACCACTCTGCGAACAGACCCATGAGCCAAGGCTTGTACTTGAGCTTGCGTCCCATCGCCAAGCGTGATGGTCACGAGTTCTAGATCGGAGGAATCAATGAAGCGCCTTAGGGAAGGTTCTGTCGCAGCATCGATGAGAGCCTTCTGAGGTTCTTGGATGTAGTCAGCAATCGACGGCATGTCATCTCCTTGGCAACTTACTAGCGACCACTTTTAGACGGAACAAGGGGGCGTAAACGCGTAATGGATATGCGGAGCGCTCTCGTGTTCTCAATGCCGGTGGCTAGCTTCCATGGACGGGGAGGCCCGCTTGCGGGAAGTCCCCTTGACGGGGGGTAGGCGCCGGCACTAGAAGCGAGCCTATTGATGGCATAGATGATTGTGAAGCTGGCTGCAAACGCTAAGGTAGCGAAGGTCAGCTGTCGCACGGCCAGTGCTCGTTTTGTAATGGGGACGATTGCCGGACTTGAAAGCGTTGGCGTCGCAGCCAAGAGCGCTTCCGCCGCAACTGAGGAGCCGGTAGCCAACTCGAGGAGGGTGCCCCATACAATGCCGACAAAGGTGAGACCCGAAAAGGCCATGAAACTTGAGATCGGTGGATCGGTAGATGCTGAGGGGAGGGTTGCTTTGGATTGCCAGACGATGCCGAAGGCGACGCCAAGTATGACGACAGCAAAGCCTAGCACTGGATTGAGGTGGTTTCATCCATCGAGGCACCTAACAAAATAGAAGGGACCTCTTCATCTCGGATGGAACGGCATGGCAGCGCTACGATGCTGTCGATCAAACCGACAAGCCTGTTCTCGTTAATGAGCGCGGTAGTGCAGGTTAGCCGAAGGCGTAACCTGCGATATATAGGTTTCACAATATCGACCGCTTCAGCAGCGATCAGAGGGATTTCCGCGCGGGTTGATTAGGCCAACCCACCCTACATTGACTGTTTGGTGCGGATCGAGCGGGCCATGGAACAGCGGCCGGCAAGGATCCAGAATTGCTAGAGTTTCTTTCCCTCCAATGACATCTATATCGAGGTGTGCCTAATCAGTAATTGGCTGACTGGTGTGGCTCCTCTGTAAAAGGCCCAACGGCCTCAGCAGTTGCGGCAACATGTGGTTCCGCATGTCATCTGTTCTGCCGCCGAAGTCCCCCGCAATTTATCAGCGCGGTCTCGCGGATCACCAAGCGGCAGAGATGACCGAAGGCCTCTCGATCTGCGGTATGCGACAGCAGCACAATGCTGCCAAGCGTTATTCAATTCATTAAGGACCTAGATTGAGAATACGATTTATGTCGGGTAACGGGCACAAGATTGCCGAGGTAGCGCGGATCCTTGCCCCCATCGGCGTGGACGTTGTTGCGGTGTCCAGGAAGATTGAGGAGCTCCAAACCGAGGACGTCGATCGCTTGGTGCGGGACAAGCTGACCAAGGCGTTCGAGGCTATTGGTCGTCCGTTGTTCGTCGAGCACACGGGTTTGTACCTGAGTGGCCTCAATGGACTTCCTGCAGGTTTGACCCAGATCTTCTGGGACAGGCTGCAGGCAGATCGCTTCGCCGACCTAGTTGCTGGACTTGGCGATGCCAGGGTCACTGCAAAGACGGTCCTTGGGTACTGCGACGGGCACAAAATACATTTGTTCGAGGGCGCCATCGAAGGCACGGTACCTCGCAAACCAGCCGGTCCAACGGATTTCCAATGGGATTGTGTCTTCGTACCCGATGGTGGCACTCAAACGTTTGCTGAGATGGGAGCAGCAAAAGACGATATCTCCATGCGTCGCAAAGCATTGGACCTCTTTGCTGCCCATCTAAAATCTGCGAGGGGCAAAGAATGACTGACCAATTGTTAGATGCGCATCGCACTGGCAAGCTGATGCTCTTTGTGGGGGCTGGTGTGTCGGCCAATCTGGGCCTGCCGAATTGGGGGGCGTTGATCGACCACATAGCAGAGGAGCTTGGTTATGACCCGAAGATATTCTCTACCTACGGCACCCATCTGGCCCTTGCTGAGTTCTACAAGAAGAAAAAGGGAGGGATTGGGTCGCTACGCAGCTGGATGGATCGTGAGTGGCATAAGACGACCACTGATATCGCCAGCTCTGAAATTCATGAGTTGATTGCCAAAGGCAATTTCTCTCGGATATACACAACCAACTATGACAGGTGGCTAGAGCTTGCCCACGACAAGTTCGGTGTAAAGTACGACAAAATCGTCAGTGTGGCCGATCTTGTTTCCGTCACGGATGGCCGTCGGCAGATTATCAAATTACACGGTGACTTTGACGCAGATGACTCGATAGTTCTTGATGAGACCAGCTATTTTCAGCGTCTAGACTTCGATACGCCGCTGGATATCAAACTCCGCAGTGACGTATTAGGTAGCTCGGTTCTCTTCATCGGCTACAGCCTGACCGATCTCAACATCCGCCTTCTATTCTATCGTCTTACCGAGATGTGGGGACGTTCTGCCCTTTCGTCCGCGAGGCCAAAGTCCTACATTTTCACGCATCGCCCGAATCCAGTGGCCCAGGAAGTCTTGAGCCATTGGGGAATTGAGATGATTGTCTCTGAGGAGGATGAGCCCAAGAAGGCTCTTGCGGATTTTTTGCGAATTTTGACAGTGTGACCTGGATAGGTACAGAACAGGTGGAGATCACTGTAGTACTGATATTTGTACCCTCGCTCAAATTGGTAAAGTCGGGCAAATAATTGCTTGTTAAACAATCTCTCCAATTGACCTGTCAATGGTAAATGCAATTTATAGGAGGCATGAGTGCCGTACGAACTCGATAACCGGCTAGTCATTGGTGTCGCGTCAAGCGCAGTCTTCGATCTTAGTGAATCTGACGCAGTGTTTCGCAGTGAAGGTGAGGAGCGGTATCGCAAGTATCAAGAAGAAAATATTGACATTCCATTGCCCAGGGGGATCGCTTATCCATTCATTAAGCGCCTATTGGCGCTCAATGACCTTAGTCCAAGTCCATCAGATCCTCTGGTAGAGGTTATTCTACTCTCCCGGAATGACCCCGATACCGGGGTGCGGGTCATGAAGACTATTGAATATTATGGGTTAGGCATGACGAGAGCAATATTCATGCAGGGACGCTCGCCATACGAGTACATTCCAGCGCTGAATATTGCCCTGTTTCTATCTGGTAATAAGCCGGATGTTGATGCGGCAATCGGTTTTGGTCACCCCGCTGGGCAGGTTCTTGATTCGAAATTCGATGATGACGAGAACGACAAGACACTCCGCATCGCCTTCGACTTTGATGGTGTTCTGGCTGGCGATGAATCGGAATCTGTCATGCAGAAATCGGGCTTAACTGCATTTCACGACCACGAAGTAAAGAACGTTATGCAACCTCACAACCCTGGATTGCTCAAAGAGTTCCTAGTTCGAGTTTCAAAGATTCAATCTGTTGAGGAAGCTTACAAAAAACAGAATCCCGAGTATGAGAACCGGATTCGCGTATCCATTGTCACTGCACGAAACGCACCGTCTCACGAGCGTGCTTTAAAGACATTAAAGAGTTGGGGGGTAATGGCCAACGACGCATTTTTCCTTGGAGGGATAGAGAAGGGAAGAATCTTGGGGGTGCTGAAACCTCACATCTTCTTTGATGATCAATCCGGCCATCTCAAATCTGCGAGCACCGTGGTTCCGTCAGTCCACATACCATTTGGGGTCACCAATCAGCCTCGGACGGTACTGCATGAATAATTCAATGATGTATTCGCGCTATAAAGGCAGCCAACATATTGCGACTTGATTCCGTCCAAATACTGAAAGTCAGCTCTGGCCGAAGAGGAATCGCTCAACAGCTTGGGTCAGATCGAGTGCCGTAACGTGCAGGACATGCGCACCATGGTGCTCGGGCATTAGCTTAACTGGACCAGAAGCCGTCAGTAGATAGGACCTGTCGTGATGGACAGAGGGGTGCAGCCCATTAGGGACGCTTGGTCGGTGCACCGGACCCATCCGCCAAGCACCCCGACTCACATCTGGCGGAACAGGTGCAGATAGGCACGGCTGACCGGGAGTTGTTCGCTGCGTTGTTTGAGCTTGACCAGGGTGCGGCCGCGGAAGTCGCGCACGGTGCCGGCGATATGCCGTACGGCGATGATGGTGCCGCGGTGCACCTGCCAGAATTGGGCCGGGTTCAGGCTGTCCACCAGTTCCTTCAGCGGGGTGCGGATCAAGGCCTCGCCTTCGGCGGTGAACACGCTCACGTATTTGTCGCGCGCTTCGAAGTAGATCACTTCGTCCACCGAGATCAGCCTGGTTTCATTGCCCTGCGCGGCGCGTATCCAGTCCAGGCGCGGGCTGGCCGTCTGGCCCTGGCCGAGCAGGCCGGCCAGTTGCTGGAGCAGCTCGCCGGGCAGGCCGGCCGGGCTGGGCTTGCCTGCCTGTTCAAGCTGGCGCTTGAGCTTGTCCACGCAGCGCCCCAGCCGGTCGAGGCTAGGCGGCTTGAGCAGGTAGTCGACCGCTTCGCGCTCGAAGGCATCCACCGCGTACTGGTCATAGGCGGTGACGAAGACGATATGCGGCGCATCCTTGGCGCCGATCAGGCGCTGGGCGACTTCCAGGCCGCTATGGCCAGGCATGCGGATATCCAGAAAGGCGATGTCCGGTGCCAGTTCGTCGATCAGGCGCAGTGCATCCACGCCGTTATGCGCGCAGGCCACGATATTCAGCTCGGGCCAGAGTTCGGCCAGCTGGGTTTGCAGATAGTCGGCCAGGGCGATTTCGTCGTCGGCAATCAGGGCGGTGGGCATGGTGGCGTCGTGTAGAAGGTGAAAACGGGCTTGGGCTGCGCTTAGCTACCGCTCAGCCAGCTGCCGCCATATTTGGCGCAGGCGGCTTGCTTATTGGCCAGCTCGGTGGGGCTGGCCAGGTAGTAGTAGACGGTGCCCGGCGTGCCCATGGCGCCCTTGCAGCCAGCCAGGGCCGGCTTGGGGCAGGCGGGCGCGACGTAAGCGCGAATCTCACCGCCCAGGCGCTTGAAGGCATCGACGTGCTTTTCACACTGCAGCCGGTACTCGGCCACCGGCACCGGCAGGTCGATCTCGCTGCAATCCTTGATCGGCTTGCCTTGCAGCGTGCCTTCGAACACGCAGGCGCTCTTGGCCTGGGCGGCGGGTGCCAGCAGAGCCAGGGCGAGCAGAATCAGGGGCAGCAGTGGCATGGCAAATCCTTGGCTAGGCATGGTGTGGGCCATGGTATCGCCAAGCCGTGCCAGCCGGGCAGCGCTGGTCGGCAATCTAGGCGAGCGGCAGGCGCAGCGTGGCGCAGATGCCACGTTCGGCCTGGCGCTCGGTCAGGCTCAGGCTGGCCTTGCCGCCGTACAGGCTATCGAGGCGTTCACGCAGATTGCTCAGGCCCACACCGCCACCCGGGCGCTGCACGGGCGTGCTGGGGAAGCCGGCGCCGCTGTCACAAATCTGAATCTGCAAGTGGCTGCCTTCAAAGCTGACTTGCAGGCTGATTTCGCCGCCTTCGATCAGGGGCTCCAGGCCGTGCTGAATCGCGTTCTCCACCAGCGGTTGCAACAGCATGGGCGGGATGGGCAGCTCGCTCAGCGCGCTTGGGCAGTCGATGCGGTAGCGCAGGCGTTCGCCCATGCGCACCTGCATCAGGGCGAGGTAGGCGGCGATGGTGTTCAACTCGCGGCCCAGCTGGGTCTGCGCCTCGCGGCTGGCGGTGAGGCTGGCGCGCAGATAGTCGATCAGCTTTTCCAGCAGATGGCGCGCCTTGTCGGGGGCCGGGCCGATCAGGCCGACCGCATTGGCCAAGGTGTTGTAGAGGAAGTGCGGCTCGATCTGTGCCTGCAGCATGCGCAGCTGGGCCTCCAACGCGCGTCGATCCGCCTCGGTTGCGCGTTCGCGCTCGGCCGCCAGGGCCAGCTCATTGCGCCTTTGCTTATCGCGGCTGATGAACATCGCGCACAGCAGGACCGAGATCATGATCGAGAACAGGGCAATGCTCTTCGCGCCCTCGGCACTGAACACATAGCGCCGCGTGCTTTCCATCTCCAAAAGGCTGAAGCCGATGCCGTAGCCGAGGAATACCCCGCAGACCGAGACCAGGATGAAGTAGCCGTAATGCACCCAGTTGGGCAGGCGTATCAGCCAGTGGCCGAGCAGGCGCCCGCATACGTAGAACAGGCCGTGGATGGTGAAGCCGACGGCCTGGGTGATGACGAAGGTCACCCACAGAAAGCGCCCGATGTGCTGCGTGCTGCCGAACAGCAGGCCCACCATGGCCAGCGCCACGAAGATCAGGCTATTCCAGATCAGCGTGTAAAGCAGATCGCGCTGCGTGCTGCATGGCCAGCGGCGGAAGTAGTGGATGAATTCCAGCGGATGGCCGTCGTACTTGAGTTCGAAGGCATTCCACTTGGCGGTGGCGCGGTCGGCGGTGGACATGGTGGTTCTCTTCAAAGACTGGCCAGTTGGCCGACCCGGTTGAGCCAGTATTCGCGCGCCTTGGGCTGGCTGCCGCGTACCGGGCCGATTTCCAGGATCTTGCGCAGGCGGATGCCACAGAACTCCAGCACCTGGGCGCGCATCAGGCGCAGGCCGGCGCGGCCGTAAACCAGGCGGTTGTACCATGCTGGCGTATCGCTGGTCACGATCAGCTGGGCCTCGCGCCCGGCCAGCAGCTTGGCCGGGAATGGGCTGCCATCCTGATATTTGAAGGCAAAACCGGGCAGGAAGACGCGGTCGATAAAGCCCTTCAGCAGGGCCGGCATCACCCCCCACCAATAGGGGTACACGAAGACCAGCCGCTCGGCCGCGCTGATCGCCGCCTGGGCGGCCTGCAAATCGGGTTCCAGTGCCTGTCCGCCGCGAAAGCCGCCGCGCAGGATGGGGTCGAAACGGAGCTGGCCGAGGTCCAGCCGACTGACTTGGTGGCCAGCGGCCAGGGCTGCGCTTTCATAACGCTGCGCGAGCGCTGCGCAGAAGCTGTCGCTATCGGGATGGGCCAGGATTAACAAGATGCGTTTGGACATGCTCAAGCCTTCAGGAAGTTGCCATGAAATCCGAGCGGCGCCGCATAGGGCAGGCGCGCCTGGGCAAGGGGGCCGGCGCTGATACGCGCGGCATCGAACACATTCAGTACCGTCTGCTGGCGCGCCAGATCGAAAGCCGGCCCGAGCAGCCACAGGCCACGCCCATCGGGCCGCGCTACCGGCACATGTTCCTCCACCAGCCAATCGGGGCCGAACACATATTCATCGCGCCGCCCGCTGTCCAGATCGACACTGAGCACGCTGCCCATGCCCACCGGATTCCGGCCGCTTTCGCCCAGCAGATACAAGCGGCGGTGGCGGCGGCCGATATCGTGGTCGGCCACGCGCGGGAACTCGCCGTCCTCCAGCAATCGCTGCTCGCTGACCGTGCCGCGCGCGAGGTCGAGATCAAGCAGCACCGTGCGCGCCTTGCTTGGGGTGGCACTGATCTCGCCACGCATATGGGCGCGCATCTCATCCAGCACGCGGGCATCGCGATACAGGCAGGCATCGAGGCGGATGTGCTGGCCGTCCTCGAAGGCATTGCCCAGATGAAACACCATGGCGGCGGGCATTTCCAGGCTGTGCTTGAGCGTGAAGTCAGCCTTGTCCACCACCAGGATGCGTATCGGTCGCTCGGGCTGCCAATGGTGCTGGTCGAGAAAGCTGGTCTGCTCGGCCGGGTGCAGGCTGAAGGGCGGCAGCAGAAAGACCAGATAGCGTTCAGTGATGGCGAAATCATGCAGCATGGCCACATCGGCCACGGGCAGCACCGCAACCTTACCCAGGCTGCCATCCGCTTCTATGCGCCACAGCACTAGCTTGTCGCTGCCGGGCAGGGCGCCGAAATTCCACAGTCGGCCGGCGGCATCGATCTTTGGGTGGGCGGAGAAGGGCAGGGCGGCCAGGTCCTCGCGCCAGGTCTTGATGCCGCGTGTGGCAAGGCTGTGCGGGTCGATCTCGGTGGCCGAGCCGCCTTCCCACAGCGCATACAGGCGGCCGGCATGCGGCACGGCATTGGTATTGGCGCTGTTTAGCGTGTCGTTATTGGCAAACGGGCGGCGCGCCAGCCAGGTGCCGAAGCCCGGGTAGAGCAACTGGCCGGCCTCGGCTTCGGCCAGATATTTATGGGTACGCACCATGCGCGCCTGGTGCTGAACCTGGCCATCCGCCATGCGCCACGCATGCACCATGCCGTCGCCGTCGAACCAGTGTTCGAGCCGCTCGCCAGCGCGTTCAAAACGGGCCGGCCCATTGCGAAAGAAGCTGCCACGCAGCGCCTGCGGCCACTTGCCGTGGATGCGGGCACGGCCGCTCAGCATCTCCTGCTCGGTGCCGCGCAGGGCGGCCAGCTGCGGGTGCCGCCGCAGGCCGGCACGAAAGCTGGCATAGCTGCCGGCATCGGCCCGAGCCCTGCTGGGTATGGCCAGTGCCAGGCCGCCTAGTAGGCCTCGGCCAAGAAAGTCGCGCCGATGCATATCAGTGCCTCCTCGTCTGCAGGCGCTGCAACTCGCGCGCCACCAGACGTGCACGCCAGCCCGGCGTGCCCACGAAGGTACGCAGCGCATGGGCGGCGATGCCAACGCCCCAGCCCAGTAGCGGCCAGAAGGCCCAGTTCAGCCCGCCGCCCTGCCACAGGTCGAGCAGCACCAGGCCGCTATTGACCAGCAGATAGCTGCCCAGATGCTGGTAGAAATCGAGTAGCGCATCGGCGCGCTCTTCGGCCTGTTGCTGCAGGGTGTGTGGCTCGCTATGCATGGTCTCGCTCCGTCTGTTCAGCGCAGGGTAATGGTGATCTGGCCACCTTCTTGCGGCACCACAATGCGCGCTTGCTCGAAGCTGGGCGGGCCGAACTTGCCCACCGCGTCGTTCGAAAAGCCATAGGGCTCGGTCGGGATGCCGAGCAGATTGCTATCGAGCTGCAGATTGCGATTGCGGTCCTGGTAGAGCGACACCGCGTATTCGCCCGGTGGCAGATCATGCAAGGTGGCCTGCACGCTGCCTGGCTGCGCATCGGTCCAGGCCACGGCGCTGGGCTGCTTGAGGAAGCGCTCGGGCGCCTTGTAGGCGGCGACCATCACCTTGCCCTCGGCGTGCTGCACGCCCAGCACGGTGACGGTCAGCTCGGCAGCCTGGGTGGCGCCGGTCAGTAGCAGGGCAATCATCAGGCGGTTCAACATGCTGCACTCCTAGGTGGTGAAGGGATGGCTGCAGCATGCCGCCGGCGCCACATCGCTTGGGCGGCTTGCGATGAATCGACCTGAGACGGGGGCGAATCAACCGGCCAGGGCGTGAATGGCGGCGCTGTGAATAGTGCCGACGGCCGGTTGTGGATGGGCAGGAGCGAGCAAGGGCGCGCCAGCTCTAGCTTGGCGAGGGGAGGCCCATACTGAGAATGGCCGACTTGCCATGGCGCCCACTGGCATCCCTATCAGCAACTGCTAACTTGAATGGGCAGGGTTCCCGACAAGCCGACAGCGCCGCTGTCGGCTTGTGCATCTCGTGCTAGGCGGACGTGGCAAATCACAGAGGAGAATAATCATGAATCGACAGGTGGTGGGTATTCCGAAATTGGCCCTGGCGGGCGCGGTACTGCTGGCCTTGAGCGCATGCGGCGGCGGGGGCGGCGATGACCCGCCACCCACGCCCCCTACCTCCAGCGTGAAGGTCGCGCCCTCGTTGGGCATGTTCTCGACCGGCACGCCGGTGGTGGTCCGCTCGTTGGCCGGCGCCCAGGTTGGCAGTGGCAGCATCGGCAGCGATGGCACGGCCACCGTGAATATCGGTACCCACAGCGGGCCTATCGTGGTCAGTGTGAGCGGCGGCGGTACGGTCAATTACTTCAATGAAGCAACGGGCACCACGGAGAATTTCCCGGCCGGCAAGACGCTGGAAGCGGTTGCCCCCGCTGGTAGCACCAGTGTAGGTGTGACCGTGCTGTCCGATGCGGTCAAGCGCAAGCTGGAAGCGGCCGGTGGCTTGGCCAATGCCAACAATACCGCCATCAATGCCGCCAATGCCAAGGTGGCGGCGGTATTCGGCCTGACCAGCGCGATTTCGCCGCCGGCCCTGGTCGGTACGGCCACACCCAAGGTGGATGCCTCTCCGGCCGGCCGCTATGCGCTGATCCTGGCCGCGATTGCCAGCAGCGGTGCAGCAGACGCCAAACCACATGAAATTGCGGAAAGCCTGGCCCAGGACCTGTCGGACGACAAGCTGGATGGTAAGCAGGGCGAGACCGCCGTGCCTGGGGTGGTGCTGGCGAATTTCGATAGCACGACCTTTGCCGATGCGCTGGTCGCCGCCGCCACCGAGTTCGCCGACGATGCGACCAAGGCACAGATCGAAGCCGAGAAGGATCTGGGTCTGATCGTGGTGGAGCCGACGCCGGAAGACGTGAGCGGTGCCGATCCGACCCTGTCGGCCGGCATTGCCGCCGCGCGCCAGGCGATACGCGATGTCCGCATCTCGGCCGCGCTGGCCGATGAGCAGCTGAGCAATACCGGTACCGCCTTGAACGAGGCAGTGCAGCTAGTCAGTGACAGCACACGGCTCAGTATCGAGCACTTCCAGCTGATTGACCGCGCCGCCACCTTCCTGCGTGATCTGCGTGCGGGTAACCCGGAGGACATCGCTCCGGTCAACGGTCGCTGGGAGAAGCGCTGGGAGCCAAGCCCCGGCATGCCTGGCATGCGTTGCAGCAGCAGTGTGGCCAATACGCCGGAGAGCATTACCGGCATCAAGTGTGGCTACGCAAATCTGCAGGGACGCAATCCGGATGCGCCAACTGAGTGGAGCCGCTTCGCGCTGACCCTGACACCGGGCGAGGCCGCCGGGGCAGTGAACTGGGACGCCTTTATGGAGAGTTCGGTGAGCGGGCAGTATGACGATACCGCCACCAAGCTCTTTGGCAGCACGCAGGACGGTGTGTTCACTGTGACGGAGACCGATACCAGCGTGGTGGCCAGCATGAAGGGCGATGTGCCGTTTGGCTTCGGTGGCGAGGATAAGCACAATATCGATGCCACGTTGAATGCCACGGAAACCCTGGATGCGGCCGGCAATGCCTCGGGTTCGGGTACCCTGGTAGCCAGCATTACCCGCAGCAAGGGAGGGAAGACCGCCAAGATCGAGGTGCTGGAAGGCTCGACGCTGAGCTTCCGTGATCGCGACGAGGTGGTGTTCGGGGCGCTCAAGCTCAAGGCCAGTACTGGCGTGTATGCCTTGGCCGGCAATCTCTCGCTCGGCGATAGCGCCGTGCTGCCCACGGTGTTCGGCTTCAGCGGCACCTTGAGCAAGGGCGATGGTGTGGTGGCCGAGGTCAGCACCGAGGTGACGCGCAAGGCGATCGACCAGGCCAATGGTCTGGATGCCGGCACGGTCTCTCTGGCGGCCAAGGTGGTTAGCGCCAATGGCGTGACCATCAAGCTGGCCTTGGGGCTGGACCGCGCGACTGCGGGGGATGACACGGTCACGATGTCGCTCACGCATGAGCTGGGTGCGCGCAAACTGACCCTGCAGGCGACGCTGGATGATGGCGAGGTGAGCGGGCCGGTGACGCTGACCGGGCCAGACAATATCAGTGTCAGCCTGAGCGAGAATGCCAATGGCGTGCTCATTGGCAGCATCAAGCAGGGCACGGTCGAGGTCGGCACCATCAACGACAGTCTGATCAGCTTCAAGGACGGCACGACCGAGTCGCTCGGTTAAGCCGGCAGGCAGGCCAGCTCAGGCTGGCCTAGCGCAGGGCCCGCGGCGTAAGCTGACGGGCCTTGTGCGTTTTTGTAGCCCGATTCCAGGTGGCCCATGCTCGCGACTTCCCGCCCTTACCTTTGCTTAGCTGTGTTCGGTCTGGTGCTGCTGCCGGCGCAGGCGGCCAGCCTGCTCGATAACCCGGCCGCTTTTGACCCGGCCGCGCGTCTCTATACCGGCATCGATATGCGTGGCTTCAGCGACCCCTTGCCCTTGGCCAGCCTCAGTGATGATGACTGGGGGCGACAGCTGCGCAGCCAGCGTGGGCGCGAGCGGGCGCAGCTGGATGGGCGCGCCCAGCTGGCCGGCGAGGAGCGCGGCTGGCATCTGAGCGTGTTTGCCCGCCGCGATGGCGTGGCCCAGGCCAGCGCCGATACCGTGCGGCTGGCGCGCCAGATCGAGCAGGGCCAGGGGTTTGCCGCAGGCCAGCGCTATGCGCTCGATTACCGCATGGACTACTGGACCAGCCGCGGCCTGCGCCTCGGCAAGGCCCTCAACTTTTCCTTGGGCGAGGCCGGTCAGCTCGATCTGGGCCTGGCCGCACAGTATTTCAAACAGGTGGATATCAAGATCGAGCGCTTTATCGGCACGGCCTATAGCAATGCCAGCCAGCAGCTGCAGTTCAGCGGCGTGCGCGAGACGGCCGGCAGCCTGATGCGTACCGATAATCCCGCACGCTTCAACCCCTATATGCGCGATGGCAAGCCGTCCGGGCGTGGCTATGCGCTGGACCTTGGCTTACGTTGGCAGGGGCGTTCAGGATGGGGCGTGGAGTTGGCCGGTTTCGATCTGGCCGCCAAGCTCAAGGGGCGCGATATGCCGCGCTCCTATCAGCAGGGTAGTTTTCTGTACGACAGCGATGGCGATCTGATCGGCAATGCGGACGGCTCGCCCGCCGTGCAGGGACGCGATAGCCGCGGTGAGTTGACGTTGCGCCCCAAGGCCAGCTGGCAGGGCGAGCTGAGCTGGCAGCAGGCGGCCTGGCAGGCGGGGCTGGGCTGGCAGTATCGCGATCAGCTGCACCAGGCGCGGCTGAGCGGGCGCTATAAGCTGGATGAGTCGGTCTGGCTGGGGCTGGCCTTTACGCCGCGCACCAAGCTGGTGGAATTGAGCGCGGGTGGGCCATGGCTGAGCGTCTATCTGGGTAGCAGTGCGCTGGATAGCACCGAGGCCCATGCGCTGGCCGCCGGTCTGCGCTTTACCTTGCCGCTACAGACTTGGTAGCCGTTTCGTCCTGGCGTTTGGCCGGCTTCTTGCGCACATAGATGGTCTTGCTGACCCGTGCGACCAGCTGCTCGCGCTGGTCCACGATATCCACCACGAACTGGGGCAGGAATTTCTCGCCATTGGCGGTGCGGGTACGGATCTCGTCCAGCATCGCGTCCTCGATCACGAAGCGCGCCTTGACCACGCCACGTCCCGGCGCAATGAAGTCGATGCTGGCGCTCTGGTCCCACACGTAATAGTCCTTCCCCAGAATCTGCATCAACATCAGCATGTACCACGGGTCGGTCATGGCAAACAGGCTGCCGCCGAAGTGGGTACCCACATAGTTGCGGTTGTACCAGCGCAGGGTCAGGGCGACCTCGGCGCTGCGGTAGTCGGGGCTTACCTGGTTGGCGTGGATGCCGGTCAGCAGAAAGGGCGGCCAGAGATTGATCAGGCGCTTGAAGGTGGTGGATTTCATGCTCGGATCCAGAGGGAAAATCTGCCATCGAGGTTGCCGATCAAACGCTTGTTTGTCAATCTGGATGGCGGGCGCCAGCCTGGCGGAATCGGCTCGCAAGGGCTAAGACGAAGCGACTGCGCTATCCGACAGCGGAACGGCACCCGCTAGGTCGGGTCCCAGTTCTGCAGCACGACCGGCCGGCCACCGGGCTGGCCCTTGGAGAGGAAATCATGTTCTATCGACTGGTATGGATGCTGAGCCTTGTGCTGGCCGGCAGCGCCATGGCGCAGACCTTGCAGGGCTCGGCCCTGTATCTATCGCGTATCGCCCTGCCGCCCTCGGCGGTGTTCGAGGCCAGCCTGGAAGTGCTGGATGCCGATACCGACACGCCGCGCGTGATCAGCCGCAGCCAGCTATTACCGGCAGGCCTGCCGCCGTTCCGCTTCAAGCTGCGCTATGAGGATGCTGAGGTCAGCGAGTCGGGCAACTATCTGGTGCGCAGCAGTGTGCGCGAGGGCACGCGCACCTTGTTCACGGCTGAGCAGCGCTATACCGGCCTGTTCATCCGCTCGGGCGAGGTGGTCACGCTTACCCTGCAGCCGCCCCAGCCCAGCCAGGCCAGGGCCGGCTTCTTGGCTGGCCTGCCGGCTTCTTTTGAAGGCCTGTTGCCCTGTGCCGACTGCGAAGCGGTGCGTTGGCGGCTGGAGCTGCTCGAGGACGGCGCCTTCATGCTGCGCCAGACCTGGCTGGGCAAGCAGCCCGAGCAAGCGCAGGATCAGCTCGGGCGCTGGCAGATTGACGAGGACCGCGGCGTGCTGCGCCTGCTCGGCACCGACGAGACTGGCCTGGCCTTTCGTATCCATGACCGGCGCAGCCTGCTCAAGCTCGACCAGGCCGGCCATCCGATTGTTTCGCAGCACAATTACACGCTGGAGCGCCAGGGCCTGTTCCAGCCTTTCGAGGCCAGGCTGGAGATGAGCGGCATGTACCGCTACCAGGCCGATAGTGGGCAGATCACTCTGTGCGCGAGCGGCCAGAGCCTGCCGGTGGCGCAGGAAGCCGACAATGCGCGCCTTGAGGCCGCCTATGCCAAGGCAGTCAAGCAGGCGGGGGAGCCCTTGTTGGTGCGTTTGACGGGACGTATCGCCCTGCGCTCGGGCCCGGATGGACGTGGGCCGCAGCTGAGCCTAGTGCCCGAGCAGTTCCGCGCCGTGCTGCGCCAGCGCAGCTGTGCCGAGCGCCAGGCGCAGCAGGCGCTGAGGGACACGCGCTGGGTGCTGGTACAGCTGGGCGACAAGCTGATTCCCCGTGTGATGTGCGAGCGCGAGGCCTTCCTGCAGCTGGCCGCGCGTGGCGAGCGACTGAGCGCCTCGGGCGGCTGCAACCGCCTGATGGGCAGCTATGTGCTGAAGGGCGACAGCCTGCGCTTTGGCCAGCTGGCCGGCACCATGATGGCCTGTAGCAAGGGCATGGAGCGCGAGCAGGCCTTTATCCAGGCGCTCGAGCAGGTACGCGGCTGGCGCCTGACCGAGCATGGCCTGGAGCTACTCGACGAGGCCAGCCAGCCACTGGCCCGTTTGCAGGCCGGCGACTAGCCATCAGCCAGGTGCAAGCAGCCAGGACCGTAGCGCTTAGCCCTGGCCAAGTCGGCGTGTGCCTCGCGGCCTAGTGGAAGGCGTACACATCCATGGCCAGGCCGCCGTGGGTGAGGCTGGTGAACAGGCGCTCGGCGCGTGGGGCATCGCCCGCCGCGCCCAGGGCCACATATAGCGGCAGATAGTGCTCGTCAGTCGGATGGGCGCGCTGCGCGCCGGGCGCCTGGCGGCGGTAATCGAGCAGGGCGGCGAGGTCGCCGGTCAGTAGGCGCTGGTACACCCAGTGCTGGAAGGCCGGCACGTATTCATTGCTGGCCACCCCTTCCGGAATATCCCACTCCAGCTCGCGCAGATTGTGCGTGATGCTGCCCGAGGCCAGCACCAGCACACCCTGCTCGCGCAGGCTGGCCAGCGCACGGCCCAGGCGCCAGTGGTGCTCGGGGCCCTGGCGCGGCTGGATGGCGAGCTGGAAGGCCGGCACATCGGCATCCGGATACATATTCTTCAGCGGCACCCAGGCACCATGATCGAGTCCGCGCGCCGGGTCTATGCCCACCTCGAAGCCCGCATCGGCCAGCAGGGCCGCGACCTGTTCGGCCAGCTGCGGCGCGCCGGGCGGCGTGTACTGGATGCGGAACAGCGGCTCGGGAAAGCCATAGAAGTCGTGGATGGTGGCCGGGCTGGCTGTGGTGCTGACGGCCGCTTGTGCACTTAGCCAGTGGGCTGAGGCCACCACCACCGCGCGCGGCTTGGGCAGCGTACGCGCGATCTCGGCCCAGGCGAGGCCGGTCGCGCCGGCATCCAGGGCCAGCATGGGGGAACCGTGTGAAACAAACAGGGTGGGCAGCGTGCTCATGGTCGAATTCCTTCAATGACTGTTCCCGAGTATCGATTGAGGCTTGGTCAGTGAATAGCGGAAAGTAATCAACATCTAGTTCGTATTCTTTGAACATTTCAGTGCTGCGAGCCGTGACTACACTGGGTAAGCAAAAGGAGACCGGCCATGTCCACCGCCCCAGACCGTCTGACGCAGCTGAGCGACTTGGCTGCTCGTTGGCAACAGGTGCTGCAGGCGCAACTGAGCCAGCAGGCCAGCGGCGCGCCCCAGGTGCAGATTCCCGACCCGCAGAGCGTGCAGCATGCGTTCGAAGCGCTCTGGCGTGTGGTGCTGGAAAAACCGGAACCCATGTTGCGTGCGCAATGGGACTTCTGGTTGGCCTATGCCGAGCTGACCCAGCAGACGCTACGCCAGTTCTGGCTGGGCGAGCCGCCACCGCCGGCCGTGCCCGATAAGCGCTTCAAGGATGAGCTGTGGGTGAATAACCAGGTGTTTGGCTTCGTCAAACAGGCTTATCTCTTGGCCTCGCGCCATATCCAGGACGGCGTGGCCGGCGTGGAGGGGCTGGATGCGCATACCGCCAGGCAGGTGAATTTCTATACCCGTCAGTTCGTCGATGCGCTGGCGCCGACCAATTTCCTGGCCACCAACCCCACGGCGCTGAAAGCCACGCTAGACAGCGGCGGCGAGAACCTGATTCAGGGCTTTAGCCATCTGCTGGACGACCTGCAGCGCAATGGCGGGCGGCTGATGCCCAAGATGACCGATACCACGGCCTTCACCCTGGGTGAGAACGTGGCCAGCACGCCGGGCAAAGTGGTGTTCCAGAACGCGCTGCTGCAGCTGATCCAGTACGCGCCGAGCACCAGCCAGGTACACCAGACGCCCTTGCTGATCGTGCCGCCCTGGATCAACAAGTTCTACATCCTCGATCTCAAGCCAAAGAACTCGCTGATCAAATGGCTGGTCGACCAAGGCCATAGCGTGTTCGTGATTTCCTGGGTCAACCCCGATGCGCACCACCGCGAGATGGATTTTGCCGACTATCTGCAGCAGGGCGTGCTGGCCGCGCTGGATGCGATTGAGGCCGCCACCGGCGAGAAGCGCATCAATGCGGCGGCCTACTGCATCGGTGGCACGTTGCTGGCATCCACCCTGGCCTGGATGGCTGCAGCCAAGGACAAGCGTTATCCGCCCAGCCGCATCAAATCGGCCGCCTTCTTCACCACCATGCTGGACTTCAGCGAGCCAGGCGAGCTGGGGGTGTTTATCGACGAGCAGCAGCTGGCTGGCCTTGATGCCTATATGGAGGAGAAAGGCTATCTGGAAGGGCACCAGATGGCCGGGGTGTTCAATCTGCTGCGCGAGAACGACCTGATCTGGAGCTTCGTGGTCAATAACTACCTGCTGGGCCGCGAACCGATGCCATTTGACCTGCTGTACTGGAACAGCGATGCCACGCGCATGCCGGCCGCCATGCACCGCTTCTATCTGCGCAAGATGTATCTGGAGAATGCGCTGCAGGCACCCGGCGGCGTCACGCTGGCCGGTGTGCCCATCGATCTGCGCGCCATCCGCACGCCCGCTTACTTTATCTCGGCGCGCGAGGACCATATTGCGCCGTGGACCTCTACCTATGCCGGTGCGCGGCTGCTAAGCGGACCGGTGCGCTTCGTGCTCGGCGGTTCCGGCCATATCGCTGGCATCGTCAACCCGCCGGCAGCCAATAAATATGGTTATGCAAGCAATCCGGAACTGCCGCCCACCGCCGAGGACTGGCTGGCCGGCAGCGTGGCGCATGAAGGGTCGTGGTGGACCGATTGGGATGCTTGGCTGGCGCCGCACAAGGGCAAGCTGGTGCCGGCGCGCACGCCCGGTGCTGGCAGCCTGCCCGCGTTGGAAGAGGCGCCGGGCAGCTATGTGCGCGCGCGGCTCTAGGTGCTGTGCCGCGCCTGCAGTGCCAGCAAGGCGGCCATGGCGGCCTCGGCCTCTGCATGGGGTACGAACAGGTGGTCGTGGTAGGCGCCGGCCAGCACATTGCAGGCAATGCCCTGTTCGGCCAATGCGCCAGCAAAGGCGGCAGTCAGGCCGACCGCGGCCAGGTCGCTATGCACATGCAGGCTGATCCAGGCTGCTTCGAATAGCACGTTCAGGCCATGTTGCCGAGCCGCATCCAGCGGCAGCACCACGGTCCAGCCCTCCTGCTCGCGCAGGGTCGCGATGGCGGGCAGTTGGTCCGGTGCGCGCCCCGCGTCCAGGCAGGCAAACGCATACACGCCGAGGTTGAGTACCGGAGTCATCGTGGCCAGTAGCGTGTCCAGTGCGCGTATTGCTTGTGTCATGCCCTCTCCTTATCGACGCCTAGCCTCAGCCCAGCGCCACCATGGCGCTCAGGCCGAGCATGGTCGTGCCGGTCAGTGCATCGATACCGCGCCAGGCCATGGGCTTGGCAAACCAGGGCGATAGCAGCCGCGCACCAAAACCCAACGCCGCAAACCATAGCAGGGAGGCGGTGATCGCGCCGGCAGCGAAGAGCGGGCGCTGCTCGGCCGGCTGTTGGCCGCCGATCGCGCCGATCAACACCACAGTGTCGAGATACACATGCGGGTTGAGCAACGACAGCGCTACCACGCTGAGCAGGGCCGCCTGCCAGCGCATGGCTTGCGGCGACGCATCTGCCTGCAATGCGCCGCCGGCGAAGGCCGCACGCCAGCTGCGCAAGCCATACCAGAGCAGAAACGCTGCCCCGCCCCAGCGCGCTACGCTCAGCAGGCTGGGCGAACGCTGCACCAGCGCACCCATGCCCGCCACGCCCAGGCTGATCAGGCTGGCGTCGATGGCCACACACACCAGCACGGTCAGTAAAACATGCTGACGCTTGAGGCCCATGCGCAGCACATGTGCATTCTGCGCACCGATGGCCATGATCAAACCCGCACTCAGGCCCAGGCCCTGCCAGTAACTGCTGCTTAACATCACCCGCTCCTTGCGTTTGGTATGTCGCCATTCTGGCCGGCGCGGCTGCAATAATGAACAAAACTAAGTATTTTGATTGAATGCTTAAAATTGCTTCATAAGGGACGGCCATGCTGCTCGATATCCGCAAGGGCGAAGCCCTGTTGGCGGTGCTGGAAACCGGTAGTTTCGAGGCGGCGGCCATGCGTCTGCATCTGACGCCATCCGCGGTGTCGCAGCGCGTGCGTGCGCTGGAGGAGGCGCTCGGCACCCCCTTGCTGGTGCGCAGCCGGCCCTGTCACGCCACCACGGCCGGCCAGCGCCTGGCGCAATACCTGCGCCGCAGCCGCCTCCTGGAGGAGGAATTCCTGGCCGAGCAGGTCAGCAATCAGCAGGCACCGCTCAGCCTGCCCATCGTGGTGAATAGCGACACGCTGGCCACCTGGCTGCTGCCTGCGCTGCGTGACTTCCTGCTGCGCGAACAGGTGCTGCTCGACCTGACCGTGGATGATCAGGACCACACCTATACCTGGCTGGAAGCTGGCCATGTGCTGGCCGGCGTATCGAGCGAGCCGCGTGCCATGCGCGGCTGCGTGGCCGAGCCCTTGGGCGCCATGCGCTACCGCCTGCTGGCCACGCCTGCCTTCGCCGCGCGCTACTTCCCGCAGGGCTTGAATCGCGCCGCCGCGCGCCTCGCACCCTTGTTGGTATTCAACCGCAAGGACGCGCTGCAAGCCGATTTCCTCCAGCATCAGCTCGGCCTCGCGCCCGGCAGTTATCCCTGTCACTACGTGCCTGCCAGCGATGCCTTCCTGCTGGCGATAAGGCTTGGCCTCGCCTACGGCATGGTGCCCGAGCAGCAGTATGGCGATGCGCTGGCACGCGGCGAGCTGCTCGATCTGGCCCCAGAGCAGCCCACCGATGTCGCGCTGTATTGGCATCGCTGGCAGGTGCAGTCGCCCAAGCTGGAGCGGCTGAGCCAGGAGGTGCTGCGTGCGGCGCGCCAGCATCTGCGCCCGCTGCCCTGAAGCGCAGTGCGATCTTTTGCGGAAATCTGCCCTACCAGCTTCTAAGCTGGCTTGTCGCCCAGCATGGGGCGCAGCAATTTAACTGCAAGGAGAGGGAAGAAAATGGGCGGATTTGATATTTCGCAATGGCAGAACATCCTGATGGGCTATGTCGCCACTTTCGGGGTGAAGATCCTGGCGGCGATTGCCTTCTGGGTCATCGGCCGCTGGCTGATCGGCGTGGCCGAGCGCGCGGTGCGCAGCTCGCTGGAGCGGCAGAAGGTCGATCCGACCGTGATGCGCTATATCGGCGGTGTGCTGACCGTCACGCTGAATATCCTGCTGGTGATCGGCATCCTAGGTTACTTCGGCGTGCAGACCACCACTTTCGCCGCCCTGATCGCCGCTGCCGGCGTGGCCATCGGCATGGCTTGGTCGGGCTTGCTGGCCAATTTCGCGGCCGGCGCCTTCCTGATCGTGCTGCGCCCCTTCAAGGTGGACGACTTCGTCTCGGTGGGCGGCATCATCGGCACGGTGAAGGAGATCGGCCTGTTCGCCACCACCATCAACACGCCGGACAATGTGCTGACCATCGTCGGCAACAACAAGATCTTCGGCGACACCATCCAGAACTTCACCGCCAACCCCTATCGGCGCGTAGAACTGAAGGCCCAGCTGGCCGGCAATGCCGATCATCGCGCGGCCATCAGCCTGCTGCAGACCCGCCTCGCAGCCATCGCGAATGTGGTGAGCAGCCCGGCGCCCGAAGTGGCCATCCTCGAGTTCAATCTGGTCGGCCCGGTACTGGCGGTGCGCCCCTTCTGCCATAACGACCACTATTGGCAGGTGTATTTCGACACCCAGGCGCTGATCCGTGAGGGCCTGGCCGAGGCCGGCTTCCCGGCACCGATGCCGGCGCAGAATGTGATCGTGCACAACGCCTGATTCGCGACGAAATCACCACCATCAACAAAAAGCCGGATCGCAGGATCCGGCTTTTTCATCGCCTAGGCACCGCGGCGTTGGCGCCGCAAGCGCAAGGCATGCAGCACATGCAGGCGCCAGCCGAGCTGCACCACCCCATAACCGGCCAGCGCCAGCAGTAGCGCCAGGGCCACGATGCCCACGGCCAGCGGCGTTCCCAGCGTCAGCATCCAGTCCAGCCAGGCCTGCACACTCGCACCCAGATCGCTCCACTGGGTTTCCGGCGCGGGCGGAATGACCGCCTGTGTGCCATTCGCGCCGGTGATCAGCCGCCCCAGCCCATAGGCGGCGATATACAGCGGCACGATAGTAAAGGGGTTACTGAAGAAAGTACCGAAGATGGCCACCGGCAGATTGACCCGGAACAGGATGGCCAGGATGGTCGCATTCAGAATCTGCAAGGGACCGGGAATCATGCCGCAAGCCAAGCCGACCGCCAGCCCGCCAGCCACCGAATGACGGTTCAGATGCCAGAGATTGTGATGGGTAAGAAAGGGCGCGCAGCGGCGCAGGAAGGCATTGTTATCCAGGGTTTCACGCGTGGGCAGCCAGCGGCGGAGCAGTTTACGGGGCATGGAGCAAGTGGGGCTGTTGAGCGGTCTGGCTTGGAGTCTAGCCTGATAAAAGCGTTCAGGGCGAAAGCGTCAGCAAGCGACGAGCAGCGAGCCTGCTGTGGAAAGCGCGGGCATACGAGGATGGAAAGCCCCAGTCTTCAGGCCTGTAGCGGCTGGATTGCTCTCCCGCGCTACGACAAATTTGCGCTCTTGCAACAGCCTATCAAACGATTGTTTGAAACTGAAAAAGCTGTGTTACATTTCGCTCCGTAGTCGCTGCGCAACCTACTACGGGATGTGCAGCGAGGCCGCCGGGCTAGCCCGGCCGGTTTGCCTACGCTTGGGTATTTAGGGCGCGTTGGTTCACTCCGACGCGCTTTTTTTATGCCCCTGGCGCAGTGTCCTTGCTGTCAGCAGGGTAAAATCGCGCGATTCCCATTACCTCCAGCCTGTGAAGCCCATGGCGAAACCCAGTAAACCCGCCAGCTTCGAGTCCGCCATGAGTGAGCTCGAAAGCCTGATTACCGAGATGGAAGCCGGCCAATTGCCGCTGGATGCCTCCCTGACTGCCTATAAGCGCGGTGGCGAATTGATCCGCTACTGCCAGGAGCAGCTGGCCAATGCCGAGCAGCAGATCAAGCAACTGGATGGCGACAGCCTCAAACCTTTCGAGCCCGAGGCGGAACAATGAGCAAGTCACAGGATTTCCAGACCTGGTCGTTTGCGATTCAGCAACAGATGGAGCTGGCGCTGGGCGCGGTGCTGCCGCCGGCCTATCAACTGCCGCAGCGCCTGCACGAGGCGATGCGCTATGCGGTGCTGGGCGGGGGCAAGCGGGTGCGGCCTTTGCTGACCTTCGCGAGCGGTGAAGTGGTGCAGGCTTCGGTCGAGCGCCTGCAGTACGCGGCGGCGGCGGTGGAACTGATCCATGCCTATTCGCTGGTGCACGACGACATGCCCTGCATGGACGACGATGTACTGCGCCGCGGCAAGCCCACCGTGCATGTGGAGTTCGACGAAGCCACGGCGCTCTTGGCCGGCGATGCGCTGCAGACCGCGGCTTTCGAGGCGATCTCGGCGCGCAGCCTGTGCGATGAGCCGGCCGATCAGCTGAAGATGGTCAAGATTCTGGCCACGGCCTCCGGTGCGGCCGGCATGGCCGGCGGCCAGGCGATTGATCTGGCTTCGGTGGGTAAGCCGCTCAGCCTGCCTGAGCTGGAAAATATGCATATCCTGAAAACCGGCGCGCTGATCCGCGCGGCAGTGCTGTTGGGCAGTTACTGCGGCGAAGCACTGCCGCAAGCCGAGCGCGACAAGCTGGACCGTTTTGCCAAGCTGATGGGCCTCGCTTTCCAGGTGGTCGACGACATCCTTGACGTGGAGGCCGATAGCGCGACCCTGGGCAAGACGGCTGGCAAGGATGCCGCGCATGACAAGCCCACCTATGTCTCGCTGCTGGGGCTGAAGGAGGCCAAGCTGCGTGCGGCCGAGTTGGAAGCCGAAGCGCTTGATTGCCTGAGTGTGTTTGGTGCGCGCGCTGAACGGCTGCGCGAGCTGGCGCATTTTATCGTGCACCGCGCCTTTTGATACCTTGCCGGGTGCGCCGCCGGCGCATCCGCTGAACTTGTTTTGCGGCGCACGCCCGATCTGGCCCGCCCTTACTGATTAGATTGCTATGCCTTATCCGCTTCTCGACACCCTCCACCTACCGGCCGATCTGCGCCGCCTGGAAAGCGAACAGCTCAAGCCCTTGGCTCAGGAGCTGCGCGCCTTTCTGCTCGAATCGGTCAGCCAGAGCGGCGGTCATTTCGCCTCCAATCTGGGCGCGGTGGAGCTGACCATTGCGCTGCACTATGTGTTCAACACCCCGGATGATCGCCTGGTCTGGGATGTGGGTCACCAGAGCTATCCGCACAAGGTGCTGACCGGCCGGCGCGAGCGCATGCCCACCATGCGCAAGTATGGCGGTCTGGCGGGCTTCCCGAAGCGCGAGGAAAGCGAATACGACACCTTCGGTGTCGGGCATAGCTCCACCAGTATCGGCGCGGCAGCCGGTATGGCCGAGGCCAGCAAGCTGAAGGGCGAGCGGCGCAAATGCGTGGCGGTGATCGGCGACGGCGCAATGACGGCCGGGCAGGCTTTCGAGGCACTGTTCAATGCTGGCGACAAAGACACCGACCTCTTGGTGGTGCTGAACGACAATGAGATGTCGATCTCGCCGAATGTCGGCGCCTTCAATGCCTATCTGGCCAAGTTGATCTCGGGGCGCTTCTATCAGGGCTTCCGCTCGACCGGGGCCAAGGTGCTGGAGAACGTGCCACCACTGCACGAGCTGGTACGGCGTGGCGAAGAACATATGAAGGGCCTGTTCTCGCCCTCCACCCTGTTCGAGGAATTCGGCTTCCACTATGTGGGGCCCATCGATGGGCATGATCTGGACACGCTGGTATCCACCCTGCAGAACCTGAAGAGCCTGTCCGGCCCGCAGTTCCTGCATGTGGTGACCAAGAAGGGCCAGGGTTACAAGCTGGCCGAGGGTGATCCGGTCAAGTATCACGCGGTTACGCCATTCACCCCGGCCGATGGCATGGCGGCCAAGGCGGCCAGCAAGCCCAGCTATACTCAGATTTTCGGTGAGTGGCTGTGCGATATGGCCGAGGCCGATGCACGTCTGGTCGGCATTACCCCGGCCATGCGCGAAGGCTCTGGTCTAGTGGAGTTCGCGCAGCGCTTTCCCGAGCGCTATTACGATGTCGGCATTGCCGAGCAGCATGCAGTGACCTTTGCCGCCGGCCTTGCCTGCGAGGGCCTCAAGCCCGTGGTGGCGATCTACTCGACCTTCCTGCAACGCGCTTACGACCAGCTGATCCACGATGTGGCATTGCAGAATCTGCCCGTCGTCTTCGCCATCGACCGCGCCGGCCTGGTGGGGGCGGATGGTCCGACCCATGCGGGTAGCTTCGATATCAGCTTCCTGCGCTGCATTCCGAATATGGCTGTGCTGTGCCCGGCGGATGAGAACGAATGCCGCCAGATGTTGTACACCGCCTTCCAGATGGACCAGCCGACTGCCGTGCGTTACCCGCGCGGCACTGGCCCGGGCGCCCAGGTGGAAAAAGCCTTCACAGCCCTGCCTGTGGGCAAGGGCGAGCTGCGTCGGCGCGGTCAGCGCGTGGCCATCCTGTCCTTTGGCAGCTTGCTGATGCCTGCGCTCAAAGCGGCTGAAGCGCTGGATGCCACGGTGGCGAATATGCGCTGGGCCAAGCCGCTGGATGTGGCGCTGGTGCTTGAGCTGGCTGCCAGCCACGACTACCTGGTCACGCTGGAAGAAAACGCCATCATGGGTGGTGCCGGTTCGGCCGTGCTGGAGGCGCTGAATGCTGCTGGCGTGGCCAAGCGTGTGCTGCAACTCGGTTTGCCGGACCGCTATGTCGATCATGGTGACCCGGCGCTGCTGCTGGCCGAGTGCGGGCTGGATGCCGCAGGCGTGGAAGCCAGCATACGCAAGGCGTTCGCGCTGTAAGCCTGGCGCGCTTCGCTGTATCTACGTGTAAAAAGCCCGCCGGATTGGCGGGCTTTTGTTTGTCTGCTTGAGCTGCTTATTCGATCACTGTGTAGGGCAGGGGCAGGATGCTCAGTGCTGGGCCTTGCGGGCCGTGCAGATGCAGGCCGTGCTCGATGCTGCTGAGCTGGACCACCACCAGTGCTTCCCACTGACCATCTGCGCTCGGTGCCGCCAGTGCCACCTGGCCGGATGCCTGATCCTGCATTTCCGGGCTGAATACCGACTCGCCGGCCTGCATCGGGCTGCTGGCCTGCACGCGCAGCGCGCGGCGCTTGAGCTTGCCCAGATATTGGGTACGCGCAACGATCTCCTGGCCCGGATAGCAGCCTTTCTTGAAGTTGACCGCGCCGATCAGCTCCATATTCGCCATCTGCGGCACGAAGGCCTCCTGGGTGGCGGGTAGCACCCAGGTAATGCCAGCACGGATATCGGCCAGGGTCCAGGCGGTGGCACCTGCGGGACTGGCGCCGGCTGCCAGCAGGGCTTGCCAGACGGTTTCAGCCTGTGCCGCGGCGATGCCGAGCAGGAAACGTCCCTCATCGAGCTTGAGCAACCAGCCGGCTGGCAGATCCACCTTTTGCAATGCTTCGGTGGGCAAGCTGCCACCCAGCTGCTTGGCCACGCCGGCGGCCTGCGCGCCGCACAGGCCGAGCAGCACGGTGTCCGCGCTGATATCGCTGGCCTTGGTCTTGCTGCGCAGCACATACATGCTCAGGCGCTTCTGGATGGTGGGCAGCAGGGCGCGCGGCAGCATCAGCAGCCTGTCTTCGCCATCGGCCAGCACCAGCAGGCTGGCCAGCATGCGGCCCTTGGGCGTTGAGTAAGTGCTGTATTGCGCGCGATTCGGTCCGAGCTGCTTGACGTCGCTGGACAGCTGGCCGTGTAGGAAGGCCGCGGTTTCCTCGCCGCTGAAGCGTATCAAGCCGAAATGGCTGAGCGGCACCAGGGCAGCGCCCTGCTGCTGCTCGGCCGGCTGCTGTTCGCCGGGAAAACTGACGGCCAGCTCGGCATCGAACTGGGCGCCCTGTGTGCTGAGAAAA
The DNA here is from genome assembly GCF_900119825.1 of Chitinimonas taiwanensis DSM 18899. Lineage (GTDB taxonomy): Bacteria > Pseudomonadota > Gammaproteobacteria > Burkholderiales > Chitinimonadaceae > Chitinimonas > Chitinimonas taiwanensis. The sequence goes on along the minus strand of NZ_FPKR01000014.1, from coordinate 102,227 downwards.
TCTTGCCAGGCCATGCTGCCATCCTTCCGAAAGTACAAAAAGCATCGCCGGCTTGGAGGCCGGCGAGCTGGGGCTGAGGTTGACCCGCGCTTAGAAGATGCGCGTGGTGGCGTCGGCGGCACCTGGTTTGTAGGCGCCGCTGGAACGCAGCTCAGGGGCATCGAGTGTGCCATCGACGCGCAGCGGTGCACTGACCACGATCACGCCGCTTGCCAAGCGGGTGGCGATGTTACCGCTGATGTTCTGCTTGGCGTCGATGCTCAGATTGCCAGATGCGGTGAACTTGCCGGAATTCAAGGCCAACCCGCGCAGGGCCACGCTGTCCTTATTGAGTAGATAGGTGCCGGTCAGCGTATCGAAGCGGGTTTGACCGCCGCGCTGCAGAACCGAAGGGCTGGATGACTTGAGCGGGGTGATCAGGTCGAGGTTATGCAGATTGCCATCGGTGACCGAGAACTTCAGCTCTATCATCGGCGCATCGAACAGGGTGTCGTAGCCGCTACCGCTAAATTCGAAATTGGCGGTGCCGGTCATACGGCCGGTGGCGCGGGTGATCGGGCTGGCCAGCGAGATCAGCTCTTCCACCTGCATGCCGCGGGTCTGCAGCGAGCCACGCAGCTTCCAGCCATCGACCCAGTCCAGCTGCGCCGTACCGACGGCTACGGCGCCAAACTGCAGGCCGTTGATATCGTCGATCAACAAGCCGTTCTTGTCGGCCTGGCCGCGCAGGATCAGCTGATCGAAGCGCACCTCATACTTGCCGGGCAGTACCCAGTTCTTGGCTTCGAAGTCGAGCTCATATTGCTCACCCTCGGGCTTGATATGCAGCTTGGCGCGCTCGTCCTCGCTGCTCAGGGTGATGTTCTTCAGGCTGCTGTCGGCATTGAAGCGCAGTGCACCATTGAATGGTCCGACCTGCTGCTTCTCCAGCTGTATGGTCAGGCCCTGCAGCTTCAGCGAGGCGACATGAATATTGCTGCCGGCAGGCTTGGTTTTCAGTCTATCGGGCAGTGACAAGGCGAAATCCTGCTTAAGCGTCGCGGCTTCCAGCGAGACATCGGCTAGCGATTCACGGAATTTGAACAGATTACGCAAGGTCACCGGCACCACGATCTTGCCCACGGTGTTTTCGGCGGCGTCGCCCAGCTGGATATCCTGCAGCTGCAACTGCGGCTTGGGCGCATAGCTGAACTGGATGCTGTCAATCTTGACCGGCGTGCCCAGGCGGGTGCTCAGGTTTTGTTCCAGGTCCGACTTGTAATTGTCGTAGGGAATCAACAGCGGAATAGCGGCCAGGATGGCGGCCAGGACTAGGACGATAATCAACAGTTTCTTGAGGGCGGACATGAGGCCTCTATACAGGATAACGAAACGAATGTTGACACGTTTTGGACAGCCTTTTAGTATAGCGGCTTCTTTTGTTCCTCGATAGCTCAGTCGGTAGAGCGCCGGACTGTTAATCCGTAGGTCCCTGGTTCGAGCCCAGGTCGAGGAGCCAAGCGAATTATCTGAAACCGCATTGCTGAAAAGCAATGCGGTTTTTGTTTTTGCGTCGCGCTTGTGTCGGTTTGACCTAAGGCGCAAAGTCGCTAAAACTGCTGCAAGCGGCCTCCAGGGCCGTTTACGTGCCAACCCCGAGAGGATCGCATGACAACGTCAAATGAACAAGTCGCTAAATTGCCTTTGATGAAGCGCATTGTCCTAGCGCTGCGTGGTGGCGTGCCCAATGGAGTATCGGCCATGCTGGTGGTTTTGCTGATTGCCCTGGTGATTGCGATTGGCGCGGGTGGTTTTCTGGGGGGGCTGGCGCTGGCAACCCAGCGTAATCAGACCATGGAGCGCAATCTGCTGACCCAGACCCGTGCTGCCAAGCAGGCGGCCGCCAAGCTGGCCGAAGAGAAGGCTCAGCTGCAAACCCAGCTGGAGGAGGCCAAGACCTTGCAGGAGGCCAAGGACAAGGATGTGGCCACGCTGAAGGAGCAATTGGCACTGGCCAAGCTGGAGAAAGAGGCGCTGGACAAGGTGCTGCAGGATATCCGCACCAGCTTGACCGGCACCGGCAGCAAGGCCGAGCAAGCGGTAAAGGGCGCTTTGCTCAAATTTGCTGACAAAGAGTGCGAGCTGCAAGGTGGTGCGATCCGCAGCAAGGAAGACGTGAAGTGCCTGAATCTGCGTGATGCGATCGGGGCAATGAATAGCGGCCCTGGTGGCTATGAGGATAAAGCGGCCAAGCCCGCAACGCCGGCTCCAGCTCCAGTCGTCAAACCGGTTGTCCCCAAGCCGGCTACGCCAAAGCCGAGCGGCCACTGAGTCAGTCGCCTAAACAAATAAAAACCCGCCATCAGGCGGGTTTTTTTACTGCTGACATCACGCCGAGCCGGTCTACTTGACCCGATTGGCATACATAAAGCTTTCCAGTCCCGATTCGGCCAGGCTGAACCAGCCTTGCTCGATGCCGCGGAATTTCTTCCACTCGGTGTAGACCTTCTTGAAGGCCGCGTTCTTGGCCGCCTCTTCCTCGTACAGCTCGAAGGTGGCTTTCTGGGCGGCTTTCATGATGTCGGCCGGGTATTTGTGCAGCTTCACACCATTCTGCAGCAGGCGCACCAGGGCTTGCGGGTTCTTGGCGTCGTACTCGGCCTGCATGGCAATCGCGGCTTCGGCCGTGGCAACTTCGAAGGCCGCCTGGTAGCTCTTGGGCAGCTTGGCCCATTCCTGCAGGTTCACATAGAAGGAGATCTGCGGACCCGGTTCCCACCAGCCTGGGTAGAAGTAGTTCTTGGCCACCTTGTAGAAACCGAGTTTCTCATCGTCATAGGGCCCAACCCATTCGGCGGCATCGATGGTGCCTTTTTCCAGCGCCGGGTAGATGTCGCCGCCGGCCAGGGTTTGCGGCACAGCGCCCAGGCGCGACCATACTTCGCCGCCGATGCCGGGAATGCGGATCTTCAGGCCTTTGACCTCAGCCAGTGATTTGATCGGCTTACGGAACCAGCCGCCCATCTGGGTGCCGGTATTGCCGCCGTAGAAGCTGATGACGTTGTATTCCTTGAGGAAATCACGCATCAGCTGCAGGCCGCCGCCGTAATACATCCAGGCCGCCTGTTGGCGCGAGGACAGGCCAAATGGCACTGCGGTATCGAAGGCAAAGGTCTTGTTCTTACCCACGTAGTAGTAACCGCAGGTGTGGCAGGCCTGCACGGTGCCGTTCTGCACGGCGTCGAGCGCCTGCAGGCCGGGGACGATTTCGCCCGCGGCAGCGACCTTGATCTGGAACTTGCCATCGGTCAGCTCGCTGACCCGCTTGGCCAGCTGCTCGGCGCCGCCGTAGATGGTTTCCAGGCTCTTGGGGAAGCTGGAGGTGATGCGCCATTGGATGCTGGGTTCACTGGCGGCGATGGCCGGCGCTGAAACGCCCGCTGCGGCGACGCCCAGGGTTCCTGCTGTCTTCAGAAAGCTACGTCTTTGCACAGTCTGCTCCTTCTTCCAGGGGTTGAGGCGTCGTCAGCTGCGGCGCCCTTATTGGCGAAATCCAGATTTCAGTTTGCGTTCTTTCCGGCTTCCTCCAGCAGTGCCGCGGCCGGGTCGGCCTCGGTCTGTGGCTCGGCATTGGGTGCCGGTGCACTATCGCCCATCAGTGCGGCGGCGGCCTCGTCAGCTTCGTTCAGGTTCTCCTCCACCGGCACATCCTGAGGCAGGCTTTGCAGAATCGCTTCGGTGTTCGCTTCATTGGTGACCACCGGTTTGTCGAGGAAGTGGGTGACCATCTGCGGGAAGGCCAGCACCAGGCCCACCATGACCACCTGGATGCAGACAAAGGGTACGGCGCCCCAGTAAATGTCTTTCGTCTTCACTGACTTGGGCGCCACGCTCTTCAGATAGAACAGTGCGAAGCCGAACGGCGGGTGCATGAAGGCGGTCTGCATATTCACGCCCAGCATCACCCCGAACCACACCAGATCGATGCCGAGCTTGGCCGCGATCGGCGCCAGCAGTGGGACCAGGATGAAGGCGATCTCGAAGAAGTCGAGGAAGAAGGCCAGGACGAAGATCAGGATGTTGACCACCACCAGGAAGCCGACTACGCCGCCAGGCAAGCTGTCGAACAGGCCTTCCACCCAGGCATCGCCATCCACACCCAGGAAGGCGATGCGGAAGACCCGCGCGCCAAGCAGGATGAACACCACGAAGGTGGTCAGCTTGAGAGTGGAGTTCATTGCCTGACGGGTCAGGTCCCAGCTCAGCTTGCGCTTGGCCAGGGCCAGGATCAGTGCGCCGACCGCGCCCATGGCGCCGCCCTCGGTCGGGGTGGCGATACCCCAGAAGATGGTGCCGAGCACCAGGAAGATCAGCACCAGCGGCGGTACCATCACGAACAGCGCCCGGCCCAGCAGCTTGCCGCCGCGCAGGGTGCGCGCTTCGGCGGGCAGGGCGGGCACCCATTGTGGTTTGAACACCGAGATGCCGAGCACATAAACGGCATATAAGCCAGTCAGCACCAGACCCGGCACCAGGGCGCCGGTGTACATATCGCCAACCGAGGTACCCAGCTGGTCGGCCAGTACGATCAGCACCAGCGAGGGCGGGATGATCTGCGCCAGGGTGCCCGATGCGGCAATCACGCCCGAGGCGAGCTGCGGGTTGTAGCCATAGCGCAGCATGATGGGCAGGGAGATCAGCCCCATCGAAATCACCGAGGCGGCGACCACGCCGGTGGTAGCGGCCAGCAGCGCGCCGACGAAGATCACCGCATAGGCCAGACCACCGCGTATCGGGCCGAACAGCTGGCCTATGGTGTCCAGCATGTCCTCCGCCATACCGGATCGCTCCAGAATCAGGCCCATGAAGGTGAAGAAGGGGATGGCCAGCAGCGTGTCATTGCGCATGACATCGAACACCTGCTGCGGCAGCGCCTGCAGCAAGGCGGCAGGCATAAAGCCCGCTTCGATGCCGATAAAGGAGAACAACAGCCCAACTGCGGATAGGGCAAAAGCCACCGGGTAGCCGATCAGCAGAAAGACGATCAGCGAGGCGAACATGACCGGGGCGAGCATTTCGTGGCTCATGCGCGGCCTCCCTTATCCTGGTCGAGTACGGCGTCGAGATGGGTATCGACGGTTTCCGCGGTCTGACCGCTGTGTTTTTCGGCCGGATCTGGGATCAGGCCCTGCAGAAAGGCCACGCGCTTGATGATTTCCGCGATCGCTTGCGCGATCAGCAGGCCAAAGCCGATCGGTATCAGCACCCACACCGGCCAGCGCACCAGCCCGCCTGGGTCGGCCGACTGTTCGCCGCTGGCGATCATCTGGGTCACCACGGGCCAGGCGTAATAAAAGATCGCGATGGCCATCGGCAGCAGAAAGAACAGTCCGCCCAGGATGTCGACCCAGGCTTGCTTACGTGGGCTGAGCTTGCCGAGCAGGATGTCGATGCGGATATGCTCGTTGTGCTTGAGGGTGTAGGCGGCGCCAAGCAGGAAGATGGCGGAAAACAGATACCACTGGATTTCCAGGAAAGCATTCGAACTCATATCGAAAGCCTTGCGGATGACGGCATTGCCGGCACTGATCAAGACGCAGACCAGTACCAGCCATTTGGCTGACTGACCGATGCGCTCGTTCAGCGCATCCACCCAGCCTGCCAGTTTGAGTAGCAGCTGCATTGGTTTGTCCCCATTATGGTTTTTTGCCCGCAAACGACGCTGTAGCGCGGTTTAGAGCAAGTGCACCATAACATAGGCCTTTGGCATCGCGCTGGAATGCCCGTGTAAGGGTTTTCGATAATGTGGCGAACTGGGAACAAAAAAGCCGCTCCGGGCTGGGAGCGGCTTGTCGGCTGGGCTGGGCGGGCTAGTTGAGCGCGCTGGCGATGCGTGCCAGTGCTTTTTCCAGATTGGCCATGCTGGTGGCGAAGCTGATGCGGAAATAGCCCTCGGCACCGAAGGCCGAGCCCGGCACCACGGCCACATCCTGAGCCTCGAGCAGATAGCTGCCCAGTGCCAGATCGGTAGGCGCAGCCAGCTTGCCTTCGCGATGCAGGTTCTGGATCGCCTCGCGCGCATCGACGAAGGCGTAGAAGGCGCCGCCGGCGCGCAGACACTTCAGGCCGCGAATCGCATTGAAGGCGCTCAGCACGAACTCATGCCGGGCATTGAAGGCGGCCAGCATCGGGGCGAAGCAATCGGCTTGTGGACCATTCAGGGCCGCTTCGGCGGCCACCTGCGAGATCGAGGTCGGATTCGAGGTCGATTGCGACTGGATGTTCTCCATCGCTTTGATCAGCCACTCCGGCCCGGCTGCATAGCCGATGCGCCAGCCAGTCATCGAGTAGGCCTTGGACACGCCGTTCAGCACGATGGTCTGCGGATACAGCTCCGGACAGGCGTTCAGGATGTTGGCGAAACTGGTATCGCCCAGCATCACGTGCTCATACATATCGTCCGACGCGATCAGCACCTTGGGGTGCTGCTTGAGCACCTCGCCCAGTGCCTTCAGCTCGGCCAGTGTGTACACAGCCCCAGTCGGGTTGGACGGTGAGTTCAGCACCACCAGCTTGGTGCGCGGGGTGATAGCCGCGGCCAGTTGGGCCGGGCTGAGCTTGAAGCCCTGCTCGATACCGCATTCGACGATGACCGGTTTACCCTCGGCCAGGATCACCATATCGGGGTAGGACACCCAGTAGGGCGCGGGGATGATCACCTCGTCGCCCTGGTTCAGATAGGCCTGGCAAAGGTTGTAGAAGCTCTGCTTACCACCGCAGGACACCAGTACCTGCTTGGCGGTGTAGTCGAGTCCTTGGTCGCGCTTGAACTTCGCGATGATGGCGTTCTTCAGGCCCGGCGTGCCCGAGACCGGCGTGTACTTGGTAAAGCCATTTTGAATCGCAGCGATCGCAGCAGCCTTGATGTGCTCGGGCGTGTCGAAATCCGGCTCGCCGGCGGCCAGCGCCACCACATCGCGCCCTTCGGCCTTCAGCTTCTGCGCCTTGGCGGTAATGGCCAGCGTGGGGGATTCCTTGATCGCTTGAACACGGTGCGAGAGTTCCATGGTCTTCCTTTCCTTGATGCGGTCTAGCCAGTGGCCTGCGAGCAGGCCGGGTGACGATGCGGGTATCTAGATGGATTTGCGCGAAAAATCGCGCGGCCGAAAGCCTAGGGCACCCAGTACGGCGAAGTAGACGAGGGCGCCGGCCAGGACCAGCATGCTGAGCTTGCTCACCAGTATCCATACCGGCAGATGATGCCAAGCGCCGAGCGCGTGTTGCAGGCCCCATAGCGTTAGCGCCATCAGGCCGACTGCGGCAAACAGCTTGGCCAGGAAGCGCAGCCAGCCCGGTTTGGGTTGATAGATGTTCTTCTTGCGCAAGCCCAGATAGAGCAGGGTGGCATTGAAGCACGCGCCCAGGCTGATGGCCAGGGCGAGGCCGGCATGCTGCAGGCTGCCGATCAGCAGTAGATTGAACAGCTGGGTCAGCAGCAGGGTGGCGACGCCGATCTTGACCGGGGTGCGGATATCCTGACGCGCATAGAAGGCCGGCGCCAGCACCTTGATCGAGATCAGCGCCATTAGGCCAACCGCATAGGCGCTCAGCGCACGCTGGGTTTGCAGGGTGTCCTGCAGCTGGAAGGCACCGCGTTCGAACAGCACGGCGATCAGCGGCTCGCCGATCACCGCCAGTGCCACCGTGGCGGGCAGGGCCAGCAGCCAGCACAGGCGCAACCCCCAGTCCAGCGTGGCCGAGTAGTCATCATGGCGCTCGGCCGCCTTCAGCTTGGACAGGCTGGGCAGCAGGATGGTCCCCAGCGCCACACCGAGCACACCGGTGGGCAGCTCCATCAGGCGGTCGGCGTAATACATCCAGCTCATACTGTGATCGGGCAGCCAGGAGGCGAAATTGCGATTGAGCAGCAGGCTGATCTGCGCCACCGACACGCCAAACATGGCCGGCCCCATCTGCTTGAGCACACGCCACACGCCCGGGTCCTTCAGATTCAACTTCGGCCAGCTCAGCATGCCGGTCTTGGCCAGCCAGGGCAGCTGGAACAGCAGCTGGGCCACGCCGCCCAGCGTCACGCCAATGGCGAGCGCCACGATGGGTTCTGCAAAGAAGGGCGATAGCCACAGTGCGCTGCCTATCATGGCCAGATTGAGCAGGGTGGGCGTGAAGGCGGGGACGGTGAAGCGATTCCAGGTATTGAGAATGCTGCCCACCAGCGAGGACAGCGAGATCAGCAGGATGTAGGGGAAGGTGATGCGGGTCAGCTCGACAGTGAGCTGGAACTTGGCTGCATCCTTATCAAAGCCGGAAGCGGACAGCAGCACGATGGCGGGCGCAGCCAGCACGCCGATCACGGTCAGGACGACCAGCGCCAGGGTCAGCAGGCCGGCCACATCGGCGATAAAGCGCCGCGTGGCGTCCTCGCCCTGCGTCTGCTTGTATTCGGCCAGCAGGGGGACGAAGGCCTGCGAGAAGGCGCCTTCGGCAAAGATGCGCCGGAACATATTCGGCAGCATGAAGGCCACCACGAAGGCATCCATAGCCTTGCTGGCGCCAAACTGATGGGCATTGATCGCATCGCGCACGAAGCCGAGAATGCGGGACAGCATGGTCATGCTGCTGGTGCGGGCAAGGGCCTTGAGGAGATTCATGCGCAGGGCTGCTGATTGACAAAACCGCGCAAGTGTACGCGATGATTGCCAGATAGGCCGAGCATCGGCATAATGCGCGGTTTCGCGATAGTCCTTTTACCGGTTTAAGGAGTTGATTTAAATGGCAAACAGCGCACAAGCACGTAAGCGCGCAGGTCAGGCTGCTAAGGCCCGCCTTCACAACATGAGCCAACGCTCGGAATTCCGCACTGCAGTTAAGAAAGTGCTGAAGGCCATCGAAGCTGGCGATAAGGCTGCTGCAGTCGAAACCTTCAAGGCAAGCACCAGCACGTTGGACCGCATCGCCGACAAGGGCGTGTTCCACAAGAACAAGGCTGCTCGCCACAAGAGCCGCCTGGCTGCCGCCATCAAGGCCATGGCCTAAGTCGCAAGACACAGACAAACGAATCGCTGGCCAGCATCGAATGTCGCAAAAAACCCGCTCCTTGGAGCGGGTTTTTTATTGGTCTGGCGCGCGGCTTAGCAATAAGCCACCGCGGCCCGGGCCAGCATGGCTTCCTCGTCGGTGGCTATCACCCAGGCGCTGATTGAGCTGGTCGCCGTGCTGATGCGCGCGGCGTTGGCCTGGTTGGCTGCACTGTCGAGGTCCAGCCCCAGCCATTGCAGCTGGCGGCAGATTTCGGCGCGCACGCGTGGATGGTGTTCACCGATGCCGGCGGTGAATACCAGGGCATCCAGGCCGCCGATGGCCACGCAGAGTGCGGCGATTTCGCGCGCGGCCTGCTGGCAGAACAGGGCAATCGCCAGCTGGGCGGCTGGTTCCGGGCTGGCCGATAGCGTGCGCATATCGTGGCTGAGGCCGGATACGCCCAGCAGGCCGGACTGTTGGTAGAGCAGCTGGCTGATCTCGTTTACCGACATGCCCAGCGTCTCTTGCAAATAGATGAGTACGCCCGGATCGATCCGTCCGCAGCGGGTGCCCATCATCAGCCCATCCAGCGCGGTAAAACCCATGCTGCTGGCCATGCTCTGCCGGCCGAGCAAGGCACAGGCGCTGGCGCCATTGCCCAAATGGGCGACCACCACGCGGCCCTCGGCGGCGGCACCCAGGTGGGCGGGCAATTGCTGGGCGATGTATTGGTAGGACAGGCCGTGAAAGCCGTAACGGCGCACGCCCTGCTGGAAATACGAGTCCGGCAGCGCGAAACGTTGCTGCAGCTCGGGCTGGCTGCGGTGGAAGGCGGTGTCGAAGCAGGCGATCTGCGCGACCTCGGGCAGCAGGGTCAGCATGCTGCGCGCACCAGCCAGGCCATGCGGCTGGTGCAGGGGGGCGAGTGGGGTGAGCGTATCCAGTGCCTGCAACGTCTCGTCGCTCAGGCGCAGGGGTTCGGCAAAGCGCGGGCCGCCGTGCACGATGCGGTGCGCGACCGCCGCCGGGCGCAGGCCCTGGTACTGGCGGTCCAGCCAGTCGAGCAAATAGCGCAGCGCGGCCGCATGCTCATGCCCGGCGATCTCAGCATCGGCCAGCGCCTTGCCTGCGGCGTCGCGTGCGTGGAATAGCGTGTGGCTGTCATCGCTGAGATGGCCGAGGTTCTCTATCTGCCCCTTGCAGATCAACGTCAGATCTGCGGCCCGATACAGCGCGAACTTCAGGCTACTGGAGCCGGCGTTCAGGGTCAGTACCGACCTCATGCCACTACTCGTCGTGCGGCTAGGATCTTGGCGATGGCGCAGGATGCCATGCGCGCCTCGGCATTGTCGGCACGGCTGGTCAACACAATGGGTACCTTCAGGCCGAGCACAATGCCGGCCGCGCGTGCACCGGCCAGATATTGCAGCTGCTTGGCCAGCATATTGCCGGCTTCCAGATCGGGCACCAGCAGGATATCCGCCAGGCCGGCCACCGGGCTGCGGATGCCCTTGCTGCGCGCCGCATCGGCCGAGATCGCATTATCGAAGGCTAGCGGACCATCCAGCATGCCGCCGCTGATCTGGCCGCGATCGGCCATCTTGCACAGTGCCGCCGCATCGATGGTGGCGCGCATGGCCGGATTGACGGTTTCCACTGCGGCCAGGATGGCCACCTTGGGCTCGACGATACCCAGCGCATGCAGCAGATCAATCGCGTTCTGCACGATATCGCGCTTGGCGAGCAGATCGGGTTCGATATTGACCGCTGCATCGGTAATGAACAGCGGTTTCGGGTAGGCCGGTACTTCCATCGCAAATACATGGCTGACCCGGCGCTCGGTGCGCAGGCCGCCGGCCGAGCTGAGCGCCGCATGCAGCAGCTCATCCGAGTGCAGGCTGCCCTTCATCAGCGCATTGACCTCGCCGCGACGCGCCAGCTGCACGGCCTGCTCGGCCGCGGCATGGCTATGCGGCACATCAATGCAGTGCACACCTTGCAGCGATTGCCCGCTCGCCTCGGCCACCGCCTGCAGCTTGGCCAGTGGGGCGATCAGGATGGGGTCGATCAAACCCTGCTCGCGCGCATCGAGCGCGCCGCGCAGCGACTCGGCATCGCAAGGGTGGGCAACCGCCATGCGGACGGCGGGCAGGGCGCGTGCCAGTTCCAGCAAGAGGCTCAGGGCATCGGAAGTCATTGTTATCCCATGATGTGGTAGCCGGCATCGACATAATGGGTCGAGCCGGTCAGGACGCGTGCCGCGTCGGAAATCAGAAAGCTGGCCAGCTGGCCGACATCGTCCGGCGTGGCCAACTGATGCTGCGGGCTTTTGGCCATGGCGGCCTGCATCAGCGTGTCGAAATGGGCGATGCCCGAGGCGGCGCGGGTGGGCATGGGGCCGGGCGAGATCGCGTGTACGCGGATGCCGCGCTCGGCCAGCTCGGCGGCCAGATAGCGCACCGTGCTTTCCAGCGCGGCCTTCACTGGCCCCATCAGGCCGTAGTGCTCGACCACCCGTTCGGCGCCCAGATAGGACATGGTCAGCAGTGTGCCGCCCTTGGGCATCAACGGTTCGGCCAGCTTGGCCATGCGGATCAGCGAGTGGCAGGACACATCCATGGCGCGCAGAAAGCCGGCTGTCGAGCAATCGACCAGCCGGCCGTGCAGATCGGCCAGCGGCGCGTAGGCAATCGAGTGGATCAGATAGTCGAGCTGGCCCCAGTGCTGCTCGAGTGCGGCGAACACGGCTTCGAGCTGGCCTGGCTGTTCCACATCACAGGGCAGAATCAGTTCGGCCTCAATCTGCTCGGCCAGTGGGCGCACATGGCTTTCCGCCTTGGCATTCAGATAGGTGATAGCGCTGCGCGCACCGGCCGCCTTGAGCTGGCGTGCGCAGCCCCAGGCGATGCTCTGCGCATTGGCCACGCCGATGATCAGGCCGCATTTGCCTTGAAGTGACTGCATGGGAGGACTCGCTGACCTACAGTGAACGAAGCGACTAGTTTAGGCGCATCAGTTTGCGGTATTCGGTCTGGCCAAGTTCGCGCCGGCGCGCTTCATCCGACTCGCCCGGGCTGGCATCCACCACGACCTTGACGTAGCGCCCGAGCTTGCGCCAGATCAGCAGGGTGAGACGCTCGGCCAGCGCCGCCTCGTCCACATCGGGCGCGCAGGCTTCGGCCTGCATCTCGAACAGCCAGGCGCCATCGAGCGCGCGACTGGAAACCCAGGATGGACTAACCCAGTCCGCCCGGATGGCAGCCAATACCCGTGCTGGCTCGCTGGAGCCAAGCGGAAAGGCAGACAGATAAACACGGTAGCTGAGTGGCATGGCCGGCTTCTGCAGAATGGGCGTGTGGCGGTTTTAACAAATCGCCTGTTGCGTCGCAATACAAGTCCGACGCCCGCCTGTGCTAGATTGTCGCTTCCAATTGAAATTATTCAAACGTCATGACGCAAACTGAACTCGCCAGCGATCGCCCACGTATCCTCGTGGTGGATGATTCGCGCATCGTCCGTGCCACCGTCAAGAAGCACTTGGCCGCCAGTTTCGACATTATCGAAGAGGCCGATGGCGAGGCGGGCTGGGAGCGCCTGATGGCGGACGGCACCATCCTGGTGCTGATGAGTGACCTCAGCATGCCGCGCCTGGATGGCTTCGGCCTCTTGGCCCGCGTGCGCAAGTCCAGTGATGCACGCATTCGCCATACCCCGGTGATCATCATTTCGGGCGAGGAGGATGCCGAGACCAAGCAGCTGGCGGTGGAGCGCGGCGCGAACGATTTCGTGACCAAGTCCACCGACCGCGCCGAGATGCTGGCACGGGTCACGGCAGCAGCTAAGCTTGCAAAGACCGCCCGCGATCTGCGTGCCAGCGAGGTTAATCAGGCGCGTACGGCGACCACCGAGGTGCAGACCGGCCTGGCTACCCCGCATATGTTCCAGCTGCACGGCGAGAAGCTGATGGCGCATGCGCTGCGCGTGCATGGTGAGGCGACCCTGCTGGTCTTCGAGATCGATGCCTATCCGGCGCTGTGCGAGCGGGTGGGGAGTGCGGTGGCCGAGCAGGTGGTCAGCCTGGTGGCCAAGACCGTGGCCAGCCGTCTGCGCAAGGAAGAGATCCTGGCGCGTTTGGAAGGACCGCGTTTCGGCATCTTCCTGTACGCCGACCTGGCCGGCAGCCTGCGTTATGCCGAGCGGCTGTGCGAGATCATCGCCGCGGCCAAGATCAATTTCAAAGGCCAGCCACTGAGCGTGACGGTGAGTGCCGGCGTGGGTAGTGCCACGGTGGACCAGCTGAGCGAGTTCGAGCCGCTGTTCAGCTTGTCGCTGCAACGCTTGGCTGAAGCCATCGAGCTGGGCGGCAATCGCTTGCAAGCACCGGCCTTGCCGGCGCCCGCGCTTGCGCCCATCGAAATCCATGAAGCGCTGGCCCTGCTGGCCGAGGGGCGCGAGGAGGCCGTGCGGCCGCATCTGCCGGCCTTGCTGGCCAAGCTGGCCCCGCTGCTGGCCCTGGCCGAACAGGCCAAGGCCTAGGCGGTGAGCGGCATCAGTAGCGTTTGCGAGGCTGGCCGGCTATGCTGGCCTCCATTCGAACCGACCTGATGCCTGCCATGTCCACGCCACTCTCCGACGCCAGCCTCGATCAGCTTTTCCGCCAAGCCCGTACCCACAATCATTTCAGCGACCGCCCGGTCGAGGACAGCACCTTGCAGGCGCTGTACGAGCTACTCAAATGGGGCCCGACCAGCGCGAATGCCTCGCCGGCCCGTTTCGTGTTCGTGAAGTCGATCGCCGCCAAGCAGCTGCTAGCGCCGGCGCTGTCGGAAGGCAATCTGGCCAAGACCCTGGCCGCGCCAGTCACCGTCATCGTCGCGCACGACCTGGCCTTCTATGAGCAGCTGGGCACGCTCTTTCCGCATACCGATGCGCGCAGCTGGTTCGCTGGCAATGATGCGGCGATCCAGACCACGGCCTTTCGCAATGGCAGCCTGCAGGGCGCTTATCTGCTGCTGGCTGCACGTGCACTGGGCCTGGATTGTGGTCCGATGTCGGGTTTTGACAACAGCAAGGTGGATGCGGCTTTCTTCGCCGGCACCAGCGTGCGCTCCAACTTCCTGATCAACCTCGGTTACGGTGATGGCCAGCAGCTGCATGCGCGCAATCCGCGCCTGGCCTTCGAGGACGCCTGCCGCATCGCGTAAGCTGTACACATGGCCGAGAACAAAAAACCGCAGTGGGATATCTGGAAGGAGCTGGACGAGCTACGTCAGCGCCATAAGGAACTCGGGCCGATGTTTGCCCGCATCGGCGTGGCGCCGGAATTCGCCCAAATGGCCAATAATCTGCGCCTCGACCTGCAACGCCGGCCGCCTTCGCCACCGCTGGCCACAGGCGAGCGCGACAAGGATGCGCAGGCGCAGGAAGACTATAAGCGCGCGTTTGCCTCGCATTACGAGGAAGTGTTCTTCAAGGTGGAGAGCTTCCTGCGCATGCCCTGGCCACCCGAGGCCCAGTTTCTGGTGCCGGCCATCTTGGAAGAAACCGAGAACCTGCGCCGCCAGCTGGTCAAGAATCCGTTGGTGCCACCGGTGCTGGAAAAGCTCGATGGTTTTATCGAGCAGTACAGCAATCTGGACAGTATGGACGGCCGCCTCGACCGCGCGGCCATCGAGGCGCGCAAGGCTGAGCTGATCGATGTGCTGGGTTTTCCGCTCATGGTGCGCCGCCAGCTCGCCCACCCGGAATGGGAGCTGCTGCCGCCGCTGGCGTCCGACGACTACCGGCAGCTGCTGGCCACGCGCATCGGCAATTACCGCCAGACCGCATGGCTGGAATCGCGCCTGTACGATAAATGGTATGTGGCGTTGGAGTTCGATGCGATCTGGGCGCGCCTCAAGCGCGATGCGAATGACCGCGAGCGCATCATCAGCCAGCTCAAACTGAACTGGCCCAAGCTCGGTAACTGGGCGCCCGACTTTCCCAATGCCGATCTGGTCTGGTATCTGCTGCTAGTGCTGGCCTGCGTGATCTCGCTGTTTGCCGAATGGTGGTGGCCGGCCGCCGGCCTGCTGCTCTGGCTGCAACTGTCAGTGATCATCGAGCGCCACCATGTGCAGTTGGTCAATAAGCGCCGCCAGGCCTTGTTGCTCGAATGCGGACGTTTCAAACGCATCCGTGATCAGATCTCCTCGGGTAAATTCGATCCCAACCAGGTGTTGCGTCAATTGAAACAATTCAATTTCCGCCACTATGTGTCTGAGCAGGGCATGTCCTTGCTGCAATCGATGTCCATGGGCGGCTTCTAGCCTTGGTTGGGGCCTTTTCTGGCATGCCGACAGAATATTTCCCCCAATCGGAGGTTTCCCCCGCTGCACGCTGACCGTTAAAGTACGGCCCTAACGCCAGACCGAGGTCAGAATGAAGTCGTACGCCATTGCCATCCTGCTTGCCCTGGGCAGCCTTGCCCAGGCCGATGACACCCTGCGTTTCACCATCCGCCAGTTCCTGGTGCAGGGCAATACCGTGCTGCCTCAGGCCGAGATCGATGCGGCGCTGCGCGCCCATGCCGGCGAGCAACGCGATTTTGGCGATGTGCAGCGCGCGCTGGAGACCTTGGAGGCGCTGTACCGGCGCGCCGGCTTTGGCAGCTTGCAGGTCTATCTGCCCGAGCAGGAGCTGCGCGACGGCGAGGTGGTGTTCCAGGTCATTGAGCCCAAGCTCGATCAGGTGCGCATCGAGGGCAATCTCTACTTCGGCGCCGAGAATATCCGCCGCGCATTGCCCGCCCTGCAGAGTGGACAGATTCCCAATACCGGCGCCATGGGCGCCTCGCTGCGCTTGGCGAATGAAAGCCCATCGCGGCGCCTGAGTGTGGCACTGCAAGCCGGCTCCCAGCCGCAAAGCGTGGATGCGCTGGTGCGCGTGCAAGATGAAAAGCCGTGGCGGGCCTTTCTGGCAGCCGACAATACCGGCAGCGAGGAAACTGGCCGTACACGCCTCTCGCTCGGTTACCAGCATGCGAATCTGTTCGACCGTGATCAGGTACTGACCGCGCAATTCACCACCGCCCCGGAATCAGGCGAGCAGGTGAAGATCTTTGGCCTTGGCTACAAGCTGCCCCTGTATGGCTGGGGCGACAGCCTGAGCGCCTTTGCCGGTTACTCGAATGTCAGTTCCGGCGCCCTGCAGGGCCTGTTCAATGTCAGTGGCAAGGGCACCGTGGCGGGCGCGCGCTACAACCTGGGCCTCAAGGCCAGTGGCGCATACCAGCACAAGCTGGTACTGGGCATCGATTGGCGCCGTTTCGAGAACGAGACTACCTTCTTCGGCTTCCGCCAGGGCAAGCAGCAGTACTTCATCCAGCCGCTCAGCCTGGCTTATCAGGCCCAGTCACAGGGCAGTGGCTGGTCGTATGACTGGAACCTCAGCTATGCGCGCAATCTGCCGCATGGCGACGATCTGGCCCGTGCATCCGGCCGGCCCGGCACACCGGCTCAGCCCATTGATAATGACGACTACCAGCTGCTGCGCTTTGGCGCGAGCGGCTACCTAGGCCTGCCGCAGGAATGGCTGCTGCGCACCAGCTTGAATGGCCAGCTCAGCCCGGATGCCTTGCCCTCGGGCGAATGGTTTGGCCTGGGCGGCGCCAGCAGCGTGCGTGGCTATCAGGAACGCGTATTGGCCAATGATGAAGGCGTGAATGCCAGCGTGGAGCTGTACACGCCGGACCTAGCGCGGCGCCTGGACTGGACCGATACCCGCCTGCAATTGCTGAGCTTTGCCGATTGGGGCCGCCTGAGCCGCAATCAGCCGCTGCCAGGTGAGTTGCGTTCTGCCAAGCTGGCCAGCGCGGGCCTGGGGCTACGCTTGAATCTGGGCAAGTACGCGCAGTTCAAGCTGGACTGGGCGCGCGCCTTGAAAGAGGGCGGCGGCCAGCGCAAGGGCGATAGCGAGGCGCATGCCTCGGCCCTGTTGTCCTATTGAGTTCGGCTCTGCGCAAGCAAGTCAGTATTGATTGATATCTATGATCTGGGCCGCTTGGGCGGCCCGGCCATCCCTAGGGATGGAAGGAGTTTGGACATGCATACCCGTCGAAAGCCACCGCGCTTTGCCCTGAATACCATGTTTGCTGCCACGCTGGCCTGCTATGCGCCGCTGGCACAGGCTAATCCGGCTGGCGCCGAGGTGGTGGCGGGCAGTGCCCAGCTACAGCAGCAGGGCAATAGCCTGGTGATCAGCAATACGCCGGGCACCATCATCAACTGGCAGTCCTTCTCCATCCAGCCGCACGAGCTGACCCGTTTCGTGCAGCAAAGCGCGCAAAGCGCGGTGCTGAACCGGGTCGTCGGGCAGGACCCTTCGCAGATTCTTGGCCAGCTGCAGTCGAACGGCCAGGTCTTCCTGATCAACCCGAACGGGGTGGTGTTCGGCCAGGGCGCCCAGGTGGACGTGGCGGGCCTGTTGGCCTCCACGCTGAATATCAGCGATGCGGATTTCCAGGCCGGCAAGCTGCGTCTGAGCGGTACTACCACCGCCTCGGTCAGCAATGCGGCCAGCATCAGCACCCCGAGTGGCGGCTTCGTCTACCTGATCGCCCCGAATGTGCACAACCATGGTGTGATCGTCTCGCCGCAGGGCGAGGTCTTGCTGGCTGCCGGCCAGAGCGTGGAACTGGTGGACGGGGTGGATACCAGCTTGCGGGTCAAGATCGCCGCGCCGGCCGGCGAGGTGCTCAATGTCGGCCAGCTGATTGCCAGCCAGGGGCGGATCGGGATTTTCGCGACCGCGATCCAGCAGCAGGGCCTGGTCAGTGCCAACCGCACCGAGCTGGGCGAGGGCGGGCGTATCTTGTTCAAGGCCAGCCGTGACGTACAGCTGGCCGGCGCCAGCCAGACCGAGGCCCAGGGTGGTGGCAGCGTTGTGGTGGATGCCGGGCGGCGCGCCGACGTGCTCGGCCAGATCGACGTTGCGCATCAGACCGGCAAGGGTGGCCAGATCACCGTGCTGGGCGAGCAGGTCAAGGTGGATGGGCAGCTTGATGCTAGTGGCGCCACGGGCGGCGGCACCATCCTGATCGGTGGCGATTACCAGGGTAAGAATGCCGCTATCCGCAACGCCCAGTTCACTGAGCTGGGCAGTCAGGCGCGCCTCGATGCCAGTGCTGGCCAGCAGGGCGACGGCGGCAAGATCATCGTCTGGGCCGATCAGGATACTGCGGCCCATGGCCAGATCAGCGCGCGCGGTGGTGTACTGGGCGGCAATGGCGGCTTTGCCGAAGTGTCCGGCAAGCGCCATCTGCAGTTCCAGACTGCGGTCGATCTGAGTGCCCCCAAGGGGCAGATCGGCAAGCTCCTGCTTGATCCGACCGATTTCATTATCGACAGCACGAATGTCGCTGCGCTGTTCGGCGCCTCGGCCGATGTGACACTGGCGGCGACACAGGATGTCATCTTTGATGCTTCGGCCGGCGTTGCCTCAACCTTCTACAACATCAGCGTGCAGGCTGACCGCGATATCAGCCTGCAGACCGGCACCACGCTGAGCAGCACCGGCGGCAGCATCAACCTGAACGCGGGCCGTGATGTACTGTCCCTTGGCGCGATCAGCGCCATTGGCGATCTGCAGATCAGTGCTGGGCACAATGTCCAAAACGAGGCGGATTTCGGCGCAGGCGGCATGCTGCAGATCCGGGCCGGGAATGACATCGTCCAGAACGCGCTGTTCAGCAGCAACGGCAATACCCTCAATCTATTTGCCAATGATTCGGCCCTGTGTGCGGCCTATGGCTGCGTGGGTACGCTGAACCTCAATCACGATGTCACGACCTTCGGCCTGATCGATCTGTCCGGCAAGGGCATCACCCAGGCTGGGGGCGCACTGAGCGCAGGTTCCGGCACGGTACGCTTCAATGCTGGCGCGCTGGGGATCAGCCAGTCCAGCGAAGCAAGCCTGGTGGCGGATACGCTGACCATCAATACCGCTGGTGATGTGAACTTGCTGAATGTGCGCGCGGGCAGTAGCGCCGTAGCGCTGCAGGCAACCTTGGCCGATGCAACCGACAAGCAGCTGAATGTGCGGGTCCAGGACAGCAATCTACGCATCGATGGCAGCGGTATCAGCTGGGATGGCCGGGCGGCACTACAGGTGAACAACGGCAGCATCAGCCAGAACACCTCGGCGGCGCTGGGGCGGATTCAGGTCAAGCAGCTGGATCTGAGCATCAACAATGCCACCGGCAGCGGTGGCGAGGTCACATTGCTGAGCAGCGATAACCAGATCGGCCAGTTATCGGCACAGCTACTGTGCGCAACCGGAAGTTGCTCGAGTGCGGCGCTGGATGTGCGCAATGGCGCGGACCTGCTGATCGGCGGCTCCGGTATGCGGCACGAGTATGGCGATGTGGTGCTAGGCAATAGCGGCAAGATCCACCTGGACAATGCGGGTATCGAGACCGGTAATTCTGGTAGTGGCATCTATCTGTATTCCACGACTAGCACCCTGACGGGCAGCGGTGCCAACGCCGTGCTACGTAGCGATCTGATCAATTTGCAGCGCGATGTGGCGGGGAACGGCTATGGCGGTGCGATCGGTACGGCCGCGCCGGATGAAGCGTTGCAGCTGGCCAAGCGCAGTGGTGGTGAAGCCATCTCGCTGTATCTGGGTGGCAGCGGCGCCAGCGTGGCCGGCGCGCATATTGTCAGCAGTGATTACCTGACTGTGTCCAGCCTGAATCTGGGCAATGATCAGACACTGTTCCTGCAAAGCGCAGACGGCATGACTCTGGAGAATGCCGGCCCCATTAATACTGGCACGGCTGATTTGAGCCTGCACGCCCTGGGCGGCGAGCTGTTGCTAACAAGTTACAGCAGCATGGCGGGCAAAAATATCAGCCTGAAGTCCAATGGTGGCCTGGTCGTCAGTAATCTCAGTATCAACGCCCTCGATACCCTTGCGATCGATGCGGCCACCTTGAGCCTGATGACTGGCGAGGGCATTACCTCTCTAACTGCCGGTAATCAGCTTGCCATCACGACGGATGCCTTGGATCTGAATAGCACTCCGCCAGCTTTTGCGATGATGGCCGCGATGGTTGAGGGGAGTACAGCACCACTACAGGCACCCAAATTCAGCTTGCAAACGCGTAGCGCGGGCACCCGCATTGATCTGGGCGGTGTGGATGGTGAGGGCGTACTGGGCTTGTCGATAGATGAGCTTGGAAGCATCAACACGGATCTGCTGGAGTTGAAAGCGACCGGCGCTGATGCAAGCCTGACGGTCAGTGCGGATTACAACCACGCCGGAAATTTGAACCTACAGGCCGGCGGCGGCATTCAGCTGGACGCCAATCTGAGTGCCGACCAACTGACGCTGAAGTCGGACAGCGCCAGCATCCAAGGTGCCGGTACTGTCACCGCGACAGGCGAACTGGTACTGAATGCCGCGCAAGGCATCTTCGGTGCCGATAGTGGCTTGCGTGTGAGCGCCCAGACAATCAAAGCCCGCAGCAGCCAGGATGGGCAAGGGGCGATTGATCTGGAAACCGACACCCCGGCCGTGTTGGATCTGCAAACCGCGAATAGCCAGATTTCGGTTACGGCCCTGAATGGGGCTGAGCTGACGCTGCAACAGATTCAGGCGGGTAGTGGGGCGGTCTCGCTCAGTACTGACGGTAATCTGCTGGCTGTTGCTGCGGGTGTCAGTATCAAGGGCGGCGACCTGCTGTTGAGCGCAGGCAGCATCGGCAGCGCAGCCCAGCGTCTGGTGACGGATGCCAGCGGGAAGTTCGAGGTCCGTACCAGCACTGGCAGCAGCTATGTCAGCGAGCTGGGCGGCGCGAGCGCGCATATCCTGCGCAGCGATGGTGATCTGGACCTGGTGCTGGGCGGCAATGTGCTGCTCGATGATCAAAGCCAGCTCGGCACGGCCAGCAATCTGCGCCTGGATGTCGGTGGCAACCTGTCCTTGCTGCGTGCGAATGCCTTCAGTGCCGGCGCGCTGAATCTCAGCAGCACTGGTGCCATCAATAGCAATGCGTTGCTGCAGGCCTTGAACGGCCCCTTGCAACTGAGCGCACAGTCTATCGGCGCGCCAGCGGCCCGGGTCGCGCTCAGTGGCGCCACGCAGACGGTCAGCAGCACCGGCAATGGGGCGCTGTACCTGGAAAGCACTGGCGGCAACCTCAACCTGAACAGCCAGGGTGGGCTGATCGATCTGCTGGCCATGGGCGATGCCCAGCTCACGGTACAGAGCCAGGGCGGTAATGTGTCGATCGATGGCAATGCTGCGGCAGCTAGCCTGGGCGGCCTAATCGATGCCGGCGGCGGCACGATCAGCCTATTGACCTCGGGTCGGCTCGGCGATGCCACCCAGGCCGATGGGCGTCTGCGCGTGCTGGGCGCGAGTGTGAATGCGACAGCGGTTGATCTTTATCTGGACAGCCAGAAGAACGGCGCGCAACTACAGCTGAGTGCCACCGGTGGCGATCTGGATGTGCTGGCCGCAGATGGCAGTCAGCTGGCGGCCAGTTCGAGCGCGGACATGCGCTTGCAGTCGAACGGCACCCTGCAGCTGGGTGGTCTGGATGCAAGCCAGGGCACACTCAGCGTCTCGGCCACGCGCATCAATGGTACAGCCGGCCAATCTGCCAAGGCAGCCGACATCCTGTTACAAGCCACGAACGGCATCGGTGCGCTCAACCAGGCCCTGGCGGTTGATGCCAGCCAGCTGGAAGCCAGCGTGAGCGGCAGCGGCAAGGCCATCTATCTGCAAACCCAGGGTGGTAACGCCAAGCTGAGCAGCCAAGGCGGCGCTATCAGCCTGATTGCGCAAAGTGGCAACACCCAGCTCGATTTGTTGCAAAGCCAGGGCGGCGCGATTCAGGTGCAGACCCTGGCTGGCGACCTCAGCCTGACCAGCGTGCAAGCCGGCAGCGGCAGCGTCCAGCTGGATAGCAGCGGTGCACTGAGCCTGGGCAGCCTGGACAGCGTGGGTGCCCAACTCAAGGCGGGTGGCGCGCTCAGCTATAGCGGCACCGTGAATGCCGGCAGCGGCCTGCTGGGCCTCACTGCCGGTGGCGCCATCAGCAGCAGCGGCGGCCTACTCAAGGCCAGCAATATCCGCCTAGAGGCCGTGCAAGGCATCGGCGCCGGCAATGCGCTGGCAGTCGACAGCAGCCAGCTCAGCGCCCACACCACGGGCAGCAATGCCGCCATCGCCCTGAACAGCCAGGGCGGCAGTGCTCAGCTGAGCACCCAGGACGGCGACATCAGCCTGAACAGCAGCACGGGCAGCCAGGTCAGCGCCAGCGTCGGCGGCCAGGGCCGTAATCTGACCGTGCAGGCGCAAAGCGGCGACCTGCAGCTGCAAAGCCTCAGCGTCAGCGGCCTGGCTCAGCTGCATGCCCTGCAAGGCAGCCTGAGCGGCCAGGGCGGCACGGCCTGGCAAGCCGGGCAGTTCGAACTGAAGGCCGGCCAGCTGAACCTCAACACCGACCTGAACAGCAGCGGCAGCCTGATGCTGGACAGCCTGGGCGCGATCAACGCCCAAGGCGGCCGGCTGACGGGCAGCCAGATCACCCTGCGCGCCGCCGGCCTGATTGGCGGCGCGAATGCGCTGCAGATCAACACCGCGTCCCTCGATGCCGCCAGTAGCCTGGCCGGTGCCGACATCCAGCTGAGCGGCACGGCAGCCACGGCCAAGCTGAGCAGCCAGGGTGGCGATATCAACTGGCAGGCCCAGGGAGCCAGCCAGGTAGCGGCCAATGCAGGCAGCGGCGCGATCAAGGCCAGCAGCGATGTGGCCCTGGATGGCAGCTTCAGCGCGGGCAGCGTGCAGCTGAGCGCGCAGCGCCTGGGTAGCGCGGCGCAGCGCCTGCAGCTGGATACGCTGTCGGCCGATCTGCAGGCGGCGGGCGAGCTGTATGCGGATGGCAGTCAGCGCCTGGCCAGCTTGCAGGTCAACAATAGCGGTAGCCTGACCGATTTCAGTGGCAGCGGCAGTTATAGCGCCACGATCAGCAGCGCCAGCAATGTCGTACTGCAGAGTGGGGCGGATATCGGTCTGCTGAGCCTGAACGCCAAGCAGGTCAAACTGACCGCGCTGGGTAGCATCCAAGGTTTAGCCGGACAGGCCAAGCAGCTGGTGGCAGATACGGCCAGTCTGCAGGCGGGTGGCGATATCAGTTTGAGCAGCCAGGTCGCGAGCCTGGACCTGAAAGCCGGGGCGAATATTGACCTCGTCAATCATCAGGCGCTCACGCTAAGCGGCGCACAGGCTGGGCAGGATCTGCGCGTGGAAAGTTTTGGTGGCCTGAGCACCACCGGCCTGGTCAAATCGGGTGGCAAGCTGACCCTGTTGACCCACAGCCCCTTGCAGATCGGCAGTGCCGGCCTGGAGGTCGGTGGCGACCTACTGCTGCAAACAGTGAGCAGTGGTGCGAACGACGAGATAACCCTGAATGGCACGCTGAATGTGCTCGGCAATTGCGAAATCCAGTCGGCCGGCGGCATCCAGCAGAATGCAGGCATCAGCACCCAGGGTGGCAGCCTGCTGCTGAATGCAGCCGGGGGGGATCTGCTGATGAGTGCGGCGGCCAGTTCGCAATCGAATGGCGGTGCGATTCGCTACAGCGCCTTGGGCAATCTGACCCTGGCTTTGCTGGATGCCGGCACGGGCGCGGTCGATCTGCTCGCCAGCCAGGGCAGCATCAGTTCGGCCCAGCCGGGCGGCATGAATGTGCGTGCGGGTGCCCTGAATGCCAAGGCCGGGAGCGGCATTCTGCTGCGCGCCAATGTGCCGGCCGACAAGCTGACACTGAGCAGTGGTTCGGGCGTGCTGGATGTACGCGACGCCAGTGGCGCACCCTATCCGGGTACCACGCCGGTGGACGAGAGCGAGCAGATCGGCAATGAGTCAGTGCAGGCGGTCAGCATCCTGACTGCCTTGGGCAATACCCAGCCTTCCGTGCAGGATCAGGTTGAGCAGCTGATGAATGCGGTCGAGCAGCAAGGCCAGGACAAAGACCAACCCAAGAAGGCCCGCAAGTGCTGAAACCCATGCTTCGCTTTGCTGTATTGCTGTTTTGCGCCGGCTTGGCGCTGCCTGGCCTGGCCAATGATGCAGCCACCGTCAGCCAGCTGGCGGGGGTGCTGTCGGTGCGCCAGCTTGATGGCGCAGTCAAGCTGCTGGCGCTCAACTCTACCGTCCGTGCCGGCGATCTGCTTTCCACCGGGCCGAAGAGCTATGCGCGGCTCAAGTTCGTGGATGGCGGCGAGCTGACCCTGCGCCCAAACACCCAGTTACGTATCGACGATTTCCGCTTCGAGCAGGACAAGCCCGAGCAGGACAATGCCTTCTTCCAGCTGCTGAAGGGCGGCTTGCGGGCGGTGACGGGTCTGGTAGGTAAACGCAATAATCTGGCCGCCTACAAGATGACTACCCCGACGGCCACCATCGGGATTCGTGGCACCAATTACGGCGCGCTGTATTGCCAGGACGATTGCGCTGACTACCAGACCAATACCGGCCAGGTGCCGGCCAATGGCCTGCACGTGGATGTGCATGAGGGGCAGATCGTGGTCAGCAATGCACTAGGCAGCCAGCAGTATCAGGCTGGCCAGTTCGGCTTTGTCGGGCCGAATCAGCCGCCGCTGCCCGTGCCGGCCAGTGCAGGCGTGCCGATCGCCACCGATCGCGGCATCAATCGCCCGCCCGAAACGGTGCTGGGCGAGCAGGCCGATAGGCAGAACTTCGAATGCACGATGGAGTAGGCGGCCGCCTGCCGGCGCTTAAAGCCGGCTAGGCAGGCCGTCGCGGAAGATCAGCAGCTCACCTGGGCTAAGCGCCGTCCAGTGTTCATTGTCGGTCAGCGGCTGGGTGGCGATCAGCGCCACGCGGTCGGCCGGTGTGGTCAGCGCCTTGAAGTCCACGCTGACGTCCTGGTCGATCAGGTGGGCCTCGCCAAACGGGGCCTGGCGCACCAGATAGTGCAGATGGGTCGCGCAGTGTGCGGCCAGCCATTCGCCATTCGAGAGCAGGAAGTTCAGGCTGCCATGCTGGGCCAACTGCAGCGCCAGTTCACGCAGGGCGGTATGAAGGTCTTCGGCGGCCGGTTCCTCGGCAAAACGTTGCGAGAGCTGTTGCAGCAGCCAGCAGAAGGCATGCTCGCTATCGGTATCGCCCACCGGCTGGTAGCGGCCATGATTCAGCGCCGGCAGGGTCTTCAGATCACCATTGTGGGCGAACAGCCAGTAGCGTCCCCATAGCTCGCGCATAAACGGATGGGTATTGGCCAGGCTGATCTGGCCGACCGTGGCCTTGCGGATATGCGCAATCACATTGGTCGACTTGATCGGGTAATTGCGCACCAGCTCGGCCACCGGCGAGGTGCTGGAAGCCTGCCAATCCAGAAACAGCCGGCAACCCGGCCCTTCGAAGAAGCCTATGCCCCAGCCATCGGCATGGTGGTCGGTCAGCCCGCCGCGCTTGCGGAAGCCTTCGAAGGAGAAGCAGATATCGGTGGGCACATTGCAGTTCATGCCCAGCAACTGGCACATCGCACTATCCTTTCGCCCTGGCGGGCTTTATCAGCCAGACGGCCTCTTGCTGCGTGCCGACTGCGGGTATATTTTTCATTGAAACAAGCGCTTAAGTCACAGCTGCGTTAGCGGAGCGTGTCATGAACCTCTACAACATCGCCAACTCACTCAGTCAAAGCTACGGCGCCCTGGCCGGGCTGGATGCGGGCCGCCAGGTCACGGGCATCGGCGCTTTGCGCAATGGTACGCCAGGCCAGGGTCTGAGCGTAGCCGAGCGTTTCCGCCTGCCCAGCTCCACCAGTGTCAGCCTGTCCGAGCGTGGCCGCCTGCAGTCGGCCCTGTCCGATCTGAAAAGCACAGCCAGCGCACTCAACAGCGCCGACAAGGTGGCTGCCGGCCGGGCCAGTTCCGACAACCCGGCCATCAGCGCGCGCGTGCTCAGCGGCGACAAGGCGCGCGCCGCCAAGCTGCCAGACGAGCTGGAGCTCAATGTCAGCCAGCTCGCGCAAAGCCAGCAGCTGCGCAGCCAGGCCTTTGCCGACAAGGACAGCAGCATTGTCGGCACCGGCAGCCTGCGCATCGAGTTCGGTCGCTTCAATAGCGCCAGCAATACCTTCCAGTCGAATCAGCGCGCTGCGCGTAGTGTGAGCATCAGTGCGGGGGACGGCACGCTGAGCGGCATCGCCAATGCGCTGAATCGCGCCGATGTGGGCCTGAAGGCCAGTGTGGAAGACGATAACGGCAGCTTCCGGCTTCAGATCAGCGCGACGCAGACCGGTGCGGCCAACGCCTTCCGCATCAGCGTCAGCGATAGCGATGGCAATAACCGCGACAATGGCCTGGGCCTGTCGCGGCTGGCCTTTGATCCGGGCGAGGTGCCGAACAGTGGCCGTAATCTGCAGCAGACCCGCAATGCGCAGGATGCCGAGCTGACCGTGGATGGGCGCAATGTGGTCAGCGCCAGCAATCAGATCGATACCGCGCTGGAGGGCGTGCGTATCGAGGCGCGCGAGACCGGTACGGCGCGCCTGAGCTTGGCGCGCGATGCGCAGCAGCTGGAGCGTAGTGCACGGTCGCTGGTGGATGGCTTGAATCGCTTCGAGCAGCAGGTAACGCAGGAGGGCAGTGGCAGTGCCCGCCTGGCCAGCCAGCTGCGCACCGCGCTCGACAAGGTGGAGAGTGGTAGCGGGCGCGAGCGCCTCGATCTGGCGCAGATCGGCATCAGCCGCTCGCGTACCGGTCAGCTGGAGCTGAATGAGGACAAGCTCCAGCAGGCCTTCAGCGCCGATGCGGAGCGGGTCAGTGCACTGCTTGGCCAGGCGGCCAGCACGGTGGAGAGCGTGAGCAGCACGGCGCTGCAAAGCCGTGAATTCGGCCAGGGCGAGCGCTTCAGCATTGCCAGCCGCAACGGGGACAATCCCTATCTGGCGCAGGCACGCCTGCAGCAGTTCCAGAGCCGTGCGGCGCAGCAGCCGACCCTGCTCAGCTATTCACCGACCACCCAGAATCTGTATGGACTGTCACAGTATCTGTCGATAGCCGGGCTGTGAGCGGTCCGCCGCGTTCGCCATGCAAAACGCCCGGTCTATACCGGGCGTTTTTTGTTGACCTGCTTGGGGCTGCTTATTCGCCCATGCCGGCCGCTACTGTGCTGTAGCCATTGTCCACATGCATGATCTCGGCGGTGATGGCCGAGGACAGCGGTGAGAGCAGGAAGGCCGCTACATTGCCGACTTCCTCGATGGTCACATTGCGCTTGAGCGGCGCCGACTCTTCCACATGGTGGAGGATCTTGGAGAAGCCGGAGATGCCGGCGGCGGCCAAGGTCTTGATCGGGCCGGCCGAGATGCCGTTCACGCGTATGCCCTGCGCACCGAGCGCGGAGGCCATATAGCGCACATTCGCTTCCAGGCTGGCCTTGGCCAGACCCATCACATTGTAGTTGGGCACGGCACGCTCGGCGCCCAGGTAGCTGAGCGTCAGCAGCGAGGCATCGGCTGCCAGCTGGCCGCGCAGGGCCTTGGCCAGGGCGGCAAAGCTGTAGCTGCTGATGTCATGTGCGATCTGGAATGCTTCGCGGCTGACCGATTCCAGATAGTCGCCGGACAGTGCTTCGCGCGGGGCGAAGCCGATCGAGTGCACGACGCCATCGACCTTGTCCCAGTGCTGGCCGAGTTCGGCCGCCATGGCATTGATCTCTTCATCCGAGCCGACATCGCAGCGCAGCACGATATCGCTGCCGAACTCGCGCGCCATATCGACCACGCGGTCCTTGAGCTTGTCGTTCACATAGGTAAAGGCCAGGGTGGCGCCTTCACGCTTGCAGGCCGCGGCAATGCCGTAGGCGATGGAACGGTTGGACAGGAGGCCGGTAATCAGAATCTTTTTGTCGGCGAGAAAACCCATTTGCTTGCTTCCTTCACTTGGGGAAGCGCTGATTGTAGCCGGCCGATCCGGCGCGGCCAATCAAGGATTGTCGGTCAAACGCTTGATTTGGCCTGCCTCGTGGGCAGGTTTGCGCTAAGTCAATACGCCCTTCGGACTAGTGCGTTAGCGTGCGCGTTTTTGCTGCAAAGGCACTAGTCATGGCCATTTCCCTGTTCGATGACGGCGTACACCGTTGCTTGATGTTCGCCGATCTGGTGGACGATGATGAGGACCACGCGGTCCAGGCCAACCAGTTCCTGATTGTCTCTGGGCGCGAAGGCGCGCTGATCGACCCAGCTGGCAATATGACTTACAACGCGCTGATCATGACCATGGCGCGCTTCTTTCCGGCGCGCGAGCTCAAATACATCCTGGCCTCGCATGCCGACCCGGACATCATTGCCTCGCTGAACAAATGGCTGGTCAGCACCGATTGCCAGCTAGTGGTATCCAAGCTGTGGTCGCGCTTCGTGCCGCATTTCTGCAGTGTGGGTAATTCGGCTGGGCGGATCATCGGCGTGCCGGACGAAGGCAGCTGGATCAAGCTGGGCGAGAGCCGTATCGCGGCGGTGCCCGCGCATTTCCTGCATGCCGAGGGCAATTTCCATTTCTACGACCCGAAGTCGCGCATCCTGTTCTCTGGCGATATGGGTGCGTCCATGGTTCAGCACGAGGCGGTCGAGACACCGATCTCCAGCGTGGCCGACTTCAACAAGCATATCGCCAGCATGGAAGGCTTCCATCGCCGTTATATGGTGGCCAATAAGGTGTGCCGGCTGTGGGCAGGCATGGTGCGGCCCATGGTCGAGCGCGGCGAGATCGTGATGATGGTGCCGCAGCACGGGCGCTATTTCGTCGGCAAGACGGTCTTGCTGGCCTTCCTGGACTGGATCGAGGCCTTGGCCTGCGGCATCGACCGCTTCGACGAAGGCCATTACCGCATGCCGGTCTAGGCGCGCACTGGGCGCCTTGCCGTGGGTGGGCGCTCAGAAGCTATAGGCGACTGATAGCCGACTCTCGGTATCGAGGTGGCTGCTGTCTACTTCCACCGGCTGGCTATAGGTGAGCGTCAGGCGTGCGCGCAGCGACAGGCGCTCGCTCAGCTTCTGCTTCAGGCCGAACTCCGCCTCGGCCTGCTCTTCGTGCCGGCTACGCTCCAGCGCCAGGGTCTGGAAGGCGCTGAGGCCGGTGCCCAGCGGATAGTCGAGCCGATTACGCACCACCCACAGTACGGCGCTCTGGCGCCGCCCATCCTGATAGCGGGACTGCCGGCCACCAAGGCCGGTTTCAAAGCGCAGTTCGCCCGCACCCAGGCCAAAACCGCCCGCGCCTATGCCCGCCGTGGCCGAGGCGCGACTACGCAGGTACTCGAGCTGATCGTGCTTGTACTCGGGGTCGACGAAGGTATACAGGCGCTCTGCCTCATCCCACCATTCGAATTTGGGCGAGATCAAGTAGCGATCACGCACTTTCTCCATGTCCTCGCCCTCGCGGTCGTGGCGCACCTCGACCTGCAGACTGGCGCGCTTGTGATTGGCGCGCCGCTCGAGCTCGCTATCCAGTTCCCAGGCCAGTTCGCGGCTGCTGCCGGTGGCATAGCGCGCGCTGACATCGAAATCGCCACGCCATTCCGCTGCCTGGGCCAGCGCAAGTGCGCTGCTCAGGCTCAGGCATAGACAGGGGAGGAGGAACGGCGGGTGCATGGCGAAGATCGATGGGGTGAAATGGAGCGGCAGCCTAGCGCAAATAGCCCAGGTCGCCAATGTGGGTATTGCAGCGGCCGCGCTGAGGCTGGGCGTAAAAAAAGCCACCCGCGGGTGGCTTTTCCATGTGGCGGCTGAGGGACTTAGAACGCTTCGTCCGGCAGGGCCATCACGCTGGCAGCGCCATTCAGGATGGCGGCGGCCAGGCCACCGGTCTGCGGCAGCAGGTGGTCGGCGTAGAAGCGCGCGGTGATCAGCTTGGCTTCGAAGAAGGCGGCATCGCCTTCGCCATCGGCCAGCTTCTGCTTGGCGACCAGAGCGGCGCGACCAAGCTGCCAGCCGCCGAGCACGATGCCCATCAGCTTGAGGAAGGGCACCGAGCCTGCGGCCACGGCGCGCGGCTGCTCGCCGAACTGACCGACCACATAATCGGTCGTGCTGCGTGCATGGACGAGGGCGGCGTTCAGGGCATCGCCCATCTCGGCCAGGCCGGCTGCCTTCAGTTTGCCAGCCACCGCTTCGGCCTCACCCAGCAGGGCCTTGGCGGTCATGCCGCGCTCCATGGCGGTCTTGCGACCGATCAGGTCCAGCGCCTGGATGCCGGTGGTGCCTTCATAGATGGCGGTGATGCGCGCGTCGCGCAGATGCTGGGCGGCGCCGGTTTCTTCGATAAAGCCCATGCCGCCGTGGATCTGCACGCCCAGCGAGGCAATCTCGTTCACCTGCTCGGTATTCCAGCCCTTCACGATCGGGATCAGGAAATTGACCACAGCCTGCCACTTGGCCTTTTCGTTCGCGTCGGGGTGGCTGCCAGCCTTGTCGAGCGCGGCACCGGTGAAGTAGGTGAGCGCGCGCTGCGCTTCGATCTGCGCCTTCATGGTCATCAGCATGCGGCGGATATCCGGGTGCTTGATGATGGCCACCGGGGCCGGATCATCGGACCCCAGTTCACGCGATTGCACGCGGTCCTTCGCATACCAGACGGCTTGCTGGTAGGCGCGCTCGGCAATCGCCATGCCTTCCACGCCTACACCGAGGCGAGCGGCATTCATCATGGTGAACATATAGCTGAGGCCCTTATTGGCTTCGCCCACCAGATAACCGATCGCGCCGCCCTGGTCGCCATAGCTCATCACGCAGGTGGGCGAGGCATGGATGCCGAGCTTGTGTTCGATCGACACGCACTTCACATCATTGCGTGCACCGAGCGAGCCATCGGCATTGACGAGGAACTTCGGCACCACGAACAGGGAAATCCCCTTCACGCCGGCTGGGGCGTCGGGCAGGCGGGCTAGCACCAGGTGGACGATGTTCTCCACCATATCGTGCTCACCCCAGGTGATGAAGATCTTCTGGCCGGAGATCTTGTAGGTGCCGTCGCCCACCGGCACGGCCTTGCTACGCACCTGGGCCAGGTCGGAGCCGGCTTGCGGCTCAGTCAGATTCATCGTGCCGGTCCATTCGCCCGAGGCCATCTTGGGCAGGTAGGTGGCCTTGATTTCGTCCGAAGCGTGGTGGGACAGCGCCTCGAGCGCGCCCAGGGTCAGCAAGGGGCACAGGCTGAAAGCCACGTTCGACGCGCACCACAGCTCTTCGGTGGCCATCGATACCAGGCCCGGCATGCCCTGGCCGCCATACTCGGGCGACACGCCCAGGCTGACCCAGCCATTCTCGGCAAACTGCTGGTAGGCCGCCTTGAAGCCTGGTGCCGTCGTGACCACGCCATCGTTGAGCTTATTGCCGTGCTGGTCGCCGATCTTGTTCAGCGGGGCAATCACGTTCTCGGCCAGCTTGGCCGCCTCTTCCACGATGGCATCGACCAGCTCAGGGTTCACATCTTCATTGCCGGGCAGGGCGGCCACTTCGTTCAGGCCAGCCAGCTCATTGAGTACAAAACGGATATCGGCAATAGGGGCGCGGTAGGTCATGGCTATCTCCATTGAAACGCTTGAATTCGAGCGCTTGCTTGATTGTTGGGGCTGAAAAAACGGCCACCGTGGTGACCGTTTTAGTGCATGGCGACGCTTATTTATTCAGTTCGGCGATCAGCTCGGGCACGGCGGTGAACAGATCGGCCACCAGACCATAGTCGGCCACCTGGAAGATCGGGGCTTCCTCGTCCTTATTGATGGCGACGATGACCTTGGAGTCCTTCATGCCGGCCAGGTGCTGGATGGCACCCGAAATGCCGACCGCGATGTAGAGCTGCGGCGCGACGATCTTGCCGGTCTGACCGACTTGGTAGTCGTTCGGTGCATAGCCGGCATCGACCGCGGCACGCGAGGCACCGATGGCGGCACCGAGCTTGTCCGCCAGCGGCTCGAGCACGGCGTGGAACTGCTCGCTGGAGGCCAGCGCACGGCCGCCCGAGACGATGATCTTGGCCGCGGCGAGTTCGGGGCGGCTTGAGACGGTCAGCTCAGCGCCGACGAAACTCGACTTGCCGGCGTCAGTGCCAGCGCCCACGTTCTCAATTGCGGCTGCGCCGCTTTCGGCTACCGCATCGAAGGCGGTGGTCCGCACGGTCAGCACCTTGATGGCGTCCGACGATTGCACGGTGGCGATCACATTGCCGGCATAGATCGGGCGCACGAAGGTGTCGTTGGACACCACGTCGATCACATCGGACACCTGGGCCACATCGAGCAAGGCGGCCACGCGCGGTGCCAGGTTCTTGCCGCTGGTGGTGGCCGGAGCCAGCACATGGCTGTAGGACTTGGCCAGATCCACGACTACCGGGGCCAGGTTCTCGGCCAGGCCGTGGGCGAGGTGGGCGCCATCGGCGACCAGAACCTTGCTCACGCCGGCCAGCTTGGCGGCAGCTTGCGCGGCGGCAGCGGCATTGTGGCCGGCGACCAGCAC
This sequence comes from Chitinimonas taiwanensis DSM 18899, assembly GCF_900119825.1. GTDB lineage: Bacteria > Pseudomonadota > Gammaproteobacteria > Burkholderiales > Chitinimonadaceae > Chitinimonas > Chitinimonas taiwanensis. The sequence goes on along the minus strand of NZ_FPKR01000014.1, from coordinate 69,679 downwards.
ATGGATATCGCCACCGATCTTGGCGGCGGCGCTAACGGTATTGTGGGTGGCGGACTTCAGCGAAGCGTTGTCGTGTTCCGCGATAACCAGGATTGCCATGATCAGATCACCTTCGCTTCATTCTTCAGTTTGGCTACCAGCTCGGCCACCGAGCCCACCTTGATGCCTGCGCTGCGCACGGCCGGTTCGGCCACTTTCAGCGTCTTCAGGCGCGGCGCCGGGTCCACGCCCAGGTCGGCCGGAGACAGCTTGTCGAGCGGTTTCTTCTTGGCGGCCATGATATTGGGCAGCTTCACATAGCGCGGCTCGTTCAGGCGCAGGTCGGTGGTGATGATGGCAGGCAGGCTCAGGGCAACGGTTTCCAGGCCACCGTCGATTTCGCGTGTGACATTCACCTTGTCGCCAGCCACGTCTACCTTGGAGGCAAAGGTGCCTTGCGGGGCGTTCAAGAGCGCAGCCAGCATCTGGCCGGTCTGGTTCGCGTCGTCATCAATCGCCTGCTTGCCCAGAATGATCAGCTGCGGCGCTTCCTTGTCGGCCACAGCCTTCAAGAGCTTGGCCACGGCCAGGGGTTGCAGTTCGGCATCGGTCTCCACATGGATGGCGCGATCGGCACCCATGGCCAATGCAGTACGCAGGGTTTCCTCGCATTGCTTGACACCCAGCGACACGGCGACGATTTCAGTGGCCTTGCCGGCTTCCTTCAGACGCACGGCTTCTTCCACCGCGATTTCGTCAAAGGGGTTCATCGACATCTTGACGTTGGCGATATCGACATCGCTGCCGTCGGCTTTGACTCGGACTTTGACGTTGTAATCAACAACGCGCTTCACTGCGACCAGGATTTTCAAAACGGCCTCCGCTGGGGGTCGGATTAGGAATTTTGTGCTTACGTGACGTGAACGTAAGGGGGCCTGCAGCATAGCACCGGCCGGGGTGGCGCGTCACCGCGCTGTCATTTGGCCGCGCGATGCTGGAGGCTGCGCATGCAGCAACTTAGCACCGAATATTTGATTAAAACAAGCGTTTGATTTGTGATTGTGGGCGTGATGCGACAAGCGTGCGCCTTGCCTTGCGGGCCTGCGCTTTGCCAGAATCAGCCTCCCGCCGCATTCATACAAGGAATCGCGCAGCATGACGGTCTACTTCGACGAGATTACCCTCGGTCAGACAGCCTCCTTCCGCAAGACGGTTACCGAGGCTGACGTCGTGCTATTCGCCGGCATTACCGGCGACCACAACCCGGTGCATACCGACGAGGAATATGCACGTACTACGCCGTTTGGCCGACGCATCGCGCATGGCCTCTTGACGTCCAGCCTGGTCTCCACCGTGCTGGGCAACCAGCTGCCGGGGCCAGGGACCATTTATCTCTCGCAAAGCCTGCGCTTTATGGCGCCGGTATTCATTGGCGATACCGTCACGGCCAGCGTGGAAGTGACCGCCCTCGATCCGCTCAAGCAGCGGGTGACCCTGGCCACGCGCTGCCGGGTGGGCGAGCGCACCGTGCTGGAGGGCGAGGCGTTGGTCAAGGCGCCCAGCCGCATCTGATTCAATCGAAAGCCTGCATGAAAAACACTGCCACCCTGCTGATTTCCTGCCCGGACCGCAAAGGTCTGGTCGCGGCGATTGCCAATTTTCTCTACACCTATAACGCCAATATCCTGCATGCCGACCAGCATCAGGACGACGATGCCGATCTGTTTCTGATGCGCATCGAGTGGGACCTCGAGGGCTTCGCACTGGATATGGGCGCCTTCGAGGCCGCGTTTGCGCCGATTGCCGAGCGTTTCGGCATGGCATGGAAGCTCAAGCTGTCGCGCCAGAAGCCGCGGATGGCGATCTTCGTCTCCAAATACGACCACTGCCTGGTCGACCTGCTGCATCGCTGGCACACCGGTGAGCTGGCCTGCGAGATTCCGCTCATCATTGCCAACCATGATGATTGCCGCCGCATCGCCGAGTTCTACGGCATCCCCTTCCATGTGATTGCGGTGAACAAGGACAATAAGGCCGAGGCCGAGGCCCAGCAGCAGGCGCTGTTGCGCGCCAACCAGGTCGATCTGATCGTGCTGGCCCGCTATATGCAGGTGCTATCGCAGGATTTCAGCAGCCTGTATCGCCAGCGCATCATCAATATCCACCACAGCTTCCTGCCCGCCTTCGAAGGGGCCAAGCCTTACCACCGCGCCCATGCACGCGGGGTGAAGCTGATCGGCGCCACCAGCCACTATGTGACCGAAATCCTCGACGATGGTCCCATCATCGAGCAGGACGTCACGCGCATCTCGCATCGCGAGACAGTCGACGATCTGGTTCAGAAGGGACGCGACCTCGAGCGCATCGTGCTCAGCCGCGCGGTGCGCTGGCATCTCGACCACCGCGTGCTCGTCTATGGTCACAAGACGGTGGTGTTCGACTGAGCGCAGCCTGTTAGCGATGGCAAGGCTTTGTAAACATTGATTGCAAAGTCTGGGTTCTGGCGTGGCGGCGGCGCAGAATGACCAGGTGCCAACCTCTTGTGGGAGTGATGCCATGTCTTATGCCTTGCCTATCAGCCTGAGCCTTGCCACGCTTGCCCTGGCAGGCTGTGCCAGCTTTACCGATACCAATACCAGCTTGCTGGATGGCAAGCGCGAGTTTGGCCGGGCGGAAATGCATACCTACCCGGTTCAGATATTGGCCGTCGATGGCGAGTATGTGATCGACCCCTGGCTGCCGCGCGTGCAGCCCGGCCAGCATACCTTGCGGGTCAGCGCGCCACCGGCTACGCCCTTCCATGATTCGGTTGTCATGGACGTGCCGTTTACCGTAGAAGCCTGCAAGCGCTACTATCTGGTCGCCAAACGCGACAACCCGCTGCGGCAGGCTTTCGAGCTGGTGGTGCAACATAGTGAAGCACGCCCCGATTGCCGCGTGGGTTGAGGATCCCGACTAGCCCTGGGGCCGCCAACAGGCGGCCTTATTGTTTTGAAGCCCATGCCGCCGATTATTCTGGATGCCATCGATGTAGCCCGTTTCCGGGTCAAAGCCCTTAGCCACTATGCCTACGAGTGGTGGCAGCCCGTCCTGCTGCTGACCGCGCTGGCCGGCCTGCCTATCTTGATTGCCCTGCTGGGTGGCGGCGTTGCCACGCGCCAGCTGCTCCCGGCGGTGCTGACCTGGGTGCAGGTGTTGCTATTCACCCTGTTCTCCGGCTGGTGGCTCAAGCGCTATCCGGGCGAGCGCCCGGCTGGCTCGCTGTTCCCGCTGGTCGTGCTGGCCAGCTGCGCCCAGCTCAGCAGCCTCTTGCTGGTCCTGGTGCCTGGCGTGCTGCAGCTGCCCGCCTTCATGCTGCTGCTGTTCTATCAGTTCGCCGTGCTGGTCAATGCGCTGGCCAAGACCAATGGCGTGCCGGCCAAGCATATGGTGAACGGCCTGTTTGTCTTCGTGCTGTTTGTGCTGGTGCTGTGCGTGTTCCTGTCGATACTGCTGGCGATGTTGGGCGTGGAGCCGGCCAAGCTGGCGGAAGTCCTGCTGGGTGTGCCTGCACAGGGCACGCCGTCTGCCGCCCCTGCCACCGTGCCGAGCCCGCGCTGATGGCCGGTTTTCGCTACCAATGCTTGGATGCGGCCGGCAAGCAGGCCGATGGGGTGGTCGAGGCCGATAATGCCCGCCTGGCGCGCGCCAAGCTGCGCGAGCAGGGCCTGTGGGTACTCGATATGCAGGAGCTGGCCGAGGGCGATGCCCAGGGCAAGCGTAGCCGTAGCGGTGGCGTGTCCACTGCGGAACTGGCGCTGATCACCCGCCAGTTCGCTACCTTGCTGGATGCCGGCCTGACCATAGAACGTGCGCTGACCGTGCTGATCGAACAGGCCGAGAATCTGCGCCTGCGCGATGTGCTGGCCGGGGTGCGCAGCGAGGTGCTGGCCGGCTCCGCCATGTCGGTGGCGCTGGCGCGTCACCCGCGTGTGTTTCCCGAGCTGTATCGCACCATCGTGCGGGCCGGCGAAGAGTCGGGCAAGGCGGCCGGGGTAATGGCGCGCCTGGCCGACTATATCGAGGCACGCCAGGCGCTCAGCGCCAAGGTGGCGCTGGCCTTTGTCTATCCGGCCGTGGTGCTGTCGGTGTCGCTGCTGGTCATCGTTGGCATGCTGTGGTGGGTGGTGCCGCAGATGGTCGGTGTGTTCCAGTCTTCCAAGCAGGAACTGCCGCTGCTGACCCGTGCGCTGCTGGCCATCTCGGCTGGTATCCGTGAATACGGCTTGATCGGTTTTATCGTGCTGGGTCTGGCCGGTGCCGGCTTTGCCCGTGCCCTGAAGAACCCGGCTTTCCGCCTGCGTCTGGATGCCTGGCTGTTACGTCTGCCCTTGTTCGGTCGGCTGAACAAGGCCAGCAATACCGCGCGCCTCGCCAGCACGCTGTCCATCCTGGTCGGCAGCGGTGTGCCGCTGCTGAAGGCCATGGAGGCGGCGGCCGGGGTGGTGGAGAACCTGGTGCTGCGCGGTGCGGTCAGCAATGCCGCGCGTGATGTGCGCGAAGGCGCGCCGCTCTCCAAGGCCTTGGACCGCCAGAAACTGTTTCCGCCCGTGCTGGTGCACCTGATCGCCAGCGGCGAGGCCAGCGGTCGGCTGGAGGACATGCTCGACAAGGCGGCGCGCCAGCAGGCCGGCGAGCTCGAACAGCGCGTGGCCACCTTCACCAGCCTGCTTGGCCCGGTGATGGTGCTGCTGATGGGCGTGGCCGTGCTCTTGATCGTGCTGGCCATCCTGCTGCCGGTGTTTGAAATGAACCAGCTGGTCAAATAACCGCCACGGCGCTTTTCCGGAAAGTGATATTCCTTCGTCATGCAAGATCAGTACACTAGCGTCGCCGAGCTAAAGGCGGCCATTGCCGACTTTGCCGCCGCGCGCGATTGGCAGCCCTTTCATACGGGCAAAAATCTGGCCATGAGCATTGCCATCGAGGCGGCTGAGCTGATGGAGCATTTTCAGTGGTCGCCGCCTGCGCCTGAAGCTGTCGATCAGGCCGCGGTGGCCGAGGAACTGGCCGATGTGCTCATGTATGCGCTGGCCTTTGCCAACAGCCTCGATATCGACGTGGCAGCGGCCATTCGTGCCAAGCTGGCCAAGAACGAAACCCGCTTTCCGGTGTCTGCCGGCAAGGCTTCCGACAACAAGACCGTTTAAGTAGAAAGGCAAACCAATGAACCTCAAACAGCGCGCCCAGCGCGGCTTTACCCTGATCGAAATCCTGGTGGTGATCGCCATCCTGGCCATTCTCGGCGCCCTGGTGGTGCCCAAGATCATGAGCCGCCCCGACGAAGCGCGCGTGGTGGCCGCCAAGCAGGATGTTCAGGCCCTGGTGCAGTCGCTCAAGCTCTACAAGCTCGATAACGGTGTCTACCCGAGCACCGAGCAAGGCCTGAAGGCGCTGGTGGAAAAGCCCACCGCCGGCCAGATTCCCGGCAACTGGAAGTCCTATCTGGACAAGCTACCGAATGATCCCTGGGGCAATGCCTACGTCTATCTGAACCCCGGCATCAAGAGCGAAATCGATGTGATGAGCTATGGCGCCGACGGCCAGGCCGGCGGTGAAGGCCACGCGGCCGATATCGGTTCCTGGCTGCTGTAAGCCGTATGGCTGCTCGCCTGCGTACCCAGCTTGGCTTCACCCTGATCGAGATCCTGGTGGTGATGGCCATCGTCGGCATCGTGGTGGCGCTGGCGGCGGTACGCTTTGGCATGTCGGATGTGGACACGTTGCAGCGCGAGGCCGAGCGTCTGTCGCTGCTGTTGGAAACCGCGCGCGATGAGGCGATTGGCCTGGGCCAGCCCATCGGCTTTAGCGCACAGGCCGGCACCTACCGCTTCTGGCAGCAGGATGCGCAAGGTGCGTGGCAGGCGCTGGACAAGAACGAGGCGCTGCGCGTACGTGAACTGCCCACGCCTGTGCAGCTGGAAGATATCCGCGTCAATCTGGCGCCCTTGCCGCCCGATGCGCGCGTAGTGTTCTCGCCTTCGGGCGTGAATGCGCCGTTCAGCCTGCTGCTGCGTGCCGGCCAGGATAAGCGCCTGCTGAGCGCCGATCCGCTCGGGCGGCTGGTGGTCAGCGACCCGGTTGCCGTGGCGGCCGCTGCTGCGCAAGCGCCGCAGGCGACGGGCCAGCCATGAGGCCTGCGCGCGGCTTCACCCTGATCGAGGTACTGATCGCTCTGGCCGTGCTCGGTATTGCCCTGGCGGCGGCGGTACGCGCCACCCTGACGGTCAGCGAAGGCTCGCTGGTCCTGCATCGCCATCTGGCCGGTGGCTGGGTCGCGCAGAACCGCCTGAATAGCTATGCGGCCAAGGACATGTTTCCCGACACCGGCGTCAATGAAGGCCGTGAGCAGCAGGCTGGGCTGGATTTCGCCTGGCGTGAAACGGTGTCGGAAACCCCGAACAAATCCTTCCGCCGCGTCGAGATCCGCGTGTTCGAACCTGGCAAGCCCGAGCATGCCGATATCGTGCTGATTGGTTATGTGGCCAATGTTCCGCGCTAACCTTAGCCTGCGCCGCGCGGCCGGCTTCACCCTGATCGAGATCCTGATCGCGCTGGCGGTATTCAGCGTGCTGGCGGTGATTGCCTATCAGGGCGTGGCGCGCATGGCCACTACCAAGCAGGTGATGGACGCCGACAATCGCAAATGGCGCGAGTTGACCGTGGCCCTGGCCCGCTTCGACGAAGATTTTTCCCAGGTGGCCAACCGGCAGTGGATGGATGAGGGCGGCACCACCCAGGCGCCGGTGCGCGGCAGCGCGGGCGCCATCGATGCGAATGGCGCGCAGCTCGAGCTGGTGCGCTTCGATGGTGGGCAGCTGGTGCACCTTGGCTACCGCTTGCGCGAGGGCACGCTGGAACTGCTGCTCTGGCCCACGCTGGACCTGGCGCCGCGTAGCGCCCCGACCGCCTTGCCGCTGCTGGAAAAAGTCGCCAGCTTCCAGGTGCGCTTCCTCGATGCCGGCGGCCAATGGCAGCTGGCCTGGCCGCAGGGCCCGAGCGCCGGGCAATTGCCGCGCGGCGTGGAGCTGGTGCTGACCTTGCAGAGCGGCGAAACCATCACCCGTTTGTTCGTGCTGCCATGACCCGTCTCGCTCGCCAACGCGGCATTGCCATCATTACCGCCGTGGCCGTGGCTGCCCTGGTGGCGGCCATTGCCGGGGCGATGGCCTTCCGCCACAGCCTGTGGCTGCGCCAGGTGGAAAACCAGCATGACCTGATCCAGGCGCGCGGCGTGGCACGCGCGGCAGTCAATCTGAGCCGGCTGACCCTGCGTGGCGATGCGCGCGAGAATAATTACGACGCGGCCAACGAGGCCTGGGCGATCCCGATTCCCAATCTGCCGGTCGAGCAGGGCAGTGCGGGTGGTGCGATCTACGACGCGCAGGGCCGCTTCAATCTGAACAATCTGCTGCGCGATGGCGCGGTCAGCGAGCCCGATCTGCGCGCCTTCAAGACCCTGCTGGAAGGCGAGGGCCTGTCGCCTGACCTGGCCAATGCGGTGCTCGACTGGCTGGATGCTGATTCGGAAACCCGCTATCCGGGCGGGGCGGAAGACCGCGAGTACCTGGCCGAGACCCCGGCGCGGCGCACGGCCAACCGCCTGCTGTTCGACCTGGACGAGCTGCGTCAGGTGCGCGGCTTCACGGCCGAGAGCGTGGAGAAGCTGCGTCCCTTGCTGATCGCCCTGCCGCGCACCAGCAAGATCAATGTGAATTTCGCACCGGCCGCGGTCATGGCCGCGCTGTTGCCCGGCCTCGACAAGAGCCAGGCCGATGCGCTGGTACGCGAACGCGTTACGGCACCGTTCCAGACCATCGATGCCTTCCGCGATGCGCTGCCCGAGAGCGTGCGCAACGAGAATCTGCCCAATGTGGCCGATGTGCGCAGCGAGTATTTTCTTAGCGAGGTCGATGCCCGTTTCGGTCGCGTCACGATTGCCTATCGCGCCTTGCTGGAACGCAATGGTGACCAGGTACCGCGCGTGATCTGGCTGCGCCGGCGCTAGAAAGGGCTTGCGGCGCGCCGCCCAGGCGCTACATTCCAAGCTCCCACCCCATCTCGGACGAGGCGAATGACACGGCTAGGCAGCGGATTCCTGTGTGGCTTGTACGGTTTGAGCTTGCTGGCGCAGGCATCCGAGCCCGACAAGCTGCTGCATGTGGTCGGTGACCATGCGCCGCCTTTTCGCATCGTGGTGCAGGGCAATTGCAGCGGCATCTACTGCGATGTGATGCAGGCCCTGGCCAAGCGCAGTGGCTACCGCCTGAAGTTCAGCGAGGTGCCGCCCAAGCGGGCGCTGATGATGATGGAGCAGGGCCAGGCCGACCTGATGCTGGGCCCGAACCGCAGCAGCGAGCGTGAGCAGTTCATGCACTATCTGCACGCGAGCTTCCCGCCCGCCAACAAGGCCTTCTACGTGCGGCCGGGTGGGGCGAATATCCAGCGCTATGAGGATCTGGATGGCCTGCTGGTCTCAGTGGAAGCGGGCAAGAAATTCTTCGACCAGTTCGATGCGGATACCCGGATGCGGCGCGATCTGTGCAATGACTCACTGACCGCCTTGCGCAAGGTGGCCGCCGCGCGCAGTGATGTAGCGTTATTGCCCGAGCAGGAAGGTGACTGGCTGCTGCGCCGCGAGGGCTTGGCCTTGCAGAAGGCGAGCTGGGTGGTGGCGGGCAAGCCGTCCTATATCGCCTTCTCGCGCCGCTCGGCCCAGCAGGATGCCATTCCGGCGCTGGAAGCGGCCTTCCTGGCCATGCAGGCCGATGGCAGCCTTCAGGCGATTCTGGCGCGCTACCGCTAGCGGATGCGCTGATCAGCTCATCCTCCTGCGCCGCTTTAAACCCTGGCCAGCGTTCAGAACGGTAGCGGGTTGGCGATGGCCTTGCTGAGCAGCTTGCGGAATTCGGCCTGGATGCGCTTGAGCGCCTTGCTGTCGTCGCCCTCGAAGCGCAGTACCAGGCTGGGCGTGGTGTTTGACGCACGCAGAAGGCCGAAGCCGTCCTCGTATTCGACCCGCAACCCATCGAGTGTGATCAGTTCGGCATCCTTGAAATGCGCGCCCTGTTTGAGGCGTTCGATCAGCGCCTGCGCCTCGCCCTCGGCCATATCAATCTGCAGCTCGGGCGTGCTGGCCCCCTGCGGCAGGCGTTTGAGCAGCTCACTCGGGTCATCGACCTGGGAGAGGATTTCCAACAGGCGGGCGCCCGCGTAGATGCCGTCGTCAAAGCCATACCAGCGCTCGGCGAAGAACAGATGGCCGGACAGCTCGCCGCCGACCAGCGCGCCGGTCTCCTTCATCTTGGCCTTCATATAGCTGTGGCCGGTGCGTGCCATCACCGCCTTGCCCTTGTTCTGCTTGACCCAGGGCACCAAGAGGCGGCTCGACTTCACGTCGTAGACGATCTTGCCGCCTGGCTGGCGGCTCAGTGCATCGGCCGCGAACAGCATCAGCAGCCTATCGGGATAGATGATCTCGCCATCCTTACACACCACACCGAGTCGGTCGGCATCGCCGTCGAAAGCGAGGCCGAATTCGGCATCGGTCAGCGCCAGTGCCTGGCTCAGATCCTGCAGATTGGCCGGTTTGGCCGGGTCGGGATGGTGATGGGGGAAGCGGCCGTCCACCTCGCAGAACAGCTCGCGCACGCGGCAGCCGAGGCGCCGGTACAGCACCGGCGCAATCGGCCCGCCTGCGCCATTGCCGGCGTCCACCACCACGCTGACACGGCGGTGCAGCTTGATATCGGCTGTGATGCGCTGGTAGTAGGCCTCGCGCACATCGGCCTGGCTGTAGCTACCGACACCGGCCGCCAGCTCGCCTGCCGCGATGCGCGCGCGCAGGGCCTGGATGGCCGTACCGGCCAGCGTCTCGCCGCCGAGCATGATCTTGACCCCGTTGTAATCGGGCGGGTTATGGCTGCCGGTCAGCATCACGCCGGACAGGGTTTCCAGCTGGTGGGCGGCGAACCAGACCAGGGGCGTGGGTACGAGGCCGATATCGATGACCGCCACGCCGCTAGCCAATAGGCCCTCGCATAGTGCGGCTGCCAGGGCCGGGCTGGACAGGCGGCCATCGCGGCCGAGCACCAGGCGGGTCTGCTGGCGTGCCAGCGCCTCGCTGCCGATGGCGCGGCCGATCAGGAACAGGGTCGGGGCGTCGAGCTCCTTGCCGACCAGGCCGCGGATGTCGTAAGCCTTGAAAATCTGGGCGGGGAGTGCGTGCATGGCTGTGGCGGTCTTCCGCGTTAAGTGGCTTGGCTGACCCGGCTTGGACCGCCCGGGGTGGGTTGGGTGCCCGACGGTGCTCAGTCTTGCGTGACGATGCGATCACGCCCGGCGCGTTTGGCCTGGTAGAGCGCCTCGTCGGCGGCCTTCACCAGCGCTTCGCCATGGCTGATATGGGGAAAGCTGGCAATGCCGCAGGAGAAGGTGGTGTTGAACCAGCTGCCGCCGAAGGGATGGCGGATCTGGGCAAAGTCGTGGCGGATGCGGTCAAGCACCTGCAGGGCCTGTGCGCTGCTGGCGCCGGGCAAGGCGACCATGAATTCCTCACCGCCGTAGCGGCCGACGATATCGGTCTTGCGCAGGCGCTGCTTGAGCAGCCAGGCCAGGCTGCGGATGATCTGGTCGCCGACCGGGTGGCCGTAGTTGTCATTGACCTTCTTGAAGTGATCGATATCGATCATCGCGGCGGCCAGTGGCACATGCTCGGCCGCGGCGGTGCCCAGTGCGCTGTCGAGGCGCTGCTTGGAGCTGGTGTGATTGAGCAGGCCGGTCAGGCTGTCGTGGAACATCGAGCGACGCAGCGCGCGGTAGCGCTCGATCTTGCTTTTCACGATGGCATTCAGGATGACCGGGTTGAAGGGCTTGGTCAGAAAGTGATCGCCGCCCAGCCGCAGCGCGTCGATCTGCAGCGCCACATCGGTCTCGCCTGACAGGTAAACGATGGGAATGGACAGGAATTCGGCATGCTGGCGTATCACCCGCGCCGCCTCCACGCCGGTGCAGCCTGGCATATACATATCCATCAGGATCAGGTCGGGCTGGTAGCGGTGCAGGGTGGTCAGCACATCGCGCGGATGGGCGATGGCCAGGCTTTCCACGCCGCTCTCGTTCAGGCTGCGCTGGATCAGCTTAGTGGCGGTCAGCGAGTCTTCTACCACCAGCACGCGGTAGGGGTCTTCCTCCTCGCTGCCATTCAGTTCGAGGATCTTGCCCATCACCGTCGTCTGCGGCGTGCCCTGCGGGAAGCAGAAATCGCAGCCGGCCGACAGCGCGAGCTGCAGGCTGGCGAAATCACTCGGCACACACAGGGCAATCAGCTTGCTGGCGGCAAAGCGCTGGCGCAGTGCACGCAGATGCTCGGTCCATTGGGCGGCGTCCAGGCCTTGGGTGTCGAACAGCACGATAAACGGCTCATCGCGCTGATCGGGCTGGGCGGTGGGCGGGTGCTGCTCGACATCGATGCCGAAGTAACCGAGCTGCAGCATCAGCTCCTGCCATTGCGATACCTGCTGGCCCACATACCAGATGCGCCGCGCCGGGCCGAGATCGCTGTCCGAACCCGGTACTTCGCCGGCACGCCGGTCGGGCAGCGGGTGGCTGCTCTGGCTGATATAGGCGGCAATGCGTTGCAGCAGGCCTTGCAGACGGTCGTCCAGCGCGCCGAGTTCGGTCGGTGCAATCGGGTGGCTGAGTTCGTCGCCGAACAGGCCAAGCGCCTGCTGCTCAAGATCGCGCGCGGTCTGGTGCAGGCCAGACAGGCCCTTGGCCTGCAGAAATTCGGCAAAGCTGGACTGGGTGATCGCGAATTCGACGAATTGCTCGAAGCCCGGCCGGGCGCGATAGGCCTGCCAGGTCGTGCGTAGCACGTCGGCTTTCTTCTGCAGTTCGGCAGTGGGGCAGGACATGGTCGGGCCGAGGAAAAAAACGCAGCGAGTCTAGCACGCCAGCCAGGGCGGCCGTTGCATCAGACCGCCCTGGCTGGCACCGGGTCTATCAGATACCGCGCAGCAACTCGTTGATACCGACCTTGCCGCGGGTCTTGGCATCCACCTTCTTCACGATCACCGCGCAGTAGAGGCTGTACTTACCGTCGGCGCTGGGCAGATTGCCGCTCACCACTACCGAGCCTGCGGGTACGCGGCCGTAGGTGACTTCGCCGGTTTCGCGGTCGTAAATCTTGGTGCTTTGGCCGATGTAGACGCCCATCGAGATCACTGCGCCTTCTTCCACGATCACGCCTTCGACGATTTCCGAGCGCGCGCCGATAAAGCAGTTGTCTTCGATGATGGTGGGGCTGGCTTGTAAGGGTTCGAGCACGCCGCCGATGCCGACGCCGCCGCTTAGGTGCACATTCTTGCCGATCTGCGCGCAGGAGCCGACCGTGGCCCAGGTGTCGACCATGGTGCCTTCATCGACATAGGCGCCGATATTCACATAGGACGGCATCAGCACCGCATTCTTGGCGATGAAGCTGCCGCGGCGTGCCATGGCGGGCGGCACCACGCGGAAGCCGGCGGCGCGAAAGTCGGCCTCGCGCCAGTTGGCGAACTTGCTGTCCACCTTGTCGAAGAAGCGGGTTTCGCCGCCGTCCATCAGCTTGTTGTCATTGGCGCGGAAGGACAGCAGCACCGCCTTCTTCAGCCATTCGTTGACCACCCACTGGCCGTCCTTCTTTTCGGCCACGCGGTATTCGCCGCGATCAAGGCCAAGAATGGCGGCTTCGACCGCATCGCGCACCTCGGCGCTGATCCTGGCCGGGGTGATCTCGGCGCGGTTTTCGAAGGCGGTTTCGATGATGGATTGCAGTTGCTGGCTCATGGCGGGGCTTTCGCTGGGTTGGGGTTCAGGCCGATGCTGGGGCGTCGGCCGCTTTGATTCGGGTCGGGTGGGCAATCTGCCCATCGCCGTAGCTGTGCAGCACCTGGGCAATAATGACCTGATAGCCGCTCAGCCACTGGCTGTACTGACGTTTGGCTTCCAGGTGGCGCGGGTGCTGCATCAGGGCGTGCAGGCCGGCTTCGCTGGACCAGTAATAGACATTGGCGATGCGGCCACTCTTCGGGTCTTCCCAGGCTTCCTCGCCCAGATAACCGTCGGTCTGGCGCGCAGCGGCGGCGATCTCGGCGTCGAGCGTATGAAAGGCCGCATCGAACTGCAGCGTATCGAAAATAAAGGTCGCGCTATACATGGCGTCAGTCGGAGAAGGCCGCAATGCGCTGTGCGCCTTCAATGCAATCTGCCAGCGGCGCCACCAGCGCGATGCGGATGCGTCCGGCGCCCGGATTGCTGCCGTGGGCCTCGCGTGCCAGATAGGAGCCGGGCAGCACGGTCACGCGGCAGTGTGCATATAGATCGCGACAGAAGGCCACATCATTGCCCTGATAGCGCGCCGGCACCTGGGCCCACAGATAAAAGGCGGCATCCGGCCACTCGGCCGCCAGCGGGCCGGCCAAGAGCGGCACCACCGCCTCGAACTTGGCCCGGTACTCGGCGCGGTTGGCCTCTACATGCGCTTCATCACGCCAGGCGGCTGCGCTGGCTGCCTGCACGGTGGCCGACATGGCCGAGCCATGATAGGTGCGATAGAGCAGGAAGCCGGCCAGGATGGCGGCATCGCCGGCCACGAAACCCGAACGCAGGCCGGGCGCGTTCGAGCGTTTGGACAGGCTGGAGAACACCACTAGGCGCGTGTAATCGCGCCCGAGCTGGCGCGCGGCTTGCAGGCCGCCCAGGGGGGGCGTGTCGAACCAGATTTCCGAATAGCATTCGTCGCTGGCGATCACGAAACCGTAACGGTCGGACAGCGCGAACAGCTGGCGCCAGTCGTCCAGGTTCATCACTGCGCCGGTTGGATTGCCGGGCGAGCAGACGAAGACCAGCTGGGTGCGCTGCCAGATCGCCTCGGGCACGCTGGCCCAGTCGGGCTGAAAGCGCTGCGCCGCGTCGCAGTTCAGGTAATACGGTTCGGCGCCGGCCAGCAGGGCCGCGCCTTCGTAGATCTGATAGAAGGGATTGGGCGAGATCACCACCGGCTTCGCGCCGCCACTGGGATCAATCACGGCTTGCACAAAGCTGAATAGTGCTTCACGGCTGCCATTGACCGGCAGCACCTCGCGCTCGGCGTCGGGGCGGGCAATGTCATAGCGCTGCGCGAGCCAGTCGGCTATCGCGCCGCGCAGCGCTGGGGAGCCGAGCGTGGCAGGGTACTGGGCCAGGCCGGCGAAATTGGCGCTCAGCGCGTCCTTAATCAGCTGCGGGGTCGGGTGTTTGGGCTCGCCGATGGACAGGTCGATTGCGCGCAGATCGGCACTGGGCACGACGGGGCCGAGCAGGGCCTTCAGGCGTTGGAACGGATAGGGCTGCAGGCGGTCTAGCAGGGGGTTCACGGCGGCTCGCAAGCTGGCTGGCGGGAAAGCGCCCGATTATAGGGAGCTTTGCCGCACTGCAAAACAAAGCCTGCGGCATGAGCTTAGTACCGTTAAAATGCGCGCCTCTTTTTGCGCCGCCACCCCAGGTGTTCGCGGCGCCGCTTTGCCCCTATTCGCAGAATGCTGGAATCCATGTCGACCTCCCTGTCCCGCCTCTATCGCCTTGGCCTGCCGCTCTTGCTGGCCGGCCTGCTGCCCTTGTTCGCTCTGGCAGAAGAGACCTTGCCGATTGCGCAGCCGCCGGCCGTGCAAGTCGTACCCGCTGCCACCGTCAATGCCATCGATACCCCGCTGCCAGGCGATACGCCGGCCGCCGCTGAGCCGGTTGGCCGGCCGCGCGTGGCAGCTTCTAGTAAGAACACGCGTGGCAAGGTGCTCAGCAAGCGCGGCAAGAACAGCAAGGCCAAGGCCGGTAAACGCAGTGTGAGTAAGAAGAAAGCCGTTGGCAGCAAGGCCAAGTCGAGTAAATCACTCAAGAAAAAACGCAAATAGCCGATAGACTGGAACTGTCTCGCAGAAGACTCGTATCAAAGCGATCAGTTTGCGTGCAGTTTCAGCCTTGAAAGGAAAAGCATGGATATTTCCAGTGTTGCCAATGCGGCGTCCAACGCCACTGCGGCCAGTACCCAGGCCACGGCATCGATCCTGATGCTGCGCAAGGCCATGGATATCCAGTCGCAGAATGCCATGACCCTGCTGCAAGCCTTGCCGCAGCCCGCCAGCAATCCGCCCAATCTGGGCAATGTGATTGATGTGCGCGCCTAGGCCAGACGCAATCAGCCATTGAACGCCGCTCCAGCCGGGGCGGCGTTTTTCATTCCCGCCCCGGCCGGCGGCCGTGCAGGCCGCCCATGCTAGAATCCGCCGGTTTTTTCTACCCAGCTGGCCCGCCCTTGTGATCACCCTCGCCGATGTCTTCTCCGAAGGCGGCCTGTTTGCCCAGGCCATGCCCGGCTATCGTCCCCGTGCCCAGCAGGTGGAGATGGCCGAAGCGGTGCAGCGCGCGATACGCGACAAGAAGCCGCTGATCGCCGAGGCCGGCACCGGCACCGGAAAGACCTATGCCTATCTGGTGCCGGCGCTCCTGTCGGGCGGCAAGGTCATTGTGTCGACCGGCACCAAGACCTTGCAGGACCAGCTATTCCACCGCGATCTGCCCAAGGTGCGCGCCGCGCTCAAGGTGCCAGTGACTACCGCCCTGCTCAAGGGACGTGCCAACTATGTGTGCCGCTACCATCTGGAGCGCGCGATGCATGAGGGACGTTTTGCGCGTAAGGAAGAGGTGGCCCAGCTGCATGCGATTGTGCGCTTTGCCGCCACTTCGCCCGATGGCGACAAATCGGGTTGCTCGGCGGTGCCCGAATCCTCGCCGGTCTGGCAACAGGCGGTGTCCACACGCGAGAACTGCCTGGGTTCCGACTGCCCGAACTACCAGGATTGCTTCGTGCTGCAGGCGCGCCGCCAGGCGCTCGATGCCGACGTGGTGGTGGTCAACCATCATCTGTTCTTCGCCGATGTGTGGCTGAAGGACGAGGGCGCCGGCGAGCTGCTGCCGCGCTGCAATACCGTGATCTTTGACGAAGCGCACCAGCTGCCCGAGGTGGCCAGCCTGTTCTTTGGCGAAACCGTGTCTTCCGGCGCGCTGCTGGAACTGGCGCGCGATAGCCGCGCCGAGGCGCTGGCAGCCGCCAAGGATTTCGTCCATCTGCCGGCCGCCGCGCTGGCGCTGGACAAGGCGGTGCGCGATCTGCGCCTGGTGTTCGGCCAAGATACGCTGCGCGCGCCTCAGCATGCGCTGGCCGAGAATCTGGAATTCCATGCCGCACTGGCCGTGCTGGACGAGGCCCTGGGTGCCCTGTCAGAACGGCTGGCCGACCAGGCCGAGCGCTCGGAAGGCCTGGAAAACTGCCGTCGTCGCGCGGCCGAGCAGTTGTCCACCCTGCGCCTGTGGATCAGTGGTGCCGCGCGTGGCGAGCAGGCGGCCAATCCGATGGCTGAAGTCGCTAGCGGTGAAGCGGCCAAGCCGGTGCGCAGCAAGGACCCTTTTGACGACGCGGTGTTCTGGCTTGAAGTCGGCGCGCATGGCTTCCAGCTCAATGCCACCCCGCTGGATATCGCCCGCCTGTTCGCGCGCCAGATGAGCGGCGAGCGCGCCTGGGTGTTCACCTCGGCCACCCTGGCCATGAATGGCAACTTCAACCATTACGCGCACGAGATGGGCCTGTGGGATGCCGAGCAGGCGGCCTGGGAGTCGCCGTTTGCCTACAAGCAGCAGGCGGTGCTGTATGTGCCGCAGGGCCTGCCCGACCCGAATAGCCGCGATTACACCGCCCAGGTGGTGGAAAAGGCGTTGCCCCTGCTCAAACTCTCGCAAGGGCGCGCCTTCCTGTTGTTCACCAGCTTGCGCGCGATGCGCGAGGCTTATGATCTCCTGCAGGCGCGCCTGCCGGCCATGGGCCTGTCTTATCCGCTGCTCTTGCAGGGCGAGGGTACGCGTACCGAGTTGCTTGAGCGCTTCCGTACCCTGCCTAATGCGGTGCTGGTGGCCAGCCAGACCTTCTGGGAGGGTATCGATGTGAAGGGCGAGCAGCTGCAGCTGGTGGTGATCGACAAGCTGCCGTTTGCCGCGCCCGATGACCCGGTGCTGGCGGCGCGTATCGAAAAGATCAATAAGGCCGGGCGAAAT
The DNA here is from genome assembly GCF_900119825.1 of Chitinimonas taiwanensis DSM 18899. Taxonomy (GTDB): domain Bacteria; phylum Pseudomonadota; class Gammaproteobacteria; order Burkholderiales; family Chitinimonadaceae; genus Chitinimonas; species Chitinimonas taiwanensis. The sequence continues at coordinate 52,537 of NZ_FPKR01000014.1, read as the reverse complement.
GCCTTTATGGAGTATCAGTTGCCGCGCGCAGCGATTACCCTGAAGCAGGGCGCCGGACGGCTGATCCGTGACGAGGGCGACCGGGGCGTGCTGATGATTGCCGACCCCCGCCTGGTGGAAAAACCGTATGGCAAGCGCATCTGGCAGGCTCTGCCGCCGATGCGGCGCACGCGCGAACTTGCCGTTGTCGAACAATTCTTCCGTACTGCTGAACATGGCCAAACGCCGAACACACCGCAAACCCCGCCGGCAGACTAATTCCGGCCGCGTGCTGGGCTTTCTGCTGCTGATCCTGGTGCTGCTACTGGCTGCGGCCGGCGCCTATATCGGCCGTTATCTGAGCACACCCTTTCCACTTACCGATGCGCCACGCGCTTTCGAACTGAGCCGCGGCAGCACCATGCGCATGGCGGCCAATCAGCTGGCGGCCGAAGGTCTGGTCACCGAGCCCTGGCTGCTGACCCTGGTAGCGCGCGTGAATGGCTCGGCGGCGCGCATCAAGGCCGGCAGCTATGAGATCAGTACGCCGCTCACGCCCCTGCAGCTCTTGGCCAAGCTCACCGATGGCGATGTCTCCAGCGCCACGCTGACCTTGCTGGAAGGCTGGAACTGGCGCCAGGTCAAGGCTGCGCTTGCCCGTCACCCCGAGCTGCGCCACGACACGGGCAAGCTCAGCGATGCCGAGTTGCTGGCCCTGCTGGGTAGCGATGCCGCCAGCCCGGAAGGCCTGTTCTTCCCTGATACCTATCACTTTGCCAAGCAAAGCTCGGATATCCAGGTGCTCAAGCGTGCGCACCAGGCCATGCAAAAGCAGCTGGCTGCAGCCTGGGAGGCGCGTGCCGCCAATCTGCCGCTGAAGAGCCCGTATGAGGCGCTGACCCTGGCTTCCATCATCGAGAAGGAAACCGGCGCGGCCAAGGACAGGGCGATGATTGCCTCGGTATTCCATAACCGCATGCGCATCGGCATGCGCCTGCAAACCGACCCGACGGTCATCTACGGCCTGGGCGAGGCCTTTGACGGCAATCTGCGCAAGGTGCACCTGGAAACCGATACGCCCTACAACAGCTATACGCGCGGCGGTCTGCCGCCCACGCCGATTGCCATGCCCGGCATGGGTTCCTTGCTGGCTGCCACCAACCCGGCCCAGTCCAAGGCACTGTACTTCGTGGCCAAGGGCGACGGCAGCTCATATTTCTCCACTACGCTGACCGAGCACAACCAGGCGGTACGTCGCTACCTGCTGGGGGGCAAATAATGCAGCGCGGCCGCTTTATCTCGCTGGAAGGCCTGGATGGTGCGGGCAAGAGCACGCACTTAGCCTGGTTGACCGCGCATCTGCACGCACAGGGCATCGATCATCTGGTCAGCCGCGAGCCGGGCGGCACGCCGCTGGGCGAAAAGCTGCGCGCCTTGCTGCTGAGCGAGGAGATGGACCTGGAAACCGAGGCGCTGCTGATGTTTGCCGCCAGGCGCGAACACCTGGCCGGCCTGATCGAGCCGGCGCTGGCGCGCGGCCAGTGGGTGCTGTGTGATCGCTTCACCGATGCAACCTATGCCTACCAGGTGGGTGGGCGTGGACTGGCGCTCGATAAGTTCACCGCGCTGGAGCAATGGGTGCAGGGGCGCCCTGCGGGCCTGCTGCAGCCTGATCTGACCCTGCTGTTCGATGTGCCGCTGGCGGTCAGCCGCGCACGGCTGGCCAATGGGCGCGAGCTCGACCGCTTCGAGCGTGAGCAGGATGCCTTCTTCGAACGCGTGCGCAGTGCCTACCATGCGCGCGCCGCGGCCTCGCAGGGCCGCTTGCGCATCATCGATGCGGATAGGCCGCTGGCGGCGATCCAGGCCGAGCTGGCCGCCATCCTGGCCGAGCTGGAGTCCGCCTGATGCTGTATCCCTGGCAAGGCACGACCTGGCAGGCGCTGCGTGCACAGGATGCGCGTCAGCATCATGCGCTGCTGATCACCGGCGAGCCGGGCATCGGCAAGCTGGCCTTTGCGCGCCACCTGGCCAAATCGCTGTTGTGCGAGAGCACGAGCGACGCCAAGCCCTGTGAGGTATGCGCGGCCTGCCGCTGGGTGGAGGCGGGCAACCACCCCGATTACCGCGAGCTGACCCCGGTGGTGGAGGACGAGGAGGCCGACAGTGAGAGCAAGGCCAAGAAAAAGCCCTCGGCTTGGATCACCATCGACCAGGTGCGTGAACTCAATGACTTCGTACACCTGAGCGCCCACCGCGGCGGCCAGCGGGTAACCCTGGTACAGCCGGCCGAGGCACTGAACTTGGCCGCCGCGAATGCCTTGCTGAAGACGCTGGAAGAGCCGCCACCCGGCGCGATCTTCATCCTGATCAGCCATCAATGGCGTCGCCTGCTGCCCACCATACGCAGCCGCTGCCGCCAGCTGCCGATGCCGCTGCCCGAACGTGCGCAGGCCCTGGCCTGGCTGGAGGCGCAGGGTCTTGCTGATGCGGCCGCCCATCTGGCCGAGGCGGGCGGTGCACCACTGGCTGCGATTGAGCGTGCCGATGCCAGTGCACTGGCCCTGCGGCGCGCCCTGCTAGCCGAGCTAGCCGAGCCGCGCCAGCTTGATCCTCTTGCCCTCGCCGAGCGCTTGGACAAGCAGAAACTCGAGGTCGGCAAGGTCACCGATTGGCTCGCGCGCTGGGTTTATGATCTGGCGCGCTTGGGCCTGGCCGACTCTGTCCGTTATTATCCCGATGACATGAGCCGGCTGGCGCCCTTGGCGAGCGGGCTCGACCCGGTGCGTTTGATGCGCTATCACGATACGGTACTGGCCGCGAAGAAGCTGGCCAGCCATCCACTCAATGCCCGCCTGGTTTACGAACAACTGTTTTTTGCTTATCAGCAGGCCGTCAGGCCCATGCCAAAAGGTTGAACCCGATGTCTGAAGCGCCCAAACCCGCTGCTGCAGCCAGCGCCCCCCGTGCCGGTGGGGTGCTCTCGCTCAGCATCAAGGAAAAAGCCGGCCTGTTTGCCGCCTATATGCCCTTTATCAAGGGCGGTGGCATCTTTATTCCGACTGCCAAGGCCTACAGCCTGGGCGACGAAGTCTTCATGCTGCTGCAATTGCTGGAAGATCCGGCCCGTATCGCCGTGTCGGGCGTGGTGGTGTGGATCAGCCCGGCCGGTGGGCATGGCAACCGCACTCAGGGCATCGGTGTGCAATTCTCGGCCAATGAGGCCGGTACCCAGGCCCGCGCCAAGATCGAGGGCCTTTTGGGCGGTGCGCTGCAGTCCACGCGTACCACGCACACCATGTAGATCACGCCGCGTGCGCCAGAAACGACAATGCCAGCCCAAGGGCTGGCATTGTCGTTTCTGGCTGGGCTGCCTTATGGGCAGCAGGGCAGGCCGCAGCAGATGGCCATGCCACAGCAGCTGGCCGCATAGGCGAGGCTGGGCAGGCCGAGCAGGGCCAGAATACGCAAGGTGGTTTGCTGCATTGAAGAGGCTCCTTTCAAGTGCCCATGGCATTGGCCGGCATGGGCGTCCGGCCAGCAGGTCTTACTTGCTCAGCTTGACCTTGCTATGCATGCCAGCTTCGAAGTGGCCAGGAATCTGGCAGGCGAACAGCACATGCCCGGCCGGGATGGCCTTGCTGAACTTCCACACCAGGGTCTTGCTTTCCCCTGGTTCCAGCGTGACGGCGCTCGGGTCGTCGTCATGTTTCATATCGGGCATTTTCTTCATCATCAGGGCGTGGGCGCGCTGGCTGGCCGCGTCGCCGATGCTGAATTCATGGCGTACCTTGCCGCTATTGCGTACTTCGAAGCGCACGGTCTCGCCCTGCTTGATTTCGAACGGTTCATGGACGAAGCGCATCTGGTCATTGGCCTCGACGGTGATGGTGCGGCTGGCCTCAGCCGCCTTGCCCGGTTCGCCAAAGCTGTAAGCATGATGGCCGGCGTGCTGGCCACCGGCCAGGGCGCCGCTGCCCAGCATGAGGGCAGCGAGAGTGGGGATGAAGCGCATGGCAGTTCCTTTGTCTTGATTAGTTGGCTTAGAGAGTAAGGAAGGGCTTGCTGCTGCCATTCTTTTCCAGGGTGACGATGGACAGGCTGCCAGGCTGGGCTGGCCCCATGCCTGGCGAGCTGGCCGGCATGCCCGGTAGGGCGATACCCCGGATGGCCGGCTTATCGCGCAGCAGCTTGCGGATCGCTTCGGCCGGTACGTGGCCTTCCACGATATAGCCGGCGATCAGCAGGGTATGGCAGCTGGCTTTGTCGCCAGTCGGATGCTGCTGACGGATCTGGGCCAGCTGGGCGTCGCTGGCTACCACGCTATGGGCAATGCCCTGGGCTTTCAGATAGTCGGCATAGGCGCCGCAGCAGCCGCAAGTGGGGCTCTTGTACAGGGTGGCGGCCTGGGCGCTGAAGGCAAGCGCGCCAGCCAGTAGCAGGGTGAGGGCTTTCATAATGTTCTCCTTGGCTTAATCGATGATCCAGGACTGCGTGCCCTTGGGCTGCGCATACCAGCCCGGGTCGCTGTAATCACCGGCTTTCTGATCGGCACGTACTTTCAGCACCGTGAACATGCCACCCATCTCGATCGGCCCATATGGGCCTTCGCCGGTCATCATGGGCAGGGTATTGGCCGGCAGCGGCATCATGTCGCCCATATTGGCCATGTCCTGCATCTCGGCCATGCCATTGCTGCCCATGGCCATATAGTGCTGGCCGGGTAGCAGTCGCTCGATCTTGGCGGTGAGTTTCTGCTGGTCCACGCCCAACATATTCGGCACTGCATGCCCCATCGGCCCCATGGTGTGGTGCGATTTATGGCAGTGGAAGGCCCAGTCGCCCGGCGCATCGGCAATGAACTCGATCACCCGCATCTGGCCTACCGCCACATCAGTGGTGACTTCCGGCCATTGCGCGCTGGCCGGCACCCAGCCGCCATCGGTGCCGGTCACCTTGAAGATATGGCCATGCAGATGGATCGGGTGGTTGGTCATGGTCAGATTGCCGACCCGGATGCGCACCCGCTCGCCCTGGCGCGCCACCAGGGTCTGGATGGCAGGGAAGGTGCGTGAGTTGAAGGTCCACAGATTGAAGTCGGTCATGGTGGCCGTCTTGGCCGTCATGGTGTCCGGCTCGATATCGTAGGCCGAGAGCAGAAACGCATAGTCGCGGTCGACGCGCCGCTCATTCGGGTTTTTCGGGTGGACGATGAACATGCCCATCATGCCCAGCGCCATCTGCACCTGCTCGTCGGCATGCGGGTGGTACATGAAGGTGCCGGATTTGGTCAGCGTGAACTCGTATACGCCGGTCTTGCCGGGCGGAATCTGCGCCTGGTTCAGGCCACCCACACCATCCATGCCATTGGGCAGCAAGAGGCCGTGCCAGTGGATGGTGGTGTGCTCGGGCAGCTTGTTCTGCACATAGATGCGCACGCGGTCGCCTTCGATGGCCTCGATGGTCGGGCCGGGCGTGCTGCCGTTATAACCCCAGAACTTGGCCTTCATGCCGGGCGCCACTTCCTGCTCGATCGGCTCGGCCACCAGGCGGAACTCCTTCACTCCGTCTTGCAGGGTCCAGGCCAGGGATTGGCCATTCAGGGTCACCACCGGCGTGCGGCCGCCGCGCGCCACATCACTGGAAGGCAGGCCAAGCGCCTGCACTGCCTGTTCGGCGCCTTGTGCCTTGGGTAAGGCTGCCAGGGCCGCTACCGAGCCGGCCAGGCTGCTGAGAAAAGTACGTCTTTGCATACGGATATCCTTGCGCAGGCAATCAGTGATGGGCAGCTTGCGCTGGCTCGACCTTGTCGGCGGGCGGCTGCGGATGTCCATGCCGGTGCATGGTGTGCGGCATGGGCTGCATAGGGGCTGGGTTGGGGGCCGGGCCGGGGGCAGCGTCGGTTGTGGCTGGCACAGGCAGGCGCCCGCCCACGCTTTGCTCCAGAGCCAGCCAGGCCAGCCAGGCATCGCGCTGGGCCTCAATCAGCTGCTGCTGGGCTGCGAGTTCCGCCTGGCTGCTCTCCAGCAGCGCATCCACGCCACGCAGCATGCCGTTGTAGTGCTTGAGCATCTCGCTGCGCGCCGTGCGCCGCTCGGGCAGGATCCGGTCCTGAAGCAGCTGCCAGCGCTGCAGCGCCTGCAGATAGCGGCTACGGCGCTCGCTCAACTCGGCCTCGGCCTGCAGGATGCTGCGCTCGGCTTTCAGGCGCGCGGCCAGCTGGTTGTCGCGATGGCCGAGCGCATTGCGCCCATCCAGAAGCGGCAGGCTGAGCGGGCGCTGCTGGAGCGCGTTCTGCTCGCTGTCCGGCACGCGGCGCGCTTCGTCCAGCGCCTGGCGCAGCGCATGGCTTTTCAGACGTGCTTGGGCGAGCAGACTGGCCAACTCGGGTGCAGCGCGCGGCGGTGCCGCAAGTGGGCTCAGCTGCAGGGCGCTGCCAGGCGGCAGGCCCAGCGCCTGGCGCAGATGGCTGAGTGCGATCTGGGCCGCAGCGTGGCCGTCCTGCACGGCTAGCTCGGCTTCGGCCGCCTCGGCAGTCGTTTCCGCCTCATCCAGGCGTGCCAGCGTGCCCGCCGCACGCCGACTGCGCGCCAGCTCTACCTGGGCCTGGTGGGCGGTCTGCGCCTGATCGAGTAGGGGCAGCAGCGCCTGTGCGGCGGCAGCCTCTACCCAAGCCTGTTGCGCTGTGTGGGCGATGGCCTGAAGCTCGGCCAGTTGGCTGCTCCGGCTGCTGTCGAGGCGGGTATTCGCACTGGCCAATACCTGCCAGGCATCGAAGCGCGCGGGGTCAAGCAGGCCTGCAGCCAGCAGGGCGTTCGGCGTGCTACCCAGTTCGAGTAAGGCGAGGCGGGCGCTGGGGTGTTGCAGCAGTGCGAGCTGCGCAGCGCGCTCGGCATCGATCGGCTGCTGCAGTCGCGCCTGTACGGCAGCTTGGGCCGCGGCATCAAAGCGCGCCAGCGGCGGATAGTCGGGCGCGGCGGCAAGCACACAGGCGCCGCCCGCTGCCCATAGCCAAGGCAGGGCAAGGAGGGGGAGTTTCAAGATACCAGTCTCCGGTTCGGCCGCAGACAGCGGCCAACAACAAGGACAGCGCATGCCCAGGGGCAGGCGCAGCACGTGAGGGAAGACTAGATCAAACGGGGAGGCCGCTCAGGGAGTGGCAGGCTGGAGCTGTCGAAATTATCGGCCAGCAGGGGGCTGGGGCGGCAGAGCCGGCTATCGGCCTGCCCAAACAGCAGGCCCATCGGGGTCAGCTTCACGCATTGGCTCGCGCATTTGGCGCTGCAGTCACCGCCATTGCAGCAATCACTCTTGGCGGGCTTGCTGCTGACAGTCTTGCTGGCCATGGGGCTATGGCAGGGCTCTTCCATCTGCTGCACGGCTGGCTTCTTGATCAGCGGGCTGGGCGCAGCGGCGTGCGCGGGCAACAGCGTCATGATGGCGACGCAGATGGCCGGCAGAAGCCGCAGAAAGAGAGTGTAGAGCCCAGACATGGTGTGCAGTGTAGTCCCTATGCAGCAGCTCCGACCAGCAGCTTCGTCGCCAAGTTCCTGGCGCTTAGTGATTCTTTTGTACCGCTTGGCGACGCTGGCGCTCGAAGTAGAGCTTGAGCAGCAGGACTGCGCCGGCCAGCAGGCTGGTGATGATGTTGTACAGCACGACTGGTAGCGAGCCGATCATCAGGCCGTAGACCAGCCACAGTATGGTGCCGCTGACAAAGAGCAGATACATGCCGAGGGAAATATCGTCGGCACGGCGCGTGCGCCAGACCCGGATCACTTGGGGCAGGAAGGCGGCGGTGGTGCAAAAGCCGGCCAGCATGCCGACCAGGGTGGCGCTATCGCTCATACGACCGGCTTCCGGTACAGGTAATAGCGTTCGTTGCGATCGCCGGGGCGAGCCCCCTGCCAGACTTCCTGCCAGCCGGGCGGCGCCGATAGTGTCTCGCGCCCACCCTGGCGCAGCAGCCAGCGGCAGTCGCTATCGGGGTGGATCTCGCGTCTGCTGGTGTTCAGGCCCAGGTAGTAATGCAGGGCCGCGCGCTGATTGCTTTGCAGGTTCTCGCTGCTAACGCATTCATGCTTGGGTAGCTGGCCGGCCAGGCTGGCGGCAAAGTCGCGGTAGCTGGTGCGCGCATCCACCCAGCCGCTGGCAAAGGCGGTAGCCAGGCCCCAGCACAGTGTGATGCCGGCGGCCCAGTTGGTGACCGCCTGGCGGCCCATGGTGCGGCTGCGCGATACCGCCCACAGCCAGGCCGCCGTCATCAGTACCGCCAGGACCAGGGCGGGGATGGACAGACTGGCCTCGAAACTGGGCGCCAGCTCGCGGATGCGCTCGGACAGGCGCGCCGGGCTGCCCAGATGCATGGCGCTCCAGATCACCCAGATATACAGCGCCAGGAAGCCAAAGGTCAGCACGCCGAACCAGTTGATGAAGGACGCGGCACCGCGGCGCAACACATCGAGTCCTACCGCACCGATCAGCGCCAGTGGCGGCAAGAGCAGCAGCGCGTAACCCGCGCGGCCGCTATCGGACAGCAGCAGGCAGAGCAAGGTGAGGCCGCCGGCCAGCAGCGGCAGCTGGAAGCGCGGCTGATGCAGGCGGTCGCGCTGCATCCACAGCGTGGCGCCGGCCAGGAACCAGCTTGGCCAAGCAAACCAGGGTAGCAGGGACAGGTAGTAGCCAAATGGGTGCAGCGCGCGCAGCTGGGCAAAGCCACCGAAGAAACCGAGTGAGTAGATGTCATACCAGCTGGTGAAGGCAGCCGGCGCCACCTGGCGCAGGGTGAGCGGCCAGCTGGCGATCAGCGGCAGGGCAATCGCCATGGCGATAATCAGGGTTAGCGCATAGCGCTGGAAGCGCCAGTGGCGGAACAACAGTAGGCCGAGTGCCAGCACCAGCAGCAGGGCGGCCTCGGCCAGGCTGCCAGCCAAGCCGCAGACCGCCATCGCCACACCAAGCAGCACGCCGGCCGGGAAGGGAAGGCGCGGTGCGAGCGCCAGCGCATAGATGCCCCAGCCCCAGCCAGCCAGCACCGCCACATCGCCGCTGAGCGAGTGACCGGGCATCAACAGGCCCACGCAGCCAATCAGGATCAACACCGCGCTGCGCCCATGGCGCCGGCCAATCTGTTCGCGCGCAGCGAGGCCAACGCCCCATAGCGCGAGTGCCATCCAGGCGCCGGTAGCCAGCCGCGCACCTTCATGCAAGCTTAGGCCCAGCCACTGGCCCAGATAGGCAAAACCGGCCGCCACCCAGTAGAACAGCGGTGCGCGCTCCAGCCAGGGCTCGCCGGCCATTTGCGGCAGGCTCCAGCTGCCACCGTCAAGCAGATGGCGCACGATATCGCTGACGATGATCTCGTCTGGCTTGAGCGGCTCGCGCCCAAGCAGGCCAGGCAGCAGCCAGGCTAGGCAAAGCAGCAGGAGCAGCCAGGGCTTCTCGGTCGCAGGGGGTAGGTCTTGTTCGTGGGGCGGGGTGTAGGTGAGCATCGTGAGGGGCGGCTGGGCAATGCGCGGAGTCTAACAGGCGTGGGGCCGGGGTCGCATGGCCTGCGGCAGACACAACAAAAAAGGCAGCCTAGGCTGCCTTTTTCGCAAATACGCGCAGGAATTACTTCTTGCCGTACAGAGCAAACTTGTTCTTGAACTTCTCGATACGGCCAGCGGTATCGACGATCTTTTGCTTGCCGGTGTAGAAGGGATGCGATTCGGACGACACGTCCAGACGCACGACCGGGTATTCCTTGCCGTCGGTCCACTTCATCATTTCAGCACCGCGTGCCTTCATGGTGGTACGGGTCAGGAATTTGAAGTCAACGCTAGCGTCAAAGAAGATGACTTCGTTGTACTCGGGGTGAATGCCAGCTTTCATTTCGGGGGTCCCTTAGCTAAAGGTGGGCCTGGGTTGTGCAGCGCCCGTCTTACGTAGAAAAGTTCGCGATTATGCGTGAGAACGTCTTGATTGGGCAAGAAAAACCACGCGCGGCGCAAAGCAAAACCGGCCTGGGAACAGGCCGGTTGCAGGATCAGGTGAACAAGAACCTAACATCCATCAACGACGCATCGAATCGAAGAAGTCGTTATTGGTCTTGGTCTGCTTGATCTTATCGAACAGGAATTCCATCGCTTCGAGCTCGTCCATCGGATAGAGCAGCTTGCGCAGCACCCAGATCTTCTGCAGTTGCTCGGCGGGAATCAGTAACTCTTCACGGCGGGTACCGGAGCGGTTGACGTTGATGGCCGGGTAAATCCGCTTCTCAGCCATGCGGCGGTCGAGATGGATTTCCATATTGCCGGTGCCCTTGAATTCTTCGTAGATCACGTCATCCATGCGGCTGCCGGTATCGATCAGGGCGGTGGCGATGATGGTCAGCGAACCGCCTTCCTCGATATTGCGTGCCGCGCCGAAGAAGCGCTTGGGCTTTTGCAGGGCATTCGCATCCACACCGCCGGTCAGCACCTTGCCCGAGGCCGGGATCACGGTGTTGTAGGCGCGCGCCAGGCGAGTGATCGAGTCGAGCAGTACCACCACATCCTTCTTGTGCTCGACCAGGCGCTTGGCCTTTTCGATCACCATCTCGGCGACCTGCACATGGCGTGTGGCCGGTTCGTCGAAGGTCGAGGCGACCACTTCGCCGCGCACATTGCGGCTCATTTCGGTCACTTCCTCGGGGCGCTCGTCGATCAGCAGCACAATCAGCACCACATCGGGGTGATTGGCGGTGATCGCATGCGCGATGTTCTGCAGCATCACGGTCTTGCCCGACTTGGGCGGCGCAACCAGGAGGCCGCGCTGGCCTTTGCCGATCGGTGCGACCAGATCGATGATGCGGCCAGTGATGTTCTGTTCGGACTTGATGTCGCGCTCAAGCTGCAAACGCTTGGTCGGGAACAGCGGGGTCAGATTTTCGAACAGGATCTTGTTCTTGGCGGCTTCGGGCGGTTCGCCGTTGACCTTGTCCACCTTGACCAGCGCGAAGTAGCGCTCGCCATCCTTGGGGGTGCGGATCTCGCCTTCGACGGTGTCGCCGGTATGCAGGTTGAAGCGGCGGATTTGCGAGGGCGAGACGTAGATGTCGTCTGGGCCAGCCAGGTAGCTGGTATCGGGGCTGCGCAAAAAGCCGAAGCCATCGGGCAGCACTTCCATGGTGCCGTCGCCGAAGATGCTTTCGCCTTTTTTGGCCTGGCTCTTCAAAAGGGCGAAGATCAGGTCCTGCTTGCGCATCCGGTTTGCACCGTCAATATCGGTGGCCATATCGACCAGCTCGGATACGTGCTTGTGCTTTAGATCGGACAAATGCATGTGCGGATAGACTTTCCAGTCTGGGTGGAGGGATTTATTTAATCTGGGAGTACTGAGAGGCTCGGCAGGGCGCCGGTCATTGCCGGAAAGGAAACATCGGCAATCGCTGGATCTAGGTATGCGCGGAGCTTAGTTGCGCGTTTGCTGGCTGTCAACGAGCAGCAATATAAAAGCCGCGTGGCTGTCGTAGGGCAGGCACGCGGCTTCGGGTATTTCGCTGGGTGTCGACTCAGATATGGCTGTCGATGAAGGCGGTCAGTTGCGACTTGCTCAGCGCGCCGACCTTGGTGGCCACCACGGCGCCATCCTTGAAGATCATCAGGGTCGGGATGCCGCGGATGCCGTACTTGGGTGGGGTGGCCTGGTTTTCATCGATGTTCAGCTTGCTGACCTTGAGCTTGCCAGCATATTCATTCGCCACTTCGTCCAGGATCGGGGCGATCATCTTGCACGGACCGCACCACTCAGCCCAGTAGTCGACCAGCACCGGGCCTTCGGCCTTCAGTACGTCGTTATCAAAGCTGGCATCGCTTACGTGGTGAATCAGCTCGTTGCTCATTATTTCTCCAATCGATCTAGAACGCGCCGGGGCAACCGGCAGTACGGAGCGAATCGTAACCGAACATCCGCGCAACCGGAATGGATCGGGCGATTGAATGTTTAGATAGACGCGATAGCTCAGTCGCCACGCATGGCCGAGACGGCCTGCTCAAGCCGCTCCACCGCGGTGACCTTCATGCCTGGTATCGGGGTCTTGGGTGCATTGGCCTTGGGGATGATGGCGCAGGTAAAGCCGAGTTTGGCAGCTTCCTTCAGGCGTTCCTGGCCGCGCTGTACCGGGCGTACCTCACCCGCCAGCCCCACTTCGCCGAACACCACCAGCTTTTCGGGCAGGGCCTTGCCGCGCAGCGAGGACACGATGGCCAACAGTACGGCCAGGTCGGCCGCCGGCTCGGCAATGCGCACGCCACCCACGGCATTCAGGAAGACATCCTGGTCAAAGCAGGCCACGCCCGCATGCCGGTGCAGTACCGCCAGCAGCAGCGCGAGCCGGTTCTGTTCCAGACCCACGGCTAGGCGCTTGGGATTCGGCGCATGGGCCTCGTCCACCAGGGCCTGGATTTCGACCAGCAGGGGGCGGGTACCCTCTTGAGTGACCAGTACGCAGGCACCCGGCACCGGTTCACTGTGCTGGCTGAGGAAAAGTGCAGACGGGTTGCTGACCCCGCGCAAGCCCTTGTCGGTCATGGCGAACACGCCCAGCTCGTTTACTGCGCCGAAGCGGTTCTTCTGCGCGCGGATCAGGCGGAAGCTCGAATGGGTATCGCCCTCGAAATACAGCACTGCGTCGACGATATGTTCGAGCACGCGCGGGCCGGCCAGTGCGCCATCCTTGGTCACATGGCCGACCAGCAGGATGGTGGTGCCGCTCTGCTTGGCATAGCGGGTCAGCTGGGCCGAGCATTCGCGCACCTGGGCTACACTGCCCGGTGCCGATTGCAGCTGCTCGGAATACACGGTCTGGATCGAGTCGATGACCGCGATCTGCGGTTTTTCCTTGGCCAGGGTGGCGAGGATGGTTTCCAGATTGATCTCGGCTAGGAGGCGCACCGGCCCGGCTTCCAGGGCTAGACGGCGCGCGCGTAGCGCGATCTGCTGCGCCGACTCTTCGCCTGAGACATACAGCACCGGCTGTTGCTGGCCCAGGTGGCACAGCGCCTGCAAGAGCAGCGTGGATTTGCCGATGCCGGGGTCGCCGCCGATCAATACCACGGCGCCTCGCACCAAGCCGCCACCCAGCACGCGGTCGAGTTCCTCGCTGCCGGTCGGTGTGCGCGGCGCTTCGGCGGTGTCGACATCGGCCAGCGATTGCACGCCGCCGCCAGCGGCCAGCGCATGAAAGCGGCTGTTCGCCGTGCGCGGCTCGGGTGCCAGCGTCTCGCTCAGCGTGTTCCAGGCCTGGCAGTGCGGGCATTGGCCCTGCCATTTCGGGTTGATGCCGCCGCATTCGGCGCAGGTGTAGACGGTCTTTGCCTTGGCCATGGTCTACAGCTCGTCGATGGCGGCTTGTTCGAGGTGGCCGATATCACCCCAGCGCTCGATATGGAAACGGCCGTCGGCGAAGCGCAGCTGGTTCACGCTGGCATTGTGCAGCGGGTGCTGGCGTGCCTCGGACAGCGGCATATTCTGCGCGGCGCGGTAGGCACAATCGAGCACGCCGCCATGCGCGACCACGATGACCGCCTGGCCCGGGTGCTCGCGCGCGATGCTGGCCAGCGCGTCGAGCACGCGCTGATTGAACTGGTTGAGGCTCTCGCCCTCAGGCAGCACATAGGCCGGGTCGCGTTGCTGCCAGTGGCGGAACGCTTCCGGGTGCTCGGCAGCCATTTCTTCCGGGGTCAGCGTGGACAGCACGCCGTAGTGGCGTTCGCGTAAGCGTGCGTCGAGGCGTATCGGCAGTTTGATCGCCAGCGCGGTCGGCTCGGCTGTATGGCGCGCGCGGCTCAGATCGCTGCTGTACACGGCGCTGAACGACTGCTGGCCGTGCTGGCGGATCAGCTTCTCGGCCACTTTCTTGGCCTGCTGCACGCCGGTGGCGTTCAGCGGCACATCGGTATGGCCTTGGAAGCGACGTTCGGCATTCCAGGCGGTCTCGCCGTGGCGTATCAGCCAGAGTTGGGTATGGGGCATGGTCAGGCCGGGGTGGTGGCAGCCGGTGCATAGCACCAGTGCCAGGGTTCGTAAGCAATGCCGTAGGGGTTGTTGCGCGGGTAGCTGAGGCGAAAGCCAAAGCGCGCCGCATGCAAGAGCAGCCAGGCAAAGGCGGGGGTGTGTTCGAAACTTGGTTCCAGCGCCTCGCTATCGGGCGTGGTGATATCCAGCGCACGGCCGGTGTGGTGCTCGCTATGGCCGGGCGCGGCGCTCACGGTCAGGATGGCGTCGATACTCTGGCCTTGGGCCAGCTTGCGGCGGATCAGACCGGCCTGGTAGTCGACGCTGCGAAAGGCGGAGGCGAGCTGCAGCACCACGCCGTCGGCCAGCGCGGCCGCGTGCATGGCGCGCCAGGCGGCCGCCGTGGTCGGTTCGGCGAACTGGTCGCGCCCGAAGGCATCGAGGCCAAGCGGCACCAGCAGGCTGGCTTCGCTGCAGCAGGGCAGGGCCTGCAGCTGTGGGTGGTCGGCGCGGATGTCGAGTTCGGCGTGCAGGCGGGCGAGGCGCAGGGCGTAATCGGACATGGCGGGCGACCCGGGTTTGATAAAGGGCAACAGTGTAGGCGCGCCAGGCCTTATGCTGGAAGCCTGTTCTGTCGAATCTGCCGCCATGCTGCTTGCCCTCTTGACCGATCTTCATGCTAATCGCCAGGCCTTGAGCGCCTGCCTCGACGATGCGGCCGACTTCAGTCCCGATCGCTATGTGTTTCTGGGTGATTACGTCGGCTACGGGGCGGACCCGGAATGGGTACTCGATACTGTCATGCACTATGTGGAATGGGGCGCGATTGCGGTGCGAGGCAATCATGATGCGGCCACCGCGGGCACGCTGCGCCGCAGCATGCGGCCCGATGCCCAGGCGGTGATCGAATGGACGCGCCCGCGCCTCGCTTCGCATCAGCGCGATTTCCTGCACAGCCTGCCACTGACGGCCGAGCTCGAGCAGTGCTTCTTCGCCCATGCCAACCCCTGGCAGCCGGAGGAATGGGAGTATGTGCTGAGCCCGGCCGATGCCGCCCATGCGCTGGCGGCCGTACCGCATAAATTCATCTTCTGCGGCCATGCGCACGACCCGGCGCTGTACAACCTGTCCAGCATGGGCAAGCTGGGCCACTACCTGCCGGTGCCTGGGCAGGCGATTCCGCTGGCGGGGCCGCGGCGCTGGCTGGCGATTCCCGGTTCGGCCGGCCAGCCGCGCGATGGCAATCCGGCCGCCGCCTATGCGCTATTCGATACCGACAGCCAGAGCCTGACTTTCCGGCGCGTGCCTTACGACAATGCGGGCGCTGCCGCGGCGGTGCGTGCCGCCGGCCTGCCCGAGCCGCTGGCACGTCGTCTGGAAACGGCGGGCTGAGCATGGCGCGTCTGGATTTCCAGCCTGGCCAGCAGATCGACGGCTTTACCCTGCAGGAAAAACTGGCCGATGGTGGCATGGCCACCATCTGGGCGGTCAGCCATGCGCATTTTCGCGGCGAGATGGTGATGAAGCTGCCGCGTCTGCGCGGTGAGGATGATCCGACCGCCATCGTCGGCTTCGAGACCGAGCAGATGATCCTGCCACGCCTGCATGGCCCGCATGTACCCGCATTTGTCGCCAGCGGTGACTTCACCGCCCAGCCTTATCTGGTCATGGAGCGGGTGGGCGGTGCATCGCTGCGTGCGCGGCTGGATGACTTGCCGCTGAGCGTTGAGGTGGTGGCCAGCATTGGCGCGCGGGTGGCCGAGGCGCTGCACGATCTGCACCGCCAGCAGGTCATCCACCTCGATATCAAGCCGAGCAATATCCTGTTCCGCCCCGATGGCACGGCGGTGCTGGTGGACTTTGGCCTGGCACGCCACGACCGCCTGCCTGATCTGCTGGCCGAGGAATTCCGCCTGCCGCTCGGCACCGCGCCCTATATGTCGCCCGAGCAGGTCTTGCATGATCGCAATGAGCCACGCTCCGATCTGTTTGCCCTGGGCGTGATGCTTTACTACCTGCTGACCGGTGTGCGCCCATTTGGCTTCCCCACCAGCCAGGCTGGGGTGCGCAAGCGCCTGTGGCGTGATCCCACGCCGCCGCGCGCGCTGCGTGCCGACTGTCCGCCCTGGCTGCAGCAGATCATCCTGCGCTGTTTGGCGGTGGACCCGGCACAACGCTTTGCCACTGCGGCCGAGCTGGCCCTGGTGCTGCGCCACCCCGACCAGTTACCGCTTACCGCGCTGGCCGACAAGCGCGAGGCCGACGCACTCTGGCCGGTGTTCAAGCGCTGGCTGCGCGCACTGGGGCGCGAGCCGGTCGCCCAGCACAGTGCGGCCGAACGGCTCGACCGTGCGCCCATCGTGATGGTGGCGGTGGATGTGTCGCCTGGGCAGGAGGCGCTGAATGAATCGCTGCTGCGCTCGGTGCGGCTGTTGATGAGTGTGGCGGGCGAGGCGCGCCTGGCCTGCGTGAGCGTGCTGAAGACCCAGCGCATCGGCATCGATTTCAATGAGGACGAGGCGGGGCGCAATTTGCGCGTGAAGCGCATGGTCAGTGTGCGTCATTGGGCCAAGCCCTTGGCCCTGCCCGAGGCACGCATCACCTTCCATGTGCTGGCGGCGCCCGACCCGGCCAGCGCCCTGGTCGAGTTCGCGCGCCAGAATCAGGTCGACCACCTGATCATGGGTGCACGTGAAAGCTCGGCGCTGCGCCGGCATCTGGGCAGCGTATCCGCCCAGGTAGTGGCCGAATCGCCATGCAGCGTGACCGTGGTACGGCGGCGCGAGCAGGCGCATTAGGGCAGCACTGAGCGACCTGGTTCAGCAGGCCGATCCGAGCGGCTAAGCGATACGGGTAATCGGCGTTGCTGTCTGCGCCTATCCGGCAGACAATCGCCAGACAGTCCGGACAGTTTGTGCCGGTACACGCCGGAGAGCCCGCCATGACGCCCCTAGTCGTTGACCATGCCGCCGCCCGCCCGCTGGTCGAGCAGATTGTTGAGCAGTTCATCGCCCGCATCGGCGACAAGAGCTTGCGCGCGGGCAGTCGCCTGCCCTCGATCCGCCGCTTTGCCGCCGAATACCATGTGTCCAAGTTCACCGTGGTGGAGGCCTACGACCGCCTGGTGGCGCTCGGCTATGTGCAGTCGCGCCGCGGTGCTGGCTTCTTCGTTGCCTCGCGCATGGAGGCCAGCTCGCATTTATCGCCACGCCGCGAGCCGCCGTTACGCCGCTGTGTGGATAGTCTGTGGCTGCTGCGGCATGACGCGCTGACCTCGGATGCGAATCTGCTGCGCCCCGGCTGCGGCTGGCTGCCGGCCGACTGGATGCCGCAGGCCGAGCTGGAAAAAGCGCTGCGTGACCTGACCCGCCGCCCGAATGCCCGACTGACTTCCTACGGCGAGCCGTTTGGTTACCGACCGCTGCGCCAGCAGTTGTGTGTGCGGCTGGCCGAGCTGGAGATCGAGGCACAACCCGAGCAGATCGTACTAACCGCGGGCGCCATGCAGGCGCTTGACCTGATCGCGCGCTATCTGGTCGATGAGGGCGATGTGGTGCTGGTCGATGAGCCGGGCTTCTTCAATCTGTTTGCCAACCAGAAACTGAACGGCGCGCGCCTCTTGGGCGTGCCGCGCACGCCGAACGGCCCGGATGTGGCGGTGCTCGAGCAGTTGCTGGCTGAGCATCAGCCCAAGCTCTTCATCACCAATAGTGTGCTGCACAACCCGACCGGCACCAGCCTCAATCGCGCCAATGCCTTCCGGATCCTGCAATTGGCCGAGAAATACGATCTGACCATTGTCGAGGACGATATCTTCAGCGACTTCCAGACCGGCCCTGGCGAGCGGCTGGCGGCGCTCGATCAGCTGAACCGGGTCATCTATATCGGCAGTTTTTCCAAGACCCTGTCGGCCAATCTGCGCGTCGGCTATATCGTGGCCGACCCGCGCCGCGCGCAGGATCTGTGCGATCTGAAGCTGCTGACCTCGCTATCCACCTCGGAAGTGGCGGAGCGCGTCATGCATGCGATGCTGACCGAAGGCGCCTATCGCAAGCATATGGAACGCGTGAAGACCCGCCTCAAGCAGGTCAGCGACGCCGTGCTGCCGCGCCTGGAAAACATGGGTTACACGCTATGGGCGCAGCCCAGCGGCGGCATGTTCTGCTATGCGCGCCTGCCCGGCGTGATGGACACCGCGCCGCTCGCCCAGGCCGCGGTGGAAGAGGGACTGATGCTGGCGCCGGGCTCGTTATTTTGCCCGCGTGGCGAGACCACGGCCTGGTTGCGTTTCAATCTGGCGCATATGGATAACCCACGTGTTTGGGACTGGCTGGCACGTGCTGCGGCTGTAGAGCCGGCCAAAGCGCTATAATCGCCTCATTCGAATCAATTTATTGGCAACGGCGGTGCCCGCACCGCCGTTTGTCATTGGAGTATCGCCCATGGCCCCGCCCCGTAAACCCGCCCCGAAATCGCCTGCCAGCTACACCGGCAATGCCCCCGCCCCACGTGGGGCTGGCCGCGGCCGCCCCCAGCCTGGCGGCCCTGCCGGGCGCGATGAATCGCGCGGACGCTTCACCGAAGAAGGCGGCCGCGGTCGCGGCAATGCCGCGCCGACCGGCCGTGGCGCACGCGGTCAGACCAGTGCTGGCCCGGATGGCCGTTATGGTCAGGAGCCGCGCGCCCCGCGCGCTGCGGCCGGCGACACCCGCTACGAACAGGGTGGGCGCGACACGCGCCGTGCTCCGGTGGACGGTAATCGCGCCGCGCCTGCCGGCGGCCCGCGTGGCCGCAACCCGGAAGGCGCACCAGCGCGTGGTCCGCGCGGCGGTCAGTCGGAAGGCCGCTATGGCGAGCAGCCGCGCGATACGCGTCGTGGCCCCGTCGATGGGAATCGCGCCGCACCGACCGGCCCGCGCGGCGAAGGGCGTGCGCGTGCGCAGGGGGATGCCCCGGCCGGCCGCAAGCCGCAGTTTGAACAACATGTGATGGGTGGACGTGCGTTTGGCAGTGTGGAAGAACGCCAGCGCAAACGCTATGGCGAAGAGGGGGGCGATGCCGCCAACCGTGGCGAGCGCGTAGCACGCCAACCTCGCCCCCAGCTGGATGCCGATGCGCGCCGTGAGCAGCGCAAGGCGAATGCGGTGCAAGCCGCCCCGGTGGTCGAGCGCGCCAAGAAGCTGCGCCTGCGCCGTGGTAGCGAGAAACAGGAAGCCGATGCGCAGCAGCTGCGCGAGAAGCGTGTGGACGTCAAATACATTGGCGACCTGCGCATCCAGAAGGCGCTGGCCCTGTCCGGCGTAGGTTCGCGCCGCGATTGCGACGAATGGGTCAGCCATGGCCGCGTGTCCATCAATGGCAAGCTGGCCGAGCCCGGCTCGCGCGTGAGCCCGGGTGATCAGGTGCGTTTTGATGGCAAGCCGGTTGATATCAAATGGCCGGACCGCCTGCCGCGTATCCTCATGTATCACAAGCAGGAAGGCGAGCTGGTCAGCCGCGATGATCCGGAAGGTCGTACCACGGTGTTCGACCGCCTCCCCAAAGTGCAATCTTCGGCCTGGGTGGCCATCGGTCGTCTTGACTACAACACCTCGGGCCTGCTGATCTTCACCACCTCGGGCGATCTGGCCAACCGCATGATGCACCCGAGCTTCGAAGTGGAGCGCGAGTACGCGGTGCGCGTGTTGGGCAGCCTGACTGAGGAACAGCGCCAGCAGATGCTGGATGGCATCGAGCTCGAAGACGGCATGGCCAGCTTCCAGACCATGCAGGACCAGGGCGGCGAAGGCATGAACCACTGGTATCGCGTCATCCTCAAGGAAGGCCGCAACCGCGAAGTGCGCCGCATGTTCGAGCACTTCGGCCTGACCGTCTCGCGCCTGATGCGCGTGCGCTTCGGCATGCTCAATCTGCCTGGGCGCCTCAAGCGCGGCCAGTATTACGAGTTGGATGAGCGTGAAGTGCTGTCGGTGCTCAAATGGGCCGGCCTGAACATGACCGGCCGCACGCCCGACCGCTGAGCGACCCCGCCATGAACAAGGCATTCACCCGCGAGAGCGAGGCCGACGAGGACGAGGCGCTACCCGAGCACCTGCAGCTACCGAGTTCGACCAAGAACTATATGACCCCAGGCGGCTGGGAGCGCATGCGCGCCGAGCTGCACGACTTGGTCAGCAAGGAGCGCCCGGCGCTGACCCAGATGATCAACTGGGCGGCCGGCAATGGCGACCGTTCGGAAAACGGCGACTACATCTATGGCAAGAAGCGCCTGCGCGAGATAGACCGGCGCATCCGCTTTCTGACCAAGCGCATGGAAAATGCCGAAGTGGTCGACCCGGCCATGCGCGAGGCGACTGATCAGGTGTTTTTCTCTGCCACGGTCACCGTCTTGCGTGGCAATGGCGAGGAGCAGACCGTCAGCATCGTCGGCGTGGACGAACTTGATCTCGATAAGGGTCATATCAGCTGGATCTCACCGCTGGCGCGCTGCCTGCTGAAGGCGCGCGAAGGTGATGTGGTGCTGCTGCGCGGCCCGGCCGGCGAGGAAGAAATCGAGATTCTGGCGGTGATGTATGTGGACTTGGGCTAAAAGGCCGCATATCGACCGGTAAAAAGCCCGCCAGGCAGGCAAGCGCGCCAAGACGTGCTAAAAAGCGCCCCAAGACAGCGGAGCGCAGCTTGCCGAAGCGCCTCAGGTCGCGCCAGTAGCGCCTCCCTGCCAATGAACAATAAGTTGGAGGAAGTCGATGTCCCTGGTTCCCTTGATCCTGTGCGGCGGTAGCGGTTCACGCCTGTGGCCGCTATCGCGCGCTGCCTACCCCAAGCAATTCCTGGCCCTGACCGGCGAAGCTTCGCTGCTGCAGCAGACCATTGCGCGCATTCCTGCCGGTGCGGCGGCGCCCATTGTGGTGACCAATGCCGAGCACCGTTTCATGGTGGCCGAGCAATGCCGGGCCATCGCCTGTCAGCCCGCGCATGTGGTGCTGGAGCCGGTGGCGCGCAATACCGCCCCGGCGATTGCCGCCGGTGCACTGCTGGCCTTGCAGGCCGACCCCGACGCTGTGCTGCTGGTGCTGGCCAGCGATCATGTAATTCAGAATCCCGACGCCTTCCATCACTGCATCGAGCAGGCGCTACCGGCTGCACACAGCGGCAAGCTGGTGACTTTTGGCATCGTGCCCGATGCGCCGCATACCGGTTATGGCTACATCCAGCGCGGCGCGGCCAGCCCCGATGGTCTGCACGCGATCCAGCGTTTCATCGAAAAGCCGGACGCCGCGCGGGCGCAGGCCATGCTGGATGCGGGCGGACATTTCTGGAACAGCGGCATGTTCCTGTTCCGTGCCGATGCCTTCTTGGCCGAGCTCGGGCGCCTGCAGCCACAGATGCTGGCGCAGATTCAAGCGGCGGTGGCGGGCGCCGAGCGGGACCTCGACTTCACCCGTCTGGCACCGGCGGCCTTTGCAGCCTGCCCGAGCGATTCGATCGACTATGCGGTGATGGAGCACACCCAGCTGGGTGAAGTGGTGGCAGCTGATATCGGCTGGAGTGATATCGGTTCCTGGTCGGCCTTGGCCGATATTCTGGAACGTGACGCCAATGGCAATGCGCTGCTTGGCGATGTCCTGCAGCAGGACAGTCACGATTGCCTGGTGCATGCCAATCACCGCTTGGTGGCCGCTGTTGGCGTGCAGGATCTGGTGATCGTTGAAACAGCCGATGCGGTGCTGGTCGCACACAAGGATCAGGCCCAGTCAGTAAAGAAGATCGTCGAGCATCTGCAGGCGGCTGGGCGTAGCGAATGCAGTACCCATCGCAAAGTCTATCGGCCCTGGGGCAGTTATGAGGGCATTGATGCGGGTGGGCGCTTCCAGGTCAAACGCATCGAGGTCAAGCCGGGCGCCTCGCTCTCGCTGCAGATGCATTACCACCGTGCCGAGCATTGGATTGTGGTGCGCGGTACGGCCAGGGTGACCTGTGGCGAGCAGGTCAGCCTGCTGAGCGAGAACCAGTCTACCTATATACCGCTTGGCACCACGCACCGGCTGGAAAACCCAGGCAAGCTGATGCTGGAACTGATCGAAGTGCAGTCGGGCGCCTACTTGGGCGAGGACGATATCGTGCGCTTTGAAGATAGCTACGGCCGGCACTGAAGCGCCGACCAGCGGGGACTGATGAACATGCATCCGCCGCATTTGCTCCCTCTTTGATCGAGACATTGCCTGCCATGAGCCAAACCCTGAGCTGTTTCAAGGCCTACGATATCCGCGGCCGTCTTGGCGACGAGCTGAATGAAGACATTGCCTACCGTATTGGCCGCGCCTATGCCGCCGAGCTGCAGCCCAGTCGCGTGGTGCTGGGCTGCGATGTGCGCTTGAGCAGCGAGAGCCTGAAGGCGGCGTTGGCACGCGGTCTGATGGATGGCGGTGCGGACGTGATCGATATCGGCATGACCGGTACCGAGGAAGTCTATTTCGCGGCCTTTCATCTGGATGTGGATGGCGGCATCGAGGTGACGGCCAGCCATAATCCGATGGATTACAACGGCATGAAGCTGGTGCGGCGCGGTGCGCAGCCGATCAGCGGCGACAGCGGTCTGTTGGCGATACGGGCGCGCGCCGAGCGTGGCGACTTCCCCGCCGCCTCGCGGCAAGGCAGGCTAAGCCAGCAATCGATCCTGGCCGACTATGTTCAGCACCTGCTTGGCTATATCGACTGCGCGGCCTTGCGCCCCTTGCGCTTGGTGGTGAATGCCGGCAACGGTGCAGCTGGCCATGTGATTGATGTGCTGGAAGCCGAATTCGCCCGGCGTGGGGTGCCGGTAGCGTTCATCAAGGTCCATCACGAGCCGGATGGGCATTTTCCGCATGGTATTCCCAACCCTTTGCTGCCAGAGAACCGCGCCGACACGGCCGCCGCAGTGCGTGCACACGGCGCCGATATGGGCATTGCCTGGGATGGCGATTTCGACCGCTGCTTCCTGTTTGACGAGACGGGCGAGTTCATCGAGGGCTATTACATCGTTGGCCTGCTGGCGCAAGCCTTCCTGCATCGTCAGCCGGGCAGCAAGATCATCCACGACCCGCGCCTGACCTGGAACACGATGGAAGTGGTCGAGGCGGCCGGCGGCACGCCGGTGCTGTGCAAGACCGGCCATGCCTTCATCAAGGAGCGTATGCGGCTGGAGGACGCGGTATATGGTGGCGAGATGAGCGCCCATCATTACTTCCGCGATTTTGCCTACTGCGATAGCGGCATGATTCCCTGGCTATTGGTGGCGCAGCTGCTGTCCATCAAGGCGGCGCCGCTGTCCAGCCTGGTGGCCGAACGCATCGCGCGCTATCCGTCCTCGGGCGAGATCAATCGGCGTCTGGCCGATGCCAAGACGGCCATTGCGCGCATCGAAGCCCACTATGCGCCGTTGGCTCTGCAGGTGGACCGTACCGATGGCATCAGCATCGCCTTCGCCGACTGGCGTTTCAATCTGCGCTCTTCGAATACCGAGCCGGTGGTGAGGTTGAATGTCGAGTCTCGCGCCGATCAAGCACTGATGCAGGCCAAGACCGCTGAGATTCTGGCCATGCTGGGCGGCGAGGCCGCGCACTAAGCCGCGAGATCGGCGCGCTGGCCAGTCGCTTTGCGGTAAGCGGCCAGCCAGGTGCCGGCCTTAGCCCGCGGGCCCATGGGGTGGCTCTGATACACTGCCGTATTGGAGGATTCATCATGTTGCCCGTCGATCTGCACGCCCATTCCAATGTCTCTGACGGCATGCTGCCACCGCGCGAAGTGGTGGCGCGTGCGTATGCGCGCGGCTGTCAGCTGTTTGCGCTGACTGATCATGATGATCTGCGCGGCCTGGCCGCGGCGGCAGATGAGGCGCGGCGCTTGGGCATGCGCTTTTTGCCGGGGGTGGAAATTTCGGTCAGCTGGCGCAAGCACACACTGCATATCGTCGGCCTGGGTTTCGACCCGGCGAATGCGGTGCTGCAAGCCGGACTGGCCAGCGTGCGCCTGGGACGGGATGAGCGGGCGGTGCGCATGGATGCGGCGCTGGCCGCAGTCGGGGTGGGTGGCGTGCTGGAAGGCGCGCGCAAGTTCGCCGACAACCCCGAGATGATCGGGCGTGCACACTTTGCCCGGCATCTGATCGAACGCGGCCTGGCCAAGGATATGAAGGGTGTATTCAAGAAGTATCTGGCGCGCGGCAAGCCCGGCTATGTGGCCCATCAGTGGGCGACTCTGGCCGATGCAGTCGGCTGGATACGTGCGGCGGGTGGCGTGGCCGTCATCGCCCACCCGGGCCGCTATGAATTTGGTCGGCAGACCATGGGCGAGTTGATCGAGGAGTTCAAGGCAGCGGGCGGCGAGGGCATCGAGGTGGTCTCGGGTAGCCACCATCCGGCCGACTTCGAGCGCTACGCGCGACTGGCTGAAGCGCATGGCCTGCTGGCCTCGGCGGGCTCCGACTACCATGCGACCGGGGAGGGCGCGCGCGAGCCGGGCATCCTGCCCGATATGCCGCCCGGTCCGCAGCCGGTCTGGCAGCGCTGGCATGCTGATATTGGCGTAACGCTGCCTGCCGCGGCTTAAGCGCTTTGGACCGGACGTAGCTGCCGTTTGCTTGTCGCACGCCCCTGATGCACTGCACAATTCGCACCCATGGCCCACTATCTCGCAATCCATCCCGACAACCCGCAGCCGCGCATTATCAAGCAGGCGGTGGACATCATCCGCAAGGGCGGTGTCATCGTCTATCCGACCGAATCCTGCTTTGCGCTCGGCTGCCACCTCGGCGACAAGGATGCGCTGGAGCGTATTCGGCGTATTCGCCAAGTCGATGACAAGCACCACTTCACCCTGGTCTGTCGCGATCTGTCGGAACTGGCCACCTATGCCAAGGTCGATAACCGCCAGTACCGCTATCTGAAGAGCGCGATGCCCGGCGCCTACACGGTGATTCTGCAGGCGACGCGCGAGGTGCCGCGTCGGGTTGCCCATGCCAAGCGGGCGACCATCGGTCTGCGCGTGCCGAACAATGTCGTCGCGCAGGCGCTGCTAGAAGAGCTGGGCGAGCCGCTGCTGTCGTCCACCCTGTTGCTGCCGGGCGAGGAATGGCCGCCGACCGATGGCTGGGAAATCAGCGAGCGGCTCGAGCACGAGGTAGATGCCGTGCTGGACGCCGGCTTGTGCGGCACCGCCGTCACCACGGTGATCGATCTGACCGATGCCGACCCGGTGCTGATCCGCCCGGGTGCGGGCGATCTGGCCGTGTTTGGCCTCAGTGAATAATCGAGCCTATCTATGAAGAAGATTCTGCTGACCGGCGGCGCCGGCTATATCGGCTCGCATACCTGTGTGGTGTTGTTGGAAGCCGGTTACCAGGTGGTGGTGGTCGATAACTACAGCAATAGCAAGCCGGTTTCGTTACGGCGCGTGAGCAAGCTGACCGGCAAGCCGATTGCCATCTG
This sequence comes from Chitinimonas taiwanensis DSM 18899, assembly GCF_900119825.1. Taxonomy (GTDB): domain Bacteria; phylum Pseudomonadota; class Gammaproteobacteria; order Burkholderiales; family Chitinimonadaceae; genus Chitinimonas; species Chitinimonas taiwanensis. The sequence goes on along the minus strand of NZ_FPKR01000014.1, from coordinate 27,113 downwards.
CCCGGCTGATGTGCGCGATGAGGCCGCGCTTGAGCGGGTGTTTGCCGAGCACCGGCCCGATGCAGTGATCCACTTTGCTGGTCTGAAAGCGGTTGGCGAGTCGGTCGCGAAGCCGCTCGCTTACTACGACAACAATGTGCTTGGCAGCTTGGTGCTGAGCCGGGTCATGGCCAAGCACGGTGTGCGCACGCTGGTGTTCAGCTCCTCCGCCACCGTCTACGGCGATCCGGCCACGGTGCCGATCCGTGAGGACTTCCCAACCGGCGCGACCAATCCCTATGGGCGTAGCAAGCTGATGGTGGAAGAGATCCTGCGCGACCAGCATCGGGCCAGCCCCGATTGGGGTATTGCCCTGTTGCGCTATTTCAACCCGGTTGGCGCACATCCCAGTGGTGAGATCGGCGAGGATCCGAATGGCATTCCCAATAATCTGCTGCCCTTTGTTGCTCAGGTAGCGGTAGGGCGACGTAGGCAGCTGTCGGTATTCGGCAATGACTACCCGACGCCGGATGGCACCGGCGTGCGCGACTACATCCATGTGATGGACCTGGCGCGCGGCCATCTGTGCGCGCTGGAATCGTTGCTTGCGCAGCCGCGTCTGCTGACGCTGAATCTTGGCACGGGGCAGGGTTATTCGGTGCTGGAAATGGTCAGGGCCTTCGAAGCAGCCAGCCAGCGCGGCGTACCCTATCAAATCGTGGCACGTCGCCCTGGCGACATCGCCAGCTGTTATGCCGACCCGGCGCTGGCCGAGAGCGAGATAGGCTGGCGCGCCCGCCTGGGCCTCGCCGATATGTGCGCCGATAGCTGGCGCTGGCAGGCGCAGAACCCGAATGGCTTTGATGAGGTGTCGATATGAATGCGATAACGACGGTCTGCCTCGCGCAGGCCTATCGCCAGGATGGGGGCGCGCATGGATGACTGGAACCTGATCCAGAAGATTGCCATCTACGCGCTACCGGTGCTGCTGGCGATTACCGTGCACGAGGCCGCACATGGCTATGCCGCCCGGCACTTTGGCGACCGGACCGCCGAGATGCTAGGGCGCCTGACGCTGAACCCGCTCAAGCATATCGATCCGATTGGCACTGTGCTGATCCCGGCCATTGCACTGGTGCTTGGTGGTTTCCTGTTCGGTTGGGCCAAGCCGGTGCCGGTCGAAACCCGCAATCTGCGCCAGCCCAAGCGCGATATGTTGTGGGTTGCGGCGGCCGGCCCGGCAGCCAATCTGCTGATGGCCATCGGCTGGGTACTGATGCTCAAGCTGGCTGCGGGCTTTGAGGGCTCGTCCTACCAAGCGCCGCTGAATTTCATGGCCCAGGCCGGCATCCACATCAATGTGATCCTGCTGGTGCTGAACCTGCTGCCGCTTCCGCCTTTGGATGGTGGGCGCATCCTGCTATCGCTGCTACCGAATCGCGCCGCCCATACCCTGGCCCAGGTCGAGCCCTATGCCATGTTCATCCTGATCGGCCTGATGGTGACCGGCCTGCTTGCCGTCATCATGCAGCCCTTGCTGCGTGCCACGTTTGGCATGCTGGCCTGGCTGTTTTGAGCGAGTTTCATGATGAGTGCGCGGTGAAGCGGCGGTGCAACGCCTGCCCATCCCGTTTTGTCGTGCAAGCGCAACAGCAGGTATGATGCGATGCGCCGCATCCTATGGCCCTATACATAAGCCAACCTTTGATCTGCATATCTAGTATTCATTGAATGGTTCCAATGACCCGTTTTCTCTCTCTGCGCCTTGCGGCGTCACTTGCTCTGGCTTTCGCTTTTCCAGTCTCGGCCCTTGCCGCAGAGCCTGCGCTTGACTATGCGCTACCCGCGGGCTTGCAATCGCTGGGTGGAAATGCTGATACAACGCCACGAATTCGTTCCCGGGGTCAAGCTGCTGCCGAGGTGAATTCTCGCGCGCCATCTGATCGACTCGGCGACACCCGTGAGCGCGTTGCCTCCAGCTATGCTCTGCCGGAGCCTGTCCAGCCAACGGAGTTCCAGGACCTGATCCGTATTACGACGGGTCAGGACCTGCCTATCTTTGGTCAGGAGATGTTCGCGCAGCCACCATCCACTTTTGCCCCGCTCGACAACGTACCTGTCACGCCCGACTATGTGCTGGGGCCGGGTGATGAGCTGCTGATTCGTGGCTGGGGACAGGTGGACATCGACGTGACGGCCACTGTGGGACGTAACGGTGCGATTTTTATCCCCAAGGTGGGCAATCTCAACGTAGGTGGTTTGCGTTACCAGGATGTGGTGCCGCAAGTGAAGGCAGCAGTTGGCCGCATCTATAAGAATTTTGACCTGACTGTGAGTATGGGCCAGTTGCGTGCCATGCAGGTCTTTGTGGTTGGCCAGGCCAAACGCCCGGGTACCTACACCGTTAGCTCTCTGAGCACCTTGGTCAACGCACTGCTCGCCTCCGGTGGTCCGGCGCCGGGCGGTTCGATGCGGGCGATTCAACTCAAGCGCAGTGGCAAGGTGGTCACCACCTTCGATCTTTACGACCTGATCGTCGATGGAGACAAGCAGAACGATGTTCGCCTTCTGCCGGGCGATGTGGTCTACATTCCGCCGGTTGGTACCCAAGTCGCCATTTACGGCAGCATCAATCGCCCCGCGGTTTATGAAGCCAAGGTCGATAGCTCTCTGAAGGATCTGCTGGGGTGGTCTGGCGGCTTGTCGACGACGGCGGCTGGTCAGCAGGTGAGCGTCGAGCGCATTGCGGGCCGCAAAGCCCGGCAGGTTGTCACATTTAAGCTCGATGGCAGCGAAGCTAGCGCAAAGCTGGAAGCCGGCGATGTGGTGAATGTGCACGCGGTTTCCCCGCAGTTGCAAAATGCCGTGACCCTGCGCGGCAATGTTGCGCAGACGATGCGTTTCCCATGGCGCGAAGGCATGCGCATCAGCGATATCATCCCTGACAAGAATGCATTGATTGTTCCTGGCTACTGGGTAAATCGCAGCCGCGCTGGTGTTGCAGAAAGCTGGTTGAAGGATGAGGGGAGCGAGACTTCTAAGGGCAGGCTTGGTGGTTTGAACAGCCAAGTAGGAGCTGCGCCCGAGTTGAGCAAGTTGCGGGCTAAGCCTGCTCAGCTAAGTAGTCAATTCCAGTCCGATGCGCGAGCCGCGCTCGGCGATGCTTCAGTTACAACTGGGCAGGGCAAGTTCACCGAAGAGCTTGATCGTGGCAATCTGGAAGTTAATTGGGACTACGCTGTGGTTGAGCGTATGGCGCCTGATCTGTCTACAGACCTTGTTCCGTTTAATCTTGGCAAAGCGGTGTTGGAGCGCGATCCAAGTCAGAACATTCTTCTGCAGGCAGGCGATACCGTTACGGTCTTTTCCAATCGTGACATTGTTGCTCCCTCACAAAAGCAGACGCGTTTTGTGCGCTTGGAAGGCGAGGTTGCCAATCCAGGTGTCTATCGTGTGCAAGCGGGTGAGTCCTTACGTCAACTTGTAAGTCGAGTGGGAGGGCTCACGTCTAATGCCTACTTGTTCGGTGCTGAACTGAATCGCGAGTCAGCCAAACAACTTCAGCAACTTAAGCTCAAGGAGTTGGCCGATCGGTTGGAGCAAGAGCTGCAACGCTCAGCTTCCATCAAGGCCAATCAGGCCATCACGCCAGAGGCGCAGGCGGCACTTAAGGCCGACTTGGATGCGCAGCAGCAACTTGTCGCCAAGCTGCGGCAAACGCCCGTGACGGGACGAATCGTGCTTGAGTTAGAGACCGACGCTCGCACTTGGGATGAACTCCCCGATTTGCCGCTCGAAGATGGCGACCGACTGTTTGTTCCGGCGCGGCCTGGATTCGTATTGGTTCAAGGGTCGGTTTATAGCCAGAATGCCTACATCCACCGCGATACAAAGCGACTCGGTGACTATGTTGCACAAGCCGGTGGCGCAACACGCTCGGCTGATGAGGCGGACACCTTTGTGATTCGTGCGGATGGCTCGGTTGTGAATAAACGAAATCAGGGGCTGTTTGGTGCGATGCGCGGTATTGAGATTATGCCTGGCGATACGATTGTCGTACCGGAAGATTTTAACAAGATTTCTTGGATGCGTGAGTTAAAGGACTGGTCTCAAATTATCTACCAGTTTGCTTTAGGTGCGGCTGCATTTAAATCCTTGAATTGATGAGTTGAGTATGCACAACAATCAGGAGTCAATTGATTTGTTAGATCGCGGTTCCGATATATCGCTGCAGGACTTGATCTTGCCTTTGTGGAATAGCAGAAGGCTAATAGTTGCTATTTCCATCGTCGGTTTTATTGCCTTTTTGGGATGCGCATTTCTTTTGCCCAAGGTTTACACCGCCAAGACTTTGATAATGCCTCCGCAACAACAGCAGTCTGCCGCGAGCGCAGCCTTGGCACAGATTGGTGGATTGGCTGGCGGTGCCGGAGCTGCTCTTGGTATTAAGAATCCCGCTGAAATCTATATCAGCATGTTGAAAAGTCGTAGCGTAACAGATGCAATGGTTAGTAAATTTGGGCTTATCCAGTACTACCAAGTGAAGTTGCGGGAGGAAGCGGTTGATGCGCTATTGTCCTCGACACAGATTTCTTCAGGAAAGGACGGGTTAATATCGATTAGTGTCGAGAGCCGAGATCCAAATAAGGCTGCAGCTATAGCGAATGGCTACGTCGTGGAGTTGCGAAGGGTTGCTGGTGGTTTGGCGGTAACTGCCGCAGCGCAGCGTCGACTTTTTTTTGGGAATCAATTAAATTCAATCAAAGAAAGACTGGCAATGTCTGAGGCTAAGCTCGTAGAAATTCAGGCCCAGACTGGGATTTTGCACTTGGAAGGAGAGGCGAAATCCGCAATGGAACGTATTGCTCAAATTCGTGCTCAAATCTCTGCTCAGGAAATTCAGTCTGCTGCGATGCGTCAAGGTATGACTTCGGATAATCCTGAGTATCAACGTGCTCAGGCTGCCTTGGTTGAGTTGCGTAAGGAGCTGCAACTAGCAGTTTCTAAGCAATCGCCAGGTGAGCAAGGCTTCTTGTCGCGCTCAACGCTTCCTGGTGCTGCTTTAGCGTATGTGAGGAGTGCGCGCGAGGTAAAATATAATGAACTTTTAATGGAAATGATTGCACGTCAGTTTGAGTTGGCTCGGCTTGATGAGGCGAATGAAGGGGCGGTTATTCAGGCTCTCGATGTTGCTCAGATCCCAGAGCGGAAAAGCGGGCCGCGTCGCCTATTAATTGGAATTTCGGGTGGCTTGTTAAGCCTATTTCTTTCCTCCCTATTTGTACTACTCCGTGCGCGGCATTTGGGGTGGAGAGATGCTGGGTAATACCGTTGTCAAGATATCATCTAAAGATGATTCTGGCGCTTAATGTTAAGGTTGTTTTCGAAGATATTCGGATGCTGAAAGGGGATGGCTAGAGGCCTCCCTCTTTTACTGCTTAGTATATTTGCCTCAGTGGCATTCAAGGTTTTAGGAATGAATATTAATAAGTGTAGTTTTTTGTTTATAGCATCAAGCCCAGAGGTTGCGTCTTTTGCAATCAAGAATGGTGCGGATCGAATTTTTTTGGATCTTGAAATATTGGGGAAGGTTGAGCGTCAAGGTCATTTGGATACAGTGATCAGTCGACATAAGATTGAAGATATTTCACTGCTGCGTCCTGTTGTGCCTTCTGGTTCATTGCTTGTGAGAACAAATCCTATTCATTCGGATATTGAGTCTGAAGTGGATGCCGCAATATCCCGTGGTGCAGATATTTTGATGTTGCCAATGTTCCGCACTAGCGACGAAGTGAGGCGTTATTGTAGAGCGGTGAATTCCAGGGCTAAGGTGTGTCTCTTGGTAGAAACCATCGATGCGATGGAAAATCTTGCTGATTGCATTCGAGTTCCGGGTGTGAACGAAGTTCATATTGGCCTAAATGACTTGCATTTAGAGCTAGGTTATAGCTTCATGTTTGAGCTCCTCCTCTCCGGTCATGTTGAGCGCATGGCCAAAATACTCCGAGAAAATGCCATCCCTTTTGGAATTGGTGGCGTAGCTCGGGCTGGAGAGGGACTACTCCCTGCAGATTTACTACTGGCTGAGCATGTTCGCCTAGGTTCAACCGCTGCTATCTTGTCTCGAACATTTCACCGTAATGCACGTAGTGTGGAAGAAATTCAGCAGCAGATGGACTTTGCCGAAGAGATTCGAAAGCTACGCAAGGCTTATGAGAGGTATCGCGAAAGCACTATCGATGAGCTTGAACTGCGGCATGGTGAGATTAGATCCGCTATTACTCAAGTTGTTGCTGCGATAGCCAAGCGACGTGGTTAGCATATGTCCACCGATGGCAATTTTCGTTTTGGTCCTTGGGTGATTGGTGCTAGCGCGCTCTTAGGGCTTGGAGTTTTGGCGGGGAGACTTAGTGGATTAGTACGGGAAGTTGAATTGGCCTCTAGTTTCGGGGTTTCTGCGCGAGCGGACGTCGCAGTTCTGTTACTTACCCTTCCGGACCTGTTGGTAAATTTACTACTCTCGGGGGGATTGACTGCGGCACTTGTTCCTCGTTTGAAGTCACTTCAAGAGAGCGAAGCGCAGCTTCTGATAAGGCAGACTCTACTATTAGTCTTGTTATTGTTCGGGCTATTTGCAATTTTCTTTAGCGCGCTACCAAATGTATTCTTTTCATTACTTGCTCCCGGTATATTGCCCGAATCACTCCCGTCCTCTATGGCGATTATTGCTACAGCTCTTGCAATCCCACTTACAGCGGCTTCTGGCGTTACTACTGCCGCGTTAAGTGCGCAGCACCGATTTCTGATCGCCGGTTTGGGGACGTTGGTCTTCAATGTTTCTGTTATTGCTGCCCTGATGATTAGCACCGATGTAGATCAGTCGTTATCAGTGCTTGGTCTGGGAATTGCTGTTGGTGCTGGCGTGCGCTTTTTTTCCCAGCTCGCGTGCTTGCATCGTGGCTGGTTTTTCGGAGAAGTTAGAGGACGGCTGCTAGACTTGAGCTTCGTACGGGGGTTCCTGCTTACTGCATTGAGCGCGTCTCTGATGTTGTTAGTGCCCGTAATTGTTAGGGCACTTGCATCAAATGTGAGTGACGGCGCGATATCAGCGTTTAATTATGCGACGAAGCTTGTGGAGCTACCTATGGGGGTGCTTATAACGTCGATTGCAACCGTCGCGTTGGCTCGACTAAGTCACTACAACGCACACCAAAATGTACTTGAAGCGCGTACTGCTTTGCATGATGGAGTCCGCCGTTCCACGCTGAATGGATTGGGGGCCGGGCTTCTAGTGGCATTTTTTGCAGAGGCAATTGTAGCGCTCGTTTTCGGTGGGGGGGCAATGAGCTCAGAGTCGGTCGAGAGAGTGACGCGTTTGACTCGGATCCTGATGGTTGGGCTGCCATTCTTGGCGTTGACTAGCATGGCAATGGCTGCACTGAACTCTCAGGAAAAACATGCGGCTGTGCTTAAGGCAACGATAGGCTGTCTATTATTGTTACCGGTCTTTGCACTTCCTGGGTTATGGATGAGTTCGGAGGGCTTGCTTGCCTGCGCGGTTGTTCTATTTCAGACTACTCACGCATTGGCGCTTGCTAGGTTAAGTGGACTAATAAAATCATTTCGATTTACTTGGTGGGATACGAAGATGACTGTGGGTGTTGGAATAGTTGTCGCAGTCTCGGCAGCGGCAATGGCTTTGGATTTTTTCCTACGCCATTTTACTCAAGGCAATAGCTTAGCAAGTATGCTCACGCTAATTATTGCAATGGGTGTTATTGTGATTTTTTCTCAGCGTTCGACATGATGCGAGATTGGTTGGGATTTGCCAAAAAATGAAACGTGTTTTCGATGTGCTGTGCTCAGCACTTGCTATGTTCCTATTGCTGCCTATTTTAGTGCTAGCTGCAATTTTTATTTGGCTGCAAGATGGTGGTCCGGTTTTCTTTAGCCAATTACGAGTTGGTAAAAAAGGACGGTTGTTTCGTATGTGGAAATTTAGAAGTATGGTCCTAAATGCCGAAAGTCTGGGTGGGTATTCGACGCAAGATAATGACCCACGTATTACTCCTGTCGGACGGTTTATCCGTCGTACGAGCATTGATGAGCTACCTCAATTATTCAACGTGCTTTGTGGAGACATGAGTGTCGTTGGTCCGCGTCCTGATGTTCCTGCACAGCGCGAGCTCTATTCTGACGTAGATTGGGCTGTCAGACATCAAGTTCGGCCAGGCATTACAGGTCTTGCTCAAGCTACGCTTCGTTCCGAAGCTACGACGGAGCAGCGTAAAGCATTGGACTTGGAATACGCTCGGAATGCATCAATACGACTCGATGTTAAAATCATACTGATGACCTTCAAGCAGGTCGTATTTAAAGGCGGCAACTAATATGTGCGGTATTTTTGGCTACTACAATCGGTCAGGCAATTCGCTGGATACGGCTGTTCTTGCGGAGATGGGTGGGGCAATACGTCATCGTGGTCCTGATGATCAGGGCATTTATGCTGGTGTAGGAGCCGCAGTAGGTAATCAGCGCTTGTCAATTATTGATGTGAAGGGCGGGCACCAGCCCTTTTTTTCCGATGATGGGAAGATCGTTGTTGTTCAAAATGGCGAGATCTTCAATCATGTAGAGTTGGCTCAGGAATTAGCTCGCGCAGGTTATCCATGTCGGACGCATTCTGATACCGAGGTACTTTTACGTCTCTACGAGTCGGAAGGTATTGGTTTCTTGCATAAGCTAAATGGCATGTTTGCTATCGCTATTTACGATGCACGTGAAAATGCCATGTATTTGGTGCGTGATCGTATTGGCGTTAAGCCTCTGTATGTTCATGACGACGGCCGTCAGATTACATTTGCTTCAGAAATTAAATCAATCTTAAAGTCTGGCATTCCTCATCCTGCGACGGATGAAGAGGCGTTGCATCACTACCTTACCTTCAACTATGTCCCCGCACCCCATACGATGTATCAAGGCGTTCGGCATCTTATGCCTGGGCATATGATGAGGGTGGGGCGTGATGGTGTTTCCACTCATCAGTGGTGGAATTTAGCCAAGATTGAGCCCGTGTTTGGCAGAGCCGAGGGCGACTGGATTGATGAGTTCAATTTCATTCTTGATGACGCGGTGCGCCTAAGGCTTCGCTCCGATGTGCCCTTTGGTGCGTTTTTATCTGGGGGTGTTGATTCAAGCACGATTGTTGGGCTCATGGCTCGTCACATGAGTGAGCCAGTTAAGACTTTCTGCATCGGCTTCGAAGACCCCCGCTTTGATGAGTCACATTATGCGCAGGAAGCTGCGGATCGATTCGGCTGTCAACATGTGATGGAGCGTGTCGATCCAGACATGCTTGACCTCTGGCCCTTGGCTACTGCGCACTGTGATCAGCCGCATGGCGATGTTTCATTCCTACCAACGTATCGCGTATCCGCACTTGCATCCAAACATGTGAAAGTTGTTCTCACTGGCGATGGAGGAGATGAGCTGTTTGCTGGGTATGACAAGTACCGCGATTTCTTCTCTCAGTCTGGTGTGGCCGAGTTGGACGATGAAGCATTTCGCCGGGCGTACTTGCAGAGCATTTCCCTCTTTTCTGATTCAGCTAAGTTTGGTCTTTATGGTGCGAGGTTGCACAAGCAGTTATCGCAGATTGATAGCTATAATGTCGCGCGCCCCTACTTTGATGCCGTCGCGCATCAAGATCGAATTAACCAAGCGCTTTTTATTGACATGCAGCTGTTGCTTTCCGGCAATAATCTGGTGAAACCGGACAGAATGGGGATGGCTGTTTCGCTGGAAGCGCGTACGCCATTCTTAGATTATCGGATGATGGAATTCGCATTCCGTATGCCTGGTTCCCTCAAACTTAAAGATGGTGTTACTAAGTACTTGTATAAGAAGGCCGTGGCGCCCCTAATTGGTGAGAATCTGGCTCATCGCCGTAAGCAGATGTTTACGGTTCCGGTAGGGGAGTGGTTCCGGCAAGGAAAGAGTGCTTACGTCATGGAGCATGTCCAGCGCCTACTTGCCAAAACCGATTGGTTCAATCCTGATGTTACTAGCGCTTTACTACATAACCACCGTGATGGCTCGCAAAACAATACGCGGGAGCTTCGTGCGCTCGTGGCGCTGTCGCATTGGCAGCAACTCTGATCGAGCCCTGAATGCTTGAAGTAATTATTATAAAGGTTCAAGCCATGTTCTCCGGTGTGGGAGAGAGTATCCTGATCTCTCTCTCGCTCATTTCAATGCTTATGGTATTGGAAGCGTGCTCTATTGGTTGGCAACAAAGCAGTATGCGCATGCTTTTGCGGGGAGGGGGAACTGCCTGGACTGATGTGGTTAGTGCGTTGTTAGTGTTAAGCAACCTTGCACTTATTATTGGTACGGCTTTATCTTTTGGCCTTATTTACGTGTTACAAGCATGGTTTAAACAACATCTTGACATGCACTGGCTCGGTCATATCGAATCGCCATGGCTTGCTTATGGCATATTCATTATTGTCTTAGACTTCTCAAACTATTGGGTACATCGTTGGATGCATCGCTATGCGATATTGTGGGAGCTTCACAAGTTTCATCATAGCGCTACCGAAATGACAATGTTTACCGCATTGCGCGATCACCCTTTGGAGCGAGTTGTGGCACATGGGATAAACGCGATCCCTGCTGCGCTACTTGGTGTTCCGCCACAGCAATACATTCTTGCCTATTTGGCCTTGCAAGCACTTGGCTATCTTAAACACAGTAACTGGTGTACAAATTGGGGCTGGTTTGGACGGTGGGTGGTTCAGTCCCCAGCAGCACATCGTTTGCATCACAGTAATCACTCGGAGCATCATGACTGCAATTTTTCTTCAATATTGCAGATATGGGATATTTTTTTTAGCACATCCCGTCATCCTACGGCCACAGAAGCTCGTAACGTGAAACTCGGTTTGATGGATGGTGATAATTTTCCAATGAGCCCTTTGGGGGCATTGGTGGCGGTGGTGCGAGACTTTTACATTCGCATTTTTCATGCGTTTCTTCGCTGACTGATTGCTACTAAGAGATAGGTTAATATTCCTTTTAGCCTCAGGGTTGGTTCTTATCCATCTAAGAGAATTTTGAAGAAGTAATAATCTTGCTTAGATTTGCTGCGTGTATGTTTGGTCTGTGAGTGGCTTTGCTTTTGATGCGGATTATTTAAATGAATAAAGCTTTGTGCGAGGTTGGTGCAAGTCGCGAGTATTTAGCTGCAACGGAACGGCTGTATGCTTTGGACATGCTGCGTGGTTTTTGCGCTATTGGCGTGGCCGCATATCATTATGCGCTATGGGGGAGCACAGAATTACCTTATGAAATTTATGAGCTGTTACGTATATTTGGCATTTATGGAGTGTCCACTTTCTTTGTGCTTAGTGGGTATAGTTTAGCGCATGCTTATTCTGGTAGATTTGAAAAATCTATTGAGGCTGTCTCGCTTCTGGCATATGCACGCCGTCGTTTCGCCCGATTAGCGCCCTTTTTCTGTGCAGTGGTCTTCATTTCCGTCTTTGCAAAGACTTATTTGCTTGAGAAGACCGTCGATCCTTTGGAAGTGCTTGGTAATGCTACGCTGCTCTTTGGTTTTATCGACCCGACTTCAACTCCTGTGATTGGGGGGTGGAGTATTGGCATTGAAGTGGTTTTCTATCTATTACTACCTCTTGTCCTGCTTTTGCGTCGACGACCTACTGTTTTTTTGCTTAGCGCATTGCTGATGATGCTTTGGCTGACATTTCGCCTCGCGCAATATGAATCGCTTGAACAGGGCTGGACGATCTACGTACATCCTGCTAACCACTGGCTTTTCTTTCTGGGTGGGGCGTATTTGTGCATATATCGCGACCGTTTGCCGCGGTTTGGTAACGTTGTTAGGGGGCTTACGTTGACCGCGGTAGTGTGCGCTTTTGCACTATCAGTAGGTAGTGAACTTGAGCTCACTACAGGTTGGCGTCGCGCTGCTCTAGTTCCTGCAACGCTTACAACCGTTGCTCTTGCTGCTTCATGGAGAATTTCATCTGGCAGATTTATACGCTTATCTGTTTTTATGGGTGGCGCGAGCTACACGCTATATATGCTGCATCCCTTAATCTATTTCGGCTTAAAAAACCATGTTGACGTTGCTCGGCCGATCATTTGGGTCACCGTACTCGTTCTGGCTAGCTTTATAGCGGTACTTGCAGACCGCTTTGTAGATGCGCCATTACAGCACACGCTTAAGAGTCGTGGATGGTAGTTATGGGTAAAGGTCAATCTCGAAGCCTGAAAACTACTGGTGTGCCAGTATGGCTGACCCTAGCTGTTTCCTGCATATCCATTTTGGTATGTACGTTGGCGGGCCGAGTTTATCTCTCGCTCGATGAAGACTTGATATCTGGAGACGGCTACGCAAACCAGGTCGCTTTTGTGTTAAGTATTGCTGAGAGTGGAAGTGATTGGACTGAGCTCGATCTGTTGATTTGGATTCATGCTTTGCGTGCTATTGTTGCGCAAATGTTTCTTTGGGTTGAATCTGTGGGTGGCGGGGGAGCTTCTGCTGCAATGATGGTAGGGCTGATGTGGCCTGTGATATCTCTTTTCAAGGACGCGCGTCGAGGCTACGTTGGGTTACTTCTACCTTGTATGATGTTGATATTGAGTTATCGAAGCATTTTAGTGTTTCTGTCGGTTGGATATCTACTAGCTTACATGATTAAGCGTCCATCCACATGGCTGTTAGTCGTTGCTTTTATACTCGCCAACCTGAGTTCCGGTTCGGTCATGACCTCTCTGGTAATTACATTCCTACTAGGGCGTGCTTATCGTCCAAGGTCATTGCCGTTGACGATATATATGCTGTTTTTGTTTGTATCACTTGCCATATCTGTTGTTGATAAATATGCCGGATTTATTGCTGGGGAAAGTGGTTACCAGGCTACAGTGGATGGTGCTACTGGCATGTTTGCTATCATCTCTCGCAGTACGATCGTAGTTTCCTTTTTGAGTGGTGACTTTCTGCGTGGAGGGGTATACGTCGGAATGCTTATGGCTGCGGTTTATGGATTCCTTATTGCTTGCTGTAAACGCGTGAATCGTGGTTATGCGGTTATATTCCTTGGCGGCCTACCGGCATTTATGTTGGAAGGACTTGGCGTAATATCCTTGCTGGTTCCTGTTCTCTTATTCTTGGCGGGCTATCAATTACCGCTTCGTCCCGAATATTTAAGCGGTGCTCATTTATCACGGCGCTCCCATGGCCGTAAGAATCGCTTAATTCCAGCTAAGCCCTTCTCTTCAGGAGTGTCATCATTATGATTGACGTTACATCGACTTTGACTCCAGAGCATCATTCACCAGATGTTGCTTCCGAGCTCGTAGTTTTTGTGACCTATGGGGGCGGGCATGTCGCCATGCTTGCCCCGGTAGCGCGCGCTTTACAAGTTGCTGGACGGCCCTATGTCTTTTTGGCGCTCACGACTGCGGGGGCGTACCTTGAGCGTTTTGGTCTGCCCTACATCGGCTATCGAGATCTGCCTGGTGCGACTGATTCTGACGTCCTGGATTTAGGGGGGCGGCTGGCTCGAGCGCTACCTCAGGGAGGTGTGGTTCCTGCAGAGGAAACTGTCGCCTACTTGGGGCTGAACTACCGGGAGCTGATACAAGAGCATGGCGAGGAGGCGGCTGCTTCTCTTTACTCCTCTTTAGGCCGCCAAGCCTTCCTGCCTGTAGCATTGTTTACTCGCTGGTTTAAGGCTTTACACCCTGCTTTGGTAGTGGCAACTAACTCCCCCAGAAGCGAGCGAGCGGCAATTCTTGCTGCCGGGCGACTGCAGATTCCTTCCTTGTGTGCTGTTGACATCTTTGGTTTGCAGGAAGTGCAGTGGATCGGACAGCAAGCGTATGCACAGCGTGTTTGCGTGCTGAATGAAGAAGTGCGAAGGATGTTCCTTCTCCATGGGCGCCGTGAGGATGAAGTCGTTGTTACGGGAAATCCGGCTTTTGAGCGGCTCACCCATCCTGATGTGCGGCGTGCTGGCCTTGCCATTCGGGAGGCTCGTGGCTGGGATGATGGTCGCTGTGTGATACTTTGGGCGTCGCAAATAGAGCCAGCTCGTCATCCATTTGCTGACCGCAGCGGGGATTCAGCTTTGCCCAGAAAGATCGAGGCAAAGTTGCGCAGCGTTGTTGAAGGCGACGATAGATACCGACTGATAGTAAGATACCACCCTAGCGAGTGTGTTGAGTTTCAGTTTGGTCAGGATCGTGTCGATTTCAGCCCTGCCCATGAAGACTTGGCAGTCTTGTTGCATGCGGTGGATGTTGTAGTAGTGACTGCATCGACAGTGGGCTTAGAGGCTCATCTGGCTGGCCGAATGGTGGTTTCGATAGATGCCTCGGTGTTTACCCCGGACGCCCCATATAGCCAAATGGGTGTTTCCGCTGGCGTGCAATCTTTGGATGAGCTGGAGGATCTCTTGCGAGATGGCCTTATGCAAGTCCAAGTGCAAAATTCCCCGGTTGTAGTGCGTGAGGATCTTGTAGGTATGAGCCCCACGCAGAAGATTGTGCAAGTCATTGATGCATTGTTGACTTAAGTAATTGATTGAATTCATTTCAAGGAGTTTGAACGTGGAACGTATTGCTGCACCTCAAGAGATAGATAAGTCTAAGTTTCTCGAGTCTGCTCAGGTGTCTGAGACAAAGTATGGGCTCCCTTCCGACGTTGTTTTCTGTAAGCGGTGTGTGATTTCGAATCAACGTCCGAACTCTGCAGTCGAGTACACGCACACTAAGGAGTCGAAGAAAAAAACTATCCACTTCGACGAAGAGGGGGTCTGTGATGCTTGTCGTTTTGCAGAGAAGAAGCATGGAACGATCGACTGGGATGAGCGTGAGCGTGAGTTGCGTGATTTGTTGGATCGACATCGCAGCAAGGACGGCAGCTATGACTGTATTGTTCCAGGCTCTGGTGGCAAGGATAGTTTCTATGCGTCGCATATCCTGCGTTACAAGTACGGGATGCACCCTCTCACTGTGACGTGGGCTCCTCACACTTATACCGAATGGGGTTGGCGCAACTTTCAGCGTTGGATTCACGCCGGTCACGACAACTATCTGATGACACCAAACGGCAGAGCGCATCGACTCTTGACGCGCTTAGCGGTGGATAATCTGTTTCATCCCTTTCAAGCCTTCATGTTCGGTCAGAAAGCTTTGGCGCCAAAAATGTCTTTGCTTTTCAATATCCCCCTGGTTATTTACGGGGAAAATGAGGCTGAGTACGGCAACCCAATTGGTGATACTGAGTCCGCAAAGCGTGATTGGTCCTACTTTACTGCAGAGGATCAATCCAAAGTAAGCTTAGGTGGAGTTGCTGTTACTGATCTCAAGAAGCACTTTGGATTGGAGCAGCATGATCTGGCACCTTATTTGCCTGCCAATCCAAATGAAATTGAGGAAAAAAAGACAGAGGTCCATTACCTCGGCTACTACCTAAAGTGGCACCCTCAGGCGTGTTATTACTATGCCGTTGAGCATGGTGGCTTTGAGGCATCGCCAGAGCGTACTCCGGGTACGTACAGCAAGTACAACAGCATTGATGATCGCATCGATGACTTTCACTACTACACGACTGGGGTCAAGTTTGGTATCGGTCGCGCTAGTTATGATGCGGCTCAGGAAATTCGATCGGGAGACATCTTGCGGGAGGAGGGGATTGCGCTCGTTAAACGTTACGATCACGAGTTCCCAGAGCGATTTGCAGAAGAGATATTCAAGTACCTTAGCATTCCAGCCAGCGAATTTCCTCAAGCATCCAAAATGTTTGAAGATCCCATCATGACCCGTGACTACTTTACGCGTCTTGCTGATTCCTTCCGTTCCCCACATCTTTGGAAATGGGACGAGGAACAGTGGAAACTGCGTCACGCTGTATGGCATCCGGATGTGAAATAGCCCATGAGTAATCTTCGTATCATTCCGCGGTTAGATATCAAAGGCCCAAACCTTATCAAAGGCGTGCGTCTGGAAGGCTTGCGCGTTATCGGTGATCCTCAACAACACGCGATTCGTTATTACGAGGCCGGCGCTGATGAGCTCATTTACATGGATATCGTGGCAAGCCTTTATGGCCGCAACAACCTTAGCGACATTGTGAAGAAAGCGGCACGGGATGTATTCGTGCCGATAACGGTCGGTGGGGGTATTCGTTCTGTTGATGATGCCCGCGACATTTTACGATCCGGCGCTGACAAAGTTGCAATCAATACGGCCGCGGTGCGTCACCCTGAATTGATTCGTGACGTGTCTCGCCGATTTGGTTCTCAGGCAATGGTTCTGTCTATCGAAGCTAAGGAGGTGGCTCATGGTAGGTGGGAGGCTTACACCGACAATGGTCGAGAGCGCACAGGTCTAGATGTCTTGGAATGGGTTATGCGTGGGGTTGAGTTGGGTGCGGGCGAGGTGTTGGTTACCTCTGTCGATCGTGAGGGTACGCGCCAAGGCTATGATCTAGACTTGGTTCGCGCGATTAGTGCGGCAGTGCCAGTTCCTGTGGTGGCGAGTGGTGGCATGGGAACTGTATCGCATTTTGTACAGGCAGCCCAGGTTGGGCGGGCTGATGCAATTGCGATGGCTGATGTTTTGCACTTTGGGCGTCTATCCGTGGGCGATATTCGTGCTGCCGCTCTTGATGCAGGTCTCCCAGTTAGAAAGTATTAATTCATGAGTCATATTTCTAAGGCCAAGGTCACTATCCTCGATTACGGGATGTGCAATCTCTTCAATGTGGTAAGGGCCTTTGAGCATTCTGGCGCAGATGTCCAAGTAACAGATGATCCAAGTAAAGTATCAAGTGCAGAGCGACTGGTTGTGCCTGGGGTGGGGGCGTTTAAGGACAGCATACGTGAGCTGACCGAGAGAGGGTTTGGAGATGCAATTCGAGCCTTTGTGCATGCGCAACGTCCGTTATTTGGTATTTGTGTGGGCATGCAAATACTCTTTGACTCCAGCGAAGAGTTCGGGGAGCACCGAGGATTGAGTATTTTACCTGGGCGTGTTCAAGCGGTCCCATCCGCTACTGTAATGGGTGAGTCTCAACGTGTACCCCATATTGGTTGGAATCATCTAGTCCCTGCTGATGGCCGTACTTGGCAGGGCACCATGCTTGCTCCTTTTGAGGGTAAGTCTCCCGCCGTGTATTTTGTACATTCTTTCTCCGCGGTACCTAAGTGTGAGACTGATCGTCTAGCGGATTGCATTTACGGCGGTCATCACATTTGTGCTGCTGTAGCACGCGATAACGTAATGGCGACTCAGTTTCACCCTGAAAGGAGTGGTGACATTGGTTTGGCGATTATTCGGCAGTACTTGAGTTTGTAATGTGAACTCATGCTGTTAGTTGGACTTCAACCATTCGGTGTTGATGGTGAATGCAATGAATCTACTTTTAATTGGAACTGGCTCTATTGGGCTTCGCCATTTGGCTAATGTCCGTTTCCTGTGTCCAAACGTTCATGTATACGTACTCCGTGAGGGTTGTCGTGCAACTAGTTTAGACATCGAGGCGCTGGGTTGTCATGTTTCTGTGGTAACCAGTCTGGACGAGGCGATCAGGATCAAGTTGGATTTGATGGTGATTGCCAATCCGACTTCAATGCATTTGCGCTACTTGATCGCGGCTATAGAACATGGTGTTCCATTTTATATTGAGAAGCCGGTACTTTCCTCGTTGGATGAGGTTGAACAGCTAAAGCAATGTATTAATCGTATGGGTGGTCGGTTACCTCCAAATCAGGTGGGGTGTAACCTTCGTTTCCTGCCTTCGTTGGTTGCCCTACGATCACTGGTGCGATCCGGTGGGCTAGGGCGAATCGCCCATGCGAGCTTTGAGGCGGGTCAGTGGCTGCCAGACTGGCGACCTAAGTCTGATTATCGCTCTAGTTATAGTGCCAAGCGTTCAATGGGGGGGGGGGTCTCTCTGGATCTTATTCATGAGATTGATGCTGCACGTTGGATACTTGGTGAATTTATCGACGTTCATGGAGCTTTGGGCTACGGTTCCTCTTTGGGAATAGAGACTGAGGATTGTGCTTGTTTTGTTATGAAATCAGAGGCTGGTTCATTGGCTACGGTCCAGTTGGATTATGTTAGCAGGCAGCCATTTCGTCGCTATAGAATAGTCGGCGATCTAGGCACCGCTGAGTGGGATATGCCAAAACGTTACATATCTGTTTCTTCCGCTGAAGGCTGTTTGGATTTGTCTTTGGACCATGGTGCGTTTGACGTTGGGCAGACTTATATTGCCGCAATGCGAGAGCTAATATCTGCAATCGAAACTAGTGCGAAAACATCACTGCCGATTGCTGAAGGTATTGCTTCATTAGAATTAGTTTTGAAAGCAAAGTTAATATCATCATGAAGACAGTTGCAACAATTTGTGCTAGAGGGGGCTCCGTTGGTGTCCCCCGGAAAAATATACTGCCGGTTGCTGGCCGACCACTCATTGCTCATTCAATAGAGCAGGCGCTCTCGCTTCCAGAAATCGACGCAGTTTACGTATCAACTGACTGCCCTGAAATTGCTTTAGTTGCTCAGCAGTATGGTGCTCGAGTTCCTTTTCTTCGCCCTTCAGAGTTGGCTACAAGCTCTGCCGCCAAAATTCCTGTGATACAGCATCTTTGCGATTGGATTGACACTCATGACGGTCCGTTTGATCGAATCGTTGATTTAGATCCAACGTCTCCATTGCGACTAACCGAGGATATTGTTGCGTGTTTGAATCTACTCGAAAGTGATGTAGATGCCGTAATAACTGCATTCGAGTCCGAAAAGAACCCATACTTCAATATGGTTGAGAGGAAGGCGGATGGGCACATTGGGTTGGTCTGTGAACAGCAAGGTGGCGTTGTGGCGCGTCAGTTAGCACCTCAGGTTTATTCAATGAATGCATCGATCTATGTGTGGCATAGGCATACGCTGTCTAAGGGGCTCTGGAGTGGGAGTCTAAGGCTCCATACTATGCCTAGGGAGCGCTCTATCGATATTGATAGTCCACTGGACCTCAAAATTGTTGAAATGCTTTTGGCGGAACGTATTTCCGTAGTGCGAGACTAGGAATGAATCGCTTTTCTCTAGATAAGAAGATCATTGTTGTTACTGGCGCAGCAGGTATCTTGGGTAGTTTCTTTTGTCGCGAGCTGGTTGCGGCGGGGGCTCATGTAATTGCCATTGATGCTCAAGCTGCTGCATTAGCTGTACTTCGTGACGGCCTACCATCTCCGCAGCTAGAAACATACTGTGCGGATATTCGTGAGCGCGAGCAAGTAGCTGATATTCGAGCATCGTTACTAAGTCGTTATGGGCACATTGATGGTCTTTTAAACAATGCTGCGACTAAAAGTCCGAATTTCTTTGAGTCCTTTGAGTCTTTCCCTCTGGAGGATTGGGACTATGTTATGTCGGTGAATCTAAAGGGAGCAATGGTGTGCTGCCAGGAATTTGGTACGGTGATGGCTGAGCAGGGTTGCGGTAGTATTGTAAATGTTTTATCGATTTATGGTATTGCTGCACCTGATCAGAGAATTTACGAGGGGTCGGAATACCTAGGACGGGCGATAAACACCCCGGCGGTTTATAGTGCTAGCAAGGCCGGCCTTTGGGGGTTGACACATTACTTATCAAGTTATTGGGGGCATCGTGATGTTCGCGTGAATGCGCTGACACCGGGTGGTATTCAAAGTGGGCAAAATACCAACTTTATAGACCGATATAGTCAACGAGTTCCGTTGGGGCGTATGGGGCAGCCTGAAGATTTGGTCGGTGCTTTGGTATATTTGATGTCCGATGCTTCTTCCTACGTGACCGGTCAGAATATCGTGGTTGATGGTGGCTTAACTGTCTGGTGACTTCAATGTCGAATATTTTCTTCATCGCCGAAGCTGGCGTAAATCACAATGGCTCTGAAGAGCTTGCCCTTCAACTGGTGGAAACGGCTGCGAAATGCGGTGCTGATGCCGTTAAATTTCAAACGTTCACTGCGGATAAGTTGGTACGCAAGGGAGCGGAGAAAGCGGCATATCAAAAAGCGGCCACTGGCGACGGTGATCAGTACAGCATGCTCAAACAGCTGGAAATGTCCCCTGATTTGCACAAAACATTGATCAAGCGCTGCGCTGAGCTAAATATCGAGTTCATGTCTACTCCATTTGACGAGGATGCGGCGGACTTTTTGCTCTCATTGGGCATGCGGCGTATTAAAGTCCCCTCCGGGGAAATTACTAATACTCCATTTTTACGCTTTCTGGCGGCGAAGAATGTTCCTTTGATAGTGTCTTCAGGCATGGCTACGTTGGCGGAAGTGGAGCAAGCTGTGGCCGTGATTGCACAAGAGCGAACTGCTTGTGGTCTCGACAAGCCTCTTGGTGATGTGTTGACATTACTACATTGCACTTCTAATTACCCTGCTAGTCCGGTAGATGTCAATCTATTGGCTATGCGAACTATGGCACATGCTACTGGTTTGCCGGTGGGTTATTCAGATCACACCTTAGGCCTCGCAGTCTCTACTGCTGCAGTCGCCTTGGGCGCGACAGTAATCGAAAAGCACTTTACCTTAGATAAAGGACTGCCAGGCCCTGATCACCCTGCGTCACTTGATCCGATTGAGTTGGCGGAGTTGGTAGCGCAAGTGCGTGCAGCCGAGCAAGCTTTGGGGTCTGCCATCAAGGCCCCCGTGCCATCCGAGCTTCCTGTGAGGGAGTTGGTACGTCGTAGCGTCTGCTTGGCAAAAGATGTTGAAGCGGGCATGCCTCTTACTTCGAAAGATCTTTGTTTACTTCGGCCGGGTACAGGCATTGCGCCAAAGGACTTCGATGCGGTAATTGGCCGCTCATTGGTACGATCTATGTCCGCAGGTAGTGCTTTGGCCTGGGCCGATCTGGTTGTACCGTGAGGCCTGCTGTGCGTCATATCTGTTACATCACCGGTACGCGGGCGGACTTTGGCCTTATCACCTCTACTTTACGGCTTATTCAAGCGGACCCACGTTTCAAACTCAGTATTGTTGTGACGGGCATGCATTTGGCGCCTGAGTTTGGACTAACTGTTAGGGAAATAGAGGCGGAGGGTTTTGAGATCCTTGGTCATGTACCATGTGAGGTCGCTAACGCGGATGGTGCTCAAATGGCTCGCAATATTGGTGTGATGTTGCAGGGATTTACAGATTTGCTGCTACTAAATCGACCAGACATCGTTTTGCTTCTTGGCGATCGCGGAGAGATGCTAGCTGGCGCTCTTGCTGGGGTACATCTGGGTATTCCTGTGGTTCATATACACGGTGGGGAGCGCTCTGGTACTGTTGATGAGCCGGTACGTCACGCAATTTCAAAGCTTTCGCATCTGCACCTTACAGCCACCGCTGCTGCCCGTGAGCGACTGATTCGTATGGGCGAGCAGCCTGAGTTGATTACAGTGGTCGGGGCTCCGGGGCTGGATGGCCTTGATGCCTTTGCTGGTCGAAGCAGAGATGAGCTGTGCAATCAGGAAGGGCTGGATGCTGCAAGGCGTTTGGCTTTGCTGGTTTTTCATCCGGTGTTGCAGGAGGCAGACTGCGCGGGTGCACAAATCCGCCTTATTGCCCAACAATTGCTGGATTCGGACTACCAAGTGTTGGCGCTGATGCCGAACGCAGATTCGGGTAGTTTGGATGTCCGTATGGCTTTGCAGGAGTTTGCAGATATCGGCAATTTTGTCATTAAAACACACTTGCCGAGGCAAGAGTTTGTGGCGTGGATGGCGATAGTCGATTTGATGATTGGCAATTCCTCGAGCGGGATTATCGAAGCTGCAAGCTTCGGTACGCCGGTAATCAATCTGGGTACTAGGCAAAATATGCGAGAGCGCAATTCTAATGTACTAGATGTTCCCGTGGAGGCGGGTGCATTGAGAGTGGCACTTTCTTCAGTGCCGATGCGCCTAGCTTCGCCATATCAGAATGTGTACGGAGATGGTAAGGCTGGCGAGAAAATTGTTCACTACTTGGCTGGTGTTTCGCTGACGCAAGGCTTACTGAATAAATGCAATGCGTACTGAAGCTCCGAATCAGAATAAGCCTCTTATTAATCGAATATTGCTCGTAGGGGCTGGTGGCCACGGTAAGGTCGTCGCGGATGCGTTGCAGCTAAGTGCAGAGGCTGATCAATTATATTTTGTAGATGATCGCGAGTCCTTGTCTGGGCATGTCCTGTTGGGGGTGCAAGTGCTTGGGTCGTTGAGCGCAAATCTCAGCTCTGGAGATTTTGTGCATGTTGCTATTGGTCAGAACCTTGTTCGTCGACGGATTATTGAGGGTATCCGGTCCGATCAGTTGCGGACTGTTCTTCACCCTAGCGCGTTGGTATCTCGTTATGCCAAGGTGGGGAGCGGTTCTTTTGTTGCTGCGGGTGCAGTTCTGGCGCCCTGCTCTGCGCTGGGTGTCGGCGTGATAGTGAATCATGGAGCAGTAGTAGATCATGACTGTTATGTTGGTGATTATTGTCATGTCGCACCATTGGCTAGTCTAGCAGGTGGGGTGAGATTGGAGCCGGGTGTGTTGGTAGGAGCTGGCGCTCGCATACTACCGGGAATCAATATTGGTGCGGATGCTGTGATTGGGGCTGGGGCGGTTGTAAGGCAGGATGTCGCCTCTGGAGATACTGTTGTTGGCGTACCCGCTCGTAGAGTGTTCAAGTAAGTCTAAGGCTGAAGAAAAGATTATGAATAGAATGGCTTTGTTAAAAGAGATTCAGATAACTCGTAACTTGACAGTTCGAGATGCACTGGAACGGCTTGATCGATCTGGTCTAGGTATTTTGTTGTTAGTCACTTCCACTGGAGCATTTGAGCGCACGGTCACAGATGGTGATTTACGCAGACTGATGCTGAGTAATTCCGATCTCAGCTCTACCCTTGCGTTGCTTGGCACCTTAGATCCAGTTACGTTGCGTGTTGGTTCATACACACGTCAGCAGGCGCTGTCTTTGATGAGTGAGCACTCTATTCATCATATTCCAGTCTTAGACGAGGCTGGTTCTGTGGTTGACTTATTGCAACGTAAAGAACTAGATGAGCAGATTTTGCTGTCTACACCGCATATTGGTGATTTCGAACGCGAGTTCGTTGAGGATGCTTTTCGAACGAACTGGATTGCTCCGTTGGGCCCACATGTGGACGCGTTCGAGCGTGAGCTGGCGATGGAGGTTGGTACAAGCCATGCTGCGGCAGTATCTTCTGGTACTGCAGCAATTCACTTGGCACTGCGGTTATTAGACGTCGGCCCTGGAGATAAGGTTTTCTGCTCCGCACTCACTTTCGTCGCAACTGCTAATCCAATTATTTATCAATCCGCCGAGCCTGTATTCATTGATTCTGAGCCTAGTAGTTGGAACATGTCTCCGCTCGCTCTAGAGCGTGCCCTGATAGATGCAAAAGCTGAAGGCCGGCTACCCAAAGCCGTTATTGTCGTGAATCTTTACGGCCAAAGCGCAGATATGGATCCGTTGTTGGACCTTTGTAATGCTTATGGTATTCCATTGGTTGAAGATGCTGCAGAGTCCCTAGGAGCGCGATATAAAAGCCGGCCTAGCGGCTCGCTGGGACGTATGGGGATTTTTTCCTTTAACGGGAATAAGATTATTACCACCTCAGGTGGTGGTATGCTGGTTTCTGATGATGAGTCATTAATCAAACGAGCGCGGTTTCTTGCTACGCAGGCCAGAGAACCTGTGGCTCATTATGAGCATACGACCATTGGCTATAATTATCGTATGAGTAATATTTTGGCTGGCGTGGGACGCGGACAGCTACGTGTGCTCAAGGATCGTGTTGATGCTCGGCGCCGAGTTTTTGAGCGCTATCGCGAAGGACTTAAACATATAGCGGCTATTGAATGGATGAACGAACCTAGTTGGAGTTTTTCGAATCGCTGGTTGAGCACTGGCACGATTAACTTAGCCCATACCCAAGTTGATCTTCGCCAAATGATGAGTCGCTTGATGAATGCCAACATTGAGGCTAGACCGGTTTGGAAGCCTATGCAACTACAGCCATTGTTCGCAAATGCTCGTTATTACAGTCATCGCCCCAATGAGTCAATTTCTGCTCATCTGTTTGAGACGGGTTTCTGTTTGCCATCCGGTTCGAACTTATCTGAAGTGCAACAAGATCGCGTAATTGATGTTCTCAGTGACCTTTTCTCTGGTCGATGAATCGTTAATTGCCTTCTGGATTTTGATGTTTCCCGGTGGGATATATCTTGTTTTGGCGCAATTGGGGGCTATAAACTAATCAGATCATTGTTGAAGCACATGGGATAGCCCCATTTCCCGTTTGCTAATGAGCAGTGCGTCAATCTTGTTGGAGTGTAGGAATGTGAGTCGTGGTTGATAGTTTAATTAAGCAAGCATTAATCAAAACTTACAGTTCTTATGGTGATTCTATGATGTATGTTCTAAGCCGTTTTTCTATGCCAGCATTGGGTTTGCCGCGTTCTGTCAAGCGTACAGTAGTTTTTTCTATGGATGTTGGCCTTTGCGCCTTATCTGTTTGGTTGGCATTTTATTTACGGCTCGATGAGTTTGTGCCTCTGTCGGGTGGTGTGTATTTGGCTATGTGTGCGTCCGTTTCGATAGCAATACCTGTGTTTATTCTTTCCGGGTTCTATCGAGCAATTTTTCGTTATAGCGGTTGGTCGGCGCTTATGGTCGTTGTTCGAGGCGTTAGCATTTATGGTTTGCTTTATGCTGCCATCTTTACTGTTATGGGCATGCCTGACGTGCCGCGAACATTAGGTATCATTCAACCGGTTCTTTTGCTTTTATTGGTAGGGTCATCCAGAGTTTTTGCTCGTGCTTGGTTGGGTGATCAGTACCAAAGCCGGTTTACGCGCATTTCTTGCCCAAAGGTGCTGATTTATGGCGCGGGTAATGCTGGCCGGCAATTAGCAGCAGCCATGGCGCGAAGTCTGGAAATGCAGGTGGTTGGGTTTTTAGACGACGATGATCGTTTACAAGGTCATACTTTGAATGGCCTTCCAATTTATAGCCCTACTGATCTTGAGGTCCTTGTGGCCTCGCTCAAGATAGGTGATGTTCTGCTTGCCATGCCCTCTATATCGCGCCGTCGTCGTAACGAAATCTTGGGCAATATTCGTAAAGCTCATGTTGCTGTGCGAACCCTTCCAAGTGTTACAGATTTGGCGCAAGGCAAGGTAAGTGTATCGGACTTACGTGAGTTGGATATTGACGATCTACTGGGTCGAGAGCCCGTTGCGCCTAATCATATACTATTGGCTAAGAATATAGCGTCTAAAAAGGTGCTCGTAACTGGAGCTGGGGGCTCCATTGGTAGTGAGCTTTGTAGGCAGGTTATTGCTATTGGACCTGCCAAGTTATTATTAATAGAGCAATCAGAGTTTGCTCTATATGCCATTCATCAAGAGCTTGAAGAAAGGCTTGCAAGTCTTGAACTTGAGGCAAGGCCAATTTTGTTGCCTTTGCTGGCATCTGTGCAAGACTATGGTCGTATGCGTGAGATCATGTCTACATGGCAACCTGACACAGTGTTCCATGCCGCCGCCTATAAACATGTGCCGATGGTTGAGCATAATCCTGCCGTGGGAATAAAAAACAACTTGTTAGGTACATTGCGTACGGCACAAGCTGCAGTTGAGGTAGGCGTTTCTGATTTTGTATTAATCAGTACAGATAAGGCAGTGCGGCCCACCAATATAATGGGAGCTAGTAAGAGGCTCGCCGAGATGGTGCTGCAGGCTCTTGCGGAAACCGGCACCAACACCAAATTCAGTATGGTGCGATTTGGTAACGTATTAGGTTCATCCGGCTCTGTAGTTCCCAAGTTTCGCCAGCAGATTCGGGATGGGGGACCGATTACCTTAACTCATCCGGACATTACACGCTATTTCATGACAATTCCCGAAGCTGCGCAACTTGTGGTTCAGGCTGCAGCTATGGCCAAAGGGGGGGATGTATTTGTTTTGGATATGGGGCAACCAGTAAAGATAATAGATCTCGCTCGCCGCATGATTGAGTTATCTGGATTAACTGTGAAGGATGCGCAAAACCCTGATGGCGATATCGGAATTGAGTTGGCTGGCTTGCGGCCAGGAGAGAAGCTTTTTGAGGAGCTGCTGATTGGAGACAACCCACAGCCAACCAAGCACCCGAGAATCATGAAGGCGCACGAGGAGTTTATTCCCTGGGGTGAATTGTTATTACATTTAGAACAATTGGAAGTGGTGTTAAATGAAAACGATGTTGCCTCTATTCGACGGCTAGTCCAAAGGCTAGTACCTGGCTATGTTCCGAGTGATCGAATCGTAGATTGGGTACATATGGCACAGGCTCGTAAAGCTGCTGCAGGGGAGTAGGATGGTATCCAATCTCTTGGAGAGATATAGGCAAGTTTTTGTGGAAGCAGTATGTGAGTGATGAGTAACTTCCCTCGCTGTCTAATTCCTGGCGGCTGACTGCACGTTTAATTGTGGAAGAGTTCTATTTGGTCGAACACATCACGCGTTGCCTCCTCCTGATTATGGGTAGTTCTTGCGACGAATCCGGTTGCACTTGAGCAATTGGAACCAGCTCTTGGCCACGGCGTTGTCGTGACAGCTGCCTCGCCGGTTAACGCTGGGTATCGATGCACTTTCTGGAAGACCTGCCACTCGTAGCTACTGAAGTAGCTGCCTTGGTCCAAATGCGCCTGCACCTTCTGTTTGGGCCATCTTGACCTTACCCCAATCGGTCTACCACGCATAAATTAGCAATCTGAGCGGTTGGGGGTTGATGCTTTTCCCGGTATTCCGCCGGGGTCAAATAGCCCAGCGCACTATGTGGCCGGGCCGCGTTGTAATCGAGACGCCACGCCTCGATCTTCTGTTGTGCATCATGCAGGCTACGGAAGGTATGCTGGTTCAAGCACTCATCCCGGAACCGACCGTTGAAGCTTTCTATGTGCGCGTTATCTACCGGCTTGCCAGGCCGAATGAACTGCAATCGCACACCATGCTCGGAAGCCCATTGATCCAGTGCCTTGCTGGTGAACTCCGGTCCATTGTCCACCTGGATCTG
>NZ_FPKR01000011.1 GCF_900119825.1 Chitinimonas taiwanensis DSM 18899 | reverse complement strand
CGCTGGCGGCAGAGCAGGCGCGGCGCGCGGAACTGGCCGCGCTGCCGCCCCTGCCCATGGCGCAAGCCTGGGCGCAGCTGGAAGCCTGGCTCAAGCAGGAGGAGCCGGCGCTCTTGCGCAGTCTGGGTAAGCCAGCCAGCCCCGAGGCGCTGGCCGAGCTGGAGGCCAAGCTCAAACTCAGCCTGCCAGACGACTTCAAGGCTGCGCTGAGCGTGCACGATGGCCAGAAGGGCGAGGAGCCGCTATTCGAGGGCGAGTTCTTCCTGAGCGCCAAGGGCATGCTGTCGCAGTGGCGCACCTGGACCAAGCTGATGAAGTCGCCCGATATGGCCGAGTGCAGCGGCGCGCCGGATGAGGGCATACGCCCCGATTGGTTCCACCCGGCCTGGATTCCCTTCACCCATGACGGCATGGGCAACCACCTATGCCTGGACCTTGCCCCGGCCGAGGGCGGCCAAGTCGGTCAGGTGATCCGCGTCTGGCACGATGAGGACGAACGCCAACTGATCGCGCCAAGCTTCGCGGTGTGGTTCAGCAGCTTTGTGCGCAGCCTGCCGAATGAGGATGATGCAGCGCCAGGGGCGGCAGAGCACGCGGGCTAGAACACCCCTAGCACCAGGCCGCCGGCCAGGCCCTGGCCGATATCATGGGCGGCCTGCAGTGCGGCCGGGTCGGCCGGGCCGCGTACGATCAGTGGCTCGGCCACGGGCTTGAGCGGGTAGCCACGGCAGATACGCTCAACTGCCGTGGCGGCGCCGCTACCGTCATTGCCGGCCGCCACGATCAGCGCATAAGGGCGGCCTTCGACCCGGCCCTGGGCTGGATAGAAGGTGCGGTCGAAGAAGTCCTTCAGCGCGCCGGCCATATAGCCGAACTTTTCCGGGGTAACAAAGAGCAGCGCATCGGCGGCCAGCAGCTCAGCCAGGCCCGCGTCCAGCGCGCGCAGCAACTGCGCATCCACCGCTTCGGTCTGGGCGCCAGCCAGCGCGGCCTGGGCCAAGGCATACACCGGGCCCAGCTCGGTCTGGCCGGCTTGCAGAATCAGCAGTCGTTTCATCACCGCTCCCCACTACAATCGGGGCATCCCCCTGCCCCTGGTGCACCATGTTCTACCCAGTTGCCCAACTCAGACAAATCGAACAGGCCGCCCTGGCCCAGGGTCTGCCGCTCATGCAGCGCGCCGGCCAGGCCGCGGCGGGCTTTATCGCCCAGCGCTTTGGCCCACAGGCACGCGGGCTGGTGCTGGTGGGGCCGGGCAATAATGGTGGTGATGCGCTGGTGGCGGCGCGGCGGCTGCATGAGCTCGGTTTTGCGCTCGATGTGCTGATGCCGGCCGGCCCCGAGCCGCTGCCAGCCGATGCGGCGCAGGCCTGGCAGGATTGGCTGGCCGTGGGTGGCAGCGCGCTGCACAGCCTACCGGCCCAGCCCTATCAGTTTGTGCTGGACGGCCTGTTCGGCATCGGCCTGAACCGCGCACTGGCCAGCGAGTGGACGGACTTGATCGACGCGGTGAACGCACTGGCCCTACCCACGCTGGCGCTGGATGTGCCGAGCGGCATCCTGGCTGATAGTGGCGCCCAGCCCGGTGCGGCCATTCAGGCAAGCTGGACGCTCAGCCTGATCGGCACCGTACGCGGCCTCTTGACCGGCGCGGCCTGCAACCACGTGGGACAACGCCTGCTGGCTACGCTCGGCCTACCCGACTCTCTGCTGCCTGCCGGCAGCCTGGCCGACTGCGCGCAATTGGCTGCCCAGTGCCGACTTAGCCGCCAGCCCGATAGCCATAAGGGCCGCTTTGGCACACTGGTCATTGTAGGTGGGGCGGCCGGCATGGCCGGCGCGGGCTTGCTGGCTGGCCGCGCGGCGCTGCATGCCGGCGCCGGCAAGGTGATCGTGCATCAGCTCGACCCGGACGGACCGCGCTACGACCCCTGCCGCCCCGAGCTGATGCTGCGCCAATACACGACCGCGCAGGATCTGCAGGCCGATGTGCTAGTGGTCGGCCCAGGCCTGGGCAACAGCTCAGCCGCCGCCCAGGCGCTGCAGCAGGCGCTGGCCACGTCGCTGCCGCTATTGCTGGATGCCGATGCGCTCAACCTGCTGGCCAGCGATACCGGGCTGGGTGAGGCAGTCGCGCAGCGCGCGGCGCCCTGCGTGCTGACGCCACACCCGAGCGAAGCGGCGCGGCTGCTGGCCTGCAGCACCGTCGATATCCAGGCGCAGCGCTTTGATGCGGCACAGGCCTTGGCCGAGCGCTACCAAGCCACCGTGGTGCTGAAGGGCGCCGGCAGCCTGGTTGCGCAGCGCACGCGCATGGCGGTGAATACCGCCGGCAGCGCGGCCCTGGCCAATGCCGGCCAGGGCGATGTATTGAGCGGCCTGATCGGCGCCCTGCTCGCCCAGGGCCTGGATGACTGGCAGGCCGTTAATCTGGGTGTATGGGCGCATGCCACGGCCAGCGATGCGCAGCGTGCGCGCACTGGCAGCCTGGTGACGCTGGCCGATGATGTAGCCGAGCAGGTAGGCCGTGTGCTCGCGCGCCATCAGTGTTAACAGGCCCTAGGCCGGCATAGCCACCCGAGGGCTTGGCAAGCTAGACTCGCGGCCTGCTTTGAAGTCTGAGGACCTGCACCATGACCACCCGCGTTCTGACCGGCATCACCACCACCGGCACGCCCCATCTGGGCAATTATGTCGGCGCGATTCGCCCGGCCATCGAAGCCAGCCGCCAGCCTGGCGCCGAGAGCTTCTTCTTCCTGGCCGACTACCACGCGCTGATCAAGTGCGATGACCCGGCGCGCATTGCCCGCTCGCGCCTGGAAATCGCCGCCACCTTCCTGGCAGCCGGCCTCGATACCGAACGCGTGGTGTTCTACCGCCAGAGCGATATTCCCGAGATTCCCGAACTGAACTGGCTGCTCACCTGCGTGACCGCCAAGGGCCTGATGAACCGCGCCCATGCCTACAAGGCGTCCACCGATGCCAATGAGGCAGCCGGCGAAGAGAGCGACCAGGGCGTGACCATGGGCCTGTTCTGCTACCCGGTGCTGATGGCGGCCGACATCCTGATGTTCAACGCCCATCAGGTGCCGGTGGGCAAGGACCAGGTCCAGCATATCGAGATGGCGCGCGATATCGCCCAGCGCTTTAACCACCTGTTCGGTGCCGGGCGCGAACTGTTCGTGCTGCCCGAGGCACGCGTGGATGAGGAGATTGCACTCTTGCCGGGCCTGGATGGCCGCAAGATGAGCAAGAGCTACGACAACACCATTCCGCTGTTTGCCGGTGGCGCCAAGGGCCTGAAGGAGGCGATTGCCAAGGTGGTGACCGACTCGCGCCTGCCTGGCGAAGCCAAGGACCCGGACAGCAATGCGCTGCTCACCCTGTTCAGCGCCTTTGCCAGCGCCGAGGACACCGCCGCCTTCCGCGCCGAACTGATCGCCGGCCTGGGCTGGGGTGAAGCCAAGCAGCGCCTGTTCGAACGCATCGAAAGCCAGATCGGCCCGATGCGCGCGCGCTACGAGGCGCTGATCGCCAACCCGGCCGAGATCGAAGCCGCCTTGCAGGCCGGTGCCGCCAAGGCCCGTGCGATTGCCGCGCCCTTCCTGGCCGAGCTACGCGCCGCGGTCGGCCTGCGCAGCTTTACTGCGGCTGCAGCGAACGCCAAGCCAGTGGAAGCTGCCAAGGCCGCCCTGCCGCTGTTCAAGCAATATCGCGAAGCAGACGGGCGCTTCTACTTCAAGTTCAACGCCGCCGATGGCCGCCTGCTGCTGCAAAGCCAGGGCTTTGAGCAAGGCCGTGAGGCCGGCCAGTGGGTTGGCCGACTGAAGGCCGAGGGTGTGGCAGTGCTGGCCAGCCTGCCCGGCCAGCTGGGCGAAGGCGTAAGCGAGGCCGAGCTGGCCGCCGCCCTGCAGCAACTGGCCGACGCCGCCTGATTGCAAGCCTGCCGGCCAGCACCGCTGGCCGGTCTGCGCTATATATTGCCTAGGCAGCCGTTTTCTTGGCGCCAAGCGTGGCAGCAGGCAATCAGCACAGCGCATGGCACCGCTTGGAAACCGCCGCCAGTCCGGTCCTCTCTGCGAGTCTGAGTATGCTGAGCCTGCTCCGCAAAACCCGTCTTCTCTTGCTCTCCTGCTGCCTCTCGACACTACACGCGGTGCAGGCAGGCGAAATCGGCCTGGTCGGCATCGATACCGCCTCGCTCGCCAACCCCTTCTTCAAAGCCATCGTGCGCGGCGTACTGCATGCCGCCAAGGCGCACGACCCGGCGGTCGAGGTGATCACCCTTCAACATGAGTACGATCCGCAGCGCGAGGAAAGCAATCTGCGCCATCTGATCGCGCGGCGCGTGCGCCTACTGATCACTTCCTCGGCCGGTAGCGCGCGAGTAGACAAGCTGCTGCACCAGGCGCGCCAGCAGGGCAGTGTGGTAATTGCCGTCGATGTGATCGCCCCAGGCGCCCAAGCCACGGTAATGACCGATAATCGCCAGGCTGGTGAGATCGCCTGTCACTATCTGGCCGAGGCCATGCAGGGTAAGGGCCAGCTGGCCATACAGGGCGGTCCGCAGGTGTCCTCGGTTATCGAACGCATCCAGGGTTGCAAAGCAGCACTCGCGCACTACCCAGACATTGCGCTGCTGCCAACGGAGCTTGATGGTCGAGCTTCGCCCTCGGGTGGCCATGCCGCCACACAGACTCTGCTCAAACAGCATCCCAATGTCGCCGGCATCTTCACCATCAACGACCGCCAAGCGCTGGGCAGCGATAGCGCGCTGCGCGCAGCCGGGCGCCGCGATGTGCTGATCGCCAGCGTGGATGGCTCACCTGCTTTCGCCGAGGCGCTGCCGCGCAGTGACAATCTGCTCGCCTCCGCCACCCAGGACCCATTCAAGATGGCCAAACGCGCGGTGGAAATCGGCGTGGCCATGCTGGCAGGCCGCCCGGCCCCGAGCACGCCAGAGCTGATCGCGCCCGGTCTGCTGACCCGCGACAATCTGGCTCAATACCAAGGCTGGCTGGCCAATCCCTAGGCCTACGGCCCGCACGCCACACGGCTCATTGGCAACTTGCACGACTTGGCTGCAGCTTGCGTTCGGGCTGGCTATAACACATTCGGTGCGTTGCACGTAGCCAGTTGAAAACGGTTTCGGCACGCCTTCATACGCTCAGGAGAGGAAGCCATGCGCAAGAACCTGCCGGTTACGGAGGAAGAGCGTCTGCTCGACCCCAAACGTCCCATCGTCACCAAGACCGATCTGAAAGGCGTGATTCGCTACGCCAACCCCGCCTTTATCGATATCAGCGGCTTCAGCAAGGAAGAGCTGCTGGGCAAACCGCACAATGTGGTGCGCCACCCCGATATGCCCCCCGCAGCGTTTGAGGACATGTGGCAGACCATCAAGGCCGGCCTGCCCTGGCGCGGGCTGGTGAAAAACCGCAGCAAGGATGGCGCGCACTACTGGGTGGAGGCGTATGCCACACCTTTGTACGAAAACGGCGAGCGAACCGGCTATATGTCGGTGCGCAATGCGCCAAGCCGCCAGCAGATCGACGAAGCGAACCGGCTATATGCGGCGGTGAATGCCGGCCAGGCCAGCTTCCCGGCCACTCGCTACCCGAAAGATGTGTCGATTGCCTGGCGCCTCGGTCTCTTGGTAATGATCCCGGTGCTGCTCAGCGTGATCAATCTGCTGGTGGAGAACCAGAGCGCCCATATCGGTCTGACCCTACTGGCCCTGGCCGCCAGCGTGGGCCTGGGTGGCTGGACCTGGCGCGGCGTGGTCGTGCCGCTGCAGCGGGCCAGCCAAGCCCTGCGCAAGCTCGGTGAGGGCGAGTTCAAACACAGCGTGGACACCCGCGCGGCGGGCGAATTTGCTCCGCTGCTGCTCGGGCTCAATTCCATGGGGGTCAATCTGCGCGCCATCATCGCGGATGTGGTGTCGGCAGCCGATAGCGTGGGCGAGCAGGCCAAGGAACTGAGCGCGCGGGTGACCGAACTGGCCGATACGGTCAAGGAGTCGGCCGACGGCATCAACTCACTCGCCGCTGCGCTCGAGCAGCTGTCGACCTCGGTATCGGAAATCTCCGAGGCCACCGCGCGCAGCTCCAACCATGCCGATACCGCCAGCCAGCTGGTGGATGATGGCGTGGAACAGATCGGCAGCTCGGCGCACGCCACCCAGCGCGTGGTCAGCACGGTGGCCGAAACACAGAATGTAATCGATCAGCTGCGCGTATCGATTGCTGCCATCAACCAGGTCACCCGCACCATACGTGAGGTGGCCGAGCAGACCAATCTGCTGGCCTTGAATGCCGCCATCGAGGCGGCGCGGGCCGGCGAGCAGGGGCGCGGCTTTGCCGTGGTGGCCGATGAGGTACGCAAGCTGGCCGAGCGCACCGGCAGCAGCACGGCCGAGATCAGCGGCACCATCCAGAATATCGAGGGCAATACCGCCTCAGTGCTCAGCTCCATGCAGCAAGCAGCCGAGGCCGTTCAGCACAGCACGGCGATGATAGACCAGAGCAGCACCAAGCTCGGTCAGATCAAGCAGGCCAGCAATGGGGTGTCGTCCTCGGCCCAGGATATCGCCGTCATGCTCAAACAGCAGGACAGCACCACGCAGCTGCTCGCGCAGAGCATGGAAAAGATGAGCGCGCTGGTGGAACGCAATAGCGTGAATATCGGCGCGGTCAACCAGTCGGCGCGCATGCTGGCCGGCACGGCCAGCGATCTGTACAGCCTGCTTGCGCAGTTCCAGGGCAAGCTCTAGGCACTCACCCGGCACGCCAGCCCCGCCCTGCGGGGCTTTTTCATGCCGGCTGCGACCGCTCAACCTGCCGGTGTCGGCTTAGCGCGTACGGGCGGGTAGAGATTGCACACATTCACATGCTCGGCGCTGTGCACATACCAATCGCCGCTGGCATGCCGGCGCGCCTCCACCCAGCGCTGCCAGGTGGCGGTGTCGGTACGCAGCAGCTCCAGCGCCGGGCGCTCGGCTTCCGGCACATCGGCCAGCAGGCGCGCCTGGCTGATCGGCACCCGCTGCTCGGGCTTCTCATAAAAGCCGAGCGGGCCAGTACCACGCGGCAACGCGGAGAGCGCTTCGATACCCTTGAGCACCCGACCCACCACAGTGATATTGAGGTCGAGCGCGCGCGGCGCCTGGCCGATAATCGTGTACAGACTGCTGCCATTGCTGCTGTCCACCGCATTGCCGCGCCCGGCGCCGATCACGCCATAGCAGTGCGGAATCCAGGCCCGGCCGGTCTTCGGGTTGGCCGCCACCGGCATGCCGTCCAGAAAGCCGGTGATCGGTGCGTAGCCATCGACATCCTTGAGGCGGGCAATCGGCAGCTTGGCGAGTGGGATCGAGAACTCCGCCGGCAGCTTGGCCTCGGCACCACCGAGCGGCTTGAGCTTCTCCGGTTCTTTCTCTTCATCCACCGGGTCGCCCCACTGGCTGACGAAATTGTCCTGCACCCGTATCACCGCCAGGCCGTCGAAATAGCCTTCGCTGACCAGTTTGCGGATATTGGCGGCATGGCGGGGCGCGAAACGCGGCGCCAGCTCGAAGATCACCGTGCTGCCATTCACCGTCATCAGCACCGTATTCTGCGCATCCAGCGCGCGCCAGTCGCTGGGCTGGGATTGCTTGAGCACCTCGGCCGGGCTCAGTGTGCTGGGCTTGGCCGCGTGGGCAAGGCCCAGGAGCGGCAGGATCAAGGTGAAGCGGAAAACAGACGACAGCACAGCATTCTCCTCAAACGTTGGGGGGCGCGAATGATCGGGCAGAAGCATGGCAGCCCGGCTGGGCGCAGCATGCCATGCGCGCAGATAAGACAGAAGAGCACCCTAGCCGCCTAAGGCCCGCCGCTTGGATGGACCCCACGGCAAGCCAGCAGCTATAGTGGCCCCATTCCCAAGCAGGCCCCACCCGCTGACGCATGCACCTCGTGTCCATCGATATCCCTACTCTGGCCCTGTGCCGCGGCCTGCTGCTCATGCTGCTGTCGGCGCTGCTGTGGTTTTCGATGCGCTACGACCGCGATGTCAGCGGCCCCGGCTTTTGGGCGCTGGGCTTTGCGCTGAATGGCCTGGCGATTCTGACCTTCCTGTTTGACCAGCCCTACCTTGTTCCCATCCTGAACCTGACCAACCACCTCGCCACCGGCCTCGCCTGCTGTGCGCTGCTGTTCGGGTTCTGGCGTTTCAATCTGCAGCCACCGCAATGGGGCGTGCTGGGCGTCATCGCCATCCTGCCGCTGATTGGCCTGCTCATCAGCAACGATCTGGGGCGCAATGCCCTGCTGCGCGTGCTGTTCACCGCCAGCGCCCAGCTGGTGTTCTATCTGGCGCTGCTGCAGCTGCTACTCAAGCCATTTCGTGCCGAGATCGGCCAGCTGTTTGGCTGGCTCAGGGTATTGATCACCCTCTTCCTGGTGTTCTTTGCCTGGCAATACGGGCAGATCGGCGCCCGCTATCTGGAACTGCAGGTCGATACACCGAATGTGCTCTACAGCGGCATATTTGGCATCGTCAGCCTGATGTTCACGCTGACCTTTGCGATTGCCTGCATCGCCTTGCAACTGGTACGCATCTCGGCCGGCTTTGCCGATAGCGCCATGACCGACTGGCTGACCGGACTGCTGAATCGGCGCGGCCTGAGCATGCTGGCTGAACAGGACGACGCGCGCCGCCACCGCGACGACAGCACCAGTGCGGTGATCTGCTTCGATATCGACCATTTCAAGCTGGTGAATGATCGCTTTGGCCATCCGGCTGGCGACCAGGTGCTCAAGATGCTGGGCAGTGTGATTCGCAGCAATATTCGCGGTCACGATATCGCAGCCCGCCAAGGGGGCGAAGAGTTCAGCGTGGTCCTGGTTGGTGGCGATGAAAGCCAGGCCATCCAGGTCGCCGAACGTATCCGGCAGGATTTCAGTACGCGCAGCCTGAGTTTGGGGCTGGCTCTGGAAGAAAAACTGACCGTCAGCGCCGGCGTGGTGCAGGTGGTGCGCGACCGCACCATCCTGCAGGCCCTCGATGCGGCGGACATTGCGCTGTATGCCGCCAAGCGCGCCGGGCGCAACCGGGTCGTGGCAGCCTCGTCCTTGGCCAGTGCCAGTGGGCGCTAGCCGCATCACCGGCCCGGCAATTCCAGCGCAAGAAACGACAGTCACCGCACAGCAGCCCGGTTTAGACTGCCGGGCATGGACGACACCGCCCGCTACCAAGCCATTCTGCAACGCGACCGCAGCCAGGACGGCCAGTTCCTGACCGGGGTGCTGAGTACCGGCATCTACTGCCTGCCCTCCTGCCCCGCGCGCAAACCGCGTTTCGAGCATGTGCGCTTCTTCGCCAGCGAGGCCGCGGCCCAGGCGGCCGGTCTGCGCGCCTGCAAGCGCTGCCAGCCCGATCTGTTCTACCGCGGCCAGCCAAGCGGCGAAGCCTGTTACGAGGCGCTGCGCGCCCTGCTGCGCGACGCGCCGGCCGCGCCCGGCGATGTGAATGCGCTGGCCGCACGCACCGGCGTCTCGCGCCGCACCCTGCATGCGCTATGCCGCGAACACGGCCAGACCACACCGGCCCGCCTGCTGCGCAGCGCGCGGCTGGACTGGGCCGCCGACACCCTGCTGCGCAGCCAGGACCATGTGGCGGATATCGGCTATGCCGCAGGCTTTGCCAGCGAGGCGGTGTTCCACCGCCAGTTCCGCCAGGCCCACGCGCTGACGCCAGCCGCCTACCGCGCGCTCGGCCACAGCACGCACTTCACGCTCAGCCTGCCCAGCGCTTACCGCAGCGAGGAAGTACTCGCCTACCTGGGCCGCGACGCCCAAGGCCCGGCCGAGCGGCGCGATGGCCAACAACTCTGCAAAGCCGTATTGCTGGATGGCGAGCCGTTCCGGCTCAACCTGCATCTGGATGGCGCCAGCGCGCACTGCAGCGTGGCGGGCGCCCAGTCGCCCAGTGCGGCCCAGATGCGTGCCGCGCATCACATGGCCTTACGCTGCCTGGGCCTGAACGGCCAGGTGGCCGGCTTCGAGCGCAGCGCGCGCCAACACCCGGCACTCGCGCCGCTGCTGGCACGCCGCCCCGGCCTGCACTTCCCGCTCTCGGCCACCGTGTTCGAAAGCCTAGTGTGGGCGATTGTCGGCCAGCAGGTCAATCTGGCCTTCGCTGCCACCCTGCGCCGCGTGGTCATCGAGCTGGCCGGCCAGCCGGCTGGCGAGGGCATGCTCGCCCATCCCAGCGTGGCGGCCGTGGCAGCGCTGGACCCGGCCACGCTGTGCACGCGCCAGTTCTCGCGCAGCAAGGCCGCCTATCTGGTCGACACCGCGCGCTACCTGCTCGAGCACGGCATCGATATCGAGCAGCTGCCGCACTGGTCCTTCCCGGCCGCCCTGCGCCGCCTGACCGCCATTCGCGGCATTGGACCGTGGACCGCCCAGTACACGCTGCTGCGCGGCGGCGGCTTTGCCGACTGCGTGCCCGTGGGCGACGCGGGCCTGACCGCCGCACTGCAACGTCAGTTCCAGCTGGGCGAGCGCCCGAAGGCCGAGGCCACCCAGGCGCTAATGGCGCCGTTTGCCCCGTGGCGCAGCCTCGCCACCGCCCATCTGTGGGCCAGCCTGAGCGATAAGCCATGACACACTACTACGATCTGATCGCCTCCCCGTTTGGTCCCATGCTGGCCGTGGTCGACGCAGCCGGCGCGCTGACCCAGCTGCATTTCAATCCCTCACCCAAAACCTATGCCCGGCTAGGCGACGCCCAAGCCGATGCAAAGCGCCTGGCCGAGGTGCGCCACCAGCTTGGGCAATTCCTGGCCGGCACACGTACCGTCTTCGAACTGCCCTTGGCGCCCGAGGGCAGCGCTTTCCAGCAACAGGTGTGGCAGCGCCTATTGGCCATTCCCTATGGCGAAACCCGCAGCTATGGCGAGCTCGCGCGCGAGCTGGGCGACCCGAACTTGAGCCGCGCCGTCGGGCGCGCCAATG
The DNA here is from genome assembly GCF_900119825.1 of Chitinimonas taiwanensis DSM 18899. GTDB lineage: Bacteria > Pseudomonadota > Gammaproteobacteria > Burkholderiales > Chitinimonadaceae > Chitinimonas > Chitinimonas taiwanensis. The sequence continues at coordinate 185,133 of NZ_FPKR01000011.1, read as the reverse complement.
GCAGCAATCCAATTGCGCTGATCGTGCCCTGCCACCGCGTGATCGGCGCGGATGGCTCGCTAACCGGTTATGCGGGCGGCCTGCCGCTCAAGCAGGCGCTACTGGCCTTCGAGCGCGAACACCGGCCGGGGCCGCAGGGGCTGCTGGCTTTCTAGCCTGGACAGCGCCGCAATCGGCGCTTGTCGCTACCAGCCCGGCCCGCTACAAACAATGGGTTAGCTCACTTCCGGGAGTCCCCATCATGCGCATCGCCCACAAGCTGATCCTGGCTTTTGCCATCCTGGTCGTACTGGTTCTGGCCATGGGAGTGGTGGGAATCAGCTCATTGGCCCATCTGGACCATGCCCTGCTGCATGTGACCGACGATGCCTTGCCCGGCGTGCGCTATTCGGGCGCCATGCGGGCCGAGGCCATCGATTTCCGTAATCGTGAAACCCAGTTTCTGATTGCGAAAGATGCCGAGGAAATACGGGAGGTGGCTGGCCGTCTGGGCAAGAACCTTGAAGCGCTGCAGGGTTTTGAGCAGGCATATGCCAAGTACCTCAGTTCCGAGGAGGAAAGGACGCTGTTCAGCGGCTATCAGGCACAGCTGGCTGCCTATCTGGCCACCCACAAGGCCTTTCGTGCGCTGGTGGAGCGCGGCGATCAGGAGGCCGCGCTGGCCTTCTTCCGCGGTGAGGGGCGTAAGGGCTTTCGCAGCTTTTTGCCCACCGTGGACCAACTGGTGGAATTCAATGTAGCCAGGGCCGGTGCGCTCTCGCAGGCCGCCCACGAGGACTATGCCGCTGCGCGCACCCGGCTGATCGCCATCGTGGCAGTGGTCACGCTGCTCGCCTTACTGCTTTCCTACCTGATTGTGCGCAGCATTACCGGCAAGCTGGGCAATCTATCCGGCACCATTCGCGCCATTCAACAAGACCTCGACTTCACACGGCGGGTGCAGGTGGAGGGAAATGATGAGGTAGCGGCGACCGCCAAGGCCTTCAACAGCCTGGCCGAAAGCGTGCAAGGCGTGCTCAGGGGGGCCGACCGTACCAGCGACCAGCTGATCGCCATGGTGCAGGACCTGAGCAGCTCGGCCCGCCAGGTATCAGATGGCTCACGCCAGCAAAGCGATGCAGCCGCCAGCATGGCCTCAGCGGTTGAACAGCTGTCCACCAGCATCAGCCACCTGGCCGACAGCGCCCGGGAGGCCATGAATTTCTCGGTGGAGTCGGAACACCATGCCAACGACGGAGCCCAGGTCATCGACAAGGCTGTGCGCGAAATGGGCGAGATCGCCACGGTCATCCGCCACACCGCGGATTCGATCCGTGAGCTGGACCAGCGCTCCGCCGAGATCGGCAGCATTGTGCAGGTGATCCGCGAAGTGGCCGATCAAACCAATCTGCTGGCCCTCAATGCCGCCATTGAAGCCGCCCGTGCCGGCGAGCAGGGTCGCGGCTTTGCGGTGGTGGCCGATGAGGTACGCAAGCTAGCTGAACGCACCACTGCCGCCACCGGCGAGATCAGCCACAAGATCAGCGGTATCCAGCGCTCCGCCCAGCAATCGATGCTGACCATGGGCAGCGCGGTAGAACGGGCGGCCAGCGGGCTGGAACTGGCCCAGGCAGCGGGCAGTACCGTCAACACCATCACTGCCGATGCGCTACGGGTGGAGGAACAGGTCCAAACCATTTCCAGCGCGCTGAAGGAACAGGACCAGGCCGGCCACCAGATTGCCGAGGCCGTGGAGCAGATTGCCAATATGGTGGAGCGCAATAGCGCTTCGGCTGAGCAGACCAGCCGCTACGCGCTTGATCTGTCCGATATTGCCCTGGCCATGCGTCAGGATATTGCACGCTTTCGCGCCTAGGCCGCCTGGTGGCCTGCAGTCCAGAAACAAAGCCCCGCACCAGGCGGGGCTTTTTTTGCGGGTGACGGCTTTAACCACCTTACTTCATGGTCGGCATCACAAACTCGGCACCCGAGCGGATCGACTGCGGCCAGCGCGCGGTCACCGTCTTCAGGCGCGTGTAGAAGCGGATGCCCTCGGCGCCGTAAGCGTGATGGTCGCCGAATAGCGATGCCTTCCAGCCGCCAAAGCTCATAAAGGCCATCGGTACCGGAATCGGCACATTCACCCCCACCATGCCGACCTGGATGCGCGCCACAAAGTCGCGCGCCGCATCGCCGTCGCGGGTAAAGATGGCGGTGCCATTGCCGTAAGCGTGCCCATTGGTGATGCGGATCGCCTCCTCGTAGGAATCCACGCGCACCACGCACAGCACCGGGCCGAAGATTTCTTCCTGGTAGATCTTCATCTCGGTGCGTACGCCGTCGAACAGCGAGCCGCCGAGGAAGAAGCCGCTTTCGCAGCCCGCCACCACATGATGGCGGCCATCCACCACCAGCTTGGCACCTTCGGCCACGCCGGCGTCGATATAGCCGGCCACCTTGGCCTTGTGCTCGCGCGTGACCAGCGGGCCCATTTCCACATCGGCCGAGGAATCCCAGGCGCCGATCTTGAGCGTCTGCACCTTGGGCGCGAGCTTGGCGATCAGCGCGTCGGCCGTGGCATCACCCACCGCCACCGCCACCGAGATCGCCATGCAGCGCTCGCCAGCCGAGCCGTAGGCGGCGCCCATCAAGGCATCCACCGCCTGATCGAGGTCGGCGTCGGGCATCACCACCATATGGTTCTTGGCGCCGCCCAAGGCCTGCACGCGCTTGCCCTTGGCCGTGCCGCTCGCATAGATGTATTGCGCAATTGGGGTGGAGCCGACAAAGCTGACCGCCTGGATGTCTGGGTGATCGAGGATCGCATCGACCGCCACCTTGTCGCCCTGCACCACATTGAACACGCCATCGGGCAAGCCAGCTTCCTTCAGCAAGCGCGCCAGGATCAGGGCGGTGCTCGGGTCGCGCTCGCTCGGCTTGAGGATAAAGCTATTACCAGCCACCAAGGCGAGCGGGAACATCCACATCGGCACCATGGCCGGGAAGTTGAACGGGGTGATGCCGGCCACCACGCCCAGCGGCTGGCGCAGGCTATAGCTATCGACTGCCGTGCCGACATTCTCGGCAAACTCGCCCTTCAACAGATGCGGCGCGCCGCAGGCGAATTCGACCACTTCGAGGCCGCGGATCAGCTCGCCATGCGCATCGGCCTTGACCTTGCCATGCTCGCTGGCAATCGCCGCGACGATCTCCTCGGCATGCTTTTCCAGCAATTCCTTGAACTTGAACATGACGCGCGCGCGGCGCAGCGGCGGCGTGGCCGCCCAGGCCGGAAAGGCTGCCTTGGCGGCGGCGACGGCAGCAGCAAGCTCGGTCGGCATGGCCAGTTGCACCCGCGCGCTGACTTCGCCAAACGCCGGGTTGTACACATCGCTGAAGCGGCCCGATTGGCCGGCCACTTCGGCGCCATTGATCCAGTGGTGAATGGTCTTGCTCATGGAGAGGGTCACTTTCATATCGCCCGCCCTCCGCAAGGGATGGCGGGCCTTGCATTAGCAGGAAGTTTTAGCCGGCGGCGCGGATCGAATCGCGCAGCACCTCGGTCATGCGGCTCAGTTCGTCAGGTGTGGAGATAAAGGTCGGGCCCATGGCGATGATGTCGCCGGTAAAGCGGAACAGCACGCCGCGCTTGAGCGCCTCTTCGAACACGCGGATCGCCCGCAGGCCGGGCTTGCCCTCGATCGGCGCGAGTTCCACCGCAGCGGCCAGCTGGCAGTTGCGGATATCGATGATATTGGCCTCACCCTTCAGACCATGCACGGTCTCTTCCAGGCTGCGGCTCAGGCTGTTCACGCGCTGGTAGATATCCTCCTCGGCGATCACATCGAGCGCGGCATGCGCGGCGGCCACCGCCAGCGCATGGCCCGAATAGGTGTAGCCATGGAAGAACTCGACCATATGCTCGGGGCCGGTCATGAAGGTGTCGTAGATCTGCTTGGTGGCAATCACGCCGCCCATGGGCACCAGGCCGTTGTTCACGCCCTTGGCAAAGGTGATCAGGTCGGGTGTCACATCCCAGTGCTGGGCGGCAAACGGCTTGCCCATGCGGCCGAAACCGGTGATCACCTCGTCGAAGATCAACAGGATGCCGTGCTTGGAACACAGCTCGCGCAGGCGCTTCAGATAACCCTTGGGCGGCACGATCACCCCGGCCGAACCCTGCATCGGTTCGACGATGACCGCAGCAATGGTGGACGCATCATGCAGCGCCACCAGCCGTTCGAGCTCATCGGCCAGGTGCGTGCCGTAATCGGGCTCGCCGCGGCTGAAGGCCATTTCCTTCAGATTATGGGTATGCGGCAGATGGTCGACGCCCTGCAGCATGCCGGCGGCAAACATCTTGCGATTGGCCACCATGCCGCCGACCGAGATGCCGCCAAAGCCGACGCCGTGATAGCCCTTTTCACGCCCGATGAAGCGGGTGCGGTGCGCCTCGCCACGCGCGCGGTGGTAGGCCAGTGCCATCTTCAGGGCGGTATCGACCGCTTCCGAGCCCGAGTTGCAGAAGAACACATGCTCGAAGCCAGCCGGTGCCGCCTCGGCAATCCGTTCGGCCAGCTTGAATACGCCCGGCGTACCCATCTGGAAGGCGGTGCCATAGTCGAGCACATCGAGCTGCTTTTTCACCGCTTCAACCAGCTTGGGGTGGCGGTGGCCAAGACCGCAGCACCATAGACCAGACAGTGCGTCGTACAGCTTATTGCCCTCGGTGGTCCAGTAATAGCTGCCCTCGGCACGCGCCAGCAGCCGGTTGCTGCGGTGTTCGGCGCTTTGCTTGTAGTAGCGGTTATGGCTGAACGGCATCCAGTAGGCGTCCAGGTCAAGTTCGGCATCGAGTGCATTGGCGGCCATCTTGGTCTCCCGGGCAGAAAGTGTAATGATCTGTATTGGCTGCGTACTGGTAAGCGCGGTGCGCGATAGCCGCAGAACTGCCTGCAGTATCTCGCTGGCTTCCCCAGATCAGCCAGATACACAGCCCCCCTTGCCGTGGCGAGATGTATTGCGACCCAACCCAGTACAGTGAGCGAAAACCATGCTGCAGCTCGACCCCAAGGCGCTGGCGCCGCTGACCGAACAGATCGTGCAGGGCCTGATCGCCAAGATAGAACGCGGCCTGCTGAATGAAGGCGTACGCCTGCCCTCGGTACGCGGCCTGGCCCAGAGCTGCGGCGTCAGCCCGTTTACCGTGGCCGAGGCCTATAACCGCCTGGTGGCGGCAGGCTGGATACAGTCGCAGCGCGCACGCGGTTACTTCGTGGCCGCCCGCGCGCCCTTACGCAGCCCGCCACCGCGCGCGCCGGTGGATGAGGACTGGCTGCTCAGCCGCGTGTATGAAGACCGCGAGCTGGCCCTGCAGGCGGGCGGCGGCTGGTTGCCCCCCGACTGGCTGTATGAGGACGGGGTGCGCAGCGCGCTACGCGCCATGGCGCGTGCACCGGCCGAGGTGCTGGCGGGCTACGGCCACCCACAGGGCCTGCCCGAGCTGCGCCAGCATCTGCAATGGCGGCTTGCCCTGCGCGGCATCGAGGCACCGGCCGATCAGCTGGTGCTGACCCACGGCGCCAGCCAAGGGCTGGACCTGGCCCTGCGTCTCTTGGTGCGGCCTGGCGACACGGTACTGATAGACAGCCCCGGCTACTCGACCCTGATCGCCGCCCTGCTTGGCCACGGCGCGCGCCTCTTGGGCGTGCCCAGGCTGGCGAACGGGCCGGATGTGGCCGAGCTGGCCCGCCTGGCCGCCGAGGCCCGCCCGGTGGCCTTCTTCACCAATAGCGCGCTGCACAACCCAACCGGCACCACCACCAGCCCCGCCACCGCACACCAAGTGCTCAAACTGGCCGAGCGCTGCGATTTCCGGGTGATTGAGGATGATCCGTTTGCCGATCTATTGACCACGCCCGTGCCAAGCCTCGCCAGCCTGGATGGGCTGCAGCGGGTCATCTATCTGGGCAGTTTCTCCAAGACCCTGTCGCCCGCCTTGCGCCTCGGTTACTTGGCGGCCGATGGGCAGACGGTGGCGCGCGCCACCCAGCTGAAGATGAGTGCCGGCCTGACTGGCTCGGCCATCATGGAGTCGGCCGCGCTGACCATGCTGACCGATGGCCATCACCGCACCCATCTGGACCGCCTGCGCGAGCGCCTGGCCGAAGCACACAGCCGGGTAAGCCGGCGCCTGGGCGAGCTGGGCTGGCAGGTCTTCCATCCGGCCAGCGGGGGATTATTCCTGTGGGCACAGGCACCGGCCGAACTGGATGTGGACACTCTGACAGAGCGCGCCGCCCAGGCCGGCATTGCACTGGCCCCCGGGCGCTTCTACCTGCCGGAAGGCGGCAGCAGCCGCCATTTCCGCTTCAATGTAGCCTGGAGCGATAACAGCCGCCTGTATGGCTGGCTGGCGGCACAGCTCGGCCGCTAACGCCGCCCTGGTAGGCCGCGCGCCCATTCGTGGTAAATGGCCGCCGCCACCTGCTGGCTCTGCGCGACCCGCGCGGTCAGATCGGGCAATAGCGCGGCAGCCTGCTGCACGGCCGGAGATTGGCTGTGGATGAGCTCATCATGGCCTTTATCCAGCCAGAGGCGGATCTTGGCCTCATCGACCTCGCAGTGAAACTGCATGGCCAGATGCTTGCCAGCATATTCAAACGCCTGGTTCGCACAGTAAGTGCCGCAGGCCACGCGCATGGCATCGGGCGGAATGGAAAAGGATTCACCATGCCATTGGAACAGGTTGGCACTGGGCAGCCCACCGAACCAGCGTTCAGCGCCCGCCTCGGCCTGCAGCTCGCTCCAGCCTATCTCCACATGCTCGGCCGCCCCCACCTCACCACCCAGCGCCACGCTCATCAGCTGGCCACCCAGGCAATGGCCAATGACCGGCCTATCCAGCGCCACCGCCTCGCGGATCAGCGCAATCAGCTGCGGGTAATAGGGCAGCGCGTCATTGGCGCTCATCGGCCCGCCCAGCACGCACAGGCCGGCATAGTCATCCATGCGCTCGGGCAGATGCGCATTATCGAACAGGGGGAACACCCGGTAGGGCAGATTCTGCTGTTCCAGCCAGGTAGCGAAATAGGCCGGACCATCGTCAGCCACATGCTGAACTATCGCAATCGGGCGCATGCCGATCTCCTTGTGGGCGAGTTGTAGCCGGCAAGTCTGCCACCCACCGCGCGAACTGGCGACACGTGACCTATCCTGCCAGCCGCAACAGCCAAACTGCAGAGCACCATCAACCCGACCGGGGCCGATGGTATTGGCGCTCGCGGGCAAGCTCAGCGCCCAGATAGCGGGCCATCATCTGCTCAAACAGCCCCTCATCACGGATCGCCTCCAACTCCCGGCGCAAGCGGGCCAGATCGTCGACGGATAGCACACGCGCATCCAGAGCTACCCCGACAGGCAGGCTGCGGCTGCCCGGCACCGGTAACACACGCACTGCCACCTTGGCCGGCGACTGATCGAAATACCAGCGGTACACATAGGCATTGCCGAAAGTTGCGGCAATGCGGCCCGCCTCCAGCTTGCGATACACGGTCTGCGCATCGACCGAGATATCCACGCGGCTGGGCGGCAAGCTGGCCAGCAGGCGGTCGACCTGGGCGCCGTAGGTAACGCCTCGGATCACGCCAAACACCAGCCTGGATTGCTTGAGCGCATCGGCCAGGCTGTTTACGCCGCTATCGGCGCGTAATACCAGCTCCATCGGCTCCTTGGCCAAGGGCACGAACTGCTGTTCATGTACAGGCGACGGCAGCGTACCGACCGGCCCACGCAGGGCCGACGGTCGTATCGGCGCGATGGCACGCGCACGCTCGGCCGGCAGCGCTTCCAGCAGCAAGATGCATTGGCTACGCCGCGCCAGCTCGCGGTACAGATCCGGATAGAAGCCCCGCACCTGGCCGGACGCATCGACAAAACTCGCATAACCGAGCGGAATCACCGTCAGTCGATACAGGCAGCGCGCCGACACCGGCAAGAGCGCCAGCAGGCAGCACAGCACGCCCAGACAACGCAAGCGCATAACACTCCCTCATCACTTAGTAATCCCTATAACTGCTAACAGCATAGCCAGCCAAGCGCCGCGCCAGCGGCCTAATCCATACCGCGCCGCGCAAAAAAACTTTGACAAGGCCAGCGCCGGCCGGTATCTTGCGCCTCCTTTCCTCGATAGCTCAGTCGGTAGAGCGCCGGACTGTTAATCCGTAGGTCCCTGGTTCGAGCCCAGGTCGAGGAGCCAGACGCAAGTAAAAAGCCCAGTTCACGCTGGGCTTTTTACTTTTCCAGTCCAGCCTGGACCGCCTGGGAAAGAAATTTGCTTCAGGCTTTGACAGCAGGACCATCTGCCGGTATCTTGCGCGTCCTTTCCTCGATAGCTCAGTCGGTAGAGCGCCGGACTGTTAATCCGTAGGTCCCTGGTTCGAGCCCAGGTCGAGGAGCCAGATGTAAACAAAAAGCCCAGTTCACGCTGGGCTTTTTTGTTTTTGGCATGAGCAGCGCCTAGGCCGCAGCCAAGGCCTGCTGCAGGAAGGCCGGCACCTTGGCCGCACTGAGCTGGCTGATCCGCCGCAGCAGCGCAATCTCAACCGCCTGCTGAGCATAAGCAACACAGAGGCGCTGCGTGAGCTGCACCAGCAGCCGGGCCGACACCTCGGCATCTGCCTCCGCCCTATGCGCCCGCCCCTGAAAGCGCAAACCCAGTGCGCCAGCCAAGCGCGATAGCGAGTAGCTTGCCTGCCCGGGCAACAGACGCCGCGCCAGCAACAAGGAACACAGCCAACCCTCACTCCCCGCATCCCAGCCTTGGCGTGCATATTCGGCCTGCAGGAATTTGGCATCGAAGCTGGCGTTATGGGCCGCCAGCGCATCCGTGCCGATAAAGTGCCGCAACTCAGCCAGCACCGCCTCAACCGACGGGGCCTGATTCACCATCTCCTGACTGATACCGGTCAGCGCCGTGATCTCTGCCGGGATGCGCACACCGCAGTTCACCAGCGAAACAAAGCGCTCGGTAATCTGGCCATCGATGATGCGCAAGGCGGCCACCTCGGTGATGCGCGCGCCCTGAGCAGGGCTCAATCCAGTGGTTTCAAAGTCCAGCATCACAACGGCCTGCTTGAGCAAGGGCACTCCTCTGTGCGGCCAGGATGGCCTGAAAATGCAAAAGGCCCGACAACATAGTTGTCAGGCCTTTTTTGTATTACTTGGTCGGAGCGAGAGGATTCGAACCTCCGACCCCTTGCACCCCATGCAAGTGCGCTACCAGGCTGCGCCACGCTCCGACTCGAAGGAGGCCGGATTATACCCGACTTTCCGCAGCTGACAAGCGCAAGTCAGCTGGCAAGAAAATCACGTAGCGACTCCAGCTCACGGCGCATGGCCAAGGCATCCAGGCCTGGCTGGCCCGGCTCCTCCACCAACATGCCATGTTCAAGCTGCCCATGCTCAGCTGCATCCAGCGCCTGATGTTCGAGGCGATTGCGCGCACCACTGATGGTGAAGCCTTCTTCGTACAGCAGCGTACGGATACGCCGCACCAGCAGCACCTCGTGATGCTGATAGTAGCGACGATTGCCGCGCCGTTTTACCGGGCGCAACTGGGTGAATTCCTGCTCCCAGTAACGCAGCACATGCGGCTTCACGCCACATAGCTCGCTGACCTCACCAATGGTGAAGTAGCGCTTCGCCGGTATCGGCGGCAGCTCAGACCTCGGCGACGAGCTTTCCGTCTGCATAATTATCTTCCACCATGCCCTTCAGCTTTTGGCTGGCGTGGAAAGTGACCACGCGACGGGCGGAAATCGGAATCTCTTCGCCCGTTTTGGGATTGCGGCCCGGGCGTTGCGGCTTATCGCGCAGCTGGAAATTGCCAAAACCGGACAGCTTGACGCTCTCCCCGGCTTCCAGCGACTGGCGGATCTCCTCGAAAAAGGCCTCCACCATGTCCTTGGCCTCGCGTTTATTGAGGCCGACCTTGTCAAATAGCAAGTCGGCCAGTTCAGCTTTGGTCAGTGTCATATTTCGGTATTCTTGAAGCGGATTTCGTCGCGGAATGGGCCTAGCTGCGAAGCTGGGCATCGTGGCGTTGTTGCAGCGCAGCGACGAGCTGGGAGACGGCCAAATCGATCTCGGCGTCCGAAAGCGTTTTCTGAGTATCTTGCAATATCACCTTGAATGCAAGGCTCTTTTTCCCTTCCGGCACCCCCTTGCCACGGTACACATCGAAGCCTTCTATGCCGGTAACACAGGGCGATTTGGCGCTGCCCATGGCATCCAGAATGTCCTGGTATTGCACGGCATCATCGACCACGAAAGCCAGGTCGCGGCGCACGGGCTGGAACTTGGAAACCGGCTTGGCAGCGATCAGATCACGCTGGATCAGTGCCGCCAAATCCATTTCGAACAGCACCGGCGCTGCCGGCAAATCGTAGTTCTGCACCCACTTCGGATGCAGCTCGCCCATTACCCCAACGACCACGCCATCAAGCAGAATGTTCGCGCAGCGACCTGGGTGGAAAGCCGGGTGCTCAGCCTTCTCGAAACGCGCTTGGCGCGGCGCGAGTAGCGCCTCCACATCGGCCTTCAGGTCGTAGAAGTCCACCCGCGTGGCAGTAGCACCCCATTGCTCGTGCAGACGCGGGCCATAGGCAAGGCCCGCGAGCTTTTCCGGCTGCTGGTTGGCATCCACACCGTGGAATACACGCGCCACCTCGAATAGACGCACACGTTCGTGCTTGCGGTTCAGATTGGCGATCAAGGTGCTGACCAGGCCGCCGATCAGGGTCGAGCGCATCACGCTCATCTGGCTGGCAATCGGGTTCAGCAGCTTCACCGGCGCAGTATTGGCGGCGAAATCAGCCTCCCATTGCGCTTCCACAAAGGCATAGCTGACGATTTCCTGGAAGTCGCGCGCGGCGAGAGCCAGCTTCACTGCCAGAGCCGGCCGCAGCTTGCCATCCTGCTTAAGCATCGCCAAGCTATTGCTCGGCGCGCGCGTCGGCACATTGTCGTAGCCATACAGGCGGGCCACTTCCTCGATCAAGTCCTCCTCGATATTGATATCGAAGCGGTAGCTCGGCGGCGTCACGATCAGCCGCTCGCCATCCTGGCCCACCTGCAAGCCAAGCTTCTGCAACATGGCGACGATCTGCGCCACATCGAGCGAAATACCCAGCACGCGCGCGACACGCGGCACGCGCAGCGTCACCGGCGCACGCGCCGGCAGCTCGGCCAACGCCTCGGTCAGCGGGCCGGCCTGACCACCGCAGATGGCCAAGACCAGCTCGGTCGCACGCTCCATGGCCTGGCGACAGTTGCCGAAATCCACCCCGCGCTCGTAGCGGTGACTGGAGTCGGAACCGAAACCCAGGCGACGCGCCTTGCCATTGATGACAGCCGGCGCGAAATAGGCCGACTCAAGGAACACATCTCGAGTCTGCCCTGCCTGCACCGAGGTGGGCATGCCACCCATGATGCCGGCCAGCGCAATAGGGCCGCTACCGTCAGCAATCACCAGCATATCGGCCTCCAGCGCCAGCTGCTTGCCGTTCAGCAGCTCCAACTGCTCACCCGCCACCGCCATGCGCACATGCACATCGCCCTTCAACTTGGCATGGTCGAAGGCGTGCATGGGCTGCCCCAGCTCCATCAACACATAGTTGGTAATGTCGACCAGGGCGGAGATCGAACGGATGCCGCTGCGCTCCAGGCGTCGACGCATCCAATCCGGCGTCGCTGCCGCAGCATTGACGCCCTGAATCACCCGACCGACATAACGCGGACAGGCTGCAGGCACATCGAGGTGAACGGCGCGCTGCGCATCGATAGTGACCGCAGCCGGCTGGATGGCCACCGGCGAGTAGCGCGAATCAGTCAAGGCAGCCACTTCGCGCGCAATGCCGCTCAGGCTTAGGCAATCGGCGCGATTCGGCGTCAGCTTCAGGGTCAGGATGCGATCATCGAGCTGATAGTAATCGCGGAAGCTCACCCCGACCGGCGCATCGGCCGGCAGGAGCAGCAAGCCTTCACTCTCCTCGCTGACGCCAAGCTCACGGGCCGAACACAGCATGCCGAAGCTCTCCACGCCGCGCAGCTTGGCTTCCTTGATCTTGAAATCACCCGGCAGGCTGGCGCCCACCAAGGCGCATGGCACTTTGACGCCGGGCGCAACATTCGGCGCACCACAGACAATCTGCAGCGGTGCGCCACCGAGCCCCGCATCCACCTGGCAGACATTGAGCTTCTCGGCATTCTCGTGCTTACGTACTTCCAGCACCTGGGCGACCACCACACGGTCGAACGCCGGCGCGGCCGGATCGTTCTCTTCCACTTCCAGGCCGGCCATGGTCAGCAACTCGGCCAGCTCAGCATTATTCAAGGCTGGATTTACCAGCTCGCGCAGCCAGGATTCAGAGAATTTCATGGCTTGGTTCCCTTATGGATTGACGGGCGCCACACGGCACCTCAGCAGGACTTGATGGGGGCAGAGCGGGCCGCGGCCCGCTCAAGTGCATCGACTTAACGGAACTGACCGAGGAAGGTCAGATCGTTATCAAAGAACAGGCGCAAATCGTTGACGCCGTAATAGAGCATGGCGAAACGATCGAGGCCGATGCCGAAGGCAAAACCGGTGAACTGCTCGGGATCGATGCCGACATTGCGCAGCACATTCGGGTGCACCATGCCGCAGCCACCCACCTCCAGCCAGCCGCGCTCACCAAGCACGTCCACCTCGGCCGAGGTCTCGGTAAACGGGAAGAAAGACGGGCGGAAGCGCACCTGCAGGTCGTCGCGCTCGAAGAAGCGGCGCAGGAAGTCGATCAGCGTGGCCTTGAGGTCGGCAAAGCTTACGCCCTCCGCCACCCACAGGCCCTCCATCTGATGAAACATCGGCGAATGGGTCGCATCCGAATCCACACGGTACACACGACCTGGCGCCACGATCTTGATTGGCGGCTTATGGTTCTCCATATAGCGCACCTGGATCGGACTGGTATGCGTGCGCAGCACCAGCGGCTCGCCATCCTTACCACCGCCTACATAGAAAGTGTCCTGCATCGAGCGGGCTGGATGATCCTTGGGCGTATTGAGCGCCTCGAAGTTATGCCAGTCGCCCTCGATTTCCGGACCATCCGCCACCTCAAAACCCATGGACTGGAACAGCGCGACGATACGTTCCTTGACCAAGGTCACTGGGTGCAGGCCCCCACTACCATTGCCACGCCCGGGCAGGGTGACATCCAGCGCTTCGGCAGCCAGCTGCTGGTTCAGTTTTTCCGCCGCAATGGCCTCACGCCGGCCATTCAAAGCAGCCTCGAAAGCCTGCTTGGCCTGATTGATGACTGCGCCCTGGCTACGCTTTTCTTCCGGCGGCAGCGCGCCAAGCTGCTTGAGCAGCTCGGTCAGCGCACCGGATTTGCCCAGGTACTTGGCTTTGACGTTCTCGAGCTCGACCGGATCGGCCGTAGCCGCCAAAGCAGCCAGGCCCTCGTCAAGAAGGGTTTGCACATTGCTCATCGTACGTCGCTCCTCATAAGGCTGGCGATGCGGTCTTGTTCAAAACCGCATGGCCAGCATCCCGTTACACACAGGCGGGGGCAGACAAAAAAAGGGAGGCTCGCGCCTCCCTTTTTCAACTTCCTGGAGCTCAGGCCGCGAGGCTGGCCTTGGCTTGCGCAACGATTTGCGCAAAGGCAGCCTTATCAAACACGGCCAGATCGGCCAGCACCTTACGATCAACATTGATCGAAGCGCGCTTGAGGCCGTTCATGAACTTGCTGTAGCTCAGACCCAGTTCACGCGCAGCGGCGTTGATACGGGCGATCCACAGTTGACGGAATTGACGCTTACGCTGACGACGGTCACGGTATGCATATTGACCGGCCTTCATCACCGCCTGTTTGGCGATGCGATAGACGTTCTTGCGACGACCGCGATAGCCCTTGGCGAGAGCGAGGACTTTTTTATGGCGGGCGCGGGCTGTTACACCACGTTTGACGCGAGGCATGGTTTATTCCTTTCCGAGAAGATTAAGCGTACGGCAACATCGCGCGAACGGAGGCCATATTGGTCGGGTGGACCATGGTCGTGCCGCGCAGCTGGCGCTTGTTCTTAGTGGTCTTCTTGGTCAGGATGTGGCGCTTGAACGCCTTGGAGCGCTTAACGCCACCATTACCCAACACCTTGAGGCGTTTTTTCGCGCTCGATTTGGTCTTCATCTTCGGCATGACGTACTCCGTTTAGCCTAGTTATATCCGGCGCAAGGTGGTGAATTGCTCCACACTTAATGCCCAGCGCCACGTTATTTACGACAAGAGCGGATCGGTTCACACCAACCCAAGGCTTGTCGCCACCTTGTATTCAACTCAAGCTTTTTTCTTCGGGGCCAGCATCATGACCATCTGACGACCTTCAAGCTTGGGGAACTGCTCGACCACAGCCAATTCACCGAGCTCGGTCTCAACACGTTTGAGTTGAGCCATACCGATTTCCTGGTGAGCCATCTCACGGCCGCGGAAGCGCAGCGTGAGCTTGACCTTGTCACCTTCTTCCAGGAAGCGCACCACATTGCGCAACTTGACCTGAAAGTCATTTTCATCGGTACCCGGGCGGAATTTGACTTCCTTGATCTGCACCTGACGGATCTTGAGCTTCTGTTCATGCCGCTTTTTGCTTTCGCGGTATTTGAACTTGCCGTAATCCATAAGGCGACATACCGGCGGCACTGCGTTCGGGGCGATCTCTACCAGATCGACTTCGCGTTCTTCCGCCATGCGCATGGCTTCCGCCAGGCTAACAATGCCGAGTTGCTCGCCGTCGTCACCAGACAGACGGATTTCGCGGGCGGTGATTTCACCATTGATCCGCGGCTCTTTATCCTGAGCGATAGCTGTTACTCCCAAGTAAAAAACGAAAACCGCGCGTCCCGGTAACAATGGCCTCGAATTAACGAGGCCATCGGGCTCAGATCTTGATGGACTCAGCGCTCCAGCGCTCGATCAGCGCTTCCAGCGTCATCTGCCCCAGGTCTTCACCACCGCGGGATCGCACGGCAACCAAGCCTGCTTCCTTTTCCTTATCGCCTACGACGATCTGGTAAGGAAGCTTTTGCAAGCTATGTTCCCGTATTTTAAAGCCTATTTTGTCACTTCTCAAGTCCGCTTCCACACGGAAGCCCAATTGCTTGAGCCGCTCGGTGACTTCAGCAGCGTAATCAGCCTGGTGTTCACTGATGCTCATCACTACCGCCTGCACCGGCGCAAGCCATAGCGGGAAGGCGCCGGCATGGTTCTCGATCAGAATGCCCAGGAAGCGCTCCAAGGAGCCCAGAATCGCGCGATGCAACATGACCGGGCGCTTGCGCAGGCTATCTTCCGAGCTCACATACTCCGCATTCAGGCGCTCAGGCAGTACGAAATCGAGTTGCAACGTGCCGCACTGCCAAGAACGACCCAGCGCATCCTTGATGTGATACTCGACTTTAGGACCATAGAAGGCGCCCTCACCCGGCAATTCCTCCCACTCAACACCACAGGCGCGCAGCGCTTCGCGCAAGCCGTTCTCTGCCCTGTCCCAAGTCTCATCCGTGCCTGCGCGCTTTTCCGGGCGCAAGCTCAGCTTGACCGACACATTCTCGAAGCCGAAGTCGTCGTACACCGACATGGCCAGCTCATTGAAAGCCTTTGATTCAGCCACGATCTGATCTTCGGTACAGAAGATGTGCGCATCATCCTGCACAAAGCCACGCACGCGCATGATGCCGTGCAGAGCACCCGAAGGTTCGTTGCGATGGCAGGCGCCAAACTCAGCCAAGCGCATGGGCAGATCACGATAGGAGCGCAAGCCGCTATTGAACACCTGCACATGACCCGGACAGTTCATTGGCTTGACCGCGTAGTCGCGCTTCTCCGACTCCGTGGTGAACATATTTTCGCGATAGTTCTCCCAATGGCCGGATTTCTCCCACAGCACCCGGTCCATGACCATGGGCGTGCGGATTTCCTGATAACCCGCCTTGGCTAAGCGCTTACGCATGTATTGCTCAACCGACTGCCACAGGCTCCAACCCTTGGGATGCCAGAACACCATGCCCGGCGCCTCATCCTGCAGATGGAACAGATCAAGCTGCTTCCCCAGCTTACGGTGATCGCGCTTTTCTGCCTCTTCCAGCATATGCAAATACTGGTCGAGGTCTTCCTTCTTCGCCCAGGCCGTACCGTAGACACGCTGCAGCATCTCGTTACGACTATCGCCGCGCCAGTAGGCACCAGCCAGCTTCATCAGCTTGAATACCTTGAGCTTGCCCGTGGACGGCACATGCGGGCCGCGGCACAGGTCGGTGAACTCACCCTCGCGATACAGCGACAAGACCTGATCAGCCGGGATGCTCTCAATGATTTCGGCCTTGTACTGCTCGCCAATACCTTTGAAGTAGGCAATCGCCTCATCGCGACTCAGCTCATAGCGCTCGACCGGAATGTCGCGCTTAGCCAGCTCGGCCATCTTTTTTTCGATTGCCAGCAAGTCTTCTGGCGTAAATGGCCGCTTATAGCTGAAGTCATAGTAAAAGCCATGCTCAATCACCGGACCGATGGTGACCTGTGCATCAGGAAACAGCTCCTTGACCGCATAGGCAAGCAAATGTGCCGTCGAGTGACGAATCACCTCCAAGCCGTCCGCATCTTTTTCCGTCACGATCGCCAACTGCACATCACGATCGATCAGATAGGAGGTATCGACCAGCACACCATCCACCTTGCCGGCCAAGGCGGCACGCGCCAGACCTGCGCCGATGCTGGCGGCAACATCTGCAACACGCAGGGGTTGGTCATAACTGCGCTGGGAGCCGTCGGGAAGCGTGACGATGGGCATTTCGATTCCACCTTTACGTTGGGACTACATTAGGAAGTCGGACTGATCACCGACTTCTCAGATTCATGCGATGCGCTTGCTACAGACGAAAAAAAAGTGCGACCTAAGTCGCACTTTTTTGAATAAACGAACTTCCGAAAGCCGACTCAGCCCAGATTGAGAGTGCCGGTAGTAGTAGTTCGAAAGGACATCTTCGTTTACTCCGATGTTGGTAGGCGCGATTGGACTCGAACCAACGACCCCCACCATGTCAAGGTGGTGCTCTAACCAGCTGAGCTACGCGCCTAAAGAGCTGCGCATTCTAGGGACTTCACGAAGAACTGGCAAGCCCTGAATGCAAAAAATTTCACATACCCGGCTTGCGCCAGAAATAACGCCAGACAAAACCAGGATAAGCCGCCACCACGAACAGCGCGAAAGTCGTGACATAGAACTGCCAGCGCTGAGTATGCACAGGCCCCAGGCGGCTTTCCAACCACAGACCCAGGCCACCCATCAGCAGATAGAGCAGGCACAGCTCGAGCAAGCGCCAAGCGAAGGCCTTATGCTGGCGTGGCGCCCAGATAAACAGGATGCGCTCGACCATAAACGGCAAATTGGCGGCCAAGGCCGCCAATCCGATAAAGGCATAGAGTGCCGGACTCACAGCATGCCCAGGCTATGGCGAATCGACTCATAGCACAGCTGCAGCAGCCGATCAGGCATCAGGCCAAGGACCAGCACAGCCAGGCAGTTGATCGACAGCAGCACGCGCATATCGAGCTTGACTGCGATCGGGCTATGGTCGGTCGGCTCATCCATGAACATCAGCTTGACCACGCGCAGATAGTAGAACGCGCCAACCAGCGAAAACAGCACCGCCACCACGGCGAGCCAGATCAGACCGATGTCGACAATCGCCTGAATGACGGCCAGCTTGGCGAAGAAGCCAACGAAGACGGGAATACCTGCCATCGAAAACATCACCAGCAGGAACATCCAAGCAAACCAGGGGCTGCGTTGCGCCAGGCCCTTCAGATCAGACAGGCGTTCGGCTTCGAAACCAGCACGCGACAGCAGCAGCACTACACCGAAGCCCGCCACCGCCATGATGGCGTAGACGATGGCATAGAACATACCGGCAGCGTAGCCCTGGGCCGAACCGGCCAGGATGCCCAGCAGCATGAAACCCATGTGCGAAATGGTCGAGTAAGCGAGCATGCGCTTCAGATTGGTCTGCGCGATGGCGACGATATTACCCACGCCAATCGACAGCACGGCCAGTACGATCAGCATGCCCTGCCAGTCAACCAGCAGACCCGGCATGGCTTGAACCAGCAGACGCATGACGAAGGCAAAGGCAGCGAGCTTGGGGGCCGAACCGATCAGTAGCGTGACCGCGGTCGGCGAGCCCTGATAGACATCAGGCACCCACATATGGAAGGGCACGTTGCCCAGCTTGAAGCCGATACCGGTGACGATAAAGACCAAGCCGAATACCAACAGGGTGCGGCTGGCCGAGCCATCCGCGATCTTGGCGGCAATGGCGTGGATATCCAGGCTGCCAGTGGCGCCGTAGATCATCGACATGCCATACAGCAACATGCCCGAGGCAAGCGCGCCCAACACGAAGTACTTCATGGCGGCTTCGGTAGCCGGTTTGGAATCACGCGGCAGGGCAACCAACGCGTACAGGGACAGCGACAGCAGCTCCAGACCCACATACAGGGTCAGCAGATTGGTGGCAGAAGCCATCACCATCATGCCCAGCAGCGCGAACAGCGACAGCGTGAACAGCTCGCCCTTGTACATCTGGCGGTAAGCCGCATAAGCACGGCTGTAGGCCAGCATCAGGCCGACGGCGGCATACATGCCGAGCTTGAGCACATCGGACATCGCATCAGCGACGAACATGCCCGAGAAAGCGGCGCGCGGGGTCCAGGAAAAACCCTGGATGGTCAGCACGGCGCTCCCCAACAATGCTACCAGCGACAGTGCATAGGTGATGTCGCGCTGTTCATCCTTGATGAACAGGTCGATCAGCAGTACGGCCGAGACCGCACACAAGAGCCAGATTTCCGGCAGGGCGGCGACCAGATTCAAACTAGCGAGCGTCATTCTTGTTTAATCCCGGTTCGTCTCAAGGCAGCTTGGAGTGTTTAACTTGGGTGATCAGCGTATCGACGCTGGTGTGCATCTTTTCGGTGAAGGCTTGTGGGTACAGACCCATGCCCAGCACGGTCACGGCCAGCACGGCCAGCACGGCGAATTCACGCAGATTCACATCCTTGAGCTCGGCAACGTGCTCATTGGCCACTTCGCCGAAGATCACCCGCTTATACATCCACAGCGTGTAGGCAGCGCCGAAGATCAGGGTGGTGGCAGCGGCAAACGCGTACCAGAAGTTCACCTTGACGGCACCGATGATCACCATGAATTCACCGACGAAACCCGAGGTAGCCGGCAGACCGGAGTTGGCCATCGCGAACAGCAGGAAGAAGGCAGCGAACTTGGGCATGGTATTGGCCACACCGCCGTAGTCGGCGATCTTGCGGCTGTGCACACGGTCGTACATGACACCGATACAGAAGAACATGGCGGCCGACACGAAGCCGTGCGAAATCATCTGCACCAGCGCGCCTTCGACACCGTAGGTGGTTGGTGCGCCATCGGCGAACATATAGAAGCCCAGTGTCACGAAGCCCATATGGGAAATCGAGGAATAGGCGACCAGCTTCTTCATATCGGTCTGCACCAGGGCAACCAGGCCGATATAAACCACGGCGACCAGGGACAGCGCGATGATGATCCAGCCCCATTCACGGGCGGCATCCGGTGCAATCGGCAGGGCAAAACGCAGGAAGCCGTAAGCGCCAAGCTTCAGGGTAATCGCAGCCAGTACCATGGAACCGCCGGTCGGCGCTTCCACGTGGGCATCTGGCAGCCAGGTGTGCACCGGGAACATCGGCACCTTCACCGCAAAGGCGAAGAAGAAGGCAATCATCATGAAGCCTTGCACGGCCAGCGGCAGGGCAACGCGTTGGAATTCGGCGATCTCGAAGGTCTTGCCGGCCTGGAAATACAGGTAGATGAAGGTCACCAGCAGCAGCAGCGAACCCATCAGCGTGTACAGGAACAGCTTGATCGCGGCGTAGACGCGATTCTGACCGCCCCACACACCAACGATCAGGTATAGCGGCACCAGCATCGCTTCAAAAAACACATAGAACAGCATCGCATCCATTGCGGCAAACGCGCCATTGATCAAGCCGGACATGATCAGGAAGGCCGCCATGTATTGGGCAACGCGCTTCTCGATCACTTCCCAGCCGGCGATCACCACCAGCAGCGTGGTAAAGGCATTCAGGATCACGAAGAACATGGACAGGCCATCAACACCGAGGTGGTAGTTGATATTGAAGGCCGGGATCCACGGCATCTTTTCCACGAACTGCATGCCACCGTGCAGATCTGCAAACTCGGTGTAGAGCGGGATGGTAACCAGGAAGCCCAGCAATGCGCCCAGCAGCGCGATCACGCGTGCCCAGCCGGCGCGGCTATCGCCGCCGGTCGCTAGCACGATGAGGCCGGCCACGATCGGCACCCAGATCGCCAGACTCAACAGATGTTCAGACATATCCACCCTTACCTACTGAATGTGTTTTCTTTAAGCGTGCACAGCGCACGATTACTGCGTAATCAGGAAGCGACCCAGCCACCAGGTCAGCAGCAGCAAGGCGCCGATGATCATGGCAAACGCGTAATGGTAGATGTAGCCAGTCTGTACGCGACGCACCAGACCTGCGAACACACCCACCAGCTTGGCGGCACCGTTGACGATCAGACCATCGATCAGGACGGTATCGCCCGCCTTCCAGAACACCTTGCCCAGCTTGCGACCGAAGGTCGCAAAACCCTGGATATAAAGGTGATCCATGTAGTACTTGTTTTCCAGCAAGGTATTCAGCGCGCCGGTCTTGGCCTGAATCGCGGCCGGAATCGACGGCTTCTTCAGATAGAAGAACCAGGCCGTCACTACACCGCCCAGCGCCAGCCAGAACGGCAGCGTCATAAAGGCGTGCAGGCCCATGCCCAGCGCGTCATGCGCATGGTGAATGACCGCTTCCATGGCCGGGTGTGCTTCGCTGTTCACGAAGATCACATTCTTGAAGAAGTCACCCGCCAACATCGGGCCGATGGCGATAAAACCAATGACCAGGGACGGGATGGCCAGCGCAACCAGCGGGCCAGTCACCACCAGACCCGGGCTGTGCGGCTTCTCGCCCGGCGCCAGACCATGATGGTGGTCATCGTCGGCGTGATGCTCGTCATGTCCATGATGCTCATCCACCTTGCCGAAACGCTCCTCGCCATGGAAGACCAGGAAGAACATACGGAAGGAGTAGAAGGCGGTCACGAATACGCCGGTCAGCACCGCGAAGTAAGCCCACCCAGCGGCTGGCAGCTGCGAAGCGCCCACGGCTAGGATGATGGAATCCTTCGAGTAGAAACCGGACAGGAAAGGCGTACCGATCAGCGCCAGAGAGCCGAACAGCGAGGTCCAGTAAATGGTTGGCATGTACTTCTTCAAGCCACCCATGCGACGGATGTCCTGGTCATGGTGCATAGCCATGATCACGGCGCCGGCTGCAAGGAAGAGCAAGGCCTTGAAGAAGGCGTGCGTCATCAGGTGGAACACCGCGACCGAGTAGGCCGAGGCGCCCAACGCGACGGTCATATAACCGAGCTGCGACAGGGTCGAGTAAGCCACCACGCGCTTGATATCGTTCTGGATGATGCCCAGGAAGCCCATGAACAGCGCGGTGATCGAACCGATGATCATGATGAAGTTCAGCGCGGTATCGGACAGCTCGAACAGCGGCGACATACGCGCGACCATGAAGATACCGGCGGTCACCATGGTTGCCGCATGGATCAGGGCGGAGATCGGGGTCGGCCCTTCCATCGAATCGGGCAGCCAGACATGCAAGGGGAACTGGGCGGACTTACCCATCGCACCAATGAACAGCAGGATGCAAGCCACACTGAGCAAGGACCATTGCACGCCTGGGAACAGGCTGATGGTGGCGTCCTTCATGGCCGGCGCGCTGGCGAAGACATCGGCGTAATAGAAAGAACCGAAGTGCGCGAGCACCAAGCCGATGCCGAGCAGGAAGCCGAAGTCACCCACGCGGTTGACCAGGAACGCCTTCAGATTGGCGAAGATGGCGGTCGGGCGCTTGAACCAGAAACCGATCAGCAGGTAGGACACCAGGCCCACAGCTTCCCAGCCGAAGAACAGCTGCACGAAGTTATTGGCCATCACCAGCATCAGCATCGAGAAGGTGAACAGCGAGATATAGCTGAAGAAGCGCTGGTAGCCGGGATCTTCCTCCATATAGCCGATGGTGTAGATGTGCACCATCAGCGACACGAAGGTCACCACCACCATCATCATGGCGGTCAGCTTGTCGACCAGGAAACCGACCGAGACATCGATACCGTCCACCGTCAGCCAGGTGTAGACATTGCCGTTATAGGCCTCGCCGCCATTGAGCTGGTCGTACAGCACATAGAAGGAGCCGACACAGGCGGCAGCCACACCGAGAATGGTCACCCAGTGCGCGCCGGCACGACCGACGAAGCGGCCAAACAGGCCGGCGACGATGGCGCCAAACAGCGGCAGAAGGGGGATCAGCAGATAGAGCGTCGGTTTATCCATAGCGCGGTCTTGTTCTGTATTACTTGTGTAGGTCGGCGGCTTTGCTGCAATCGGGCAGTTCGGGTCAGCCCTTCAGGCTGTCCAGATCTTCCACATTGATCGAGCGGGTGTTACGGAACAGCACGACCAGGATAGCCAGACCGATGGCGGACTCAGCAGCTGCCACGGTCAGGATGAAGAACACGAAAATCTGTCCACCGGTATCGCCCAGATACTTGGAGAAGGCGATGAAATTCATATTCACGGCCAGCAGCATCAGTTCAATTGCCATCAAGAGCACGATGATGTTCTTGCGGTTCATGAAAATGCCGAATACCGAAATCGCGAACAGGATCGCGGCCAGCACGAGGTAATGGGTCAGCGTCATGGCTTGTAAGCTCGTCTTGTCTCGGTTCAGGCCGCTGGCTTGTCGCCAGCCTCATCGGCAGCAGCAGGCTCAGGCTGCTCGACCACGGCGTCCATCTTGACGATGCGCAGACGGTCGTTGCGCTTCACCTTGATCTGCTCAGCCGGATCAATGTACTTGGTGTTCTTGCGGCGACGCAGGGTCAGCGACACTGCGGCGATCATGGCAACCAGCAGGAGCACGGCGGCCAGCTCGAAGGGCAGCAGGTAGTCGGTGTAAATTGGTACGCCGAGCTGCTTGATGTTGGACACGCCTTCCGGCAGCGGTGCGACGGCAGAATAAGCGTCGAGGCCAGTGCTCGGCGCGATCAGGATCAGCACCATTTCGGCGGCCATGATCACGGCAACCACGGCGGCGAAGGGGAAGTAGCTCCAGAAACCCTTGCGCAGCTCTTCGAAGTTGATGTCCAGCATCATCACCACGAAGAGGAAGAGCACCATCACCGCGCCGACGTAAACGAGTACCAGCGAGATGGCGAGGAATTCAGCCTCGATCAGCATCCACAGCACGGCGCCGGTGAAGAAGGACAGCACCAGGCTCAGTGCGGCGTGCACCGGGTTCTTGGCGGTAATCACCCGTAGCGCCGAAGCGATCAGGATGGCCGCGAAAATATAGAAGATGACAGTGGTCAGGGTCATGGCTGCCGGCTCGGTAATAGTCGTTTAGCGGTACTTGGCATCGGCTTCGCGGTTCTTCGCGATCTCGGCTTCGTACTTGTCACCCACTGCCAGCAGCATGGGCTTGGTGTAATACAGGTCGCCACGCTTCTCGCCGTGGTATTCGAGCACATGGGTTTCCACAATCGCGTCGACCGGACAGGCTTCTTCGCAAAAGCCGCAGAAGATGCACTTGGTCAGATCGATGTCGTAGCGCGAGGTACGGCGCGTGCCGTCATCACGCACTTCCGACTCGATGGTGATGGCCATGGCCGGGCACACCGCTTCACACAGCTTGCAGGCAATGCAGCGCTCCTCGCCATTCGCATAGCGACGCTGAGCGTGCAGGCCACGGAAGCGCGGCGAATACGGCGTCTTCTCTTCCGGAAACTGAACAGTGATCTTGCGCTGGAAGAAATGCCGGCCCGTGAGCGCCATGCCCTTGACCAGTTCAACCAGCAGGAAGGTCTTGAAGAAATTCTGAATCTTTTCCATGGTGCTCAACTCACCAGAGCGAATACGGGGTTTGCATCCAGGCGGCGACCAGGACGATCCAAACAAGGGTCACCGGGATGAATACCTTCCAACCCAGGCGCATCAACTGGTCGTAGCGATAGCGTGGGAAGGTCGCACGGAACCACAGGAACAGGAACATCACGAACATCATCTTGCCCAGCAACCAGAAGATGCTTGGCGCGCCCAATACGGGGATGGTCGCTGCGAATGGCGACAACCAGCCACCCATGAACAACACCGAGGTCATCGCGCAGATCAGCCAGATGTTCGCGTACTCACCCAGGAAGAACAGGGCGAAGGACATGCCCGAATACTCGATCATGTGACCGGCCACGATTTCCGACTCGCCTTCGGCCACGTCGAACGGTGCGCGGTTGGTTTCCGCCACGCCAGCGATCAGGTAGACCAGAAATAAGGGGAACAGCGGGATGAAGTTCCAGGACAGGATGGAACCACCGCCGATGCCGTGGCCTTGCTGATTCACGATATCGCTAAGGTTCAGACTGCCCGACACCATCAGGACACCGACCAGAGCAAAACCCATGGCCAGCTCGTAGGAAATCACCTGAGCCGAGGCACGCAAAGCACCAAGGAAAGCGTACTTGGAGTTGGACGCCCAGCCAGCCACAATGATGCCGTACACGCCCAGCGAGCTGATGGCCATCACATACAAGAGACCCGCGTTTACGTCAGCCAACACCAAGCCAGGGGCAAAGGGCACTACCGCCCATACCGCTAGCGCCGGCGCCAACACCATCACTGGAGCCAGGAAGAACAGGCCGGTGGAAGCAGCTTGCGGGGAAATGATTTCCTTCAGCAACAGCTTCAGGCCGTCGGCAATCGGTTGCAGCAAACCGAACGGACCCACGCGGTTCGGGCCGATACGGATCTGCATATAGCCGATCACCTTGCGCTCATACAGCGTCGCGTAGGCCACCGCGCCGAACAGCGGCGCAACGATCAGGATGATCTTCAGCAGAGTCCAGGCAAACAGACCCAGAGTCGGGCCGAGCACGGAGAGGAAACCGTTATGCAGCGCGTCGATCATGACTGTCTCCTCAGGCGCGCGTCAGTTGAATGGGAGCGAACATGGCGCCAAGCACCACGGTGTCCGGGTGAGCAACGGCCAGACGCACCACGCCATCGGCCAGGCCGGCGTCCAGCGCGACCTGGAAGCTAGCATGGGCATCGCCCTGGCTGACTTGCACGCGCTCACCAGCCTGTACACCAAGCTGCTGGGCGGTGGCGGCGGACAGGCCCACTTGCGGGGCGACCGCATCACGGGTCTTCTGCAACGACGGTGCACGACGCACCAGTGCATCAGCCTGATAGATCGGCACTTCACCCAGACGCACTAGGCCAGCCGATGGCGCCTGCAGCTGGATGCTGACGCCCTGCACGGCATTGCTCAGCTTAGCAGCGATGCCCGCCTCGCCTTGCGGCAGCGCAGCCTTGCGTACGGCTTCGGCATTGTCGAAGTCGAAACCTTCCAGACCGAGCAGATTGCCCAGCACACGCAGCACCTTCCAGCCCGGACGGCTATCGCCGAGTGGCTTGACCACGCCATTGAAGGCTTGCAGCTTGCCTTCCATATTGATGAAGCTACCGGCAGTTTCCGAGAACGGGGTAATCGGCAGCAGCACATCGGCGTAATCGAGCGCGCCATGCTTGAAGGCCGAGAAGGCCACGACCATTTCGGCCTGCTTGGCGACCGCCAACGCAGCCTGCGCGTCATGGCTATCGAATTCCAGTTCGGTATTGAACAGCAGTACCGCCTTGCACGACTGAGTCAGCGCATTGCTCGCCTGCAGGCCCAGTACCTGCGCGCCAACCGTGTTGGCGGCTTCGCTCATCCAGCCCAGGGTGGCACCGGTCAGCTCGGCCAGTTGGGCAGCCAAGCTGGCGATCTCGGCGGCACGCGGGGAGTGTGCAGCCAGATTGCCCAGCAGCAGTGCGGCGCGGTCGCCTTCATTGGCGGTAGCGGCCAGCAGCTGTTCGGCGATGGCACGGGCAGCGTCGCTGACCACGGCGTTCGCGAGCTCAGCCGGCACGGCTTGCTGCTTGAGTTCAGCAGCGGCCTTGACCACGCCAGCCAGTGCTTCGACCAGTTGATCCGGACGGACGATCAGCTTATTGCTCACCGTGGTGAACAACTCGTCATCCATCGGGTTGATCAGCGACAGCTTGAGGCCACGCTTGACAGCCTGACGCAGACGCTGGGCAAGCAGCGGTTGCTCCTTGCGCACGGTCGAACCAATCAGCAGCACCGCTTTGGCAGCGGCGATATCGGCGATGGGCTGACCAAGCCAGCTTGCGCCCTGCTGGGCAGGGGCCAAGCGCGCATCGGCATAACGAGTCCCAAAGCTGGCAGCACCGGCACCAAGCGCCGTGCTCAGCTTGTTGAGCAGGAACAGCTCTTCCACGCTCGAGTGCGGGGTGGCCAGCACAGCCAGTGACTGCGCGCCAAATTCATTGCTGATCGACTTCAGGCCATTACCCACGTATTCGAGGGCGGTCTGCCAGTCGGTCTCGATCCACTGACCGCCTTGCTTGAGCATGGGCTTGGTCAGGCGTTGTTCGCTATTCAATGCTTCGTAGGAGAAGCGATCGCGGTCGGCGATCCAGCATTCATTGATGGCTTCATTTTCCAGCGGCAGCACGCGCATCACGCGATCGCTCTTGACCTGCACCACCAGATTGCTGCCCAGGCCATCGTGCGGGCTCACGCTCTTGCGGCGCGACAACTCCCAGGTACGGGCGGTGTAACGGAAAGGCTTGGAGGTCAGCGCGCCAACCGGACACAGATCGATCACGTTGCCGGAGATTTCCGAATCCACGGTCATACCGATGAAGGACATGATCTCGGAGTGCTCGCCGCGGCCGGCCATGCCGATCTCCTGCATGCCGGCCACTTCTTCGGTGAAGCGTACGCAGCGCGTGCAGTGAATGCAGCGGGTCATATCGGTGGAAATCAGCGGACCGAGATCCTTGTTCGGCACCACGCGCTTTTCTTCTTCATAGCGCGAGCTCGACGCACCATAACCGACGGCCAGATCCTGCAGCTGACACTCGCCGCCCTGGTCACAGATCGGACAGTCGAGCGGGTGATTGATTAGCAGGAATTCCATCACGCCCTGCTGGGCCTTGACAGCCATGTCCGAGTGCGTAAACACCTTCATGCCATCATTGACCGGCGTAGCGCAAGCCGGCAGCGGCTTGGGCGCTTTCTCGACCTGCACGAGGCACATGCGGCAGTTGGCCGCAATCGAGAGCTTCTTGTGATAGCAGAAGTGAGGAATATGCGTACCGATAGAACGCGCAGCCTCAATGACCGTAGTGCCATTGGGGACTGTCAGTTTGGTACCGTCGATTTCGATTTCAAGCATGGTCGGGCTGCCCGAACTTTCGTTTGTTACTACTGGCGGATGCCTGGTCTGTTGCGACCAGCCAAGGAAGGGTTTGCTGGCAAACCCGCTCGGGGCTGACTACTTAGTAGCCAGGCACAATGCATTTCTTGTGTTCGATATGGTGCAGGAACTCATCGCGGAAGTGCTTGAGCATGCCTTGCACCGGCATCACGGCGGCATCGCCCAGCGCGCAGATGGTGCGGCCAGCGATGTTCTTGCCGACCGACTCCAGCAGCTCGAGGTCTTCCGGGCGGCCCAGGCCGCGCTCGATGCGGTCCACCACGCGGTACAACCAGCCGGTACCTTCACGGCAAGGTGTGCACTGACCGCAGGACTCTTCGTAGTAGAAGTAGGACAGGCGACGCAGCGCCTTAACCATGCAGACGGTCTCGTCCATGACGATGACGGCGCCCGAACCCAGCATGGAGCCGGCCTTGGCGATCGCATCGTAGTCCATGGTGGTTTCCATCATGATGTGACCAGGCAGCACCGGCGCCGAGGAACCACCAGGGATCACGGCCTTCAGCTTCTTGCCACCGCGCATGCCACCGGCCATTTCCAGCAGTTCGCTGAACGGCGTGCCGAGCGGAATCTCGAAATTGCCCGGACGATTGACATGACCAGATACCGAGAACAGCTTGGTGCCACCGTTATTCGGCTTGCCGAGTTCGAGGAACTTCTGCCCGCCTTCACGGATGATGTAGGGCACCGACGCAAAGGTCTCGGTGTTATTGATCGTGGTCGGCTTGCCATACAGACCGAAGCTGGCCGGGAAAGGCGGCTTGAAGCGCGGCTGACCCTTCTTGCCTTCCAGCGACTCCAGCAGCGCCGTTTCTTCACCGCAGATATAGGCGCCATAACCATGGTGCGCATGCAGCTGGAAGCTGAAATCGCTGCCGAGAATCTTGTCGCCGAGGAAGCCGGCGCGACGCGCCTCTTCCAATGCGGCTTCGAAACGCTCGTAGGCGGCGAATACTTCACCGTGGATGTAGTTGTAGCCGACCGAAATGCCCATCGCATAACCGCCGATGATCATGCCTTCGATCAATGCGTGCGGGTTATTGACGATGATGTCCAGGTCCTTGAAGGTACCCGGCTCGCCCTCATCGGTATTGCAGACCAGGTATTTCTGACCCGGAAAGCTGCGCGGCATGAAAGACCACTTCAGGCCGGTAGGGAAACCCGCGCCACCACGACCACGCAGGGACGAGGTCTTCAGCTCGGCAATGATCGCGTCCTGGCTGATGCCCTCGGCAATGATCTTCTTCAGGGCTGCATAGCCACCGCGCTGGATGTAGGCGTCGATGTTCCAGGAGTTCGGATCATCAAAATCGACGCCGTCGAATACAACGCCTTTGACGTAAACGGTCATGCGCTTCGTCCCCGGCCTTAGTTGAGTTCAGCCAGCTTGCGATCAATCGCATCTGGCGTCATGTGGTTACACATGGTGTGGTTATTGACCAGCATCACCGGCGCGTAGCCGCAAGCGCCCATGCACTCGCCTTCCTTGAGGGTGAACTTGCCGTCAGCGGTGGTCTCGTTGTAACCGATACCCAGCTTCTTTTGCAGATACTCACCGGCATCAGCACCGCCCGACAAAGCACAAGGCAGATTGGTGCACACAGTCAGCTTGTACTTACCAACCGGGCTACGGTCATACATATTGTAGAAAGTCGCCACTTCGTGGGCGGCCATGGGCGCAATACCCAAGTAGTCAGCCACGAACTTGATCGTGTCGCTCGACAACCAGCGCTTTTCAACCTGCGCAATGCGCAAGGCCGACATGACAGCCGAGCGCTTCTGATCGGCCGGATACTTGGCCACTTCGCGATCAATCTGCGCGAGAGATTCCGGGCTCAGCCCTGCATTGAGATCACTCACCGGTCAATCTCCCCAAACACGATGTCCTGCGTACCGATGATCGCCACGACATCCGAAATCATATGGCCACGCGCCATTTCATCCAGCGCAGACAGGTGAACAAAGCCCGGCGCACGAATCTTCAGGCGGTAGGGTTTGTTGGCGCCATCAGACACCAGATAGATGCCGAACTCGCCCTTCGGGTGTTCAACCGCTGCATAGGCTTCGCCTTCGGGCACATGCATGCCCTCGGTGAACAGCTTGAAGTGGTGGATCAGCTCTTCCATATTCGACTTCATGTCGAGACGCGAAGGCGGCGCCACCTTGTGATTGTCGACGATGACCGGACCAGGGTTCTTGCGCAGCCAATCCACGCACTGCTTGATGATGCGGTTGGACTGACGCATTTCTTCGACACGGCACAGATAGCGGTCATAGCAATCGCCATTCACGCCGACCGGGATGTCGAAATCGAGCTTGTCGTAGACCTCGTAGGGCTGCTTCTTACGCAGATCCCATTCGACACCCGAACCACGCAGCATCGCGCCGGATAGGCCAAGCTGGATCGCGCGTTCAGGCGACACCACACCGATACCGACAGTGCGCTGCTTCCAGATACGGTTATCGGTCAGCAGCGTTTCGTATTCGTCGACATAGGTCGGGAAACGACGGGTGAAGTCTTCAATGAAATCGAGCAGCGAGCCCTGGCGGTTCTCATTCAGCTGACGAATCGCCGCGGCATTACGCACCTTGGAAGCCTGGTACTGCGGCATGCTGTCCGGCAGGTCGCGATAGACACCACCCGGGCGGTAGTAGGCTGCGTGCATACGCGCACCCGATACCGCCTCATAGCAGTCCATCAAATCCTCACGCTCACGGAAGGCGTACAGGAAGATGGTCATCGCGCCGCAATCGAGACCGTGCGCACCAATCCACATCAGGTGGTTCAGGATACGGGTGATTTCGTCAAACATGACGCGAATGTATTGAGCACGGATAGGCACCTCGATGCCCATCAGCTTCTCGATCGCCATCACATAGGCGTGCTCATTACACATCATCGACACATAGTCGAGTCGGTCCATATAGGGAACCGACTGGATGAAGGTCTTATGCTCGGCCAGCTTCTCGGTAGCGCGATGCAACAGGCCGATATGCGGGTCGGCGCGTTGCACGACTTCGCCATCCAGCTCCAGCACCAGGCGCAACACGCCGTGCGCAGCCGGGTGCTGTGGGCCGAAGTTCAGCGTGTAATTCTTGATCTCAGCCACCGTAGTTCTCCTCGCGAATGATGCGCGGAGTGATCTCGCGCGGCTCGATGGTCACGGGCTGGTAAATCACGCGCCCTTGAGTCGGGTCGTAGCGCATTTCCACATTGCCAGACAGTGGGAAATCCTTGCGGAAGGGGTGACCGACAAAACCATAGTCAGTCAGGATTCGGCGCAGGTCGGGGTGGCCGGTGAACACAATGCCGTAAAGGTCAAAAGCTTCGCGCTCGAACCAGTTGACCCCAGGCCAGACATCCAGCACCGAATTGATCAGCGGCAGCTCGTCGTCTTCGCAAAACACGCGCACACGCAGGCGGGCATTCAACGAGACAGACAGCAGATGGTAAACAACGGCAAAACGGCGACCATCCCAGCCACCGTCCTTATAGGTACTGTAATCCACGCCACATAGATCGACGCAGCTCTTAAACTGCAGCGCATCATGATCACAAAGAAGGCGTGAAATTGCCGGCCAGTCGGAAGACTTGACCACGAGAGTCAATTCATCCAGAGCCTTAGTCAAGGAAACGGCCTTGTCACCCAAGGCCGTTTGCAGCGTTTGTTGCAGCGCGTCGAGTTTGGTTGCCATGATGCGTATCTTGGTTAACGCGCGATGGTGTTGGTGCGCTTGATCTTGTTTTGCAGCTGAATCAGACCGTAGAGCAAGGCCTCAGCTGTCGGAGGGCAACCCGGGACATACACATCCACAGGCACGATGCGGTCGCAACCGCGAACCACCGAGTAAGAATAGTGATAGTAGCCGCCGCCATTGGCGCAGGAGCCCATCGAGAGCACCCAGCGCGGCTCTGGCATCTGGTCATAAACCTTGCGCAGCGCCGGCGCCATCTTATTGCACAGCGTGCCAGCGACGATCATCAAATCAGACTGACGCGGACTAGGACGGAAAACGATACCAAAGCGATCCAGATCGTAACGAGCCGCGCCCGCATGCATCATCTCGACCGCACAGCAGGCCAGACCGAAGGTCATTGGCCACAGCGAGCCGGTACGCGTCCAGTTCACCACCGTATCCACAGTGGTCGTGATGAAACCCTTGTCCATCACACCTTGCGCCATTGGATTCTCGGCTACTCCCATTCCAGCGCTCCCTTCATCCACTCATAAACGAAGCCAACCACCAGAATAGCCAGAAACACCATCATGGCCAAAAAGCCAGGAAAGCCGACATCCTTGATCACCGCCGCCCAAGGCAGCAGAAAGGCAACTTCGAGGTCAAACAGGATAAACAGGATGGCAACGAGGTAATAACGCACATCAAACTGCATGCGTGCATCCTCGAACGCCTCAAAACCGCACTCGTAGGGAGACAGCTTCTCCGCATCAGGACGATTGGTGCCCAATAGCACGCTGACTATCTTGCCAAGCGCCATAGGGGCCACACCAACCAGCAAGCCCACCACCATGAAGAGCAGGACTGGGAAGTAGTTCTCGAGCATGAAAGCTCCCCGGTACGGTTTTAACGTAATTAGACGTGATGGAAGTCTAGCTTCCATTGATATCGCCGCAAGCCTATTTCGGGAGACTTTGCAGCGATTAAGAATTTGGTGCCGACAGTGAGACTCGAACTCACACAGCTTGCGCCACTACCCCCTCAAGATAGCGTGTCTACCAATTTCACCATGTCGGCAGCGCACCAAATATTTGAACGAAATCAGTTAGGGATACTGCTCTGATTGTCGTTTTGCACCGGCTTGGCCGGCGTCTTTTCTTGCCCCGAAGCCGGCTGAGTCTGCACAACACCAGACATCACACCCGCTCCAGCATTAGCACCAGGCTTGGAATCCACCCAGACCAATGCGAACAAACTGCAGAAAAAGATTGTAGCAGAAATCGCAGTCGTTCTACTCAGGAAATTTGCAGAACCCGAGGCACCGAACAGACTACCCGACGAACCACTACCGAAGGCTGCACCCATATCCGCACCCTTACCATGCTGCAACAACACCAGCACGATCACCACCACGGCGGACAGGACATTTACAACCTGAATTAAACTTTTGAAGACTTCCATTTTGCTCAACCAGACGCTCGGCAAACTCGGCCGAATTCTCCAGCACAGGGGCACAAAACACACACCCCTCTCATCAATCGCACAGCAAGCAGGCTGCAACTCGCACAATACCCACCACTGCACAACTAACCACGCCCAACCAACGAGGCATAAGCCAAGCATGGAAAAGCAAAGGCGGCGGATTCTATATGCCCGAGCCCCGCCAAGTCAATGCGAGCCACGCAATTTGCGCTGCGACAGAGTTGTAATCTTTCCGCAATATTCGATGATTAAGATTCGGTCCGTTTGCAGGACTTGGCAGCCCACGGGACTGGTTCAGGTTCGTTCTTACTCGCTTTAGTCTTGTTATCGATATCACGGAGAATCAGCATGTATCTGTCTTTTGGCCGCAAAATGATCGCGACTGCCATCCTCGGC
Organism: Chitinimonas taiwanensis DSM 18899; assembly: GCF_900119825.1. Lineage (GTDB taxonomy): Bacteria > Pseudomonadota > Gammaproteobacteria > Burkholderiales > Chitinimonadaceae > Chitinimonas > Chitinimonas taiwanensis. The sequence continues at coordinate 152,004 of NZ_FPKR01000011.1, read as the reverse complement.
CTGAGCTTTTCCGTCGTGCACGCTGCCGACATCACCGGCGCCGGTGCCAGCTTCCCCTACCCGCTGTACGCCAAGTGGGCCGAGGTTTACAAGCAAAAGACCGGCAACGGCCTGAACTATCAGTCGATCGGTTCGGGCGGCGGCATCAAGCAGATTCAAGCCAAGACCGTGGACTTCGGCGCCTCTGACGCACCGATGAAGCCGGAAGACCTGGCCAAGAACGGCCTGCAGCAGTTCCCCACCGTGATGGGCGGCGTCGTGCCGGTCTACAACTTGCCCGGCATCGCCGCCGGCCAAGTGAAGCTGACCCCGACCGTGCTGGCCGACATCTACCTGGGCAAGATCAAAAACTGGAACGACCCCGCCATCGCCGCCTTGAATAAAGGCCTGGCGCTGCCGGATCTGCGCGTGAACATCGTGCGTCGCGCCGATGGCTCGGGCACCACCTTCATCTTCACCAACTATCTGTCCAAGGTCAGCCCGGCGTGGAAGAGCAGCGTCGGTGAAGGTACCGCCGTTGCCTGGCCTGCCGGCATCGGCGGCAAAGGCAACGAAGGTGTGGCCGCCTATGTGCAGCGCCTGAAGGGTGCCATCGGTTACGTCGAATACGCTTACGCCAAGAAGAACAAGCTGTCGCACGTGGCACTGCAGAACAAGGAGGGCGCTTTCGTGCAGCCAAGCGAAGAGTCCTTCAAGGCTGCTGCCGCCTACGCCGACTGGAAGAATGCCCCGGGCTTTTACGAGATCCTGACCGATGAGCCAGGCAAGGCCTCCTGGCCTATCGTTGGCGCCACCTTCATCCTGGTGCACAAGAAGCAGGACAAGGTTGCCAACGCCCAGGAAGTGCTGAAGTTCTTCGATTGGGCTTACGGTCCAGAAGGCGACAAGCTGTCGCTGGATCTTGACTACATCCCGATGCCGGATGAAGTGGTCGCCCAGATCAAGGCCTCCTGGAAGCAAATGACCGACGCCGCTGGCAATCCGGTTCTGAAGTAAACTTCGCGTCCGCGCCCTTAGGCGCGGCTTCGCCCAAAACGGCAGGGATTGATGGTGACATCGGTTCCTGCCGCTATGTTCGTAACGAGCCGTGAGTCCTTCATGTCCGACCCCGCCCGCCCTGCGCGCCCTCCCCTGGCCGACATTCTGTTCTTTAACCTGACCCGCGGCGCCGCGCTGCTGGTCCTGGTCCTGCTGACCGCCATCATCATTTCCCTGGTGCACGGCAGCTGGGACTCGCTTACCCATTTTGGTGCCAGCTTCCTGCTCTCGCCGAGCTGGGACCCGGTTGCGCAGAATTTTGGTGCCTGGCGTCCGATTCAAGGCACGCTGATCACTTCCTTTATCGCCCTGCTGATCGGCGTACCGATCAGTTTCGGCATTGCCCTGTTCCTGACCGAGCTGTCGCCGCTGTGGCTGCGTCGCCCACTCGGCATCGCCATTGAACTGCTGGCCGGCATTCCTTCTATCATCTACGGCATCTGGGGCCTGTTCGTGGTTGCCCCCATCCTGATGGAAGGCAAGGAACTGACTTGGCTGGGCATCACCATTCCGCCGATTCAACCCTGGCTGACCGAAGTCACCAGTGGCATTCCGGTGATCGGCCCGCTGTTTGACGGCCCACCCTTCGGTATCGGCATGTTCACCGCCGGCCTAATCCTGGCCATCATGGTCATTCCCTACATTGCCTCGGTAATGCGCGATGTGTTCGAAGTGGTGCCGCCCATGCTGAAGGAATCCGCTTACGGCCTGGGCGCTACTACCTGGGAAGTGGTATGGAACGTGGTCTTGCCCTACACCAAGACCGGCGTGGTCGGCGGCATCATGCTCGGCCTAGGTCGCGCACTGGGCGAAACCATGGCGGTGACTTTCGTGATCGGGAATTCCTACGATTCAATCGACTCGCTATTTCATGCCGGCAACTCGATTGCCTCCATTCTGGCCAATGAGTTTGCCGAGGCCAGCGATGCACTGCACTACGGCGCGCTGATCGAAATGGGCCTGATCCTGTTCCTGATCACCTTCGTGGTTCTGGCCCTCTCCAAGCTACTGCTGCTGCGCCTGCAAAAGGGCGAGGGCAGCCATTCCTGATCGCAGAGCACATCATGAACAACTCACTCTATCTGCGGCGTCGCCTGATCAATGGCTTCAACCTGACCATGTCCACGCTGGCCATGGCCTTCGGTCTGTTCTGGCTGGGCTGGATTCTGCTTACCCTGTTCGGCAATGGCCTGGAAGCGATCAGCTGGGCGACCTTCACCCAAGATACCCCTGGACCCGATAGCGCCGGTGGCGGCCTGCTGAATGCCATCATCGGCAGCTTGATGATGGCCCTGATCGGCACGCTGATCGGCACGCCCATCGGCATCCTGGCCGGCATTTACCTGGCCGAGTATGGTCAGCGCGGCTGGCTGGCTCCGACCGCACGCTTCATCAACGACATCCTGCTGTCCGCCCCGTCCATCGTGATCGGCCTGTTCGTCTGGATCGCCTATGTGCAATACATCGGCCATTTTTCCGGCTGGGCTGGCAGCTTTGCGCTAGCGCTGCTGGTGATCCCGGTCGTCCTGCGCACCACCGAGAATATGCTGCGCCTGGTGCCGAATTCGATGCGTGAAGCCGCTTATGCACTCGGTGCGCCGCGCTGGAAGGTGGTGACCGTGGTCACCCTGCGCGCCTCCAAGGCTGGCGTAATCACCGGCATCCTGCTGGCGGTGTCGCGCATCTCGGGCGAAACCGCGCCGCTGCTGTTTACCGCGCTGAACAACCAGTTCTTCAGCGCAAACATGAATCAGCCTATGGCCAACCTGCCGGTCACCATCTTCAAGTTCGCCATGAGCCCGTATGAGAACTGGATTTCGCTCGCCTGGGCCGGCGCGCTGATCGTGACCATGGCGGTACTGATCCTGAATGTGATCGCCCGCAGCCTGCTGAAGAAAGAAAGCACCTGAGCCCCGACGGCCAGGCCAGATATCGCCAGAAAGTGACGAGATGACTACCCAAAACGCCACCGCCAAACTCACGGTCCGTGACCTGAACTTCTACTACGGCAACTTTCACGCCCTGAAGAACATCAATCTCGATATCGCCGAGAAGAAGGTCACCGCTTTTATCGGCCCATCGGGCTGCGGCAAGTCCACGCTGCTGCGCACCTTCAACCGCATGTACGACCTCTACCCCAAGCTGCGCGCCGAGGGTCAGATCCTGTTCAACGGTAAGAATGTGCTGGATAAGAGCGTCGACCTGAACATGCTGCGCGCCAAGGTCGGTATGGTGTTCCAGAAGCCGACGCCCTTCCCGATGTCGATCTACGACAACATTGCCTTCGGCGTGAAGCTGTATGAATCGCTGAGCCGCTCGGAAATGGACGATCGGATCGAGTGGGCGCTGCAGAAGGCCGCGCTGTGGAATGAGGTCAAGGACAAGCTCAAGCAGTCTGGCCTCGGCCTCTCTGGCGGTCAGCAACAGCGTTTGTGCATCGCACGCGCAGTGGCCGTGAAGCCGGAAGTCGTACTGTTGGACGAGCCGACCTCGGCGCTCGACCCGATCTCGACCGCTCATATCGAGGAACTGGTCCACGAGCTCAAGCAGGACTACACGATCGCCATCGTGACCCACAATATGCAGCAGGCCGCACGTGTATCCGATTTCACCGCCTATATGTATCTGGGCGAACTGATGGAAGTCGGCGCCACCGACGATATCTTTACCAAGCCCAAGCGCAAGGAAACAGAAGACTACATCACTGGTAAATTCGGCTGATCCGAGCCCTTTACGCAGTGCGCAAAAAAGGCGACCCCAGGGTCGCCTTTTTCATGGCTGCCTAGCCTTAGGCCAGTACCGCCTCGTTGACCACCTCGACCAGATGGGACACCCAGCGTTCGGTCAGCTTCAGATCATCGGACTCCACCATCACGCGCAATACCGGCTCGGTGCCCGAGGGGCGCAATAGCACACGGCCACGACCCGCCAGCTCGCATTCGGCTTCCACCAAGGCGGCCTGAATGGTCAGGCTGGCGCGGAAGTCGAAGTCCTTGCGCACCTTCACATTACGCAGCACCTGCGGGTAGATGGGCAGATCGGCACAGAATGCCGCCAGGGTCTGGCCTGACAGGCGCACCGCAGCCAAGACCTGCAGCGCCGACACAATCGCATCGCCAGTCGAATGCTTGTCGAGGCAGAGCAGATGACCCGAGCTTTCGCCACCAAGCTGCCAGCCATTCTGCTTGAGCAGTTCGAGCACATAGCGATCGCCGACCTTGGCGCGGGCGAATGGGATACCCAACTTGCCGAGCGCATGCTCAAAGCCCAGATTGGTCATCAAGGTACCAACCACGCCGCCAGCGAGCTGGGCCTGCTGATGACGGAACTTGGCCATCACATACAGCAGGCGGTCGCCGTCATACAGCTCACCTTCAGCATCCACCACCATCAGCCGGTCGCCATCCCCGTCCAGCGCGATGCCGAAATCCGCACCCTCCGCCAGTACACGGGCGCGCATGGCGGCTGGCGCAGTAGCACCCACGCCTTCATTGATATTCATGCCATTGGGCTGATTGCCCATGGCAATGACGGTAGCACCAAGCTCGTCGAAGACATGCGGCGCCACCTGGTAGCCGGCGCCATGTGCGCAGTCAACGACAATCTTCACGCCGCGCAGATCGAGCTCATTCGGGAAGGTGCTCTTGCAGAATTCGATGTAGCGGCCGGCCGCATCGTTGACGCGCCGGGCGCGACCGAGCATCTCCGAGCTCACGCAGCTCATCGGCTTGTCCAGCTCCGCCTCGATCTCCAGCTCGACTGCGTCATCGAGCTTCAAACCGCCTTCGCCGAAGAACTTGATCCCGTTGTCCTGAAAGGGATTGTGTGAGGCCGAAATCACCACGCCGGCGGACAGACGCAAAGCGCGGGTCAGATAGGCGACGCCCGGCGTGGGCAGCGGCCCGGTGATATGTACATCCACGCCAGCGGCCGACAGGCCGGCTTGCAGCGCAGCTTCCAGCATATAACCCGATACGCGCGTGTCCTTGCCGATCAGCACTGCGGCATGGGTGCCATCGCCACGTCGAGCAGAAAGCACCTTGCCCGCGGCATAGCCGAGACGCATGGCGAAATCCGGCGTAATCGGGTACTCGCCCACCAGGCCACGCACACCATCGGTACCAAAATACTTGCGACTCATACTGCCTTCCTTCTTATCCGGCGCCTTTAGGGCGCCTCGTCATGATTCCGCAGGCAGGCTTAGCGGTAGCAAACCCTGCCAGATCTTCAATGCATCCACGGTATCGCGTACCGCATGTACGCGCAGCACCGCGGCTCCAGATTGAGCAGCCAGCAGCGCCGCGGCCACGCTGGCCGCATCACGCTCGGTGGCTGGTCGTTCGCCAAGCAAATGGCCAAGCATGGACTTGCGCGACACCCCCACCAGCAAGGGACCACAGTCCCGGCACAGCGCGGGCAAAGCGCCAAACAGGGCTGCATTGTGCGCGAAGGTCTTCCCAAATCCAAAACCGGGGTCGAGCAGAATGCGCTCTGTTGCAATCCCCGCCACACGCGCCTGCTCGCGCCGGACCTGCAGATACGCCCCCACCTCGCCGACGACGTCCTGATACTGCGGCGCCTGCTGCATCGATTGCGGCACACCCTGCTTGTGCATCAAACAGACGGCGGCGCCACTCTCCGCCACGGCGTCCAGCGCACCCGGCGCCTCCAGCGCGGCGATATCGTTGACCAGGTCGACGCCCATCGCCAGTGCCGCGCGCATCACCTCGGTCTTGCAGGTATCGATTGACAGCGGCACCTGCCAGCTCACCAGCTCGCGCAGCACCGGTACCACGCGCGCGAGTTCCTCCTCGACGCTAATGGTAGGAGCGCCGGGGCGGGTCGACTCGCCGCCGATATCGAGCATATCCGCGCCTTCATCGAGCAGGCGACGCGCCTGCGCCAGCGCCGCATCCAGCTGTGCGTAGCGGCCACCATCGGAAAACGAATCGGGTGTGATATTGAGAATGCCCATCACCAGGGGGCGCTGGAGCGGGAGCCGGAAACGGCCGGCATGCAGGAAGGCAGTCATGGCAGACACGCAAAGCGCAACAGCGGCCGGAGCCGCTGTTGCTGGTTGAGTTGAGGCTTACAGTTCCTGAGCCGGCGTGGTGCTTGGCTCGGGTGCTGGTCCGCTCGGCGTATCGCCAGGTGGCGGGGTAAGCGAACCGCTAGGCTTGGGCGGGCGCGGCGGACGGCCTTGCATGATGTCCTCGATCTGCTCGGCATCGATGGTTTCCCATTCGAGCAGTGCAGCGGTCATCGCTTCCACCTTGTCACGGTTCTCGTCCAGCATCTTGCGCGCCAAGGCGTATTGCTGGTCGATGATGCGGCGGATTTCCGCATCAACCTGCTGCATGGTCGCTTCCGACATCGATTTATGCGTGGTCACCGAGCGGCCAAGGAAAACCTCACCCTCGCTTTCACCGTACACCATCGGGCCAAGCGCGTCGGACATGCCGTAACGGGTAACCATATCGCGCGCCATCTGGGTAGCACGCTCGAAGTCATTCGAGGCACCCGTGGTCATCTGATTCATGAACAGCTCTTCGGCAATCCGACCGCCGAACAAGATAGCGATTCGGTCCATTAGATAGCCACGGTCGTAGGCATAGCGGTCGCCTTCCGGCAGCTGCATAGTCACACCCAGCGCACGACCGCGCGGGATGATGGTGACCTTATGCACCGGGTCGGCCTTGGGCAGCAGCTTGGCGATCACGGCATGGCCGGACTCGTGATAGGCGGTGTTTTGCTTCTCTTCCTCGCTCATCACCACCGAGCGACGCTCGGCACCCATCATGATCTTGTCCTTGGCCTTCTCGAAGTCCTGCATATCGACCAGGCGCTTATTGCTGCGCGCGGCGAACAGGGCGGCTTCGTTGACCAGGTTGGCGAGGTCGGCACCGGAGAAACCCGGTGTGCCACGCGCAATGATGTCGGCCTTCACGTCGTTGGCAATCGGCACCTTGCGCATATGCACATTGAGAATTTGCTCGCGGCCACGGATATCGGGCAGCGACACCACCACCTGGCGGTCGAAACGACCTGGGCGCAACAGGGCCGGGTCCAGCACATCGGGGCGGTTGGTGGCGGCGATCACGATCACGCCGACATTGCCCTCAAAGCCGTCCATCTCGACCAGCATCTGGTTCAGTGTCTGCTCGCGCTCGTCATTACCACCGCCCAGACCTGCACCGCGCTGGCGGCCCACCGCATCGATTTCATCGATAAAGATGATGCAAGGCGCATTCTTCTTGGCGTTCTCGAACATATCGCGCACGCGGGCCGCGCCCACGCCGACGAACATTTCCACAAAGTCGGAACCCGAGATCGAGAAGAACGGGACTTTGGCCTCGCCGGCAATCGCACGGGCCAGCAGGGTCTTACCGGTACCGGGCGAACCGACCATCAGGATGCCGCGCGGAATGCGGCCGCCCAGCTTCTGGAACTTGCTTGGATCGCGCAGGAAGTCGACCACCTCGGTCACTTCTTCCTTCGCTTCATCGCAGCCAGCCACGTCGGCAAAGGTCACGGTGTTGTTGTTCTCATCCAGCATGCGTGCACGCGACTTGCCGAAGGAGAAGGCGCCGCCCTTGCCGCCGCCCTGCATCTGGCGCATGAAGAAAATCCACACGCCGATCAGCAGCAGCATCGGGAACCAGTTGATGAACAGGCTCATCAGGAAGCCCTGCTTCTCTTCCTGCTTGGTGGTGAATTTCACATCGCGCTGGATCAGCGTGTCGACCATGCGGAAGTCGAACGGCGCCAGGGTGGAGAATTCGCTGCTGTCGGCGCGCTTGCCACGGATGGTGTAGCCGGACAGCACATTGCCTTCCAGCTCGACGCTGGCGACGCGGCCTTGCTGAACCTCGCTCATGAACTGCGAGTAGGGAATCTGAACCTGTTGGTCCCGACGGGAATTGAACTGGTTGAACACAGTCATCAACACGAGACCGATGATCACCCATATAGCGATATTCTTGCCCAGATTATTCACGGGACGACTCCTTATACCGGCGAAAGTAAATACGGCTGCGCCGGCGACAGCCTAGTCCTGCCAATTCTATCGACTACCGCCAGCCCACGTCAGGGCTTTTTTCCCTTGCCCAGCAGGTAGATCTCGCTGGAGCGATCGCGCGAGGCGGCAGGCTTGCGGCTGAGCACGCTGGCGAACATGGCGCGCATCTGCTGCAGGTATTCGTTGTAACCCGAACCCTGAAAGGTCTTGACCAGAAAATGGCCACCAGGTTTCAGATGATCGGTACAAAATTCCAGCGCCAATTCACACAGGTGATAACTGCGTCCCTGATCAATCACCGCCATGCCGCTGATATTGGGGGCCATATCGCAAATCACAAGGTCCATCTGCCGACCGTTCAGTAATTGCGTGAACTGGGCCAGCACCGACTCCTCGCGGAAGTCACCCTGTACGAATTCCACGCCATGGATGGGCGTCATTTCCAGGATGTCGAGCGCGAACACCCGGCCGGCATCGCCCACGCGACGCTTGGCCACCTGCGACCAGCTGCCCGGTGCCGCCCCCAGGTCGGCCACCCACAGGCCGGGCTTGAGTAGCTTGTCCTTGTCGTCGATCTCCATCAGCTTGTAGGCGGCGCGCGAGCGATAGCCGTCCTTCTGGGCCTGGTGGACATAGTGATCGTTGACGTGCTCTTGCAGCCACGCCTTGCTGGTTCGGGATCGTGCCATACACTGAATTCTTAGAAGGATTGAGCCGGCCTGAACGCAATATTGCGCGCCATCCGGCATGCGATAGGCCGAAGTCTAGCCGAGCGAGCGCTTTTCCACTCGTACTGAATAGCCGGGATACCAGCCTGACCCGCCCTCAGCGTCCTGCGGGCCGATCAAGAAACAGTCAGGTCTTTGCGGCGCGATTCAGCTAGAATTCGTCGCTTTTTCACGGAGTTAGATCAATGGAACTGAGCAGAGACGAGCGCCTCTACCTGCGCACCCAAGCCCACCAGCTCAGCCCGGTGGTGATGATAGGCAATAACGGCCTGAGCGACGCGGTGATCCGCGAGATTGCACTGAACCTGGATGCTCACGAGCTGATCAAGGTACGTGTGCTCGGTGATGACCGCGAACAGCGTGCACGCTGGTTCGAGGAAATCTGCGCGGCGCTCGATTGCGCACCGGTTCAGCATATCGGCAAGCTGCTGGTGCTCTACCGCGCCACCAAGGAAGGCAAGCCGCGCTACGAGCTGCCCAAGCCGGGCCGCAAGACGCCGGCCAAGGCGGCAGAGAAGACCAGCAAGAAGCCAGTCGAGAAGGTAGCCACCGGCCGCGCCGGCAAGCCTGCCAATAGCAAGGGCGGCACTGCACTGCGCAATAAGCGCAAATAAACAGGCCGGCATCTGCCGGCCTTGTCATTTCTCAGTTCTCGCTGAAGGCGACTTCGGTATCCACCGTAAAGCCTGCGGCGGCTGGCTGGAAACGCCAGCGCGACAGGGCCGCGATCACGGCGCGGTCGAAGACCCGACGCGGCTTGGCTTCGATGATCTCCACCTTGGTCACCTTGCCGGCCTCGTTCACGCTCAGGCGCGCCTGCACGCTGCCCGACTCAATGCCTTCGCGCAGCGCTTCGCGCGGAAATTCAGGCGTTTCGCGGTATACAGGCTTCTTGTTCGGTGCAGCAGGCTCGGGGCGTGCCGGTGCCGCGGCAGGCGCCGCACTGGCCAACTGAACCGGTGCCGGAGACGGTTTGCTTTCCGCGGCAGCCGGTGGCGTATTGACTGCGGCTGGTTCGGGCGCGGCCAGCTTCTCGGCCGGCGCGGGAGCAGCAGGCTTCTTGGCATCGACGACCGGTGCAGCGGGCTTGGCGGCAGCCACATTTGGCGCAGGCAGCGTGGCGACTGGCTTGGCTTCGCTCGGTTTAGGTTCGGCCGGCTTGGGTTCGGGCTTGGCGCCTGGCGAGAACCAGCGCGCCGGATTCGGCATCACCCCAAAGATCTGTGCCTCGGTCTCTTCCGGCGCGAGCTCAGCGCTCTGCGCCGAATTGGCGGCGACCTGCTGGGCCACAGTGGGTTCGGGTTTGTGATTCGCAAAAGCCAGCAGACCACCAACCAGCACCACAGCCCCCACCCCGGCGAACACCAGTGGCTTGCGGCTCTTGTTGGTCTGTGTGGCTGTGGCACTAGCGGCACTGACACCGGCGCCGATCGGACTGATCAGGCCCAGCGCCTCAAGCCGTTCGAAATCACGTACAACCTTGGCGGTCTCGACTTCGTGGCCATTGGCCAGACGTTCAGCCAGGCTGCTGACGCTGGCCTGACCATCGCTCCACTGCAGAAACTTGCGCTGATTGATACTGAGGCCGTTGGCGGGAGCGGCAAGCTCCCCATCCCCGGCGGAAGTGCGGCCATAGACGGCCAGCAGATTTGGACTGGACATTACGGTACTACTCCCCTGATTGCCTCGCTCTGGATAATGGCGAGTGCGCCGAGGAGAGTAGTCGCAGCTACATCAGCGTGTCAGAAGAAAGTCATATACAGACAACACGCGTCGCCTGAATGCAACAGATTGTCGCCTATTTGACCGAGCCACGAATCACGTAGATCAGGCCGAACACGCTCTGCACCAAGTAGATCAGGCTGGAGATGGTCTGCCAGCTCTGGAAGCCGCCACCGAACACCCCTTCCGCCGCCGTATGCATGGTCGGCTTCACCTCGGAAATCACCGGGAAAACCGCGAAGTGATTGACCAGGGTGAGCGCTAGCATAGCCAGGATCAGCCACAGCTCCAGGGTCTGGAAGGCACGCAGGCCTTCCACCCACAGGATGTGCAGGAAGATATAGATGCCGGCCACGATACCGACCCAGGCCATGGCACGGAACATCACCGCCACCATCTTGAAGGCGAGGCCATTGTCGAGCTGCTGGAATAGCAGCGGCCCGACCAGAAGACCGATGATCCAGAGACCGCCGATCCAGAACACCACCAGGATGGAACGCAGGGCGTTGGGGAAGGTTTGCATCCGCTCTCTTTCGCTAGGCTTAGATGTATTTCACGTCCAGCACTTCGTATTCGCGGATGCCGCCCGGTGCCTGCACCTCGGCCACATCACCCGCCGACTTGCCGATCAGCGCGCGCGCGATCGGGCTCGACACCGAGATCTTGCCCAGCTTGATGTCGGCCTCATCGTCGCCGACGATCTGATAGGTCACCGCATCGCCCGACTCGCAGTCTTCCAGATCAACCGTGGTACCGAATACGATACGGCCCTCGGCATCGATCTCGGCCGGATTGATGATGATGGCGTTGGACAGCTTGCCTTCCAGATCGGCAATACGCCCTTCCACGAAGCCCTGGCGCTCCTTGGCGGCGTCGTATTCGGCGTTCTCGGACAGATCGCCATGCGAGCGCGCTTCGGCGATCGCGGCAATCACACTCGGGCGCTCAATGCTCTTCAGGCGCTGCAGCTCGTTGCGCAGCATTTCGGCACCCAAAACGGTCAATGGCACTTTAATCATTACATCCTCCAGTCCGGCCGGGGTTTGCATCGGTTCGGCCGGCGTCAAAAACAAACCCGACGGGCTAGGCCGTCGGGACATAGATCACGGCACCACCGGTGCCGTGACAGGGTTCAACAGGGTATTCAGGCGGTTTGCAAACGCTGGTGCAGGTCCTGCACCGAGTAAACCGTCCATTCCTTCATATGCTTGATGCCATACGCCGCAGCCCGACCACCGGCAACGGTGGTGTAGATCGGCACGCGGCCCTTCAGCGCTTCAAAGCGGATCGAGTAGGAATCCTGAATCGAGGCGCGGCGCTCGTCAACCGTGTTGATGATCAGCGCGATCTCGCCGTTCTTGATCATGTCCACGATATGCGGGCGGCCTTCCTTGACCTTGTTCACATCGGTCGCCGGCACGCCGGCCGCCTGCAGCACGGCAGCCGTACCACGGGTGGCGACGATCTCGAGCCCGGCATCCACCAGCATGCGGCCCATTTCGGCCAGCTGCGGCTTATCGCCGTCGCGCACCGAGATGAACACCTTGCCGGAGGTCGGCAGACGCTCGCCGGCGCCCAGCTGCGACTTCACATAGGCTTCGGCGAAGGTATCGCCCACGCCCATCACTTCGCCGGTCGACTTCATTTCCGGGCCAAGGATGCTATCCACGCCAGGGAACTTCACGAAGGGGAATACCGCTTCCTTGACCGAATAGTAAGGCGGAATCACCTCACCGAAGATGCCTTGATGGGGCAGGGTCTGGCCGACCATGCAACGCGCAGCGATCTTGGCCAGCGGACGACTGGTGGCCTTGGATACATAGGGCACGGTGCGCGAGGCACGCGGGTTCACTTCCAGTACGAACACGGTCTCACCCTGGATGGCGAACTGCACATTCATCAGACCGACCACGTTCAGGCCGCGGGCCATGGCGATGGTCTGGCGACGCAGCTCGTCCTGCAATTCCTTGCTCAGCGAGTAAGGTGGCAGCGAGCAGGCCGAGTCACCTGAGTGCACGCCCGCCTGTTCGATGTGCTCCATGATGCCGCCGATGATCACGTTCTCGCCATCCGAGATCGCATCCACATCGACTTCGATCGCATCGTTGAGGAAACGGTCGAGCAGCACCGGGCTGTCGTTCGACACCTTGACCGCTTCACGCATATAGCGGGTCAGGTCGTCTTCCGAATGCACGATCTGCATGGCGCGGCCGCCCAGCACATAGGACGGACGTACCACCAGCGGGTAGCCGATCTCGGCAGCCAGCACCAGCGCATCCTTCTCGTTGCGCGCGGTAGCATTGGGCGGCTGACGCAGGGCCAGATCCTGCAGTAGCTTCTGGAAGCGCTCACGGTCCTCGGCGGCGTCGATCATGTCCGGCGTGGTACCGACGATGGGCACGCCATTGGCTTCCAGCGCACGCGCCAACTTCAGCGGTGTCTGACCGCCGTACTGCACGATCACGCCGGCCGGCTTTTCCACATGCACGATCTCGAGTACGTCCTCGAGCGTCAGCGGCTCGAAGTACAGGCGGTCCGAGGTGTCGTAGTCGGTGGAGACGGTTTCCGGGTTGCAGTTGACCATGATGGTCTCGTAACCGTCTTCACGCAGTGCCAGCGCGGCATGCACGCAGCAGTAGTCGAACTCGATGCCCTGGCCGATGCGGTTCGGACCGCCGCCCAGAATCATGATCTTCTTCTTGTTGGTTGGCGCGGCCTCGCACTCTTCCTCATAGGTCGAGTACATATAGGCGGTGTTGCTGGCGAACTCGGCCGCGCAGGTGTCCACGCGCTTGTAGACCGGGCGGATGCCGAAGCCCTGGCGACGGGCGCGCACCGCGGCGGCTTCCGCGCCGATCAGCGTGCCGATGCGGCGATCGGAGAAGCCCTTGCGCTTGAGGCGACGCAGCTCAGCCGCGTCGAAGCTTTCCAGCGCCTGGCCGGTCATCGCTTTTTCGTCGGCGATGATGTCTTCGATCTGGGCCAGGAACCACGGGTCGATCTTGGTGTGGCTGAATACTTCATCGAGGCTCATGCCCACACGGAAGGCATCGGCCACGTAGAGGATGCGCTCGGGGCCAGGGGCGCCGAGTTCGGCGGCCAGCACGTCCATATCGGTGGTGCGCTCGTCAAAACCAGCCAGGCCGGTTTCCAGACCACGCAGCGCCTTTTGCATCGATTCCTGCAGCGTGCGGCCGATGGCCATCACTTCACCGACCGATTTCATCTGGGTGGTCAGGCGGCTATTGGCCTGCGGGAACTTCTCGAAGGCGAAACGCGGGATCTTGGTGACGACATAGTCGATGGACGGCTCGAAGGACGCCGGGGTCAGGCCACCGGTGATGTCGTTCTTCAGCTCGTCCAGCGTGTAGCCGACCGCCAGCTTGGCGGCCACCTTGGCAATCGGGAAGCCGGTGGCCTTGGAGGCCAGCGCCGAGGAACGCGACACGCGCGGGTTCATCTCGATCACGATCAGGCGGCCATCCTTCGGGTTGACCGAGAACTGCACGTTCGAGCCGCCGGTATCCACGCCGATTTCACGCAGCACCGCCAGCGAGGCGTTGCGCATGATCTGGTATTCCTTATCGGTCAGCGTCTGGGCCGGCGCCACGGTGATCGAGTCACCGGTATGCACGCCCATCGGGTCGAAGTTCTCGATCGAGCAGACGATGATGCAGTTGTCGTTGCGGTCGCGCACGACTTCCATCTCGTACTCTTTCCAACCCAGCAGCGATTCTTCGATCAGCAGCTCGCGAGTGGGCGAGAGATCAAGGCCGCGCGTACAGATCTCGACGAATTCCTCGATGTTGTAAGCAATACCGCCACCGGTGCCACCCATGGTGAAGCTGGGGCGGATAATGGCCGGGAAGCCGACCTTGGCCTGCACAGCCAGCGCGTCTTCCAGCGAGTGAGCGATGCCCGAGCGCGCCGAACCGAGACCGATCTTGGTCATCGCGTCCTTGAATTTCAGGCGGTCCTCAGCCTTATCGATCGCTTCCGGCGTGGCGCCGATCAGTTCGACCTTGTACTTGTCGAGCACGCCATGGCGCCACAAGTCGAGCGCGCAGTTCAGCGCGGTCTGGCCACCCATGGTGGGCAGGATCGCGTCCGGGCGTTCCTTGTCGATGATCTTTTCCACCACTTCCCAGGTGATCGGCTCGATATAGGTCACATCGGCCATATTCGGGTCGGTCATGATGGTGGCCGGGTTGCTGTTGACCAGAATGACCCTGTAACCCTCTTCACGCAGGGCTTTGCAGGCCTGCGCGCCGGAATAGTCGAACTCACAGGCTTGGCCAATGATGATCGGGCCGGCGCCGATGATGAGGATGCTTTGAATGTCTGTACGCTTGGGCATCGCTGTCTATATCCAAAAATCAAACTGGTTAATTCGCACTCGCCGTGGCGAGCTTGGCACTAAAGCCGAGAAACAGGGCACCGACCGAGCCGGCCAGCGAGGCTGACAGACGCTGGCGGCGGCGGAAGGCATCCGCCACGCGCGCGCCGATCAGGATCACGGCGCTCAGGTAGAGCACGCTGCAGCTCTGGGCGATCAAGCCCAGCACCGTAAAGGTCAGGGCCGGGTAGGCATACGCCGGATCAACGAACTGCACAAAGAAGGAGATGAAAAACAGTATCGCCTTCGGGTTGAGCAGGCTGATCAACAGCGCCTTGCGGAACGGATGGCTGTCATCCACCGGCACCGGCGGGGCGACCAGCGCGCCATGGGCACGCCAGCCGCGCCAGGCTCCGTACAACATCTGCACGCCTATCCAGGCCAGGTAGGCCGCGCCCACATACTTGAGCAGCAGGAACAGCACCGGCGTGGTCTTCAGCACCGAGGCCACCCCCATGGCCGACAGCAGCATCAGCACGGCATCGCCGACGAACACCCCGCAGGCACCCTGAAAGCCGCGCCGCACGCCGCGCTGCGCGGCGACCGACAGCACATAGATCGAGTTCGGGCCGGGCAGTAGCACGATGAAGATTGTGCCCAGTACATAGGTGGTCAGGTCGGTGATGCCAAACATCTGCGTGCTCCTGGCAATCAGCGGCCGTGCTGCTCCATGGCCGTGATAAAGCGGTCGAACAGGTAGGCCACATCGTGCGGACCAGGGCTCGCTTCCGGGTGACCCTGGAAGCTGAAGGCAGGGCGGTCGGTCAGGGCAATGCCCTGCACGGTGCCGTCGAACAGCGAGCGGTGCGTGACGCGCACATTGGCCGGCAAGCTGGTCTCATCGGCCTGGAAGCCGTGGTTCTGGCTGGTGATTAGCACGCGACGGTCGTCCAGATCCTGCACCGGGTGGTTGGCGCCATGGTGACCGAACTTCATCTTGCTGGTCTTGCCGCCGGCCGCCAGGGCCAGCAGTTGGTGACCGAGGCAGATGCCGAACACCGGCAGCTTTTTGTCCAGGAAGACCTTGATCGCGGCAATCGCGTAATCGCAAGGCTCGGGGTCGCCAGGACCGTTGCTGAGGAAGACGCCATCCGGATTGAGCTTGAGCACTTCCTCGGCCGGGGTCTGCGCCGGCACCACGGTCAGCTTGCAGCCACGCTCGGCCAGCATGCGCAGGATGTTGTGCTTGACGCCGAAATCGTAGGCCACCACATGGAAGCGGCTGTCGGTCTGGGTTGCATGGCCCATGCCCAGCTGCCATTCACGCATGGTCCAGGCAAATGGCTGCTTGCAGCTGACCACCTTGGCCAGATCCTGGCCGGCCATGCTGCCAAAGCTGCGCGCCAGCTCCACGGCCTTCACCGGATCGATCTCGCCGGCCATGATGCAGCCGGGCTGAGCGCCCTTTTCGCGCAGGATGCGGGTCAGCTTGCGAGTATCGATATCGGCAATCGCCACCGTGCCGGTGCGCTCAAGGTAGGCATCCAGCGTCTCTTCCATGCGGAAGTTGGAAGCGCGCAGCGGCAGGTCGCGAATAATCAGGCCGGCGGCGAACACGCCGTTCGATTCGGCATCTTCACGGTTCACACCGACATTGCCGATGTGCGGGTAGGTCAGGGTAACGATCTGGCGGCAGTAGGACGGGTCGGTCAGGATTTCCTGATAACCGGTCAGCGCCGTATTGAACACGACTTCACCGACCGTATGGCCGGCAGCGCCGATGCTGCTTCCGTAGAACAGCGTGCCATCGGCAAGAGCGAGCAGGGCTTGGGGACGTTGTTGGGACACCAGCGACTCCTAAAACTTGGGGGCAACGCGCCCCCTAGACGTAAGAAAACGGGATAGGCGCACCTATCCCGTTCCCTCTCGTAATTCAGTGATTTTCGGCGCGGATTCTAGCGGAAAGCGCCCTCGCGGGCAATCGCGGCGCGCGGAAAATCCTTGCAATCAATCGCTTGGGTGTCGCGGCCACCGCGGCGCTTACAGCAGCGCCTCGATATCCTTGACCAGCTCTTCGGGCTTGGTGGTCGGCGCATAACGGTCGACTACCTGGCCCTCGCGATTGATCAGGAATTTGGTGAAGTTCCACTTGATTGCCTCAGTGCCCAGCACCCCCTTGGCCGAGGACTTCAGGTATTGATAGAGCGGGTGGGCGCCATCGCCATTCACTTCCACCTTGGCGAAGATCGGGAAGTCCACACCATAGTTCTTCTGGCAGAAGGCACCGATCTGCTCGCTATCACCCGGCTCCTGGCCGCCGAACTGGTTGCAGGGGAAGCCAAGGATGACGAGACCCTTGTCCTTGTAGCGCGCGTACAGCTCCTGCAGGCCCGCGTACTGCGGGGTGAAGCCGCACTCGCTGGCGGTGTTCACCACCAGCACCACCTTGCCACGGTAAGCAGCCAGATTCTCGGGCGCGCCATCGAGGCGGTCGGCGGAAAAATCGTAGAAGGATGTGGACATGGGCGACCTCGCAAAGTGGGATGGGATCAGGCAGCCCGCATCATACCGCCATGAGGACGCGCGGATTGCGCCTGCTTGACCGATAATTGCGCCATGACTTCCCGCTATGCAAGCGGCCTGGCCCACGCTACCCGGGCCACTCCCCAGCTGGCGGCCGATGCGGTTGCCCAGGCACTCGAACGCCTGGGCGACAGCCGCGCCGCCAGCGTATTGCTGTTTCTTTCCGCCGATTTTGCCCACGACCCTCGCCCTGCCCTGCTGGCTGCCGCGCGTAGCGCGCAGACCCTGGCAGTGGCCGGCTGCACAGCGCTCGGCGTGCTGAACGAGGACGACTGGTTGCTGGATACGCCGGCCGCCTGTGCGCTGGTATGCGATAGCCCGGTGCCGGACGAAGCCAGCAGCCACCGTCTGACCCTGGCCGCCCCCAATACCGTGGACCTGGCCTGGCTCGCGCACGGTCCGGCGCGCCTGGGTGGCATTGCCGGCGACGCCACCGGGCTCGGCCCCTACAAGGTCTGGTGCCATGGCCAGCTGAAGGCTGATGGCCAGTGCGAGCTGCCGCTGAGCGTGCGCGATCTGGCCGTATCGCGTGGCATGCAGGCAGTCGGCACCGTGCACACGGTAACGGGCGTGGCCGGCTTCGACCTGCAGACTCTGGATGGCCGCCTGGCCATTGCCACCCTGCGCCGCCTGCTTGGCACCTTGCCACCGCTGCACGAGCTGGCGCTGGCGGTGCTGGATGCCGACGGACAGCCACGCCTGCTGCTGCCGCTGGTCTCGGTGAATCCGGATAGCGGCGTGACGGTGGCCGCCCAACTGCAGCCGGGCGAGCAGGTGCAGTGGATGCAGCGCTCCGCCGCCCTGGCACTGGATGAGGTACGCCTTTTTGCCAAGCAGCCGGCGCCTGCCGCCGGCCTGCTGTTTTCCTGCGCCACGCGCGGCGCAGCGCTGCATGAGGGGCTGGACCGTGAATGGCAGACCCTGCGCGCGGCCTGGCCGGGCGCGCCTTTAGCCGGCTTCTATGGCAATGGTCAGATCGCCCATCTGGCCGGCAGCAATCAGCTCTTGCACCAGAGCCTAGTCATGGCGGCGCTGGGGTAAAATCGGCGTCCCGCATCTGCATCATTCATGAAGGCCTTGCCGCCATGTTCAATCCTTCCCGCGACCAGGCTCGCCAGTTTCTGTTCGACACCTGGGCCAAGCACAAGCAGCAGGCGGCGCTCACCGACCTCGAGCGCATCGCCTTCGCCGTGCTGACCCGTCACCCCGAGTACCAGCCCATTGTCGATGCGCCCGAGCGCTATCGCGACAAGGACTATCTGCCCGAGTTCGGCGAGACCAATCCCTTCCTGCACATGAGTATGCACTTGGCCATTGAGGAGCAGCTGTCCATCGATCAGCCCACCGGCGTGCGCGCGCTCTACCGTGCGCTGTGCGAACACAGCGGCGACGAACACCGTGCCCAGCATGAAATGATGGATTGCCTGGCTGAAATGATCTGGCAGGCGCAACGCAGCGGCACCGGGCCGGATGGTGCACTTTATCTGGCCTGCATGCGGCGCAAGGCTGGGCTGGACGAGGCGGGCTGAGGCGCAAGCCACCCGCAGCACCAAACCATCACGGACGGTGGCTCACCGTCCGTCCCCCCAAGCTCACACCGATACGCCTCAGGGTGCCGGCTGCTGTTCGCCCGGCCCCATTCCGTGCTTGCTGGCCTCGGCCAGCTGGGCGCGCAGCTCACGCATGCGCGCTTCGATGGCGGACATCTGGTAGAAATCGCCGCCGGCGCGACGGGCGATCTGCAGCTGTTGCAGGGCGGCGCTCGGCTCATCCAGCAGCGCGTAATACTCGGCCAGCGCGCGGTGCGCGGGGCCGGTCTGCTTGAGTTGCTCATACGCCTGCGCCAGCCGCTTGTGCAGGCCCGGGTCGCCACTGCGCAGGCCAAGCGCCTGCTCAGTCAGCTTGATGGCCTGCTCCCACTGCCCCTGGCGCAGATTCACATCGATTTCACCGTATTGCAGCGCGGTCGCGCTCGGATAGCTGGCCAGACCGCTGCGGAACAACGCGGCAGCGTCGTCGTAGCGCGCCTGGGCCAGGCGGATATTGCCGCCCAGCGCAGCCAGCATCGCATGCCCGCTGGGCAGCGCCTTCTGGGCCAGGCTCAGCCGCTCCCAGGCCGCCTCGTGCCGGCCGGCCTGCAGCAGGGCCAGCGCATAGCCATATTGCTGGGCTGCCTCATCTGCGTACTTTTTCTGGCTGGTGGTGCCGGCGTAATGGGCAAGCGCGGCTTGCGCGCCCAGCTGCAGCACGCGCGCACGCTCACGCACCAATAGGAAATCCATGCTGTCCGGCCACTGCCGATACGGCTGTTGGGCGGCGCGTGCCTCACTATCGCTGATGCGCTCGCCGGTTACCGGGTGGGTGCGTAGGAAGGCGAAGGCGCCGTTATCCACATTGCGGTAAAACTTCTGCATGCGGTCAAAGAAGGTCGGCATGGCGCGGATATCGAAACCAGCCGCTTGCAGGGTCTGCATGCCGACCCGATCCGCCTCGCGCTCGAAGTCGCGCGAGAAATCCAGATAACGCTGGGTCTGATAACCCTGGCTGGCCGCAACCGCGGCAAATGGCGCGTCGCCACTACCGCGCGAGGCGGCCAGGATGGCCAGCGCCAGCGTGCCCAGCGACACGATGCCGGCGCCCTTCTGCGATTCGACCATGCGCGCATAGTGATGCTGGGTGACGTGGGCGATTTCGTGCGCGAGCACGGCGGCCAGCTCCGATTCATGCTGCGCCAGCACGATCAGGCCGGTGTTCACGCCGATCACCCCGCCCGGCACCGCCCAAGCATTGATGCTGGGCGAGAGCAGCGGGAAGAAGCGGAACTGGGTGCGGTTTTCATGGCTGGCCGATACCAGCTTGTAACCGAGCTGGTTCAGATAGTCGCTAACCTCCACATCGTCGAGCACCTCGCCGGAGCGGCGCAGCTCGCGCGCCGTCATATCGGCGATGCGCTTTTCCTCATGCGGTGGCAGATTGGCCAGCGAGGAATCGCCCAGGTCGGGCAGATCGCTGGCGGCAAGGCCGAGCGACAGGGTGGCGGCCAACAGGCCAAGGGCAATCGGGCGCAGGTTCATGGACCTATGATAAGCAGCCGGCCGCCCAGGTTCCATTGTCATCTACCCGCCAGGCCACCAAGGCGCCCGGCCGCGCTTTTGACCGCAAGCCGGGCGGGCCGGATAATTGCCGCTCTTTCGCCCCCGAAGCCCGTCACGACCATGCGCTCCTTGCTCGCCCTGTTTGCCTGCCTGCCCCTCTTGGCCGCCCCACTACCCGATTGCGCCAGCGTGGTGCGCGATCTGAACGGCCGCCTGCAGGGCAAGCTCAATGCGCGCGAGCTGAGTGAAACGCTGAGCCAGCTGAACCGCAGCGGCCAGCTGCCGGCCAAGTTCGTCACCAAGCAGACCGCGCGCGAGCTGGGCTGGCGACCGGGCCGCTCGCTGTGGGCCTCGCCCGAGCTGGAAGGCAAGAGTATGGGCGGCGATGTCTTCCGCAATTTCGAGCGCCGCCTGCCCAAGGGCAGCTGGCGCGAAGCCGATCTCAATTACCGTGGCGGCAAACGCGGCGCGCAGCGCCTCGTGTTCGAGCCGCGCCCCGATGGCCGCCGTTATGTCACCATCGACCATTACAACCAATTCACGGAAGCACCCGCATGTCGCTGACTCGCATCGAATTCGTCAACGTTTCCAGCGTCGAGGATTTTTACGAACAACTGGAAGGCCAGCTCGAGCTGGAATACCCGCTCGGCCGCAGCCTGGATGCCGTCTATGACGTGCTGTCCAACGATGTCGAAGGCAAGGTCGAGATCACCTGGCATGACGCGGGCTTTTCGCGCGTGGCGCTGGGCGACTGGTTCGCAAGGGTGATGGATGTGCTGAACATCGTCTCCACCGAGCGCGACGATTTCAGCGTGAGCCTCGATTAAATGCTGGTACTCGGCCTCGAATCTTCCTGCGATGAAACCGGTGTCGCGCTCTACGACACCGAGTACGGCCTGCTCGCCCATCATCTGCATACCCAGATGGCCATGCATGCCGAATACGGCGGCGTGGTGCCCGAGCTCGCCTCGCGCGACCATATCCGCCGCGTGCTGCCGCTCACCGAGGCCTGCCTGCAGGAAGCCGGCAAGACGCGCGCCGATATCGATGCGATTGCCTTTACCGAGGGGCCGGGTCTGGCCGGTGCGCTACTCACCGCCGCCGCGGTAGCGAATGGCCTCGGTGTGGCGCTGGGCAAGCCGGTGATCGGCGTCCACCATCTGGAAGGCCATCTGCTCTCACCGCTCTTGGCCAGCCCGCGCCCCGACTTCCCCTTCGTGGCCCTGCTGGTCTCGGGTGGCCATACCCAGCTGATGGCCGTGCATGGCGTTGGTCATTACGAATTGCTGGGCGAAACGCTGGACGACGCCGCCGGCGAGGCCTTCGACAAGACCGCCAAGCTGCTTGGCCTCGGCTACCCCGGCGGGCCGGCGCTGTCCAAGCTGGCCGAGCAGGGCGATGCGAGCCGCTTTACCCTGCCGCGCCCGATGCAGCACTCGGGTGATCTCGATTTCAGCTTTGCCGGCCTGAAGACCGCGGTGCTCACCCTGGTGAAGAAACAGGCCGAGCTGGATACGCAGACCCGCGCCGATATCTGCGCGGCCTTCCAGGCCGCCATCGTGGATGTGATCAGCAGCAAATGCCTGGGCGCGATGAAGCAGACCGGACTCAAGCAGCTGGTGGTAGCCGGCGGCGTAGGCGCCAATCGCCAGCTGCGCGACGGGCTGAACCTGATGGCTGCGCGGCGCAAGTTCAAGGTGTTCTACCCGCCGCTCGATCTGTGCACTGACAACGGCGCGATGATTGCCTTCGCCGGCGCGCAGCGCCTAATGCATGCGCAGACCGCCGGCCCCTTCGCAGTACGCCCGCGCTGGGATCTGGCCAGCCTGCCCGCTGCCTGAGCCGAGCTTGGGCGCAAAAAAGCCGCTGATATACAGCGGCTTTTTTATTTGCCTGGGGTTGCTGGCTTAACGCCAGCGATTGAGCTGATTGCGCATCCAGCGCCACAGCATGGGCAGCTGGCACAGGCCGAATAGCATGAAGCCCATTTCCATCCCCGCCTGACCGCCCTCGCCCAACCAGCCAAGGAAAAACAGCCAGAACAGCACGATGCCGAGCAGCGCCAGCTGCTTGAAACCGCGCGATACCGGCTCGGGCGCGCGGCTCGAGCGCAGCTCGGTGTCCTGCTCACTCCAGCGCGGCTTCATCTGGATGCGCATGCGCCGACGCATATCAGGCCACCGTGAAGCGCGCGCGCAGCAGGTCAGCGAGCCCCATCTCCAGCACATCGCCCGACTGCAGCGCGCCCACGCCGGCCGGCGTGCCGGTGTAGATCAGATCGCCAGCCTGCAGGCTGAAGCGGCTGGACAGGTATTCGATGATAAAGGGCAGCTCATAGATCATCAGCCGGGCATCGCCGTTCTGGCGGCGCTGGCCGTTCAGATCCAGCCAGAACTGCACTTCCCCAGGCTCGGGTAGCGCGGCGGCAGGCAGGAAGGCGCTCACGCAGGCCGAACCATCGAAGCCCTTGGCCACGCTCCAGGGCAGGCCTTTTTCCTTGGCGCGACTTTGCAGATCGCGCGCAGTCAGATCGAGGCCCAGGCCATAGCCGGCAATATGCTGGAGCGCCGTGGCGCGCGGAATATGCTTGCCGCCCTGCCCGACTACCAGGACCAGCTCGCCCTCGTAATGCACCTCCTGCGCATGCGGCGGCAGGGGAATCGGCGTGCCTTCGTACAGCAGGGCCGAGGTGGGCTTGAGGAAGACCACCGGCTCGGGCTCGACCTGGTTGCCCAGCTCGGCCGCGTGGGCGGCGTAATTGCGCCCGATGCAGAAGATATTGGCGACCGGCAGTTCGCGCTGGTCGGTAAAGCGTATGACTGGCATGGCGACATCCGCGTGAACGAGGGCCCAATGTTAACAAGCGGGCCAGAAAAAAGGACGGCCGCGGCCGTCCTGGTTTAGCTTGATCAAATCCGCGCAGCGCGCCAGCGTCATTCACAAAACGGTGCTGGCAAGGCGTGCGAAACGCAGACAGTACAAGACGTACGGCAAGTGAGCACAACGCGGCCAGCGCCGTTTTGTGGATGGCGCTAAAGCCAGAAGGCCACCGTGACCACCAGCACTAGTAAGAGCCAGCACAGCAGCGTGCGCCAGACCAGGCCGACCGCGCTATTGAGCATATTGGCATCGGCCTCTTCACCCAGGCCCAGTTCGGGGCGGAAGGTCACCGTGTAGTTCTGGTGCAGCGGCATACCGAGGCGCACGCCGATGGCGCCGGCACCGGCCGCCAGCAGGATGCCGTAGGCCGCGCTGGCCCAGCGCTCGGCCTGCTGACGCCAACAGAACACCGCATCCTCGAAGTCGCCCACGATGGCGAAGCTGGCCGCGGTCACGCGGATTGGTAGCCAGTCGATGGCATCGGCCGCCTTGTCGGCAAAGCTGCCAAAGCGCTCGCCACGACGACGGTCGCGCGCACCCCATTTGAGCTGCAGCACCGTGGTGGCGCGATAGGCCACCGCGCCGGCCGGGCCGAGCACGATGAACCAGAACATCGGGCCGAACACATGGCGGTAGGCATCGATCAGGCCCTGTTCAATGGCCAGACGCGCCACCTCATTGCTGCTCAGCTCGCTGCTTGGCTCGCGCGTCCAGCTGGCCAAGAGCTCGCGCGCCTTGGGCAGATCGTCATCGCGCAGCGCCTCGGCCACGCCAGTAAAGGCCGAGCTGAACTGGCGAAAGCCCATGGTCACCCACAGCACGGCCAGGCCGAACAGCCAGGCAGCGGCCCAGTGCACGAGCTGCAAACCACCCCAGATGCTGAGCACCAGCGCAGTGGGCGTCAGCACCGCAATCAACCAGCCAACCACGCCGTGCTGGTATTCACCAGCATTGAAGTTGCGCTCCACCGCTTCGGCAAAGCCGCGGTAAGCACCGTAGAAAGGATTGCCCCGGCCGATGGGCCGGAACTGTTCGAGGACGAGAGCGAGGACGAGCGCGAGCCAGGTCATGGAGCAGCATTTCGGTTCAAGACCGCGCCATGATAGCGCAAAAGCTCCAGACGACCGCCCAGCTGGGCCGCGCACCGGCACGGTTCAGAAGCCGGCGGAATAACGTAGTAATTTAGTCAACCATTGGCCGCAGCCCCTTGCTGCGCTATGATTTCGCGTCTTCCCGAGAGCCAGCCTGCAAGGCTAGGCCTATCAAAACCGTCCTGGAGAACTGTCATGGAACACAAGCTGCCCGAACTGCCCTACGCCCTCGACGCCCTGGCTCCCTTTATGTCCAAGGAGACCCTCGAGTACCACTACGGCAAGCACCATCAGACCTATATCACCAATCTGAACAATCTGATCAAGGGCACCGAGCACGAAAACGCCAGCCTGGAAGAGATCGTGAAGAAGGCTCCGGCCGGTGGTCTGTTCAACAACGCCGCCCAGGTCTGGAACCACACTTTCTTCTGGCTGGGCTTCAAGCCGAACGCCGCAGCAGCCGACCGTGCACCGGCTGGCAAGCTGGCCGACGCCATCAATGCCAAGTGGGGTTCCTTCGACGAGTTCAAGAAGGCCTTCAACACCGCCGCAGCTGGCAACTTCGGCTCGGGCTGGACCTGGCTGGTCAAGAAGGCTGATGGCTCGCTCGATATCGTCAACACCAGCGCTGCCGGCACCCCGCTGACCACCGCCGACACCGCGCTGCTGACCGCCGACGTGTGGGAACACGCTTACTACATCGACTACCGTAACAGCCGCCCGAACTACCTGGAAGGCTTCTGGAAGCTGGTCGATTGGGACGTGGTTGCCGCCCGCCTGGGCTAAGCCCTCGTCCGGCCCCATGGGCCAGACCGCCAGTGAAACGCCCCTGCTTTGGCAGGGGCGTTTTGTTTTACTCCCTACCGGGCTCAAATCGGCACGGTACGGCCCAGGTAGAGAATCGGCCCGGTCGGGCGGTCAAGCGGCGAGCCGGTTTCCGGCTCCAGGGTGATTTCGAACAGCTGCTGCGCTTCCACCGACGGCAGACGCGCCAGCGGCAATTCCAGCACTTGGCCAGGCTGGACCAGCCCCAGCGAAGTCGGACCGGCCGCGCCCTGTGGCTTGGTCCAGAACTGCAGCGCACGACCAGGCGGCAGCACATCAGCCCCTGCTACCGGCACCAGCCGCAACGGGCGACCGGCCTGCAATTCCACCACCCAGCCGGTGGCCTGGGTGCTCGGGTTTTGCAGCACGGCCAGATAGCGCGGGCCGCTCGCATCCGGCCCAGCTCGCTGCACCAGCAGCACACCAAGCAGCAGGCTCAATGCCAGCGCGGCCCCGCTAAGTCCTTGCCACAGCCCAAGGCGCTGCCACCATGCCGCGCGGCTTGGCGCCACCGGCCGCGCCGTCGCGGCCACCATTGCCTTTACCGCACGGTCGATGCGCGGCCAGAGCGCGGTACTGGGTTCGGCTGGTGCGGCATGCCGGCTCAGGCTCAGTAGCTTGTCCTGCCAGTCATAGACTTCGGCGCGCAGGGCCAGATCGTGGTGCAGTGCCTCGCGCAGCTGCCTCTGTTCCTCGGCTGGCAGCGTACCCAGCACATATTCGGCGGCTGCGGCACTGCGCTGGGTGGCGTCGTTCAAGTCGATCATACCAGGCACTCCTTCAGGCTGGCCAGGCTGCGCCGTATCCAGGATTTGACCGTGCCGAGCGGTGTTGCCAGCCGGGCGGCGATCTGTTCATGGGTATAACCGTCGACAAAGGCGTGCAGCACACAGGCTCGCCGCGCCTCATCCAGGTGCTGCAGGCAGCGCTCCAGGCTCTCGGCATCCAGCTCGCGCTCGGCTGCGCTATCGGCGCTCGCCATCTGATCGGATAGCGCCGTCAGCGCCTCTGGCTCCAGTACCTGCAGGCGCGCCGGGTCGCGCACCGCCTTCAGCGCCTGATGGCGTACGATGGTATATAGCCAGCCACGTGCAGATCCGAGCTGCGGCTGATAGCTGTGCGCATGCTGCCAGACCTGCATGAAGGCCTCCTGCAGCACATCCTCGGCCCGCTCCCGGTCGCGCACGATGCGCAGGGCCACGCCCAGCAACCAGCGCGCCTCGCGCTCGTAGAGGGCGCGCAGCGCAAACTGCTCGCCGCGCGCGCAGGCCAGCACGGCTGCTTCATAGTCAAAACTTGGCGGGATGGGCATACGGACCTTGGCGGTGTCGGCGCAATCGAGCGCCGACACTAGCAGTTGCACACAGGGGGTTCAAGCCGCCTTCCAGAAGATGTAATCGGCCTGGTAGGGCACGCGCTGCTGCTTGCCCACGCTGCTGGCATCGCAAGGGCTGGCCGGCGCCACGCCGCCCTGGGTGGCCACGCGCTGGATATGGCTGACCCCGCTCAGCAGCCCCGCGCCGACGGCCGGGTTGGCCTTGACCAGTTGCAGCGGGATATTGCCCGGCGCGGCCGGTGCCACGGCCAGCTGGCTGCCGGTGAGCTTGCTGCCGTCCAGCGCTGCCCAGGTGGCGGGCGGGCCGTAATAGCTGCCCAGCTTGGCGCCCTGCCGATTCTTGAGCTCGGCCATGGGACCAAGGAACACCCATTCGTGGCTGCCGGGCATGGCAGCCTTGGCACGGCATTCATAGGTGATTTCGCCCACGCCCACGCTTTCCAGTGCCACGGCATGGCCGGCGGGCACTTTGACAGCATCGGGCAGGCCATCCTGGCTGAACGGTTTGGCCATCTCGGGCATGGCAGGCAGGCCGGCGCAGGCCGATAGGAAGGTGGCGGCGCCAAGGGTAAGCAGGCTGGTAGCGGTACGCATGGAATAGCTCCTGGTTTTTGGGGATAAAGGCGATGTGGCCGAGGCTCACTTCCCCTACTAGCCAGGCGCGCGCATTCTGGATGCAGCGACCGCAAAAAAATTTCCCAAGCACGGCAAGTGCGCCCAGCCTAGGTAGGCGGCGAAGTATCCAGGGGCGCATGGCGCGCCATCAGCTCGCAAAGCCAGGCGATGAAGGCCCTGAGCTTGGCGCTCAGATGGCGGTTGGGCGGGTAGACCACCTGCAGCGGCATGCTTGGCGCTTGCCAGTCCTCGAACAGCGCAACCAGACGGCCCTGCTCCAGCTGCGGGCGCGCCATATAGTCGGGCAGCCAGAGTATGCCCATCCCGGCCAGGCCAGCCGCCAGATACGCGCTGCCATCATCCAGCGCCACGGTATAGCGCCCGGCCAACTCGACGCGCTCGGCACCGCGCCACACGCTGATCGGCGCCAGCTTGCCGGTGCTGGCGGCCAGAAAGCCGACCGTACGGTGATGGCTGTTTTCTAGCTCGGTCGGGTGCGTGGGCAGGCCGGCGCGCGCCAGATAGCTGGGCGCCGCATAGGCCGCAAAGTGCAGCTCGCCGATGCGGCGCGCGATCAGCGTGGAATCAGCCAGCGCACCGCCGCGCAGCACGCAGTCGACATGGTCGCCAATCACATCCACCAGCCGGTCGCTCACGCCCAGGTCGAGCTGGATATCGGGATAGCGCGCATGAAAGTCCGGCAGGGCCGGCACCAGGATCAGCTGGGCAATCGGGCTGGGCACATCAACGCGCAGGCGCCCTTGGGGCAGGGCTGCCGCCTGACCCAGGCTGGCATCGGCCTCCGCCATGGCGGCCAGTAGGCGCACCACATGCTGGTAGTAGATCGCCCCCTCGGCGCTCAGCGCCACCTTGCGCGTGGTGCGATTGAGCAGCTTCACGCTCAGACGCGCCTCCAGCTGCTGGATCAGCTGGGTTACCGTGGTCTTGCTCATATGCAGCGTCTGCGCAGCCTTGGTAAAGCTGCCGGCTTCCACCACCCGAGCGAAGGCCTGCATCGCATCGAAGCGATCCATCTCTACTCCCTGACATCGAATCATTATTTGCAAAACGCAAACAGTGATTGTGCGACTTGCGCGTTTATCCGCCCAGCGCAAATTCCTAATATCGCCTGCCAGTCACCCGCCGGCAGCCTGCCGCGCTGGGGAACGTGTCCAAATCACAGGAGACCCAGCCCATGTCCACACGCGATGTTGTCTTTCCCACCCAGCGCCAGGCGCTGTACGAACAGAACCGCTACTCGCCCGCGGTGCGTTCGAATGGCTTTCTGTTTGTATCGGGGCAAGTAGGCAGCCATCCGGATGGCAGGCCAGAGCCGGAGCTGGCGCCCCAGGTCAGGCTGGCCTTCGACAACCTGAATGCCATCCTGGCCGCGGCTGGCTGCAGCTTTGATGATGTGGTCGATGTCACCGTCTTCATCGTCGACCCGGCCCTGCATTTCGAGACCATCTGGCAGGTATTCAGCGACTGCTGGGGCGAAGCCCCCCACCCCACGCTCACCGGCGTGGGCGTGACCTGGCTGTATGGCTACCAGTTCGAAATCAAGGTGATTGCCAAGCTGCCGGACTGATACGACCCTGGGCAGACGGGCATGGATGAGGGTGTGAGGAGCGCAGCCGCCTAAGCGAGGACGTCAAGACGCGCGCTTGGCCAGCCAGCGCAGCAGCGGCCCGGTCAGCAGTGTGCCGACGATGGCGCTGGGCAGGCCATACAGCACCACGGCCACATAGATCATCGAAGCACCGCCGCCCGTGTAAGGCTTGATGCAATCGATGTAGTAGGCATACACGAGCCAGGGCGCGAACAGCAGCGACGCCCCCACCGCCCGCAAGGGTTGCGGGCCGGCCAGCGCGAGCACGGCCGGCAGCATGGGCACGGCCACAAAGCACAGGGACAACCCCCAGGTGGCCAGATCGTGCCGGTAGCAGACAACACTATTGAAGGTCTGCAAGGCCACCACCAGGGCGATGGCAGCCAGCCCGATAAGAAACGATGTGGCGCGCGATGGCAGCTTCATGGCGCGCGGCCTGCGCCCGCCCCCAATGGGCTGAGGCCTTTCGGCTTGATTTGAGTCTGGCATCGCACGCTGAAGCCTCCGAGGTACCGAGCAGCTCGGCTGCGGCTGGTCGTGCAGCAATCCTGCCGCAAATCAAGGGACGTAGGGCGGATTCGCGTAGCAATCCGCTGTGGGATCAAGGCATTGACGCGGAAATTGCTGCGGCGGTTATTCCATCAAGATTGCATTCGGCGGGTTGTCGCTGCGCGCCGAACCCTCCCTACGGTGCTAAATCCATAGCCTGGAGAATGGTAGGTAACGC
This sequence comes from Chitinimonas taiwanensis DSM 18899, assembly GCF_900119825.1. Taxonomy (GTDB): domain Bacteria; phylum Pseudomonadota; class Gammaproteobacteria; order Burkholderiales; family Chitinimonadaceae; genus Chitinimonas; species Chitinimonas taiwanensis. The sequence continues at coordinate 122,401 of NZ_FPKR01000011.1, read as the reverse complement.
AGACATGTGCGAAAAGCTGCGCGCACTGTGCGTCTTGCTATGTGGTGCATAGTGCAGCGCCCGCATGCCGGCGGCGGCAGCCGCCTGCAGCCCAACCGGACTGTCTTCAACCACGATGCAGTTTGTCGGGGCAAAGCCCATTGCCGATGCTGCATGCAAGAACAAGCCAGGTTCGGGTTTCCAGGAGCCAATGAGATAAGAGCTGAAGACCTGTTCGCCAAAAAACGGCGCCAAACCCGTCACCGCCAAACTCTGCCTGATCTTCTCGGGCGGTCCACTGGAGGCAATACAGCAAGGGAAAGTAAGGGCCTGCAGCATTTCCGGCACGCCCTCGATCGCCCGAAGTTCGGTCGCAAACAATTCAGCAACCCGTTGTCGGTAACTTTGCTCAAAGCACGCGGGTAGCGGTGATGACAGCTTCTGCTCGATCTCATGCAGGATGCGCGACAGCTGCTTGCCGCGGAACTGGTCGACCAGCGACTCGATGGGCTCGTTCAGCAAGGGGAGCAGATCCAGGAAGGCCTGGTTACAGAGGGTTTCGCTATCTACCAGCGTACCGTCGAGATCGAAGATGACCAGTAAACGTGACATGGGCTTAGATGTCCGCCATAGAGGGTGAATTCATACAACAATCCGCCGTGAGTCAAAGCATTGACACTTTAATGACTGTCGCAGTCATGACAGCGAGACCGTATGCGGCGGCTTGTGACGCAAGCAACGCTGCAGTCGCCCTACACCACCCCACACAGCCGATACCCCACCCCCAGCTCGGTACGCAGGAATTCGGGTTTGGCGGGCAGGTCTTCGAGTTTTTGGCGCAGATTGCCCATGTGGATGCGCAGGTAGTGGCTGCGTGCCTCGTAGCCCGGGCCCCAGACTTCGATCAGTAGTTGGCGGTGGGTCAGTACCTTGCCGTGCGATTTGATCAGGGCGGCCAGCAGGCGGTATTCGATCGGGGTCAGGTGCAGCAGGGTGTCGCCCTTGTGCACCTCGCGGCGGGCCAGGTCGACGCGGATGGTGCCGAACTGGACCTGGGCGCTGGCTTCGTCCGCGGCGTTGAGGGCGGCGCGGCGCAGCTGGGCGCGTACCCGTGCCAGCAGTTCGGGAATGCCAAAGGGTTTGACCAGATAGTCATCGGCGCCGGCATTCAGCGCGCTGACCTTGTCCTCCTCGCGGTCACGCGCCGACAGCACCAGAATCGGTGCGGTGGACCAGGCGCGCAGTTCCTGAATCAAGACAATGCCGTCCTGGTCGGGCAGACCCAGGTCCACCACCAAGAGCGAGGGCTGGCGCGTACCGGCTTCGATCAGCGCCCTTTGCGCACTCTCGGCCTCGAATACCAGCCATTGCTCGGCTTCCAGCGCAGTGCGCACAAAGCGGCGGATATGTGGGTCGTCCTCGACCAGCAGGATGCGCGCGGCATGCTGGCGCGACTCGGTCTTTTCAATGCTCATGCTCTGGCTCGGCAAAATGGGGCGGCTGGCCCAGGGGCAGGGTAAATACCAGGCGGGCGCCGCCTTCAGCAAGATTGTGGGCGCGCAGCTGGCCGCCGTGCGCCTCGACGATGGCGCGGCAGATGGCAAGGCCGAGGCCTACGCCCGGTTGGGCCGATTCGGCATCACCGCGCGCGAATTTATCAAACAGCTTTTCTTCCTGGCCCGGCGGAAAACCCGGACCGCGATCTTCCACCGCCACCTGCAGACGCACGCCGTCCACCTGGGCGGCGATGCGGATAGGGCTGCCGGGCGGGCTGTACTTGGCGGCATTGTCGAGCAGATTGACCAGCACGCGTTCGATCAGCACCGGGTCGAATTCACACAGCGGCAGCGGCTCATCCAGCGCCAGCTGCAGCGGGTGGCCGGCCAGCACACCATCGAGCTGGTGCAGGGCCGAGCCCACCACTTCCTCGAGCGAATTCCAGTCGCGCTGCAGCTGCACCGCGCCAGCCTGCAGGCGGGCCATTTCCAGGAGCTTGATCACCAGCTCGGTGGTGGCCTGGGTTTTTTCGCGCAGCGCCGCAGTCAGCTGCTGGCGCTGGCGCTCGTCCAGGCCCGGCTGGTCCAGCGTCTGGGCCAGGCCCTGCAGCGCGGTCAGCGGGGTGCGCAGATCGTGCGATACGGCGGCAAGCAGATCGTTGCGCAGGCGCTCGCCTTCCATCTGCACCAGCGCATCCTGCGCCACTTCCACGAAGTGCACGCGCTCCAGCGCCAGCGCGATCTGGGCCGCGCAGGCATCCAAAAGGCGCTTGTCTTCCGGCTCATCGAACAGCTGCGCATCGGCCGGGGCCAGCATCAGCACGCCACGCGTGCGCATCGGCGCCTTCAGCGGCAGGTAGTGGGCGGCGCTAGCCGGCAGGGTCTGGGTGCCCAGGCCGGCGGCCTGCTGATGGTCGTACACCCATTGCGCGACTGCGCTATCCACGGTCAGACCGGGTTCGGCCTCGGGCGCCAGCATGGGGCGCAGCTTCTCGTGGCTGTCGGGCAGCAGCAGTACGCAGAGGCCGCCAAACAACATGGGCAGGCGGCTGCCGGCCAGGGTCACGATCTGCTCGGTCAGCAGCGCGCCACTCAGCGCCTGGGCCAGCTTGGCTAGCTCATCGGCGCGGTATTCGCGCTGGCGCGCCATATCGGCTTCGAAGCGCAGCCGGGCAGCCAGCTGGCCGATGATCAGCGCCACGGCCAGCATCAGCGCAAAGGTGAACAGGTATTGGGTGTCGTTCACCGTGAAGGTCAGACGCGGCGGCACGAAGAAGAAGTCGAAACTGGCCACCGCAAGGCAAGCGGCCAGCGCACCGGGGCCACGCCCGAAGCGGATCGCCACCAGCACCACGGCAAGCAGAAACACCATCACTACATTGGCGAGGTCAAACACCGACAGCAACAGCGAGGCCAGCACCGTGGTCAGCGCCACGCTGCCGAGCGCCGCCGCATAGCCACGCCAGCCGGCACGCAGGCGAATCGGGCTGGCGGGCTCGCTGAGTGCACCGGCATCGGGCGCCATGCCCACCAGATAAAGATCGAGCTCGGCCGCCTGGGCGGCTAGCCGGTCGGCCAGGCCCGGACGCAGCACGCGCCACCAGCTGGCGCGCTGGCGATGGCCAATCACCAGCTTGCTGACATTGCGGCTTTGCGCATAGGCGCGCAGCGTGGCCACCGCGTCGGACCCGGCCAAGGTGGCGGTCTCGGCGCCTAGCTCTTCGGCCAGGCGCAAGGTGGCCAGCACGCTGGCGCGGCTGGCCTTGCTGCGCCCCTGCAGGGCCGGGGTTTCCACATGCACGGCCAACCAGTCGGCCTGCAGCTTGCTGGCCAGGCGCGCCGCGGCACGCACCAGTTTTTCGCCACTGTCGCCCGCGCCAATGCAGATCATCAGCCTTTCCTTGGCCTGCCAGACATTCTCGATGGCGCGGTCCTGGCGGTAGGCGCGCATCTGCGCATCCACCCGGTCGGCAGTGCGGCGCAGCGCCAGCTCACGCAGCGCGATCAGATTACCCTTGCGGAAGAAGTGCTGGGCGGCACGCTCGGCCGCATCGGCCAGATAGACCTTGCCCTGGGCCAGGCGCAGCAGCAGCTCATCCGGAGGCAGGTCGACCAGGCTCACCTCGTCGGCCGCGTCGAACACATGGTCGGGCACCGTCTCGCGCACGCGTATGCCGGTGATGCTGCCCACCACATCATTCAGGCTTTCCAGGTGCTGCACATTCAGCGCGCTATACACATGGATGCCGTTGGCCAACAGCTCCTCGATATCCTGCCAGCGCTTCTGGTGGCGGCTGCCGGGCAGATTGCTGTGCGGCAGCTCGTCCACCACGATCAGTTGCGCGCCCGAAGCGAGTGCGGCGTCGAGGTCGAATTCGGCCATCAGCCGACCGCGGTAGTCCACGCTGCGCGAGGGCAGCATAGGCAGGCCATCGAGCAGCGCGGCGGTTTCCGCGCGGCCATGGGTTTCCACCACGCCCACCAGCACCACCACACCCTGTTTTTGCTGCTGGCGCGCGGCACTGAGCATGGCGTAGGTCTTGCCCACGCCCGCACAGGCGCCGAAGAAGATCTTCAGCTTGCCGCGCCGGGCGGCCTGCTCCTCCTTCTGCAGGGCCTGCAATAACTGGTCGGGGTCGGGGCGGGAATTGCTCATGGGGCCGGGCGGGATGGGGTTTGGTATGGCCGGGCGCGCATCAGGCGGCCTGCTTGCCAGCCGCCAGCTTATCCAGCGCCAGGTTCAGCTCCAAGACATTTACCGTGCGCTCGCCAAAAATGCGCCAGCTCGGGTAGGCGGTATGGCGGTCGACCAGGCGCTTGACCTGCTCGGGCTGCAACTGGCGCGCGCGGGCCACGCGGGCAATCTGGTAGTAGGCAGCGGCCGGCGAGATATGCGGGTCAAGACCCGAGGCCGAGGCGGTAACCAGCTCAGCCGGTACCGGGCCTGCCTGCTCGGGATGCGCGGCGCGCACGGTGGCGATGCGTGCCTGCACGGCCTCGGCCAGCGCCGGATTGCTTGGCCCGAGGTTGGAGCCCGATGACGCGGCGGCGTTATTCGGCATCGGCCCGGTAGCGCTCGGACGGCTCCAGAAATAGTTCGGGCCGCTGAAGGACTGGCCGATCAGCTGGCTGCCCACCAGCTGCTGGTCGCGCTGGATCAGGCTGCCATTCGCCTGATGCGGGAAGATGGCTTGGGCCAGGCCGGTGATCAGCGCCGGATAGAACAGACCAGTGATGGCGCTGAGCAGCACGAACAGGGTGAGCGCGGGGCGCAGAAGGGTTTTCATCGAAAGTTTCCTTGTCAGCAAGGCCCTGCCCACTTAGGGCAGGGCTCGAGATTTAAGCCGCGCCAATGGCGACCAGCAGCAGGTCGATCAGCTTGATGCCGATGAAAGGCACCACGAGACCGCCCAGGCCGTAGACGAGCAGATTGCGGCGCAGCAGCGCGGCGGCGCCCAGGGCGCGGTACTTCACGCCGCGCAGAGCCAGCGGAATCAGCACGATGATGATCAGCGCATTGAAGATCACCGCCGACAGGATGGCGCTGCTCGGGCTGGCCAGCTGCATGATGTCCAGCGCCTTCAGCTGCGGGTAGGTGGAGGCAAAGGCCGCCGGAATGATGGCGAAGTACTTGGCCACATCGTTGGCCACCGAGAAGGTGGTCAGCGCACCGCGCGTCATCAGCATCTGCTTGCCGGTCTCGACGATCTCGATCAGCTTGGTCGGATTGCTGTCGAGGTCGACCATATTGCCGGCCTCCTTGGCAGCCTGAGTGCCGCTATTCATGGCCACCGCCACATCGGCCTGGGCCAGCGCCGGCGCGTCATTGGTGCCGTCGCCAGTCATGGCCACCAGCTTGCCCTCGGCCTGGTAGTCGCGGATCAGCTTGAGCTTGTCCTCCGGGCGCGCTTCGGCCAGGAAGTCGTCCACCCCGGCTTCGGCAGCGATAGCGGCGGCGGTCAGGCGGTTGTCGCCAGTAATCATCACCGTCTTGATGCCCATCTGACGCAGCTCGGCAAAGCGTTCCTTGATGCCGCCCTTGACGATGTCCTTCAGCTCCACCACGCCCATTACCTGCGCGCCATCGGCCACCACCAGCGGCGTACCACCACGGCGCGCCACCTGGTTCACCAGCTCGTTCACCGCCTCGGGGAAACGGCCGCCCAGCGCAGTGATATGGCTGCGCAGCGCGTCGGCCGAGCCCTTGCGCACCTGGCGCAGACCATCCGCTTCTCGGATGTCCACACCGGACATGCGCGTCTGCGCGGTAAACGGCACGAAATGGGCATCGAGCAAGGGGCGACCGCGCAGGCCAAAGCGCTGCTTGACCAGCACCACGATGGAACGCCCTTCCGGGGTCTCATCGGCCAGCGAAGCCAGCTGGGCCACATCGGCCAGCTGTTGCTCGCTGATGCCGGGCGCGGCCAGCAAGGCGCTGGCCTGACGGTTGCCCAGGGTGATGGTGCCGGTCTTGTCCAGCAGCAGCACGTCCACATCACCGGCCGCTTCCACTGCGCGGCCCGAGGTGGCAATCACATTCGCCTGCATCATGCGGCTCATGCCCGCCACGCCAATCGCGCTGAGCAAGCCGCCGATGGTGGTGGGAATCAGGCAGACCAGCAGGGCGACCAGCACGGTGATGCTGACCGGGCTGCCGCTGCCGGCCGCGTTCACGCTATAGATCGAGAAGGGCAGCAGGGTAACGGTGGCCAGCAGGAAGATCAGCGTGAGCGCCACCAGGAGGATGGTGAGCGCGATCTCGTTCGGGGTCTTCTGGCGCTTGGCCCCTTCCACCATGGCGATCATGCGGTCGAGAAAGGCTTCGCCCGGGTTGGCCGTCACGCGGGCAATCAGCCAGTCGCTCAGCACCCGTGTGCCGCCGGTGATGGCCGAGAAATCGCCGCCCGATTCGCGGATTACCGGTGCCGATTCGCCGGTAATGGCCGACTCGTCCACCGAGGCCACGCCTTCCAGCACTTCGGCATCGGCCGGCACGGTGTCGCCCGCCTCGATCAGCACGATATCGCCGCGGCGCAGGCTGGCCGAATCGATGATGCTGTGCTTGGCCTCACGACTGGCCTGGGGTAGTTTCTTGGCCACCACATTCTTACGCGTGCCGCGCAGCGCGGCGGCCTGGGCCTTGCCGCGCCCCTCGGCCAGTGCTTCGGCAAAGTTGGCAAACAGCACGGTGAACCACAGCCAGGCGGCAATCGCAAAGATAAAACCGGCCGGCGCCTCGCCCTGGCCCAGCAGGGCTTGCACACCGAGCAGTGTGGTGAGCGCGCTGCCCACCCACACCACGAACATGACCGGGTTGCGCAATTGGGCGCGCGGCGACAGCTTGCGGAAGGCTTCGGCCACGGCCGGCTTGACCAGCTGCGGGTCGAACAGCGCCAGGCCGCGCACGGTCTTGCTTTCATTCATTGCGGGCTGCTCGGCTTCAGACTGGCCGGGCGTGCTGCCCGGCTTACGCAGGGCTTCATTGATGGCATTCATGGGCTTGTCTCAACGGGAAAACAGCTGCAGGTGTTCCACCACCGGACCCAGCGCCAGGGCCGGGATATAGGTGAGCGCACCGACGATGATCACGCTGCCGATCAGCAGCACGACAAACAGGGGGCCGTGGGTAGGCATGGTGCCGTTCGAGGCGGCCAGACGCGGCTTGCGCGCCAGATTGCCGGCAATGGCCAGCACCGCCACGATGGGTACGAAGCGCCCGAACCACATCGCCGCACCCAGCATCAGGTTGTAGAACGGCGTATTGGCGGACAGGCCGGCAAAGGCGGAGCCATTGTTGTTGGCGGCCGAGCTGAACGCATACAGGATCTCGCTCAGGCCATGTGCACCAGGGTTCCACAGGCTGGCCAGCGCCGCGGGCGTGAGCACCGCCACGGCCGTGCCGCCCAGCACTAGGATGGGGCCGACCAGAATCACGATGGACACCATCTTCATCTCGTAGGCTTCGATCTTCTTGCCCAGGTATTCGGGCGTGCGACCTATCATCAGGCCGGCCAGGAAGACCGCCAGCAGCGCGAACACCAACATGCCATAGAGGCCCGAGCCCACGCCGCCGAACACCACCTCACCCAGCTGCATCAACCAGGTGGGCACCAGGCCGGCCAGCGGCATCAGGCTATCGTGCATCGCATTCACCGCGCCGCAGCTGGCTGCGGTGGTCACTGTGGCAAACAGGCTGGAGGCCACGATGCCGAAGCGGGTTTCCTTGCCTTCCAGATTGCCGATGCCGGCATCCATGCCCAGCTGGGTCAGCAGCGGGTTGGCCTGCGATTCAAAGCCGACCAGGGCGCCGAACATGGCCACGAAGATCACGCTCATGGCGGCCAGCACGGCCAGGCCCTGGCGCAGATCGCCGACTTGCCAGCCGAACATGAAACAGAGCGCAGCCGGGATCAGGAAGATGGCCAGCATCTGGGCGAAGTTGCTCGCGCCGGTGGGGTTCTCAAACGGATGGGCCGAATTGGCATTGAAGAAGCCGCCGCCATTGGTACCCAGCATCTTGATCGCCTCCTGCGAGGCCACCGGGCCCATGGCGATGGTCTGCGTCTTCGCCTGCACGGTTTCCATGACTGGCTTGCCGGCCGCATCCAGCACGGCTTGCCCTGCGGCATCCAGCTTGGGCTGGCTATAGCTGACCGGCTCGATCAGCTGCACTTCCTGGTAAGCAGACAGATTCTGGATCACGCCCTGCCCCACCAGGAACAGCGACAGCACGATGGAGATAGGCAGCAGCACATAGGCATTCACGCGCCACAGGTCGAACCACGCATTGCCAATGCCAGCCGCGTTACGACGGGTAAAGCCACGGATCAGCGCCACCACCACCGCAATGCCGGTGGCCGCGGACAGGAAGTTCTGCACAGTCAGCGCCAGCATCTGGGTCAGGTAGCTCATGGTGGCTTCGCCCACATAGCCCTGCCAGTTGGTATTGGTGACAAAGGAGATGGCGGTATTGAAGGCCGAGCCGGCCTCGACATTGGCCATGCCCGCGGGGTTCAGCGGCAGACTGAGCTGCAGGCGCTGCAGGCCATATACGGCCAGCAGGCCCAAGACATTGAACAGCACGATGGCCGTGGCATAGCGCCACCAGGGCATGTCTTCATCGGGGCTGGCACCAAGCAACTTGCCCAGACCACGTTCAATGGCGGCGAGGGCGGCAAAGCGCGCCGAAAGGCGGCCATCCAGCACCGCACGCAGATAACGCCCCAGCGGCCAGGCCAGGGCAAACAATACGATCAGGAACAGGCCGATTTGCACAACGGGCGAGGCGTTCATGCGACCTCCTCGGCATACAGCAAGGCATACACGAGATAGCCGGCCAGGCTAAGGGCCGCGCCCGCCGCCAGCCAATACATCAGCTCAGCGCTCATGCCGTGGCCCCTCCAGCTTGCGGCAGCCCGCGATCAGCCCGAGGGCCGCGCCGGCAAAGGCCAGGAACAGAATGACAACAGTTGCTTCCACGATCTCTCCCTGCAAAGTAAACGGTTGAATACGAACCGAATGCTAGAGAGCGGCATGCAAAGACAGTGTTTAGAGCCGGCCGAGGCGCATATAGATCGCGTAAAGATGGCGCAGCAGCGCGCCAAGACGAGGCTGGCCGCAGGGCGTTCGGCCGGCTTGCATAAGGGAAGTGCCTTGCTTGGCCATACGCAGTCGCTAGCCGAGCCTGAGCAGCCCAACTAGGGCGCTAGAAAACCCAAACCAGCCGCAGGCACAGCCCCAGGCCGCACACATAGGTACCAATGGCGCCAATGAAACGCGCCGGGTTCGGTTGGGCGATGCTGGGCCAGGCGATCAAGCCAAGGGCATGGATTAGCCGGCAGGCCGTGGCGGAAACGATCAAGCCCAACACGGCACCGGAAGGGGCTTGCGTACCCAGATAAAGAAACAGCACGGCCAGGAAGGGCGCGTACTCCGTCGCGTTGCCGTGGGCACGCACCACCTTGTGCAGCAGATCGCCCGGATCGTCGGCATGACCAGCCAGACGCTGTTCCGCAAAGCGCAGCGCAGAAATCAGCAAGCCCAGCCCGAACACCAAGGTCCCCAGAATGGCCGTGCAGAGCAGCGCGGTGGTATGCATGGTGTGTTCCTCCCCGTTTGAGCCAGATAAGTGGTGGGCGTACTTAAGGTGCCGCGATCGCGCCGTATTGCTCAAGAGATGGCGAGGACTCAGCGCCTGTCTTACAGCACATGAATGTCCTCTAGATAAATCGCGTAACCGTGCGGCGTTTTACTGAAGACAAATTGTGCGGTGAAGTCTGAACGCTGGTGATTCATGGCTAGGTCATGGTCAACGGCAAAGCCGGAATCGTCGTTGTAGCGATAGGCAAACACGCCCAAATCGCTGAACGCATCGGGGTCGGTGATCACACAGGTCTGACAGTCGCCGAAATGATCGTCAGACATGGCCCTGACAAAGGCCTCGCTCCAGGGCGGATCGCTGTCCCTCCGATCAATCAAGCCAAGCGCCTCGTCCAGGCCGTGCTGGGCAGCAAACCGCACCCAGGCACGGGCGAACGCGATGATGTCTGCCTCAGCGGCATCGAGAGACGGGCGTTGCATGGCACTCCTAATCTATTGATCTCGCGGGTGAACACTCGGGCAAAACCATCAACTCGGCTCACCATCGCTTTGCCCTGGCGAAAGCAGTAAAAAAAACGGTACGGTTGCAAACCATGTTGGCAGCCCGTTAGGTACCCCCGATGGCCTCAGGAAACCAGTACCAGTACATCGCAACTTCGTTTGAGACATCAGCTTGAGTCTTGTAGGCGTATAGATCGATTCCGCCCAGGACAAAACCACATTGGGCATACAGCCGGCAGGCCGGCACATTGTTTGTCTGTGTTTCCAGCCGAATGCCTTGAAGATGATGGTCGAGCGCCCATTGTTTTGAAAACTCGATCAGGCTTTTGGCTAGCCCAGTGCCGCGATGCGCATGCGCTACAACAAGATGCTCAATCTGGGCGAGATGATTCCAAGTCGAGCTGAGCACAATCTTCCCAGCCAGCGCTTGGTTAACGAAGGCACCATAGACAGAACAGTCTTCATCCAGCGCCTCATCTGACGCATAGGTTTTCAGATAAGGCGTTACGCTTTCGACGGTAAGCCCAAATGCCTTGCCAGCCAGACTGACGTTGAAGACTTCACGAACGACAAAACAGCTCTCGGCATCTAATGCCTGCGCCGCCTCTTCAGATATCGCGCTGATTCTCATAGATCGCCTCCCCAACTAAGGCTGCACCCCGACACGGCTTCGCGCCGAAGGACAGGATCGAGGCAAGATGCAGCCAGTGCCAAGCTAAATGCCGGTACAAGTGGGTATTGCAGATTGAAAACATGCCCACAAGCAGCGCTTGTGGGCATCGGTTTGGCCAAGCGCTTAGGCTGCTCGGACGACTAATGCAGTGAGCCTACGAACGATGGGTAGAACAACCAATAGAACCGGAAATGCGACTACCCAAGAAAGTGCCCAGGCGCTGGGCCACACCGCCATGAAACTCTGCCCCCACCCAACACCTCGAATCGTGCTGATCATTGAAACGACACATGTCATAAGCACCGAGAGAATGAGTGGCATGACGATGCCTGCATAGCGAGCAGGTAGCTTGGGGATGCCGAAGAAGAGATGCGATTTTGAAGTTTTCATAGAAGTCCTTAAGCCGGTCAAGCAAGGCGCCTTCTTCGCTGCAAAGCAAAGAAATACAACCCCGGCGAGAGCCGGCGGAGGTGGCGCGTTGATTCACGTAAACGCTTACGGCACTCTTCTTATGAAGATCGCGGCGGCGATCGTAGCAGAGCTGAATTACCGATGCCAGCGGCTGGCAGCGGGCTTGCGGTTAAGGTCTGAGGCAATGTACAGCTTCAGCTGGGACGCAGTGGAGGGGATCGGGTGCTGACGCTTGAAGCTCGGTGGCTTGTGACCAAACCGCTTGCCACCCCTGAGGGCCTAGCTCATAGGAGTCCGTATGCCAGCAGATCACGACGCGCCCAGAGGGAAAGCACAGCTTAGCCTGGTAGCGGACCATGGCCATATGCGCTGAGAGCCGGACACTCATTGTTCCTTCCACTTCCCATGCCGCGTAGAAAGGCTCGGCGCGGATGGCACCAAGATAGGCCTCGCGGGAGAAGACTTTCCCCCCTGGCGTGATGAGTTGGTATTCCTGTGCATGCAAGGCCTCGAGTACTGCCATATCTCTCGCGACGAGCGCGCGCGTTCTTCTCGCCTCCAGCGCACGAAAAAACGCTGCGTCAGGAACTGGCTGCTCGATGAGTGAAGACATGGGCACGGAGGGTAGAGGGGGCTTAAGGTTGGAGGTAAGGGGCAGCCGGAGCCGCCTAGCTTTGGACTGCTACGTTGACCGGAAGGTTATGCAGCGATGACCGTTGCTCGCTTGCCGACAACTGTCCGCTCGATGGCGGGGCTCGGTGCCGCCGCGTTGCACATCGCCAGAGCCTGCATTACCGCTCATTCAGCTTCCATCCCTCTGACTCCCAGACGACAGGCATAGAAAACTGCTCTACGTCCCGATACATGACCGTGAGGACCCCCTCACGCTTATCGCCGGAGAACACAAATGAAAAGTCCGCCAAAGCGTAGTCGCCAAACATCTTTGCCAGACTCACTTTTGCCTGTCTGAGGTGCTTATTCCAGTCACCTTGTTCGCGGTCGTCACGTATGCGCGTTGAGAACGCGCCGCGCATGCCCATCGCATCCGCGTTCTTGGCGGCCATGAGCAGCAGAACAAAGGGCTCTGCCTCAGCTGGAACCGGCCGTGCTTCCTCGGCAATTGCGGGCATAGCCAGCATCAGCGAGAGGAGTATGAAGACGATGATCTGCATCGTGCGCATTCGGTTTTCCTTCATGCTTAAGGTTTGAAATCGCAGGTGCTGCGCGAATTCATCATGCAGCATCCAGTGGGTTGATGGCTTGCGCGGGGCTGAGCATCAGCTCAGCCCATAATGTTGCAGCCACGCTATAGCGGGGGTGATTTAGCAAGAGAAGCGAATACCCGCGCTCAACGCCTTACGGACACAGAACGGGACCGCCCGCGACTTTGCCATTGCCAACCAGCTGGCAGGCAAGGGCGCGGGCCGGCTCCGCGTGGTTCAGTTAAACCTCATCCGCCTTGATGATGCCGCCGTACGCTTCGGCATACACGTATTCCCCGGCGATCAGGCCAGACACATAGGCTTGGAAGTAGTCGGCAAAGCTCGTGGCCTTCAGCTCGCGCGCTTCCATGTCGTGCCACATGCTGATGACCTGTCCGACGGAGCCGGATTCGTCCGGGTCCAGGTCAAGGCACAGATGGTCGCCACTGCCATTGTGGGTGAAGGGAATCCACTTCGCGTTCCACCAGTCATCCTTGATGCCGTCGTCCGGCTCTGAGGTGATGTCGTCGAAATCGCCGCCATCCAGCAAGCCTTGCCAGACTTGCCACTGGCGGTAGATTTCCTCGCAGGAGAGGAATTCCATGCCATCGAATATCGACGCCGACCCGCTTTGGCCGTTATGCACCTTCAGGCAAGCAATGAAATCCGCCGGCAGCTTGACGGCCAGTTGGGCCTCCAGCTGAGCAATCTGCGCATCGGAAGCCGGCGGATTCAAGCAGGCAAGGCCTTCTGGCCAATGCTGCGCCAGCCATCCTTCGAATAACTGCCATGTGTGCGCCATCATTTATCCCTTTTTCATCTTATTGATCTGACGCCCGCAAAGACGTGTGTAAACCCGCCGCAACGATGCCGAATACCGGCCAGCGCGCGCGAGGCCGGGCTTTCTATCAGCTCCCCGCCTGCTCGGCATCCCGCAGATTGGGGATAGACGCGGCCGCACCGGTCAGCAGCCAACACCGCCACCAGCCCTAAGGCCCAGGCCCGAACAAGAAAAAGCGCCCACCCGATGGTTCGGGGGGCGCTGATGAATTTTTCGAACGGAATCTGGCGTCTAGGTTAGCGGTGGGGTACAGCGGGCCGCATTCGGCGGCTTGCCGCCGCGCACCGAAACCGCCCTAACTCTCTTCAGTCAGGGCTCGAAGAGAGCGCTGTATTTCAGCAGCATCAACTTCCGGCTGGCTTCGCAACTGTTTGTAGATCCCGTACTTGTATGCCAGATCCACTACTCTAAATCTTGCCTCAGCAGGTGGAGTTAGATATCGCGGTAATATGTCCTCCTGTAACTTCATCCCCGCGTGTGCTACTTGGTGGAGCCTTAATAAAAAACCGGCCAAACTGTCCTTTCTCCAGCCTTCGTAAAACCATCCAGTTTGGTTTGGATATCCTGTCGCATCCCAGCAATTAAGTGATTTGTCCACAAAATTCGAGAACACACAGACGTCATTTACGACAACAAAGTCAGCTTGATCTATCGGCTCAATACCGTGATCTTCATAGAACTCAAGAATCTCAAACCCTGTTTCGATTGGAGAGGCTTTGCACTGCATGGCAAATACACCAAAAGGGACGCGCTTTGCCCACTCCGACATGGGATGCTCGTTACGAATAAGAGCTGTAGTACTACGTCGCAATTTCTTGACTGTGAGTCCCTGCTCAAGCGCGCGGTGAAGTTCAGCCTTATCGGCGATATTAGGCTTTACCTCTACGACTGAGTCCACACCTTCTGCCAAAAGTAAGGTGAATTTGTCTCTAGAACTTACCGTGTATGGGTGATTCGGCGCACAGATTACACAATCAATAGATGCGGCGATGTTGCCAAACGAGTCGCGAACCTTGCCCTTTGCGATCCTATGGGGAAATGGGAAATAACGCGCTAGAAACGCTTGGACAGCATTCTCTCTAAACTCCGCAACTTCTTGTGAAGTGCCTTTGCCCTGAATAGACGCTTTACGAAAATCACTAGATAGTTGCAATGCGTCTTCACGCAATAGTTCGTATAGATCGTTCATAGGAAATTTGGATAAATAATCAGTGGTACGCTTGACTACTGGATTAGCTCACACCAGAGAATATGCCAATCTTAATAGCCTTTATCGCCTCTTCATAGAAACGCTTACCCTTAGACTGTTCTAGAGGGGTTCTCTCCTCGCCTTCGTTCACCGAGAGAGAAAAGCTCATATTGTTCCACTCGTGCACGTGGTAGAACTTTGCTTCCTCTTCGGCGAATTCAAGGTAATACCATGACTCATTATTTCCACCGACACCGCTCTGTCCGATCTTTACACGCATGTTTTATCGCTCACATTAAGTAGAAGTCCTAAACAAAAACTTTAAACAAAACACTGCAACGCCAATTTCTAGTCATTACTTGGCGCGTGATCGCTTTGTATCAGGTTCTAGGTGATCAGGCATCCTACAGCCAAGGGAAAAAGCGTCCCACTCACACAAGGAGCTTGGGGTGCCGCCTCTCGTACAACACATTTATATTAGCTCGCCCTCGCGGCGCGTGCTTGTGCGGCTAGTGCAGACTAGCCAGCCACCGCACGCCAAAGCCCCCACTATCGCGTAACGAAGCAGCGCAAAATGGACTGCCCCCCCATCACTCAACCCAAAACCTTGCACAACACCACGCTGTGATAGCTGCGGCCGCTGAAGCGCAGCGATTCTTCGATTTGGAAGCCGTGCCGCAGGTAGTAGGCAAGCAGGTGGCGGGCGGGCTGGGGCGTGTCCAGGGCCAGGCGGCGTTTGCCTTGGGCGCGGGCACGGCGTTCGGCCAGGCGTAGCAGCGCTTCGCCTACGCCCTGCCCTTGCCAGGCGGGGTCGACGGCGAACTGGTGGATGCTGGCGACATCGGGCGCGCGGTAGCTGTGGGCCTCGCTATGCGGCTGGCTGTCGTACAGGCTCAGCGTGCCGATCAGCCTGCCGTCCAGTTCGGCCACCAGGGCCTGGCCCTGCTGCAGGCGCTGCGCGGTCTGTGCCGCGCTTTGGCGCCCGCTGGCGCAGTCCAGGCCCTTGCGCGCCAGGCCGGCAAACGCGCGGTGCAGCAGCTCGGTCAGCGCCTGGCTCGAATCGCTGTGGCGCCAGGGGCGCAGATAGATGGGCGCGCGCCAGCTTGCAGTGGCACGCATGGCTTAAAAGCGCACCACGCGTTTGCTTTCCACCTGCAGGCCACGGTGCAGCACGGCTTCGCTATCGCGGAAATAGCGCTGCATATCGGCCAGCCACTGGGTGCCGCCGCGCTGGCACAGCAGCAGGCCGCTGCCATCGGGGCTGCTCAGCTCATCCAAGAGGCCATGTGGCTCGGCGGCATCCAGCAGGTGCACGGCCGGCAGGCCGGCGGCCAGCGCGGCCAGGGCGTGGCGCAGTACGGGGGCGGCCGGGTGGCTGGGGTGGGCGTGCAGACAGGCTTCCAGCGAGGGGGCATCGCTCAGCTGTGCGCTCAGCTCGGCATAGCGGGGCTGGCTGTGCAGGAAGAGTAGATGGCACGCGCCGATCTGCTTCGCCACGCTGATGGCCAGCGCTTCCGGCGATAGCAGCGTTTCCTCGCCGTGCGCATTCGGTGCCAGCGGCATCAGCACCGGCACGGCCGGATAGCCCAACCAGTGGCGCAGGATCTCCGCGCGTAGCCCGGCCACGCCGTGCAGGCCGGCGGCATCGGGCTGCGCATCGGCCTGGGCCAGCTCGGCGTCATAGCCACTCAGGCCTATGGCCTGCAGGCCGCTGCGGCTAAGCAGACGCACCAGTTCCAGGTTCAGCTCGGCCAGCGTGCTGCGTGCCAGCTGTTGGCGTAGTGCGGCCGGCGGCGGGGCGCGGTGGCCGGCCACATCCTGCAGCTGCGGGGCGGCCCCCTGCACCAGCAGGGGCCGTGCGCCAAGCTGATGCAGGCTGGCCAGGTCGCGCAGCAGTGCTTCGCGCAGGGCGGGCTGCAGGCAGCTTGGGCCATCCACCATCACGACCAGATACTGGCCCTGCAGCGCGCGCAGATAGGGCAAGGCCTGGCTCAGGGCGGCGGCGGTCGGGGTGGCGGAAGTGAGGGTGGCGCGCGCGGCTGGCGAGCTGGCGGCGGCGCAGAAATGGCGTATCGAAGCGGTGATCATGGCGGGCTTCCTCTCGCTTAGGCGGCCAAGGCCAGCGGTTCCAGCAAGAGGCGGCGCACGGCAGCGGGTGCCTGGGCGCGGCGCAGCGCCTGGCGGAAGGGGCGCGAGCAGAAGCGTTGCGCGGCCTCGGCCAGCAGCTGCAAGTGGGCGGCATTCGCATGCTGGGGCACCAGCAGCACGATGGCCTCGCTAACCGGCCGGCCATCGGGCGCGGCGAATTCGATCGGTTCGCTGGGGCGCACCAGCACCGCCAGCGGTGTGCTCAGGCCCGGTACGCGGGCATGCGGCAGGGCCACACCATGGCCCAGCGCGGTGGAACCCAGCACCTCGCGCTCGGCCAGCAGGCGGGCAATCGGCTCGGCAGCCAGGCCGTAGCGCTGTTGCAGGTGCAGGGCCACCCGTTCAAACAGCTGGGCGCGGTTGCACACCGGCAATTCAAGCAGGATGTCTTCCTCGGGACATAGTCGGGCTAGCGTATACATGGCGACTCCAATCGCATGGCTGGCCTGCTCCCGGGCCAGCCGCGGCGGGACGGTAGCCAGCCGCGCCAGGCGGTGCATACCGTGCCACGATGGTAGTCAGCCCCCTGTATGGGCGGTGCAAAGATCAGGCCGCGCCGAATAGGATTCGTATCAAGATGCGCGGCTAGCCCTTGCCTGCCGCCATTCCACAAAGCGCAGAGAAACAATCAGCAAGACTAGTCCAAGCACCAGCCCCCCAAAAAATGGCCGTGTAGATCAGCATGCTGGCGGGCATGGTGTGTTCCTCCATAACCCCAACATTGCGCGATGTATGCATGGGACATGCCTAGCCAGGCAAAGACAGCGACTAGTTCGCCAAATCGTTCAGATTGAGCTCACTGCCAGCAGGGGAAACCCATCTCGCAGGCCCCACAAATTCGCCACCGCATACCTCGCCTGTTTCCTGGGTAAGAACACGAGCCGTGGCCATTTGAACGAAAACGCAAGATGAGACTTCGTGCCACTGCTTCTTTCCAGCCCCTTCTACATAACCCCCTAGTAGCTGCGCCAAGACCGCATAGCGACCATCCGGAGAAACCAGCGGGCGAGCACTGCCATCGAAGTAACCGTATTCAGGATTCGCCCTCAAGCGACGGACAGGTGCCTGAGGCGCATGTATTGAAACCGCTTTATAGAGCTGCCCCCAGGTCTCACGTGCGTAATGCGCTCGATACAAGCCACCGGGGACACGCTCTGCATAACGAAATTCAATACCCTTCACACTCACAATACCGTCTTGTTCTTTTGCCCAGCATGGCAGTGTGACTGCCATGGCACTGCCTATTAGGAAGGCATAAATGCCGGGAATGAAGACTGACCGTTTGAGATCCATGGTCATTTATCACCTAGCGCTACGCTACCGATCAAGCAGGCAGCATGGTTGAGGGCAACTGGCCCAATGATGGCCTGAAGCATGTTCAAGCGGGCGAATCGCCCCCCCTTATGTCAGGCATGCTTTCTTGCAACATAAGAAGCTACCTAGCGCAGGGCTCTGCCGAATAGCCAATGTACAGCCATTAGATATTCAATCGGTGGCTGCATAGATAGGGTTACATCAAGGCTAAACCCAGGTCGCCGAGCAAGGCATTCAGCGCTTCCACGCAACCGGCTGCGGTGCTCACGCACACGAGACGCGTATTCTCTTCCGCGAAAAAGGCTGCTTCATCTAACGTGCATATCTCAAGCAACTGGAGATTATGCTTAGCAAGCTGTGCCTGGAGCGTGGGCATAAAGAATTCATATGGATCATCACTCTCAACATCGATAGGCATACCAATCTCATCATACAATTCATCGACGCTGAGCAAGATCTCCGAATTTTTGATAGGCAAGAGTGCATTCACACTATCGATCCCCCATGAATCGAATTCACCCCATTCCACGCAGGCACAAAATGCTTCTCCCAATACCTCATCCAACTCCGCAGGTGTATCGCCAAATAATTCAGCAAGGCGCGCATTATTTGCCTTAAAGAATGGGATAGCCTTTTCCAATGCCAAACCCAGAACTATCACGGCTTCGTTTTTCATACATCCCCAATCAAGCATTTCTAAAAATACAAACCATCAAACCATATCGCACAGGCTCTGCCAAATTCCACGCCAGCCTGGACGATTAACCCAAAATCAAACCCTCAACGCTCCCTTCAGAACATATTCAGTCAACAATCTGAGGTTACCCGTGGGCAGCATGATCAGACGTGAAGCGTACCGACTAGCGGTTTGCGTGCAACGTGAATCGCCACAATCCCCAAGGTCAAGCGTTCGAACTCGACGCTTTCAAAACCAGCATTCAGCATTTCCGCCGCCAAGCCTTCTGCTGAAGGAAATTCCTTGATCCCTTTAAGTAAATACTTATAGGCAGAGGTATCTCCGGCAGTCATCAGCCAGCCAAGTAGCGGTATGCAAATGGACATATACACAAGGTAAAGCCTTTGGATAAACGCATAGCGAATATTGGACGCTTCCAGCACAATCAATCGACCACCCGGCTTTAACACTCGCAAAGCCTCCTCCAACACCCGGTGCCGATTGCATATCTTCAGCGCTAGTGAAATCGAATAAGCATCGATACTGGCACTGGGAATGGAGGCCATATTTTCTGCATCCAGACGAACCAAGCTGACATTGCTTGGCATGGGCATCAGCTTTCTATGTGCGACGCCCAGCATCTTTTCACTAATATCAGCGGCAATGATATTTTTCTTCTTGTCGGAGATTTTCGAGAATATTCGAAGCATGATATCGCCCGTACCGGTCGCACCATCCAATAAAGTGACCCATGTTTCGCCAGCAATGCGCTGCGCCATTCTGTGCTTCCAGAGGCGATGTAGGCCAAAACTAAACAAGTCACATAGCCAATCGTAGCGCGATGCGATTCTTCCGAATACATCATCATTTGGCCAGATGAAATCCGCGGCATTATCCGTTAATTTCGACTGATATTCCGCCATAAAAACCTCTCAACAAGCCTGGCTTGTGAAATTCAAAATGCGCTTCAAAGGCGATAGAAATTTGGCCCACCAAAGCTGCTCATATTGACCATTAACGACCGAACAAAGAGACTCATGGGCGTGATCTTCATCGGAATCAGCTTCACCAAGATGTGACTTACCACATCCCCCAAAGCACCCCACCGCGCCCACCAATACATGCAGATACCCTCAATAATTCTGATTAATAGCTCAACCAAAATTGTATTTAACAGGTGAGTCCTACTGGGCCGGCACTGAGTAACAAGTAGCTCGCAATTACCGCCAAGACCCAAAAAATAACCCAAAGCATAGCCTTGGGTTGACGTACCGACTGAAATTTAAATCAATTAATTAAACGAATTAATCCCTGTATCAAGAAAATCACCGCAATAACCAGCAAAATATTTTTTTGCTTACCACTGAACTTGTAGACGCCATCCTTCCTTTTAGCGTAGACCTCACCGGTAAGGCAGATAAGAATCGTAGCCGGACAAAATATCAGCATCGTTATAACAACAAACCATCTTTTTCTAAACCATTGAATATTCTCGTAACTTAGATCAACCGGCTCAAAAGCGTCATGTGCCACCTTATGCATCTCCACAGGTAATTAGTAGTACCAAGATTAATTCAACGCCCAAAAAGATATGTTCAAACACATCACTACGACATAGGGTTTCGATCACTGCCTGACGTTCTGGCGCTTTTTATCAGCTCTTGCTTGATTAGGCATCCCGCAACTAGGGGAAAAATTACCCGACTCCAGAAGCCTGCACGCTGCCTGTCACCCAAGGAGCGACTCCAACCGCATAGCTGACCTGCTCCCGGGCCAGCTGCGGCGGGACGGTAGCCCGCCGCGCTGAATAGGATTCGTATCAAGCTGAGCGGCTAGCCCTTGCCTGCTGCCAGACCCGCGCAGGGGTCGGGCCGGTACTGGCGCGGCAGCACCCAGCTTTGGTCGTAGGCTTGCGGTTCAGGGCTTTCCAGCAGGCCCAAGGCGCGCGCCTCGGGCAGCCAGTGCGGCACGCCCAGGTCACGGCGCACATGGCCGTTGCCGGCAATCAGCACCACGCCGCGCGCGCGGTAGGGGGCGATGGCGTCGGCCATCACCACATCGCGGGCGATCTGCGCGCGCGCCATGCCGGGCAACAGGCTGTCCGGCAGCTGATTGCAGTGGCCGATGGCAATCGCGCGCATCTGGCCGGCCTGCAGCGCATCCGGCACGCCGGCATCCAGCTGGTAACGCGCAATCTGCTCGGCCGATAGCGCGGCGGCATAACCCTGCTTGACCACCTTGCTCGCATCGGCGCGCGACAGATTGGCCGCCACGATGGGCAAGTCGTAACGCAGCGCCAGCACCAACAGCGGGCGATAGAAATCCCAGTGCCAGCCCTTGCCGGCTGGCTTGGCGCGGGCGATCAGCGCGTCCACATCCTGCGGCGCCTCGCGGCGCGCCGCGTCGATATCGGCCTGGCGCTCGCGGTCGAATTGCTCGAAGGCCAGCGCCGGGCGCCAGCCGGCCGCCAGGGCCCGCTCCAGCGCCTGGGCGCGCAGCGCATGCACTGCGGCGTTGTCGTGCACCTCGCCGATCAGGGTAAAGCCGGGCTGGCCAAGCGCGGCGCGCAAATCGGCCACGGGCTGGGCCGGGGTGCTTGCGCAGCCGGCCAGCAGCAGCGTGGCCGCCAACACGGTGGGCAGGGAATAGGACATGGGAAGACTCGCAGGCAAAGCCGCCGTAGCGGCGTGGTTGGAATACAGCGTAGACGGCTGCGGCGCCGGGCCGCAGCCCACCAGCAGCTAAGCCACCTCGCCCACCGCCAGCTGCCAGTGGCCGGCCGCATCGGGCCAGAGGCGCACCGGCCATTGGTAGGCGCGGCTGAGCTCGGCGGCGCTCAGGCAATCGGCCGGCGCGCCCTGGGCGAGCAGGCGGCCTTCGCCCAGCAGCAGCACATGGTCGGCCCAGCGTGCGGCCTGGGGCAGATCGTGCAGCACCGCCACAATGGTGCGGCCCTGGGCCACTTCGGCGCGCAGGCGGCGGAATAGCAGGGCCTGGTGCTTGAGGTCGAGGTGATTGGTCGGTTCATCCAGCAGCCAGAGCGGCGCATCCTGCACCAGGAGGCGCGCCAGGCCCGCGCGCTGGCGCTCGCCACCCGATAGCTGGCCCCAGCGGCGCTGCTGGGCGCCGAGCAGGTCGAACTGCTGCAGTGCGGACGCGACACGTGCGAGGTCCGGCGCGCTAGCCTGGCCAAAGCTGCCCAGCGTGGGGCGCAGGCCCAGCAGCACATAGTCGTGCAGGCTCAGTGGCAAATCGGCCGCGGCAAACTGGCCCAGCCAGCCCAGCTGGCGCGCGCGTTCGGCCAGCGGCATGGCGGCCAGTGGCAGGCCATGCAGCAGCACCTGGCCCTGGCTCGGGGCTTGCAGGCCGGCCAGCAGTTTCAGCAGCGAACTCTTGCCAGCACCATTCGGGCCGACGATGGCGGTAAAGCGCCCGAGCGGCAGCTGAGCGTCGATGCCCTCCAGCAGCGCGCGCGTGCCGGCCTGCAGGCCGAGCTGACGCAGCAGAAAAGCCGGCATGGCCGGTATGGCAGCGGCGTTCATGCCAGCCTCCGTGCGCGCAGGCGGAATAACCAGAAGAAGCACAGCGGGCCGATAAAACCGGCCAGCAGACCCACCGGCAAATTGACCGGGTAGGCAATGCCACGCGCCAGCGTATCCATCAGTAGCAGGAAGAGCGCACCGGCGAGGCTGGATACCCAGATCAGGCGCCGCCGCCCACCGCCGAGCAGCAGCGCACAGGCATTGGGCACCATCATGCCGATAAAGCCGATGATGCCGGCCACCGACACCGCCGCGCCCACAGCCAGCGCGGCGCCGATGGCGGTCCACAGCCGTACACGCTCCACCGGCACCCCCAGGCTGCGCGCCTCATCCTCGCCCAGCAGCAGGCAGTCGAGCTCGCGCCCCATGGCCAGCAGCAGGGCGATGCCGGCCAGGGCAAACGGCGCGGCCCAGGCCAGCGGCGCGCCGGTGCTGCTGCCCAGCTGGCCCGATAACCAGCTCATCGCGCTGCGCAGGGTCAGGTCATCCGATAGAAATAGCAGCATGCCGGTGGCCGCCGCGGCCAGGCTGCCCAGCACCAGGCCAAGCAGCAAAAGGCTGATCTCGCCCCCGCCCAGCAGGCGCGACAAGCCCAGCAGCAGCCAGGTGCTGAGCAGCGCGCCAATAAAGGCCGCCGTGGGCAGGCCGATGCTGACCAGACCCAGCGCCATCACCGCCACCACGGCCAGGGCGGCGCCGCTGGCGGTGCCGATCAGGCCAGGGTCGGCCAAGGGGTTGCGGAACAGCGCCTGCAGTGCGGCCCCGGCCGCCGCCAGCGCCGCGCCCACCAAGAGGGCCGACAGCACGCGCGGTAGGCGCAGCGCGCTGACCAGCGGGTCGGCTAGGTCCGGCCACTGCCAGCCATCGCCGGCAAAACCGAGCGCGAACACGATCAGGCCGGCGCTGGCGGCCAGCAGGGCCAGGCGCGGTAATAGGCCATAGAGGCCCGCCAGCAGGGGAGCAAACACAGGCGGACGGTGCGGCCAGCGCAAACGGGCTTCGGACGTGGGCATGACAGTCGGCTCACAAAACGCATAAAGCGCCACACGCCTTGGCCAGCAGGCTGCCCCCATCAGGGCCAGCCATTGGCGAAAGGCGCGGGCGGGGTTCAGCTCAGGCTTTTCAGTTTCTTCACCGCGGCCGGGCTGCCCAGGTTCACGCTGAAGAATTCATGCACGGGCACTTCGAACACCTTGCCCTGCTTGCCAGCCGGCGTGCTGGCGATATCGGCACGCTGGCGCAGCTGGGCCAGGCCGCCGTACACGGCCTGATTGTGTTCGGCCACCAGGATCAGATCGGGCGCGAGCTTGGCCAGCGCCTCGGCATCCAGTGGCTTGTAACCGCTGATGCCGGCCGCGGCATTGATGCCACCTGCGGCGCGGATCAGCGTATCGGACGGGGTATCGCGCCCGGCCACCGTCTTGCCTTCGTAGGTGATCAGAATGCGCTTGCCCAGCGCGGCCTGCGGGCGCATGGCCTGCTGCCAGTCGCCGGCCAGCTTGGCGGCCTGGTTTTCGGCCCCCACCAGGGCGCCCACCGCGCGGATCGCCTCGGCGTAGTCGGCACCATCTTCGCGGCTGCCCACCTGCACGGCGCGCAGGCCGAAGTCCTTCAGCTGGCTCCAGATGCCGGCCGGCATCACCATGCGGCTGCCAATGACCAGGCTGGGCTTGAGGCGCAGGATGGGCTCAGCGCTGAGCGAGCGCGACAGGCCGATATCACTGGCCTGGGCCAGGGCCGGCAGCTTGGCCGAGCGGTCGCGCCCGACCACCGCGTCAGCCTTGCCCAGCGCCACTACGATTTCAGCCACATCGGCGCTGAGCACCACAATGCGGTCGGTGGCCAGGGCCACCTGGCTGAGCAGCGCGGCAACGGCCAGGGCGAGCGATTTACGCAGCATGGGCAAGCTCCAGATCAGGCAGGCTGAGCGCCAGCTCAGCCCAGGCCGCCAGTTCCGGCTTGCCCGGCTTGCGCTCGCCAAAGAACTGCACAATCAGCTCGCCGGCCGCGTCATAGCACTCAAGCGAGGTCACTTCGCCATCGCGAGTGGGCTTGCGCACCACATAGGCGTGGGCGAACAGGTCCATGCGCAGATGCAGATTGAAGCCCGGATCGAGCACATTCAGCCACGGCCCCATCGGCACGATCTTGTTGACCGGGCCGGTGTGGATTTGCAGGCAGCCATGGTTACCGGCAAACACCATGATGGACAGCTGGGTGCGCGCCGCCGCATGCAGCAAAAGGCTCACCGATTCCAGCGTAACCGGGCGCACATAGCCCTGCGGCGCCAGGCGCAGCGCCTGCGGACGGCGCAGGCCAAAGCGGCGCAGCAGCGGGAAGAAATCGTGGGTGTCCTGCAGATTGAGCCAGCCCTGGCGGAAGGCGGCCAGGTCGATGGCGGCGTCGGGCTGCTCATTGGCGGCCTCGCGCTGCAGGTCGACTTCCACGCAGGCATGGCTGCTGGCGTAGCGGCTGACCAGCTCGTCGTAGGCGGCGGCATCGGACAGCGGGGTCAGGAAGATCTTGTGCACCGCATCGCCATGCCGGTCGAAGAACTGGATGGACGGGCGCTCGCCGCGCAGGGCAAAGCCGTAGCGCCAGCTGTGCAGGAAAAAGCGCAGGTCGATCTCGGGGTTGAGCGCCAGGCCCATCTCGCCCTGGATGCTGACATTGGCGTAAATGCCGGTCTTTTCGTGTACGGCCGCTTCGTTGCGGGTCAGGGTCATCACCGGGCCCAGCACTTCCAGCGCGCCCAGGATGTCGGCCCACTTGGGGAAGAGCGTGGTGGAGAGCGGATCGGCCGCCACCAGCTCGGCTTCGCTGACGCCCAGGCGGGCCGCGGCATCACGCGCGCGTATCTTCGGCTCGGCGGCCTTCAGGTGCAGATAGTTCTGCCAGAGCGTGCTTGCATTCATGGTTGCACTCCTTCGCAAATGAAAAAATGGCATCGGGCAGCGCCGGCTTCCCGGACGACGCTGCCCCTGCCAAAGGCCAGTTCTGGCCTCCTCCAACAACAGGGTGAGTAGCTGGCCGCAAGGCTTGCGCCCTGGGCTGGTACGGCAGTCAAACCGACGCTACGCTACTCGGAACCTCAGCCAGTACCTCCCCGCCCGGCAAAGCCGGGCGCTACAGGGCATAGCGGAATCAAGCGGCTGTCGCTGATTGATTCCACTCCCCCCGCCCTCGCCTCCGCGAGGGAGCTTCGCTGACGCTCAAGTTGATTCGCGCAGTACCTACTTAAAAGCGGTATTCGAAATTGGCCGCCGCGGTGCGGCCGGCCTGGGTGTAGCGATCAAGCACCGTGCTGGCGGCGGCCTGGCCCTTCACATCGCTCCACAGCCAGTACTTCTTGTCGGCCAGGTTGTAGATGCCGGCCTGCAGGCTGGCCTGGCGTGTGAGCTGGTAGCTGGCGCTCAGGTCAAGCACGCCATAGCCGGGTGCCTGGAACAGGGTGGCGGCGCTGGTGCGCGTCTTGGCGCGTGCGCCGCGCAGGCTCAGGCTGCTGCCCCAGCCCTGGCCAGCGTAGTCGAGCGCCAGCAAGCCGTTGAGCGGCTCCACGCCGTCGTAGGGCACATCGCTTTCCAGGTCGTCGGCCTTGGCATAGGCCAGCGCACCGCGCAGCTTGAGCTGCGGCAGCAGGCGCCAGGCGGCCTTCAGCTCCAGGCCCTGGATACGGATGCGGCCAAGGTTCTGCGCCTGGAACTCGGTGGCCACGCCGTTGGCATTGGTATCCACAGCCGACACCAGGGTGGAGGCGATGAAGTTCTTGTAACGGTTCTGGTAGGCGGTGGCGGCCAGCTCGAAGCGCTCGCCCTGGTAGCGGGTGCCGAATTCCATGCTGCGGCTGGTTTCCGCCTTCAGGTCCGGGTTCGGGCGGATTTCATAACCCTGGGCGGCGTTCACGAACACCAGCACGCCGTCGTCGAAGTTCGGGGTACGGAAGCCAGTGCCGAACTGGGCAAAGCCGGTCCAACCCTGTGCCAGCGGCAGGCTGAACATCAGGCGCGGCGAGACGGCCGAGTCGGACGATTTGCGCACGCTGGCCGGATTCGGATTGGCATTCGCATACAGCGCGTCGGGCTTGGGGGTGAGGCTGTAGCGGTCGTAGCGCAGCGAGGGGGTGACTAGGAGGCCAGAGGCGAAGGCGATCTCGTCCTGCACGAACAGGCCGATCTTCTCGCTGTCGTTGTCGGGGAAGGTCTTCTGCGGAAAGACCTCGCCGGCCACCACGGTGCTGACGCTGCCATTGGCATTGATCTGGGTGCGCATGCGCGGCCGGCTGGATTCGGTGTGGTCATAATCGGCGCCCCACACCACGGTATGCAGCAGGCTGCCCTGGTCGAAACGCTGGGTCAGCTGGGTATCGATGCCCCAGGCGGTCTGCTCGAAACCCGAGTTATTGGTGCGGCGCACATTGCCGGCGCGGCTTTCCAGCGTGTCTTCGCGGCTTTCGCCGTACTGGCGGTAGACCGAGACATGGGCGGCGCTCAGGCCGCGCGCTTCGCCCTGGTAGTCGTAGCTCAAGCTGCTGCGGTCGCGCTTCATCGTGTCGGTGCTGGTCTGGGCCAGCACGGCGGCGCTGCGGCTGCTCAGGTAATCGCCCTCGCTATGGCGGCGGAAGCTGTCCTGGGTAAAACCGAGGCTGTGGCCGCGCGCCAGCTGCCAGTTCAACTTGGCCAGCAGCGCATCGCTATGCCAGTCGAGCGGGTTGGCGGTGGTGCGCGCGCTGCTGGCGCTGTCGTTCTTGCCCTGGGTTTCGTTGTTCTCGCCCTGGCGGCGCGTGTAGCTGAACAGCGCGCTGACATCGACACTACGCAAGGCGGCGGCGGCGGCGGCCTTATAGCTGTCATCCACGCCGTAATAGCCGAGGCGCATGCGGCCGCCCACGCTGGCGTCCTTGTCGAGCAGATCGGCCACATTCAGGCTGCGGTAGGCCACGATGCCACCGAGCGCATCGGCGCCATACAGGCCCGAGTACGGCCCCTTGACCACTTCCACTGCGCTCAAGCTGTCCAGCTCGACCATATCGCGCCCGGAAATCGCCGCGCCGCCGCCCATATACACCTGGGGCAGATTCACCCCGTCGATGCTCATCTGCACGCGGTTGCCATCGATACCGCGGATGCTGACACCGGCATTGCCGCGCCGGGCCGGATCGCGCGCCACATCCACGCCGGGCTCATCGGCGAACAGGCTTTGAATATCGTGCACCCGGCCGGCGTCCTCGCCCTCGGGGGCCAGCACCGACACATTGGGTGCCACGGCATCGGCGTCCTTGGCCAGACGAGTCGCGGTAATCGACACGGCCGGTAGCGCATCGGCCGCGGCAGCATCGACAGCCGCACTGGTGTCGGCCTGGGCGGGGAGCAGGGCCAACGCAGTGGCCAGGGGGGTAAGGCGAAGTAGAAGCGTGTTGCCAGTCATTATGTCCAGGGTCCAAAAAATGCCCCGCCGCCGAAAAGCGGCGGGGGCGTATAAGGGCTGGCTTGCTGGCACGGGGCTGGCTGGCTGGCTACATCGTCATGGAAGGGTGGGCTGCGCCATGCGCAGCGGGTTCATTTGGTCAGGATCAGCTTGCCGTTGCGGGTCATGCGCAGGCGATAGATCTCGCCACGATGGGCAATCTCCAGCTCCTGCCGACCCTGCAACAGCGTCAGCGCATCGAGGCGGATACGCTCGAGCGACTGGGCTGATGGGGCGGCCTTGTTCGGTTCGTTTTTCATGGATGAATGATAATTGTTATCATTTGATAAATGCAAGTCATTCTTATCTAGTGCGAGAAATGCTTGGCGCAATCTCTCTCGAACAAGGCTCACCCAAGGACGAAGAGCAGGTGAAATTCCTTATGCATTCATGTACCTAAGCAACATCTTGCAGATGCATGAGTGGCAAGAGAAGGCTGTGCGTGTTGTACGCCCGGCAGCTCAGCAAAGCACAGGGCGAGCGCTGCCCGGCTGCGCAGCGACAAGGGGAAAATGAGGGCGTAAAGGCCAGCGCCGCCGGCATGGCCCCACACCAGTCGAAACGCCGCCATGCGCCAAGCACGCCGCCGGCTTGAACAAAACCCCGCTTAGGAGGCTTTGTTGCTGACCTGCCTTACGCACGACGACACTTTGCGCTAGCCTGCGCGCTTGTGCGGCCCTCAAGCATCTGCGTCCAATGCCATCTCAGGGTACGAGCGCTAGTGGCAGCGCATGCAAAGTGTTGTTGGACCTGCCGCCTTGTTAGGCGACATGCTATGGGAAGTACATCAAGGACTTCGCGGCAACAGCGGGTGGATAACTCAGGTCGTTTTAATATTTTTGTTGCCCCATTTGGGGTCGGATTAGGGTTAGAGAACACATCTATGCCCATGCTCAAAGCATCCTCATCCATGCATGCCATCGCTAACCGAATCCTCAGCCTTAGGCGACGGAAGTTCCTCCATTCCAAGCCGCTCTTTGAGCAATTTCGTCCGATCTCAGCAATAGACATCGACCAGATCGAGCGCCAGGTAGGCGCCACAATCCCGCAAGACCTAGCAGCCTGGTTGCTGGCAGTCGGATACGGTGATCTGGATGAAAGTTTGAGCTTCAGGTTTGAGTGGTTTAAGTGGTTTAAGTGGGTCGAACACAGTGAGCTGGAGGACTTGGTCATTTTCGCTCAAGACGAACTAGGTAACTTCTACGCCTTCGTTCCAGAGCGCGGCACCATCGTATTTCTCTCAAGGTCGGCTCCAACGTACACCGTTCTAGCCAGTAGCTTCGTTTCATTCATGAGCGAACTCGAACGTCGTGATTTCAAGCTCATCGAGTGGGCGGAGTCCCTTCCGGCACTGCCCTATGCAAGGGATGCCTAATCCCCCACCCAACGCATTGACACCAACGTGGCTTTACCACTTAGCCATGTAGGGCGGGTTGGCTTTATCACCCGCGCAGAAACCACGCTGATTTCAGCTAAAACGAGCGGTGTTGTGTAATCCGATTTTTGCGGGTTACGCCTACGGCTAACCCGCACTACCACTGTTGCCTTTGGGCCTTATTTCATCCGTGCCCCAATGCGTCATTCCACAGTGGGCCGCCTAACTCAAACCTTGTGCAACCCGTCACGCCATGCCCGAATACGCCGTCGCCGCCGTCATGATCCACGTTGGAAACGTCCCAGAAGCATTAGCTTGGTACCAGCGCGCATTTCCCGATGCGGTTCGTCAGCGCTTGCCCGATTCAGACTTTGAATATCTTTGCCTTGGCAATGTCAACCTCGAGCTTGTGCCATCAGACGTCAAAGTACCCTCTGGTCCTGCCGGCTCTGTTGTCTACTGGCAGGTACGCAATTTCGAGGCATCGCTCCAACACTTCCAAGCCATCGGTGCACGTTTGTATCGTGGCCCAATGCTCATTGAGAACGGCCAGGCCATATGCCAAGTCCAGGACCCTTGGGGTAATTGCATCGGGCTTCGTGGCCCTTCCACCGAAAGCCGGCAAAGTTAGAGTCCACCCGATACAGACATGTAGGGCATGGTTGGCTCCATCAAGCCACTTGGAAATCCCGCTGATCGCAGCTGAAACCGTCGGTGGCGTGCAATCTGATTATTTTGCGGGTTACGCCTACGGCTAATCCCCCTACCAACTATGCCGTCGAGAGAGAGGCCACGCTGTGCTTGGCAAACGCGTGGCTTGATCAGCGTGCGCGGCGGCGCTATGGCGTCGGCTTGAGCGTCGCCGAGCGATTCGCCAGTCGTGCCGCGAAGTGCTTCATCCGTTCGAATTCCGCCATGTCCGGCTGGTAGTTCATTTGCTTGGGCCATTGTTCAGCGGCGATACGGTGCCAGTAGCGCACCTCACGCCCATCGCCGCTGCGGTCGTTGTTACGGTAGATGTATTCGAGGGGTTTGCCACCCTCGAAGCGCCAGGTGCGCTGAATGTCGCCCGGCTCTTCAATGTGCACCTGCTCTTCACTGCGCACCTGCATCAGCTGGCCGTCGGTGAATTCGTAGAAGTAGCGCACGCGATGCTGGAGTTCGCCTTCGCTGTGGTGGCCTTCGAGCTCGATGGCGCACAGGCCTCTGCCTGGCGGCCGATAGCGGCGTACTTCGACTTGCGGATCAAATGGCCATCCGTCGGCGGCGCTCAGTCGCCAGATTCCGTCGGCAACTTCGTAGCCGTTTCCAACTTTTTCAAGCGGGCACAGATCACGGAAATGGTTGCGCCCGTATGCCGGGTTGGGTAGCCAGCCGCCCTTAGCGGTGGGCACGGCGCTGTAGGCGCTGAGCAAGGTATCGCTCTGCCCGTAGTCGTCCTCGCCGAAGTGGCCCTTGAGTATCGGCATCACGGTGTCCCGCTGATACCAACCCGGCCATTCGCCTCGCTTCAGTGCGCATTCGGCGGCTTCGGCGCTGGCGGTTGCGCCACGTTGGTAGCGCAGCAGCAGATCCTCGCCCACCACCTCGTCGCTGGCATCAGCGCGATGGCAGCGCAGATCGATGTGGAGCCTTTGCTCCGGGCAATCGCCGCTGCAGCGGCGGTAATCGAGATACAAATCGCGTATCCGGTAGCGGGCGCCGCCATCCGTTACCACGGGTTCGAAGTTCACCAGCACCGATCCGCCAGCATGCTGGATCTGGCTCGCTGGCAATTGCCGCTCGAGGGTCTTCGAGAAGCTGCGGGTGCAGGGGAACAGGTTAGGCAAGGGCACGAAGACCACGCCGCTGCTTTTCTTGCAATTCGAGTAGCTCGTTGATTCGGTGCTGGTGCCGGGCTGGCTGCTATCGAGTGGCGAATAGAGCGCGACGACCTGGGTACGCCATTGCTCGGCCGGGGCTGCGGCACCGATTGGTGTGATGCTGATCCGGTGATGCGTCGCGGCCAAGGCTTCAGCCTTTACCGGCGCGGGCAGTTCGAGTGGCTCCGCCCCGCAGCCCGCCAGTAAGACCAAGATAAAAACCGAGAACTTGTACATCCACTCACCCTTGTCTTCGCGCGGTGCCGATCCGTTTGAGCGCGCATGCGTTAGCACGATGGAGCCGGCGCGTCCCATGCCGGCGGCGAGGTGCAGTAGACCGTATCAGGGCGGCGGGTGTCGAGCGCGGCGTGCGACACGCGCGTGCCGAATGTCGCAATGGCGGCCGCGAAGGCGGGGAGCCTTTGGCGCGCGGAGAAGTTAGACCGCTTGGGTTGGAAGCGGAACCATGTGCTCTCGCCGAGCTTTCACCCCAAAGCATTGCCCAGCCTCATGGACAGGCTTCTCAGCTTGATTGATATGTTATAACATTTGTTACGGTATAACATTCCACACAACGAGACCGCCATGAACGCTTTTCCTTCCGCACCACGCCGGCTGGCTGCCCTTTTGCTGCTCAGTCTGCTGGCCGCCTGTAATTCCGAAACCCAGCAGGGCAAGCCCAGCGCGGATGCCGGGCACGATGATGACCATGCGAGCAGCACGCTCGGCCGTCTGGCCATTAGCGAAGCCGGCGCTACCGCGCTGCGCGTGTATGACCTCGACAAACAGGCTGTCGCGCAGAGTTTCACCCTCGCCTATGCGCCCAGCGCGCTGTATGCCAGCCCCGACCGCCGCTATGCACTGGCGATTCAGCGCACCCAGGATGCGGTGCAGATCGTCGATGGCGGCGTATGGCAAGAGGACCATGGCGACCACTTGCACGACTACGCCGAGGCGCCGCGCCTGCTGTCGTATCAGCTCAATGGCGTGCGCCCCACGCATTACGAAACCCATGACCGCCTAGCCGCGCTATTCATGGATGGCCTGGTGAGCAGCAATAGCCCGGCCGGCGTGGTGACGCTGTCGGATGCCAGCATCGCGGCATCGCGCGCCGAGGCCACGCTGACGCTGGATAAGCCCATGCACGGCACGGCCGAGCCGCGTGGCGAGTATTTGCTGACCACCTATCGCGCCCCGGATAACACCGACACGCTGCCCAGCCAGGTGGAGCTGTACCGGCGCCAGGGCAACAGCTACCAGTTTGTGCAGCGCTTCGATACGCCCTGCCCCGGCCTGCACGGCAGCTATTCGAATGTCAATTACAGCGCCTTTGGCTGTAGCGATGGCGTGCTGCTAATCCGCCAGGATGGCGCCAACTTCACCGCCAGCAAGCTGGCCAATCCGGCCGATATCGGCACCGGCGTGCGCATTGGCACCATTACCGGCCACCACGAGCAGGCGCGCTTTGTCGGCATCGCCTCGCCCGGCCATCTGTTCGAGATCGACCCGGACAAGGCCACCATCACCCGCATCAACTGGGCAACGGGCCGCACGCAACGCGGTGTGGCTTTCGACCGGCATGGCGAGCAGCTGCTGGTCTTGGACGACCAGGGCAGCGTGCATGTGCTCGATAGCGCCGCGGCTTGGGCCAAGCGCAGCAGCCTGAGCGTGATTGCCAGCATGCCCACCGCCAGTCCCTTCCCCAGCCTGACCATCAGTCAGTCCGATGACCTCGCCTATCTGGCCGACCCCGCGGGCCGCCAGATCGCCGTCATCGATATCGCCCAGGCCAGCCTGCGTGCGCCACTTCCCCTCAACTTTTCCCCCATGGGCCTGACCTGGCTCGGAATTGCACACCATGATCACTAAGTTCGCCCTTACCCCCCTAAGCCTCGCCTTCGCCCTGAGCCTGCTGCCCGCACAGGCCAATGAGGCCGCCCCCAGCAGCGCAGCGCTGGAGCTGGGCCTCACCCTGGATGGTGGCTTCAGCAGCCGCGACCTCGCCCTGGGCAGCCGCGAGCGCGGCTTCTCGGTCGGCCATACCGAACTGAGTTTGGGTGGCGCCATCGACCCGGCCTTCAGCGGCCGCGCCACCGCCGTGCTGCACCAGCATGAAGGCGCAACCGAGCTTGAACTGGAAGAGGCTTATGTCGAGACCCAGACGCTGCCCGCTGGCTTGCAGGTGCGCGCCGGGCGTTTCCTGTCGCAGATTGGCTACCTGAACCCCCAGCATGTGCACACCGATGACTTCAGCGAACGCCCGCTGCTGTATCGCGCCTTTCTGGGCAGCCATTATTTTGACGATGGCCTGCGCGTGAACTGGCTGCTGCCCACGCCGTTTTACTGGCAGCTAGGCGCCGAAGCGCTGAGCGGCAAGACGCTGACCGGCGTGAGCGAAACTCGCCAACGCGTGGGGGCGTATACGGTCAGCAGCAAGCTGGGCGGTGATATTGGCACCGCGCATAGCTGGCAGTTCGGGCTTAGCTATCTGCGCAACCAGCTGCTGGGCGAAGCACCAGCCGAGGAAGAGGAAGAACACGTGCACAGCCACGAGGACGAGCACGGCCACAGCCATGCGGGCAGCTACCAGGGGCGTCACCTCTACCTTGCCGATGCGGTGTGGAAGTGGGCGCCGGGTGGCAATAACCGCGAGCGCCAGCTGCGCCTGTCGGCCGAGTACGCACGCCTGGCCCAGCCCAGTCTGGCCGCCAGCAAGGACGACGCCCACCAGGCCTGGTACTTGGCCGCCGCCCTGCGCCTGAACCCGCAATGGGAAGTGGCAGCGCGCCTGGATGAGCTGAAAGTGCTGGAAGCGCACGACGATCATTTCCACAAGGGTCGCTTGCAGGAGCGCAGCCTGGCGCTGGCTTACAAGCCCTCGCACTTCTCCACGGTACGCCTGCAGTTCAGCCAGCAGCGCGACCGGGGCGGCTTTGCTGCGGCCAGCAATGCCGTCAGCCTCAATTACACGATGAGCCTGGGAGCCCACGGTGCGCATGCGTTCTAAGCTGGCGGCCCTGCTGCTGGGGCTGGCGGGCCTGCCCGCCTGTGCGGCATTGAATGTGTTTGCCTGCGAGCCGGAATGGGCGGCGCTGGTGCGCATCCTAGCGCCCGACGCCAAGCTGTTCATCGCCACCCATGCCGGCCAGGACCCGCACCATATCGAGGCCCGCCCGGCGCTGATCAGCCAGCTGCGCCAGGCTGATCTTGCCATCTGCACCGGGGCGTCGCTGGAAGCGGGCTGGTTGCCGCTGCTGCAGCAAAAAGCCGCCAACCCGCGCGTGCAGGCCGGCCAGCCCGGCCTGTTCTTCGCGGCCGAGCAGGTGGAGTTGCTGGATGCGCATCAGCACGTCGACCGCAGCATGGGCGATGTGCATGCCGAGGGGAATCCGCATCTGCACCTCGACCCACGCCGCATGCTGCGGGTGGCGCAGGCGCTGAGCACACGGCTCGGCCAGCTCGACCCGGCCCAGGCCGGCGTGTACCAGCAGCGATTTGGCAGCTGGGCCGAAGCCTGGCGGCGCCAGGTATTGCGCTGGGAAGAACGCGCCAGCGCCCTGGAGGACCGCGCGCTGATTGCCCAGCACAGCAGCTTTGCCTATTTGTGGCATTGGCTGAATCTGCGCCAGGTGGCGGACCTGGAACCCAAGCCCGGACTGCCACCCAGCGTCGTGCATCTGCGCAAGGTCTTGCAGTCGGCGCAGCAGGCACAGCCCTTTGTCATTGTGCAGACCAGTTATCAGGACCCGCAGCCGGCGCGCTGGCTGGCCGGGCAGATCAAGCTGCCAGTGCTGAGCCTGCCCGCCACGGTGGATAGCCAGCGCCTGGACCTGAACGCCTGGTATGAAGGGCTGCTGACGGCGCTGCTGAATGCCGCCACGCCAGCGGGGCGGTCATGAGCACCTTCGACTGGCTGCTGGCCCCGCTGGTCTGCGGGCTGCTGGTGCTGATCAGCCATGTGGCGCTCGGTCGCCAGGTCTTGCAACGCGGCATCGTGTTCATCGACCTGGCGGTGGCCCAGCTGGCGGGCCTGGGCGTGCTGCTGGCGGCAGGGCGCTTTGCGGCCGACTGGGCCAATAGTCTGGCGGGCAGTGCGCTGGCCCTGCTTGGAGCCGGCGGGGTGGCCTGGCTTAGCCAGTGCTGGCCGGCGCGGCGCGAGGCGCTGATCGGTCTCGTCTATATCGGCGCGGCCGCCCTGGCCGTACTGCTGCTGGCCGCCGACCCACATGGCCATCAACGCTTGTCCGGCCTGCTGGCCGGGGATGTGCTGTGGGTGAGCTGGTCAGCCATGCTGCCCCTGGCGTTGCTCAGCAGCCTGTTTCTGCTGTGCCTGGCCTGGCGGCCGCAGCGCCTGGCCCAGGCAGGCTTTTTCTACACCAGCTTCGCCCTGCTGGTCAGCCAGTCGGTGGCGCTGCTCGGTGTGTATCTGGTGTTCGCCAGCCTGATCGTGCCCGCCCTGGCCTGGCGCCGCCCCGGCTGGCGCGGCTTCTGGCCGGCTTTCTTGCTCGGCGCTGCCGGCTATCTCGCGGGCCTCTTGCTGTCTTGGTGGCAAGACTGGCCCAGCGGTGCCTGCATTGTGCTGAGCCTGATCACGATTGCCGTGCTGGCCTGGCTGCCCGCACGCCAAGCCGCTGCTTTCTGAACCACTCTTCCAACGAGGCTTCCCATGCCAGCTTTACCACTGGGCGATACACGCCTGCCCGTTACCGTGCTGTCCGGCTTTCTGGGCGCCGGCAAGACCACCTTGCTCAACCATGTGCTGAACAACCGCGAGGGCAAGCGCGTGGCGGTCATCGTCAACGATATGTCCGAGGTCAATATCGACGCGCGCCTGGTGCGCGAGGGCGGCGCGCAGCTATCGCGCGCTGAAGAGCGTCTGGTCGAGATGAGCAATGGCTGCATCTGCTGCACGCTGCGCGAGGATCTGCTGATCGAGATCCGCCGCCTCGCCGCCGAAGGCCGTTTTGATTATCTGCTGATCGAATCGACCGGCATTTCCGAGCCGCTGCCCGTGGCCGAGACCTTCACCTTCCGCGATGAGCATGGCCAGAGCCTGTCCGATATCGCGCGGCTGGACACCATGGTGACCGTGGTCGATGTGTATAACTTCCTGCGCGATTACGGCAGCGAAGACAGCCTGGCCGCGCGCGGCGAAACCCTGGGCGAGGAGGACCAACGTGGCGTGGTCGACCTCTTGATCGAGCAGGTGGAGTTTTGCGATGTGCTGGTGCTGAACAAGCTTGATCAGGCGAGCGCTGAGCAACTGGCCCAGCTTGAGCACATCCTGCATGCGCTGAACCCGCGCGCAAGGATTTGCCATAGCGAGTTTGGCGCGGTGGCGCTCGATCAGGTGCTGGACACCGGCTTGTTCGATTTTGAAGCCGCGGCCAATGCGCCGGGCTGGTTACAGACGCTGCGCGGCGAAGCCCGCTCGGAGAGTGAGGAATACGGCATCAGC
Organism: Chitinimonas taiwanensis DSM 18899; assembly: GCF_900119825.1. Taxonomy (GTDB): domain Bacteria; phylum Pseudomonadota; class Gammaproteobacteria; order Burkholderiales; family Chitinimonadaceae; genus Chitinimonas; species Chitinimonas taiwanensis. Next base: position 86,171 of record NZ_FPKR01000011.1, on the reverse strand, counting down.
AGCTTTGTCTACCGTGCGCGCCGCCCCTTCCACCCGCAGCGCTGGTGGCAGATGATCCAGCGCGAATGGCCGGGGGTGCTGCGCTCGAAGGGCTATTTCTGGTTGGCCAGCCGCCCCGACTTCGTGGCCAACTGGTCTCAGGCCGGCCCGCTGGCCCGCCATGGCGCGGCCGGTATCTGGTGGGCCGCGGTGCCAGAGCGGGAGTGGCCGCAGGACGCCGAGTCGCAGGCCAGCATCCGTGCCGAGTGGGATGCGCAATACGGCGACCGTATTCAGGAAATCGTGCTGATCGGCCAAAACATGGATGAAGCCGCGCTACGCAGCGCCTTCGACGCCTGCCTGCTGCGCGATGAGGAAAGCCAGCTGCCCATTCGCGCGCTGCCTGACCCCTTCCCGGTCTGGCGGCGCGCCGAGTAAGGCGGCGTGCAATTCGCGTGTTTAGCCCGGCAGCTCGGCCTTGATGCGTGCCGCATCGGCCAGCAGGCGCTCGAACAGATCGGCCACCGCGGGCAGATCGCGGATCAGGCCTTGGGCCTGGCCGATCAGCTGCACGCCGTGGTGGTGGTCGCCTTCCTCGATGGCAAGGCGTATCGATTCGGTGGCTGCGCCAAACTGGGCCAGCTGCTTGATGGCGGCCGGCTTGGCAAAGGCGCCAGCCAGCACGGTGGCCATCGACATGCCGATCTTGCGCGCGGCCAGCATGGCGCGCGGCACCGCCTCGAAAATGGTCAACGCCCGCGCCGATTTGCGTCTGGCGGTCGGGGTATCCATCATCCGGCACGGAATCCCGTCGAACTTGGCGCTATAGATCGTCTCACTGACATTCTTGCTGACGATCATGCCCTTGGTGGCCGCATGCACGGGGCTTTCGCGCGTGGTGGCCAGGCGGGTGCCCATGGCAATCGCATCGGCACCCAGGGCCAGCGCGGCCAGCAAACCCCGCCCATCGGCAAAACCGCCAGCCGCGATAATGGGCAGCTTGACCGCATCGCGGATGGCCGGAATCAGCGTCAGCGAGGTGACCGCGCCGCCATGCGCGGCGGCTTCGTGGCCGGTGACCAGCAGCGCATCCACGCCGATCTTCTCGGCCGCCCGCGCGTGCTTCTCGGTGGTGACGGTGGCAATCACCTTGCCGCCATAGCGCTTGGCGCCCTCGACAATCCAGTCGCCCTTGCCGAGCGAGAAATTGATCACCGGCACCTGCTCTTCCAGCGCCACCTTGGCATTCTCGGCCGCGCCCGGCATCAGCAGGGTCACGCCCACGCCAAACGGCTTGTCGCTCAATTCGCGCACGCGGCGGATCGCCGCACGCGTCTGCTCGGCATTCAAGGGGCCCGTGGCCAGAATACCCAGGCCGCCCGCATTCCCCACCGCGGCCACCAGCTCGGGCACGGCGATATAGCTCATGCCCGGGCAGATCAGCGGGCGTTGGATGCCGAACAGTTCAGTGATACGGGTACGCATGGCGGCGGCGCTCGAAAAGAAAGAAAATAAGGTTTCAGATTGTACTTATATAGTCGAGCGCTTGCTTGAATTATCCCTATCCAGCCCGCGCGCTGTTGTATAGGCAGCTCGCCCCGATCTCCGCCACCCTTGCATCGAAAGCACCACCGCCATGCTGATCGTCGCCATCGCCTATTTCTACGTCATCGGCATGGTGGCCATTGTGGCCATGCTGAGCGGGCATTTCTTCTCCGGCTTCTTCACCCTGCTGTTCGCCGGCATCCTGCCGGCCTTTCTGTGGCTGGGCACACTGAGCAAGAAACGCCGCGCCGCGCGTGACCGCGCACTGGCCGAGCGGCAGGCGCAGACGGACGCCGCCTCAGGCGATGCAGCGGAGCGCGTTTCGCCAGACTAATCGTCCAAGCTCCCGACGAGCTGGCTTGCCGCAGATGTTTGATACGTTATAACATCAGCGCCATGCCCCATGCTCATACCCATTCCCTGGAAGACAATCTCAGCGCCGCTGCGCAATGGTGCGCCAAGCGCGGCGAAAAGCTGACCGAGCAGCGCCGCGAGGTACTGGCCCTGCTGCTGAGCGCGCCCGGCTCGGTCAAGGCCTACGACCTGCTGGCCGCGATCCAGAAGCAAAAGCCGACCGCCGCGCCGCCCACCGTGTATCGCGCGCTGGATTTCCTGGTCGCCGCCGGCCTCGCCCATAAGCTCGAATCGAAGAACGCCTTCGTGGCCTGCTGTGATTTCGAACATCCGCACCATGGCGTGATGCTGATCTGCAACCAGTGCCACACGGTGAAGGAACTGACCGACCCGGTGCTGGAAGCGCGCCTGGCCGAGGATGCCAAGGCCTGGGGCTTTAGCGTGGCGCCGCAGGATATCGAGGTGAAGGGTCTGTGTGCGAACTGCCGCCATGGCGATGGCGAGGCGCAGGCATGAAGCGTTCGCGCCTGATCGCCCTGTCGGCCTTCCAGCGTGTGCTGCTGGTGCTGCCCATGCTGGCGGTGCTGTGGCTGGCCGTCTGGTGGGCCTTGCGAGGCGCAGCATGAGCCACGCCCACCACCATCATGCGCATGCGCAGCACGCGCCGGCCGCTGCGCCGCGCGGTGCGATTGCGCTGCGCAATCTGACCCTGACCTATCACCGCCACCCCGTCGTGCACCATGTGTCCGGCCAGTTCGCGCCTGGCGAGCTGACCGCCATCGTCGGCCCGAACGGTGCCGGCAAGAGCACGCTGCTGAAAGCCATCGTCGGTCTGATGCAGGCCAATCATGGCAGCGTGGAAACCGGCGGTCTGAAGCCACACGAGATTGCCTATCTGCCGCAGCAGGCTGCGATTGCACGCGACTTTCCGCTCGCGGTGCAAGATGTGGTGCTGCTGGGCGACTGGCATAGCTCGGGCTGGTTCGGTCGGGTCAGTCGCAGTGCGCGCCAGCGTGCCGACGAGGCCTTGGCGCGGGTCGGCCTGGCCGGCTTTGGCAAGCGCCCGGTCGATGAGCTATCGGCCGGCCAATTCCAGCGCGTGCTATTTGCCCGCCTGCTGCTGCAGGACGCCAGGGTGATCCTGCTTGACGAGCCATTTACCGCGCTCGACGCGCGCACCACGGCCGAGCTGCTGGAGCTGGTGGCCAGCTGGCGGCGTGAAGGCCGCACCGTAATTGCCGTGCTGCACGATTATGAACAGGTGCGCAGCCACTTCCCGCACACCCTGCTGCTGGCCAAGGAATGCATTGCCTGGGGCGATACCGCCACCGTGCTGACCCAGGCCAATCTGAATCGCGCCAATGGCATGCCGCAAAGCTGGGATGAACAGGCGCCGGTCTGCCACCGCGACGAAACGCCGCTCCCCACGCCACCGCACGACCACGCGCACAGCCACTGAAGCCCGCATGAGCCCCTACGAACTCCTCTGGCAACCGTTTGCCGACTTCGCCTTTATGCGCCACGCGCTGATCGGCTGCCTGGCCCTGGCCCTCGGTTGCGCGCCCATCGGCCTCTTCCTGGTGCTGCGCCGCATGAGCCTGATGGGCGATGCGATGAGCCATGCCATTCTGCCCGGCGCCGCGATTGCCTTTATCGTCTATGGCCTATCGCTGACCGCAATGAGCATCGGCGGCCTGCTCGCCGGCCTGGTGGTGGTACTGGCCGCCGGCGTGGTCACCCGCGCCACCCAGCTGAAGGAGGATGCGAGCTTCGCGGCCTTCTACCTGGTCTCGCTCGCCTCGGGCGTGCTGCTGGTTTCCAAATGGGGCAGCAATGTCGACCTCATGCACATTCTGTTCGGCACCGTGCTGGCCGTGGATGCCGCGGCGCTGATCTTCCTGGCCAGCGTGGCCAGCATCACCCTGCTGGTGCTGGCGCTGTTCTACCGCGCCCTGGTGGTGGAAAGCTTTGACCCGGAATTCCTGCAAAGCATGGGCGGGCGCGGCGCCTGGGCGCACTTCGCCTTCCTGATCCTGGTCGTGCTGAATCTGGTGGCCGGCTTTCAGGCCCTGGGCACGCTGATGGCTGTGGGCCTGATGATGCTGCCTGCCGCCAGCGCGCGGCTGTGGGCAAAAGAGCTGCCTGCCCTCTTGGCCATCGCACTCGGCATCGCGCTGGTGGCTGGCTATATCGGCTTGCTGATCTCCTACCACGGCGACCTGCCCTCGGGCCCGAGCATCATCCTGACCGCCGGCCTCGCCTACTTCGTCTCGCTGGCCTTTGGCGCGCGCGGCGGTCTGATCTGGCGCTGGCTGGGTCGCGAACATCTGGAAGCCTGAGTCGACACGCTCACGCACGCCCGCATCACTCGATACACCTGCTGCGCGCCCCCAAGGGCGCCCAAAACCGGCCGCCCATGGGCTGCCTAGCCCGGGCTACGCCCGCCTTCTGGAGAATGATGATGAAACTCAGCCCTAGCCTGTATGCCCTGCTCGCCGGTCTGGCCCTGACCACCCAGGCGGCCGATAAGCTGCCGGTGGTCGCCTCCTTCAGCATCCTCGGTGACCTGGTCCAGCAGGTGGGGGGCGACAAGGTGGCGGTGCAGACCCTGGTCGGTCCGGATGGCGATGCACACGTCTATCAACCCAGCCCGCGCGACGGCAAGACACTGGCCAGCGCCAAGCTGCTGGTGGTGAACGGTCTGGCTTTTGAGGGCTGGATGGAACGCCTGGCGCGCGCCAGCCAGTACAAGGGCGCCCGCGTCGTCGCCAGCGACAAGGTCAAAACCCACACCATGGCCGAGGACGAGCATGGTCACGACGACCATGACCACGGCCACGATCACGGCAAGGTCGACCCGCATGCCTGGCAGAACCCGGCCAATATCCATATCTATGTGGCAAATATCGCCGCTGGCCTCAGCCGTGCTGACCCGGCCAATGCCGCCTACTACCAGCAACGCGCGGCCAGCTATGGCAAGGAGCTGCAGGCGCTCGAGCAGTGGGCGGACAAGGAGGTGGCTAGCATCCCAGCCGCCAAGCGCCGTGTGATCACTTCGCACGATGCCTTCGGCTATCTGGGCCAGCGCTTCAAGATCCAGTTCCTCGCCCCGCAAGGCATGAATACCGAGGCCGAAGCCTCGGCCAAGGGCGTAGGCAAGCTGATCCAGCAGGCCAAGCGCGAAGGCATCAAAGCGATCTTTGTCGAGAATGTCAGCAACCCGAAGCTGCTTGAGCAGATCAGCCGCGAAACCGGCGCCAAGGTCGGTGGCCGCCTGTATTCGGATGCGCTGTCCCAGCCCAGCGGCGTGGCCGGCAGCTATCTGGCCATGATGCGTTACAACATCGCCACCCTGGTGGCCGGCATGCGGCAGAACTGATGTTCCGCCTGCACGCACTGCGCTATCGCTACGGCCAGACGGCCGAGCTGCGCTTTCCCGACTGGTCGCTGCAGCAGGGCGAGCAGGCGGTGCTGCGCGGCCCATCGGGCAGCGGCAAGAGCACGCTGCTGTCGCTGCTGGCCGGCTTGCTGCAGCCCCAGCAGGGAGACATCTGGCTGGCCGAACAAGCGCTGGCCGCACTGCCGCCCGCGCAGCGCGATGCCTGGCGCGGCCGGCATATCGGCTTCATTCCGCAACGCGCGCATCTGCTCGCCAGCCTGAATGTGCTGGAAAACCTGCAGCTGGCCCAATACCTGGCCCGCCTGCCGCAGGATGCCGCGCAGTGCCAGCGCGTGCTGGCCAGCCTGGGGCTGATCGAGCTGGCCGGGCGCCGCCCGCAGCAACTGTCACAGGGCCAGGCGCAACGCGTGGCGATTGCGCGCGCCCTGCTCAACCACCCCAAGCTGCTGCTGGCCGATGAACCGAGCGCCAGCCTGGATGACGCAAACACCACTGCGGTGCTCGACCTGCTGCAAGGCGCCGCCCAACAGGCGGGCGCCACGCTACTGATCGCCAGCCATGACGCGCGCGTGCATGCGCGCTTCGACCGCCAGTTCCTGCTCGAGGCGCGCGTATGAATCTCTTCTTGCTCGCCCGCCGCCAGCTGCTGGCGCGCCCACTGCACAGCGCGCTCAATCTGCTGCTGCTGGCGCTCGGTATTGCCACCATCAGCCTGCTCTTGCTGTTCAGCCGCCAGCTGGAAGACAAGCTGCTGCATACCGCGGCTGGCATCGATCTGGTGGTCGGCGCCAAGGGCAGTCCGCTGCAGCTGATCCTCTCCAGCGTCTATCACGCCGACATCCCGACCGGGAATATCGCCAAGGCCGAAGCCGACAAGCTGGCCCGCCACCCCTTGGTGGCGAGCAGCATCCCGCTTGCGCTGGGCGACAATCTGCAGGGCTTTCGCATCGTCGGCACCACGCCCGACTATCTGCAGCTGTATGGCGCCAAGCTCGCCCAGGGCCGCCCCTGGCAGGTGTCGATGGAAGCGGTGCTGGGCGCCAAGGTGGCGCAACGCAGCGGGCTCAAGCTCGGCGAGGAATTTGCCAGCTCGCATGGGCTGGCAGCCGGCGGCCCTTTACACGACGACAATCGCTACCAGGTGGTCGGCATCCTGGCCCCCAGTGGCAGCATCCTCGATGAGCTGGTGCTGACCGATCTGCAAAGCGTGTGGGATATGCACGAGCACCACGCCAGCGAAGACGATGCCGAGGATGGCAAGCCGCGCGATATCACCGCGCTGCTGATCCGCTACAAAACGCCACTGGCCATCCTGGCCCTGCCGCGCCAGATCAATGCCGAAACCGCGCTGCAGGCGGCCTCGCCGGCCATGGAAGCCATGCGTCTCTTGAACATCCTGGGCTTTGGCCTGGACGCCCTACGCGCGTTTGCCGCGGTGCTGATCTTCTCGGCCGCGCTCTCGCTGTTCGTGGCCCTGTACGGCAATCTGCGCGAGCGGCGCTACGACCTGGCCGTGATGCGCCTCTTGGGCAGCAGCCGCTGGCGCCTATTCGCCAGCGTGCTGCTGGAGGGATTGCTGCTGGCCGCGGCCGGCGCCGCCCTCGGTTTACTGCTCGGGCATGGCGCAGCCGAGGCCATTGGCCGCGCAGGGCTGACCCCCGGATTAAATCTGACCGGGTTGATATGGCTGAAGGAAGAAGCCGCGCTACTACTGCTAGCCCTGCTGGTGGGCGTGCTGGCAGCCTTGCTGCCCGCGATACACGCCTGGCGAACCGATATTGCCGCCCTCTTGTCTGAACGTTGACCTTGCAAAGGAAGCCCCATGCGCCTGCACCTGCTGACCACTGCCTTGCTGACCGCCCTATTCAGCACCAGCGCCCTCGCCCACGATGAAAGCCCGTGCACGCAGGAGCCGGAGAACAAATGGCAGCCGCTGTCGGCCGCCCTGCGCAAGGCCGAGCAGGCCGGCCACACGGTGAAGAATGCCGAGGTTCACCATAAATGCTACGAAATCCGCGGCCGCACACGCGACGGCAAACGCTTCGAAATGATCTTGAACCCAGTCACGCTGGAAGCACGTAAAGCTGCGCAGTAAGCTGCTGACTCACACCATGAAAGTTCGCCGCATGTTCTCGAACCCGCTTCTCAGTCTGGCCATCCTGATCAGCAGCAATCTGGTCTCCGCGGCCGACCCGTCCAGTCTGCCGCCTGGCCCCGCGCCCAAGAACGGCGCCGCTTTCGGCGTCACACCGGCTGGTGGCCCCAGCCTGCCCGAGCGCGCGGGCTTCGTGTCCTGGCGCCTGTTGGCGCAGATTGAATCGGTGCAGCAGGGCCAGCGCATGGTGCCGCGCTTTGACAAGGGCATCAGCGCGTTGCAGAAGAAGACCGTCAAGCTGCAGGGCTTCATGCTGCCACTGAGCATGACCGAGAAGCAGAGCCACTTCATCCTGACCGCCAGCCCACCGAGCTGCGCATTCTGCCTGCCGGGCGGGCCGGACTCGGTCATCGAAGTGAAGGCCAGCGTGCCGATCAAATACGGCTACGAGCCGATCACGCTGAGCGGCAAGTTCGAAATCCTGCAGAACGACCCAATGGGGCTTTACTACCGGATCACCGAAGCCAAGCCGCTCAGCTAGTACTGCCCGCTTGCAAGCCGGGGAACCGACATGCGCCGAGCCGGTCTGAGCCAGCATTGCTAATTTATGCTTGGAGCTCAGCATGCACTGCCCCGTCTGCAAGGAAACCGCGCTGGTGATGAGCGAGCGCGCCGGTGTCGAGATCGACTATTGCCCGCAATGCCGTGGCGTCTGGCTTGATCGCGGCGAGCTCGACAAGATCATCGAGCGCAGCCGCCAGGAATCGGCCCCCAGCCCACAAGCCGCTCCGGCCGCGCCGGTCTACCGCGACGAACGCAGCCACGCGCCGCAGCACTACGACAAGGGCTATGACAAGCATTACGGCCACAAGCCCTATCGCAAGAAGAGCTTTCTGGAAGAGTTGTTCGACTGAGCGCAGCAGCGCCAGCAAAGAAAACGGCAACCCGCGGGTTGCCGTTTTCTTTGGTCTTGGCCGCTCAGGCGGTACGCCAGATCAGCGCCGCCATACGCCCAGTGGTCTGCTCGCGCCGGTAGGAAAAGAAGCGCGCCGCATCGCTCACCGTACACAAGCCGCCGCCATACACCTGCTGGATGCCGATGGCCGCCAAGCGCTGGCGCGCCAGTAGATAGATGTCGGCCCACCATTTACCGGCCGCCTTGCCAGGGCGAAACGCCGCAGCTGCCGCCCCATCGTGGGCCAGAAACGCGGCACGCACCTCCTCGCCCACTTCAAAGGCAGCGGGGCCAATGGCGGGTCCTAGCCAGGCCATCAGCTCATGGCCGTCGCCCAGCCGCGCCGCGGTCGCCTCCAGCACGCCAGCATGCAGACCGCGCCAGCCTGCATGCGCGGCGCCCACCGCCATGCCGTCACGGCGGGTAAACAGCACGGGCAGGCAATCTGCGGTCATTACCACGCACACCGCGCCCGCCACACGGCTCACCGAGGCATCGGCCTCCGGCACGCCCAGATCGGGCGCAGCGGCATCCACGACCGCGATGCCATGTACCTGCTTGAGCCAGGCCGGCTCGGCCGGTAGCTGGGCACGCAGCAGAGCGCGGTTGGCCGCTACCGTGGCCGGCACGTCGCCAACATGATCGCCCAGGTTCAGACTCGCATAGGGCGCGAGGCTCAAGCCACCTAGCCGCGTCGTCATGCAGGCGCGGATATTGACCGGTGCCGGCCAGTCGGGCTGCAACGCAGCCGTCATCCAGTTGTTCATGCCACTTCCTTGCGCAGTTGCGCGATCAGTTGCTGCATATCCTCGGGCAGTGGGCTTTCCCATTGCTGCACGTCACCGCTGTCGGGGTGAACCAGGGCCAGCTTGGCCGCATGCAGCGCCTGGCGGTCAAAGGCGGCCAGCACGGCTTTGAGTTCATCGGACAGCAGGCCGGGCTTGCCGCCATATACGGGGTCGGCCGCCAGCGCATGACCAAGATGGGCCATATGCACACGGATCTGATGGGTGCGGCCGGTTTCCAACCGGCATTCGACCAAGGTATGGCGCGCAAAGGTCTCGATCACGCTGTAATGGGTGAGCGCCGGCTTGCCGTTCTCCACCACCGCCATCTTGAGGCGATTGCGCGGGTCGCGCCCGATCGGGGCATTCACGCTGCCATCGCGCTTGAGCACGCCCTGGGCAATGGCCAGATAGTGGCGCTTGACCGTGCGCGCCTGCAGCTGGCGCACCAGATCGGTCTGCGCCTTCAAGGTACGCGCCACCACCATCAGCCCGCTGGTGTCCTTATCCAACCGGTGCACGATGCCGGCGCGCGGTACACCGGCGAGGTCGGGGTAGCGATACAACAGGCCGTTGAGCAGGGTTCCCGACCAATTTCCGGCCGCCGGGTGAACCACCAGGCCGGCTGGCTTGTCGATGACCAGCAGCGTTGCATCTTCGTAGACAAGCGGGAAATCCACTGGCTCGGCGCGGTAAGCCACCTCCTCGGGATCGGGTTCGGTCATCACCTCGACCGTCTCGCCGCCCCAGACGCGGGTTTTCGGGCTGGCCGGCTTGCCATCGAGCAGGATGCGGCCTTCGTCCATCCAGCGCACCAGGCGGCTGCGCGAGTAGTCGCTTAATACGGCAGCCAGCGCCGCATCAAAACGGCCGCCACTGTTATTCCTTGGCAGCGTGACGCGTACGAGCGCGTCCGACTCGCTATAATCCTCGGCTTCGATATCGGAGTGTTCCATGAAGCGCATTGTAACGTTACTCACCGCCGCCCTACTGCTCTCGGCTTGCGCGGGCACACCCAAACCCGATGCGGAGAACGCCGGCCCCAGCGTGGAAGAGCTGTACAGCGAAGCCAAGTCGGAAATGGACAGCGGCAATTACAACCGTGCGGTCAAGCTGTTCGAGACCCTGCAGGCGCGCTATCCCTATGGCAAGTACGCGCAACAGGCCGAGCTGGAAGTCGCCTATGCCAACTTCAAGGACCAGGAACCGGAACTGGCGCTGGCCGCCATCGACCGCTTCCTCAAGCAGCACCCGACCCATCCGAATGTCGATTACGCGCTCTATCTGAAGGGCCTGGTCAACTTCATCGAAGACCGCAGCCTGTTCGCCAGCCTGTCCAAGCAGGATATGGCCGAGCGCGATCCGAAATCGGCGCGCGAATCCTTCGAGGCCTTCCGCGATCTGGTCAGCCGCTTCCCGAACAGCCGCTACACGCCTGATGCGCGCGACCGCATGGCCTTCCTGGTGGTGGCCCTCGCCGACCACGAGCTGCACGTGGCCAGCTACTACTTCAAGCGTGGCGCTTACCTCGCTGCCGCCAACCGCGCCAAGAGCGTGCTGGAGAACTACAGCAACACCGACCGCGTCGAGAAGGCGCTATTCGTGATGGCCGCCTCCTACGACCGCCTCGGCCAGCAGGAGCTGCGCGACGACACGCGCCGCGTGATCGCCAAGAACTATCCGCAAAGCCAGCTCAGCGAAGAAAAGGTGGTCGGCGATGTGGCGTGGTGGAAGTTGTGGTGATTTTTTGAAAAAGGGGCTTTACAAGTCATAACAAGCTCCTTATGATGCGCGTCTCTTCGCCGCAGCATCACCGCAGCGAAGCCCGAGTGGGGGTATAGCTCAGCTGGGAGAGCGCTTGCATGGCATGCAAGAGGTCATCGGTTCGATCCCGTTTACCTCCACCACAGAATTCGATGCAGCGGTGCAAACCGCCACATCAATAGGCTAAGTCCCCATCGTCTAGAGGCCTAGGACACCACCCTTTCACGGTGACTACCGGGGTTCGAATCCCCGTGGGGACGCCACCACAGAAATCGGTTCGCCGGTTTCGCCATCAGGCGGCGTCACAGTAAGATCAGCCTGATGCGCAACGCAAGTTGCAAGCAGTATCTTGGGGGTATAGCTCAGCTGGGAGAGCGCTTGCATGGCATGCAAGAGGTCATCGGTTCGATCCCGTTTACCTCCACCAAGAAATAAGATTGATCAGCCCCACACTGATTGATCGATAGGCTAAGTCCCCATCGTCTAGAGGCCTAGGACACCACCCTTTCACGGTGACTACCGGGGTTCGAATCCCCGTGGGGACGCCACCACAGAAAAGCCCGCTTCGTTGCCGAAGCGGGCTTTTTCTTTGTGCTTTTTTTGCGCACTCCCCGAGCGCTCGCTGCATTAGAAATGCGCGCGTAGCGCCAGGTAGAGCGCCTGATAGCGCGCATGGCGCGCCTGCAGCATCGCTTGCATGCTCGCATCGGGCTGCAGCAACTCGCCCCCGCTGGGCGGGCAGACCTGTGCAAGCTCGCCCCCATCGGCCAGCCAGGCCAGCCTTGCGGCGCCCAGGGCCGCCGCCACCGGCGCATGCTCGGGCCGGTATAGCGGACGCCCGAGCTGCGCGGCCAGTAACTGCCCCCAGGCGCTGCTGCGTGCACCACCGCCGACCAGGGCCAGCGCCTCGCCCGGACCCGCCTGCCCCATGGCCTGCATGCCATCAAGCAGGCCAAAACCGACCCCTTCCATGACCGCATAGCCGAGCGCCGCCGCATCATGCTCATGACGCAGGCCGATGAACACGCCGCTGGCAGCGGCATTGTTATGTGGTGTGCGCTCACCGCTCAGGTAGGGCAGAAACAGCGGCGCGCGTTCGCGGTCTGCGATAGGCAGTTGCGCAACCTGGGCGGCCAGGCTGACGGCATCGGCGCTGCCAGTCAGCCGGCTGACCCAGCCGAATGCACTGGCGGCACTCAGCATGACCGCCATCTGGTGCCAACTGGCTGGCAAGGCATGGGCAAAGGCATGCACGGCCTGGGCCGGTGCAGGGCGAAAACCATCGCTGACCAGGAAGGCCACGCCCGAGGTGCCGAGCGAGATAAAACCCTGTCCAGGCGCCACCGCGCCGATGCCGATGGCACTGGCGGCATTGTCGCCCGCCCCACCCGCCAGCTTGACGCCGGGCGGCAGGCCCCAGCGCCTAGCCAGCTCGGTGCGCAGCGTACCGCTCAGGCTACTACCCTCCACCAAGCGTGGCATCTGCGTCTCATCCAGCCCGCAGGCGGCCAGCATGGTCGCGCTCCAGCGCCGCGCGCCGACATCCAGCCACAGCGTACCCGAAGCATCCGACATCTCGCTGATCGCCTCGCCGCACAGTTGCAGACGCAACCAATCCTTGGGCAGCAACACCTTGCGGATACGGGCGAACAGCGCGGCTTCGTGCTTGCGCAGCCAGCACAGCTTAGGTGCGGTAAAGCCGGGCATGGCCAGATTGCCGCTGATGCGGCGCGAATCAGGCACCGCCTGCTCAAGCTCCGCGCATTCCAGTGCCGCACGGCCGTCATTCCACAGAATGGCCGGGCGCAGGACCTGGTCGCGCGCATCCAGCAACACCGCGCCATGCATCTGGCCCGAGAGGCCTATCGCGCATACCGCCTGCCAGGCCGCGGGCGCCTGGTGGCGCAAAGCCGCCACCGCCAGCTCCAACCCGGCCCACCAGGCTTGCGGGTCCTGCTCGCTCCAGCCCTGCTGCGGCTGCTGTGCGCTCAGCGGCGCGTCGGCCGTGGCGATGATGCGCTGCTCAGCATCCAGCAGCAGCAGTTTGAGGCCGGAGGTGCCAAGGTCGATGCCCAGATACATGCAAACTCACTTTTGCGGACCGAAGCGGCGCGTAGCCTGGCGGCGGAATTCGCGCGGCGTCATGCCCTTGATGTCGAGGAAGCGCCGATTGAAGTTGGCGATATTGTTGAAGCCGACTTCGTAACCGATGTCGGTGATCAGGCGTTCGGACTCCATCAGCAGCTGGCAGGCGCGGTTGACGCGCACATGGTTGATGAAGTCGGTAAAGGTATTGCCGGTGGCGCGGCGGAAAAAGCGCGAGAAACGGCTCTGGCTCATACCCAGCTCATCGGCCAGCTCGGCAGCCGAGAGCGGGTCAGCCAGATGATCGGTGATCCGGTTCACGATGCGATTGATCTGCTCGAGCTGATCGTCATCATCCTGGCTTTGCAGGCGCGCGCTGGACAGCAGTCGGTAGTCGGGGCAGCGTGCCAGCTCGCTCATCAGCACGCAGAAGGCACCGAAGCGGGTCAGCCCGCGCGTGGCCTTGATGCGCAGCCAGTGCTCGCGCGCCAGCTCATGCAGGCCGAAGAACTCGATGCCGTGCTTGGCGCGCTCGAGCATGGGCAGCACCTCGCGCAATTCGGGAATGCTGCGGCTGCCGGCCTCGATCAGCGCATGCGGGAACTGAATGACCAGATCGCGCTCGAGCACGCCGCCCTCGGGCAGATCCATGCTCACCCAGTTATGCGGCAGGCGCGGCCCGGTCAGCACCAGCTGACCGGGCTGGAACTGCCCTATCCAGTCGCCCACGAAAACCTTGCCCGAGGTAGCGGTAATCAGGTGTAACTCGTACTCATCATGGCAGTGCCAGCGCGCCAGCGGCGTCGGATAGCCGTGCGCCAGGCAGCGGATCGAGCCGGCCTCGCTCTGCGCCTCGTAGCCAAGGTCGCTGGAGCGGCCGGCATCGATTTCCAGCTCGGGCTTGATGCGGCGCGGAATGACAAGGTTCTGGGGCATGGTCAGCGGCATAAACGGCAATCAGGACATCACATTACCGCCATCCACATTCAGTGTCTGCGCGGTGATATAGCCAGCCTCGTCACTGGCCAGGAACACGGCCGCGCCGCAGATATCGTCCGGCGCGCCCATATGGCCGAGCGGCACGGCCGCCCCCACCTGGCGCTGCTTTTCGCCCAGCGGCAGGTTCTCGTAGCGCGCGAACAGGGCATCCACATGCTGCCACATCGGTGTGGCGATTACGCCCGGTGCAATGCCATTCACGCGTATGCCATGCGGCGCCATCGCCAGCGCGGCACTTTGCGTATAGCTGATGATGGCGGCCTTGCTCGCGCAGTAATGCGACACCAGCGCTTCGCCGCGCCGACCGGCCTGGGACGCCATATTGATGATCGCGCCGCGCGTGCCCTGCGCCACCATGCGCGCCAGCACCTTCTGCATGACGAAGAAGGCACCCTTCACATTGACCGCGAACAGGCGCTCATACATCGCCTCATGGCTTTCCAGCAGCGGGGCCATATCGAAAACCGCAGCGTTGTTGAATAGCGTGCTTAGCGCACCGAAGCGTGTCTCGGCAGCGGCAATCAGTGCGTCAATCTGCTCAAGCTGGGTGATGTCAGTGGGCTGGTAGTGCAATGCCTGCGGGTATTCAGCAAGTAGTTCAGCCAATGCCGCGCTGGGCTGGGCGCCGATGTCCGCCACCGTGCAGCGCGCGCCTTGGGCCAGGTAGGCGCGTGCCACTGAAAGCCCAATGCCACCCGCGGCACCGGTCAGCAGCGCATGCTTGCCATGCAGACGGGCGCTCATGCGCGCTGCTCCGCCACGAAGGCTTCTACGCGCTGGCTGGCCAGGCGCAAGGCCGCCAGCAGGCGTGCATCACCGGCCAGCTCACCCCATAGCGTGGTATCGGCCGCAAAAGCGGCCACCGGGTCGGGCGCCGTACAGATCGCCTGGGCAGCTGCCGGGTCCATGGCCTGATCCTGATAGCGATAGCTGAGCGCGCCGGCATGCCAGCGCTGCAAAAAAGCCAGGAAGAGCGCAGGCAGCATGGCCACGCAGGCAATCGACTCACCGCGTGCCAGCCGTTCGCGCAGCGTGGGGGCGATAAAGCCGGGGATCTTGGCAAAGCCATCCATGGCCACGCGCTGATTGGTATCGGCAATCGCCGGGTTGGCGAAGCGCTCGAGCACCTTGTCGCGGTAGGCATGCAGATCGAGCGGGCTCGGCTGCGCAGGGGTATCGAGCACCGGAATCGTGTCCTCGCTCACATAGTCGTAAGCGAGCTGGCGGATCGCCGCATGCTGGGTGCCCTCGTGGATATAGTGCAAACCGAGCAGCGTGCCGGCCCAGGCGATGCAGCTATGGGTGGCATTGAGCAGGCGCAGCTTGGCCTCCTCATAGGGCTGCACCGAAGCGACCATCTCCACGCCAACCCGCTCCCAGTCGGGCCGGCCGGCAATAAAGTCATCCTCGATCACCCACTGGATGAAGTCCTCGCTCATCAGCGCCGCCGCGTCGTCCACACCAGTGGCGGCCAGCACGCGCTCGCGTACCGCAGGCGTGGGGCGCGGTGTGATACGGTCGACCATCGCATTCGGGCTGGCCGTGTTGCGGCTCACCCATTCGGCCAACTCAGTCTCGCCCGCGAGTTCCAGGAACTGCAGCAGGCCACCGCGGGCACGGCTGCCGTTGTGCTGCAGATTGTCGCAATTGAGCAGGGTGATCGGCCCCGCTGCTGCGGCACGACGCGCGCGCAAGATGGCGCTCAGCGCGCCATACAAGGTGCTGCCGGCACGGCCCGCTCGGGCGGCGGCCAGGTCGGCCTGGATATCGGCCTGGCTGGCATCGAGCTGATGGCGGTTGTCGAGGTAGTAGCCAGCCTCAGTGACCGTGAAGGACAGAATGCGCGTGGCCGGGTCGGCCCCCAGCCAGATCAGCGCGGCCAGATCGGGCGTATAAGGCAGTACCTGCTGCAGGGCGGTGATGCGTGTGTAGCTGCGCTGACCGGCAGCCGACACCGTCTCCAGCGTGTAAGCACCGTGTTGGGCGATCAGGGCCGCGATCGTCTCGGGCATATCGGGGCGGATATTGCCGCCGGCCAGCGCCCAGCGCCGGTCGCCGCTTGCCTGCAGCGCATGCAGATAGACCGCCTGATGGGCACGATGAAAGGAGCCCAGCCCCAGATGCAGGATGAGATGGGTATGCGTGGACATGATGGCCTCTTAGTGAGTCTGCGCGGCGTGGCCGTGACGGGTGATGCGACCTTGCGCATCGAAGAGATGGGCGGCCTGGGCGTCGATCTGCACGCCAACCGCATCGCCCAGCTGCAGCGGGCTGCGACTGTGCTGGCGCGCCACCAGCTGGGCGCCGAGCGGGGTGCTCACGTAAATCAGCGTCTCGGCCCCGAGCGCCTCGATCAATTCCACCTGGCCATCCAGCGTGCCCTGGCCAGGCCGGCACAGCGCCACATCCTCCGGGCGCAGGCCGACCGCACCCTGCAGGGGCGTCTCGAGGCCGAAGGCGCGGTGCAGACCCGGCAGTAGCTCGGCCTGCACGACATTCATCTGCGGCGTGCCGATAAACTGGGCGACGAACTGATTGGCCGGCTGGTCATACAGCTCAAGCGGCGTACCGACTTGCTCGATCTGCCCATCGCGCAGCACCACCACGCGGTCGGCCAGGGTCATGGCCTCTACTTGGTCGTGGGTGACATAGATGGTGGTGGCGCCCAGTTCGCGGTGCAGCTTGGCGATCTCCACCCGGGTCTGGCCGCGCAGGGCGGCATCCAGATTGGACAGCGGCTCGTCGAACAGAAACACCTTGGGCGCACGCACGATGGCGCGCCCGATCGCCACCCGTTGGCGCTGGCCACCCGACAGTTCCTTGGGTGTGCGCTGCAAATAAGGGCTGAGGTTGAGAATGCGCGCGGCGCGCTCGACCTTCTCGCGTATCACCGCCTTGTCCACCTTGGCCAGCTGCAGCGCAAAGCTCATGTTCTCGAACACGCTCATATGCGGGTAGAGCGCATAACTCTGGAACACCATGGCCAGGTCGCGCTTGCTGGAGGGCAGCTTGGTGATATCGCGCCCATCCAGCACCAGCTCGCCACCATCGATCTGCTCGAGGCCGGCGATCAGCCGCAGCAGCGTGGACTTGCCGCAGCCCGATGGACCGACGAAGACGATGAACTCGCCCTGGTGAATGCTGAGATCGATGCCCTTGATGGCGCGATGCTCGCCGAAGAATTTTTCTATGCCTTTGAGTGCCAGGTAAGCCATGACGATGTCTCCTCGAATTATTTGACGGCGCCGAAGGTCAGGCCTTGCACCAGCTGCTTCTGGCTGAACCAGCCGAACACCACGATGGGCGCAATGGCGAGCAGGGAGGCGGCCGACAACTTGGCCCAGAACAGCCCCTCGGGGCTGGAATAGCTGGCGATCAGGGTGGCCAGCGTGCCCGCTTTGGCGGAACTGAGGTTCAGGCTCCAGAAGGCCTCGTTCCAGGACAGCACGAGGCACAACAGGCCGGTGGACGCCATGCCGCCCATGCCCAGCGGCAGCAGCACGCGGCGGAATTCCTGCCACAGATTGGCGCCATCCATGCGGGCGGCTTCGAGGATTTCCGGCGGAATGTCCTTGAAGTGCGAGTACAGCATCCAGACCATGATGGGCAGGTTGGACAGCATGAACAGGATGATCAGCGCCAGCTTGGTATCGAGCAGGCCGCTGTACTGGGCCAGCACATACACGGGCACCAGCGCGCCCACCGCCGGCATCATCTTGGTGGATAGCATCCACATCAGGATGTCCTTGGTGCGCGGGCCGCGGAAGAAGGCCATCGAATAGGCGGCCGGCACCGCAATCAACAGGCCCAGCAGCGTGGACACCACGCTGGTGATCACCGAGTTCTTGGCGAACAGCAGGTAGTCGCTGCGCGTATGCACTTCGCGAAAGCTCTCCAGCGTGGGGCTGAAGATCAGCTCGGGCGGCACGGCAATCGCCTGCAGCTCGGTCTTGAAGGCAGTCAGGAACAGAAAGGCGAGCGGGAAGAACAGCAGCAGGGCGACTGCCCAGGCCAATACGGTGCGGGCCATCAGGGTTGGGGTCAGACGGGATCTAGCCATGGTCGTCGTCCTTATTTATCCAGGTTCTTGCCGACAAGGCGGATCAGGAAGGCGGCGGCGATATTGGCCAGCACCACGGCGAACAGCGCACCGGCCGAGGCCACGCCGGCATCGAAATTGAGCAGCGCCTGTTTGAAGATCAGAAAGGCGACATTGGTGCTCGCGTCGCCCGGCCCGCCACCGGTGGTGGTGAAGATTTCTGCGAAGACGCTCAACAGGAAGATCAGCTCGATCATCACCACCACGGCCACCGAGCGGGCCAGATGGGGCAGATACAGATAGCGCAGCTGCTGCAGATAGTTGGCGCCGTCCATGCGCGCCGCCTCCAGCTGCTCGCGGTTCATGCTCTGCAGCGAGGTCACGAAGATCAGCGTGGCAAACGGCAGCCATTGCCAGGACACCATGACGATCACGCTGAACAGGGGGTGTTCGGTCAGCCAGTCCACCGGCTGCGCGCCGAAGAACTGCCAGACCTGGGCCAGCACGCCGTAGATCGGGTTCATCATCATGTGCTTCCACAGCAGCGCATTCACCGTGGGCATGACGAAGAAGGGCGAGATCAGTAGCACGCGTACGATGCCGCGACCGGGAAAGGGCTCGTCGATCAGCAGCGCGATCAGGACGCCCAGCAGCACCGTGATCAGGATCACGCTGCCCAGCAGCAACAGGGTATTGAGCACCGCCACCGAAAAGGACGGATCGGTGACGAAGTATTCGAAGTTCTCCAGCCCGGCAAAGCCGTGCTGGTCGGGTTGCAGCAAGTTAAAGCGGATCAGCGAGAAATAGATGCTCATACCCAGCGGCACGATCATCCACAGAAACAAGGTGGTGACGGCCGGGGCCAGCAAGAGGCGCGGCAACAGACGGTTCATGGTGGCGTACTCGGAAGGTGGCAGCGAGCACGGCGCCCGCCGCAGCGGGCACCGTGGGTTCAACAAGCAGGGTCGCTTAGCACCTTACTTGTAGTAACCAGCCTTCTTCATTTCCCGCTCAGCAGCAAACTGGGATGCCTTCAACGCTGCATCCACCGTGGTCTTGCCGGCCAGGGCCGCGCTCATCTGCTGACCCACCGTGATGCCGATGGCCTGGAACTCGGGAATCGCCGCGAATTGCACGCCCACATAGGGCGACTTGGGCAAGGTGCTGTCGTTCGGGTTGGCCGAATCGATGGCCATCTTCTCGGCGGCGGCAAAGCGGGCCGCCTTCTGGAATTCCGGCGTGGCATAGGTGCTCTTGCGCGTGCCGGTCGGCACGGCGTGCCAGCCTTCCACCTTGGCCACCAGCTGGATGTATTCCTTCGAGGTCGCCCAGGTCACAAACTTGCGCGCGGCCTCTACCTTTTGCGAGCCCGCCGGAATGGCCAGCGTCCAGGCCCACAGCCAGTTGGCACCCTTGGGTGTGACCATGGTGGGTGCCTGGGCAAAGGCGACCTTGTCCGCCACCTTGGACTGCTTGGGATCGCTGACAAAGGAGGCGGCAATCGTTGCATCCACCCACATGCCGCACTTGCCCTGGTTATACAGGGCGAGGATCTCGTTGAAGCTATTGCTGGACGAGCCGGGTGGGCCGTACTTCTTCATCATGTCCACATAGAAACCGACCGCATCGCGCCAGGGCTTGCTGTCGATTTGCGGCTTCCAGCTCATATCGAACCACTGGCCACCGAAGGTATTCACCATGGTGGACAGGAAGGCCATATTGTCACCCCAGCCCGGCTTGCCGCGCAGGCAGATGCCATACACACCGTTCTTCGGGTCGTGAATCTTGGCGGCCAGATCGCGGATCTGGGTCCAGGTCGGGCGCTCGGGCACCTGCACGCCCGCCTTGTCGGCCAGGTCCTTGCGGTACATCAGCATCGAGCTTTCGCCATAGAAGGGCACCGCATACAGCTTGCCGCCCACCGACAGCCCATTGCGCATGGCCGGCAGCAAATCGTCCACATCGTAGGCCGCATCGGGCTTGATCTCCTGCAGCCAGCCCTTCTTGCCCCAGATCGGCGTTTCATACATGCCGATGGTCATCACATCGAACTGACCGCCCTTGGTGGCGATATCGGTGGTGACGCGCTGACGCAGCACTCCCTCCTCGAGGGTCACCCACTTGAGCTGAATGCCGGGGTTCGCCTGCTCGAAATACTTACCAAGCTTCTGCATCTCGATCATATGACCGTTATTCACGGTGACAATCACGAGTTCGGTGGCGGTGCTGGGCAGGGACAAGGCCGCGACAAGGGCCAAGCCCAGAAAGGCTTGCTGTTTCATCTTACTGTCTCCGTTTTATGGGCACTTGGGTGCGTGATCAGTGCTCTATCGCATCGGCACTGTGGAGCTGAACAGTAACGATGTTTTATCGAGTGACTAATACGGATTTCAGCAAGATCAGTACGATTTTTCGTGCATATGCACTAAGTCTGGCAACTCATGGTCATTAAGCGCTTGATTCTGGCTGGCTAGAGCGCCGCCAACCTTGCCAGCACGGCATCTGCGCTATCGCGCAGCGCCGCGGTCAGCGCATCGCGCAGCGGGTTGGCCGGGCGGTGCTCGGGCAGCACGAGGCCGACCCGGTAGGGAATCGATACGCTGAAGCGGCGCAGCACCAGACGCGGATCGGCGCAGGCGGCGGCACTGAGCGGGTTGACGATGGACAGGCCCACGCCCTCAGCCACCATCGCGCAGACCGCCACCGCGCTATGGGTTTCCAGGCATAGCGCACGCTGCACGCCGGCGGCGGCGAATACCTGGTCGAGCTGGGCACGGTAAGGATCCTGGGCCGACAGGCTGATAAAGGGCTGGGCGGCGAAATCGGCTGGCGCCAGCACGCTGCGGCTGGCCAATGGATGGCTGGCCGGCAGCACGCATACTTCATCGGCGACCAGCAGTGGCTGCACGCGGGTGCCAGGTGGCGCTTCGATATGTTCGGTCAGGCCAAGGTCGAAGCGCTGCGCGCTGAGCCAGGCCTCCAGCAGCGGCGATTCCTGCGGGGTGATGGCCAGCTGCGCGCCCGGATGCTGCGCCAACAGGCGCGCACAGGCGGCCGGCAGCAGTGCCTGGGTCAGCGCGGGCAGGCTGAGCACACTGAGCGAACCACGCTCGCCCGCCGCCAGCTCGCGCGCCAGCCCCACCACCGCATCAAGCCCCTGATAGCTGCGCTGCACTTCCTCATACAACAGCAAGGCGCGTGCGCTGGGTTGCAGGCGACCCTTGCTGCGTGCAAACAGCGCGTAGCCCAGCAGCTGTTCCAGGCGCGCCAGCTCGCGGCTCAGGGTCGGCTGCGAGCTATGCAGCAGGCGCGCTGCCTCGGTCACATTGCCGGTACTCATCACGGCGCGGAACACCTCGATCAGACGGTGGGAAATCAGCTCGGCCATCCTAAATCCATATCAAAATTGAATTGATACGCCAAAAATCAGCATTGGACAGCATACTAACCAGCGCGCAGCATGGCGGCAATCTTTCAGAAAGCCGCCACCATGCTGAACCCCACCCGCCTGACCGACCTGGCCCACCGCTATGGCACCCCGCTGTGGGTGTATGAGGCCGCCACCATCCGCCAGCGCATTGCCGATCTGCAGCGCTTCGATACCGTGCGCTTTGCCCAGAAGGCCTGTTCGAACACCCACATCCTGCGCCTGATGCGTGAGGCCGGCGTGAAGGTGGATGCGGTATCGCGCGGAGAAATCCTGCGTGCACTGGCGGCCGGCTTCGACCCGGCCAGTACGCCCGATGCCATCGTGTTCACCGCCGACCTGCTCGACCGCGCCACGCTGGACACCGTGGTCGAGCACCGTGTGCCGGTCAATGCCGGCTCCATCGATATGCTCGAGCAGCTCGGCGCAGTCTCGCCCGGCCATCCGGTCTGGCTGCGCATCAACCCAGGTTTTGGCCATGGCCACAGCAATAAGACCAATACCGGCGGCGAGCACAGCAAGCACGGCATCTGGCATAGCGAGCTGCGCGCGGCACTGGATGCGGTGCGCAAGCACGGCCTGCAACTGGTCGGCCTGCATATGCATATCGGCTCGGGCGTCGATTACGGCCATCTGAGCCAGGTATGCGGCGCCATGGTGCAGCTGGTGCGCGAAACGCGTGCGGCCGGCCACGATCTGCACGCGATCTCGGCCGGCGGTGGCCTGTCCATTCCGTATAAGGACGGCGAGGCCAGCATCGACACCGAACACTATTTCGGCCTGTGGGATGCGGCACGGCGTGAGGCCGAAGCCGTGCTCGGTCACCCGCTGCAGCTGGAAATCGAACCAGGCCGCTATCTGGTGGCCGAAGCGGGCTGCCTGATCAGCGAGGTGCGCGCCACCAAGCAGGCCGGCAGCAATCACTTCGTACTGGTGGATGCCGGCTTCAATGAGCTGATGCGCCCAGCCATGTATGGCAGCTATCACGGCATCAGCCTGATTGCCCACGATGGGGCCGAGCGCCCGGCCGGCCATAGCGTGGTGGCCGGCCCGCTGTGCGAATCGGGGGATGTATTTACCCAGGGAGATGGCGGCGTGGTACTGCCGCGCGCCCTGCCGCGCGCGGAGGTGGGCGATCTGCTGATCCTGCACAACACCGGCGCTTACGGCGCCAGCATGTCGTCCAACTACAACTCGCGCCCGCTGATTGCCGAAGTGCTGGTGGACGGCGACACCGACCGCCTGATCCGCCGCCGCCAGACCGTGGAAGAGCTGCTGGCACTGGAAGCGCTGTAAGCGCAGCTTCCCAGCAAAACAAAGCCCCGCCAGAGCGGGGCTTTGTTTTGGGGCGACTTTGCGCTAGCGGCCGGCCTACCACCAGGCGTGGAAGTGATGGACCGGGCCGATGCCCTGCCCCACCGCCAGCCGGTCGGCCGCCTGTAAAGCCGCGTGCAGATAGTCGCGCGCGGCGGCCACGGTGGCCGGCCAGTCGGCATGGCGCGGGCGCAAGGCGGCCAGCGCGGCCGACAGTGTGCAGCCGGTGCCATGGGTGTTTCGGGTGGCCACGCGCAGCTGGCTGAAACGGGTCTCGCCCTCCGGCGTAATCAGCCAGTCCGGGCTTTCCGCGCCGCCCAGGTGGCCGCCCTTCATCAGCACTGCCTGTGCGCCGGCCGCCAGCAGCGCGCGGCCCTGGGCGCGCATCGCGTCCTCGCTGTCGGCTGGCGCGCAACCGAGCAGCGCGGCGGCCTCGGGCAGATTCGGGGTGATCAGGCTGGCCAGCGGCAGCAGCGCACTGCGTATCGCCCCCACCGCATCGGCCTGCAGCAGCGGGTGGCCGCCCTTGGCGATCATCACGGTATCCAGCACCACATACTGCGGCGCATAGCGGCGCAGGCCGTCGGCCACGGCGTGGATGATGACGGCATTGGCCAGCATGCCAAGCTTGAGCGCATCGACGCGGATATCGGCAAACACCGCATCAAGCTGGGCCGCCACGAAATCGGCCGGCACCGGATGCACGGCGCTCACCCCCTGGGTGTTCTGCGCAGTCAGCGCGGTCAGCACGCTCATGCCATAGGCGCCCAGCGCCGAGAAGGTCTTCAGGTCGGCCTGGATGCCGGCGCCGCCGCCCGAGTCCGAGCCGGCAATGGTCAATGCATGAGGAATGCTCATGAGCGTGCTCCGCGTATCTCGTTCAGCAAGGCGGCCGTGGCGGCGGCCGGGTCGGGTTGGCCGCAGATGGCCGATACCACGGCCACCCCATCCACACCGGCCGCAATCAGCGGCGCGGCCATGCCGGCCTGGATGCCACCTATCGCCACCGCGGGCAGGCGCTTGTCGCGCATCAGCTGGCTGAAGGCAGCCAGGCCGATGACCGGTGAGGCATCGGGCTTGGTCCCGGTCGGATAGACCGGCCCCACGCCCACATAATTGGTCAGATGCAGCGGCGCGGCCGCCAGCTGGCTGGCATTCGAGGTGGACAGGCCGATCAGCTTGTCCGGCCCCAGCAGGCGGCGCACCACCTCCACGGGCAGGTCGGCCTGGCCTACGTGCACGCCGGCTGCATCCACGGCCAGCGCAATATCGAGATGGTCGTTGATGATCAGCGGCACGCCGAGCGGGTCGAGCGCCGCCTTCAGCTCAATGGCGGCCTGCAGATACTGGCGCTTCTTCCACTGCGGCGCACGCAGCTGAACCACGCTGGCCCCAGCCTGCGCCGCGCGGTGCGCAGTCTGCACCATGCCGGCCAGGCCACCGCACAGCTCGGGGTCGAGCACCAGATAAAGCGATAGATCGAGCTTGCTCATGCGGATTGCCCCGTGAGATGGGTCGGTGCCAGCTGGTACAGCGCATCCAGCCAGGCCGCTTTGAAGGAACCCGGCCCCTGGCTGGCGGCCATGGCCTGCTCGCCAGCCAAGCCGGCCATCGCACAGGCGGCGGCGACTGCATCCAGACGGTTGGGGGCGCCCGCACAGAAGGCCGCCACCAGTGCCGATAGCGCACAGCCGGTGCCCACCACGCGCGTCATCAGTGCATCGCCCCAGGGCGTGGCCCAGGCTTGCTCGCCATCCGTGATGTAATCGACTGCACCGGTCACCGCCACTACCGCGCCAGTCTGGCGTGCGAGCGCCATGGCGGCCGGTAGCGCCTGCTCGGCGGCATCGGTGCTGTCCACACCACGCCCGCCACTGCCCATACCGGCCAGGGTGAGGATTTCCGAGGCATTGCCGCGGATGGCAGCCGGCCGCAGCTGCAGTAGTTCGCGACAGGCTTCACGGCGATAGGCGAGCACACCCACCGCCACCGGGTCGAGCACCCAGGGCACGCCGGCCGCATTGGCTGCCAGTACGGCCGCGCGCATGGCCGCGTAACGGGCCGGATAGAGCGTGCCGACATTGATCAGCACGGCGCCGGCCATGGCGGCAAAGTCGGCCACCTCCGCCTCGGCCACGATCATGGCCGGCGCGGCACCGGCGGCCAGCAGCACATTGGCGCTGATCTCCTGCACCACTTCATTGGTAAGGATATGAACCAGCGGCGTACTGGCGCGCAGGCGGGCGACTTCATCGGCCAGCCGCGCGAGCGGGAAATTCAGGGGGGGCATAGGGCTTCTCCTTGCGCGCAGAGAAGGCCAGGGAGGCGGACTTCCCTACGCCGGCATGATCCGGATCAGGTGATGCGGGTGTGTCTCAGCCCCGGCCAATGGCGGGGCACCCCGAGTCGGCGTGAATTGTCCGCCCAGATCGCGGCAGGGACAAGCTGCGCAGATGGCGACAGGGAAAGTCTTGGTGTAATTTTCCTGACGCCCCGCGCACTCGGCCGCATATCGGCGCGCCGCGTCCCGCCCTCCCAACTGCCCGCGCAGGCTGCTGCCTGGCAGTGAACAAGAAGGTGTTTGAGCATGCATATAGAACCGATCAGCGATCTGCGCGCTGCCCAGCAGCTGCTCGCGGCCATGGACCTGCCCTATGCCGATCTCGCCACGCTGCCTGATCTGACCCTGGTTGGCATGCATAGCGCCGGCGAGCTGGTGGCGATGGCCGGCATCGAAGGCCATGCGCAGATCGGTCTGCTGCGCTCGCTGGCCGTGGCGCCCGCCTATCGCCAGCAGGGCCTGGCCTCGCAGCTGATCGCCCACTTGGAACAGCTGGCGCGCCAGCAGGGCCGGCACACGCTGTATCTGCTCACGACCAGCGCCGAAGCTTTCTTCGTCCGTCACGGCTATCAGGCCATCGCGCGCGAGGCAGCACCACCCGCGCTGCGCCAGACCAGTCAATTCAGCACATTGTGCCCGGCCTCCGCACGCATCCTGAGCAAGCCGCTGACCTGAAGCCCGCCGCTCAAAGCGGGCCCGTGCGCCCCCTTACAAGGCGGATGAGCTGAGGCGATACGTAGGTTTTTCAACACGACGCAGCACAAGGCACAGCTGGAGCGCGCGCAGATGACGCGCCTGTGGCTTAATCTGGCTTATACAAGCGGGCTGCACGTGGGGCCGAGCGCCCAATCTGACTGCCGCAGCGTCGATCAATCGCCAAGAGGACCCGATATGGCACAAGCCGAAGAACCGCTATTCATGGCCGTGGACGCCGAGTCCGATGCCTATCTGCAGACCATAGCCCAGGCCCATGCCAGTCTGGCTGGCTTCAAGCAGGCGCTGCAGGCCTTGCCTGAGGCCGATCTCGCCTGCGTGAAGTTCTTTGTGCCGGAAAGCCCG
The DNA here is from genome assembly GCF_900119825.1 of Chitinimonas taiwanensis DSM 18899. Taxonomy (GTDB): domain Bacteria; phylum Pseudomonadota; class Gammaproteobacteria; order Burkholderiales; family Chitinimonadaceae; genus Chitinimonas; species Chitinimonas taiwanensis. The sequence goes on along the minus strand of NZ_FPKR01000011.1, from coordinate 60,030 downwards.
GATGCCAGCGAGGGTGCTTATCTGTGGCTGATGCATCCCGAGTTCAGCGAAGGCTTCTGCTATGCCAAGCCGTTCGAGCTGCCGGAAAACTTCCGCTGGATACAGGTCGGCCAGTGGCTGAAGTTCAGCGAGGACAGCCTGCTGGACTGGTATCTGCTTAGCGAATCGGGCGAGATGCATGGCGGCTTTTCGCTGCGCTACCAGCGCGAGCAACTCCCGGAAGACCAGCGTGCGGCCTTCGATGCACGTATCGGCGTACGGCAATATCTATAGCCCCACCCGCCGACTAGCGTGCCTAGCGCGGGCTAGCGGCGGACACCGGCCCTGAAAAACCCCAGCATGAAAACTACCCTCGCCCTCTTCGCGCTGGCCGGCCTGACTGCCTGTCAGCCGGCTCCCGCCATTCCCACCCAGCCGCCCAGCGCGACCGACGCCCAGCGAGCCATCGGCGAGATGTTCGGCCCGAGCATGGCCAGCGTGCTGCAAAGCGGCAGCGTGGTGTTGGGCACCTGCTTGGCCACGCCGGCCAAATATCAGCCCGAGCCCGGGCAGTTTTCCTGCAGCTTTCTGCTCAATAGCCCGGGCGGCAGCTCGGAATCGCAGGCTGACTTCGTGATGACCGAGACCGGCTGGCAGGCCCAGCCCAGCGTCGCCCAGGACGAGCTACCTTTCCCCGACCCGAAATTACACGGCAAGTAGGCGTGTCGTCACCGCTAGGCATACAGACAGGTAGAGGGCGATTCATGCATCCCAGCAAAGTCATCCGCGAGCGCGTGAGCAAGCTCACCGATCTGCCCAATATCGGCAAGGCCGGTGCGGCCGACTTGCAGCGGCTGGGCATCCACAGCCCAGCCCAGCTGCGCGGCCGCTGCGCCTACCAGCTCTATGCCGAGCTCTGCGCGCAAACAGGCAGCCAGCACGACCCCTGCGTGATCGATGTGTTCATCTCGGTGATCCGCTTCATGGAGGGTGAGCCGGCCCAGCCGTGGTGGCATTACACGGCCGAACGCAAACAGGCTAGGAAAATAGCCTAGGCGGCGGACAGCATGCCTGGGCCGGCATGCACAGCCCGCGCGCACCGGCTTAGGCAGTCGGCAGGCGGATTTCGATCCGGCCACCGCCCAGCGGGCTGCGCCCGAGGGTGATCTGCCCCGCATAGGCGGCCACGATATCGGCCACCACGGTCAGCCCGATGCCATGGCCGGGCACCTGCTCATCCAGACGCACGCCACGCTGCAAGGCGGCCTGGGTGTCGCTGAAACCGGGACCATCGTCCTCGATGCACAGCTGCAGCTCGCGCTGCACGATGCGCAGCTTGCAGCGCACCCGCGAACGCGCCCATTTGGCGGCGTTGTCGAGCAGATTGCCGCACACCTCGAAGGCATCCCCCTCATCGAGCTTCCAGCTCAGTTTGTCCGGGCAATCGAGTTCGAACTGCAGATTGCGCTCGGCATACACCTTGGCGAGCGAATCGACGATGCGCTGCAGCACCGGCGCCAGCTGCAGCGGCGCGGCAAAGCGATTGGCGCCGCTGGCGGCGGCCCGCCCGAGCTGGTGCTGCACGATGCCATCCATGCGCGCGACCTGGTCTTCCACGGTCTGCGCAAGCTGGGCCGGCTCGGCCAGGCCGCCGCGCAGCACGGCCAGCGGGGTCTTCAGGCTGTGAGCGAGATCACCAAGCGCATCCTTGTAGCGCTGCTGGCGTGCGCGCTCCTGCTCGATCAGGGTATTCAGATTATCGGTGAGGGCGGCCAGCTCGCTCGGATAGCGCCCCTCGATGCGCGGCTGGTCGCCGGTTTCGATGCGACGGATCTCGCGCGCCACGCGACGCAACGGCGCCAGGCCCCAGCCCAGCAGCAGGGTCTGGGCAAACAGCAGCACCAGGGCTGCGCCGCCCAGCCAGGTCCACAGCGTGGTGCGGAATTGGCCGAGTTCGCGCCGGTACTGGGTGTCTTCCTCCACCACAGCAAAGGTCAGCGGCCGCGCACGCGGGCCATCCGACCAACGCACGCCATAAGCGGCACTCAGATAGCGCTTGCCGTTTTTGACCCGCTCATCGAACAGCCATTGGCCGGCCTGCAGATCGCGCGGGAAAGGCGGACGTAGGCCGAGCGTGGAGGCAGACTGCCATTCCTCGCGGTGATTGGGATTGGCCACGTTCGCATACAGGCCGGAGGCCGGCAGCGAGAAGCGCGGTTCGGCCAGCGAGGGCGGCATGATCAGCCCGCCCTCGGGGTCGAGTTCGGCCGCCGCCATCAGCAGGTAGACATCACCCTGCAGGCGCGCGTAATGGGCAGAACGGGTGCTTTCGGAAAAGGCCCGCTCGAGCGCGTAGCCGGCGCCGGCCAGAAAGATGGCCAGCACGAAGGTCGCGCCCAGGATAAGCCGGGTGCGAATCGAGCCTGGCTTCATTGCCCGGCTTGCAGCACGAAGCGATAGCCGCGCCCGCGCAGGGTTTCAATCGGTGCCAGCGTGCCGTCCGGATCGAGCTTGCGGCGCAGGCGGCCGATCAGCACTTCCAGCACATTGCTGTCGCGATCCTCATCGTGCGGATACAGGTAGTCAGAGAGTTCCTGCTTGCTGACCACGCGCGCGCGTTCGCGCACCAAGTACTCCAGCATCCGGTATTCAAAGGTGGTCAGCTCCACCGGCTGGCCATTCAGCTGCGCCTGCTGGGCCGAGAAATCCAGCCCGATCGGCCCCAGCACCAGCGTGTCCGAGGTCGCCTTCAGCGCGCGGCGCAGCAGGGCTTTCACCCGCGCGGCCAGCTCCGGGTATTCGAAGGGCTTGACCAGATAATCGTCGGCGCCAGCTTCCAGGCCCTTGACCTTGTCTTGCCAGCTACCACGCGCGGTCAGGATCAGGATGGGCAGCGCCTTGCCCTCGGCGCGCAGTCTTTCCACCACCTCCATGCCGCTGAGCTTGGGCAGACCCAGGTCGACAATGGCGAGGTCAACCGGGTATTCGCTGGCCTGGAACAGGCCATCTTCGCCATCGGCCGCCTCGTCCACCCGGTAGCCGTCGGCTTCCAGCTGCTTACGCAGGCTCTGGCGCAGCGGGGCTTCATCTTCAATCAGCAGTAGGCGCATGGTTCAGATCGCCCGACCGCTGGCGGCATCGATGAACACCACCTTCACCTCGCCCTGTTCGGTCACCACCTTGACCCGCCATACCGGGCGGCCGTCACGCTCGCTGCGGTCCACCGACAGCACGCGGCCGCCAGTCTGGCGTTGGGCGGCGGCGGCCGCATCATCGCGGCTCACATCGGCCCAGGCAGGGGTGGCTGCCAGCAACATCAGGCAGCTCAGGCAAAGCAGAAGCCATTTCATCATCGTGCTCACTTGGTTCAGCCAACAATGGGCCGATTGTATTACGAGCGCCGCACCCGGCGGCAGCCTGCGCTCAGATCAAGGGTTCGACCGACACGCGCACCGGCAGCGACTTGCCCGGGTTTTCGTTCATGAAGGTCGTGTATTGCTGGCCGCGGTATTCATAGGTCACGCGGTAGCCGACCAAGCGGCTCTGCCAGTCTTCTACGGTGCGGCAGCGCTTGATCTCGCGCGGAATCTCTTCCACATAGCCACCGCTGCGACCACGGTTATCGATATTGTCACCCGCCAGCGCGCCAACCACGGCACCCACAGCGGTCGCCGCTTCGCGCCCATGGCCCTTGCCCACTTGGTTGCCGATCAGGGCGCCGGCCAGGCCGCCGATCACGGCGCCACCATACTGGCGCTGGGCGGGCACTTCGCGGGTCTCGGTCACCCATTCGCTGCTGCATTCCTTGCGCGGGGTGCTGATGCGCTCGTACTCGGGCGTGGCGCTGCGCACGCGGGCGGTGTCGTTGAAGCTATCGGCCTGCGCCGCCACAAAGCTGGTCGCAAGCAGAGTAAGGATGGCGAGGCGGTTCATGACGTGCTCCTGTTGAGTTGGTGCACGCAGTGTGCGCGGGGCGCAGTGAACCGAAACTGAATGATGGCCGGGCAAACAAAAACCGGCCACGCGGGCCGGTTTCGATGTGCTGCGCAGCGGCATCAGAATGCTTCGGGCAGCTTTTGCAGAATGATCAGGCGGCGATTTTCCACCCGCACATAACCGCCGAACACCAGCTCCTTCATGATGCGCGCCACCATCTCGCGCGAGGAGCCGACCCGGTCGGCAATCGCCTGCTGGGTCATCGGCTCTTCCACCATGTATTGGCCTTCGCGCTCCACGGCCAGATCCTCGAACAGGATGCGCACGCGGGTATACACATCGCGCAGGGCCAAGTTCTTCACCGCCTCGGTCAGCTGGCGCGTGCGACGCACCAGATTGACCAGCACCTTGAACTGGATCTGCGGGTGATTGCGCATCAGGGTTAGGAAGTCTTCCTTCTGGATCACCAGGAAGGTGCTCTGCTCTTCCGTCTCCACCGACGCGGTGCGCGGCTCATCGTCGAGCAGGGCCAGCTCGCCCACATATTCGCCCGGGCCAAGCACGGCCAGCACGTATTCCTTGCCGTTCGAATCGCTGACATAGACCTTCACCCGGCCCTGCATGAGCAGGAACATCGAGCTGCCAGCCTCGCCCTCGGTGATGATGATGGCGCCCTTGGCAAAGGTGCGCGCGGCGGCCGAAGCCTCGACATGGCTGAGTTCGTCGTCGGACAGGCCGTGAAACAGCGGGATCTGTTTGAGTGTAGAAATCATGCTTTCCTCAGTCCCAAACGGGTTCTTCTTGGATCAGTTGCCAGGCGCAGGCGCCGGCTGCTTGGTTTCGGCCGGTTTTTCCTCCTCGGCCGCATCGGTACCACCACCGATTTCAATACTGGCCACCGGCCCGCTGGCCGCCTTCGCGTCGGGCGCAGGCGGAATGACATCCAGCTTGTTCTTGGTCATGTACTCGTTCATTTCCTTCCAGCCGGCAAAGATATCGGCCTTCGATACCCGCGGATTGCGCTGGAAGCAATCTTCCAGCGAGCGGCCGGTATGGCGGCAAGCCGCACCGATGGCGCGCCCATTGAGCTTGGCCTGGTTGGCCAGTTCGGAAACCCGCTCACAGCCGGAAAGCGCAATCGCCAGTACTGCCAGAAGAAAAATGCGTGTCGTCATCGTGTTCCGGCATTGATTTCAAGTAGTTTGGGAATTGTAAGCTAGATTTTGGCAATACTCACACGCCCAAGAATAGGCCACGCACATTGCCGCTGCGCTGCTAGGCAGGCAGCTGCCCATTTCTGGACACGCTGCCTGCCAAGCCCGCTGGATTTATTCCACCCGAATCAAGGGGTTGGGGCTCTCGCCAAAGCGCTCTGGCGCATACAGCGCCTCCACGCGGGTGGCGGGCAGGGCGAATTCACCGCGGGTGTTCAGGCGCACCGTGTACTCGAGCACATGCTGGCCCTTGGGCAGCCAGTCGTAATACGCGCGGTAAGCGGTCTCGCCCTTTTCCTCGAAGGCCGGCCAGGCCCCCTGGCTGGTTTCGCTACGCGCCAGCAGGGCCGAATCGGTGGCCATGCCACGCCCCAGCAAGGTTGCCCCGGCCGGAATCGGATCATTGACCGCCACCCAGCTCATATCGGCCTGGGCGTCGATGGTCAGCCGCACGCGCCATACCTCGCCACGGGCAAAGGTCTTGCCACGCGCCTCGACCGGCTCCCAGCGCTTGTCCACCCGATAGCCCGACACCAGCGGCGCCTTCAGCGGCACGGCAGCGCGCGCTTCCAGCACGGCCCAGGGCTTGCCAGCACCCTGGTGGCTCAGGTTCAGCGTGGCGGCCTGATCGGGCCAGGGCAGGAAGAGGCGGCCGCCTTGGGCCGATTTGCTCCAATCCAGACGCTGCTCGCCACCCAGCTTGGCCACGGTCGCCCCGCCTGGTGGGCCGGCCTCGACCTGCTGCGCGAACTGGCGCAGAGCCAGCGCGCCCCAGGCATTCGCCACCGTGGTATCCCAATGGCCACGCTGCTGACGGCTGACCACGCCGCGCGCCAGGCGGCCAAGGTCGGCGCGATTGCCCTGTTGCTTGAGCGCATCGAGCAGGATGCGAGCCGCATCGCCATCGGTCGAATCCATGCTCCACCAGGCATCATCAGCCTGGGCCGTGGAGAAGTTCAGGCTGGTGCCCGACATATCGAGGCGTGCGTTCAGAATCTGACGCGCTTCCTTCAGCCTTTCCACGCGCTTGGGCACGCCGTCCAGTTTTTCCAGCACCGCGATCCAGTCGAGCACGGTGGCGGTAGGCCAGCGGTTCGGCTCCAGCACCAGACCGTCGAGCATGGCCGGACGGGCCGATTCCCAACGTACCAGCGCGGCAATCGCATCCAGCTTACGGCTGGCGCGACGCGTGCTGTCGCTGGGCAGCGGCTCGCGGGCAATCCGCCCTTCCACATAGCCGGTCAGCGCGCGCAACATGCGTTCACGCCCGCCATCGGGCAGTGCCCAGCCACTTTCGGCCGACAGGGTCAGCATATGGGCGGTCAGCGCTGCGCTGCCGTACTCCAGTGTGGGGAAGTATTTGGCCAAGCCATCGCCATCCAGATAGCTGTCCAGGCGCGCGACCACCGCATCCCAGGCGGCCGGGTCATTCAGCCCCATGGCCTTGGAGGTCTGCTGCTCGAGGCAGGTGTAGGGGTAGGCGCGCAGATAGTTTTCTACTCCATCCAGCGCTGCTACCAGGCTGGGCGAGAGCGTGACGCTGACGCCACCGCGGCCGGCAATCGCATCCGCGGGGCGGGCCAGCGGCAGGTTCAAATCGGGCGGCAGCTGGGTGATGGTGGCTTGCAGCACGCGCACCGGCACCGCCTCGCTCACTGCCTGGCTGAAACTCAGCCTGTCGTAGACGCGCGTGCCGCCCTGGACTTCCACCTGCCAGTCCAGCTTGCCCACACCGGCCGGCACACTAACCGGCCAGATCAGCTCACGGGCCTCGTTGCCGGCCAGGTTCAGCGCCTGCGCGGTTAACTCTGGCAGGCCCTTGGCCTTGGCACGCACGGTCAGGCTCAGCGCCTCCGCCGTGGTATTGCGCACAGTGAAGCCGGCCTCGAAGCGGTCGCCCTCGCGCACCGTGCGGGCCAGGCCATTGAACAGCATCACATCCTTGCTGGCGCGGATCTTGGTCTCGCCAGTGCCGAAGCGGTCGCTACCGGCCGTGGCCACCGCCACGATGCGGAAGCTGGTCAGCGAATCATTGAGCGGCACCTCCACGCTGGCCTCACCCTTGGCATCCAGCGTCACGCGCGCCTTCCACAACAGCAGGGTATCGAACAGCTCGCGCGTACCGCTGCGCCCACCACCGCCGCCAACCGGCACCGCCTTGCGGCCGAAGTGGCGCTTACCGATGACCTGGCCTTGCGCAGTGGCGGTATAGAAGCCATAGCCGCGCTCGCCCAGCATGGCGGGCAGCAGCTGCCAGCTATCGTTGGCGCGCAGCTGCAGCAGACCTTCGTCCACCGCGGCCAGTGCCACCTCGGCTCCCTTGGGCAGCGGCTTGCCATCCATGCCCTTCACGCTCACCTTCACGCGCGCCTTGTCGCGCACCTGGTACAGGGTCTTGTCGCTGCTCACCTTCACATCCAGCGCATAGGCCTTACTGCCCACCGCCAGCTTGATCAGGCCCAGCTTGTAGGCCGGGCGGGCCAGATCGAGCAGGGCCGTCGCGGCCGGCTCGGCCACCCGGCCGCGCACCACCAGCACCGAGACAAACACATTCGGCCCGTAATGCCCCTTGATCGGCAGCTTGATGATCGGGTTGTCCGCACGCAGGGTGACCGCGCGCCATTCGAGCACCTTCTCGCGTTCGACTGCCACCAGGGCGGTGGCCTCGCGGAAGGGCATCACCACGCGCAGGGTGGCGGTGTCGCCCGCCTCGTACTGCTTCTTGTCGGCGATCAGATCGATACGGTCGCCATCACCATTCGCCCACCAGCCTTCGCCCTCGCCCGGTAGCCAGGCTTCGTCATGGGCGTAGGCAATATGGCCGGCATCGTCGGCGCTGCTAACGCGCACCAGCACCTCGCCACTGAACTTGGCCGGCAGATCGCAGCGCAGGCGGCCGCGCGTATCGCTACGTCCATTACAGATCTCGCCCAGCGGCTGGTAGCGGGTTTCGTGCTGATAGCTGTAGAAACCGCCCACCAGACGCTTGCGATGGCTGAAGGTCTGACGCGACCAGGCCTCGGCCTTGATGGCGCGCCCAGCCAAGGGCTTGCCGGTATAGCTGGCGAGGCCAAGTTCCAGCGGCATGCCGCCTTCGCGCTTGGCCTGGCCGAACTTCAGACCAACCTGGGCCGCCGAGGGCCAGATCATGCTGCTGGCGGCCGTGGTCTGCACCTCACCGTTCGGATCGCGGTATTCGAGTTCGGCCGTCAGCTGCAGCGGCGTGCTGGCATTGCGCCAGCCGGTCAGCGGCAGGGTCGCACCACCGGCCTTATCGAGCACCGTGCTACGCAAGGCCAGCGGCTGTTCATCATCCTGATTCTCACGCTCGTCCTGCGCATCGGGGCGCAGCACCTTGGCCGGTACATCGCCCGTGCTGAAGCGGAAGCCCTCGAAGGCCTCCAGCTCGCGCGAACCGGCCGGGCGCACCAGGGCGCGCAGCTTGACCGCCTCGCCACCAGCCGGGCCGCCGGCCAGGTATTGCACCTGGGCCACTGCTTGCAGGCTACCCGCTTGCACGGTATCGGCCGGTAGCTTGAGCGTGCCGCGCATCAGCGGCACACGGAATTCCGCCACGCTGAACTGGCCGGCACTACCCAGACCATCGAGCTGCTTACCCTGCTTGCGCGCCAGATTGATCGCATAGCTGCCCAGCTTGGCATCCGCAGGGATGTCCCAGCTCAGCGTGGCAGCGCCATTGCGCCATTCCAGCGGCAGCACCACGCTTTCGTCCGAGCCCAGATGCTGGAGCTCGACCTGATTGGGCAGCTGCGCATCGGCCAGCTGGCCAAAACCCAGCGCCGTACGTTCCCGGCCGATCAGCTTGATGCTGACGGTTTCACCAGCCCGGTACAGACCGCGGTCGAGCACGGCATGGAAGCTGCGACGCTGATCGCGGTCGTACTCGGTATTCACGCCAAAGCGCCAGGCCTCGATGCCTTCGCGCCAATCCGACACCAGGAAGGTCACGTCCTCGCCCTGACGGGCAAACACATAATTCGGGCAGTCGTAGCGTTCCTTGGCAAGCGCCTTGCTCGGCTGCCAGACCCCCTGGGCATTGGTCTTGCCGCTGGCCAGCACCTTACCCTTGCAATCGAGGATGCTGACCGCAGCATTGTTGACCAACCAACCCTTATCCAGCGTGGTCACCCAGACCAGCGCATCGTCATGCCCACGCCGGTAATGCACGCTCAGATTGGTAACCAGCGCGCCGCTGGCCACATACATGGATGCCGCCGGCTGCAGCAGGCGCTTGCCCAGGCGGGCGCTCTCCACTTCCACGACGGTCAGGCCGGCCTTGGGCAGCGGCAGACCGATCACCTCGGCGGCCAGCTCGTCGTTCGGGGCGGGCAAGCGATAGCGCTGTGCGCTACCCACATCCTTGAGCAGCGAGGCCGAACGGTAATCCTGGCCATCGGCCGGCTGCGCACCGCGGCGCAGACGCTGATACCAGCTGACGATATCGGCTTCCTTGTTCAGGGTGAGTTGACGATAAGGCAGGCCCAGCGTCTTCTCGGCTGGCTTGGCGGAACCGGTCGCGCTCTTGGCCATATCGATCAGGCTGTCGAGCATGCCGGGCGCCGGCTTGTCCTCGGCACGCACAGCCTCGCCCACATTGCGCACCGTCACCGGCAGCACCCCCACCGCGCGCTCCACAATGCCAAAGCTGGCCGAGAACTTGGCCAGGGCCGGGAAGCTGTCCAGCTTCACACTCTGCGGAAACTGCTTGGCATTGCTCAGCGCACGACCATATTCATCGCGCAGCCCGGCAGGCAGATTCAGCTGCAGCGTGCCGTTTTCCGGAAACAGCGGCTTGAAGCGCACGCCATACGCCAGCTGGCGGCGCACCGGCTTGCCAGCCTGCTCTTCCTCGAAGAATTGCTTATCGCTGCCCAGTATCGCTTCCGCCGCCCAGCGCTGCTTGCCGTCGGCGCTGACCAGGGTCGCGGCCTTGGCGCGCGCCGCATCCACCCCGGCGGAAAAGCGCAGCTCGATTGGCGACAGCGGCAGGCAGGCCGATTTCTCACGCGTGCGCTCGCAGGACATCCAGGCGGTGAAACGCGGCTGCACGCGGAAGTCGAACTGCATGGGCTCGCGCAGGCTGGCGCCATTGGCGGCGCTCAGGCCGGCATCCAGCACCAGCTGCATGCTGGCATCGTTGGGTAAGGGGCGCTGGCAGCGCAGCGCCGCCATATGGCTGGGCCAGCGTTTACGGTCGCGGCTGAAATAGGCGGTTAGCAGTTTGTCACGCTCGGCATCGGCTAACACCACGGCCGGAATACGCTCGCGCAGGCCTTCCACCTCGCAACGCGCGCTGGCCGCCAGGGAAGTGGGCAACGGTGGCGCGGCAAAGCTAACCAGAAAGACCTGGTCTTCCACAATCGGCTGCCAGCGCTCAGGCCAGACATCCACTGGCTCTGGGCCACCGGTGGAAAACTGGTAGCGGCTGGCCGGTAAAGCGGCGCCAGCCAGCGTTTTCAGGCCCGGCTTGAGGCGGAATTCGCATTGAGTGGCGGCAGGTAGATCACGGCGGAAGTCATAAACCCAGTTGCGGTCATCGATCCAGCGCCCACTGCCTTCCTCCGCACCACAGGCCACCTCGAAAGGGTCGGGCAGGCGCGGATCGCCAAAACGCACCATGGATTCAGAGAAGCGCACCTTGGCCTGGCGCACCTCGCGCACGGCGCCCTGGGGCGAGAAACTTTCGATATCGGCGGCAAACAGGCTGAGCGGTAGACAGGCAAGTAGCAGGGCAAGGCGCATAGCGGCTTTCAAAGATATGGTCGGTGGCCGGCGTGCGGGCAGGCCACATAATTAGAGTATTTATTAAGGTTTTATGATCCCAGCAAGCGCTAGACTCGGGGAATGCGTATAAAATGCGCCAACTTTCCGGCAACTACCGCCATCAAGCAGAAACAAGATCATGACCACCCAAGAAGAGAAAACACGCCGCGCCGAGCTGATTACCGCAGCGAGCCGCCTGTTCAAGGAGCAAGGCTACGAGCGCACCACCGTACGTGACCTCGCTCAAGCCGTCGGCATGCAATCTGGCAGCCTGTTCTACCATTTCCGCACCAAGGAGGAAATGCTGGTTGCCGTCATGGCCGCCGGGATAGGCGAACTGACTGATAGGCTAGAAGAGGCTTTGGCAGAAGCCAAGACCCCACTGGAAAAACTGAAAACCGTTTTCCGCGTCCACCTGGACACCCTGCTCGGCGACGACAAGGGCGCATTATCGGTGCTGCTGTATGAATGGCCTAGCCTGTCGGATAAGGCACGCACCGAACTGATCAAGCTGCGCGACGCCTATGAGCGCGATTGGCAACAGGTGCTGGATGAAGCCGCCGCCGCGGGCCTCGTGCATAGCGATACCCGCCTGCTGCGCAAATTGCTGCTGGGTGGCCTGCACTGGACGATTCAGTGGTACAAGGCCGATGGCAGCAGCAGCCCAAAGGAACTGGCCGATCGCATGCTGGAACTGGTGCTGAAGAAATAAGCCACACACGGTATACCGCGCCCTCCTTACCCAGGAGGGCGTTTTTCATGGCGGCCAGGGCCGACCTATTCCACAAGAAAAGGAGACATATCGATGCAGATGGAAAATACCAGCGTACTGATTAGCGGCGGGGCATCAGGCCTGGGCGCAGCAGTGGCGCGCAAGGCCATCAGTGCCGGCGCCTGCGTGCTGATCGCCGACCGCAATGCCACGGCGGGTGCCGCACTGGCGGCCGAGCTCGGCGAGGCGGCGCGCTTCGCACTCTGCGATGTCAGTGACGAAGCCAGCTGCCAGGCCGCCGTGCAACAGGCGATCAGCAACTTTGGCCGCCTGGATGCGCTGGTCAACTGCGCAGGCATCGTGCACGGCGAAAAGCTGGTTGGGCGCGAAGGCCCGCATCTCTTGGATGGCTTCAAGCGCACCCTGGATGTGAATCTGATCGGCAGCTTCAATCTGCTGCGCCTGGCCGCCGATGCGATGAGCAAGCAGCCCGCCCAGGCGAATGGTGAGCGCGGTGTGATTATTAACACCGCCTCGATTGCCGCCTTTGACGGCCAAATCGGCCAGTGCGCGTATGCGGCATCCAAGGCTGCCATCGTGGGCATGACCCTGCCGGCGGCGCGCGAGCTAGCCCGCTACGGCATACGGGTGATGACGATTGCGCCGGGCATCTTCAAGACGCCGATGATGGCCAGCCTGCCTGAGGACGTGCAGGACGCGCTGGGTGCCGCCGTGCCCTTCCCTTCGCGCCTGGGCGACCCGGCCGAATTTGCCCACCTAGTCGCCGCCATCATCGAGAACCCGATGCTCAATGGCGAGGTGATACGCCTGGATGGTGCGCTGCGCATGCAGGCCAAATAAGGCGTGCACAGAAATGAAAAAGCCCCGGTATAGACCGGGGCTTTTTTGTGGCTGAATGATCAGGCCGAGAAAGACGAGCCGCAACCGCAGGTCGAGGTCGCGTTCGGGTTCTTGATGGTGAACTGCGAGCCTTCGATACTCTCCACATAGTCGATCTCGGCACCCACCAGATACTGGTAGCTCATCGGGTCAACCAACAGGGTCACGCCGTTCTTCTCGTAAGGCGTGTCGTCTTCATTGACGATTTCGTCGAAGGTGAAGCCGTACTGGAAACCGGAGCAACCGCCACCGGTCACGAACACGCGCAGTTTCAGGTCGGGATTACCTTCTTCAGCGATCAGGTCGGCCACCTTGGCAGCGGCGTTATCGGTGAAGACGAAGGGGGTGCTCATTTCGACAGGGGCATTCATGGCGCGAACTCCAGACAACGCATTGGTTTAATGCGCAGATTATCCGCGCATACGGCGTATTTGTTAACCCTTTTACAAACAGGGACTTGCTGCTTAGATGGGGCTATTCCGGCGCAGTTTCAAGTTTGGCCCCTTTCTTGGTCACGGGCGGCGTGGCCGGCTTGCTGTCCAAGCCACCCATATGGATCAGCTGGCCGGCCACCACGGCACCGGGATGCATCTCCAGCGAGTTGTAATACACATCACCGACCACCTTGCACTTCGACTGTAGTTCCAGATAGTGGGTGGCGTGAATCGGCCCTTCAATCGTGCCATTGAGTACCAGATGTGCGACCCGCACCGTGCCGCGGATACGCGCCTTCTCGCTGACCACCAGCGTGCTCGGCTTGTCATCCATGGCGGTCACATCGCCGACCACTTCGCCATCGATACGCAGACCGCCGGCGAAATGCATATGACCCTCGATGCGCGCCTCCAGGCCGATCAGGCTGTCGATGCGGTTGGTCGCCTTATGCTTGTCTTTGCCAAACATGTTTCATCCTTTCACTTCATAAATGCGGGTCAGGCGTGGGCGGGTTTCGCCCGCCGCATAGATCGCCATTTCCACCCGCTTGAGCACGGTATCGGCCGGCAGATCGGTCTCACGCTCCAGGCGCAGAAAGCGCGACACGCTGAGCGGGATGCGGGTCTGCGGCCAGGCAATGATTTCGCGCTTGCCCTGCCGCTCAATGGTCAGCCGGAACTGCATCTCACCCTTGAAGGCCTCCTGGCTAGATTGGCCTTGCAGCAGGATGGCACTGAGCCGGTAGTGGCCGGGCGTCAGCGGCTCGACGCGGAAGACCTCAATCGCCAGTGCAGGCGCCCTGTCTGTCTTGGTCAGCAACGACTCATAAAAGCCGATGCGCTCGCGCAGGCTGCCATTGTCCGCCTGCAGTTGCTGCAGTTGTCGCGTCATGGTCTGCCGGGTTGCCAGCTCAAGGCGCAGCTGCTGCTCGGTCTCGGCCTGCTTTTGGCGCGCTTCACTCAAGGCCTTTTCCAGCGTGCCGGCATTGCGTGCCGCCTCCTGAATCGCGCGCTGCGCATGCGGGTCTTGCCGGCCGACTTCCTGGCCATGCTGGAACAGCAGCCAGCTGGCCCCCGCCAGCAAGCACAGCGCCAATAGCACGAGGCCCACCCAGGCATACCAGGGCAGATGGCGCCGCACAGCCAGGCGTGCAGTGGCCAGATGATTACCGCGGCGTTTCCAGCGACGCAGCATGGATCAGGGCAGCAGGGGCACGATGTCCAGGCCCTGCCCTTCCGGCAAGCCGAACAGCAGGTTCATATTCTGCACCGCCTGGCCGGCCGCGCCCTTGACCAGATTATCGATGACCGACAGCACCACCACCGTATCGCCACCCTGTGGGCGATGTACGGCGATGCGACAGGTATTCCCGCCACGCACGGAGCGGGTTTCCGGCGTACTACCCGCAGGCATCACATCCACGAAACGCTCGTTCGCATAACGCTGCTCAAACAATGCCTGTACATCGACATCCTTGGTCAGCTTGGCATACAGGGTGGCATGTATGCCGCGGATCATCGGGGTCAGATGCGGCACGAAGGTCAGGCCAACGGGTGCCTGCGCGGCTGCGGCAAGGCCCTGCTTGATCTCGGGCAGGTGGCGATGACCACCGACGCCATAGGCCTTGAAGTTGTCGCCCGCCTCACACAGCAGGGTATGCACCTCGGCCTTGCGCCCCGCGCCAGACACACCGGACTTGCTATCCGCGATCAGGCTGGATGCATCGACCACGCCAGCCTCGATCAGCGGCAGGAAGCCCAGTTGCACCGCTGTCGGATAGCAGCCTGGGTTGGCGATCAGGCGCGCGGTGCGGATCTTGTCGCGGTTCACCTCCGGCAGGCCATATACCGCCTCGGCCACCAAGCCTGGGCTGGCGTGACTCATGCCATACCACTTCTCCCATTCGGCCACATCCTTGATACGGAAGTCGGCAGCCAGGTCAATGACCTTGACCCCGGCTTCGAGCAAGGTCGTGGCTTCCTGCATGGCAATGCCGTTCGGCGTGGCGAAGAACACCACATCGCATTCGTCCAGCTTGGCATCGGTCGGGGTAGAGAAAGCAATATCCACATGACCGCGCAGGCTCGGATACATCTCGGCCACCGGCATACCGGCTTCCTTGCGCGAGGTAATGGCTTGCAGCTTGACGCCGCCGTGCCGCGCCAACAGGCGCATCAGCTCCACGCCCGTGTAACCGGTCCCGCCTACGATGCCTACCTTGATCATGTCTTGCTTTCCTTCCACTGAGCCGATCGCAAAGAGGGTCGATGATACAACGATTCCCTGATATGCCAGATAGATTGGCGGCGCAAAAAGAAAAAGCCGCCAGAAACTGGCGGCTTTTCCCGGCTTGCGCCGACGTACTCGAACGAATCTTCGCGTCGAATCTGGCGATTAGCGCTTCGAGAACTGCTTGGCGCGGCGGGCCTTACGCAGACCGACCTTCTTACGCTCAACTTCACGAGCATCACGCGTCACCAGACCTGCGCGCGACAGGGTCGGCTTCAGGGCGGCGTCGAATTCGATCAGCGCGCGGGTGATGCCGTGACGCAGTGCACCGGCTTGACCGGTTTCACCACCACCAACAACGTTCACCAGGATGTCGAAAGCTTCCAGGTTTTCGGTCAACACCAGCGGCTGACGAACCACCATGCGACCGGTTTCGCGGGAGAAATACTGGTCCAGCGGCTTACCGTTCACAACGATCTTGCCCGAACCCTTGGCCAGGAACACGCGAGCGACAGCGCTCTTGCGACGACCCGTACCGTAATAATACTTGCCAACCATTTTTTCAGTCCTTGTATCTGGTCGTAATTAGACTTCAAGGACTTTAGGCTGTTGCGCGGCGTGCGGGTGCTCGGCGCTAGCGTAAACCTTGAGCTTCTTGATCATAGCGTAGCCGAGAGGGCCCTTGGGCAGCATGCCCTTGACGGCCTTCTCGAGCACACGCTCAGGGAAACGTTCCTGCATTTCGGTGAAGGAACGCTCATAGATACCACCGGGGTAGCCCGAGTGGCGGAAATACGTCTTTTGCTTGGCCTTGTCACCGGTCACACGCAGCTTGTCTGCGTTCACGACAACGATGAAATCACCGGTATCGACGTGAGGGGTGTAGATGGCTTTGTGCTTACCACGCAGGCGGTGAGCGATTTCGGCGGCGAGGCGACCCAGCACCTTATCGGTGGCGTCGACTACAAACCAGTCGCGCTGTACCTCGTGCGGCTTGGCGGAGAAGGTTTTCATACGGCTCTTCCAGATTCGTTCGATTTACGGAAAGTCGCGCATTCTATTTGAAAAAACAAAGCGCTGTCAAACCGAACGAACGTTGACAAGTCACCGCAGCCGACAGGCGGCACGCGGAGAACGAATAATCTTAAAATACAGACAAAAAAAAGCGCAACCGATTGGGTTGCGCGTAATTCCACCAAAGAAGGAGGATGGAGGAGACAACATCAAAGCACACACATTGCGTGTACCGCCTCAATGCAGTTCGGATACTACGCAAGCCTTACGCGAATGGCAAGTGTTTTTTGTGCAGCGCGACATGAAATCAATGAACAGAAATAAAGTTACACTTCAAGAAGCGCGAAAACAGTCCATCACGGGGCTTTAGTTACGATTCTGTAGTTTCAGGCCAGCAATCCGTCGCTGGTCTCTATCGCAGTGCGGCAGACCTTGCGCCCGCCGCGCCTTCCGCCACTTTTGCAAGGAGTAGTCCGATGCGCGCTCGCATCAAATGGGTAGAAAACGTCAGCTTTCTGGCACAAAGCGAATCGGGCCACTCGGTTCTGATGGATGGCGCTCCGGCCGCAGGCGGTCAGAATCTGGGGCCGCGGCCCATGGAACTGCTCTTGATGGGCACCGGTGGCTGCACCGCCTTCGATGTGGTCACCATCCTGAAGAAAGGCCGCGCCGATGTGGTCGACTGCGAAGTTGCGCTGGACGCCACGCGCGCAGAGACCGATCCCAAGGTGTTTACTCACATCCATATGCACTTCACGGTCAAGGGACGCCAACTGAAAGTCGAGCAGGTGAAGCGCGCGATCGAACTGTCGGCTGAAAAGTACTGTTCTGCCTCCATCATGCTCGGCGCTACGGTCAAGATCAGCCATGATTTCGAGATTGTGGAAGTCTAAGTAAGCCGGACACAAAACAGCCCGAGCTACTGAGTCGGCTCGGGCTGTTTTTTTGTTCGACTTACGCCTCATCAAGACAACAGAACCTGTTTCGCTAGACGCGATACGCGAGCGTGGTCATCACCTGCGACATGGCGCGCATGGCGGTCTTGACCGGCGCGGGTAACTCGGCCGCCCCCAGTTCGACCGCGGTCGCCGCATGTGCCGTCTCATCGGCATGCATCTGGGTCACTACGGCCCGGCTCTTGGCATCCGCATCCGGCAGCAAGCCCAAATGGCTATCCAGGTGCGCACTGACCTGACGTTCGGTTTCGGCCAGAAAACCCAGATTCCATCGATCGCCAATCAGCCCTGCCCCTACGCCCATGGCCAGAGAGCCCGCATACCAGAGCGGATTGAGCAGACTCTTGTGACTACCGAGCTCCTGCAGGCGTCGCTCGGTCCAGGCCAGATGCTCGGTCTCTTCCTGCGCAGCCTGGCGCAGCGCTTCGCGCGTGGCGCGATCGCGCGCGGTCAGCGCCTGGCCTTGATACAGCGCCTGAGCGCACACTTCACCACAGTGATTGACCCGCATCAGACCGGCGGCATGGCGCTTCTCTGCCGGGCTGAGTTCAGCCTCCGCCAGCTGTGCATCGGGATGCGGACGCAGGCTGGCGGCAGGGGCAAACACCGTGCGCAAGGCGCGGTCAAACTCGGTAATCAGCTGGTCCATGGGTCGATCCGGAAAGGTGGGCAGGCTGCGATTGTAGGGGCGCGAGGGAAAATATTCACGCATCGCCATGCAGTAGCTAGCCTCTACCCGCACGGCATAGCGGGTAAGTGGCTGTGCTAACATCGCCGCCTATTATTCTTATCTCACTGCGCAGGACTCTCCCTATGCAAGGTTTGCTACTCAGCGCGCTGCTTGCGCTCGCCCCCCTCGCCTATGCGGCCAATCCGCATGTGCTGCTCAGCACCAATCAGGGCGATGTTGAGATTGAGCTGTTTGCCGACAAGGCACCGAAAACGGTGGAAAACTTTCTGCGCTATGTGAAGAAGGGTCATTACAACGGCACCGTTTTCCATCGCGTGATTCCTGGCTTTGTTGCCCAGGGCGGTGGCTACGGGGTCGATATGCGTGAAAAGCCCACCGACAAGCCGATCCAGAACGAAGCCAATAATGGTCTCTCAAACAGCGTCGGCACCCTGTCCATGGCGCGCACCAATGATCCGCACTCGGCCAGCGCCCAGTTCTATATCAATCTGCGCAATAACGTGATGCTCGACCATCGCGACCAGAGCCCGCGCGGCTGGGGTTACGCGGTGTTCGGCAAGGTGGTCAAAGGCATGGCCGTCGTCGAAAAGATGGCCGCCCAGCCCACCGGCTACGTAAACGGCATGCCCGACGTACCACTGCAGCCTATCATCGTGAAAACGGCCACCCAGCTACCCTGAACTCCATCCCCTGCGCTGGCGCATTGCCAGTCGCCGCCAACAGTCGAAAGGACTTCCATGCGCGTCAATCTGCACACCAATCACGGCCTGATCGGCATCGAACTCGATGAAGCCAAAGCCCCGAAGACCGTGGCCAACTTCGTCGAATACGTGAAGGCCGGCCACTACGATGGCACTATCTTCCACCGCGTGATCAACGACTTCATGATCCAGGGTGGCGGTTTCGACGCCGGCATGAAGCAAAAGGAAACTCGCGATCCGGTCGAAAACGAAGCCGCCAACGGCCTGAAGAACGACAAGTACACGATCGCCATGGCCCGCACCCCCGATCCGCACTCGGCCAGCGCGCAGTTCTTCATCAATGTCAGCAATAACAGCTTCCTCAACTACAGCTCGCCCACCGCACAAGGCTTCGGCTACTGCGTGTTCGGCAAGGTAGTGGAAGGCACCGAGGTCGTCGATGCAATCAAGGCAGTGCGCACCGGCTCCAAGGGCATGCATCAGGATGTGCCGGCCGAGCCGGTCACCATCGACAAGGCTGAGCTGGTCTAAAGCACTCGCCTAGTTACGGCGCGGGCAACCGCGCCGTTGTCATTTCAAGCGCCCCGTATGCCCAAACCCATCCTGTTTGCCTCCGACCTGCACCTGTCCGATGCTGATCCGGCCACCACGGCCGCCTTTATCGCCTTTTTGCGTGGCCCGGCTCGGCAGGCCAGTGCGCTCTATCTCTTGGGCGATATTTTCGAGTATTGGCTGGGGGACGATGATGACGAGGCCTTGAATGCGCAGATCGCCGCCGAGCTCTCAGCCTGTGCGGCAGACGGTTGCGCGATCTACTGCCTGCACGGCAACCGCGATTTCCTGCTCGGCTCCGCCTATGCACAGCAGGCAGGCGCGCAGCTGCTGGACGACCCCTATACATTGGACGCCTTCGGCCTGCACCTGCTGCTCAGCCATGGCGACGCGCTATGCACCGATGACACAGCCTATCAGCAGTTCCGCAGCCTGGTGCGCCAGCCCGCTTGGCAGGCGCAGTTCCTGGCTCGCCCCCTGGCCGAGCGCAAGGCGGAAGCGGCGCGTATCCGTGCCGCCAGCGAAGCAGCCAAGCAAGGCAAGAGCGCGCAGATCATGGATGTGAATGCCGTGGCGGTCAGCAAACTCTTGGCCGCCCACCCGGGCACGCACCTGATCCACGGTCACACCCACCGCCCTGCCAGCCACCAGCACGAGGTCCAACATGCGCTGCGCCAACGCTGGGTGTTGCCAGATTGGTACGCTGGCCAAGGCGGCTATTTGCGCCTGGATGAACAGGGGCTGAACTTCGTCGGCATCAATACCGACGCGACTTGGCGCTGAGTTAACCCTGAACGCCATTGTCATGAATACCATTTGACCGATTGACTTCCCGCCCAAGCGGCCTAGACTGCGCGCCTTATTGCGGCGCAACATCAGTCCACAAGACCGATTAATCAGGAAGTTACGGCATATGAATGCTTCTAACGCCGCCTGGCCCACACCCAGGCTCGAGCAACAATTCGATCGTTTCAATGAAGGCGCCGACCTAGCCGGCCGCAACTTCGAACGCCTGTTGGCGACACAGTTCGATGGCTATCGCGACTGGGTCGCTGCGCTGAATGGTCGCAGTGCGCCAGCGGAACGGCTCGAACAGCATCTCGATCAAAGCGTGCAGCTTGGCTGCTCACTGTTCGTCGCCCAGATCTCGGCTATGACCGATGCGATGCAGCTGCTGGAAAAGAGCGTGGCCGAGCAGCAGCGCAATATGCTGGCCAGCCTGGACGCGCAACCGGCCACGCTGGGTCAGCCGCTTAAGCAAGCAGTGTGCGTGAGCGCCTGCGCCTTCGACTCGCTCTCCAAAGCCAGTCGCCAGGTAGCCAATTTCGCCAGCAACCGCTTCGCCGCCGCGACCAAGAGCGCACTGCAACAAGCACGCGATAAGCTGAGCGAAAACAGTTAGCGCAGCAGCAAGTGCTGCGCCATGTATTTTGGGTTGCGCAGCGCAACATTCGCCGGTAAAAATGCGTGCGCTGCCACAGCCTCGCGCCAAGTGGCTCGGTACGCGCAGCAAGCCGCAGGAAGGGCTGGCCCTCGTCCAGGCACTTCCCTAGAATCCACAGTCCTTGCCCAACGGTTATCGTCATGAAGCTGATCGCATCGCTCACCAGCCCCTACGCCCGCAAGGTGCGCATCGTGCTGCAGGAAAAGCGCATCGAATGCCCATTGACGGTGGATATTCCCTGGAATGCCGACACCAAGGTCGGTGAGCTGAACCCACTAGGCAAGGTGCCGGTGCTGGTCCTCGACGACGGCTCCACGCTGTTCGATTCGCGCGTGATTGTGGAATATCTCGACCATGTATCGCCCGTCACCCGGTTGATCCCACATGACTACCGCCACGCGGTGCAGGTCAAGCGCTGGGAAGCGCTGGCTGACGGCATCTGCGATGCCGCCGCCAGCATCTTTCTGGAGCGCAAGCGCAGCGAGGCGCAACAAAGTGCCGATTGGATCGCGCGCCAGGAAGTCAAAATCAGCCGCGGCCTGCAGGCCCTGGCCGAAGACCTGGGCGAGCGCAACTGGTGCAATGGCGAAAGCTACAGCCTGGCCGATATCGCCGTAGGCGTGTGCCTGGGCTATCTCGATCTGCGTTTCGCCCATATCGCCTGGCGCAATGATTACCCGAACCTGGCCCGCCTGGCCGACAAGCTGGCCCAGCGTCCGGCTTTCGCCGACACCGTGCCGCAAGCCTGACAAGGACTGCCTGCCTAGCGCCTACATTCGACTGCTTACTCACCGGGGCCGTACCTGCACAGGTGCGGCCCTGTGCTTTTTCCGCCGGCACCGCCCTTGCGTGTCGTGTATGAACAAGAAGATTCGGCACCTGCCGATCTCAGGAGCAACTCCTTATGAAATTCCGCTTTCCCGTCATCATCATCGACGAAGACTTCCGCGCCGAGAACTCCAGCGGCCTAGGCATACGCGCGCTAGCCAAGGCCATTGAAGAAGAGGGCTATGAAGTCCTCGGTGTAACCAGCTACGGCGATGTAACCGGCTTTGCCCAGCAGCAAAGTCGCGCCTCCAGCTTCATCCTGTCGATCGACGATGAGGAGTTCATCGGTGGCGAACCGGGCGAGGAAACCGCGGCGGTGAAGAATCTGCGCGCCTTCGTGGCCGAGATTCGCTACAAGAACGCCGACATCCCCATTTTCCTGTATGGCGAGACCCGCACCAGCCGCCACATCCCCAATGATGTGCTGCGCGAGCTGCACGGCTTCATCCATATGTTCGAGGACACGCCCGAATTCGTCGCGCGCTCCATCGTGCGCGAAGCCAAGGCCTATCTCGACACACTGGCACCCCCCTTCTTCCGCGCCCTGCTCCACTACGCGCAGGACGGCTCTTACAGCTGGCACTGCCCAGGGCATTCGGGCGGCGTGGCCTTCCTGAAGTCGCCGGTGGGGCAGATGTTCCATCAGTTCTTCGGCGAAAACATGCTGCGCGCCGACGTGTGCAACTCGGTGGATGAGCTCGGCCAGCTGCTCGACCACACCGGCCCGGTGGCCGCATCCGAACGCAATGCCGCGCGCATTTTCGGCTCCGACCATCTGTTCTTCGTCACCAATGGCACCTCGACCTCGAACAAGATGGTCTGGCACGCCACGGTAGCGCCTGGCGATATTGTGGTGGTGGACCGCAACTGCCATAAGTCCATCTTGCACTCGATCATGATGTGCGGCGCGATCCCGGTTTTCCTGATGCCGACCCGCAATCACTACGGCATCATCGGGCCGATCCCACTCGACGAGTTCCGCCCGGAAACCATTCAGAAGAAGATCGAGGCCAACCCGTTTGCCAAGGAAGCGCTGGCCAAGCGCCCGGGCAATAAGCCGCGCATCCTGACCATCACCCAATCGACCTACGACGGTGTGCTGTACAACGTCGAGATGATCAAGGAAGTGCTGGGCGACACCATCGACACCCTGCACTTTGACGAAGCCTGGCTGCCGCATGCCGCCTTCCACGACTTCTACAAGAATATGCACGCGATTGGCCGCGACCGGCCGCGTAGCAAGGAAGCGATGGTGTTCGCCACCCAGTCCACCCACAAGCTGCTGGCTGGCCTCTCGCAGGCCTCGCAGATTCTGGTGCAGGAATCGGAAACCCGTCAGCTTGATCGGCACCGTTTCAACGAAGCCTATCTGATGCACACCTCGACCAGCCCGCAGTATTCGATCATTGCCAGCTGCGATGTGGCGGCAGCGATGATGGAGGCGCCTGGCGGCACCGCCCTGGTGGAAGAGTCGATCTTCGAGGCACTCGACTTCCGCCGCGCCATGCGCAAGGTGGCAGCCGAGTACGGCGACAGCTGGTGGTTCAAGGTATGGGGGCCGGACTATCTGGCCGAAGAAGGCCTGGGCGAACGCGCGGATTGGGAACTGCACGCCAACGAGCGCTGGCATGGCTTCGGTGCGCTGGCCGAAGGCTTCAACCTGCTCGATCCGATCAAGGCCACCGTCATCACCCCAGGCCTCGATGTAGATGGCAGCTTTGCTGACACCGGCATCCCGGCCGCTATCCTGACCAAGTATCTGTCCGAGCACGGCATCATCGTCGAGAAGACCGGCCTGTATAGCTTCTTCATCATGTTCACCATCGGCATCACCAAGGGCCGCTGGAACACACTGGTCACCGAGCTGCAGCAGTTCAAGGATGCTTACGATGCCAACTCGCCGCTATGGCGCGTGATGCCAGAGTTCATCGCCAAGAATCCGCATTACGAGCGCATCGGCCTGCGCGATCTGTGTCAGCAGATCCACGAGGTGTACCGAGAGCGCGATGTGGCCCGCCTGACCACCGAGATGTATCTGAGCGATATGGTGCCTGCCCTCAAGCCGGCCAAGGCCTTCAGCAAGATGGCCCATCGCGAGATCGAGCGCGTGCCGCTTGATCAGCTTGAAGGCCGCATCACCGCCATTCTGCTCACCCCCTACCCACCGGGCATTCCCCTGTTGATCCCGGGCGAGCGCTTCAACAAAACCATTGTCGACTATCTACGCTTTGCACGCGCCTTCAACGAGCGCTTCCCTGGCTTCGAGACCGACATCCACGGTTTGGTGAAGGACGAGAAGACCGGTGAGTACTATGTGGACTGTGTGAACCAGTAAGCGCGTACACCCCAGTCGGAATGAAAAACGCCGCATCGAAACCGATGCGGCGTTTTTCTTGCCCGCTGAGAACACGACTCGATGCTCAGGACGGCTGACTTGTTACGGAGGCCGGCTTGCCCTGCTCGGGCAGATACAGCGAGCCCTTGTAGCCGCAGGCAGTCAAGAGGCAGATCAATACAGCAAGCGGAAGTAGGCGCATGGCAGACCGGTGTGCGGGTAAAATCGGCATGTTAACAACCTCGCCAAGAGCCAGCCAAATGAATGAAAGCGAATTCCTCAGCCTTAGCGACCGGGTGTTCGATCAGATCGAACAGGCCCTGGACGCGGACGAGTTCGATGTGGACTTGAACCGCAATGGCAATGTATTGGAAATCGAATTCGACACAGGCAGCAAGATGGTGGTGAATCGCCATGCCGCCAATCAGGAGATCTGGCTGGCCGCCCGCAGTGGCGGCTTCCACTATCGTCTGCAAGAAGGGCGCTGGCAAAGCACGCGCGACCAGGGTGAGCTGTTCAGCCAACTGGCCGAACTGATTACCCAACAAACCGGCCATACGCCGCGCTTCTAAGCGCGCCGCACATGGATGCACTGCTAGGCTTCCTGGCGGGCTTGGGCAGCAACTACGGCCTCGCCGGCCTATTCGCCTCCGGCCTGCTCTCGGCGACACTGCTGCCCGGCAACTCGGAGCTGGCGCTACTACTGTGGCTGCAGGCACAGCCTGCCACAGTTTGGTCGGCCCTGCTGATGGTCACGCTGGGCAATACCCTCGGCAGCCTGAGCAGCTATGGCCTCGGACGCCTGGCCAAGGTCTCCTCCAGCCTCTCACCTACGGTGTTGAATCAGGTGCAGCGCTGGGGGGCTTACAGCCTATTGCTGGCCTGGCTACCCATCGTGGGCGATGCGCTCTGCTTAGCGGCTGGCTACTTGCGCCTACCTTTAGCCATGAGCGCGGCCTGCATCGCCATCGGGAAGTGCTTGCGCTACCTGCTGCTGGCACTGCCCACGCTGCTCTAGCACTCAATAGCCTGCTCATCTCGACCTGAGTTGGTCGCTAAGCTGCGGTCCAATTCAGCCTTCGGTGCACCTGAAACGTGCAACTGGTCTTAGTTTCTGTTGCATCGCCGCAACCAGAAAAGCCGAAGCTCGCCATAAAATAGCCCTTTACAAACAATGCATTAGAAATACCCAGCAGCTTAAGCCATGCTGAACGCAAGGCACGCCTCCCCTCATGCTGCGTTGCTTAGAAGCTGCGCCGCCGCCTATCATGCCGACGTATTGCGCTGCTTCAGAGGATGAGCAGTCAGAATTTGCAGCACCGTTATTCCAAACTTTTCAATAAAGGAAGACGCAATGAACAAGAAATTCATCGCCCTGGCCGTTGCCGCTGCCGTTGCTCCGGCTGCTTTCGCTGGCGACGAGGTGATTCTGTACGGTCAAGTGAACGTTGCCGCCGTGGTTGATAACACCAAGGACAGCTTGTTCAAGATTGACGGCCAATCGTCGCGCATCGGCGTGAAGGGCACCGAATCGCTGGGCAATGGTATGAGCGCCTGGTTTCAGATCGAAAGCAAGGTCGCACCTGACGACGCAAGTGCATCTGGTTTTGCCACCCGCGAAGGTTGGGTTGGTCTGAAGGGTGATTTCGGCGGCGTCCAGCTGGGTCGTGGCAAGAGCGCCTTCACCAAGGCTTACGAAGAATTCGACCTGTGGTATCAAGCTGATAGCTTTGCCCCGTTCGACTACGGTCTGCAAACCTATAACGATTCGGGCTTGGTTCCGGTGATGGTCGATGCAGACGGTAACCGGAATGATGCCGGGTACCAGTACCGCACCGACAATACCGTGCGCTACACCTATGCTGCGGAAGGCCTCGACGTTACCGTCGACTATGCAGTGGGCGAAAACAAGAACGACAGCACCAAGACCAAAGAAGCTACCAATCTGAGCTACTCGGTCAAGGGCACGCTGGGTGACTATTGGTACATCGTGGGTGCCAATATGGGCCGTAACCTGCGCATGAACGGTTCCAAGCTGAACAACCTGTTGCTGGGTGGCGGTACCACCTTTGGCGATCTGGCTGTTGGCGCTGGCTTCACCCGTTCGGTGTTCAGCGAAGCTGGCTACGGCACCGGCAAGCGTAACAGCTACATCCTGAACGCTTCCTACGCTCTGGAAGGCAACTCGCTGTACGGCGGCGTGATCGTTGGCGACAAGCTCAAGCACAATATCGGCAAGCTGGAAGACAGCCGCTTCGTCCGCTACGGTGCTGGCCTGGCCGTGCCGCTGTCCAAGCGCACCAATATCGTGACCGAATACATGGCCACGAACTTCTCGGGCGCTACCAAAGACACCTCCTACTTCTCGGTGGGTGCTTACCACTCGTTCTAATCGCCCCCATGGCGGTTTGACCGAGCAAAGAAAAAGGCAGCCTTGGCTGCCTTTTTCTTTGCCTCTAGCTGCAGAAATATTGACCGCAATGCCGCCAGGCCTTTAATTTGCAGCCACCCTTACGAATCGGAGATAGACATGCTCAAGGAGTTCAAGGAATTCGCCATGCGTGGCAATGTGGTCGACTTGGCCGTCGGCGTCATTATTGGCGGCGCCTTTGGCAAGATCGTCGATTCGCTGGTCAAGGACGTGATCATGCCGCCGATAGGCTGGCTGCTGGGCAATGTGGACTTTTCCAATCTATTCATCGTGCTCAAGGAAGGCAGCAAGGCCATCGGGCCGTACGAGACCCTGAAAGCGGCTCAGGATGCCGGTGCAGTGACGATCAATCTCGGCCTGTTCGCCAATGCGGTAATCAGCTTCCTAATCGTCGCCTTTGCCGTCTTCATGCTGATTCGTACCCTGAACAAGCTCAAGCGCGAGGAAGCACCGGCACCCGTTGAAGCAAGCAGCAAAGAATGCAGCTTTTGCTACAGTGCGATTCCCCTCAAAGCCACCCGCTGCCCCTGCTGCACCTCACAACTCGCCTGATCGAGCGAATACCCGCATACCCATGGGGCTGATATGCGCCAACTGATCGTGCTGGGCGGGGGCGGCTTCTCGATGGAGTCCTCGCCGCTGCTCGACCAGTACTTTCTGGATGCCAGCGGCAAGGCCTGTCCACGCATCTGCTTTCTACCCACGGCCAGCGGCGATGCCGAGGCGCAGCTATTGAAGTTCTATGCCGCCCATGCCCGCTACCGCTGCCAGGCCAGCCATCTGTCGCTGTTCCGCCCACCGGCCCAAGGGCTAGCCTCCGTCCTGCTCGCGCAGGATGCGATCTTCGTAGGTGGCGGGAATACCCGCGCCATGTTGGCGCTTTGGCGCGAATGGGGTGTGGACCAGCTGCTACGTCAGGCCTATCTGCAAGGTTGTGTGCTGGGTGGTATCAGCGCTGGCATGTTGTGCTGGTTTGAAGCCGGGCTCAGCGATTCCAGCGGCCTGTTGGCGCCCTTAGCCGGCTTGGGCTGGCTGCGCGGCGGCGCCTGCCCGCATCTGGATGGCGAAGCCGAACGCCGGCCGCGCCTGCGCGAATATCTGGCCGCAGGCCAGCTACCCGACAGCTGGGCTGCCGATGACGGCGCCGCGCTGCATTTTGTCGATGAGGGCTTGCACGCCTGTGTGAGCTCACGGCCCAACGCCAGCGTCTGGCGCTTTGAACGCCTGGGCGATGGCTCAGTCAGCGAGCGTCGCGTGTCGACGCGCTATCTGGGCTGAAGTAGGCGTAGGCAGCAATGCAAAAAGCCAGCTCGCGCTGGCTTTTTGCATATTCGGTTTTGGCGCGCCCGCCTGGGATCGAACCAGGGACCTTCAGCTTCGGAAACTGACACTCTATCCAACTGAGCTACGGACGCGGCTTAAGAGGCGCGCAAGAATAGCGGATTTGCCCGCAAGCGTCCAGCCACTGCGGCTGCCGATTGGTGGGCGGGCTAATCCCCGCTATAATCGCGGGGTTTTTCCGTACTGGCACTTACCACAGCGCAAATAAAAGGATGGCAGCATGAGCGAAGCGCAAGCCGAATCCCAGATGTCGGCCAAAGGTCTGATCGGCATCATTCTCGCCGCAATCATCGGCATCCCGGTTTTCATCTATCTGGTTATCAAATTGGCTACCGGCGGCATGATGTTGGACGCCGCCAGCCCCAGCATGACCAACGAAGCCATTGCTGCGCGAGTGCAGCCGGTTGGTTTTGCCAAGCTGGATGAATCGGGCCCACCCGGCAGCCGCAATGGCAAGGCCGTGTACGAAAGCGTCTGTCTGTCCTGCCATGACGCAGGCCTGGCCGGCGCACCCAAGTTCGCCGATGTTGGCGCCTGGGCTGCCCGTCTGAGCAAGGGTTTCGCCACCCTGGTCGACCACGCCAACAAGGGCTTTAATGCCATGCCCGCCAAGGGCGGTGCTGCCGACCTGACCGACGACGAAGTCGCCCGTGCCGTGGCCTATATGGGCAATGCCGCCGGTGGCAAGTTCACCGAACCCGCCGTGGCAGGTGCCGCCGCGGGTGCAGTCGCCAAGATCGATCCTGCCGTCAAGGGCAAGGAGATCTATGACAGCGTGTGCATGGCCTGCCATACCAGCGGCGCCGCCGGTGCACCCAAGTTCGGCGACAAGGCCGCCTGGGCGCCGCGCCTGAAGGATGGTGTCGAAGCTGCAATCAAGATCGCCATCGCTGGCAAGGGCGCCATGCCAGCCAAGGGTGGCTACTCAGGTTCGGACGAGGAATTCCACGCCGCAGCGGAATACCTGATCGGCTCGGCCAAGTAAGCAGGCGTCTCAGCAGACCCGGACGGCGCATCCTTGATGCGCCGTTTGCATTTGCAGCGTGCCAGGCGCAGGGGAATTTCCATGCTGTCCAGCGCACTAAGCCAAGTCATGGCGCGGTGATACAATCGCGCCCCGTTAGCCCAAAAGCCGAGAAGAATCATGGCCCTGATGATTACCGACGAATGCATCAACTGCGACGTGTGCGAGCCGGAATGCCCGAATCACGCCATCTCGCAGGGCGCGGAAATCTATGAGATCGACCCGAATCTCTGCACAGAATGTGTTGGCCATTTCGATGAGCCGCAGTGCCAGCAGGTCTGCCCGGTCGACTGCATTCCGCTCGACCCTGATATGCGCGAAACGCGCGAGCAGCTGATGGATAAGTACAAGATCATCATCGCCAAGGCCTGAGGCACACGGCCACGCCCGCCCGAACGGCCCGCCCTGCGCGGGCCTCTTTCATGGTCGCCGCTCGCCGGCCGAGGGTGGCACACTGTTTGCACTCCTTGGCACGCCATGCGTGCCACCCCCATTGATCCAGCCCTACCACTGCCCGGCGCGCCCAGCCATAGCGTGCCGCGCCAGCATGCCCAGGCGCCGCCCGGATTCGAGATCTGGTTTGCCCAGGCCTTGTCGGCAGGTCGCCTTGGCCATGACCCTGCCCTGGAAACCGGTCCGGCCGATTTTGGCCTATGGGGTGTCGCCCCCGATGGGCAGGGCCGCCTGAACCTGGATGAGGTGGCCGGCAATCTGCAGGCTTCGCTGGCTGCCTTCGCCGCCAATCTCGGCAAGGCTTGCCGCCAGCAAGGCATTGCCCTGCCACCGCCGCTGCGCCTGGAGGCCGGCATGGATACCCAGCCGCTGCTGCCTTTCGACGCGCGCGAGGCCGCCATCCAGCAGCTGTTCGATGACTGGCCGGGCCTGGCGCGCCAGTTCCGCCGCCTGATGGCCGGCTTTGGCTTTGTCCGCTGCAGTGATGCCCTGCGTGCTTATCAGCGTGCAATTGGCCGCCTCGGCCCAAGCCGGCTGGCCAGCGTGCTCGACCAGCAAGGTGATGCGCATGCCTCGCCCCATCTGGCCCTGGTGTTCGATGGCCTGCGCGCCTGGCCGGAGGAGGCCTACCCCGAGCGCTGGCGCCCGCTGGCTGGCCTCGAACAACTGAGCCGCGAGCTGTTCGAACGCGCCCATAGTCCGAGCGCACCCTATCGCGACAGCGCGCTGCCGCTCGAACAGCTGCTCGACCCCAAGCGCATGCGCTGGCAGGCCGGCAAGCCCGACTAGGCAGCGGCAACGCGGCGGCTTGCGCGCAGACAAGCGCTAGCGGGGCCGCGTTTGCTAAACTCACGCTTTAGCTGTCACTCCGAACGGAATTCCTCCATGGCCCAATACGTCATGTCCATGCTCCGCGTGAGCAAGGTCGTCCCGCCCAAGCGGCAAATCATCAAAGACATCTCGCTGAGTTTCTTCCCCGGCGCCAAGATCGGCCTCCTCGGCCTGAACGGCTCGGGTAAGTCCACCGTGCTGAAGATCATGGCGGGCGTAGACAAGGAGTTCGAAGGCGAAGTCCAGCATCTGGCCGGCATCAAGGTTGGCTATCTGGCCCAGGAACCGCAGCTGAACCCCGATAACACCGTGCGCGCCGAAGTCGAGTCGGGCATGGTCGAGCTGTTTGAAGCCAAGCAGAAGCTCGAAGAGGTGTACGCCGCCTATGCCGAGCCAGACGCCGACTTCGACAAGCTGGCCGAGGAGCAGGCGCGCTGCGAAGCGATTATCTCGGCCGCCGGCCAGGACCTGGAAACCCAGATGGAAATCGCCGCCGATGCGCTGCGCCTGCCGCCCTGGGATGCCAATGTCGGCGTGCTGTCGGGCGGTGAAAAGCGCCGCGTGGCGCTGTGCAAGCTGTTGATGAGCAAACCGGACATGCTGCTGCTGGACGAGCCGACCAACCACCTGGATGCCGAATCGGTGGACTGGCTTGAGCAGTTCCTGGTGCGCTTCCCCGGCACCGTGGTGGCCGTTACCCACGATCGTTACTTCCTCGACAATGCGGCCGAATGGATTCTGGAACTGGACCGCGGCCACGGTATTCCGTGGAAGGGCAACTACTCGAGCTGGCTCGAGCAGAAGGAAGCCCGCCTGAAGCAGGAAGAAGCGAGCGAGTCGGCACGCCAGAAGGCGCTGAACAAGGAACTCGAATGGGTGCGCCAGAGCCCCAAGGCTCGCCAGGCCAAGTCCAAGGCGCGTATTGCCCGCTTCGAGGAGCTGAACTCGCAAGAGCAGCAGAAGCGCAATGAAACGATGGAAATCTTCATCCCGATCGCCGAGCGTCTGGGTAATGAGGTGATTGAATTCGAGAACGTCAGCAAGGCTTTTGGTGACCGCCTGCTGATCGACGACCTGAGCTTCAAGGTGCCGCCCGGCGCCATCGTCGGCATCATCGGCCCGAACGGTGCCGGTAAATCGACCCTGTTCCGCATGATTGCCGGCCAGGATGTGCCCGATAGCGGCACAGTCAAGATCGGCAACACGGTCAAGATGGCTTATGTGGACCAGAGCCGCGGCGCGCTGTCGAGCGACAAGACCGTGTTCGACGAGATCGCCGAAGGGCGCGACATCCTGCAGGTCGGCCGCTACGAAACCCCGAGCCGCGCCTATATCGGCCGCTTCAACTTCAAGGGTGGCGACCAGCAGAAGATCGTCGGCACGCTGTCCGGTGGTGAGCGTGGTCGTCTACACCTGGCCAAGACCCTGATCGCCGGCGGCAATGTGCTGCTGCTCGATGAACCGTCGAACGATCTGGATGTGGAAACCCTGCGTGCGTTGGAAGATGCACTGCTCGAGTTCGCCGGCAGCGTGATGGTGATTTCGCACGATCGCTGGTTCCTCGACCGTATCGCCACCCATATCCTCGCCTGCGAGGGCGAGTCGAAATGGACCTTCTTTGACGGCAACTATCAGGAATACGAAGCCGACAAGAAGAAGCGTCTGGGCGAGGAAGGTGCCAAACCCAAGCGTATTCGCTACAAGCCCATCTCACGCTAAGCCGCCTCACTGGCAAAGAAAAGCCCCGCTGCTGCGGGGCTTTTTGCTACCTGCTCAGAGCAGGCTATCGATCAGGCTGCCCCATTGCTGGGCAATGCGCTCGATCTGCCAGTGCTCGCGCAGATAGTTGCGGGTTGCCGAGGGTAGGACCTCGCGACCATCCGCCGTACGCAGGGCCTGCAGGGCCGGCTCATCCAAGCCATTCACTTGGGCATAGGGTGCGAATTCCACATAGCTGGGCAGTGGGTCGGCAATCACCCGGACCCCATTCCATAGCGCGGTGGTCAGGCGGTTATTGCTCTTGCACAGGGTGAAGGGGTTCGGGCCTATCGGCAGCAGCGCGGTGTGGTGGGCAGCCAGCGCACGCAGGAAGGTCAGCCGGTTCCATTGCATATAGCGGCTGGGCAGTGACCAGTCGGCAAACAGCTGGCGGTACTTGGCCTCGTGATTGCTGATGATGGTCAGCGCCAGCGGGCGCTCGCGATGCAGTGCTTCCAGCGGCGCGCGCCAGTGCAGCAGATCGCCCATGCCGCCCTCGGCATAGGCCACGCC
Organism: Chitinimonas taiwanensis DSM 18899; assembly: GCF_900119825.1. Lineage (GTDB taxonomy): Bacteria > Pseudomonadota > Gammaproteobacteria > Burkholderiales > Chitinimonadaceae > Chitinimonas > Chitinimonas taiwanensis. The sequence goes on along the minus strand of NZ_FPKR01000011.1, from coordinate 27,969 downwards.
ATGGTTGCCAAACCAGACCAGCGGCAGGCGGCCGTGGCGGCGTTGCTGAGCCACCCAGTGCTGCAGCTCGCGCAGCGCCCAGTAGGGGCCAAGGCGCTTGGGGTTCAGGTGGCGCTTGAACCACGGGTCGCCGGCCAGCAGGTCGTGCTGCTGCTCGATCGCGTCACCAATCACCCACAGCGGCTTTTCCGTATAGCCTTCGGCGCGCGTTACCGCGGCCAGCTGCTCGGTTGCGCAAACCAGCACATCGGCCAGCGCCAGCAAACGGCGCAGGCGCTGCAGCTGAGCGTCCCAAGCGGCATCCTGGCGCGGGTTGTAGAACTGGTTGTCGCAGTTGTCGACCACGATGCGCAGGCCGGCCTGCTTGAGCCTGCCGACCTCGGCTAGGAAATGCTCGGGGTCATGCCCCTGACTGGTGGAAAAGGCCGCCCAGGCCTGCACGATCACCGCGCGATACTGGTCGGCGCGCTCGGCGTGATAGAGCTCGACCGGCAGCCCCTGGGTGCGCAGCTGCTTGAGCGGATTCAGGCAGCGCATGCGCACGCCGGCCTTGAGCGGATTCATCGATTGCGGCCACCAGGCCACCTTGTCGCGCATCGGTTTTCCTCGTCCATGGATCTTATTGTGGTCGCCAGGCAAGCCCGGTCGGCGCACGATTGTCCATGTAGCGCGGCCGGCTGCAAAGCCCTACCAGGTCACCCGACCTTCGGTGTTCAGGATCAGCAGCCAGATCGCATTTGCGTCCACCTCGACCTGATGCTGGAACAGCGCGTCGCCCGCCTCCGGGTCGGCGGTATCCAGCACGCGCAACCAGCGCCCAGGGCGCAGCTGAAATAGTGTGGTGCTCGCCTCGGCATTGATCAGCAACAGGCAGATCTGCCGCTCGCCTTCCGGGCTCAGCTCCACCGCCAGGCTGAAGGCATCGCGCCCGTCCCACTCGGCCGGCGTCATGGCCTGGCCGGCCGCATTGCGCCACAGCACATCGGCGCGCTCATAGCCGCCATGTCCAACCGCCGACAGCCAGCGCGCATGGCGCAGGCCCGGGTAGCTGCGCCGCAGCGCCAACAGGCGGGCGGTGAACTCGGCCAGGCCACGGTCGGCCTGCTGCCAATCGAGCCAGCTGATTGCATTGTCCTGGCAGTAGGCATTGTTATTACCCTGCTGGCTATGGCCGATCTCATCGCCGGCCAGCAGCATGGGCGTGCCCTGGCTGAACAACAGGCTGGCCAGCAGCGCCCGGCGCAGGCGCGCACGAATGGCGATCACTTCGGCAGCGTCGGTCTCGCCCTCCACGCCGCCGTTCCAGCTGTGGTTATGGCCGTGGCCGTCGCGGTTGTCCTCGCCATTCGCCTCATTGTGCTTCTGGTTGTAGCTGACCACATCGCGCAGATTGAAGCCGTCATGCGCGGTCAGGAAGTTGATGCAGGCCCAAGGCAACCGCCCGCGCCGCTCGAATAAATCGCTGCTGGCAGTGAGCCGGCGCGCGAACTCGCCGCGACTGACGCCATGGTGCAGCCAGAAGCTGCGCAGACTGTCGCGGTAGCGGTCGCTCCATTCGGCCCAGCCGGGTGGGAAGCCGCCCACGCGATAGCCGTCCGGTCCCAAGTCCCAGGGTTCAGCGATCAGCTTCAGGCGAGAGAGCAAGGGGTCGGCCTGCACGGCGGCAAAGAAGGCCGACCAGGCTTCGAAACCGCCATACATGCCGCGCGCCAGCGTGGTGGCGAGATCAAAGCGAAAGCCATCCACCTGGCACTCGCCAGCCCAGAAGCGCAGCGTATCCAGCACCAGCTGCAAGCAGCGCGGCTCGGCCAGGTTCAGGGTATTGCCGCAGCCGGTCCAGTTCTCGCAATGGCCATCCGGCGTAAGCCGGTAATAGGTACGGTTGTCCAGCCCGCGCAGATTCAGGCTGGGGCCGCCCACGCCCCCCTCGGCGGTGTGGTTGAGCACCACGTCCAGCACCACCTCCAGGCCGGCCTCGTGCAGCGCCTTCACCATGCGCTTGAACTCGCCCAGCGCATCGGCACTGGCGGCATAGCGGCTTTCTACCGCCATGAAGGCCAGGCTGTTATAGCCCCAGTAATTGACCAACCCGCGCGCCTGCAGATGGCCCTCGTCGGCACAGGCCGCCACCGGCAACAGCTCCACCGTGGTCACGCCCAGCCACTTCAGCCAGTCGATGCTGGCCGGATGGGCCAGCCCCGCATAGGTGCCGCGCAGCGCGGCCGGAATATCCGGGTTCAGCTGGCTGAAGCCCTTCACATGCAGCTCATACAGCACGGTATCGGCCCAGGGAATGCCGGGCCGACACGATGCGCCCCAGTCAAACTCGTCGTCGGCCACCACACTCTTCACTGCATCGCGCGCGTTATCGCGCAGATCAAGCCGGCGCGGCTCGCCCGGTGCGTGATCGCAGTAATCAGGCTGATTGCTGTAGCGGCCATGCAGGCGGCGCGCATAGGGGTCGGTCAGCAATTTGGTCGGGTTGTAGCGCATGCCATGCTCGGGCGCGAAGCGGCCATGCGCGCGGTAGCCATAAATCAGGCCCGGCTCGGCACCGGGCAGATAGCCATGCCAGACGCCGGCATGCCAGCCGGGCAAGGACAGGCGCGCCAGCTCGCGGCTGCCGCTCGCGTCGAATACGCACAGCTCGACCCGGTCGGCATTCAGCGCATACACGGCGAAGTTCACCCCGCGGCCGTCGTAATGGCTGCCCAGCCGAAACGGATCGCCTGCGATCAGACCCAGCGCCAATGCCATCTCAGTCCTCCTTCAGAAAGCACTGCACGGCCAACGGGGCCAGGCGCAGGCACAGCGACTGCGCGCGCCCATGCGCGGCATGCGGCTCAGCCCAGGCATCGCCATTGCCGACATTGCTGCCGCCGTAGCAGGCCGCATCGGTATTCAGCACCTCGCGCCAGCGCCCTGCACCCGGCACGCCCACGCGGTAGCACTCGCGCACCTGCGGGGTGAAATTGCACAGCACCAGCAGCTGGCCGCCACGCCCATCGTGGCGCACGAAGCTGAATACCGAGTTGTCGGCATCGTCCCAGCACATCCACTCGAAGCCACTTGGCTCGCAATCGAGCACATGCAGGGCCGGCGTGTGCCGATACAGCCGGTTCAGATCGCGCACCAGCTGCTGCACGCCGGCATGGCGCGGGTCGCTCAGCAGATGCCAGTCGAGGCTCGCGTCGTGGTTCCACTCGCGCGCCTGGGCAAACTCGCCGCCCATGAACAGCAGCTTCTTGCCCGGATGGGTCCACATAAAGCCATACAGCGCGCGCAGATTGGCGAAGCGCTGCCAGTCATCACCGGGCATCTTGCCCAGCAGCGAGCCCTTGCCGTGCACGACCTCGTCGTGCGAGAGCGGCAGCACATAGTTTTCCGAGAAGGCATAGCTGAGCCCGAAGCTCAGCTCACCCTGGTGATAGCGGCGGTGGATAGGCTCGCGGCGGAAGTAGGCGAGTGTGTCGTGCATCCAGCCCATATTCCATTTGTAGTGAAAGCCCAGTCCGCCGTACTCGGGTGGGCGGCTGACACCGGGGAAAGCGGTCGATTCCTCCGCCAGCGTGATGCTGCCGGGGCTTTCCACCCCGACCCAGTGATTGGTCTGCTGCAGAAAGCCGATCGCCTCGAGGTTCTCGCGCCCGCCATGCACATTCGGCACCCATTCCCCCTCCGGGCGACTGTAGTCGCGGTAGAGCATGGAGGCCACCGCATCCACGCGCAGGCCGTCCACGCCATAGCACTGCAGCCAGAACAGCGCATTGGCCGCCAGGAAGTTAGCCACCTCGCGCCGGCCGTAGTTGTAGATCAGCGTGTTCCAGTCGCGGTGAAAGCCCTCGCGCGGGTCGGCATGCTCATACAGATGGCTGCCATCGAAGGCGCCCAGGCCATGTGCATCCTCGGGGAAATGGCCGGGCACCCAGTCGAGAACCACGCCCAGGCCGGCCGCATGCGCCTCGGCCACGAAATCGCGAAAATCGGCCGGGCTGCCGAAGCGGCTGGTCGGCGCGTACAGGCCCGTGGGTTGATAGCCCCAGGATCCATCGAACGGGTGCTCGGACACCGGCAACAGCTCCAGATGGGTGAAGCCCATCTCGAGCGCATAGGGAATCAAAGTCTCGGCCAGCTCGCGATAGCTGAGCCAATGCTCACCACGCTTACGCCAGGAGGCCAGATGCACCTCGTAGATGCTGACTGCGACGGCCCTATCCTGGCGCAGCTTGGCCGGCGCAGGTGGGGCGGGCAGTTCGGCCACGATGGAAGCGGTGGCTGGGCGCAGCTCGGCCGCAAAACCAAGCGGATCGGCCTTGTGCACGCGCCGACCGTCCCAGTCCAGCACCTCGTACTTATACGGCTCACCCAGCCCGATGCCGGGGATGAACAGCTCCCACACCCCGCATTCGCGGCGCAGGCGCATCGGGTGGCAGCGGCCATCCCAGAAATTGAAATCGCCGAGCACGGCCAGCCGCTTGGCATTCGGCGCCCACACGGCAAAGGCCACACCGTCCACACCGTCTATCTGGCGCGCATGGGCGCCCAGACTGTCCCACAGGCGGCGGTGGCTGCCCTCGGCGATATGCCAGAGCTCGGCATCGCTGAGCAGCGGCGGGAAACGATAGGGGTCGTCGCGCTCCTGGCTGCTACCCGGCCACTGCACTCGCAGGCGATAGGGGCGCGCTTCGGCCAACGCACTGGCGGTGCCGAACAGGCCGCGCGCATCCAGACAGCACAACTCGGCCAGCAGCTGCCCGTTCGCCGCATCCAGCACGCTGACCGCCTTCGCCTCGGGCAGAAAGGCGCGCAGCAACCAGCCCTCCGGCGCGCGCTGCCAACCCAGCAGGGCGAAAGGATCGGCGTGCTCGCCGCGGCACAAGGCTTCCATTTCCCATGGGTCGAGCGTGCTGCCCGTCATGCCTCACTCCCTGCTGTGCTTGGATGGCCACATCCTAAGCCGCTTTGACGCCGTAAGCACGCCTAGCACCGCTACAAGCGCCAGCGCCCCCGTGCTGGGCACGGAGGCGCGAAATTGGTGCCCGGCACATCGGGCTCGACCGGACTGGAGCCACCCGCCAGCGCAAGCCGGCCGGCGAAGTGCGCGCAGTGTGCCGCGCGATTGTGACGCAGGCTTTGCACTGGCGTGATGCCTCGATGGCAAACCTGCCGTCCACCTCAGTCCCACTGCTTCGCCCGGCCTTCCTCACGCTTTGCTCAACTTTCCCGGCCTGCGGTCGATAAGTCAGCTACAGGGCAGGCGCCCTGAAGGAGCCCGTCATGCTGATACAAGTGATCAGTGCGGCCGACCCACGCACCGTCGCCGAAGTGATTGCCCATTACGCGGCCATCGGCTACCGGGCGCAGGGTAAGTGCCAACGGGGCGTTTGCTACTTGCAGCTGTGGCAGGAAACATACCCCGACCGCACTGCCGCACCAGCAGCACCGATGCAGGCAGGGCACTAATACGGGGGCAGGAACAGAAGGCCGGGCAGATAGCCCGGCCTTTTGCCCTTGTTGGGCGGCTTAGATCTTGAAGCGCCCCACCAGCTCACCCAGGCTGCGCGACAGGCCTTCCAGCTCTTCCACCGCATGGGCTACCTCGGCCACTGCATGGCTATTGGTCTGCGCCATGCTGCTGATGCGTTCCACGTTCTGCGCGATATCGGTACTGGCCGCCGCCTGCTCGCGGGTCGAATCGGCGATCACCGCCACATCGCTGACCAGGCGCTCGGTCTCGCCGCGCACCGCACCAATCGCCTCGCTGGCGCGGTGCGAGATCTGCACGCCGGTGGCGATCTGCTCGCGGGTATCGCGCATATTGCCGCCCGCCGCGCCAATCTCGCGCTGAATCTCGGCCACGATCTGGCCAATCTCCACCGTCGCATCGGCCGTGCGTGCGGCCAGCTTGCGTACCTCGTCGGCCACCACGGCAAAGCCACGCCCCTGCTCGCCCGCGCGTGCCGCCTCGATCGCGGCATTCAGCGCCAGCAGATTGGTCTGGTCGGCAATGTCCTTGATCACATTCACGATGGTATCGACCTTGGCCGACTGGTGGCCGAGGTTGTCCATGGTGGTGGCCAGCGCATCCACGCTGCGGTTCACCTTGTCGATCTCGGCCGCCACCTCGTCCACCAGGCTCTGGCCGCGCGCGGTGGCGCTGCCGGTTTCCTGCGCGCTGTGTTTGAAGTCACGCGCGCTATCGGCAATGTGTTGGATGCTGACCGTCACCTGCTCGACGCTGGCCGCCGTGGCAGTGGCCGCCTCAGCCTGGTGATTGGAGGCTTGCTCGACGATGTCGGCGCTGTTTGACAACCGCTCGGCCGCCCCGCCCACCGATTCACTCTGCGCGCGCACCTGCACGAACATCTCGCGCAACTGCCCCATCAGCTGGTTGAAGGCCTTGCCGGTACGGCCGATCTCATCATTGGCCCCCACTTCCAGGCGGCGGGTCAGATCGCCCTCACCCGAGGCCAGCGTCTCCATGGCCTGGGCCAGGCGCGCCAGTGGCCGGGTCAGCACGGTCAGCAGCACACCAATCAGCACCAGAATCAGCACAGCCGCCACGACCCCAATCGCCACGGCCTGGTTACGTGCGGCCAGCGCGTCGGCCACGATGGTAGCGTGCGGAATCGATACCCCCAGACCCCAGTTCTGCCCGGTATTGCCGAGCTTGATCGGCCGCCAGACATGCAGGGTGTCGTCGGCCTCGTACTGCACCGGCTTGCCGGCCAGCAGCTGGCTCATCAGATCCGCCGGTACGCTGGCCTTGTCCAGTGGTTGGCCAAGCAGCTTCTCGTCCTGGTTCACCACATACAGGCCGCCGTTCGATACCAGGGTCAAATAGCCGGTGCCAAACGGCTTGTACTGGCTGAAATTGGCCTGCAGATTGCCCAGCGGCAAGTCAACCGCCGCCACGCCCAGCCACTTGCCGCCACCGTCCTTGATCGCCACCGCCAGCGAGGACATGAGCACCTTCTTGCCCTGCACCTCATAGGCATAGGGCTCAGTCACTGTGTCTTGCTGGCGCTGCTTGGGCACAAAGTAGAAATCGCCCCAGCCCGCCTGTTCGTACTCGGGTTTGTAATTGGCCGGGTCTTGGCGGAAGGGCTCGGCCTTGGCCTGCTGATCGGCACCCAGCATCTTGTCCTGCACCACCTTGCCATCCGACTGAGTGATGTAGGGCATATAGCGGCCGCTCGGGTCATGAATCGGCCAGTCGCTCGCGTACTCAGCATCCTTGCCGTCCAGCGCGTTCGGCTCCATCAGCATCCACAGGCCCGATGCCTGCGGAAAGCCGCCCAGCAAACGCATGATCATCTTGTCCAGAGTCTTGCGATCAGGCAGCTGGCCGCCCTGCATGCCCAGCACCGCATCAGCCAGGTGGCGCGGCAGCGCAAAGCCCAGCGCAAACTCGTCCTCCACGCGCTTGGCATAGGCATCGGCTTGCTCATTGGCGCGTGCCAGGCCCACTGCCTCGGCATCGCGGTACACGCCGCCGGCAATCACCCAGATCATCACCGCAAAGCCCACCACAATGGCCAGAGCGGCCGCGACCAGTACCTTGGTTCGTAACTGCCAATTGCTGAACAGACTAGTCATTCACATGCTCCAAAGCGCTTGCACCACTGACGGAAAAACAAAAGCCCGCATCGAATTCCTCCCAGAATCCAATACGGGCTTGTGCCGTTGTTATTTGCTGAACGCTTTTTAACGCGCTCTGGTACTAGATTAGCCGCTGATGAGAGAAAACCAAACGACAAGATATTGCCGGTGTGACATCCAGCCCTGGCGACCCACTGCAGCTCTGGAGCAGGTCAGTGCAGGTTTGCAGCGATCTGCGCATCAACGGATATCCAATCCGGTAGACGGCGTTCGAGTGTCGCGCTTGCCCGCAGAAGACTCAGCATTTGCGTGAATGGCATGAGCCTAAACAGCTTGGTGCTGTAATCGTAAGAAACATTGGTCGCAAACAGGGACTCAAGCTGGGGCTGGTAATGAAAGTCCATGTTTTCTCGGTTCTCGCCGATCGCACCTAAAGGCAATGCCAGGAATCGATCACTGGGAACATGCCAAAGCCAGGCACTGTCTTGAAGGCCCCAATTGTCCCCGGATATATCCAGCAGCACCCAGTCATGGGGCAAAGAAACAAGCAGCAGGCGCTGGCTATAGCGACACTCCCCCAGCTTGGCTTGCATAGCACTACAGTCTCGAACGAAGCGCGCTCCGGTATCACGGCTGGTCGCCAGCATGACGAAATGCTCCTGCGCATCCCTCATCCAATACGCACCACACAGGTCCCAGCCGGATGGGTTCGGCGGCAAGCCTGGTATTTCGGGGCTATGCAGCGGCAAGGCCGTCAGGCTCCACATGCCGCTGCGGGCTTGTGTGAAACCAAAGGCTGCGGCTGCCTCCGGCTGACTACTAACCCACTGCCAGCGTTGCAGCTGAAATTGGGCGTTCAAGATCAAGATGACCTGCTCATCGAGCGGCGGCGCCTTCTGATAGGCCTTACTCACCATGGCCAGCAGACGCCAAGTACCGTCTCCTTCGGACATCAAGGCAAGCGGGTTATAGATTGCAGGCTGTGGTGGCGATGGCAGGCCCTGTTCGGACAACGCCCCGGCTGAGCACGGCAAAGCCGGGGGGAACACAGTAGGGAGAGCACAGCGCAGCTGTTCGTCCCGCGGCAGCGCCACGAGGATCTCCGTTTGAGCGTGCCGTTTTACGCGTTTGTCTTTGAACAGCGGATCGGGTGTGGCGTAGCCCTGCAAGGCCCACAAAGCCTGAGCGCCCTCAGCGCTAAGCGCGAGCGGTGCATATCGGACGGTATAGTCCCCAGCATCGCTTCGGCCGGGAAATCGCACGTCGATCATATGATCGATGCCCGTCGAACACGCATCCCAGCGCGTGACATCCGCGACCAGGGCCTCGGCTTCCCAGCGCCACATCATATGGCGCTCACTCAGCCACATGAGCTCGGCATCACCCTCGTCCCAGCAATCAATCGCTAACTGCAAGGAGGCCGCTCGAATCCCGACGGCCTTTTGCCCCCAGCGACGTTGTGACTGATATTGCAGTCGGGCATCACAGGCCGCACCACCATGCTCAATGACCTGCACCACAGGTGGTGGCATCGTGGCAGGCACGATGTAGAACACAGCGTTATCACTACCGGTTTCTACGGCGTACAGCGCCACGCCCAACGCAGACAGCGCCTGCCCCAGCGCGGCCAGTCCTTGCTCGGGCGGAAGATTGTTATAGGTAAGCGCCACCTTCTGCACCGAGGCATGCATCAAGGCGGGATGGTCGGGATGTAGCACTTGGAGAGCCTGCAAAGCTGTGGTGGCGGGCTCCTTCCAATCAATTGGCTGGGTAAGCAAAAGCATGTCTGTCGTTTAGCAGGATAGGGAAGGTGATCGCTGAGGAAGCGCAGGCTCGGGTAGAAAAACCGCTCGACCTAGCACCCGGCCTACACAGTTGGGCTAACCAGGCGGGCATCGGTCAAGACTGCGCTGCTTGGGCTGCGTGGTGATCGCCGGGGCAGTGCGCAAAGCGGGGTACACGAAGACCCAGGTGATTAGGCGCACTGCGCGCAGCAAAGGCAAGGAGCGGCCACTCCCAGCGCCGCCTCTGGCCTCCCCCGAGGTCGCATCAGTGCAGCGCGTCAGGCAATGATGATGACCAGACGACACAGCGAACTGATACGCCAGGATGTGTACTTGGTAAAAATACCAACTCCAGCAAACCACCTCCCTCGCCCGACCCCATCGTCGTGCGCTCACATCTCCCGGCCGTTGAAATGCTGGATAGTCAGCGCGGCGATATCCACCTCCTCCAGGCAGCGCACATTGATGGCGGCCATCGCATCGCCATTCGGCGCCACGCCTTCGCCAAACGGGTGGATGCCGCAGTTCGGGCAGAAGTGATGCTGGATCACGTGCTTGTTGAAGGTATAGCTGCGCATGTTTTCCGGCGGCGTCAGCAGGGTCAGCGCCGGGCGCGGCACAAACCACATCAGCGCGCCCTTGCGCTGGCAGATCGAGCAGTTACAGGACAGCACGGTCGGGATTTCGCCCTCAAGTTCAAAGGCAATCTGGCCGCAGTGACAGCTTCCTCGGTATTTCATCGCGATAGGCTCCATGGGGTTGGCGGTTCCGCCGTCGCAGTGGACGGCCGCTGCGCTCTGCGCGCCGGGCTGCTCGGTCTATAGCACGGTCGCGCAGTGCATCCAAGGCGAGGGCCGGCGCGGCTTGCGCCCCATGACAATGGCCAAATGCCCCGCCCTGGCGACGGACATTTTTATGCAAAATATATTCAAGTTATTGAATAAGCACATTTTCTTGCGAAAGGATAGCTGGGGGCGGCCACACTTACACCAAGCTGACCAGATCAGGATACTGCGCGCTGAGAAATTGCTAGTGCACCACCAGCCTTGCCGGCCAACGTGAAACCACGTTCGCCGGCACTTTGCTTTCGGCTCGCGTGCGCAGCGTTGAGTCGTCCTGATTAAAGATAATTTTTGCGAGGTTCCTTCATGAAGCAATGGTGGTGGGCAGGTTTCCTGGCGGTATCCGGTTTGGTGCACGCTGAAGTCGGTGTCAGCGATACCGAGATTCTGATTGGCCAATCGGCCGCACTCAGCGGCGCAGCCGCCGAGCTGGGCAAGGGCGTGAGCCGTGGCGCGAACGCCTATTTCGAGCAGGTCAACAAGCGCGGCGGCATCAACGGCCGCAAGATCCGCCTGATCAGCCTGGACGATGGTTACGAGCCGGAGCGTGCCGCTGCCAACACCAAGAAGCTGCTGGAAGGCCCGCAGGCAGTGTTTGCGCTGTTCGGTTATGTGGGCACCCCCACCTCGAACGCCTCGCTGCCGCAGATCAACCGCAGCGGCGTGCCCTTCGTGGCCCCCTACACCGGCGCCGAAAGCCTGCGTGCGCCCTTCAACCGCAATGTGTTCAATATGCGCGCCAGCTACGGCGATGAGGCCGAAGAGATTGCCGAATCGATGGCCAAGATGGGCATGAGCAGCATCAATGTGCTTTACCAGGATGACGCCTACGGTGCTGCCGGCCTGAAGGCCATGCAGGACGCCGCCGCCAAGTACAAGCTGACCATCAACGCCACCGCCACCGTGAAGCGCAATAGCGTGGACGTGACACGCGCGGTGGACGAGCTGATCAACAAGAAGCCGGCCAATGCCATCTTCATCGTCTCGGCCTATAAGAGCAGCGCCGCCTTTATCAGCGCCGCCCGCAGCCGCAACTCGATTGGCCCGTTCTACAACGTGAGCTTCGTCGGTACCGAAGCACTGGTGAGCGAGCTCAAGCAAGATGGCAGTGGCGTGATCGTGACCCAGGTCGTGCCCTCGCCGTATAGCGCGGTCAAGCCGGTCGCTATCGACTACCAGAAGACCATGAAGGCCGCCGGCATTGACGCGATCGACTACCCGAGCATGGAAGGCTATCTGGCCGCCCGCGTGCTGGTGGAAGGTCTGAAGCGCGCCGGTCGCGACCTGAGCCGCGACAAGCTGATCGGCTCGCTGGAAAGCCTGGGCAATTACGATCTGGGCGGCTTCCGCGTCAACTTCTCCAGCCGTAACCGCAGCGGCTCCAGCTTTGTCGACCTGACCATCCTGGACGGCAGCGGCAAGATTCGCAGCTAAGCAGCGAACTGCCCGCAGCAAGCAACAGGCCCGGCGCTATGCCGGGCCTGTTGTTTTATGGGCTGCACACGCGTGGCAGCCAGGCGCTGCAGCAGCCGGTGAAGCACGCCCAAGCCGGCCATGCGGCCCAGGCCAGTCGACTACACCAGCTGCGATTCAATGCTGATCTCGCCGCTCAGCACACGGTGTATCGGGCATTTGTCGGCAATCTCCAGCAGGCGCTGGCGCTCGTCATCGCTCAGCTCGCCCTCGATATGCAGCTTGCGCTGCAGCTGGTAGTGCACCTCGCCCTGCGCATTGCGCGTCTCGACATGCTCGATGCTCACCTGCAGATCGCTCACCGCCAGCTGCTTGCGGCGGATATACAGCTCCAGCGTCAGCGCCGTGCAGCTGGCCAGGGCGGAATCCAGCAGATCGTGCGGATCGGGCGCCCGGTCGCTCGAACCGAGCGCGGCGCTGATATCGGCATTCCACACATGGCGGCCATTGCTCAGCGTGGTCAGCGCGCCCGCGGCGCGGTGCAAACGTGCTTCGATAGGCATACAGCTTCCTTACTCTCAGAAAAATCGATGGGATGTGGACCGGCCACGCAGCAGACTTAGTCCTCTGCGTGGCGTTCGTAATGTTCGAGATCGTGCCACTCGCCATGCAGCTGAAAGCTGCGGCTGGAGCGGCCAAACAGGCGAAAGCCATTATGGGCCAGCACGCGTAGCGAGCCGATATTGCCGGGCCGGGCTATCGCCTCCACGCGCAGCAGCTGCAGCTCGCCAAACGCGCGCGCCAGGGCCAGGCGCACCGCCGCACTCGCATAGCCCTGGCCGCAGGCCGACTGCGCAATTCGGTAACCGAGCTCGGCAGAATGATAATGCGCACGGCGCACCCGGCTCAGATTCACCCGGCCGACCAGGGTGCCGGCCTCATCGCGCACCAGGTGCTGGTAGGCCTGGTCGGCTGCCGCCTCCTGCTGCGCCTGCGCAATCGCCGCGCGCACACCGTCCAGGCTGTAGTAGTGCGCGGGCCGCGCATTGATATGGGTTTCGAAGAAAGCCCGGTTCGCCAGCTCGAAGGCCAGCAGCGCCTCGGCATCGACCAGACTCGGGGCCGACAGGTGAATAGTCTGCATAGCTTCCATCCCTTCTCTGCCGACTTACGGCGGCGGTAGACCGCGCTAGGCTGCCAAGGCCAGCGTACGGAAATAGGCTCGCGGGTTGGCGTGGAAGGCCGCCGGCATCAGCCGGTAGTGCGCGAGTGCCTGCTCGACCTGCGCCAGCCCCACGGCCTCGGCACGCTGGTAGGCCTGCAGACCACGCTGCGTGCGTTCCTGCTGGCTGGAAAAATCGGCAAACGGCAGGCTGTAGCCCGCGCCGAAGTAGGCAAAGCGTACACGCGGCCGCAGCGCCAGGCGCTTGATCGCCGCCCAGTGAAAGCCTGCATATGCCGCCAGCACGGCCGGCGCCACGATGTTTTCCTGCTCCCAGTGGAAGAAGGCCGCAAACAGCGCCGCGCGCTGCTCGGCACCAAACGGCTTGTCAAGGCGGCGCGCCGCGTGGCACTCGCACAGCAGCGTGGCAAACTCGGCGCCGATCAGGCCCACGATAAAGTCGGTGGCGCCCAAATCGCGCGTGTAGTGGTACAGCGCATACGACTCGGCACACACACGGCGGTTGATGGCGCGGAACTGATCGGCAAAATCATCCAGCGCGGCCAGCATGGCCCGCCGCCGGGCCGACCAGAACAGATAGGGCAGCGACAGCAACCGCCCAGCCAGCATGCCCTGCTTGAAGTAACCGCTCGCCCACAGCGCCCCATGCGCCGCAATCAGCGGGAAGACATTGCGCTGGCCCGAATCGGCATACAGGTGATGGTAGACGCAGGCGCGCCGCTGCAAATCCCCCAGTCCACCCGCCAGCGCAAACCCATTCGCCCGCAAGCGCTCATACGCGTCAACCGTCATCCATCCCCCGTTGCTGGCGCCCTACCCGCTTAGGCGCAGGGGCGGACAGTACCTAGGCGGGGCGTGGGCGGCAAGGAGCAGAGAGAAACTCGCGCATATCGATATGCGGTGCTGAGTAGTGATAGCATCCTCGCACAGTGATACGTTGCAATACGTGCAAGTGCATATTTATTCTCCATACAGGCCTTGGACAAAGCTCAGTAGTTAAGAACGGATCTCTCCATTTTGATTAGCACATAGCCACACAACGTCTGCTCACTTATGGTCGAATTAGGATTTAATTTATTGAAGAACTTAACGATCAGCAATGCACTGCCCAGGCCAGGTAAAATCACCCACCAATTTGGACACACAAGAATTTATTTTCGCAAGAGCCCGTAACCTCGGCTAAGCACCCATCAATAACCAAATATTAAGCCCATCGAGATAAATCATGCGAATCGATCGACTACACATCGAAAATTTCAGAAAATACGAGAAAGTCGATTTCAAATTTCACGCAAATTTTAATTTAGTTATTGGCGAGAATGGGGCTGGCAAAACTTCATTACTAGAAGCTCTGGCGGTTGCCATTGGGAGCTGGTTACTTGGGATCAGGGGTTATGATTCACGGCACATTCAGAAGCGCGACATTCGCCGCGAGACCCAGTTTATTGGTAAGCGTTTTGTACTGCGCGACTTCGCTCCTGTCAAAGTTGAGGCTTGGGGGGAAGTAGCCAACAAATCTAATGTTCATTGGTCCCGAGAATTGGGCTCACGCGACTATCGATCTCGGACCACTTACAGGAACGCAGCGCGCATTCGTGAACTGGCGGAAATGTGTGGCAAAGATGCAAACGAGGGCAAAGAGGTGATCCTGCCTCTTATTTCGTATTACGGCGCCAATCGCCTATGGGCGCTACCACCGGACTCTGATCGAGAGCCCTCACGCACAACTCCGCAGGATTTTGACAGAGAGGATGCTGCCAATGGTGATGCGGATTGGTTTAGTGACAGATTCCTCGGATATCGATATAGCGTAGACAATCGAACCGACCTGAAATCACTTATGCGCTGGATGGCATATGAGCGACGGGTAGAGCTTGATGAAGAAGATCAGTCACCCTACCTTAGAACCGTTCTTTCGGCTATTAACAAATGCTTGCCCGAGCATGTTAAGCGTGTTCGCTACAGCATCCGGCAGGAAACGCTAATGTGTGATTTTGACGATGGTCGTATTATTCCAATGTCAGACCTAAGCGATGGATATCGCACCATGATCGCGATCATTGGAGATATTGCGTTTAAAGCGGTATCGCTTAATCCGCATTTCAATGAGCTTGCAATTAGCGAAACACCAGGTGTCGTGCTAATTGATGAACTAGACCAACACTTACACCCTCGATGGCAACGAAGGGTTATCACAGACTTACGGCGCGCGTTTCCAAAAATCCAGTTCATCTGTACAACGCATTCGCCTCAGTTAATAGGACAAGCCAGGGCTGATGAAATAATTCTTCTAGGCAAGGAGGAAGTACATCCAAGTCAAAGCTTTGGTTTGGACTCCAACTGGATATTGCGTCATGTCATGGGTAGTGATGACCGCGATCCAGAGATCGCCTCAAAACTGGATGACATTTTCGAGGAGATAGAGAGCAATCAGTTCGACTCGGCCAAAAGCAAACTAAACGATCTCCGGCACTTAATAGGCGACCATCCCGATTTGGTGGAGGCAGAAGCACTAATCGGTCGCTATACGCGCTTTGATCGTAAGACGGCGGAGTAATGAGCATGAGGCATGTTGTCAAGAAAGCAGAGCCTCAGGCGTTGCGAGATTGGAAAAGTAGCAACCAACAATCGCCACAAAATTTGAATTACAGCAACTTGCCGAGCGATGTGAGAAATCAGGTAAGAGCTGCGCTTCTCAATGAGCAAGGCCACCTGTGTGCCTATACGTTGCGTCGCATTCGATCCATTACAGATTGCCATATCGAGCACATTCGCCCCCAGAATACGAACCCGGAACTAGATTTGGACTATGCCAACATGGCAGCCTGTTTTCCTAAAGATGGCGGCGACAAATCGTCGGGTTATGGGGCGCCTATCAAAGGAGGCCAGGGCATCAGCCTGAACGAGAATTTCATCTCACCTCATGAAGCCAGCACCAACAATAGATTCTTATACAACAGCAAGGGCGAGGTATCAGCCAGTGATCATGACGTGGCGGCACTCGGCACCATAAATATTCTGCAGTTGTGCCACAAGCAATTGGTAGAATTAAGACGGACTGCTATAGAAGCACACGGATTAACCATCCAGCGAAGCACTACGCGAAAATCTAAAAAACTAAAAAGCGCAGCTGAAGCGCGGCGATTCGCCAGGGAAGTTTTGCAGCCCGACTCAAATGGTCAATTGGAGCCATTTTGCGTTGTATTAGCGCAAGTGGCACTTAAATATGCCGACAACGAAGAAGCCCGCGCTAGGCGAATACGCTCCCAATAGAAGTGAAGTGATGTGATTGACTGGGTTAAACCCATTCAAAGAAAACAACCTCAGAGCGGACTCGTTAAGCATCTCAGCATTAGCGTTACCCACTTGGGCGATTGGTTGTCGCTGTACGTCGACGCCCCTTAGGACATTGCTCCACTTGCTCTCAAGCATAACCTCTGCCCGACATGGCACCTTAAGTAACTCTATTCAAGAGCTAACATATCGCCCTAACTTGCCAGTCTGCCGGCACCGAGCGTACGGTTATGGGAGCACTCGCTCTAAACAGCAGGGGCCTAGCGACGTTTCGACGTCCTTGCGCTGGCCTCGACGTGCCTTGCTTTCAGGCATCAATGACTTTGATGCGCCCCATCGTGGTAGGCGCAGATAAGAAAAAACCCGCAAAGCCATAAGCATTGCGGGTTTTTTCTTTGCTCTGAACGGGTCAAAGCGCTGTACTGGTGCGACTGCCTCTATCGAACAAAACTTCTAACTATATGTTTAATATGGCTTTTCATGAGCGTGATTTTTCATTTGGTACACAATTTGGTACACACCTTCAAAGCCTGTGCCTTTTTTGCATCTGACTAGCTGTCAGCAGGAGGAACCGAGGCGCCATTTCCAACGGGAGCAATTGGGGGCTTGGTCTCCGAACGGAGCTTGGCGATCTCGGCCTCTAGCTTCTCCAGCTGCAATGCCGCAAGCCGGTCGTCCCGTCGCTGGATGACGACATACCATCTCGTAGCCCCGAAACCACTCAGCACTAAGCCCAAGCCAATTACAAAGCCGACTGTGCTGTTTGCTGAGTTCTCGTTCTTCCTTGTGACCTCAATCAGCCGCTCATTCAAGGAAATCAGTCGTTCTTCCGCCTTTGTCTTGGTGGGCTTTGCTTGAAGCTCCAAGACCACCTGCGAGTACTTCACCTTGCGATCCAGAGAAGCGGTGTAGGTCGATACGAAGGCAAATATCCCTGACACGATCAAAGCCAGGCCGAACAAGCAGGCGAACTTGTAGATGTTGTCGGTTGGAATGGGGACTGACGGGGTCATGGCGCACGGTCGTTAGCTGTGGAAGTCAGAGCATAACCGGGCGGCGAGGATCGAGGCACAGGGCAGTTTTTCCACTTGCCTCCTATATACACACATTTTCAGCGTGTAACCCGTGTAACGGTGTAACCAAGCCCGCAAACCCGCACCAGTCAAGGCTTTCAGCGGTAACACCAAGGATTCCCCTGGCGGCCTGGGTGTTACCAAACGAGGTAACCAGGCGGGCAAATGGGCCCTTGGTTACCCCGCTTTTCCCTGTAGCGTAACGGGGGTGTAACTGCTTTCCTGCTGTAAGCCCTTGTCTTAGCAGCCTTCTTTTTCTTGGTTACACCGTTACACCGGTAACACCTTCTTTTTATGTCGCACTTGCTGTGGCTTCTGCTTCTGTCTCGTCCTTCCGCACAATGGCGATGAACTTGTAAAAGCGCCTCGGCTGCCTGGGTAGGTCGGGGGTCTTGTGCACCGAGGTGGACTTGCCGTCATTGCCCGTTTGCAGCATGTCTACTTTGGCCAGGGTGCTGGCGGCCATGGTCTTGTCGAAGCCCTCGGCCAGCTCGTCGCAGAACACGCCCGGAAACACCAGCCAGTACACCCCGGTGTCGGTGCGGCGGCGGTAGCCGGCGCAGTTGGGCATGAGGGGTTCGCGGTCGCTACCTGCGTCGTGCCAGTCGATGAAGCGCGCGAAGGCATTGGCGGCAAACCAGGCTTCCGCCTGTTCGATCACCTGGCTTTCTTCCCGATTGCCCAAGCCGTAACGCTTCAACCAGTCGTGGAAGCAGCGCTGCATGGCCGCATGGCCTTCGCCGGCCGCCCAACCGGTCAAGCCGGCTTCGGTGGCGATCTCGAGCGCTTCCCCGGTGACGGCGAAGCGGGCCGCCACGCGGCGCACCTGGCCGCTGGCTTCCACCGCATGCAGGCCCGCGAGGTAGTCGGGGGCGAGGCTGGCCAGTTGCAGGCGCTTGGCCAGGGCGGGCCGGTTGGCGGCCACATGGGCCACCAGGGCGCGGCCGGCAGTGCCGTGTTCGGCCTGTACGGCTTCATCCAGCGCCCTGGCCAGGGCATTGCTGTTCTCGTGGCCATGCAGGGTCTCAAAGGCCCCCAGACCTTGCCCGGCGTCAGCGGGCAGGCTGGCCAGGCGGACTTCCTGCCCGGCCCGTGTGCGTCGCCCGCCGCCCTGCATAAAGGCGGCCAGGTCGATTTCCCCGGTGCTGAGTACCAGCACCCGCCAGCGCAGCATGTCGCGGTTGCCGCCTTCCTTGGCGCCCTGCATCTTGCCGGTGCCGTTGAAGAGGCGGTAGGCGGCCATGCTGACCGCTTCCGGGCTGCCCTGGCCCATTTCATCGAGCAGCATGAGGCCGTCATTGCGGGCAGCGGCGGCATTGGCCAGGGCAATGGCGGTGGCGTCCCAATTCAGCAGCTGTTCGCGCGGCAGGCCCCACACCGAGGCGCCCACATTGGCCGAGGTGGTCTTGCCGCAGCCGCTCGGGCCATACAGATGGAAGCCACCCGACTCGAGACCGACCAGGCCGAGCAAGGGGGCGGCCAGGGCGGCGCCGATGGCCAGCATGGGCCGGGTGTTGCCCCTGGCCAGGGCGGCCACACTATCGCGCCAGCCGTCCACGCTGCCTTTCACCTTGTAGGCGTTGGCGTGGCTTTGGTCGCCCAGATAGAACAGCGGTACATCCGGGGTGCCGATGATCTCGCCACTCGGCAGGACGTAGGCGCCATGTAGCCAGCCACCGCGCTCGGTCACCTGGTGCATGGTGTCGCTGCCCCCGGTTTGCAGCCAGGCGGCCAGCTGCTCGAGCGCGCGGCGGTTGGTGGCCAGGGCCAGGCCGTGGGCGCGCAGCATGGCCCAGCTGGCCCGCTCGCCGATCTGGCTCAGCGGGATGGCCTTGATCTGGGTGTGGCGATTGCCGCGGCTTTGCCAGGACAGGATGCGGTAATGCTCACCGCCTTCATCGGTGCCCCGGCCAATGATCTCGAGCTTGTCGCATAACCACATGGGCGGGAGTTCGGTCACGGCGCCGGTTTGCGCATCGACCTTGGTGCCGACATAGCACACACCCTGTTCGGTCACCGCGACGCGCGGGCCGAGCGTGGGGCCGGGGTCGATGGGGTCGGGTGGCAGGCTGGCGGCGTGTTGGAGGATTTTTTCGTCATCCTGGCGGCTCATTGGGCGGCCTCCGGTGGGGTGGTGGGCTGGGTGGTGGGTTCGGGGTTGCGGGCAGCGCTGCGCTGGCTGGCGTTGAGGACGTCCAGCCAGTCGGTGCCGGCCTGGGCTGGCTTGCGGGTACGCACACGCAGGCCGGCCACTTGCAGGCGCTTGGCCAGCTTGGCGGCGGCTTTCTCGCCGGTGCCGCTCGGGTCGTGGTCGGCGAAGATGAACACATCGCGCACCCCCTCCGGCAGCACGACCCGCTCGAGGCCGGCTGCGCTGACACAGGCCCACACCGGCAGGCCGCTGCCGAGCTGGACCGCCAGGGCGGTTTCCAGCCCTTCGGCCAGGGCCAGGCGGCCTTCGCTGGGCGCATACAGCGGGATGGCCGCCCCCTGGGTGGCGCGCTCGCTGCGCACCATCAGCTTGCGGGCCGGTAAGGCTTCACCGGTTTCGGGGTGCGACAAGGCCAGCTTGTGGCCCTCGGGGCTGAGGTAGGTACGGTGCAGCGCGGCCAGCTGGCCTTCACGGTCGATCACCTGGGCCAGCAGGGCCGGGAACTGCCCCAG
Source organism: Chitinimonas taiwanensis DSM 18899 (assembly GCF_900119825.1). GTDB lineage: Bacteria > Pseudomonadota > Gammaproteobacteria > Burkholderiales > Chitinimonadaceae > Chitinimonas > Chitinimonas taiwanensis. The sequence goes on along the minus strand of NZ_FPKR01000011.1, from coordinate 8,114 downwards.
CGCCTTCGGCTCGCCGGCGACCTCGCACCAGTAGGGCAAGGCTGGGTGCAGGCGTAAACAGGCGGGGAAGGCGTCCAGACGAAGGCCCCGGCTGGCCAGATAGCGGCCTGCGGCATCGGTCGGGCTGAGCGGCCGGGCCTCGTCCCACAGGCGGGCCAGCTTCATGGCCTGCTGCTTGGCCGTGTAGCGGCTATCGGGTTTGCTGGGGACGGGCGCAGCAGGCAACGCAGGCGCCTGGCCGCCCGCGAGGCCGAGCACCCCGGCCACGGCCGCCAGGGCGCTGGCGAAGTTACCGCCCTGCCAGTGCATCACCAGGGCGAAGCCGTCGCCGCCCTGGCTATCCAGGGCACGGCAGACGAAGCGGCCGGCGTCCTTGTCGATCCACTGGAAACGGTCAGTGCCCCCGCAGCAGGGGCAAGGCCGGTTGCGGTGATGGGTGAAGGCCTCAGCCGGCAGGCCGAGCGCGCTCAGGATGAAGGGCCAGCGGCCCTGTGCAGCGTGGCGCACGGTCTCAGCGTCCAGGGTGCGCATCAGTGGCTCTCCTCATCCAGCAAAGCCAGGGCAGCCGGCGCACCGGCCATGATGGACGCCATCAGGCGTTCCAACAGCAGCGCGCGCTCTTTGGCGTTCAGGCTGACCAGGGAGGTTTCCACCAGGGGCAGCAAGGGTTGCAGGAAGCCTGCCAGCATGGCCCGGCCGGCGCGCTGGCTAACCTTCTCCGGCACGCCTGGCCGTTCCATGAAGAACAGCATGCAGGCCATCAGCTCGCCGGCCAGACCCTGGCCGGCCAGATAGGCCGCATCCTCGATGCGGATAAAGGAACGCGGATCACCGTTGATGAACTCGGTGGCCAGCATGAAGGGGGCTTGGGTCGTGTTCAGCTTAGACATGGTGGCGATCCTTGGGCAGATAGGCGCGTTGGGCTTGGAGCAAGGCAATCAGGGCATCGCAGCCCGCTTGGGTGGCTTCGGTGGTCAGGATGATCTGCAGGGTCTCGTCGTCGGCAATCAGGCTATGCGCCTTGCGCGGCAAAGCATGGGCAGGCAGGTCGGTACGCACACACGCAGGCAAGCCGGGGGCGTCCAGCCCGGCGTGCGGGTTGGGGATTTGCTGGTTCATGGAGTGGCCCTCGGCTTAGTTCGAGAGCGTGCGGCGATCAGCCGTCAGCAGGGCAAGCGCGTTCATGCGGCCACCTCGCAGACAGTGAAGCCCTGGGCAGCGGGAGCAATGACGGCGCGACGGCCTTGGGCGACCAGCAGGGCGCCAAGCGCACGGGCTTCGGCCTGGGTGGGCAGCGTAGAAACGGGGATGGAGCGAGGGGGGAAGACGGCGCGCAAGGCGCGCAGGCAGAGTTTTGGCATCAGGGCCTCCGTAGCTTTGAAGACCTGCATCCCGACGCCAATCGGGGTGGCAGGCACATGGCAGGATTGGCGTACCGGTGCTACGGAGACCGGCGAGTGCGAACACTCTCCCACCATGGCCCGCCATAAAGAGGACGCACCAATGGTGTTTGTCACGGACGCAAAAAAACCGCTCTGAAGGCGGTTGTCCGCCATAGCAATCGGGACGCCAATCCCGGTCGCGGGATTGACCGCGACAGCTGCATGGTCGTCCAGTTGGACGCACCCGTCAAGCGCGCTGCGTGTGGGTGTGAAGCGAAGTGAGGACATGGGGCACCTGCTCAACGGCGGGTCGCGGGGCGGCTGATCGGCAGGCGCACCAGGGGATTCGGGCGGGCGCTGGGCGACAGGGTGCGCACGACCTCGGTCACTGCGACGAAGGTATGGCCGCACTCGAGGTTGCGGCACTGATACCAGGTCTCCTTCGAGATCAGGGAAACCGGCTTGCTGGTGCGGGTGGTGGAGATCTGGCCGCAGTGGGGGCAGTTCATGCTCATGGCTGCACCGCCTGGCTTACTTCAAATGCAATGAGGGACTGTTTCAGTTGGGGCATGGAAGCCGTCCTTAAGCTATGTAAAAAAACGATCAAATAGGCGCATCAAGCTGCGTAAGCGGCGGCATTGAGCCACAAAGCCCCCACCGATCGGCTTAACCGTTTTTGAATGCCGATTGCCTTCAATGCCAGGAAACATGCGGTATAGCGCCGAATGCACTGCCCTGTACCGCAGGGGTTTTCTATTTCATCAAACGCTGATAAATCACTGGCTTTGCGCTCATTCAAATAAGTCGATCAAGTGGGTGGATATATTCTCTGAAAGCCGCGCTGGCAGCGGGTTTGAGGGCCTAACAGTCGGTCAGCATCCGGCGCTCGTCACCTAAGCGGAGATAGCCTGCCCGCTCTTAGCTGGCCAGTTCGGCTTTGCGCTGGGCACGTTGTTGGTTACGGCGGGCGCGGGCGGCAGGACTGGTTTCGGGCTCAATGCCGGCCCGGTCTTGCAGGTGCAGGGCGTCTTCAATCGGGCTGTCCTCGAACTGCACCTGGCGATTCAGCGCGGCGGGGAGCTTGTCGGTGAGCTGCGCGAAGGCGTGCTGGTTTGCCGTGGAGAAGGTGAACTGCTTCCAGGCCGCCCAGCGATCTTCGGCCTCCAGCGAGGTGGCCTTGAAGCGCATGCCGGCAATCAGGGCGGGCGGCAGTGTGGCTAGGCCTTCTTCGATCAGGGCATCGGCATAGGCCACGCGCAGGTGGTTGGCCTTGGTCAGATAGCTGGCCAGCAGGCCGCGGGCATCGTCCTCGGCTTCTTCCAGCATGAGTTCCAGATTGGCCACCAGCTCGCGGAAGTCTTCCGCCAGGGTGTAGGCGGCGCGCTCCTTGGCCTTCAGGTCGCGGAAGTGCTTGGTGAGCTGGCCAGCCAGGGCACGCAGCAGGCCAGCGGTCTCTTCACGGATACCGCGCGCTTCGCTGTCTGCCGCCTCGGCGCCTTTACGGTGCAGGGCGATCTCGGCGCGCAGGGCTGTCACCTCGTCGCGCTTGGCTTCGAAGGCCTGGCGGGCGGCCAGGACGGTATTGGCTTGGGTCTGTAGTCGTTCGATGACTTGGGGATTGGTCAGCATGGTGGGCGGGCTCAGTGTTGACGATGGGCAATGCGGGCGTCCTGCCACGCGGTGATTTCGGATTCCAGCCAGGCGACGGACTTGCCACCGAGCGGGATGGAGTGGGGGAACTCACCGCGCTGGATGGCGGCATAGATGCCCGAGCGGGACAGGGCTGTGCGGGACATGACCTCGGGCAGACGCAGGAAGCGTTCAGCCTTTGCGCTGGTGTCGGCCTTGCCTGTGGCGGCGGGTTTGGTGGTGGGGTGCTGCATCAAGACTCCTTGGCGAAAAATCGTTACCGGTGCATCCCGGTAGGTGCTGGTGTGCGTTGTTTGAACGCATGCCGGCAGTATTGCGGCCGGCCGCCAAGGGGTCATGCGATGGGGATTGTGTGGAAGCGCCACACAATGGCGGGTCGCCAAAGGGGTCCAGAGACGTCCTGCAAAGACTGGAAATCGGGTGGCTTGATTGATCTAGGCGGGGACGCGGGAAGCGGTGGCGCGCAGGCGACCAAACCGACTAGCGCCAAGCGCGGATTGCGATGCGCGCAAGCGCGCGCCTGCACGACCGGCAAACCGGCAGCGCGGGCGATAGCAATGAACGGATAGGGACGCGCCAGGACAGCGCTAGACGGCCCTTAGCGGGCTAGGAAATGCAGGCGGGAAGTGGGCGAAGCGACCGAGCTGGGGCCAGTTGCCCAGGTGCATAAGCTGGGTGCATAAAAACGCATAAATTGGCGAGGCCCTAGGCCCCCGCAGCGCGCCAGTGTTGGCGAGGGCGGGGTGGGTTCTGCAGGGTGCATAAAATGCGCCCTATGAAGCGGGCGGGCGTGGCGGGGATACGAGCGCGCGCCCAGGGGAAAGGCCGAAGTGAGGCCACACAATGTGGCGATCAAGCCAATATGAACTATGAGAGCGGAAGCGGTCGTTCAGTTGGAAGAATTCACAGACTTGATGACAAGTATTCCAAATGTCAAAGTGAACCAAAGGGAGCTGCTGCGGCGTACCTGCCAAGTACTGAGTTAGCGCCCCAAAAAATCAAGGCGCTAGTAACGAACTCTCAATGATGTCAAAGATTGAAGCAAAATTCCGAAAGTCTTCGGGAGTCCCGTTAGCACAGAACCAGTCACACAAATTTTTCTTTTCATCTTTATTGACTGATTTCTTTGCTGGCGTGACAACCTCGCAGCCTCGAATACGAGTAGTTGTCGAATCGGTTGAGTCAATAAATTGAGGGTGGCTTTTCTCAAGCCGAGAAATGATATCAACAGGAATGAGGTTTTCAATACCAATTGATATTGCAGACTCCACTACTGATGGAACAATCCGCTTAATAAGCTGCCCTTTCTCGGACGTCGCTTTGCCTGTGTCGCAGTCATAAAGCAGAAGTATTTTTGAGGGCAAAAGTTCCGCCAGCTGAACTTCATAAGATCGCCAGATTTTGTCTAAATTGCCAAATCCAGAACCATCCCTAAGCTGAATAGCATCGAGAACATGGGACTTTGCAAGCAATTCAGCAGCTCGAGTAATATACCGAATGTCGTAATCACCCTCAACGAAAACAATTGGACGCGAATTGGCCTTTAGAGCATTTAAGATATCCTGCCTGTACAGGCTTGTCTGTTTGAATGTTTCATAAGCCGCCGTAAATTCTGAGAAATCCGAAGCCGATAATACTTCGCCATCAGGCATATTTACTATTTTGAAGCCATCGCAGCCAAGGCGCTCTTCCAAGCCTAATAAAAACAGGGGCGAATGTGATGTTATTATAAATTGCACATTTGGGAATGATGCCAAAAGATTCGGTAATATTTCTTTTTGGTGAGAAGTATGAAGATGAGCATCGATCTCATCAATTACTACAATTCCGCGTATATCACTTAGATCATCCACGGAGCCGCCACTCAAGTCATAATCACGAATTGTAGACAGAAAAAGATTCAACAATAACACCTCCCCTGTCGAAAGCTGAAATATGTTTGGAATCCACGGGGCCTCGTCTTTAATTATTGAAATTAGCCGATTATGCCTAGTACCAGCCCCCAGCCGGACTTTTCCTTCCACACGAAGTGTAGTACGCAGTAGCTGTAAAACGGCCTCATAAATACGTGTGCTTTGCCCCTTAAATCCCCCGAACACAGGGACACTGATGCTTTCCTGACTTGGCCCAAAGGGCAGAGCTACATTTTGGGTCCGCATCTCAAAGGCTTGGCGATCAAAAATCAGGTCCAGAAGCCAGTTCCTATTCACCTTAAGGGGAGATGTTGAAATAATACTCCTATTGGAATAACGATCGACATGCTTTAACTCGGTATAAGCAGCCCTTTCCTTTAGGTTGTCAACATTCAGCCACGCAGGCTCTTCAAATCTGTTGACCGGAAAATATAAACAGCATTTATTCTCAAACAACTCTCTCGCCGACGGCTCATTTCGAGCCAGCGAACTTTCAAAGTGCGATAGCTCATTTGGAGAAATGGCAGTCCAGCTCCTCCTTGCCGGAGAAAAGGAAAAAATCTCCTCAAATTTAGACTTTATGACACTAAGTTGCCACTCTTCAACAAATTGCCCATTGGCAAATTCAGCACGCCCATATGAATAAAGTGCACCTGATCTAATATACTGAGGGCTCCTGTATTTGTAGACCTTGCCGTGTTCGACCTCGGTATCGTCGAAAGCTGCCTGCTTCGCGGCAATAAGTGTATTAACAAGATATGAAAGAAGGATTGTTTTGCCCGTGCCATTTTCACCAACGATTACTAATGGCTTGGGACTACCCGAAGCGTTCATGGGAAAATCAATTGATAGATGATCAATTGGCCCAGCATTCTCTATTTCAATTTTCCTGAAATACATGGAGCACCGTGTTATTTTGAAAGTAAATTTTAGAAACGAGGTTTAATCAATCGCCAAGAGAACCTTAAAAGAAAGCCGTCTGAGAAGCCGGCTGATTGCAGTACTAGGCTGCTGTATGCACATTATATAATTCAGGCTGAATGTCAGCGTTGCGATGATACTCCTCAAATTTACTCTTTCTGTATCTAAGCAAGCCAGCCCCCATTCTCTCGCTATCAGATAAAGCTTCATAAATTACACGTCTAGAATCCTCAGGCATTGAGACAAACGCCAACCAGTCAGCACCAATCTCGTTTAAAAACTCGATTGGGAATCGAAGCTCATAGAATGTGCCATCATCCTTAACAAGGATCGTTCTCCCAAAGAATCGTTCACGATCTCGTGGGTCGACTTCGAGCGTCTGTACAATTCCAGCCCTTTTCAAGAGCTCTTCAAAATTCATGCCACCCCTTAAAATAATACTAATATCAGCAAGCCTTAAGCCCATTAAGAAATCGACCAGACGCCTGTATTTTATAGCACCTCTTGCTATCTCTCTTGATTGCGTGTTGGCAATTGTTGATAGCACCGCCGTTTTTAAATCTTCAATCTGCTCCGCTATCCCAAACATGCGACGGCTTTCGTACTCTTTTTCTCGCGATTCTCTAAGCAGGCGTTGAAATAGCGAAGCCCACTGCTTCCTTAAATGATTCTCAATATCCTCAATTTTGGAAAATGAAACGACAGAATTTCCTCGAATCCGGCTCTTAAGGAAGTTTATAAATTCAAATGTATATTTTGCAGTTTCAGGTTTTTCTATTGATGGAAATCTAATCTGACCAACCAAATCCTTATTTTTTTCAAAAACAAGATGATCATGCCATACTTTTTCATCGACAAAGGCAAAGACGGGAACTTGCGACTCAACTGCTTTAAGCACTTCAAGTTGCGTAACTGATAGATTAGAAATATTCTCAATGGCTGAAACATCAAAGCCTGCATTGCTAATTCTCTCTAAACTAACAGAATTCAATGCTTCGGGAACGGCCTTCCCTCCAAAGCGTGATCCGACAATTAGCACTACCATGTCTGCACCAGGCACTTCTTGAAGGCAACTGGTATGTGTATGAGTTCTTGGATCATAAAGGATGTCAGAGTATTCGCTAAGAATTGGGTCGTAGCCAAGATCAAAGAGGAAATTACGAAGCTGCTCCCGCACAGCTCCTAAGTCATAGCACGTTGACGATACAAATATTTTTGGGCTTGGCATTGAGAAGATTCCTGAATCAACAAGAACTAAATTTGAGGTGATTGGCGCTGCTCGGCTCTAACATGCAGCTCCCATGATAACAACAGTATTATTCTCAGCATCAGCAGCACGTGCAGTTGCCTGATTCAATAACACAACGATTTATACGCAGGCCATTTAAATCCTACGTAAATCAATGTAATGAAACTGCAGGTATGCAGTCTTTCGCTATCCTACCGGACTTCATCCACCATAAGCATCAACAATTATGGTTTACCCCCCCCTCATCTGTTTTTCAGCAACAACACCGTCAAGTAGTGACGTTTGTATGAGCCTGCGCTGGATGGACATGCAGTATCCGCCTTCACCGATGAACAATTCCTACTCTAGTCTTGCTTGCTCAGAAAATCAGCGCACCACTGCATCATCTTGCGCCTGCCTTCAAGGTACTCCGCTCAGTGATAGCCAGCACGGACTTTGTTCCGCTCCAAATACGCCAGTTGCCGCTCGATAATGTCAGGATCAATTAACGTATTGCCCGTCAAGATAATTAGCCCACCATTGCATCATCTTGCGCCTGTCATCGAGATATTCCGCTCGATGATATGCAGCGCGGACCTTGTTCCGCTCCGCATGCGCCAGTTGCCGCTCGATGATGTCAGGATCAAAGCCCTCTTCATTCAGCACCGTTGACGCCAGCGCGCGAAATCCATGCGGGGTGGCCGTGCCGCTATAGCCCATGCGCCCCATGGCATAACTCAGGGTGTTTTCTGACATGGGCCGGTTGATATTGGTGGTGGCATGAAAGAGGAACGGGCTGCTCCCTGCCAAGGGCTTCAACTCAACCAGCAGTGCCAGCGCCTGGCGCGATAGCGGTACGATGTGCGGGCTGCGCATCTTCATCCGTTCTGCGGGGATGCGCCATTCAGCTCGCTCAAGGTCGAATTCCTCCCAAAGCGCTCCACGCAGCTCACCTGGGCGCACAAAGGTCAGCGCCAGCAGTTTGAAAGCTATTTTGGTGGCTCGGCGTAGTGGCTCAGC